>NZ_PXZO01000027.1 GCF_003013475.1 Brevibacillus porteri
ATTCTAAGGGGTGCACTTCAACATGTGCTCGGGAGGGCTATTATTTTTCTATCAACCAAAACGTCCGCTAATATACGCTTCGGTTTTTTCGTTCTCAGGTGATGTGAAGATTTTCCCCGTCTCATCCATCTCGATCAGCTCACCCATCAGGAAGAAGGCGGTTTTCTCCGAAATTCGCGCTGCCTGATGGAGGTTATGGGTAACGATCACGATCGTATACTCATCTTTTAGCTGCATGACAAGCTCTTCGATTTTCATGGTAGAGATCGGATCGAGAGCGGAAGCCGGTTCGTCCAACAGCAAAATGGTTGGTTGCATCGCGATTGCACGCGCGATACAAAGCCTTTGCTGCTGTCCACCAGAAAGGGAGAGCGCTGAATCGCGAAGACGATCCTTTACCTCATCCCAAAGCGCTGCTTTTCGCAAGCTCGACTCAACCAATTCATCCAAATCACGTCTATTGGTCATCCCGTGGAAACGCGGTGCAAATGCGATGTTTTCATAGATCGATTTGAAAAATGGATTCGCTCGTTGGAACACCATTCCTACCACTTGGCGCAGGCTCTCGATGTTTACTTGCGAGCTGTTAATGTCGATACCATCTACAATAATGGAGCCCTCTACACGACAAGAAGGAACCAGATCATTCATCCGGTTCAAGCTCCGTAGAAGCGTCGATTTCCCACATCCGGACGGACCGATAAAGGCCGTCACGGAGTTACGTTCAATATCCATTGATATATTTTTTACGGCTTGCTTCTCTCCGTAGTATACATTCACGTTATTCGTCTGAATGATCGTTTCTTGCATGGTCAGTACGGACATGGCTGCCACCTACCTCTTCTTAGTTTGATCCTGACGTCATCTTTTTGTAAACCCAATTCCCGAACCAACGAGCGGAAAGGTTAAAGAGCAAGACGGCAATAATCAGAACAGCAGCCGCGCCATCTGCGACATCACGCGCATCCGGTGTCAGCCCCTCGCTGTTTACCTTCCAAATATGCACGGCCAAGGTCTCGGCAGGACGGAACGGGTTCAACGGTGAGGTCGTACTATTCAATGAGAAGTCGGTGAAATCCAGATTCGGTGAAGACATCCCTGCTGTAAACAGCAAGGCAGCCGCTTCCCCAAATACACGGCCAGATGCCAGAATGGCACCCGTAATGATACCTGGGAGCGCTGCTGGAAGGATGACAGACACGATGGTACGCCATTTGGTAATACCAAGCGCGAGACTCGCTTCCTTTTGACTGCGAGGTACGTTGCGCAGTGCATCCTCTGTTACGCGAACCAAGAGTGGCAGGTTAAATACTGTCAGCGCAAGTGCTCCACCAAACAGGGTATAGCCCCAGCCAGTCATATTTACGAACACGAGTAATCCAAACAAACCAACTACGATAGACGGAAGGGAAGACAATACTTCTATACTCATGCGGATAAACTGTGTAATCTTGTTATCCGGCGCATATTCGGCCATATAAATGCCTGCTCCGATTCCGAGTGGCAACGCGATCAGCATGGTCAGGACCAGCAAGTACAACGAGTTGAAAAGCTGTGGTCCAATCCCGCCACCCGCATTGACGATATCCGGCGGAGAGGTCAAAAAGTCGAGATTCAGCTTATGCCAACCTTGAGAGAGAATGAAGCCCAATAGTCCCACCAAGGTACCAATAATCAGTACGGCAATCAGTGTCAAAACAACAGTAGCAGCGCGGTCCATCAGTCTCGCTTTCATCTATTTCGCCAACCTCTTTCTGCCCAACAGGCGCAAAATCACGATAAAGATGAAAGACATCGCCAAGAGCAGCAAAGCCATTGACCAGAGAGCATTGTTATACGGAGTTCCTTGAATCGTATTCCCCATGTTCAATGTAATACCGCTAGTGAGCGTACTGATCGGTTCGAACAAACCGCCTGGCAGCTTCGTTGTGTTACCGATAACCATTTGCACAGCCAAAGCTTCTCCAAAAGCGCGAGACATCCCCAAAACAATGGCCGTTAAACAGCCAGGAAGCGCGGAATGCAACACGACATTCCAAATGGTTTGCCAGCGAGTAGCACCCAGCGCGAGTGAAGCGTTGCGCAAATCTTGCGGAACAGCCTCAATTGCATCTGCTGCCACACTCGTAATGGTAGGCAAAATCATCAGGGCAAGAACAAGTCCCCCTGCCAATAAGCTGAAGCCAAGAACATCAAATTGTTCGCGAATAAATGGAACAAGCAAAGTTAGTCCAACATAACCGTAAACGACTGATGGAATACCAACCAACAGCTCGATAACCGGCTTCAATACTTTTTTCCCGAAGCCAGGAAAGATCTCTGTCATAAAAATAGCGGCGCCGATTCCAAGTGGCGCGGCAATCAAAGCAGCCAGTGCCGTTACGAAAAACGAACCGAGGATAAAGGGCAACACACCATACGCGGATGGTTCACCTTCTGGGTCCCATTTGTCATGCGTTAAAAATTCTTTGAAGCTTACTCCATCGACGAAGAACGTCGACAGCCCTTTTGAAGCAATAAAATAGGTGATGGATAAAACAACAATAACGAGCAAACCCGCACAAATCATCGCGATGGTTTTGCCGGTAATATTCTCTGTCTTTTGACGCTTGTTCGTTGTCAGCATTTTTTGCGCAATCATCGATTTACGCTCTGTATTTACCCCTTCAGTACGATGGCTCATGTTCTCCCTCCTGGAAAGAAAACGACTGTACGCAAGCAAAATGAGGGGAAGGCCCCCCTACCCCTCTATTTTGCTGTTGACGATAACGCTTATTTTTGTGTTACTTTGCCTTCTGCATCACGTTCCACTTTCATATCTGTGATTGGCAGGAAGCCCAATTCTGTTACAGTTTTCTTTTGTACTTCGTCAGTCAGGATGAAGTCCAGGAACGCTTTTGCATCGCCAGCTGCTTCACCTTTGGTGTACATATGCTCGTACGCCCATACTGGATATTTGTTCGATGTAATGTTTTCTGCGTTTGCTTCCACACCATCCAATTTCAGAGCTTTTACAGAGTCATTGAAGTAGGACAGAGCCAAGTAACCAATTGCACCTGGTGTTTCAGCAATGATTTTGCGAACAGTACCGGAGGAATCCTCTGTGATACCTTCTGCTTCTTCTTTACCATCCAACGCGAATTTGCTGAATGTCGCGCGAGTTCCGGAAGATTTCGGACGGTTAACCAGCGTGATCTTCATGTCTTCACCGCCAACGTCTTTCCAGTTGGTGATTTTACCAGTGAAGATGTCGATCAATTGTTGCTTAGTCAAGTTGTCTACTTTTACTTGCGGGCTTACTGCTGCTGCCATACCGACAACCGCTACTTTATGGTCTACCAGTTCGTTTGCTGGAATGCCTTTTTTCTCTTCTGCAAAAATATCGGAGTTACCGATCGTTGCTGCACCGCTTGCTACTTGGCTCAAGCCCGTGCCGCTTCCTCCGCCTTGTACTTGGATTTGTGCGCCTGCATTTTTTGCCATAAAGTCTTTGGCCGCTTGCTCGACCAGAGGCTGTAAAGCGGTAGAACCCACTGCTGTTACAGGTTCACCGGAAGTTTTTGGTGTCGAACCAGAGTTGCTTTGCTCTTTAGCTGGTTGTTGCGCTGGTGCTGGAGTCTGCGCAGTGTTGCCGCTTCCACACCCCGCGAGTAATGCCCCTACACATGTCAGCGCAATAAACATTTTGCTGAGTTTTTTCATTGGATGAAAATCCTCCTTAAAAGGTTCGGTTTGTTTTTTCTCTCTTACAAGTACAAACTATACAGCGGGAATGTTGTCGTATTATGTTGTGAATGTAAAGCTTTCTTAAAGATGGAGGGATTCCTGTTGTCAAACCGCAAACATGGGAATAATGTCCCTATTCTTTTCTGGGGGTGTCCATATGGATCGGCTGGCCTTGCTGTTTGTTATCATTGGTGCCCTGAACTGGGGATTAATCGGGTTATTTCAGTTTGATTTAGTCGCAAGCTTGTTTGGGGGAGCGGAGTCTATCGTAAGTCGAATCGTGTATACGATGGTAGGCTTGTTTGGGGTGTATGCCATCAAGTTTCTTTTCACGGATCGGGAAGAAACACCAACATAAAAAAAGATGTCCCGCTGTCCGGCTGTTGGGGAGAGGAGGAAACAGGAGAAAACGCTCAGCTTCTTGTCCCACCCGCTGAGGGATTCATTGCCCGCCTCCATGAAAAAAAGCGAAACCCGCGTCCAAAGTGGTCCATTCAAGAGGTGTCTCAGAGGTGGACGCTAAAAGCTTGTTTCGCTTTTTTTCATTACGCCTCGGTCGGTGTACCAAAGATCTTCGCTTATTTCTCCTGTTTCCTCTACGAGCTTTCCGTGCTATTCGAGGTTTTAAAAGCCTTAAAAAAAGATTGAAGAATGTACTCAGTCACGACAGAGAAGAATATTTCCAGACGTAGCGACTTGTGGAGTCCTACCGAGCGGAGAAGCGATTAGCGGGCAAAAGAAATGCAACGTGCCCATGCGACGAAGCGGCTACCACTTTTGCGTTTCCCCGTTAATCGCTTCGGAGCGGACAGTCTCAACCCCCAGCAGGACGGAGCCTGGAGCCTAGACTGGAAATATTCTTCTCCCTACGACAGCCACGATACGAGAAAAAAAGCGGCACATCCCGATTAACAGGATGTGCCCCCTTTATGGTGATGAATTAATTGTCTCGTTTCAGTGGCTCAGAGAGATCTACGTGCCCCATCAGCGTTTCTACTTTCTTGCCATCCTCTAAGAAGACAATTTCCTTTACTTCCGAGAACTGAAAGAATGTATTCTTCAACGCATCCAAAGCCATCGTCTCGCCACTTGAACCCATATTGAACTGATTCTTGCTATCCGCATCAATCGTCAGGGTTCCTTTATCAAATGTGATCGAATGGTACTTGAAGTCTTTCCACAGTGGAATGTGCACGTCTGGCTTCACAGGCGTCTCCAGCAGGGACAGTGCCTTTTTGTACTTCTCGATATCTTCGGCAAACGTGATCTCTTGCTCTTCTTTTTGCAGCTCCATCACGTTATTATCTGAATAGTAAACGGTGACCATTTGCTTTTTCAGAGTCGGCTCTGTTGTCGATGGATCAGTGTTTGAACCAGATGGCTGTTCTACTGGTGTGGTTGGCTGTGGTGTTTCTGTCGCGTTTTGCCCACATCCGGCCAAAAGCAGCATCACTAACGCTGCCATCCAGATCACTCGACTTTTTTTCATCGTGAAAAGCCCCCTTACTGATAAGACTCGTAGTATTCACGAATAGCCGTAACCATAGCTTTCGCGATTTTATCTTGGAATGCCGGATTCATTAGCTGCGCACTCTCCTGTGGATTGGAGAGAAAGCCTGTCTCGGTCAATACGGCAGGCATTTTTGTGTTTTTGATCACATAAAAGCCTGATTTCTTGACTCCACGATCCGGGAACTGCGTTGCCCCTTGTAAATGTTTATGTACCAATTGGGCAAAAGCTTTACTGTTTTCATTATAATAGAAAGTTTCTGTCCCAGCCGCTGTTGGTTTCGGGAATGAGTTGGCATGAATGGACAAGAACAAGTCTGCTTCCAGATCATTGGCAATAGCAACTCGCTCTGACAGTTCATAAAACACATCCGTTGTCCGTACTGGAACGACCTGAAATTCTGGATATTGCTTCAGCAAAGCAACGACTTTATTGGCTACAGCCAAAGTGAAATCTTTTTCACGCTTGTCAGCAGCACTAGAAGTCCCCGGGTCTTTTCCTCCATGACCGGCGTCAACGACGATCAGGTAGCCCGTTTTCTTCGGTTTTGGCGTCAATTTTACTTCGATACCGTCTTCCGTGTAAGCCAGCTCATACGCGCTCTTTTGGTTCAGCTCAATGACGACGCGAACTGTGTCAGGAGATGCACTGTATTGGCTGTAACGCAGGTCAGCGATGAGAGGTTCTTCTTTCGCTTGTTCTGCCTGATTCTGTTCATCAGAATCTGAATCTCTGTCTTGGTCTTCATCATCAGCGGAGGCTATTTCCTCGGATTCACCTACACTATCATGTTTCTCGTCTTGACGTTTTAGATCTTCGATTAAATCATCATCCAATGCTGTTTGTGGGAGATCCAAGACGATCCGGTGAGGACCTGTCATCACAAAGGACTGAGGAATTACAGGTATGGTCGTTTCAATACGAACACGGTCGCCATCCTTAGATACATCTTTCAAAACATTGAGGCGATCGATCTCAACCTGATTATTTTTCTTGTCCCACGCAAATGACCCGCCAAGCTCGTCCTCCAATTGACGTAATGGGAGGACCAACTGATCATCAATCGTCATCCCGCGCTCAGGTCGTTTCCACGCAAAGCCTTTTTGTCCCACTTGCTCAGCTACAGCCTGTGCGGACGCGTACATCGTGTCTTCCACTTGATACAGCTTGATCGGCTGGGTTGGGGCCTTGCCATTCAGCTTTACCTGTGGTGTTTCGTTTGCAATGACAGTTCGTGTGCTGTTGTCCCACCCGACTGTAACACCAAGTGACTCCCCGACAAAACGCAGTGGCAGCAGCATACGCTTTTGTGAAATAACAGGCGGCGTATCGAGCTTCACTTGTTTACCGTTCAACATTGCCGAACTGGAGTCAAGTGTAAGGGAGAGCTGCTGCGTGCCTTTGGAAATGACAGCTGTTCGAGTAGCTTCATTCCAATCCACTTTTGCACCTAGCCCTTCGGCGATGACACGGACGGGAACCAACGTGCGTCCATTCTTGATGACTGGCGGCACTTCAGCATTCACTGCTTGTCCACCAATCATGAGATTGACAGCTTCCTCTGAAGCACTGCTTGCTGCAACCGCCCAACCGGGGATTAGCAGTAGGACCAGCAATGCAAAAAGCAGAGGGTAAAATCGTCTCTTCATCCTGACCTCCTCCGTGATGTCTGTTTTCTTCGTTATGTGGCGTCAGCCAATGTGCAACGTTCACCATTCTATTAGACGCTATATGATCTGTAAAGTTTATAGTCTTTTGGTACCAAAATGAAAAGACCGCCTCCGCAAGCCCCGCGAGACAGTCTTTGCAACTAATCATTTGTTATCGAAAAAATCCCCTTCTCTCTTGCCTACTTACTTCTTGAACCGGTTTTTTTATCATGTTCAAGCCCCCGTTGGCAAGAAATTGCTGGATCAGCGAAATCACAGCTGGATTCGACAGCACCTTAATGGAGTCGGCTACCTTGGGGTTTTTCAATTGGGGAATAGCGTCGCCTAGATACGGTAAAAGCGGTAGTAAGTCTTCGATAGAAATGGCAGGCTTTTGTGGTTGGGGTACAGCTTCCACTTGAGCGGCATTCCGTCGTCCTCCAAACAGCAGCCCTCGACGTTCTCCTGTACTTCTTGGAGGTGCTTGTTTGAGACGCCCCAGTGTATTCTTCATATCCTGCAGCTCCTGTCGCACCTGACTCATTTCTCTCATCATTTGGGCATTGTTTGCATGCTGTGCATCCGCTAGTTTGTTGATCGATTCTTGCAAATTGCCCCTGGGGACAGCCTGCTTCTTTTTCGCTTTCATTTTTTCAACGATAATCCCACCTCCCTCCTCACTCTACCCCCTTATCTAAAACGTTTTTTTATATTTTCCAAATCCTTTGCAGTGACACCTTTTTTCGAAAGCTTATTCAACAGGCTTCCGACATTTTCTGTTTTCTGCATCTGACGAAACTGCGCAGCATAACTGTTTACCTCTTGCTCGGTCAATTTTTTCCCTGACTTTTTGGCCATTTCACGAATGACTTCCTTGATTCCCGCATCTGTCCTCAGCTTTTCCTTAGGAATTGATTTGACAATGTTGAGCAAAGAACCAATATCCATCAATATCCCCCCTGGTTGCAGTTAGTTCCTTTTTACTCTATGTAGCCAAGGGCGTAATGGATTGGTCATTTGTCCATGAGACTAAAAAAAAGAAGAGGGACACGAAAATAGCCCTCTTCTCCTGCATTCTTATTTTTTGGTGATATCCGCATATTTGAAGTCAACATCCCCAAGTCCATCCATCACGACATCTTTCAGATTTTCGTTCTGCACCCAAGAGTTCGCATAGAAGTAGATTGGCATGATTGGCATTTCGTCCATCAGGATTTGCTCCGCCTGCAGTAGAATTGCTTTGCGCTTCTCCAGGTCTTGCTCCAGAGCGGATTGGTTCAGGAGTTCCTTGTACTTTGGATTTTCCCAACGTGTATCGTTGTTTCCGCCGTCTTTTTCCTGGAACATATCCAAGAAGTTGATGGGATCATTGAAGTCACCCAACCAGCCTCCACGAGCGATTTGATACTTACCTTGGTGAACGTCTTCTAAGTATACCTTCCATTCTTTATTTTCGAGCTTTATATCTACACCGAGGTTTTTCTTCCATTGAGCTTGTATTTCTTTTGCGATCTTTTTATGCCCTTCGGATGTGTTGTAGATGAGTGTGATTGGCGGGAGTTTGGAGATACCCTCTTCCTCCATACCTTCTACCAGTAATTTCTTTGCAACTTTAAGGTCATTATCTTTGAAGTAACCGTCTTTGTTCAACGCCATGCTCGGAGGTACATAGCCTGTTGCCGGTACTTGACCAGCTTGCAGGATATCGGTGGTGATGCTTTCACGTTTAATTGCATACGCGAACGCCTTACGAATTTTTGCGTTGGTAAACGGTGCTTGCTCTGTATTGAAACGATAAAAATAGGCACCGGCGATTGGCTGTGTCTTCAAGATGCCAGCTTCCCTCAAAACCGGAAGTGCATCGGTTGGCAGCGAGGAGTTTGGAGCACCAGCCCAATCCAGTTCGTCGTTATCAAACATGGATAATTCCGTATTCTCATCTTCTATCATGGTGAATTCGATCTTATCCAATTTTACATTGGCTTTATCCCAGTACTTCTCGTTTTTCACAACAGTCAGATTGCTATTGTGTTTCCATGTTTCCATTTTGAATGGCCCATTGCCAACAACCGTCTTGGCCTCCTCAGCCCATTTTTTGTTACCTTCGACTACCTTCTTGTTCACTGGGAAGTATGTTTTAAAAGCAACCAGCTCCGGGAAAAATGGTGTCGAGTTTGTCAGTTCCACTTTTAGCGTCTTATCGTCAATCGCCTTTACGCCAACGTCTCCCGCCTTGCCAATCCCTTTGTTGAAGTCTTCTGCACCTTTCACATAATACAACTGGTAGGCGTAGTTAGAAGCTGTCTTTGGATCGAGAGCACGTTTCCAAGCATATTCGAAGTCATATGCCGTTACTGGATCGCCGTTGCTCCATTTTGCTTCACGAATCTTGAATGTATAAGTCTTCCCATCCGCAGAAACGGTAAAGCTCTCGGCAGCGGCTGGGTGCAGCTTTCCATCTGTTCCGAGACGTGTCAGACCTTCGAATGTAGCTGTGATGATCGTACTAGAGGTAGTATCCTCCGCAATTCCTGGGTCTGCTGTAGGAGGCTCCCCTTGCAGATTCATTCTTAATACTTTAGGTTCAGCTGCTTGGATAGCGCCTTCGTACCCTGTCATCATTCCACCGAAAACGAGGATTGAACTCAAAGCCAGAAAAACACTCTTTTTCATCATACACACCCCTATTTTCTTAATGAAAATCTTCCAATAATTAGTATACATGAAAAGTGTAAAAATTTGGATATTAAATAGATAAAAAAAGAAGAGAGGTGAGTATAACACCGCTCTTCTTTTACATACATAGCTATTATTTCTTTTCTGCGATATCTGCGTATTTGTAGTCTACAGCACCCAGACCATCGATGATTACGTCTTGAACCTTGTCGTCTTTCACCCAAGATTGTGTGTAGTAGTAGATTGGCATAATTGGCATTTCATCCATCAGGATTTGCTCCGCTTGTGCCAGGATTGCTTTACGTTTTTCTGGGTCTAGCTCCAGAGCGGATTGGTTCAGGAGTTCTTTGTACTTCGGATTTTCCCAACGAGTATCGTTGTTTCCGCCGTCTTTTTCCTTGAACATTTCCAGGAAGTTGATTGGATCGTTGAAGTCTCCCAACCAGCCTGCACGAGCCACTTGGTATTTACCTTGGTGTACGTCATCCAGGTATACCTTCCACTCTTTGTTCTCGAGCTTTACGTCTACGCCCAGATTTTTCTTCCATTGGTCTTGGATTGCTTCAGCAATCTTTTTGTGACCTTCGGAAGTGTTGAAGGAAAGAGTAAGTGCCGGGAATTTGCTAAGACCCTCTTCTTTCAATCCTTCTTCGAGCAATTTCTTCGCTGTCTCGATGTCATTATCCTTGTAGAAACCGTCTTTGTTCAGTGCCATGCTTGGTGGTACATAGCCTGTTGCAGGCAATTGACCAGCTTGCAGGATGTTGTCGATCAGGCTTTGACGATCGATCGCATAGGCAAACGCTTTACGGATTTTTACGTTGTTGAATGGTGGTTTTTCTGTGTTGAAACGGTAGAAGTAAGTACCCGCGATTGGCTGAGTTGTCATTTTTCCGGAGTCTTTCAAAGCCGGGATCGCGTCTGTTGGCAACGCAGATGTTGGAGCACCTGCCCAGTGCAGTTCACCGTTTTCGTACATGGACAGCTCAGTATTCTCATCCTCTACCATGGAGAATTCGATTTTGTCCAATTTTACATTGTCTTTATCCCAGTAGTTGTCGTTTTTGGAAACTACGAGCTTGCTCTTGTGCTCCCAAGAATCCATTTTGAATGGACCGTTACCAATAACTGTTTTCGCATCGGTAGCCCATTTCTCGTTGCCATCTACTACTTTTGGATTAACTGGGAAGTATGTTTTGAATGCAACCAGCTCCAGGAAGAATGGAGTTGGGTTCGCCAATTCTACTTCGAGTGTCTTATCGTCAACTGCTTTTACGCCAACGTCTTCTACTTTACCCTTGCCTTTGTTGTAGGCTTCTGCGCCCTTCACATAGTACAATTGGTATGCATAGTTGGAAGCTGTTTTTGGATTAAGAGCACGTTTCCACGCATATTCGAAATCTTTTGCGGATACAGGATCGCCGTTGCTCCATTTGTTATCACGGATTTTGAATGTATATTTTTTACCGTCCTCAGAAACAGTATAGCTCTCTGCTGCTGCTGGAGCATATTTACCGTCTTTACCAACGCGAGTCAGACCTTCGAAGGTAGCTGTGATGATTGTGCTGGAAGTTGTATCTTCCGCGATACCTGGGTCAGCTGTTGGTGGCTCGGAGTGCAGGTTCAGTTTCAGTAATTTAGGGCCAGTTGCTGGTGCAGAATTTTCTGTCTTTCCTGCGGATGCATTGCTATCTGCTGGTGCCGCCTGGTTTCCGCCACCGCATCCTGCGAGTGCCGCACCAAGAACGAGGATAGAACTCATTGCCACGAAAACATTCTTTTTCATACAAGTAATCCCCCTTTTCTAAATCTTTTATCAATATACATGGTTTTATATATTTTTTAAATATGTTTTAGAATGATTTAATAAATTTTTATTTATTTATAAAGAGAATTAATGAATTATAAAATATATTGATCGATAAATAAATTTTCCAGAACATCCCTATCTCGAAATTCCTACGAAAAACCGCATAATATCAAGTTTTTTCAGAGTTGAGGACCCAAACTTCATTTGTTGATATATTTTTTCATTCACCCAACTTTATCTACATTCAGCAAAATCGCAATAGTGATTTAATTTATAATTTTATAATTTCTAACATCGTTATCCATTCTCTGCTCGATTGTTCTCTCTTATAAATGGTTTATAAAAAAAGAAGAGTGCCGTAGCACCCTTCTCTTGTTACAACGTATTATGCGGTTTTTCTTATTGAATGTCTGCCCATTTCCAGTCTACGAAACCGAGACCGTCGAGTACTACACCTTTTACTTTGTCTTTTTTCACATAAGAATGAGTGTAGTAGTAGATTGGCATTGCTGGCATTTCGTCCATGAAAATGGCTTCTGCTTGTGCCAGGATTTGTTTGCGTTTTTCTGGGTCTTTTTCCAAAGCAGACTGGTTCAGCAGCTCTTTGTACTTCGGATTTTCCCATTTCGTGTCGTTGTTTCCGCCATCTTTGTCCTTGAACAGGTCCAAGAATGTGTATGGATCGTTGTAGTCACCAGTCCAGCTGGAACGTGCGATTTGGAATTTACCTTGGTTTACATCTTCCAAGAATACTTTCCATTCTTTGTTCTCCAGCTTAATGTCTACGCCGAGTGCTTTCTTCCATTGGTCTTGGATGGCTTCGGCAATTTTCTTGTGACCTTCAGACGTGTTGAAGGAAAGAGTAAGGGTCGGCATTTTGGTAATGCCTTCTTCCTTCATACCTTCTTCCAGCAATTTTTTCGCTACTTCTGCATCGCCGTCTTTGAAGTACGGGCTTGTTGCCACTGCCATTGTTGGCGGGATCAGACCCATTGCTGGTTCTTGGTTTGCTTGCGTGATGTTGTCGATGATAGATTTACGATCGATTGCATAAGCAAACGCCTTACGGATTTTCGCGTTGTTGAACGGCGGAACTTCCGTATTGAATTTGTACAGGTACGTACCCGCGATCGGGCGTGTTTGCATTTGGCCGGATTCTTTCAATGCAGGAATCGCATCGGTAGGAAGTGAGCTCAAAGGTGCTCCGGACCAATCCAAATCGTCATTGTCGAACATGGACAGCTCTGTATTTGCATCTTCAACCATGGAGAAGTTGAGTTTGTCGAGTTTTACAACGTCTTTATCCCAGTAGGTATCGCTCTTCACGAGAACCAATTTGCTCTTATGTTCCCATTTTTCCATTTTGAATGGACCGTTACCTACGTGTGTAGCTGCTTCGCCCGCCCATTTATCGTTGCCTTCCACTACTTTTTGGTTAACTGGGAAGTACGTATAGAACGCAGTCAGCTCCAAGAAGAATGGTGTTGGGTTTTTCAAAGTCACGACGAGTGTTTTATCGTCTTTTGCTTTTACGCCAACATCTTCAGCTTTTGCTTTACCCTTGTTGTATTCTTCTGCATTTTTGAGGTAATACAATTGGTAGGAGTAGTTAGATGCTGTTTTCGGATTGAGCGCTCGCTTCCAAGCGAATTCGAAATCCTTTGCAGTAACTGGCTCCCCATTGCTCCATTTGCTGTCACGCAGGGTGAATGTATAAGTAAGACCATCTTCGGATACGTCAATTTTTTCTGCTACAGATGGATGTGGTTTGCCATCTTCGCCAATACGAGTGAGACCATCAAATGTTGCACGCAGAACCGCACTGGAAGTAGAATCTTCAGCCAATGCAGGGTCAGCAGTTGGTGGCTCGGACATCATGTTCATTCTCAATTCTTTAGGACCGCTTGTTTGCTCCTTAGAAGCATTGCCTTGCTCGCCTGCTTTCTCACCGCCGCCGCCACAGCCTGCCAGCGCCGCACTCAGAACCAGGATAGAACTCATTGCTGCAAAAACGCTTTTTTTCACGGTGTTGACCCCCTATTTTTCTATCGGTAAAACTTCATTGAAAGCTACTCCACAAATATACTGCATTTTTAGTAATATTGAAGACATTTTAAGTAAAATTAATTATGTTTTATTCAAACATCAAATTCTATTAAAGGAAATAAATTTGGTATTTTCATCATGATGAAGTATGCCTCGTATATAAAAATTTATGCAGGAATGAAACAACCCCTCCGGCCAGAAGGCGAAGGGGTTCACTATGATTAAATTTGGGCTCGTCGATACTCGTTCGGCGCTACACCAACGATTGCTCGAAAATCTCGAATGAAGTGAGAGTGATCGTAGTAGCCAAGAGAGGTAGACAGGTCCAGCCAATCTTGGACTGTTCCCTGGTCAATCTGCTCTGCTGCCTCATGCAGTCTGTATCGTTGGATGACCGACTTCGGACTGACGCCTACATAACGATCAAACAAACGCTGCATCGTCCGCATGTTCATTCCGGTCAACTGTACCGCATCCTCGACCTTGAGTACGGATCGATCTGCCTGGATCATCCTGACAATTTCACTGATGCGCGCTACATTCGGGTCAGGCTTCGGCAAATATTCGAATAGAAAGGCTTCTACCCTTTTTATCATTTGCTCATCATCTGGCAGGCTGAGCACTTCTTTCTCAAGCTGCTCGGTTGAAACACCAACACCAAATAAGGCTTCCAGACTCGTAGAAGTACCACTCAACTTTGATACCGGGGCATTCAGAAACGGATAAAAACCTCCTGGCCTGAATTTCACTCCAAACACTTGGCCTTGTCCCGCTAAAAGATGCGAGGAAGTCGTGCGGGCTACACCAAAAATGCCAGTTGCTCCTTTTTCAAACACGAGTTTCACATTAGGATGAGCCAGTACGGTTTGCGAGTAAGGAAGTTGTGTACGCAAATCCCACCTGACGACCCAGTAGTGCTGCACGAAGTAGCTCATTTCGGCAGATGGCTCGTATCTGTCCAGCGAAAATTTCTTCTGCCCAATCATGGCATGCAGTACACCCTTTGGGAGCTTGGCAGTCTGATTTTCCAAGGTGTGCCTCCTGTCGTGTTTTTACAATACACACTACCGAATTCTTCTTATAGTAAGAGTAGTAGTTGGGAGACTTGATTACAATTCCCAAATGAAAAAATCAGGGGGTAAAACGATGGATCTTCGCTTCGATTTCTACATTGGTGCTACGCCAGAGCAAGTCTGGCATGTCCTTACTTCCGATGAAGGCGTAAAGAGTACCTTCTTTGGCTGTACAATTCGTTCGACTTTTCAAGTAGGCGATGAGATGGCTTACGTTGGTCCGGGAAAAGACGGTGACGACACGGTTCATGTATACGGGAAGATCTTGCAGCTCGAACCTCATCACATTTTCAGTTTCACTGAACATCCTGGTCCTGCCTACTACGAGAATCATGCGGAATTGCAGTCTCGCGTCACCATTACCTTAGAAGCGGTTGGTGGCTGCACCAAGCTGACGTTGATTCAAGATCAATGGACAGAAAACCACCCCTCCCACGTAAGTGCCAGCAACAATTGGCCAATGATGCTCTCGTCGATCAAGACGTATGCGGAGACAGGCAAGACACTTGATTTTGGCTACTAATACAAAAGAATCCCGAGACCAGCAATTTCGTTGGCCTCGGGATTTTTGTTATTTTCGTTACTCCGTCATTTCTGCCCACTTCAGGTCAATAAATCCGAGTCCATCCACTTGAACGCCTTTCACCTTGTCGCTTTGTACCCAGACATCCACATCCGTGAACATGGGGATCAAAGGCATAGCATCCATGAAGATTTGCTCAGCCTCTCCAAACAGCTGCTTGCGCTTCTCTGGATCAATTTCTACTGATGCCCGTTTCAGAAGCTCTTGGTAGCGTGGGTCTTCCCAGCCCGTGTCGTTGTTGCCTGTATTACCATCCCGGAACATTTCCAGGTAATTCATTGGATCATTAAAGTCTGCATTCCAGCCGATACGGCCTATTTCGTAATTAAGTTGATGCATATCCTGTATGTGAACAGTGGCCTCCTTCACCATGAGCTTTACTTCAATGCCAAGTTTTTGTTTCCATTGGTCCTGAAGCGCCTCGGCAATTTTCTTATGTCTGTCGCTTGGGTTGTACGTCAAGGTGATCGGAGGCAGCGTTGTCACGTTAAGCTCCTTCATACCTTCTTCCAACAGCTTTTTGGCCGTTTCTACATCATTATCCTTGAAGTAGCCTTCTTTTTTGATAATCATGGATTGTGGCAACATCCCCATCGTTGGCACTTGGCCCACTTGTGTGATGTTATCCACGATGGTTTTACGGTCAACCGAGTATGCCAAGGCTTTACGAATTTTCACATTGCTGAGCGGCCCTTTTGTCGTATTCAACTTGTACCAGTACATCGTCGCTTTTGGATGAACAACAAGTTTGCCCGCGTCTCTCAGTGTCGGGATCGCATCGGTGGGAAGTCCACCGAGTGGCTGACCTGCCCAATCCAGCTCACCGTTTTCGAACATGGACAGGGCTGTATTATCGTCCTCGATCATCGCGATCTCGATGCGATCGAGCTTCACTACGTCTTTATCCCAGTAGTGCTCGTTCTTTTCAAGCACGATCTTGCTCTTGTGCTCCCACGCTTTCATCTTAAATGGACCGTTGCTTACGTGCGTCGCCGCTTCGTTTGCCCATTTTGGATTGGCCTCCACTACTTTTTGGTTAACCGGGTAGTACGTGTAGAAAGCCGTCAGCTCCAGGAAGTAAGGCGTTGGATTCTCAAGTGTGACTTCCAGTGTTTTGTCATCGATTGCCTTCGCACCGAGTTCGTCGGGCTTCGCCTGGCCTTTGTGAATCAGCTGCGCATTTTTAATGTAGTACAGCTGATAAGCATACTCAGCCCCAAAAGTCTTGCCGAGTGCACGCTTCCATGCATACACGAAGTCATGGGCAGTGACTGGATCACCATTGCTCCATTTGGAGTCGCGGAGCGTGAACGTATACACCAGTTTGTCATCCGAGATTTTCACATCGGATGCTACTGAATTCACTGGCTTTGCGTTTGCATCAAAGCGAGTCAAGCCATCAAACGTAGCACGAACGATCGCTCCCGCAGTGGCATCCTTCGCAAGACCAGGGTCCGCTGTCGCAGGCTCACTCATAATGTTCGCCCGAAATAATTGCGGCTTTGCATTTGCAGACTTTTCAGCTGGCGCCGCGGTTCCCTCAGCTGGAGGGGTTGTCGTTGATGGCTGCGTACTCGTGGAGCATCCAGCTAACACGCTTCCGGCGACGAGCATCGCGCCAAGAAACAACTTGAGATTTCTATTCATCTGAAAATTCCCCCTTATCTTTATTTTCGCATTTCAAACACAATATACTCGACGGGAATTGGGTTGAAAACTGGGTTAGTATAGATTTAATTAAATTTTATGAAAATTCACTACATTATAAATAAAAGTAAAACCCAACCAGCTTTTCGGCCAGTTGGGTTTCGTTGATCGATCAATTATTTGTTGATTTAGAACGCTGGAATAATCGCGCCTTTGTATTCATCTTCAATGAACTTTTTCACTTCAGGTGAGTTCAGTTCTTTCACCAGCTTTTGCATTGCTTCGGAATCCTTGTTGTCAGGACGAGCTACCAAGAAGTTTGCGTATGGAGAATCTTTATCTTCAATCAACAGAGCGTCTTTGGTTGGAACAAGTTTTGCTTCCAACGCATAGTTGGTGTTGATCAACGCCAGATCTACTTCTTCCAGAACGCGTGGCAGCATTGCTGCTTCTACTTCTTTGAACTTCAGGTTTTTCTTGTTCTCAACAACGTCTTTCACTGTACCGCTGATGCCAGCGCCTTCTTTCAGCTTGATCACGCCGTTTTTCTCCAAGAGTGCGAGTGCGCGACCGCTGTTTGTTGGATCGTTTGGCAGCGCGATAGTTGCGCCATCAGCTAATTCATCCACTGATTTCACTTTTTTGCTGTAAGCGCCGAATGGCTCGATGTGTACAGCCACTACTGGCTCCAGGTTCATGTTTTGTCCTTTATTGAAGTCTTCCAGGTAAGGCTTGTGCTGGAAGAAGTTTGCGTCGAGTTGTTTCTCGTTCACTTGAACGTTAGGTTGTACGTAATCGGTGAACTCTTTGATTTCCAGGTTCACGCCTTGTTCTTTCAGTTTTGGTTGAACGAATTTCAAGATTGCTGCATGTGGAACGGGAGAAGCGCCTACCTTCAATGTTACTTCCTGTTGTCCGCCTTGTGCGCCACCTTCAGCTGGAGCAGGTGCTGTTTCGGTTTTGCCTCCGCAAGCTGCCAAAGAAAATGCCAACACAGTAGAAAGTACAGATACGACTAGCTTTTTCATGAATGATTTCCCCCTTGCATGTATTTGTCTTATTCTTTGATAACTTTTATGGAAAAATCCTACTTACGGCTGAACTTGAGAACCAGACGGTCCCCCAGCGATTGTAAGATCTGTACCATCACCAGCAAAATAACAACAGTCACAATCATGACATCGGTTTGGAAACGTTGATAACCGTATCGGATCGCCAAGTCACCCAGACCACCACCGCCAATTACCCCAGACATTGCAGTGTAGGATACCAGCGTAACCGTTGTAATTGTAATACCCGCGATCAAGCCTGATCTAGACTCTGGCAAAAGGACATTCCAGACGATCTGCCAATTGGAAGCCCCCATGGATTGTGCGGCCTCAATCACGCCTTTATCAATCTCACGTAGAGAGGTTTCCACCAAACGTGCGAAAAACGGAGCGGCACCAAATACGAGTGGTGGAATAGCACCCAGTACGCCGAGTGAGGTTCCTACGATCATTTTCGTCACAGGAATCAGCAAAATCATCAAAATGATAAACGGTACCGAACGCAATACGTTGACAACGAATGATGCGATCGTATAAAAAGAGCGGTTTTGCAGAAGCTGTCCGCGTGAAGTCAAAAATAGAATGATTCCCAGCGGCAAACCAATCAGGACAGTAAACAGAGTGGAAAAGCCGAGCATCGTGAGCGTATCCATCGTGCCTACGCCGATTTCAGCCCAATCCACATTTTCGAATGTCCAGTCCATTTATATCACCTCTACTTCCAAGCCACGTTGGCGCAGCGTCTCAATGGTCTTTTGATTCTGTGCGACATCGCCTTCCAGCTCGATCACCAACTGACCATACGGCGTATCCTTCATGCGGGAGATTGTTCCCTGCAAAATGCTGAACACCGTACCGGTCTCTTGCATCGTTTGGAACAGGATCGGCTGGTACGTTTTTTCTCCGAGGAAGGTGACACGAGCAATCGTGCGGTTCCCCGAGGCCTTTTCGTGCGCGACTGCTTCACGTAGCTCTGTAGAATCCGCTACTTGTTCCACGAATTCTTGTGTTGTTAGATGCTGCGGACGAAGGAATACATCCAGTACGTTACCCGACTCGACGATCTTTCCTCCATCAATGACGCCAACACGATCACAAATGGAGCGAATAACGTGCATCTCGTGGGTAATCAACACAATGGTCAAGCCCAGCTTGCGGTTGATATCCAAGAGCAGTGCCAAAATGGAGTTCGTCGTCTGCGGATCGAGAGCCGATGTAGCTTCGTCACAGAGTAGCACTTTTGGGTCATTCGCGAGCGCACGGGCGATTCCGACACGCTGCTTTTGTCCGCCAGACAGTTGAGACGGATATTTGTCCTTATGTGCCTCCAAGCCAACCAGCTTCAGCAGCTCGTTTACTTTCTTATCAATTTCTGCCTTCGGACGCTTTGCCAGCTTAAGCGGAAAAGCGACATTTTCGCCGACTGTTGAAGAAGACAGCAAGTTGAAGTGCTGAAAAATCATGCCAATTGCGCGGCGCTTTGCTTGCAGCTTCCCTTCATCCAGCTTTGTCAAATCGACGCCGTCGACAATAACTTCCCCTGAAGTTGGACGCTCCAGCAAATTGATGCATCGGATCAACGTACTTTTCCCTGCACCAGAGTGTCCGATGATCCCATATATTTCTCCTTGCTCTATGGAAAGGTCGATCCCCGTTAACGCTGGGATGGTTTTCCCTTGTACTTGATAGCTTTTATGCAAATGACGCAGTTGGATCAACGCATCCACCTCCCGACCACAATCTAAATAAAATCAGAAAACCCCTTTTTTCATAAACGAAAAAGGGGCTGCAACGCAATGTTATACGTTCGCATCCACCCTTCTCATCTATACAAGATCCAAACAATCTTGTAGGAATTGGCACCGCGACGTTCATCCGAAAATGAACCGGCTGCCGGGCTTCATAGGGCCTGTCCCTCCGCCTCTCTTGATAAGAAAGATATCTACGTATATTATGTTCGTCTTTTCTATTTCATGATGATACAAAACGGATTATATCCTTTTCGGAAATATCACGTCAATAGTAATAGAAGGAAAAGTTTTTTAATCCATGACGCCGTTGCGGATGATGGTTGACTTTACGTGAAAGCGAAATGTCGCGTCCTGAAACATCTTCCGCCATTCCGCCTGCGTCATGTTTGCCATCCCTCTTCTATTTGAACGATAGATCGAGCCGAAGCCGGTTGGGTCAACATCGAGGCTCTTCAGTTTGCTTATCAGTTTATGCAATTCTTTTTCAAGCTCTTTCTCCAGGCCATGTTCCATAATTTTCATCAGCTTGGCATTTTCTAGCTTTAGCGGGATGGTTAACTCCAAAATTCGAGCATGCAACTCGACATGAATATCGAAGATCGGTGGGGATACTTGGCTTAGTTTGATTTTCGAATGGCTGGAAATTGTATCGAAAACGAGCTGCACTTGGTCTTTTTTGCTGTTGTGGTTTTTGGGTGACTCCCCAAAAATAGCAACAGGAACAGAAGTATCATAGCTGCCGATGCGGAACTTTCCGTGGATAAGTTTGAGTAGAAAGGCTTCCTTGGGTGTAACCCATGACACATAACGATCACCTTTGAATAAGGCGATGCCTTTGATTTTCAGTTCATTTCCCTTTCTTTCTATGTACGGCATGACCGGGTCGATCCCTTTTTCATAGTAAGCCCGGAAAAACTCATGCATGGTCGAAGAAGGAATTTTTTCCCCACGGATATTTTGCTCAATCAAACGATACAGGTAGATTCCAATATTCCCTTGTTCTGAATAAGGATACGTCAGCATATCATATGTTTCGCCTGCAAACACACAAAGATAAATCCTGCTAGAAAGGGACGAGTCCCGATACAACGTGTCAATGATGCTGCCAAGTCCCTTCTTTGCAAAGTTTTCACTGTAGAGGGCAACACGAATTTGCCCACCCAATACTCTTTTGTCTGATTGCAAATTCATCTTATCCCGGATTCCTTTGCTGGTTTCCCCTGTGGCTGATAAGATCTGTATCTTATTCCTTGCCTCTGGATTAATGGAAGGCATGACAGACGTCCCGCGAATTTTGCCATCTTTCAACAGATCATAGCCGACAGCCGTTGCAAGTCCTGTCTCATCGAAAATTTGCCGATCCGAGCAGCCTGTTACAATCAAGATGCCCGAACACCACAGCGCCAAAAACCGCTTCAACAAGGGCATCGCGTATTTTCGATCATGTCGCATCAGGCACTTTCCCCTTTGCTCGTCGATTTCGCCGGTTGCGTTCGCTGCTTTAGCAGAACCATGATGTACAAAAAATAGGGGTACAGGAATGCAACATACATACTCGTTGTCCCATACCAATCATTGATCATATTCATCTCCAGCCTTGTAAACACCGTCAATGAAGTAATATAGATCAGGGGCATAATCCAATTCAACGATGTTCGCAAGTTGAATCCGAAGAGGCGTTTGAGTCCACGTGCAGAGCACCACAAATACAACATAATATTAGGCAAGATGACGATGAGCCACAAAGAAATGACAACCAGCTCGAACCTTTCCAGAACGGGGAGGTACACCATCTTGTGCAGATTGAGTGTCGCCCAGATCGTCCGCATAAGCTGACCCTGACTAAAGAAGACCAGGGACACGAGCATGATAAGCAAATAGGCCAGATACGTCACCAGCACCGCCCACTGGGTACTTTTGTTGACCCTATCTTTATTTTCTACAAAGGGGTAAACCACGTAGATCACCTCAAAGCCAACACTGGTCAAAGACATGGCCAGCATTCCGTTGAAAAGGTTCTCCAAACTGCTGTCCATGATCGGAAACAAATACTCCCAATGCGCGTATTGCAGCGGAAAATAAAGATCACATAAAAGCCAGATCGTTACCGCAATCGAAAAAAACGTATATCCGGCTACTACTCTAATCCCCCCCACAATGGTGTAATACACGAGAAACAAGATGATTCCAGACAAAATCCACGTAGGCAAATTCGGAAACACCCATGTTTGGACCACTTCGATGTAGTTGCGCAGAATAACTCCCGCCGATATAAAAAAATAAGTCAAATAAAGGAGGCTAATGCCTGTTCCAAGCCACCTTCCATACACATCTTCTTGAATCCCGTACAGATCGGCTGAAGGGTATTTTTGTAAGGTCTTGATAATGATCCAGACCGTGACATGAGTAATCAAGCCAGCAAGTATGACCGAAATCCAGGCATCATGCCCTGCTTCCTTGGCAATGATTCGTTGAAAGCCCAGGACACCCATCCCAACTTGAGTGCCATGCACCAGAACCCCGGCAAGAAATGCTGATATCGTATTGCTCTTCGTTACATTCAAATTGATCTTCATAGCCGCCTCGCTTACTCGTCAATGTCTTTCTTCTCTTTGGCTTTGTCTCTGTCAAAACGCGATATTCGTTTTGGATTAAAAAACTTGAGGCGTTCCGAAAGGGAGGATAAGGGAGCGCGTATAAAGCCATCCTTCCAATCTGAAAATCGGACGGGATATATAGGGTACATATACGGACGCCCCAAGCTAGTCTGACGTAGCAAATGGCTAGCTAGAAAGCTAAATCCGACTACAATGCCTAATGCACCCAGCACACCTGCCAGCAAAATCATCGGAAAACGAACCACCCGGATTGTAGAACCGATCATATAGCTAGGCGCGATAAAGGATGACAAAGCCCCGAGGGCAACAATAATAATCAAGATATTGCTGGTGAATCCAGCCTGAACGATGGCTTGTCCGATAACAATACCGCCCACGATACCAATCGTCTGACCGACCTTGGTCGGCAGCCTCGCTCCCGCTTCCCGCAAAAGCTCAATGATCAGCTCCATCAAAATGGCCTCCCACAGTGGTGGAAAAGGTACCCGAGAGCGCGATTGCGCGAGCGAAAGCAACAGATCAGCCGGAATCATCTCGTAATGATAGGTCAGAGCTGCCACATAAATCGGTGTCAGCATCAGGGACAAAATCATGGCAAAGATGCGCATGAGCCTGTTGAAGGTAGCAAGACTCCAACGCAAGTAATAGTCATCTGGCGACTGAAAAAATTGCAAGAGGGTGGTTGGCCCGAGCAAAGCGAACGGGCTCCCCTCCACGAGTATGGCAATCTGTCCTTGGCGCAAACCGTGTATGACACGGTCTGGACGCTCTGTTTGCTGAAGAGTAGGAAATAATGATTTCTCATTGTCTGCGATATGCTGAGCCAGTATGGTAGAATCCAGAGTGGTGTCCAATTCCAGATCATCAATCCGTTGACGCACCGTATTCACATTTTCCTCATCGGCCGTCCCGCTCAAATACAGTATTGATACATTCATCGGTATTCTTTTTCCCACGCTCAATCGTTCATGGAACAACCTTGGGGTAGACATATATTTGCGAATGATGCAGATGTTCACGTTCAGTTCTTCTACAAAGGCGATCTGTGGGCCTAGTACAACGGTTTCGATTTCGGGCGCTTGAATGCTTCTGCCAACCGTGCCATCACTAGGGAACGACAAGCCGTAGGACGAGTCCTCCACTTGAATGACAATATGACCGCTGAGTAAACGTTCAATGGCTTCCCCTTCATCAAAAACCCGGTTGCTGCTAGACGCTCCTAGGTGCCGAGCAATTTCCTCCACTCCGCTTTCTTCCAAACAAATCTCACGTAGCTTCGGAATGAGCTCACTGTAAACAACCTTGGCATCCGCCATGGTCGATAAATAGAAAAGTCGCACGCGGTCTTCAGGCTCATCGATATGTTCAGTGACCAAGTCGCTCGTATGTGTAAACCAATTGCGTGCACTCTCCCGATCCATCGACACTGTCACCTCAGCACGTAGAAAATCATGGTTAGTCTTTCCTAAAAAACACAAAAAAACAGCACGCTTAGTTTTGCGTGCTGCTTTTCTTTTCTCCCACAGGTTGATCTGTTGCTTCTGTAGGAGGTGCGATTTTTTCTTGGACAAACGACTGAACCTGATCGACATCTGGAACCAGAACGGAGCCTGCGCGGTGCGATTCACGGAACATCCCCATTGGCGGCAATTGATAATTGCCTGGCTCTAACGTATTCAATTTTAATCCGAGTGAAGACAGCTTCAGCATGTCCATTGAGCTAATATTGGTTTGCACATATGGTGTTACTTCCTTCAAAATCGTAGGAAGCTGCATCAGCGTCGTACCATTCTTCATCTGATCGACGACTGCCGTCATTAATTTCCGCTGACGCTCTGTCCGTGTATAATCGGAGGTCGCATCATGACGGAAACGAACATATTGCAAGGCTTTGTCTCCATCCAGCTTTTGCAGACCCTTTTTCAGATTAATATCGTACGCACCTTTGTCTGTCGGGTCATGATAATACATATTTTTTTCTACATCGATCTCGACTCCGCCCACTGCATCAATCAGAGCCTTAAAGCCTTCAAAGTCAGTAATCACGTAACGATCTACTGGAATTCCAGTGAACTGACTAACCGTTTCCATTGCCAGCTCAGGTCCACCCTCTACAATCGCAGAGTTGATCCGCGAGCTACCTCTTCCGGGAATATCTACATACGTATCACGCAGGATTGAAAACATGTCATAACGTTTCCCCGTAGGATCGATGCTGACCAGCATCATGGAGTCAGAACGAGGAAGCCCGTTATTTTTCATTCCTCTGCGGTCTACTCCCATCAGCAGGATATTAACACGTTCCTTGCCATCCCACTCTGGTATTTCTGCTGCTTTGGTGGGATTCCCACCACTAGGCGGTGCGATGTTAGGCTCTTGAATATTTTGAGCAAATTGATAAAAAGAGTATCCGTAGTATCCAGCTGTCGTAGCCATCACGACAAGCAAAAGAAGCAACACTCGTTTCCATATTTTCATAAAGTCCACCTTTATTCTCTATATCCTCAGTTAATGTCATCTCTCCACTTTGTCTAGTATACTCGAATTCGACAAAAGTGGAGCAGCCTTTATTTGGGTACCTGTGACATTATATACATTTTAATTTACAAAGTTTAGAATGTTCGCTATACTATTCTTATCCTTAATGGTAAGGGGTGTATTCGCGTGATATCACCATCAGCTTTCCTCAATCGCTATCCACGTGAGGCCATTTTCTTCCTCATCGCCAGCTTCATTAACTCCTCCGGGAGCGCCTTCATGTGGCCACTTACTACCTTATACGTACATACCATTTTGCAACGCTCGATGACAGAAGCTGGATTCGTCTTGATGATCCAATCTCTGGCCGGAATCTTTGGCCAATTCATCGGCGGATCGTTATTTCATCGACTAGGTGCCAAGCGTCTTATTGTCGGCGCATTGATTATTCAAGGACTTATTCAATTTTCCATTCCTTTCGTTCAGAGCTGGCCTGTCTACCTGATACTCATGATGGGGCTTGGCTTTACGTTCAACCTGTCGTTTCCTGCCATTCAGGCATTTATCGGTTTTCGCTGGAAAGAACAGCGTCGAGAATTGTTTAACATCGTCTATGTCGGAAACAACCTCGGGATGGCAATCGGTACCGCGTTGGCTGGAGTCATTGCCACTTTATCCTTCCAGCTTACTTTTTGGTTCAACAGTACGAGCACCTTATTGTTTGCCCTGTTCTTCTTCCTTTTTATGAAGAATATTTCTCATCAAGAGCTGGTCGGAGAGCAACAGGAAGAAAAGCAAAAACACCGCGAGAAAAACAACTTTACCCTGTTATTACGCTACCAATTGTACTTGTTTATGGCATTAGGCGCAGCACTCATTTTCTTTTCCAATACGGTATGGAACACAGGCGTCGCTCCTTATATTACCGAGCAGGGGATGCCTCTGTCTTCATATAGCTGGCTGTGGACCATCAACGGTATCATCATTTTTGCTGGGCAACCCATCACGTCCTGGATCAAGCGGCTCGTGAATCAGAGCTTGTCTGCTCAACTCGTCGTTAGTGCTATCGCGTATGCTGTCGGTTTTGGGTGTATGCTCGCCTACCACGGTAGTTATTACGCATTTGTTGTCGGAATGGTTATCACTACATTTGGAGAAATGCTCATCTCGCCCACTATTCCTACTTTTATATCGGAAAAAACTGGGGAGAATGCACCGTTTTATTTGGGAGTCGTAGGGGCGATCACAACTGGCGGGAGACTGCTGGGGCCTTTGGCTATGGGGTTCATGTACGACCAAGGTGGAATTAATCCAACCCTGTTCTTGGCAACGCTTGTCTCTGCGGGTTCGGTCCTGCTCTGTCTGTTACATGCTTATTTTCATCGGGAAAACCGAACTGAGATTGAAGCTAAATACTGATTTAAACTGCAAAGAAGCCGCCCGATCCTTTTACAGGACCGAGCGGCTTGTTCATTACACTACTTCTTTTCTCCCTTGATTGGCACTTCCCAATCGACTTTGTTCTCTTTTATTACACGATCGAGCACAACTGATATTTCCTTCACATCTTTTTTCTCAAAGCGCACTTCTAACTTCCCTTCGAGTTTTATCGTACCATCTTGGTTTTCTTTTTTGTTGACCCTTAACCATACTAGTTCGGCATCATTCCCGTTTTCGTCCTTCACCGTCCATCGCTCTGGAAGCCCCACAATATCTTTGGCCAGAATGGCTTCCAATGGAATATCGAATGAGGTATCCTCCTCATCAACTTCCATTTCGATCGATTGAAACGTGATTTGGTTCCCAGCTACATCCACTTTTTTCGGACCTTTCTCCAGTTCAGCAAGAGATAGCTTAGTTTGAGAAGAGACTTTCTCTCCTGTATAGACAGCATCGAGCTTCATTGTCAAGTTTTTTGCAGGGTCCAGCGGCATGTACGTATGGACAAAACTCGTACTTGGCTGCCACTTCTCTGTGAAGTTAATCGACGCGCCATGGCTCATGCCTATGATATTGAGCGTGCTGTTGATTTCATCGGATTCAATCATATCATCCCATTTGCCCACTACAGTACCCTTTTCATCGACAAGCTCGTAACGAAAACCCTCCACTACTTTCTCATTCGGATGGCTGTTTGAGAACTCTAGCTGCGTAGCAGTAGGAAAGAAGCGTGCTTCTTTTAGCTCTACTGTTGCCCCTGTTGGCGTTTCTAACTCCTTGTTCAACGCTACTGTTTTCATGGCTGCTTTTGCTGGTCGCATATCAATCGGGATATCGAAATTCCACGTGCCTTTCGTATCTGTCAGGCGCTTCACGCGCATTTCCAAAATCAATTCGTCCGGCATTGGATTCGCTTCATTAAAGAATGCGCCCAGACCGCCTCCGTAGCCGTAGGCGAAGTTTTCACCGTTCGGCAGCGGCAGCCACCTCAGCAATTCCGATTGATCATCTAATCGTTTGATTACTTTGCCACTTTTATCTTTCAGTCGAACTTCCCTGAATTCATTCACATTGTCGCTTGAAATGAACGTGAACTCATCCTTCCAGAACGAAGGAATCTTTTTGCCTGACGAGTCCGTTACAGAGCCCAGAACTATGATACGCAAGGGATCTGCTACAACCGCACTGATTTCCATGGTCAGACCTTGGTCTGTCACCTTCATGTCAAGCGGCTGTACAAAGCCGTTTTCTGCCGCTTTCTTCACGCCAATGTCTGTCTGCTTTTTATCAAACAGGTCAACTACTTGTTTCGCATTGTATGGCCCTTTTGTTATCGTTACCTCGCTCGGATTGATCGACGCATAAATCCCATTCATATAGCTCGCAAACGTAGGAGAAACTGCTGTTCCGAATGTGACAACCATAGCCAATCCCGCAACTGCAATCGTAGTTTTCTTCACAATATCCACACTCCGCTTTTTCCAATTTATTTGAACTGGATTTTTTTGTATGGGTTTGAGCACGTTCATCGGGTATGCGGGGAGCTTGTCTATGACATTTTGGATGGTTGCCCCCGTCTGCCATACATCTTCGGCTTCATCATCGGAGTTATCCAGCTCATCCAAATATTGTTCAAACTTGCTCTGACACGAACCACATGTATCCAGATGACGCTGTATGTTTTGTTGCATTCGCAAAGAAAGCTTGTCTTCCAGATACGCGTTTAGCATAAATTTATCCAAGCATGTCATAGGTAGAGATCCCCTCCTTTCCCCGAATTTGTAATGGCATTTTTGAGCTTGGCCCTGCCTCTGGAAAGACGTGTTCGCACCGTACTGATGGGAACACCCAGCTCCTCGCTAATTTCTTCGTAGCTCAAAAATTGGAGGTAACGCAGTTCCAGGACGACGCGGTATTTGGACTCCAGGGTCATCATTCGATTTTGCAAAAAGACTTTCTGCTCTTTCGCAAGGTACTCGAGTTCAGGTGTATGACTGGTAGCCAGTTCAATCTCTGCTTCTGCAACCGGAATCGATCGTTTCCGGTTACGCAGCTCATCAAAGCAATAATTGGTGGCGATCCTGTAGAGCCAGGCACCAAATTCGTAGCTTTTGCTGTAGTCACCCAAATGGTAATACACCTTGATAAAGATCTCCTGAGCCATGTCCTGCTCAAGATGCGGCTGTCCGATCATCTTGCGAATGAGCAACCTGACCCTTTTGTTGTATTTTTGTATGATCTGAGAATACGCCTCTTTGTTTCCTTGGAGGACCTCCTCAATGATCAGCCTGTCGTCCTGCATCTGTTTTCCTCCCCATATCAAAACCTGTATCGAGGGCTACAGGTTCAAAAAGGTACGCTGCGCAGCTATTGCCTTTTTGCTTGTACACCTTAGTACGACGGAAAATGGTGGAAAAAGATCGCAACTTTTTTTGAAAAACTTTATGTAAGTGAAATAATCGATCAATAATACTCCCATTGACGGGAGATTTTTTCATAACAAAAAAGCTGCCGAGGACATTCTCGACAGCATGATGAAACAATGGCAACGACCTTCAGTTGTTTCTCACTGGTGGGCAGGTGAGCGACTTTCCGTTGTCTTGCGGACCAAGGCCAATGATGTAAGGTACCGCTACACGGCTCCACTCTGCCGGATTCGGTGCAGTGTCCACCTCTTCTGGCGAGCATGATTGGAGCATGGAGGTATCGATACTGCCTCCTGGATCAAGCGCCACTGCTGCCATTCCCTCAGGTAATTCGGCTGCCAATGATTGCGTCAATCCTTCGATGGCGAACTTCGATGCGCAGTACGGCGATAAAAACGCTTCCCCGTGTCTTCCCCAGTACGAGCTGATATTTACGACGACTCCGCCATTTGCGCGCTGAACCATAAACGGTAAAAAGGCACGAATGACATAGAAAACACCATTTACATTGATGTCCATCACTCTCGAAAACTCACTTGCCGCAAGCCCAATGACAGGGCTATTCCGGTTTATAATGGAGGCATTGTTAATCAACAAATCGGGAACGCCCACCTCGACTTTGATTTCCTCTGCCCACTTTTCCACCTGCTCCATTACCGAAACGTCGACGACAGAAAAATGATGCTGTTCTCCGAATTGCTGACGCAGTCCTTGTACCTCTTTCTCCGAACGACCGCAGCCTGCAACCGTCCAGCCTGCTTCGTGAAAACGCTCGACCATTTCTCTGCCCAAACCACGGGTCACGCCTGTAATCACTACCAGCTTCCTCATTCTCTCTCCCCCTCTATCGTTATACTTATTAAACATTTTAGTATAATAATAAGAGGAAATCAATCCCAATAAACTTAAGTTTGGGAGTAGTGTTGGGGAGGAAACAGGAGAAAACGCTCAGATTCTAGGTCCACCCACTGGGGGATTGACTGCCCGACTCCATGCAAAAAGCGAAACCGCGTCCAAAGTGGTCCTTTCAGGATGTGCTTTCAGAGGTGGACGCTTAAGGGCGTGTTTCGCTTTTTGCATTCTGTCTCGGTCGGTGTCCCTAAGATCTTCGCTGTTTTCTCCTGTTTCCTCTACGAGCTTTCCCTGTTTAAACGGGCTTTTAAAGATTTAAAAGAATGAAGAAATGTCCTCAGTAACGACAGAGAAGAATATTTCCAGGCGTAGCGACTTGTGGAGTCCTACCGAGCGGAGAAGGGATTCGCGGGCAACAGAAACGCAACCGTGCCCATACGGCGTAGCGGCTACCACTTTTGCGTTTCCCCGCGAATCCCTTCGGAGGCGGACAGTCTTAACCCTCAGATGGACGGAGCCTGGAGCCTAGACTGGAAATATTCTTCTCTTCACTACAGCCCCATTTCAAACGATTACTAACACCAAGTCCATCAAAAAAGACGCCCGTTGCCGAGCGCCTCGTGATGTTTCATACTTCTTATTTGTAAGTGTCGTAAGCATTGGTCAACAGGCCAGCGATTGTTGCCAGTTCGTTGTTCTCGATCTGATGACGCTCAACCATGGTCATGATTTTGCCGTCTTTCATGATCGCGAAGGATGGGGAGGACGGTGCATAGCCTTCGAAATACTCACGTGCTTTTGCAGTCGCTTCCTTGTCTTGACCTGCGAATACAGTGAAGATGTTATCTGGCTTTGTAGCGTGATTCAAGGAATGTACAACTGCTGGACGAGCGAGTCCTGCTGCGCAGCCACAAACCGAGTTCACGACAACAAGTGTCAGGCCTTTTGCATTTGGCAGTGCTTGCTCTACTTCTTCAGCAGTGCGAAGCTCTTGGAAACCGTTGCGAGTTAACTCATCGCGCATCGGTTGAATTACTTGGCTCATATATGCTTCATAAGACATCATTGGGCAACCTCTCCTTTATATCACGAAGTTCAACTTACTTATTATTATAACCCGATCACACCTACCCGAGAAAGCAGGAGCTACACTTCCATCAAAATGGTAAGAATCATTGGATTACGGCCTGTCTTTTCGTAAATGAACGGCTTAATCACTTCATTAATCTGTGACTTCAGCTCAGACCATTCTTTGATTTTCTTATCCAATGCTTCCTGTAAACGACCACGAACGAGCTGTGTCGCTTCCTGAATCAAGGATTCCGAACCTCGTACGTATACGAAGCCACGGCTCACGATATCTGGGCCCGTCAAAATTTTGAAGTTCTTCATATCGAGGCTGACAACCACGACCATCAAGCCATCCTCAGCCAAATGCTTGCGATCGCGCAGGACGATATTGCCAACGTCGCCGACACCACTGCCATCAATGAGGACAATCCCTGCTTGTACTTTACTGAGCCACGCTTTTTCGCGGTTGCAATTCAGCACTTCGCCGTTGTCCATAATAAAGATGTTGCTCTCCTCGATCCCAACCTGTTGGGCCAGCTTGGAGTGAGTCTTGAGCATCCGGTATTCCCCGTGGATCGGGATGAAATATTTCGGACGAATGAAGTTGAGCATGAGCTTCAACTCTTCGCTGCTTCCATGACCCGATGCGTGAATATCAAATTCGTGACTCAATACTACGTTGGCACCCGCACGGAACAGCTTGTCTATCGTGCGGCTTACGTTAATCGTATTTCCTGGGATCGGAGATGCAGAAATGATCACCGTATCTTCCGGATAAATGGAAACGGTACGATGCGAACCGGCTGCAATCCGGGTCAACGCTGCCATCGGCTCACCTTGGCTGCCTGTGCAAATAATCAGCACTTGGTTGTCTGCGTAGTTGTCGATGTGCTTAATATCAATCAGCATGCCCTCTGGCATCTGGATATAGCCCAGTTCTTGTCCAATCAAGAAAACCTTTTCCATACTGCGGCCAATAACCGCCACTTTGCGATTGCACTGCTCCGCAGCATCTACCACCTGTTGGAGGCGATGTACGTTGGAAGCGAAGGTAGCCAGAATGATGCGACCACGCGCTTTGCGTACCACATCGAGAATCCCTTCCCCTACCGCTCTCTCTGACATCGTAAATCCAGGACGCTCACTGTTCGTACTATCAGACAAAAGTGCCAAAACGTCACCGCTCGCACCAATGCGTGCAATTTTTCCGTACTCCGTTGTTTGTCCGACTGGTGTCATGTCAAACTTGAAGTCACCTGTGTGAATGACCATTCCCTCTGGTGTATGGAGCACAACTCCCAAAGAATCAGGGATACTGTGGTTCGTCCGGAAGAATGTCGCCTTCAGCTTCGCAAAAGGAATTTCCGTATCTTCCGAAATCGGAATCAGCTTCACTTCATTTTGCAAACGGTGCTCTTCCAGCTTCGCCTTGACCAAGCCCAGGGTCAGACGACCACCGTAAATCGGCACCTTGATTTGCCGTAAAATATAAGGAATCGCACCAATGTGATCCTCATGTCCGTGCGTTAACAAAAGTGCTTTAATCTTGTGCTGGTTATCCACTAAATAGGAAACATCCGGGATAACCAGGTCAATACCAAACATTTCATTTTCAGGGAATTTCACCCCGCAGTCAATGATGATGATTTCGTCCTCATACTCGACGCAGTACATATTTTTTCCGATCTCGCCGAGGCCGCCCATCGCGAAAATCTTAACGTCGCTCAAACTCTTTCCTCCTAACATCGTCGTGCATGATTATGGGAATCCGAACCAAGCATGCCATTCTTATTATATCACAACGTATGACGTTCGTTTCACACAGTCTTGTCTATTCCACACATTCATCTTCGGTCAATAATGGAATACTGATACTCCAAATCAGCAACTCTTTCATCGGTAACGACACTGGCTCTCGCCCAGAAGTCGTCCTTTGCATAGGAATCGCCCGTCCATACCTCCGTAATTTCTCCTGAAGAGAGCTTTAGTGGTACGGCTTCGATTTCTTTTACTACGGCGCCACTTTTGTTTTGCAATCGCAGTTTCAAATCAATCTCCATCGGCTGATCCGACTGATTCCGTACCAGGATTAGACTTGTATACGGATACCCTGCACAATTTTTGGTACAATCTTGTCTGCTGTATACGATGGCGAGATCAATGGGCTTCTCATTGTCCATCTTCGCCGCTTTCCACTTGTCTTTTGCTTTTTGCACAACGGTGACGTACTCCGCTTTTTTCAAAAAGGGTCCCATGCCTAAAAAGGCAGCAGCAAAAAAGCTAAACATGCCAATGGCTGTGCATAGAAAAACGAGGTTCATTTTCCAAAACTGTTTTCTCATCGTGATCAAGAAGCCAATATACATGAGGATACAAACAAACACCAACAGGATACAAAAGTATAAAAATAGCTCCAAGTCGGCCGCCGTAGGTAACACCGGAATGCCATACTTCATTTGCCAATGTACATTCGCAGCGAAGCAACCTCCGTAAATCAATATGGCTGAAGCAATCGTGGGCCCCCAATTTTTCCAGAAAGGAGGCTTTTGGAATATTGCAGCGAGAACCCCCACCAAAACAGGAACGCCAAATAAGGGAATCAGCAAGTAATGCATCGAAAACCTCCCTCACTTCATTGTCATTATTTTCTACGAATGATATTCCGAAAAGTCTTCAAAATACATGACAAACCATTTCGAAAAGGAGAGGGATCAGCAAATGCTAACCGCTCGTCGCCTATTTCGCTATCGGAACATGATGCCCCTTCTCTGTCCCGTACTTTTCCTGCTTCTATTTCAGACGTTTCCTACCTATGCCCAGCCTCCCTATGCAAAATGGGGCAGGCTCGCGATGCAGGAAACGATGAAGCGATATCCAAACGCTCAAATTGTGGACTACCTGCACGTCGGACGAAAACAAAAAACGCCCACCACGTCAGAAGAGACGTTTAAGCTCTTGCTTCAAGAAAGCAATCGCAGGTGGGCGTTACTCGTTCATATTGAATTTGTGAATCAGACAGAAGAAGTCGTAAACATCTCCTATGAGGAGACTCGCTAGTCAGCGAGCTGTTCCATCTCTTTCATCATGACTTCCAGTTCCATGTTAGCTGCCATCCCGTACGCGCGGCGCATGTTTCCATCTCCATCCACCAGGAACATGCGAGCCGTATGGGAATAAGAACCATCTGGCTCCTTAATGACCATCATACCAAAATCCTTCGTCACTTTCTCTACAGCCTGAGCGTCACCGCGCAGGAACTTCCAGCCACTCTGATCTGCCTTGAACTTGGCTGCGTACTCTTGCAAGACTTCTGGCGTATCGTTATCAGGGTCAAAGGAAATGGAGATAAACTCTACTTTGTCTCCAAACAGTCCCTTTTCCTTCAACTGATCTTGCAGCTTGGCCATGTTGTACGTGGTAGCCGGACAAATATCCGGGCATTTGGTAAACATAAACTCAACCAGTCGTACCTTACCAGCACTTTCATTAAATGTATAGGTTGTTCCGTTACTGTTGTCTAAGGTGAAGTCTGCGATGGGCTTCAATACTTCGATCTTCTCTTGTGTCATGTACTTATAACCAAATACTCCGACGATAGCCAAAAGGATAATACCAGCTAACACAGGAAACCAATGTTTTTTCATCCCAGATTCCTGCTGCAATTGTGTTCCTTCACTCATGGGTTGCTTCCTCCCTGCTTGTCCCATGCGTGATGCCTCCTGATTACACGCGGGAGGCATTCACACTGTTTCTATCACTTCTTACTGTTCTACTTCACCTGGCCATGCGAGCATGCCGCCAACCATATTCGCCACGTCATATCCTTGTGCACTCAAATACGCTGTAGCATTATGGCTTCTGGCACCACTACGGCAAACCATCACAATCGGAATGTTCTTATCCAGCTCATCGATACGATGTGGCAAAAAGCCGAGTGGGATCAGCTTCGCCTCTTTAATGTGACCTGCATTCCACTCATCGACCTCACGCACATCAATGACTTGCAGCTCCTCTTTGGCTTCCAGCTTTTCCAACAACTCTTGTGGTGTCATTTCCTTTACTTCATGGCTCATCGCTATTTATCCTCCTATATGTACGATCAGATCAGTTGTAACCACCTCCATGATATCACACGCTTTTTTACTTTTCTAACGCGAAGAGCACTTGGCTTTACCCTGCATCTATGCTCCCTATTTTCTACCATTATCTCCTATTTCGCTGTGGCAGTAGCCACACGGGATGTGAACAGCTTGAGACAAAAGCGTTACAAATTAATGGCATGAGTGAAACACCTTTCATCCATATATACATAAAAACCTCCCTGATAACTACATATTCCACATTGACAGCAAGGTTTTATTTTCATACAATTACGACAACAACTTTTCTCATCAAGAGCGGTGGAGGGACAGGCCCTACGAAGCCCGGCAACCAGCAGACTAGCTGCATGGTGCCAATTCCTGCAGAATCCAGTGATTCTGAGAGATGAACACAAGCCCGTGCATGATCGGAGCCTTCTTCTTCTCAGGAGAATGCTCCGTTTTTTTATTAGTCGATTTCATAGTAGAAGGAGAGATGAACATGTCCGATCAACAACAATGGAAGCCAGAAACGCTTGCGGTACACGGTGGGCAAGAGGTTGACCCTGTAACAGGCTCACGTGCTGTTCCGATCTATCAGACGACCTCCTACGTTTTCCGCGATACGGAGCATGCAGCCAATCTGTTTGGGTTAAAAGAGTTTGGGAACATCTATACACGCATCATGAATCCGACCCAGGATGTATTTGAGAAGCGTGTTGCCCTGCTCGAAGGTGGTGTTGGTGCATTGGCGACCGCATCCGGGCAAGCTGCCATTACATTCGCCATCTTAAATATTGCGCATGCAGGAGACGAGATCGTCGCTTCCAGCAGTCTCTACGGCGGTACCTACAACCTGTTCGCCCACACGCTTCCCCGCCTCGGTATCAACGTTCATTTTGCTGATCAATCCAATCCGGAAAATTTCCGTGCCTATATCAATGAAAAGACAAAAGCCGTGTTTTGCGAGACGATCGGAAATCCACGCATTGATGTCGCTGATATTGAGGCGATCGCCAATATTGCCCACGAAAATGGCGTACCTTTGATCGTAGACAACACCTTCGCGACTCCGATTTTGTGCCGTCCTTTTGAGCACGGGGCCGATATTGTCGTGCACTCCACCACCAAATTCATCGGCGGCCACGGAACAGCAATTGGCGGTATTATCGTAGACTCTGGAAAATTTGACTGGAACAACGGAAAATTCCCAGGTCTGACTACACCAGACCCAAGCTACCATGGCGTTGTCTATACAGAGGCAGTCGGTCCGATCGCCTATATTATCAAGGCGCGCGTCCAGCTCCAGCGCGATATTGGTGCTGCCGTCGCCCCGATCAATTCCTTCTTGTTCCTGCAAGGATTAGAAACACTGCATCTGCGCATCGAACGGCATAGCCAGAACGCCTTGGCAGTAGCCCAATTCCTCGCCAATCACTCTGCCGTAGAGTGGGTGAGTTATCCAGGACTCGAGTCAGACTCCCAGCGTGAGTTGGCACAAAAATATTTGCCAAAAGGTGCTGGCGCGATCCTGACCTTTGGAATTCGCGGTGGCGTTGAGGCAGGAAAAACGTTGATCGAGTCCGTGAAGCTGTTCTCCCATCTCGCAAATGTCGGGGACTCCAAGTCACTCATCATTCATCCAGCTAGCACAACACATCAGCAGATGACAGAAGAAGAGCAGGCAGCAGCCGGAGTGACTCCGGGACTTATTCGCCTCTCCGTCGGTACAGAATCGATCGACGATATCATTTCTGATCTGGAGCAGGCATTGCAGCGTGCGTTGCAATTATCCACGGTAGGTTAACCAAAACCTTCAAAAGAAAGAAGAATCATGATCTCTCTGGGTAGAGATTTATGATTCTTCTTTATTATTTTTCTATTCATGTTCGAAAAATATTGAATTTTACATTCGTTATTTATAAAATACATAATTATGTACAAATTTTGGAAGGATGAATAGACGTGAAAGTTTTGAACATCGGAAGTGAACGGACAACGTATCGCGTGGAGATCTCGTATTCTCCTTTATTCGAAGCTGCCTTGGGAATCGCTGCCGCTACCTACGATCAATTGCATCACACGATGGAACACCCTCCTGCCTACTGGCGTCAACTGTTGGACGAGCTATCGCCTTCTGTACGGCAAGAGGTCGACTATGCGAAGGAGCACAACACGTGGAAGACGCTTTTGCAACTGCTCGATCTTTGCCCTTTCGCTGATCTGGATTCATTTCTCTCGTATGTCAGAGAGCTCTCAACAGAACAGCTCCGATACGAGGCCCTCCCTTATTTAGGTGAGAATATGCAAGAAGCACGTTGGAAGGCTGCACAAGGAAGCAAGGAGGATTGCGCCGCTTTACAGGAAGCGTGCCGCGCGCACCTCTTTTTTGAATCGTATATCGGACATATTACTTTCGTTGATGCAGAAGAGCTGCGGAGTCATATTCTCCGATTGATGGAAGGCTGGTATGGCACCCACATCAAGCCGCATGAGGAAAGAATCGTTCGCATGCTAGAACGTGATTGGTCGCAAAAGCAAAACAAGCTAGGGAAGCTCACCCCGGAAGCCTTGGTGGAGTATGCGACGGGATCGAGCTACCTCCCTGAACCTGCCGTAACACGCGTACTGCTGATCCCACAAGCAATCTATCGCCCGTGGACCGTACAGGCCGATGCTGTCGGGACGAAAATTTTTTATTACCCTGTTGCCGACGAAAATTTGCACGATGCTGTAGATCCAAATCAGCCACCCCCTTCACTGGTGCAAGCCTTAAAAGCACTCGGAGATGAGCACAGGCTGCGCATGGTCAAAATGCTCGCGGAAAAGGACCTGAGTCTGCAAGAAATAACAGAGCAACTCTCTATGGCAAAATCGACAGTGCACCATCACCTGTCCATGCTGCGGTCTGCCCATCTCGTTGAAACAGTCGGCTCCCGTTACAGACTCCGCCGTCATACTCTGGACAAGCTCCCCCTGATATGGGATGAATTCCTGGACAGGAGCGCCCCATGAACCAAACTGCGGTACAAGCCTCTGTCTGGCAGCAGCGTTCTTATCGCTGGATTCTTTTTGGTCAGCTCATTTCCGAACTCGGGGCCTCACTCGGTACCCTCGCCAATAGCTGGTTAATCTATCAGGCAACAGGCTCACAAGGTGCGGTCGGACAGATGTGGCTGCTGTATTTCATACCGTCGCTCGCTATTCAGTTGGTAGCCGGACCGTACATCGACCGATTCGACAAGAAGCGTGTCATGCTTTTTTCTCAATGGATGCGAGCTGCTGCGTTTTGTTTGTCCTTTGTGGTCATTACTTCCGGGACAGAATCGCTCTGGCCGTTGTATTTCACTGCCTTGATCAACGGTCTCGTTCAACCGCTATATGTGCCAGCCAGCCAATCGCTCCTCCCTGTTCTGGTCAAAAGAGAGCAGCTCCTCCAAGCCAATGCCTATTTGGATAGTGTCCTGCGCATTGCCTTGATTACAGGTCCTCCTTTGGCTGGGATTCTCGTAGCCAGTATCGGCGGCGAGTCAGTACTCGCATTGGTCGCGATCAGCTATGCGCTCAGCGGTTTCTTTCTGGTTCTTTGTCCAATCGCCCCAGCAGATACTGCCAGCAAGAAGCAATCGTGGTTTGTCATGCTTAAGGCTGGTCTTGCGATCTTTTGGCAGAAGCCCCTTCTACTCTGGCTTGGCCTGTACTCAGCTCTCGTCCAATTTGCTGTCGGAGTCACACTCGTACTAAACCTGCCTTTTGTAGTCGGCGAGCTACAAGGCACCTCGTTTCATGTAGGCTTGTTTTTGGCTGGTTATCCGTTGGGATATTTCTTCGGCTCCTTGCTCGTACCACGCTTCCGTAACAGCCTTGGTCAGCCCCTGATCATGTTGGGATCACTGGTATTAGGTGGCTTAAGCTTTGTTGCGATAGGCTTTACCCATGACATCTGGCTGGCAATCACCATCGAACTACTGGCTGGTCTGTTTGCTCCTTTTTTCCAAGTACATAGCACAAGCTTGTATCAGCTTCACGTTCCTTCCGAGTTGATGGGGCGTGTACTGTCTGTCCGCCTGCTCATCGTGCGTGCGACGATGCCCGTCGGTATTTGGCTTGGCGGACAGCTAAGCGATCAGGTAGGGATTCGCCCTCTTTACATCTCTGTAGGTGCCGTCATCGTGCTCGCCGCGCTGGGGGGAATATTATTTCGAAAATTTGTAAATAACAGGATATTCCCTATATAATAAAAACCGTATGGCTCCTAAATTTTGAATGGGAAAGGAGAATTTTCATGACTCATCCGACATTGGATAACCTTCAGCATGTTATCAGCAGCGTTATCGTGGGCAAGGAAAGTCAGATCCGCCTATTGGTAACGGCCTTGCTCGCCCGTGGTCACGTATTGCTGGAGGACTTGCCCGGAATGGGAAAAACCGTGCTTGCTAAAACATTGGCGCAAGCGATTGGCGGCTCTTACAACCGCCTGCAATTTACTGCGGATCTACTGCCATCTGATGTCGTCGGTCTACACGTATTCAATCAGCGAACAAGTGAATTCGAACTGCGCAAGGGACCTGTTTTTGCAGATGTCTTGCTCGCAGATGAAATAAACCGAGCCACTCCCAGGACTCAATCCGGCCTACTGGAATGCATGGAGGAACGCCAGGTCACGATCGAAGGCGTCACCTTGCCACTTCCATCGACCATGCTGGTCATTGCGACTCAAAATCCGATTGAATCGGAAGGGACCTATCCGCTGCCGGAAGCACAGCTGGACCGCTTCCTTTTCAAGCTGTCTCTTGGCTACGGTACGCGAGAGGATGCCAAAGAAATTTTGCGGAGATTCCGCAGTGGCTCCCCATTAGAGGCCGTCGAGCCGGTCATCACTGTCGAGCAAATTGCGGCTCTGCAACGCGAGGTCACGACCGTTCATGTCAGTCAACCGGTGGAAGACTATATCATCGATCTGACGGAAGCGACTCGCCAGCATCGTTCTGTCGAGGTGGGCATCAGTCCGCGTGCCATGCTCGCCCTGTTGCGATCCGCCCAGGCTTACGCGTTCGTTTCTGGTCGTACTTATGTCTTGCCGGATGATGCGAAAGTGGTGTTCCCCAGTCTGGCAGCTCACCGCATTCGCCTCTCCATGGAAGCAGAGCTGCATGTGACGGAGCAGGAAGTCGTGGAGCAAATTTTGACCAGCGTCCCCGCTCCCGTCGAAGAAAGCGTGTAGCGCTATGATCACCAAGCAAACCTTTCACGTAATCGGTTTTGTCTTGCTACTCTTCGCCGTTTTTTCCGGCCACTGGTTTTTCTTTCTGTTTGGGGGCTTTTTCTTTTTTCTCCCCGCTGCACAAGACTGGTGGGTCAAATCCATGTCCAAATGGGTATCACTCGAATGGTCTAGTGATCAAACGCGCGTCCTGTCAGGGACCCCCGTGCACATTACAGTTCGCTTGCACAATCGTTCGTGGCTGCCTTTGCCTGCTACCTGGCTTCGCTTCACATTGCCGGAGCATGTCTCGGTGGAAGGTGCAGACGAGGTGCGACTCCTCAATCATCGGACGAGCGTTCGCCTGCGCTTTGATCTGCCGATGCGACAAAGTGCTACACGCACCTTGATTCTCATCCCGAACAAGCGAGGCACGGTCTGGCTGACGGATGTGCAATCCGAGACATTGCCGTTATTGGGCGAGGAGCCTACCGCTATGACATTGTCGATTTCCTTTTCCTTGCTGGTCTATCCGTTGCCTCTTGCTCTTTCTCCTGTTGTGCTTGGTGAAACGGAACCAGATGGGAATCGGATTTCTCGTCAGCGCCAACTAGACGATGTCACTTTTCAGCGTGGCGTTCGGTCGTATATGCCAGGCGACCGTTTCAAGCACATCCATTGGAAGGCAACCGCCAAAACAGGCTCACTGGAGACGCGTCTTTTTGAGTATACAGCCCATCCGAACTGGCAAATCGTCGGGCATATCCTGCCCTCCTATGAACCGATGATGCAAAAGTATAACGATACCACCAATGAACGGACGATCTCCTGTCTTGCGGCTTTAGCTGGCCAGTGCAGGAGAAAATCAGTCGGATACGAGCTGTACCTCACCGTGAAGCAACGAGGACGTGAGCATTTTCATTTGCCTGCGGGAAGTGGCAAGGCGCACCACCTGCACGTCATGACTCAACTGGCGCAAATGCATCATTTTGTGACAACGCCACTGACGACTGTTCTTCGCCGGTTAGAGGGAACCCATGGGAAGGAAGTCATTCTCATTGTGACACCACGAATGGACCAATCCGTACAAGCCTCCGCGGAGCGCCTTGTTCAACGCGGTCATCAGGTTGCGGTGCTGGATGTTTCTTCTGACCCTGTCATCATCCAGCGTTTTGAGCATGCTCGCTTGAAAAAAAGGAGCGTGATGATGGGATGACACTCTCCTTGATGGGGCGCTGGACGTTCGCGTTTTGGCTGGAGGCCATGCTGACGGGCGTTTTCCTGATCTTGTTTGGGTATATGACAGCAGGCTTTGGTCAACTTCTCTCGTTTTGCCTAGTCGCAGCGCCACTGCTCATGGCTGGGAGCTGGTTGTACCATGCTGGTGGCGGTCGCTTGATGCTTCATCTGTTGCTGTATCCCATTGTGTTTATCATAGGAATCGGCAGCTTCTACTTCTACGATTCCTGGCTCATCGCGCTTGTATTGGCTGCTGTTTATTTTTGGAGAGTACAAAGTGCTGCATCGGAAGGTTATCGACATGACAGTCTGCAACGCAGATTTGTTCTGGCACTGATGGCGGGCCTGATACAGCTTGTGTTAGCGGTACTTTACACCTCCATCGTTGACCCGGGCTCCTATTCGCTCGCAGCCTCTTTTTCCATGCTTGTCCTCATTACTCTCAGCTATATTTGGGTGGCGATTGGGGCGTTTGTACTGCGGGAAGGATCACTTTCTACGAGGCTGCCTGTTCGCATTAGCATGCTACTCGGCAGTCAAGTGCTTGGCACTCGTTTTCTTTTGATCACAGGTTATTTGGCTGTCGGTTCTATCGTACTTGGTCTCATCTATTGGATCTGGAGTTGGATTAAAGGACCTGTCAGCGATGGTCTGTATACGCTCTTTGAGCCTGTGCTTATTTTCATTGTGGAATTGTTTGAACGCTTGTACGAGAGGGCGAGCCAAAAACAAGCAGCGATTCAGTTATTAACGGAAAATACAGGACAAAAACCAGATAACCCCAGTGTGCAGATACAGCTCGGAGAACCACTCTTTTCTGTTCTACAGCCATACTTAATCATTGCCTTCATCCTCGCCTGTGTGATCCTGCTCGGCCGGTACATATGGAAAAAGCGCTTCAAGGGGACGATTACGCTAGAAAAAGAAGTGGCGGCTGTACAAAATACCGTATTGACCACTGTTCCTCCCTCTTCCAGTGAAGAAAGCACAGAAGATGGCTCTGCCAAATGGTTCAAACAGCCTGTTGGTCCAGAGGATGACCCCACTAGGTACGCCTACTATCAATTTCTCGTCCTCATGGAGAAGCAAGGCATGCCCATCGAGCTGCACGAGACACCCCAAGAGTTTTTCAATCGGCTGCGCGAAAAGTCCTTGCTAGATGCAGGTCAACTGGATGCAGTCGCTCGCATCACACGTTACTATCAGCAATATCGCTACCAGGAAAAGTCGCTTCCCGAAGCCGATTTGACAGCGATGCAGCAAGCCGTGCAGACGCTCGGCTCTCGTTTCTCTGCGACGTAATTCTGTCCCACAACCACGTGCTACCCGTTAGCCGTGGTTGTTTTCTTTTTCTCTTGACATCGGGATGCCCCTCCGGCATAATTTCTTCAATTTTGCCCACTCCCAAATTAAATTCACCAAATGGTTAATTGAACGAGAAAGGAGGATGCTCGATGCAAGATTTGCCTGACTGGCTGCGTAAGCATCTTCACGTCGCATACATACCCGGCTATGAGTTTTTCTTAAGTCTCCATGTGCTTGCCAAGCCTGCGCATCACACCTCCCGCTTGCATTGGGCGGAGGAGTTGCTCACTGCTTTACCTACGCCGCTCTTGAAAAAGCTTCACTATTTTAGTTCCATGTCCAATCAGTTTCTTGATGCCATGGACTTCCTGGCACCTTGGGAGGAGTGCTTTGAGCATTCTGTCGAGGCCGCATTGGAGCGTGTACAGGCAATGGATGCCGGTGAGTTTGCCCAGCTCATGATCGGTCCTGTCTATCATCCCAGACAACTTCACGCTTGGATGCAAGGGCGTACGGACGAGATTTTTGATGAACTGAAACCGGAGCATCGGGAGCTTTTGCGCCATCCGCTCTCGACCAAGCGCAGTTTTCTGGAGTTTTGCTACGACTACCTGCCTTTTTTCCAGGCAGAAGAACGGCGGATTGAACCGTGGCTCATCCGCGCCGTACATGAAGCACAAGAGCAGATCAAGCTTGATCCGATTCCGTTTTTGTCGCAGGTACACCCGCGCTTGAAGGTGCACGAAGACTTCTTGCAATTTCACAAGGCAAAAACGTACACATTTGGCTATTCGGAGCTGGCTCGTATCCATTTGCGTGTCTCAACGTTTGTCTCGCCGCATTTGTTGCTAGGCATTTACGACGACCATATCTCCGTGTGCTTAACCGTTGACGTTCCCGGCACCAGAGCCACCTCGGTGATTCCCGCTGACTTTATCAGCAAAATGAAGGTGTTCAGTGACCCGACGCGGACAGCGATTCTCAAATCGTTATTGGCTCATCCTTACTGCACGCAGCAGTTGGCTGACCTGCACAACATCAGTGAGCCTGCCGTCAACAAGCACTTGAATCTGTTGGTAGACACAGGGTTTATCTGGAGTGAACGGCGGGGACGGTATGTGTTTTACCGCGCGATTGCATCACGGCTGGAACAACTCGCCGTCGATCTGCATGAGTTCATCGATATGCCTGTTCCCGGAATTCTCGCTCCACCTACTTCATCACATCCCCCAGAACGGAGGAAATAACGTGTTTCATGTCGCCAAAGCTACCTTTATCCGCAATACCCGCGTTATGATTCGTGCCTATCCGTGGTCGTTTGTCATCGGCCACATTTTTTCCGGAGTGTATACGGTGCTGTTCGCCTTCTTCGCCTATCACTATGTTTTTGCCGGACAGTTGGACGAGAATTTCGCACATTTCACCGACTCGTCCGATTACTTGTCGTACGCCATCCTCGGCGGAGCTTTTTATGCGTTCGCCGTCTCGACCTTGATGAATGTCAGCCGCTCACTCATTACGGAGCTTCGGGAAGGGACCTTGGAGGCTGTTTTGCTCACCCCTTCCTTGCGCAGGGGGTACTTTTTGGGGAATGTCGCCCAACAACTCATGCGTACTTTGTTCGAATTTTCGGTGATTGTGTTTGTAGGGGCGTTGTTTGGACTCACGCTCTCTCATACGAACGTATGGAGCGCCGTTCTTGTCTGGATATTGTCTACAGGGGCTTTCTTTTGCCAAGCGCTCGTATTGGGCAGTCTCATGCTTTGGTTCCGCGATACGTACATCACACAAAACACGCTGTTTGCCGTGATGGCCTTTGTCAGTGGAGTCACGTTTCCGATTCCATATTTGCCTGAATGGCTGCAACCGCTCGGTCTCATCATGCCGCTCGCGCCTGCGCTGGATGCGTTTCGGCAATGTGTGATTCAAGGAGCGCCGCTGCATGCTGTTTCACCACAGCTGTTTCATATGGCAGCCCTGTCCCTCGTCTATCTCGTCATCGGAGTGTGGGGCATTCGTAAGATGGAAAAACGCGTCATGGAATCGATTTTTGGATAACAAGGAGGACAACGATCATGCTGATTGCAGAGAATGTACGGAAGGTATACCGGGTGAAGGAGAAAAAAGGCTGGTTTCGCCAGCAATGGACAGAGGTCGAGGCAGTCGCTGATCTGTCCTTTCGCATGGTACCCGGCAAAATCATTGGATTGTTAGGTATTAATGGGGCAGGAAAAACAACCACGATCAAGATGTGCTCCACGCTGCTCACTCCAACCAGCGGCACAATCACGGTAGACGGGTACGACGCGGTAAAGGACGATCGGTTCGTCAAGGCCAAGGTCAACATGATCGCAGGGGGCGAGCGCATGCTGTACTGGCGGCTGACAGGGCGGGAAAACCTGCAATACTTCGGTAGTCTGTACGGTTTGCAAGGGCAGGCCTTGCGCGATCGGATCGATTCATTACTCTTGCAGGTTGGTCTGTATGAGGCGGCCAACACCCCAGTCGAGCGTTACTCTAAAGGCATGAAGCAACGACTACAAATCGCCCGGGGCCTGATCAATGATCCGCACTACCTGTTCCTTGACGAACCGACTCTCGGCTTGGACGCCCCCATTGCCCGGCAGCTTCGCAAGCATGTGAGTGAGCTCGCTTCTCAACATGGAAAAGCCATTCTGCTGACCAGCCACTACATTCATGAGGTAGAAGAGCTTTGCGACGAGGTATACATCATCGATAAAGGAAGGCTCGTGGCGCATGATACACCGGAGCACCTGACCAAATCGCTCCACCTAGATACAGCCTTACAGGTAGTGATCCCCTCTCTCTCCGACTCGCTCGATTACGATCTGCGCCAGCTGGCTCTGGATTATGGCGGCTCACGGGAAATCGCAGAAACAGACGAGCAGACCTGGGAAGTGACGTTACGGGGGAAAACGGATATGACGACGCCATTACTTTCCCTCTTGGCTGCCCACCAATCCCCTGTCTTGCGTCTCTCCACGCAACAGCCATCTCTGGAGGACGTCATCCTGCACATGGCAGATCGGAGGGGGGCATGAAACAGCTAGGCAGTCTGCTTTTGGCCGAAATCATCAAGGAGCATCGCCATTCGTTTCACAGCAAAATGATCTACTTCTCGCTCTTGGTCTGGCCCGTCATCAATTTTGTAACCGCGTATTATTCGTTTGCCCCGTTTCGGATGGGAGCTGATTCCCCTCTAGCCCGGTTCATCAGTTACGAGCAGTTGCCGTTGTTCCTGTTGACTGGCTATTTAGGCTATATCTTTTATTGGTGCCTGGTACAGTCGTCATGGCAAATGAGCTTTGAACGACAAGCAGGAACCATGGAAATGATCTTCATCAGCCCAGTCAACCGGTTCGCTTTTCTATACGGGCGTTCGCTTTCCTCGCTGATCGAAGGGGTCTGGCTGTTCTTCTGCTTTGCCCTGTTAGCCTTGTTTTTTGTCGATGGCATTCAGCTGAGCGGCTGGTGGGCGCCTCCACTCGCCTTCCTCATTTTGCTGGTTTCGGCCATCGTCTGGGGCGGCTTTCTCTGTGTGCTCTTCCTGTTTTCACGCGATGCGAGCTTCCTGTACACCGTTCTGGATGAGCCGATGCTGATTTTTTCTGGTGTCCGTCTGCCCCCGATGGCCTTTCCGGTTTGGGCCAAGGTCATTTCCTTTTGCTTTCCCCTGACCTACGCGCTTCAGTTGATTCGGGAGCTGCTGATGGAGGGGGCGTCATTGCAAGCCATGCTGCCGAGTATGGGACTTCTCGCCGCTGTTCTGCTGGTGCTCGTGACAGCGACTGTCGTGTTGTTGAGGCAAGCGGAGAAGCATATGAAAAAGACTGGGAACATGGTGATGTATTAGTAAGGCAAAGAATAGGTAAATAAAGAACGCCCTTTCCTAATTGGAAAAGGCGTCTTCTTATTTCCCTCTTACTCCACCGTCAACAGCTTCTCTACAAATCCCCCAATTTCTCGTTCCCGATCAATAAAATGAACCTCCAGGATCCAATCGCGCGGGCGTCCGTTATGATCCGGCTCTCTCATTGGCTTGTGATTGTCAGGGTGAATATAGTTGACGATATCCTCCCCTTGAATTATTTCATGCGGGAATTCGCCGATGAGATGCCCTGCGTGCGGACCACCGTACTCCCAGCCGTATGCTTTGGCGCGCTCGCACATGTAGGCAAACAGCTCGCTGCTCGTAATATCCGGCTTGGACAAAAAGTAAGCCTTGCCCTCGTCCCACGCTTTTTCAATATCGTCGCGCAGCTTTTGTTTTACCGGATCATTTCCAAGCACATACGTCCGCCCGAGATCAGCCTCCCAGTCCTCAAAAATGGGCCCGAAATCGAGAAAGACAATATCTTCGGGTGCGACAGTCAAGTTCGGTGGATTTTCTCGGTACGGAAACAGCGTGTTTCTTCCCGCTCGCACAATTCGCTTATGCCAGTATTTCTTGATCCCGAACAATTGAAAGGCCAGCTCGTAAATCTCCTTGTTGATATCCTTTTCCGTCACGCCGCTGCGAATAATGCCCTTCTCTTCGATTGTGGCAAATAAAAACTCCGCTTTGGTCTCTGCTTCGCGCAGTGCCTGATGTCTCTTTTCCAATGATGGATTCATCATGTCATAGCCTCCTAGAAAATGTAGCAACCCGCAGATGGATTTATAAGAACAAGTGATTGATCCATTTTTTGTAATCGGTGATGCATGTCTATTCCATAGAAATTTTTGAGCATACCCTATCGTATCCCATCAAAAGGAGTGATCATCATTGAGAAGGAATAAATCCCGCAACAAAGGATTCAAGAAAGTAAATGGTCGTTTGGTGCAGTATTCTACTCCTCGTCATCCTGATCGTGATCCTTATTCTAGGCAAAATCCTCCCAGAGAAAGAAGCATGAGATGCAGAGCCTGTTGCTGGGAAGATCCTGATCGGCTGCAAAGTGTATGCGGTTGGTGTTGTGCTGAGATGATCCAATAATCGTTGATGGAAACAAGCGTCCGGATCTCCACCATTCGGACGTTTTTCATCATTCAGTTGTTCGCGCCCAACTCTCGCAATTTTGCGATAATAGATTGCTCCACATGATCATCCATGGTGATTTTTTCTTTTGCCAGTGAAAGCAGCGGCTCATATTCGCCAATCAATACGGAATGATGCGCTTTTTCAAACAGCGGCAAATCATTCATGTCATTACCAAAGCAGATGAACGGCTCCCCTGCCACATCGAACCGATTCAGGGCCGCCCATTTATTCACTCCCTGGTAAGTAAGGTCGAGAATGCCTTCTGCCGAATGAAAATGCAGCGTAACGTCGAGTTCCTTGATTCTCGCCATCAATTCTTCATAACGGTCACACGATAAAATCAGGATTTTCAGCACGGCATTCAATTGATCTACGTCCACGCGGCTGGCTGTCCGATTGGGATCGATATAGCTCAAAAAAGGATGGGTCGACACACAATTATGTGCGTAATTCCACGAGTCATCGATGAAATACTGCGCCCGATAATCATCGAGAATGCTGATAATTTCATGTGCCAAACGATCCGGGATCGGCACGCAGCCCTGCAAGCTCCCTTTGTGATGCGTCATCGCTCCATTCGCGCCAATGAGGAGATGGTTGGCAAACCGCTCATCGAGGACAGGCAGCATGTCGCGACACGGTCTTGCGGAGGCGAAACCCACCGTATGTCCCGCTTGTTCGAGTGCAAGCAGGCTATCCAAAATGTTTGTTGAGATCGGTTGACCCTTGAAGCAGATCGTCCCGTCCAAATCAAAAATGAACTTCATTTTTCCCACCCTTTCTAATCGCTGTCCTGTCCATCGTAATGGATAGCCGTCTGGGGCCAAAGGGACAGATCCTTCAAGATGAGTGGGACAGAAAGCTGATCTGTTACTCAAACCAGGCGCAAGCCAACAAGCGAATGCCCTCCTGAATATCGTCGGGGGTCAATGCTCCGTATCCTAGCAATACCGTCGGATGCTCCCTTGTATCATGCAGCCAGTATCGGGCAGTTCCGTAGACTTTTACGCCTTTTTGATAGGCACGCTCCATGAGTTCCGCTTCCGTACGCTGACTTTTTACGGTCAAAAATACATGCAGCCCCGTATCCTTCCCTTCTATTTCCACACGTCCGTCCATGTAACGAACGACTGCCTGAAGAAATACCTCTCGCTTTTCCATGTAGTTTTTTCGCATGTGCTGCAAGTGTCTATGCCAATAGCCATCGGACAAATACGTCGCTAGCGTCAACTGGTCCAAGCGGGAAACGGGCTGATCGTATTCAGGCATGCGCTGGTGAAAACGCGCTAACAGCTCGTAAGGAAGGACGACGTAGCTGACGTTTACGAGCGGCAGCAATGCTTTGGAGAGCCGCCCAATGTAAACAACCTTTTGGGGAGACAGGCTCTGGATCGAAGGGATGTAGCTCTCTTGATATTTGAACTCCCATTCGTAGTCATCCTCTACCAAATAAGAATGCGATAAGGATTGCGCCCACAGGGTCAATTGGTTTCTTTTCTCCAAAGGCATCGTCATTTTGTTAATGAATTGCTGAGAAGGACTCACGTACATGATGCTTGCCCCGCTTCTCTTCAGCTCTTCGATGGATACACCGTCTGCCTCCAAGGAAATGCCATGTACACGGTAGCCACCGTTGAGAAACGTATTTCTCGCACCATCATAGCCCGGATTTTCTACGCCAATCACATGCTTCTCTCTGTCCAGAAGCTGGACAACAATCGATACCAACTGTTGTGGGGTGGCTCCAATAATGATCTGCTCCGGCGTGGCGAGGACTCCTCTCGTTTCATACAGCAATTTCGAGAGTTCCTTTCGCAATACGTATTCGCCTTGAGCCAGCCCCTCCACCATATACGTGCGCTGATGATAGGAGATGAGCTTGTTGCGCAGCTTATTCCACGAATGAAAAGGGAATGCTCCCAGTTCGATGTTGCCGTAGCGGAAGTCATAGCGAATCGGCGGTATACGAGAGTCTTCTCGTTCCGTGGCATGCTGCCCAGAAGGAGGTCCTGCTTTGTACGTCACTTGATACCCTTTTTTCGGAATACTGCTGACGTACCCTTCCGATACCAGTAGCTGATAGGCAACTTCTACCGTGTTTTTGCTGACAGCAAGCGTTTGGGCACAGCTTCTGATCGAGGGGAGAAACTCTTCATACGTGATTTGGTTACGCAATATTTCATCTTTGATAAAGTGATAGATTTGGATGAACAGTGGCTCTCCCTCTGTAAAACGAATGGCAGCAAGCTCTCGCACCGAACAGGAACCCCCTTCCTTTTTTGTTTTAGTCTACCACATATTAGATTAAGCCTGAATGAACAAAAGGTCAGCTATCCGCTAGAAGGCTTTGTCTCTTGGCCCTACCGAACTGAAAGTAGTAGAAGACCATCAGACATACATGCATCAGGGCCATCATCAAATAAATATTGCTGTAAATGAAGCCGCTCGTATATGGATTCACCGGGTTCCAATTGGTTGTCGCGCCAAGATCGATAACCTTGCTGTATACCGCAGACGCGATCCCCATGGAGATGAAGCTCAGCATCGAAAAGATTCCCATGCCTACTCCCGCCTGCTCCTTCGTCAACGTCCTTGAGATCGCGTTCGCCATTGTGATTTGCATAAAAGACTGTCCCACATTGCCCAGGATCAAAAAGAGCGCAATGACTAAAACCGAGGCGCTTGTGAAAGTGGACAGCAAGCCAAAGCAGCTAATCAGTAAGCTAGAGGCAATGAAATATAGAAAAGCATTCCCACGCCGGTCTGCGAGCTTTCCCCCCACGCGTCCAAGCAATGCCGAAGCAATGGCCGCGGGAACCATCACAAAGCCGATCCAGCTCGTCGATAGCTGCTGCACCTGAGCCAAGAGCAGCGGACTGAGATAATAAAGCGATATCCCCATTCCATTTATGAGAAATGCCATGAGAATCCCCACTGTATACTGCTTGTTGGCAAAAACCTTCGGCTGAACAAACGGCTCTGCTATCGAACGAATTCGTACGACGAACAGGAGCAAAGCAACCAAGCTGCCCAAAGCAAACCACCACGATCCATTCGTTACTCCCAAGAGCAGTGACGTCACGCTGATCGCAAGTAAAGAGCCGCCTACCCAATCGAACTTCCCGCCAGACGCTGTTTCCTCATCCTCCAAATATTTGCGGTAAAGCGGCAGCGTAAGCAAGATCAGCAGTGGTATGGAAAATAACCAGCGCCAATGAGCAAAGCTGACGATTAACGCCGCGACCACAGGACCGAGTGCACCGCCAAGAGCCAATCCTACTGCCGTTCTACCTAAAACAGAACCCCTGCGCTCAGGCGGGAAGTATCGCAAAGGAATGAGCATCGCAGTAGCCGGAATGACAGCCGCCCCTACTGCCTGCAAGCATCTACCGAAAAGAGCCATCGCAAAGGAATCGGAGACCAAACCGAAAAACGAACCAGCCGTAAACACCAAGAGTCCAAACGTCAACAAATTCTTGAGCTTGTATCGATCTGCCAGCTTGCCATACGTCACGGTTCCGATCGCGTATAACAATCCATATGCGGTCGATAGCCAGCTCACCTGCGCGATGCTCAAACCAAACTCCTTGCTAATTTCGGGGAGTGCAATGTTAAACACCAAAGCACTCATGGAGGAAATGACTAAGGTAAACATCAAAATCCGGATTAATATGTCCCTGTTTTGCTGCGTTTTTGTCGCTTCCATGCCGCATCTTCTCCTTCACTTTGTTATTCGCATTTCGACCGTCAGTACTGACTGACATTTGGGTGGTAAAAAAACTAGGGAGTCAAACCCCTAGCGAAAACCTCTACACTCTCTTCGATAAATGCCTCCAGAGATACCCCTGAAAAATTGCTAGTGCCATCCAGATCGTTCAAAAACGCCCCGAAGTTCATGACCATAAAGGCAGTCGCCTGTGCCTCCGGATTCGTTTGGATCATCTTGCCCTTTTTCCCCATCTCTTTGAAGTAATCTGTAAACAGTACCATCAACTGTCTCGGGTGCTTTTGGGTCCGCTCGCGGAATCCGGGCAAATGGGCCTCATCCTTCATGCTAATCAAAATCATTTTTCGATTGCGGTTCATCATTTCGTGATACGTTCGGCTGATTAAAAGCAAATCCTCGCGCAAATCCCACGCAAGCCTCTCCGCGAAAAGCTTTGTCAGTCCTTCCGTGTAATGAAAACGGTCAAAGGCGCACTCAAGCAAATTCCGCTTGCTGCCGAAGTGACGAAACAACGTCTTCTCGCTCAATCCTGCCGCAGTGGCAATTTCTTGCGTGGTTACGCCGTTGTAGCCTCTTTCCGCGATGAGATCGATTGCGGCTATCATCAATTTTTCGCTGCTTGTAAGACTTTTGCTGCTGCTCATTGCGATCCTCATTCCCGGAAGTGATTGTCAGTACTGACTGGCATTTATAATAAACGGACTGTCAAAAAGTGTCAAGGACTCACCGTGAAAAAGGGCTCTCCTCCGACTCATGCAGTCGAAAGGAAAGCCCCTCGCTCTTTTACTCGATTAAAACGCTCTTGAATATTGCTTCGGTGGCTGCAATTCATCCGCCGACAGCTCATGAATCGCATGCAGTGCCCAATAAGGATCACGCAGCATACCACGACCGACTGCTACCAAATCCGTATCGCCATTGCCAATTGATGCTTCCGCCACTTTTGGATCATCGAGGTTGCCGACAGCAATGACTGGTACATCCAGTGCCTGCTTAATTGCGCGTGCCAATGGTACTTGATAACCAGGATGAACACCTGGACGACCTGCTGAACCAATTGGTCCTTCCCCGCCACTGGATAGATGGAAAATATCCACGCCTGCTTCCTTGTAACGACGGCACAGCTCTGTACTGTAATCCAGCCCATATCCATCATCCACGTACTCTACGGCAGAGACGCGCATGATCAGCGGCATGTCAGCTGGCATGACCTCTTTGATTGCCTGAATAATTTCCACGCCAAACAGCGCTTTATCCCGCCCGTACTCATCGTCTCGCTGATTTGTCAAAGGGGAGTGGAACTGGTGAATCAAGTATCCGTGCGCACCGTGAATTTCAATGGTGTCAAACCCGGCTTCCACCGCACGTCTGGCTGAGTCCTGGAACTTGACGACCATTTGCTTGACTTCTTCTGTCGTCAACGCCCGTGGCGTTTTGTAGCGTGCCCCTGGGAAAGCAATCGCAGACGCCGATACAGGCACTTCTGCGTCTTCCGCTTTGCGGCCCGCATGAGCAATCTGAATGCCAATTTTGGCCCCATACTTATGAACCTCGGAGACGATCCGCGCATATGCCGGAATCTGCTCGTCGGACCACAAGCCCAAATCGCCGTTGGAAATTCTGCCATCAGGCTCGACATCGGTCATTTCCACGATAATCAGGCCTGTTCCGCCTACTGCACGAGAAACATAATGAACAAAATGCCAGTCCGTTGGTGTTCCATCGTGTGCATCCACAGAGTATTGGCACATCGGCGGCATGACAATCCGATTTTTCAAGCTAAGTCCTTTAAACTGAAACGGGGTAGACAACAACGCCATTTGCTCCACTCCTTACTTTTTTTTATTATCATGCCAAAAGTAAGCATCATCTGCAATCCCAAGTTGCACTTTGTGAAGACGATATAATGCTTTGTCCGGCTGTTGTGGTGGGGAGGAAACAGGAGAAAACGCTCAGCTTCTTGTCCCTCCCGCTGTGGGATTCACTGCCCGGCTCCATGAAAAAAAGCGAAACCCGCGTCCAAAGTGGTCCATTCAGGAGGCGTCTCAGAGGTGGCCGCTAACAGCTTGTTTCTCTTTTTTTCATTGCGCCTCGGTCGGCGTCCCAAAGATCTTCGCTTATTTCTCCTGTTTCCTCTACGAGCTTTCCGTGTCAATCGATTTTTTAAATCTTAAAAGAGATGTAAGAACCTCATCAGTAACGCCAGAGAAGAATATTCCAGGCGTAGCGACTTGTGGAGTCCTACCGAGCGGAGAAGGGATTTGCGGGCAGTCTAATCTCCCAGCAGGACGGAGCCTGGAGCCTAGACTGGAAATATTCTTCTCCCCACCGCAGCCACATTTATAAACACGAAAAAAAGCTACCCGCATAACGGATAGCTTTCATGATTCACGTCTCGATTATTCTGGCATCGTGCCAATGTAATTGGATTGCGGGCGAATAATGCGGTTTTTGCCTGCCTGCTCCAGAATATGCGCACTCCAACCAACTACACGGCTCACGGCAAATGTTGGTGTAAACAAATTGTCGTCCAAGCCCACCGCACGCATCACAGCTGCGGCAAAAAATTCTACGTTTGTATTCAGCTTGCGGCCTGGTTTGTACTCTTCCAGCAGCTGCAAGCCTACTTTTTCTACGTGTGTCGCCAGATCGAACCACGGATCGTTGGACGACAGCTCGGATGCAACAACGCGCAGAGCCGTTGCACGCGGATCAACCGTTTTATAGACGCGGTGTCCGAAGCCCATCAAGCGTCCGCCACTCTCCAGCTTGTTGCGAAGCCACGGCTCTGCATTTTCCTTTGTGCCGATAGCCTCAATCATCTCCGTCACCTCAGATGGTGCTCCGCCGTGCAAAGGACCTTTCAAGGTTCCGATCGCTGCCGTAATGGAAGAAATCAGATCGGATTCGGTCGAGCTGACGACACGACCGGAGAATGTCGATGCATTCATGCCATGCTCCTGCGTCAAAATCAGGTACGCATCCAGTGCACGTACGTGTGCCGCTTTCGGCTTTTCCCCCTTGAGCATATACAGATAGTTCGCTGTATGATCCAGCTCCGGATTCGGTGCCAACGGCTCGCGGCCCTCCAGACAAGCGAAACGATACGCAACGATTGTCGGCATCTTGGCAGCCAGCGAAATCACTTCATCAATACTCGGCGGGAAGCCGTGCGAGGAACTGCCCAGCGCCGAAACACCTGTACGCAGTACACTCATCATATCTACATCTGCCGGGATCAGCTTCAGGATTCCCTTTACGTGCTCCGGCAGCTCACGGTTTGCTTTGAGCTTATCTTTTAAATTAGTCAACTCCTGCTCGCTAGGCAAATGTCCGAACCAGAGCAGGTGTGCCACTTCCTCAAATGTGTGGTGGATAGCCAAATCACGCGCCCAATGACCGCGGTACACCAGCAGTCCATTAATCCCATCCACCAAACTAAGGTCTGTTTCTGCTACGGCGATACCATCCAAGCCGATAGCCAAAGGATGTTGTTTTGTCATCATCACCACTCCATTTTCGTCTCTTTTCTCTTCAGTATAATCGATTCATAATCGCGAAGGGAAATAAAAGAAAACCGGGGTATTGATCACGTTTTACAATCAGTTAGCAATAGCTGGAATCGACTTCTTTTTACGTCCGTACGTCAGGAAGCGCCACAGCTTTTCCATCGGCCCTCGGTTAAAACGCTTCAGCCACAGCCAGCTTACGAGTAATTGAAACGCATAGATCGGCAGCGCAAGCAAAAGCCAAGAAGAGAGCGGCATTGCCGTAATACCAAACAAAGGAATCAGAATGGTCATGATGACGGTCTGACCCAAATAAGTCGTTAACCCCATTTGTCCCGTGTAGGCAAATGGCTGGAGAACCTTCCGTGCCGGCTCACGATCCAGCAACAGAAACAAGCTGGCTATGAAGCACAGCGCCATAGGTAGCGTACTCAGATCAACCAATATTTTATTCGCCTGTTCAAGCTTTAGACCAAAGCCGACACCGCTAGCCCAAACAATCCCTGCTGCGATCGGAAGACTGATTACAAGAGTAGTAGCAGCGATTCGTTTCAACAACGGCTTATGCTCGCGAATTTGAGCAATCAAACCGCGTTTTCCCGCATACAAACCAAACAGGAACATCACGAAAATCGGTATCATTGTCGACTGTAATGATGCGATAAACGGATAGACTTCTTGACCATTGAGCGTCTGTACGAGCGCCACACCTTGAGTGAGCATGTACACTCCTCCCAAACTGGCTGCCCATACTAGAATCGTAGAAGACTTTCTTCGATAAAAAGGCATCAGTAAAAAGCCGAGGAGTGCGTACACCGTCAAAATATCGCCAAACCACAAAATGACGTGAATCACACCAATGAAAAACATCGCGAACAACCGTCTGCTGAAGAGACGAAATACTTTTTGTCCACGCTGTTCAGCCCGTGACATAAAAATGTAAAAACCTAAGCCAAATAGAAACGAAAAGATCCCGAAAAATTTCGTCTGAATGAATAAATCATAGCTTAAGCGAATCCATGCATCGATCCCTGCCTCTATTGGCATACGAACGTCTTCCGAATACATGATAAAGCCTGGCAAGTTCACCAGCAAAATCCCGAACAATGCCAATCCCCTTACAATATCAATAGAATAAATCCGATCCTTCTGTGCGATTGGTTCAGCCTGCATATTCGTCATTCCCCCCCTGCTGTCATCTAGCAGGGTTCAGTATAGGTTACATATACTGGTCAAAACTATCGATTCACCTTACATCTACCTTACAGGCTTGTTATCTTTTATGTCCGTCCCCCCGACTGAACAAGTGGCATCGGTGGATACAAGGAATGCAAGATTTCCATAAAATGCTGGGCTGGCTCGCTAATCCCTGCTTTGGGTACCAGCAAATAAGAAGCGACCTTCGGTAAAACAAGGCCAGGTGTGGGCAATTCAATAAAACGGTTTTCAAACAAATCCCGATCGACAGCCGTCCGAGGCAAAAAGGAAACGCCCAAACCATCCTCGATGAATCGCTTTGTAATGTCTACCTGCGAAACAGCCATCGTACGCAAGGAAAGCCCCCTCTGACGCAAAAGCAACAGCAACTCATCCCAGTAGCCCGGGTGATTGTGGGTCAGCAGACGGTTCGCTTGCACCTCTTGCTCCCAATCAGGCAAGGGCGCCTCCATATCTCCGCCACTGTGAGGGACTGCAAAAACGACAGGATCTTCGTACAAAAGATAAGTAGACAACTGGAATTCTCCCGGCACCATCCGGGTTAAGCCCAGATCAGCTTGTCCATTCTGAACCAGCGGGCCAATTTCCACGGAGTCGACAATTTTAATCGAGAGATCTACATCGGGATAGAGCTTGGTGTAACGGTGCAACAAATGGGAAAAACGAGCACGGGCAATAATCGGTGAAACAGCCAGTTGCAGCTTTTCCCGATAGCCCTGTCTCCAAGCCTGCAAATCTTCCATACTGTTATGCCACTGTTGAAGGAGTCCTTTTGCATGTGGCAGGTAGCGTTTGCCCGCTGCTGTTAACCGAACGCGTTTGCCAACCCGTTCAAACAGCTTGATCCCCAATTCCTTTTCCAATTGTCGTATATGCTGGCTGACAGTAGGCTGCGCAATAAACAACGCTTCTGCTGTCTGGTGAAAATTTTCTGTCGTGGCCGCCACCATAAACGTTTGCAGCACGCGAAAATCCACGTGATCTCCCCCCTGCTGTCGCTTTTTCTTTGTTCTATATGCATACAAAAGAAGGAGGAACGCAACTATTTGGGTCTTTCTTCCTCTTTTTTGAAGAATTTTACTGGAAATCGTTCCCCTTCATCCTCCTTATGGTACAATACAAAATCGAGTGCGCAAAATCATTACGCACATCGTACTCACCAAAGAGAGAGCAAAAAGGGGAGAGAAATGATGGAAACTGCAACAAACGTGAACCCACCGCGCAAAAGCAAGAAAAAAGTATGGTTGATCGCGGGGGCAGCGGCTGTCGTTGTGTTGGGTGGATTAGGTACCGCCTATGCCAAGTACGATTTGTTTAAGAGCGCTAAAACGATTTACCTGCAAGCGGAAGCGGAGAGCATGATGAAGTTTTCAAGCGACGTATCCAAAGCTTACGGGGAATACCAAGACTACATGAAGCCATACCTGGAAAAACCAGTTCACTCCACTGCTGAGGTAAGTGAAATTGCCCTAGATGCAACGATCCCAGACCCGGAAGCAAAAAAAATTCTCGACATGCTGGGCAAAGCGAAGCTCGTGATGCAAAGCAACATCGATGAACAGAAAAATCAGCAATCTGGTAATCTGGAAGTTCACCTTCAAGATAAAAAGCTGGCTACTCTTGAGTACTTCATGAATGATTCCGTGATGGGCTTCAAGCTGCCAGAGTTTTACTCGAAATACGCTTATATGGACCTGAAAGATCGCGATGCTCTTAAGGAAAAGATGGGCGAAGAACTGCCAAAACGCATTGTAAGCTATAGCGATTTGTATGAAGCGATCAATTTTAATCAAGATGAACTCAAAACAGTAATGACTCCGTATGCCGTGCTGTATGCTGACAGCATCAAAGACAGCCAGGTAAGCATCAAGAAAGACGTTTCTTTCTCTGAAGAAGGACTCAAGGAAGATGCACGTGAGATCACGATTACTTTTAATGACGCAGAAGGCGCGGCTCTCGCGAAGCAAATCGCAGAGAAGGCAAAAGCTGACCAAAAGTTGTTTGACCTGATCTACAGTCGCTACCACAATGTGGCTACACTGATGCTCGACAGCGGCTACAAAGTAGAAGAAATCAGCAAAGAAGAATTCAAGAAAAATTACGAGCAAGCCTTTGATGACATCATCAAGGACACACAAGACACCGACACGAAATCAACCGATCAATTGAGAATGGTCGTACTCGTGGACGGCGACCATCAAATCTTGTCCCGCAAGCTCTTGTTCGATGACAAAGAGAAAAAAGATCAGCTGGTCTACAGCAGTGTTTCCTACGATAAAGGTGCAGAAACGTACTACCGTTACTCCCTGCACAACCTGTCTGATCTGCAAAGTGGCGAAATGTCCTTCACGTACAGAGCGACAGAAGAAAAAGACAAAACAAAGGGCAAGTTCAGCATCCTGGCGAAAGAAACCGACCAGCCAATTCTGGACTTCTCGACTACTTTCGAGACAACCAAGCAAGACAAGAAAAAAACCGGAAAGTATGACTTTGCACTCGTAGCAGCAGACGAATATTCCTCCAACCCTGTTGCTCTGACCGGTAATGTTACCGTGAACGAGACGAAGACGGACAATGGTGTAGATTCTGATGGCACGGTAAAAGTGAACTTCTCGAACCCTACCCCAGATATGCCAAAAGGCTTTAGCTTCAAGCTGAAGTCCAAAGCAGAATTCGGCAAAGCACTGGAAATTCCAGCTATGACTGCTGACAACTCCATCAACTTCGCTACTGTGACTGACCAACAAATGATGGAAGCACAACAAGAAGTCATGCAAAACGCAGAAAAATTCATGACTGAACACGCTGAACTCGTGCAACAGTTCATGATGCCTTAGTTGTTTCGTGATAAGAAGAATCTGCTCGTAATGGTCAAAGCTATATGATAGTCATTGAAAAAGTGGCAAGCTGACATCGGTCCCCAACTGATGTCAGCTTTTTTTAGTTTCCTAAGTATTCTAAATATGCGAACGATCGCCAACACGCTGACTATTTTGCAGAATAAACACACTCAATCGTTATTATCCCCCTAACTCCTTATTCTTTGAGTATTTACCCTAACAATGATCAACGCATTTATCTCGCGAATATTTACAATGATGTTATTTTTTTGATATTTTATATTAATAAAAATATCTCAGGAGGTAAAAAAAGAAAAAAATTAAAAAGGGATTTATTTGGTTTACAGTTATGTCCTTACTTTCCTTATCTAACTTAATTGTAACCAATGATGCCTATGCTTTAGCTAAAAATGGTTTGAGATCACAAGTTGCTTTAAACATTACGACAGCGAGTGTAAATACTCCTAATGATACAGATGTAGTACCTTTGGCGATGTCTTTACAAGAAAAGATAGAAACATATGACTTAGCTGCTATTGAAACATCAGGGATTATTTTTTCTGACACTCTAGAGTTTACTGATTGGGATGAGATAACTGGTGAAGAGTTTACTGTCTTTGTAACAGTGAATGCTAGTGGACAGATAACATATGTCAATGATAGTGCGCATTCTCCTCAACAAATAGATGCATTCAAAAAGAAAAAGAGAAAGAGACCTGCTTCGGTACCAACTAAAACGAATGGTGGATTTGACGCAAAAGACTTTATCACTGATCATGCTTACACTAAACATAAGTATGATCCGTCAATTAAATCTACGAGTTCAAAAACTCAGTACGGAAAAAACGTAAATGTAAAAAAATTACGTGAAGTAACCGAAGCTGATGATGTGAAAAAAGTTAGAAGTACGAAGTACAATGTTACATTTTATTATAAAAGTTTCAAGAATAATATAAGTACAAGCGATACTCCAACTGATCAACATGTCGTTATCATAAATAATTCGGTTCCTGATAGAAGCACACAATACCCAATGTTCTAGAAAAGCTCACTCTTTGAACCAAGTACCTCTTCTTCTAAAAGTCACTAGAGGAAATTAAAACAACCGAATCACTAAATATTCAATTTCCTCTGGAGTTAAGCGAATAGAAAATGCAACAAAATAAGGATGCGTGATACACATGCATAAAGCAGGGCAAAGTTATGTACACTCAAGATCCAGGGTTGGGATAAACCGTAACGTTTTAGAAGAAATAAAAGATGTCATTCGATATCTTGATACCGAACCTGACGAATACATGGAAGTCGATCAAATTACAAAAATCAGTCAAAAATCGTTATTGTTTTCACTAAATAGCTATGGTATCAACCAGAAATCGGAAGCGACTCTAACAAGTAGAGAAAGAGGGTCCTCTATGAAAAAAATAAAACAGACATATGCTTATTTGGAATGCCAAAATAAACAAGAGAGTGATATTGTCGATGTCCTTTATGAACATATGGAGTCCATTGAGAAAGAGCCTAATGAATACGTAGAGATAGGACAAATCGTCAAATTACGTACGAACACTTTTCTGCTAATTATAAATCACTATCATGCTGATTAATAGGGGGACCTCCTTAGGGAGGTCCTTTCTCCATGTCCATTCTTCTTACTGATAACCTCTGATCACGATATACACAATTGCTACATAAAACACGATTCGATCCACAGTCCGATACATCGATTTGGACACCCGAATACCGAGCCATCCCACTCGTAACGGCCACAATAACTGAATGCGGCCCACCAGCATATCGCTGATCAGATGGGACAATATCCCCCACAGAGCTGCCATAGCGGCCGGAGAATCACCAAATAGCAGAAATGGAAGGAACAATATTACCCATGAGTGTGTCACTGTTCGATGACCGAATCCTTTTTGCAGCATTTTGGATACAGGTCCCATCAAGTTTCCGAGCTTGCTATTTGCCTGATCGATATCAGGTACGAGTGCCATTGTCGCGCCAATGACGCTGCCCTTCCATGAAGGATAGGCGCAGTAGCCTGCGATGGCACCAAGTGCCATATGTGTTTTCCAATTCATTCGCCTTTCACACCGTCTTTCTAAGATAGTCTAATGAGCTTATGTACGGTTAGTGGAATGGCAAACCAATACCTTCATACATACGGATTCTACGTCTCCAACAAGGACATAAAGCTCTCCGGATCGAGTCCATCTCCTTCGATCACGATTGCCGTCATTCCGGTTTCACTGCCTGACTCGTGCCCTTCCCCTGTGATCCAAAATGCTGCTTGTCCACTTTGGATCGGGATGCGCGCTGTACCCTCACCGCGTACCCAGCCCTCTCCGCTCACCACTAGAAAAAGCTGAGGGCAAGTCGCCGGATGATAACCGACAATCCCGCCTGGCTCCAGATGGATACACCCGATCGAAACCGCTTCGGGCGTGCGCATAACACGAGAAATCGTCGCCTGGACGGAATTATAGCGGTCAATCGTTTTGCCTACTTGCTGATCAAATCGAAATCGTTTCATACTTTCGCCTCCGCTTTTTGACATGTAAGCCTTATCATAGCGCAACTAGAGGCGCTGTGACAGACTCATCTCCCACGATTACTGCCGAAACCATATATTTTGGTAGTCGACAAGAGCAAAATGGTAAGCAGAAATATCCCCAGTCGGATTCCTTCGTAATGTTTGCATTCGCATTTCATTTTGTTTTTTGAAAAATCGGGTGAATGCATCTGCGAGGTTTTGGAGGGAGGATTGAAGGACGGTGCTTTCTATCTCTTGGACAGGGCAGTTCCTTTTTTAACAGTGGCAGTTGAACCCCACAGAAGGAGTTTATCACAACAGGAACGTATGTTCTACAAAAATATTGAGAAATTTAACTAAAAAAGCAACAAAGCACTTACCTCTCGGGACAGATTTATCCCCCACTTTCGCCAAGCTAGGCAAGGCTTAGCAGTGGGCGTATTCTCGGCTGTTATGATTCACCATATGCGATTCTATACGCCTGTTGACAAAGCAGGATCGAGAGCAGGAATCGTGTGGAAATTAGCGTAAACGAAAAAACACCCCTCAGAATCTTTCTGTCGATTCTAAGCGGTGTTTCTTGTGGCGAAGCTTTATACCTTGAAATGGCCAATCAGTTTTTCCAAATCATCTGCAAGACTCGCCAACGATGCAGCCGAGGCGTGAATTTCCTCCATCGAGGCAAGCTGTTCTTCTGTAGCAGACGAGACTTCCAGCGAGTGAGAGACAGCCGATTGCGCTACAGTGGCAATCATTTGCATCGATTGTCCGACCTTGCCTGTACGTTCCGTAAGAGTATGTGCGGCAGTCGATACTTCTTGAATTTCATTCGTTACGCCCACAACCGCATCGCGAATATGTGAGAACGCTTCTCCGGCCCTTGCGACGCCCCCCATACCCTCTGACACTTCTTGAGAACCTTTTTCCATCGTGAGGACCGCTTCGTTCGTCTCCATTTGGATCGACGCTACCAGCTGGGAAATTTCTTGCGCCGATGCAGATGCTTGCTCCGCCAGCTTTCGCACTTCATCCGCGACGACCGCAAAGCCTCTGCCATGCTCGCCCGCCCTCGCCGCTTCGATCGCAGCATTCAATGCCAAGAGATTCGTCTGACCTGAAATCTGCGTAATGACTTCGACGATTTGGCCGATTTGTTCGGAGCGTTTTCCTAAACCACCTACCAGTGCAGTCAAATGCTCCATAGTTTCTCCGATCCCGTCCATCTGGGATACCGACTGCTGGATGGTTCGATCCCCATCTGTCGCCAGCTCTGAGGTACTTGCAGCCGCAGCAGACACGCTTTGCGCACGTGCTGCAATTTTTTCAATTCCTGCTGAAATTTCTTCGACCTCCTGCTGACTCTCCTCTACGTTTTGGGATTGCCTGTCCGTTCCTTCCGTCATTTCCTGGATCGTGATGGCGATCTGTTCCGTAGCTTGGCTCGTTTGCTTCGAGCTCGCTGTCAGTTGTTCAGCTGCGGCTGCAACCTGCTGGGCATGCTCGCGAACCTGAGAAATCAGCTCTCGTAAATTGGCGAGCATCCGGTTGAATGAGCCTGCCAACTGTCCAATCTCGTCTTTTGAAAAGACGGTCAACTCTTGCGTCAAATCTCCTTTTCCGTCAGCGATATCATGGAGCTGTTTGTTCACCCGATGCAGCGGTGCCACAATCGAGCGAATCAGAAGACCCCCAACCACAATCGCAACGAGAATTCCCACTACATTAAAAAACAACTGAATCATGGCTGAAATTCCTTCGTTCTCCGCCAGCTCCTGTTGATCTACCTTGATTTCATTACGCACCTCTTCAACCAATCCACTCACAACCGAATCCATTTCTTTTCTCGCTTGCCGTTCCTGACCAAAATGGTGCGAGATAGCCTCTTCACGTAGTCCATTATCCAGTGACTCTACCGCTTTATCGCTCGATTCCAAATAGGACTTGTATAACCTCTCTGCTTCTTCCATTTTTTCACGATGATGAGAAGACTCAAGGGAACTGCTCATTTTGGCAAACAGGCTGTCCACCTTTGCTGCCTTTTCCTTCAATTCCATTCGAAATTCTTCATCGCTCGTTAACAAATAGGCTCGCTCGTCATTATTTCGACCCGTCATGATAAACTGCATTTCTCGCAGGTCGGTCAATAATTTTTCCTCTTCGATAATTTTTGTGTAGGATGCCTTCATTGCTGACATTTGCACGTACATATACGTACCTGAACCGAACATGACTGCCAATATGATACCAAAAGCCAGGATGATTTTTGTTCTGATTTTCACAAGGTGTGCCTCCCGTCATCTGCTACTCTTGTTCATACCCAGCTCCTCCTTGCTTCAAACACTTTGATGTGCAAACAAAAAACCGCCAGATACCATCCTGACGGTTCAAACAGACTATGCACGAAACTCCGTGCTACATACTAGACACCGAGCTTCGCGAGCAGTTTATCCTCTGTGAAATAGTTGTTTCCTTGTAACATGCTTTCAGGAGGATGATCAATCTCCCATGCAATCGTACGTCGCATAGACTCCTCTGCGGTGGCTTGTTCTGTATACCCCAGCTCACGCCTGATTTTTGCTGTGTCCAACTGAACATGCTGCTTCGTTTCGAGCTGCGGGACCCACTCATTTGGCAACTCAGCAGAAGGCGCTGTAATCACTTTGCCATTCCAACCGTAAACACTGCCGATTCGTTCAATCCACTCTCGCATCGACAAGCATTGCTCTTCTGCTACATGGTAAATCTGATTTTTTGCTCGATCGTCGGTAGCCACCAGACAAATGGCATGCGCGATGTCTTCTACGTAGCTGCGTGCCCAACGCCAAGAAGCAAAGCTTTCTTCGAGCAAAATAAACGGACGTCCATCACGCATCTGCTGAAGGTACGGGTAGACGCGATGCTGGTAATCATGCGGGCCATACACCATCGGCAGGCGCAAAATCGTGCCCGGTAGACTCTGTTGCCCCATCACGACTCCCTCCACGAGCACCTTGTCATAGTATTCGCGATCTGGTCTGGCCCCGCGGAACGGATAGCGCTTCTCGCAAAGTGGAGACTGCTCCGTAAGCGGCTCGGTCGTAATCGGACCAGACTCGATCTTGTTCACCCGTCCGAACGCCTGATACACGTCACAGCTGCTGATCGCTACGACACGACCTGCTATATCCTGAAACGTTTCTATCAGCAGGCGGGCATCTGCTTCTGTGTACGGAAACAGATCAATAACGACATCAGGTGCAAAGGAGCGAAAAGTCTCCCGATATTCACTCAGGCTGGCACGATCTCCCGTAATAGAGACGACACCTTGTGGTAGAGAGGCTGCGCCGAGGGAAAGCCCCCTATTACATACAGCAACCTCATGACCTGCTTCTGCCAAGCGCTTCACTGCATGTGGACCGATAAAACGCGTTCCCCCCAAAAATAGGATCTTCACCTCGGCACCCCCAGCTCTACAATTTTTCGATCACTTTATCAATCAAGCCGTATTCGAGCGCTTCTGCGGCGGTAAGGAAATAGTCGCGGTCTGCATCCTTTTCGATTTGCTCGACTGTCTTTCCCGTACGCTCCGCGATGATCGTATACAGCATGTTGCGATGTCGCATAATACGGTCTGCTGCGATCTTGATATCGCTCGCCTGTCCTTGACTGCCTCCCCACGGCTGGTGGAGCATGACTTCTGCATTAGGCAGCGCATACCGTTTGCCCGGCGCTCCTGCTACGAGAAGCATCGCGCCCATAGACGCTGCCATCCCCGTGCAGATCGTGGACACCTCAGGTGCTACGAATTTCATGGTATCGATAATCGCCATCCCTGCTGTGACAGAGCCTCCTGGCGAATTGATATAAAGGTGAATGTCTTTTTTCGGGTCTTCTGCTGCCAGGAACAGCAGCTGAGCTACCACTGCATTGGCTACCTGATCATCGATGGCACTGCCGAGAAAAATGATGCGATCCTTTAACAACCGGGAGTAAATGTCATAAGACCTCTCTCCATAACTCGTTTGCTCGACTACTACCGGAATGAGATTCATGAAAAACCCTCCTTCGCTTGTTTACGCTTGAGTTTTTACGCGGCCATACGCATGCTGGTTGCTTGTGGCATTGCCACTGATTTTTTGTTAAATCCAGATGAAACCTGCGTCACCACTGCGGGATTACTCGCCGGACCTACTGACCATGTCTGAACAGCTGCTTCTCTTTCGACCGCAACCCCATTTCCGCTTCGGGCTGGCATGACAATAACCTGATCAGCTTGTGGCTGGATACGATTTTCCCAAATGACTACGGGTTTGGACTTGTTAGACTCTGTCACTTGTGCCTTCATGCCTCGTCTCCTCCTTGTTTTGGATAAACCGCGAGAACGACCTGATACGTCTCTTGTCCCTTTTCTTTTGGCTGATACTTTGCCACAAGCTGATTCACCAGTTGGACGTACTCCTCTACAAAAGCACTGCGCTGTTCCGCACTGGCAAGCTGAATACTCGCGTTCAGTGAGGCACTCGGAACCTCCACCTCTTGATCGGAACGCTCCAGCAAGAGCATGGCATCCCGCTTGATCCGTTCTGCTGTCTGGACCAGATGAGACAACGATCCTTGATCCTTCATTTGCTGAATGGTATCGTTGCCCCAGTTCAGTCCTTCCGAGAGCACATACGTCCGCGCAATCGCCAAATAAAGCACCTCGACGAGATTGCGCACTTGTCGACTTCCTACCCGTCTGACCAATCCGACCTTTTCCAAGGCCTTCAAGTGATAATTGACACGCTGCGGGATTTCATTGATACCACGTGCGACTTCTGCTGCTGAAGCAGGCTCTGCCAAACGGCTTAATATCTCGGCACGGAGCGGGTTCAATAAGGCCATCGCCTGTTCCGGCTTCTCGACTACATATGTTTCCAGTTGTTCGTGCGCCACAACAACACCTCATGACATTAATCATTTACGTAAAAATAGTTTATTACGTTCGTTTTTGTTTGTCAAATGATGGATAAGCCTTTTTTTCGACAACGTCAAAAGCCCCGCTATGACCTGCGGAACTTTGTTTTTCATTTCTATTCAGTTCGCGCAGAGAGATAAGTGTAGTTAAAGGGATAAACATGAAGAAAAAATAGAAATGGATCGCCTAGAAAGCGACCCACGACTGAATGACTTATGCTGTTGCTATGAAGTGATGATTTCAACAGGCCCATGATCGTCACAATGATCACCATGAACATGATGCAATCTCCCATTCACAAGATAATCCTTGTGGTCACCATGAGGTACTAACTCGTGACCACAATCAGGTCCATGATCACAGCCACAAGTCATTGGCTTACATTCGCTTGGATTGGTGGAGCTCACAGGAATCTTGCATTCATCCCAGTGACCAGCATGTTCATGGTGAAGATGACCATTGTGAACGTAATCAATATGATCGTCATGTCGGATTTTTGTATGTCCGCAAGCAGGGCTGTGTTGATGGGGATGGTCGTGATGGGTATTATGTTCCACATTAAAAACCTCCTTTAATCAAATCAAGTATGCCCTCAGCTTCGACACAGTATCCTTCAGCCGGGACAATTTTACCTAATTAGTTATTGTGTATCTAGTAGCGGGACTATGCATTTGTTTACATAATGCTCAATGAAAAGAGATGATTTCGCCATCCTGCGGAACATGTACGCGTTCGGACAGCTGTTTTTCCTGCAAACATTCATTCAATTCCCGGCGGCTGAGCAAGCAATGGTTCCACGTCTCCATGTGGGCAACGAGGATTCGGCTGTCGGGCACGGCAATTGCGACATGAACGATATCCTCCTTCGTCATCGTGATCGGGCCTCCGGTCAAAAACTGCGCTGCACCTGCGAAAACGACGATCGCATCTGGACGATACGCTGTAACAGCCTGCTCCACTTCCTCACACCAAATCGTATCACCTGCCACATACAGCGTCGGCTCACCAGCCCGCTTCCATACAAAGCCAGATACTGGCCCCATCTGTTGTCCGATTTCCCCTGTTCCGTGTTGACCACCAGTCCGGTGCAGGTGAACCCCTTGCCATGTATACTCCTCTTCGATGGCAATAACTTGTTCAAAGCCATGCTGCACCAGCTTATCCAGATCCGGTGGCTGGCAAAATACAGGTAAATGCTTCGGGAGAAGGCGTATGGCCGCTTCATCGAGATGATCGAAATGGGTATGCGTCACCAAGAGGGCGTCCACGCCAGCAAGTATTTCCTCCACGGATAGGGGCAATTCTACTCCTGGATTCGGGCGCTGATTCGGCGTATTTGGTACTGCTGGCATTTCGCCTTTAGAGCTAAACATTGGATCGATCAAAAATGTCAGCCCTGCATATTCCACGCGTAAGGTAGCATGTCTTACAAGCTGAATCTCCATGTCATTTCTTCCTTTCCTCGTAATCGATATAATGGATGTACGTTTATTGTATAAGGCCATGAACGGTTGCCGCGAAACGATTGCTGGCTACCGACTTTCGCCGTGAAAGGAGATACACATGCTCGATCAAACCGATCTCTCCATCCTTGCCTTGCTACGCAAAAACAGCCGATTGCAGTGGAAGGACATCGGCGAACAGGTACATCTAAGTGGTCAAGCCGTCGGCAACCGCATTAGACGAATGGAGGAGCAGGGCATTATTCAAGGCTATACAACGCTCATTGATGAAGCCAAAATCGCCCCAGTCCTCACTGCTTTGGTCACCATGTTCATGACCACTACCGATCATTCACTCTTCACTCGTTTTATCAAAAGCCGCAGCGAGATCGTCGAAGCCCATCGCATTAGCGGAGAAGGCTGCTATACCATGATGGTACATGTGCCAGATCAAGAGGCCCTCAATCATTTTTTAGATGCCCTGCTTCCTTTTGGCAACTACCGTGTCAACCTATCGATTAACAAATTGAAATAGTTGGCAGTTTGGCAATGTATCCGCTCTCATGAATTTTCGGGGTTGCTCGATATTGTGAACAAGAGTAGAATGATGAATACGAAAGGAGGAGAATCGCCATGGAAGATATGCTATTGCTGCTGTTTTCGCTGGAAGAATTCTTCGCCTTGGTCGCGCTTTTTGTAGGATGCTTCACTTCTGCTTTTTGTCTCAGACAGTGTTACCTGCAAAACCGGACTCTTCATCAGAACGTCACGGATACGTACCGACCTTCCATTAACAAGTTGTTGGTTGAGACTTATCCAATGGCGGCAAGGCAACCGCAGCGCCATCGCTTATTCAGGCGCATACAGCATACAGACGGCGAAATGGATACATATGGTTCCTTCGTTTTGGATCGCGTAGCGTAACAAACATCCAAAAGGAGGTTGATCATATGATCGCCAAATATATCGGAGAAGTTTTGTTGTTTGTTGTGGGTCTGCCTATTTTCGCTTATCAAACATTCGAAGGAATGCACGCATTGGCAGATATCTTCGCACAAATGTCCGATTTCACCAATTTCAAATAAGCTTGACGCATATAAAAGCCTGACCGCTTCTTTTGACGGTCAGGCTTTCTTTAATCTGCCTGGATGCGGTCTCCTCTTGTTGTCGGCTGCGAGATCACAAGAAACTCTACATCCTCTGCTCCCTCGTTTTTCATCTGGTGTTTGACTCCCGGTGGGACTTCTACGCCTTCCTGCCTGCCCAACACATGACGCACGCCATCCACTTCCAGCATAGCTTGTCCTGACAGTACGAAGAAAAACTGACGCGACCGCTCGTGATAATGGCGCACTTCTGCGGTATTTCCGGGCATCCGCTCATGAATGACGCTGAGCTCTTGGCCTTTAACCAGATGCCAGCCATCGCATTGATCGCCCCAATGATAATGCTCTGCATTCTCTTTGCTGATTTTCGCCATGCCTGCTCCTCCTCCGTTTTTTTGCTCTATCTTCACACGCTGAGGAGCATTTGTCACCAAGTGTTTACTTTTTCGGCCCAGTATGTTAAAATATATGTGTATTGTAAGTGAATATTTGATTCGTTACTGGAGGAGCCTGTCATCATAGGGTTCTTTTTGTCTTTTTTAGCCGACAAAAAGAAAGCTGTGATCGCGGGCTCTTTTTTATTTCGAAAAAAGGGGGAAACCACATGCTTATTTTTCAGCTGGCTGTCATTTTGATCGCCTCCAAAATCGCTGGTGACATCAGCGTGCGGCTGGGACAGCCATCCGTTTTGGGGAAACTGCTCATCGGTATCGTTTTAGGTCCTACGGTTCTCGGGCTGGTCACAGACACAGAAATCCTCAAGGAAATTAGCCAAATCGGGGTTATCCTGCTCATGTTTATCGCGGGCTTAGAGACTGATATTGATGAGTTCAAACGCACCGCCAAGTCTTCAACCAGCGTGGGTATCGCAGGAATTGTCATGCCGCTCGCACTCGGCTATGGTGCCGGGATTGCGATTGGTCTCTCCAACATCGAAGCGATCTTCCTGGGCCTGTTGCTCGCTGCTACTAGTGTGAGTATTTCCGTACAAACGTTGAAGGAATTGGGCAAGCTAAAATCAAGAGAAGGCGCTACGATCATGGGAGCCGCTGTTATTGATGACGTTTTGGTCATCTTGGCACTCGCTTTCTTGATGAGCTTTGCTGGCGGCGACGTCAATCTCGGCATGGTGGTTTTGAAAAAGGTCGCTTTTTTTGCCATCGTCATCGTTCTCTCTTGGAAGGTTGTCCCATGGATTTTGAAAAAGTTCGCACCGTTGCAGGTCACAGAATCAGTCATTTCCGCAGCGCTTATCATCTGTTTCCTGTTCGCATATTTTGCTGAATATACAGGGGTTGCTGCCATCATCGGTTCCTACATCGCCGGGGTTGCGATCAGCTTGACCAATTACAAGCAAGAAGTGACGCACAAGGTCGAGACCATCAGCTACGCGGTTTTCGTGCCAGTATTCTTCACCTCGATCGGGGTAACAGCACAGTTCTCTGGCATCTTGGACAATCTCGGACTGATTGTGCTCCTGAGCGTCATCGCGATTATTTCCAAGCTCGTCGGTGGGGCTTTTGGTGCAAAAATCACAGGTTTCCCGTGGAAAAACTCGATGGCCATTGGTGCGGCCATGGTATCGCGTGGGGAAGTCGCCCTCATTATCGCTGCCATCGGCTTGGAAAACAATTTGCTTACACAAGACATGTTTGCGGTCCTGATTGTCGTCGTACTCTTAACAACCATCGTCACTCCACCGATGATGAAATGGTTCTTCTCGAAAACGGCACAGCCAGAAGAAATAGCATTGAAAAAGAATGCCTAACACAACCAAGACTGTTTCTCGCCTAGACGCGGGGGACAGTCTTTTTTATGATGGAAAAAATACCCTCTTTACTGATAGGAGGAACACTGGCATGAAAATTGTAATCGCTCCGGACTCCTTTAAAGGTAGCCTGACTGCCAAACAAGTAGGCGAAGCCATTCGCTCAGGGATTCGACGCGTACTCCCGCAAAGTGAACTCCTCGTGAAACCGATGGCTGACGGCGGCGAAGGTACCATGCAATGCCTGGTCGATGCCACAGACGGAAGAATACTGACCGCCACCGTAAACAACCCGCTCGGACAGGACATTTCTGCTGAATTCGGCATTTTGGGTGACGGTGTAACCTGTGTGATCGAAATGGCTGCTGCCTCTGGTCTTTACTTAATTTCTGCCGCAGATTGCAACCCGCTTGTCACGACGACCTATGGCTTTGGTCAATTGATTACGGCCGGACTGGATCAAGGCTGCCGCAAGTTCATCCTGGGACTGGGTGGCAGCTCTACCAATGACGGAGGCGCTGGCATGCTCCAAGCTCTCGGATTTTTGCTACTCGATCAAGACGATCAGCCCCTCTCTTTTGGAGGTGGTGAATTATCACGACTGAGCCGAATTGATACGAGTCAGGTTGATAAGCGGCTGGCTGACTGTCAGTTCGTCATTGCGTGTGATGTCACCAATCCTTTTGTTGGACCCAATGGCGCTTCTCACGTTTTCGGCCCGCAAAAAGGAGCCACAACGGAAATGGTCCTGCAATTAGATGATCATTTGCGCCATTTCGCTGACTTGATCGAAGAGACCCGCGGCATCGCCATTCACGATTTACCTGGGACAGGTGCTGCGGGTGGTGTCGCTGGTGCCCTTCTTGCTTTTCTGAATGGCCAGCTGCGTTCTGGGATTGAGATTGTGATCGAGACGACCGGACTCGCGGAAGCCATGGACAAAGCCACTCTGGTGATCACTGGTGAGGGACAAGTCGACTTCCAGACGGCCCAAGGAAAGACGCCATGTGGAGTTGCCCAAGTCGCAAAACGATACGGCATTCCCGTCATCGTCCTCGCTGGCTCCATTGGAACTGGCATCGACGCCCTTTATGAAGAAGGCGTTTCTGCCGTTGTCAGCATCACCAACAAACCGATGACGCTGGATCAATCAATGCGCGAAGCAGCCTCGCTCTTGGAGCAGACAGCCGAACAGGTCATGCGGATTTATAGCTTGAAATCCTGAGCGGCATTGTGTTAACCGTATAGGAGTGCATCGACAAGCCTTTGATAGCCGATATCGGAAAAGAAATCGAAAGTGGCTTCGGCGGAATCACTCCCATCAAACTCCTCATCATTTTCGGTACACAGATCGGCAAAATTTTGGAAAACTCCGGTACTGGTGATGCTTTGGTTGTCATCATCAAAGCAACTCCAATCGTGGACGATGCTAAATGGTTGCAGGATGGTATCACAGTATTGATTGCTTTTCTCGTCATGATCTCCACCCTTGTCAGGCTCCGCTTGCCTTCGCTCGGGCTGAACGCCATGCTCGGTACCAAGGCATTCGCGTAAATTTTGACGTTCATGGCAATCGACAGCGGTGCACTGGTCTTTTGGAAGCTCATCCTTTTGTAAAGCTTTTTCAGATTCATAAATGTGATTGAGTCTATCTGCTGTTGCACGCCAACTAAATTTATCCAAGGCAATTTGACGAGCTTCTTGCTTCATTTTCAAATACAGTGGCTTATTCATGATCAGCGAACAGATCGCATCGGCGAAGGCTTGCGGATTTTTATATTGGTTGATCAACAATCCAGAACGGCCATGCTGAATCACTTCTTTTATGCCCCCGTTTTTCGAGGCAACGACTGGCAATCCGGAAGACATCGCTTCGACGTTAACAAGGCCGAACGATTCATGCTTTTGCGAAGGACAAATGAACAAATCGGCCTTTCTAAAAACACGGTGGATATGACAATGGGGAATCGTACCTAGAAATTCGGCATGTACCCCAATTTTACGAGAGAGCGACTGCAATTGCCTTGCATATTTGCTTGTTGGTGTTCCTCCTGCAATCATTACTTTGACAGGTTGGGCTACCTGTTTATTCACGAGCTTAACTGCTTGAAGCAATATGGGAACGCCTTTGCGCGGAATCAGCCTGCCTGCGAACAATAAGGTGAAGGCACCGGAATGAGAGGTTTTTTGAATAGGGGAAAAGCGAGATGTATCCACGCCAAGCCATGCAACCCGGATTTTTCTCGACATACTAGGAAAACGAGCAGAAAGCCGACTTTCAAGCGAAGAGCTGTTGGTAATAATCAAGTCTGCTTTTCGTAATCCGGCCAGGGTCTCTGCTCGACTAGTATGGGGAAAGTTGACAAAAGTCAGTGAGTGAAGATACAAGGACACAGTCGCATTCGGAAACATCGATTTAATCTGCCTGACGAACTCCGGACGGTTATCAATTTGTAAAACGTCAAATCGGCGTTTTTTCAGGATTTTTTTCACATGGGTCAAATATTTCGCAGGACTGCCGGTAGGAACGCGATATATGTGCACCCCATCAATAACAGAATACTTCGGATAACGAGGATGCGCTCTGCTGATGATCGAGACCGAGTGCCACTTACTCAATTCTTTGGCGATCGCCAGAATCGTAATTTCGACGGACCCCCCAAGAATGGGGGGGACGGGAATTTGCTCGGGGGCGATGATCACGATTTTCATACCGAACCCTCTCCTGTTTAAGAGCTAGGACTTGCAGCATACTCATCAAGTTCCTGCAAAAAAGGACCGATTCTCCTCACTCAAGCAAGTGCCCATCCCATCCGGGAAGAATTCTTCATTCGATAGACACACGTACATTTTATGTTTTGGTGATAAGAAGGTGTTGGGCAGGGTGCCTATGGTCTTCAGACATTTTTTAGAATCACTTTGTTTCCCTATGAAGGGTATAGCGTTTTAGACGCGGGGAGTATTTTTTCAGTTCTAATCGCTCGGGATGATTCCGCTTGTTTTTGGATGTGATATAGTTGCGGTCTCCGGTTTCAGTGCATTGCAGGGTAACGTTCACGCGCATGGATGTCAGCCTCCTCTGTTTTGGTTACAATGTCGTCTCGATTACAGCATCTGCTGTTGGGAGTGGATCGGGCAGCTTACTCCAGTCCGCCTCGTATTCCTCATCGTTCAAGAGGCATGCATCGAGCTGCTTCACGATTTGCTCCTGGTTCAGATCGATCCCGATAAAGACGAGTTCAATAGTTCGATCCCCATGTACGGGATGCCATGTTTGCTGCCAGTCTGGCTCTTCTACCAGAATGGCTTTTTGCTCTTCCGCCGATAACGCTGCTGTCCAATAGCCAGCCGTTCCGATTTCAATGGATGGTCCCGCCTGGCTGAGTGACATCGCCACGTCATTCCGTGTCGCCAACCAGAAAAAGCCTTTGGCACGCACGACCTCCTCAGGCCACTCCTCCAACCACTTTTCTAAACGGGCTGGATGAAACGGCCTGCGACTGCGATAAACGAAGGAGGAAATTCCGTACTCGTCCGTCTCAGGTGTATGCTCTTCCTTTTGCAGCTCAGCAATCCATCCCGCTGATTGACTGGCAGCCTCGAAGTCGAACAGGTTGGTATTCAAAATTTCTTGCGGGTCTACCTGCCCACGAACAGCGCGGATGAAGCGAGCATTTGGCTGTAGCTTGCGCAGAACGGCTTCCAGCTGTATTAAATCGTCTGGAGCGACACGATCGCATTTGTTCAGGATCAACACATCACAGAATTCAATCTGGTCGATTAAAAGATCGGCCACCTCACGGGTATCCTCTTCGCCAACTGCCTGCCCTCTGTCCAAAAGGTTTTCGCCGGACGAAAAGTCATGCCAGAAGCGGTATGCATCCACTACGGTCACCATCGTGTCCAAGCGGCACAGCGACGATAAATTGATGCCATTTTCTTCGTCTACGTATGTGAAAGTCTGAGCGACAGGAACCGGCTCGCCTACTCCCGTCGATTCAATCAATATGTAGTCATACCGTCCTTCCAAAGCCAGACGCTCTACCTCTGTCAGCAAATCCTCTCGCAAGGTGCAGCAAATGCAGCCATTCGAGAGCTCCACGACCTTTTCGTCCACGCGTGAAAGACCACTGCCCGAGAGGATCAGAGAGGCGTCTACGTTTACTTCGCTCAAGTCGTTAACGATCACGGCGACTCGTAGCCCGTCCCGATTGTTCAGGACATGGTTCAGTAGCGTCGTTTTTCCCGCTCCCAAGTACCCGCTTAGGACTGTGACGGGGATTTTCGTTTCTTTCATGTTCATGCTGGGTTCTCCTTTTTGTTTTACTTAAAGCGTAATCATTACGATTTGTTTGTTATCATAACGCATCGAAATACCCGAAGTCAATATAAAACGTAATAATTACGATTTAATTACCGGAGAATAACCTTTATTTCTCCTTTCGGAATGACTTTTCACGAATAATCCTGCAAGATGGCTAATGCCTGCAAATTTGTATTAAAAAAAATCAGCCAGATTTCACTCTGACTGATTTCCTCCACACCTACTCCATTATTGTTTTTTCGCCTTATTCATCCCAATCGCTTCCCCATAAACCCCAATAACTGGCTGGTACGCCTCACGATCATTTAATTTCCCCTGCTCGACGACTGGCTGCAGGCTATTTTTTTTCCATGTAAGTTGACTGTATACATGACCTGTCGCAGTCGGCATCGTGACGAGGATGTCTTTTACCTGATCGGCATTGCCATCCGTGATGGCGAGCTTCGGAAGAACACCGCTGTCTCGTTTTCCTACAGAGATAAACGTCTGGTGATTATCCTTTCCTCCGCGAACCACGACACGCAGGTTATGGGCCGTCTGATTCATCGATACGCCCATCTTATCGCCTACAAGCAAAATGTGATCCTTAATATTGTCTCCGGTCACATCTGCATACTTCGAATCAAGGACAAAGGTACTATCGTTGCCCAAATTGAAGCCGCTATTGATCGTCACATCTGGCGACGGCATATTGTCCCAGTCTGCTTTTTGAACCGTTACCTGTAAAAGCTGCGGCTGTTTATTGACGATGTTCCACACACTGGTCGCCACTGCCAAGCGATCCTCCGTATTCAGCCCCCACAAGGTTTGCTTGCCTATATAACGCAGGTTGCCTTTCGTATCCCGGAATGGCACCAACTCCACCAGCTTTTGCGTATATCCATCGGTTGCCTTTTGCAGCTTTCCATTGGCATGATAAATCCCTTGCCTCACGTACGTAGCCTTATTGTCCGATATATCTACTGTACTCGTCGCTTTCGTTTTTGCATTCGTTACTTTTGCCACAAATCCATCGATAAATTGTATGCTGAACGGGATATTTTGCTCTGGTTGCAATAAAACTACTGGCGCGTACGCTTGCGATTGGGTGCCACTCGCTTGAACCAGGTCAGCCCCAACGCCCGAAGCCATGAGAACCGCACCGCTGCAAAGAACTGCCGCCATCGTTTTGTGCCATGCTTTCATCCTATTCTCCTCCTTCGTATAGATAACATCCAACTCCGATCCTACATTTTTAAACGAAATTGTTAGGTCAATTGTTGCTAGTAATATACTCCCTGTTCTTTCGCACTTTTTTCCTGTATAAGGAAGGTCAGAGCACGTTCACTCGTTCATGAAAAAGCTCGAAAACGGGTTTTTTTACCGTTTTGCAACAATTTTGCTGGATGGGCAAGCTACAATATAGTCAAATGGATGCAGCAACAGAAAGGAACATTTGAAATGAAAAAGGCTTGGCTCGTAACGACAGCACTCTGCGCCTCGCTTGTTAGCGGTTGCGGACTCACAGATACACCCAATGAATTGATGCGCGCCCCATCAGCAGACGGCGATCAAAAATCGATCAATCAGGCCGTCATGCAATTTTTGCCGGCTGGGTCACAATTATCTGTTCCTCTACATCCCGCAGAAGCCAGTGCCGTCTCCCTACAGGATCTAAACGGAGATGGGATTGCGGAGGTAGTCGCTTTTTACAAAACAGAAAAAACCGACTACGAAATCGGTGTGCTTGTGCTTACCCAAAAGCAAGGAAACTGGGAAAAGCTCTCCTCCTTTACTGGTGTCGGCAGCGAATTGGATTACGTCTCCTTTCAAGATCTCACAGGTGACAAAGTTCCGGATATGCTGATTGGAATGGGTGGCGGCGAAGATTTGAACAAGGAACTCTCCGTTTATTCGCTAGCGAATAATATGACTCAGGAATTGATGAAGCAGCCCTATTCCATTATGGCAGTAGGTGATTTGACAGGAGATGATCACGCGGATCTCGCTCTCGTTGTTCTTGATAAAAATAACTTCACATCCAAAGCCGAGCTGTATGGGGCGGCGAGCGGCACAATCGCTAAAAAGACTGAGTTAGCCCTAGACGGATATGTAAATGGTTACTATCAGGCTATCATCGGAAAAGCTTCGCCAACCCGAAACGGACTATTTATTGATGCTGGATTAGGTGCTCACTCTGCTTCTACTGAACTACTCCTCTGGGACAATGGACAACTCTCCAACCCTTTGGCAAAAATAGAAGGAGAGATGGATCTGACCTTCAAGCCATATTCTTTGGAAAGTGAAGATATCAACGGTGATGGCATCATCGAGATCGGCACGAAAATACAACCTGCTGGGACAGAGGATTTGGCCATGGCAGAGATCCCTTGGGTCTCCTCCTACTTCCAATGGGACGGGAAAACGGGCTTGAAACACATCGAGGATCATTATCAAAATTACACACAAGGGTTTGACCTCAAGATTCCGGAAAAATGGGGCGAAAAATACACCATCTCCATCAACCATGATACGAATCCGTTTCTCGTCCGATTCCTTTATTACGGAGCGAATGGAAAAAATAAGGCAGAATTACTAACGCTGCAAAGCATCCCCCAAAACGAATGGATGAAATTTGAAAACGGATTGAAGCAAAAACAAGTTCCCTACATTTTGCTGAAGGAAGAGGGAAAACAAGTCTTAATCGCCATTTTACCGCAAACGACACCTACCCTTGGGAAGGCTGCTCTCGCGGAATATCGATCGATGCAGCTTACCGCAGAGGAAGTTCGTCAGCTCTACAAACCGATAACGAGCCGGGAATAAAGTGAAATAGTAAATCCTTATCAAGGAGATTTGCCCTATGAAGGTTCTATTACTGGAAGACGAGAAATCCATCCGAGATTTTGTGCGCATTAATCTCAAACGCGAGGGCTATGAGGTAATCGAGGCTGGCACCGGAGAAGAGGCACTTGATCTCGCAGATCAACAATCGGACATCGTCATTGCAATTCTCGACGTCATGCTCCCCGGCATTGATGGCTTCGAAGTATGCGGGCAGCTGCGCAAAAAATATCCGCGTCTCGGGATCATTATGCTGACAGCTAAAAGCCAGGAGCTGGACAAAGTCATGGGTCTCGAATTCGGAGCAGACGATTACGTCTCCAAGCCATTTAGCCCTGCGGAACTGCTAGCCCGTGTCAAAGCGTTGCACCGCAGATTGACACCCATTCCTGAGGCTGAGGACAAAAATGAAATTAACATTGCCCCCTTCACGCTGTTGCTCGATGAACGCAAGCTGATTCGGGTGGAACAAGAAATTGACCTCACGCCAAAAGAATTTGCCATCATTAAACTACTCGCTGAAAATGCGAACAAAGCCATCAGTCGCGACGAGATTTTGACAGCAGTTTGGGGTCAATTTTTTGTCGGGGACTTAAAAATCGTGGATGTGAATATCCGCAGAATCCGGCAAAAAATTGAGGACGATCCGGCTCATCCAGCTTTCTTGGAGACAGTCTGGGGGTATGGCTACCTGTGGCGAAAGGACGTCCCCGATGAAAGGCATTAAGAGTAGGCTGGTTCTTCATTTCGGCCTGATCCTCCTTTTAATCGTACTGCTCTTGGAAGGACTGTTTTACTGGGCCGTTCATACGTATTACATCGGGACTGCGACCGAAGCATTAGTGACCCGCAGCACGACCTTCACCAATTTTATTAACAAGTACGCCACTGGCTATCGGTTAAAAGACAAAGCACGCTACATTTTGGAAAATGTTTCGAATCAGGAATACGCCAAAATTGAGGTCTTGGACCCAGGAGGAAAAGTCATTCTCAACTCCTACGGCTTTCAGACCAGCGAGATCATCAATACCCCTGACGTCATGGATGCCATCAAGGGACAAAGTGGTCTCTACATCGGGAAAAGTCCACAGTCGCGGGAGCGTGTCATCGCGGTGTCCAATCCACTAACGTACAGCGGAGAATTTGTAGGCGTTCTGCGATACACGATCTCCGCTGAACCGCTCTATCAAGCAGTCAATCGCATTGCCTTGTACGGGGCAGGCGTTGGGACAAGCGTAGTCGTCCTCGCTTTTGCGCTCAGCCTACTCATGGCAAAACGAATCGTCGACCCTATCGAAGATTTAACGAGTGCGGCTAAACAAATGGCGGAAGGAAATTTCGCTGTCCGCGCGCCAAAACGATTCGATGATGAGGTAGGAACCCTCGCGGACACTTTCAATTACATGGCAGCGGAGATCGGGAAAAACGAAAAGCTGAAAAATGACTTCATCTCCTCTGTCTCCCATGAGTTGCGTACCCCACTTACGTCGATTAAAGGATGGGGCGAAACGCTCATTTCGGGCGGTCTGGAAGAGCCTGAAGAGACGATGCTCGGTCTGGAAGTCATCTCCAAGGAGACAGATCGTTTGATCGGGCTCGTCGAGGAATTGCTCGATTTCTCGAAGTTTCAATCCGGTGAGATGAATTTGTCCCGCGAACGCATGGATGTCCGAGAGCTTCTCAATGATTTGCATCTTCAATTTTCAGTACGTGCCAATGCGAAACAAATCGAGTTGAAGCTAGAGACTCCCCCTACCCCACTCATGGTTTTGGGAGACCCGAATCGGCTGAAGCAAGTTTTTGTGAATCTATTGGACAACGCGTTGAAATTCACGCCACAAAATGGCTCGATCGTCATCGCAGCTTCCTTGTCAGGCGATAGGCTCCTTGTCACCGTCACGGATACTGGTGAAGGCATTAACCAGGAAGACCTGCCGCATGTCACAGAAAAGTTTTTCAAGGGACGCTCCAAGCTCTCCGGTAGTGGTCTGGGATTGGCGATCTGCAAAGAGATCATTCACCTCCATGCCGGGCGGTTTTCGGTCAGCAGCGCCCTTGGTCAAGGAACATCGATTATGGTGGATTTACCGTTGTTGGCGAATCAATAAGGCAGGAAGAGCGAATAGCTCTCCTGGAGAAGATATGACAAAAAAACTCATCCTTGCCGCATTGAATATGAGGCGTGGATGAGTTTTTTGCTGTTGGAACACGATATTAGAAGCTGTTTTGAATGACCAGTTCGTCCAGGCCAAAACGGGAAGTTGAATAAGCTTGCACGCTTGCTTTCCCCAAAGTCAGCATGAGTGTTGGCAAATAGCGGGATGGGATGTTCAGCTCTTTAATGAGCGCATCGCGGTTGTAGCCACCCATTGGGCACGTGTCGTACCCTTTTGCTTTTGCCGCCAGCATGAGCTGCATCGCTGCATAGGACGAATTGCGGATTGCTTCATCACGCGCGATTTCTGGGTTGTTATTGTAAGCCCCTTCGATTTGCGCGATCATAGTCTCACGCACTTGCTCTGTAACGTATCCTTTTGCCAATGCTTCATCATAAACAGGGCGAGCAGACTTATAAGCCTCCAGATCGCCGAGAATGATGATGGTAGCATAAGCATCCACTACCTGCTGCTGATTGTATGCAATTGGGAGCAGTTTTTCTTTGATAGCCGGATCAGTCACGACAAGAAAACGCCAATGCTGCAAATTCCAGGACGATGGCGCACTTGCTGCAAGACGCAGGATTTCGTTCAGCTCGCCTTGTGGAATTTTTTCATTCGGATCGTATTTACGCACGCTGTGACGGGCTTCCATTACCTGTTCAGCGGTAATTTTCAGTTCTGTATTCATGGTTGAATCTCCTCCATACTGTATAGTATGCTGTTAAAAAGATACTACTTACTTTATTATTGTTACGAACATTTTGCAATTACTTTTTTCATTTCGCTTCATACTCTATTGTTTGGAGGCACTCTCGATGAAATACACGGATAACATTGTCATCGTCACTGGCGGTGGCCAAGGCATTGGACGGGCTGTTGCCACCATGTATGCTGTCGAAGGTGCACATGTCGTCATCGCCGAATACAATCGCGCAGCGGGAGAAGAAGCGGCCTCGCTAATCAACACGACAGAAGCAGTGAAAGGCACAGCCCACTTCGAGCACATTGACGTCAGCGTGCCAGCGCAGATCGAACAATTGATGAGAACCGTCGATGAACGCTGGGGACGCCTCGATGTTTTGATCAACAACGCGGGCTTGTCCGTATGGGAATCCCCCTATGAACTGACCGTCGAAGCGTGGGACCATATCTTGAACACGAATTTGCGGAGTGTCTTTCTCGCATCGAGAGAAGCAGCCAAAATCATGCGTCGCCATGGTGGAGGCGCTATCCTTAATCTTTGTTCGACGCGGGCGCACATGTCCGAGCCACATTCAGAGGCATACGCGGCTTCCAAAGGAGGCATATTATCCTTAACCCATGCGCTTGGCGTCTCACTCGGCCCCGATGGAATTCGTGTCAATGCGATCTCTCCCGGCTGGATTGAACACCACGATTATGCCGCTCTTCGACCCGGGGATCATGCCCAGCATCCGGCAGGTCGCGTAGGTACACCCGATGATATTGCCCGTGCGTGCCTATTTTTGACGCAAAAGGACAACGATTTCATTACGGGTACTGAGCTGATTGTAGATGGCGGAATGACCCGCAAGATGATATATGAGCCATAAGCTAAACCAATGTCCTCCCTCTTGAATATATTGTGCTAACAAGAGATAAAGGAGGAGTTGTATGCCATTTGAAGAGGAAGACCTCAGAATTCTCGCCCTATGGCTTTTGGCAATCGGGTATCTGATTCTTGCCTTTACCGAATTGGCAGCGCTAGAGCTTTTTTAAAAAGAAGGGCCGCTCGCTTCCAAACGGAATGAGCGGCTTTTTTCGTACGTATCGTCTTACCAAGTCACAAAAGGCGGCGAGCCTGGTGCCTGGTGCTGAATTTGTTCCAAAATCGGATAACCGTAGGCGAGAATAATCAGGAAGGCAACGAGTCCGATCCAAACTGGCCAGCGTTCCAAAATTTTTGGAACTTCTTGCGTTGTTTCTGTCTCGGCAATCGGATATTCCGTATTTCCCTTTGGTGCGTAGAAAGTCAGATACAGCAAGATGGCGATCAAGAGAATCGCGGATACGAACAGCAGTCCGCCACCAAACGCCATCACGCGCTGATAATCCATCCAGCCCAAAGCTAACGGGTGGTCCATATACGTCGTGTAATCTGTGCGGCGCGGAGCCCCTTGCAAGCCCATTGCGTGCATGGCGAGCGACATCAGGAACATTCCTACTGCCCAGAATACCGTTTGTACCATTCCCATGCGATTCGCAGTCTTGGTTAACTGACGTCCAGTCAATGCAGGTATCAGCCAAAAGCTGACGCCGAAGAAGGTGAGCGCCACCGCAGCTCCTACGGTGATGTGGAAGTGACCCGTAACCCAAATCGTATTGTGTACGACCGCGTTAATCTGGTTACTTGCGTTAATAATTCCCCCAGCTCCGCCAGGAATGAAGAACAGCATCCCAACAAATGGGGCGAAGAAGCGTACATCTGTCCACGGCAGTTTTTTCAACCATCCGAAAAGACCAACACCACCTTTTTTACGTCCGGTCGTTTCAAAAACCGCAAACATCGAAAAGGCTGTCATCAACGACGGGATAACGACGATCAGCGTTAATGTCACGTGTATCATTTTCCATGCTGGCGAAATTCCTGGCTCCATCAATTGATGGTGGAACCCAACTGGGATGGAGAACAAGAGCAAGCAGAGAAAGGCAAGTCGACTGAGCGAATCACTGAAGACATGACCGCCAATGATTCTTGGTAAGCATACATACCACGCCATATAAGCAGGCAATAGCCAAAAATAAACGAGTGGATGACCGAAAAACCAGAACAGCGTACGGCTGAGCATGACGTTAATCGTTGGGACCAGCCCGAGTGACCACGGGATAAGTTGGAACAGAACCTCAACCGCTACAGGAATTGTCGCTGTAATCCACAAGACATAGGTAGTCACACCCATGAAGACGAACAACGGGGACATTTTCCCTTTATTTTCACGTTTCCATTTACGATAGCTGGCAAAAACCCCGAATCCCGCTAGCCAGCTACCTACTACGAGCAAGGCAGAACCAATGTAAAAGTACGGAGATGCTTTCAGTGGTGCGTAGAACGTATAAAGGACAGAGGCTTCATTCAGCAGAATGGTAACAACAGCCATCAATGTCCCTACCGTCATGAGAATCCAGCCGGCCCATCCAAATTTTAGAGCGGCTCCGTGCAAGGAACCACCTGTCGTGCGGGCGACTCCTGAGAAAATAAATCCGACGATGAAGTACGTGGTAAATATAAGTGCCATCAATACGCCGTGGGCGGTCAAAATTTGATAGTAATTTGTCCAGCTCGGCAGTTCCATGATTCCACCGCGAACCATGCCCTGTACCATCCCTGCCACAGCTGCCAATCCGAATGCAATATAAGCTACCCACACATAGGCCAAACTAAGTGTTGCCGCAGAACGCTGAACCGGAACATGGGGGAGTGTATCGTCGATCTTCCGTGCGATTACCATAGGATTCACCTACCTTTATTTCACAATAATCGTGGTCGCCATTACCTGATGACCTGCGCCACAGTATTCGTTACAAAGGATCAAATACTCACCTGGCTCGTCAAACGTGTGTGTCGCCGAGCTGATGTGTCCAGGCAGAACCATGAAGTTAATGTTGGTCTCTGGAATCTGGAATCCGTGAATAACGTCTGGACTCGTGACGTGGAAATTCACCGTTGCGCCAACAGGTATTTCCATCTTGTTCGGAGCGAAGCCGAACGCAAATGCTGTCATGTAAGCGTCGTATTCGTTGTCTCCTACCTGTTTCAAGCCTGGTTTATCAAAAGGAGGTGTCTCCGTAACCTTCTCCGGATCAATCATTTCCATATTACTTGGCGGAGCCATCCCCATGGCAAACGCATTGACGCACAACAATACAATAAATAAGGCCAAACCACCTGCGCCAAGCATCAACCAGATTTTTTCATATCGATGCAAATGCATAAGTACCCTCCTTTACTTCCTAATTACGCCCTATCCAGGAAAAGCCCGAATACACCCAACCAACCGACAAGAATAATACCTCCGACGATCAGAACCGCGACAAACGTTCCCTTCAAGTCTTCCTGGTTCGTTTGCAGCTTGCTGGATTTAGATTTCTTGCCTTTCTCCGCCTTGTCAACTTGCGTCTCCATCGCGCTCTTCTCCTTTCCTACGTGCCTCATGGGCGCGGTGTAGTATTCACGCCTTCATTTTACCGCTGGAACCCCTTGGAAGTAATTCGGGGAAATCCCCTAAAATGTTCTGGGAAACCCCTGATTTCGACCGTTTTATGACCGTTTTTGGTCACAGGTTCGACACAAAAAAAGACGACCCCTTATTGGGATCGTCTTTAGACTTATTGTAGCCTCGACAAAAATCATGACCGCTCTTGAGCTAGCAGGCCTGAGCGGTCATCCCCGTTTTAAATTCTACTGAGTCGATCCCCCGTCTACTGTACGATAGACCAGAGCGCTGGAACACTCTGGTCTATTTATTTTGCCATCGTTACTTAGCTTTTTCATAGCATATGGTTTTTATGTTGACATGGAAGACTTGAATAACAAAAAGAGCCATGAAGATACTGCTCTTTTTTGCTTGTAATGGGAATATACCGCAAAAGAGAAGGTCTTCACTTTGCTACTCATCCCTCCCCTCTTATGTATTTGGAAACAGAAAAACAGAAGGGGATAGGACGAAATTAACCATCTTACCCCTTCTGCGTCATACTAAAACAAGCTTAATTGGAAGCACTTCTCTTATTCTTTGTCCTCAATTGCCTCATGATTGGAGATCAATTCAAATTCTCCAATTTGAGTTTCTCCGTTCACATCATAAAGGGGGATAATTTGAACATCGCCCTTATCGTGATTCTGTTCAAGCGCTTCTTGAATTGTCTTGACTACTGGGGTTAAATCCTCTGCTCGTACGTATCCTTCTTCCCCATTTGTGCCGACAGCAGAAATCAAATCTGGGAATTCGCCTACTGACTCTTCAGACAATCCAGAACCGTAGGTTTCACCGTTGTCGTTTACATCGTATTCATCCAGTGATAGCAATTCCTCTATACTTGGTGAAGTTTCAGTTTCTTTTGCAAAAGAAGACCCTATTAGTTCTTGTTTGGGAGATTTATATCCAGTCACTTTGGGCATAGTATCTTCCAGGAGTTATTATACGTGGGGAATACCCAGTCCAACCTGCAACTTCGGAGTCATTATACTCCATGCTACTTGCTGTTTTCAAAGTTCCATTATCATCATACAAGAATGCTTGTCCACCCATATAACCGATTGGTACACTCCGAGCGGTATCAATATAGACAACGGCTTCCACTGAATCGTCACCTCCACGCGTCCCAGTACGCTCCCATACCTCAGATGTAAACGAATAGCTAATTCCTTTTACCGTTATCTTATACGGATCTGCTTTTTCACTTTTCGCTCTCCTCACCATATTGTGTTGGATTATATGTTGTGCTACATTAATCCCTTCTCGAAGAATACAGCCTAAATTCTCCAATGACAGTTTTGCCATCTGATTTATATAAAGGTATTGATTTGTAGCCGAGTTCTTCCATCGATTTCTGGTAAGCATAGGCTTCTTCGGGCGTAGAAACATTTGAATTCAAATCAGTGGCTTTTACATATCCATTGACACCATTTTCGCCAGTTGCACTAATTAAATCTGGTACTTGTGTTGTGCCCGCAGGGTAAGGTCCTTGTCCATAAGTTTGTCCCTGCTCATTTATTGGATAGTTAGGAATGCTTGGATTAGAAGCACCCTTGTAATTCATCGTAGAAAACAATGCTCCGCTCTGATTTATTACAAGCACAGCTACGAAACCTAATACGGCCAATGAAACTCCAATAAATACCTTTTTTTCATTCAATGACCACTTACCCTTCTTTTGTATAGTAGGTTCTGTTTGTTATGACGCAAAAAGGGTCCTAAATGTTTTATGTCAGCACATAATGTGAGGAAGCTGTGATACTTACGTCAGAAAAAGGAATATTTATCCTTTTTTGCAAATAACAACATATCACTTTCTTGATGTGTACTTCTTTCAAGTGAATTTATGAAATAGGATCTTTATGATTAGTGCTAAAGTTCCGAACTACTCCCCCGTAATGGAGACTTTCTGCTACGGCTGAAAACAAATAAGACTCGCAAATTAGCGAGTCTTATTATCTTCCACCAATTATCTATTCAAAATCAAGCCAGCCCTTCTTAATCGCATACCGCACCAAATCAGGGCGGGTACGCAGATGGAGCTTTTCCATAATATGCGCTTTATGCGATTCTACCGTCTTGACGGAAACAGTGAGCTGCTCCGCAATTTCCTTGTTACTAAAGCCCTTGGCAATCAAGACCAGCACTTCTTTTTCCCGATCAGTCAGGATGTCGTACTTGGCCTGCTCCTCACCGTTCTTGACCATTTGCAGAAATTCCTCGATCAGAGATTTCGTTGCAGATGGATACAAATAGGCCATGCCCTGATTGACCGAACGGATCGCCGTAATCAAATCGAGGTCAGGGGCGCTTTTTAAAATATAGCCAGCAGCACCTGCTTGGAGTACCCGAAACAGGTATTCCTCGTCATCATGCATCGTAAGCACGAGCACCTGAATGTCGGGTGCCGTTTCCTTCAGTCTGGCAGTTGCCGTCAAGCCGTTTTCCCCTGGCGGCATGCTCAAGTCCATCAAGACGACGTCGGGCCGGACTTCCCATGCTTTTTCACATGCCTCTTTTCCGTCAGCTGCATAACCGACGACTTCCATGTCCTCCTGGGCGTTGATCAGCATCCCCAGCCCAGAGCGTACAATCGCATGATCATCAGCGATCAAGACGCGAATGGTCATTCCCTACCCCCTCCTTCGGCACCGGAATTCGGACGATCACCGTCGTTCCTTCCTCGGGTGCGGAGCGAATATCAACGGTACCACCAAGCAGCTGGGCACGCTCCTTCATGCCAAACACACCGAGACCTTTGCCGATGTTCAATGTTTTCTCTACTTCAAACCCTACGCCGTCATCCACAATCGTGACGACAATTTCCTTCTCCCTATTCTCGAACATGATTCCCAGATGGCTCGCCTTTGCGTATTTTGCCGTATTAGTCATGGCTTCCTGTACAATCCGGTATAACGCTGTTTCCATCGCAGCGGAGTATCTGCGTTTCTCCCCCTGAACATGCAACTCCACCTGGATGTGAAACGTCTTTTCCACCCGTTTCATCAACGAACGTAATGCAGGGAGTAAACCGAGATCATCCAGTGCAGACGGACGCAGCTCCAGCGCCATGCGCTTCACTTCCTCCATCGCCTTGGAAGTCATATTCACCAATTCCGTGACATGCTGCATAACCGGCTCGCTCAATTCTCGTTGTCTGACTACGTTTAGTCCCACTAAAATACTATAAAGCGCCTGCCCTACGCCATCATGCAGCTCCCGGGCGATGCGCTTTCGTTCTTCTTCTTGTGCTTGGATTGCAAAATTCGTCAGCTTGTACTGGTAGCGCTCTTTTTCCACTCGCTGTTGCGCAGACATATCACGCAAAATCATGACCAGCTTCCCCTGCGATTCATCCTCTAGTCTCGCAGAGCTGGCAGCGACAGGGTAATCCACACCCGATTTCGTTCGAAGCCTCATCTCGAATGAAGGCATTTGCACGCGCTTAAAAAAGCAATCCGTGCAGCTCGTTTCTTCCATACACGTTGCCATTCCGAGACACAGCTCGCAAATATGTTTATCTCGAATCAGCTCTTCTTCTGTCCAGCCCGTCATCTGCTCCAACGCAGCATTGGCCTTTACGATTCGTCCCTCATGATCAATTACCAGGATCGCATCGCTAGCGTTGGCAAAGATGGACTGCATCAGGGAGAGCACTTCACTCGACGCACCCATGCGCTCCTCCTTTTGAGACAATCATTCTATCGTTATTGTAAAGTTTCCATAAAAGAAAGTGTATCAGGGAATTCCCTTATCATCATTCGAATTGACATTTTATTAAATTAGAATATCATCTAATTAGATGAACATAAAACATATTGAAAGGAGCTTTTGACATGCCAAGCACTACTCCCTTCCCAGCCCATAGCGCTCGATTGGTGTTTCAACCCGTCACGGAATACGATTTCCCCGAGCTACTGACGGTGTACAATTCAAACCCCGATTATATGGAGTTTGCCTTTGGACAACGGGTCGTCACTTTACAGACAGTAGCAGATGACCATCAAGATAATCTGGCGTTTGCGGACTCCTACAGCTTTTCGATAAGAGAAGTACACGGTACAGAGATCATCGGGATCGCCCAGTTCATTTTGCGTAATCCGCGAGATGGCCACCCTTGGCTAGGTCTCATCATGCTGCACAATGCTTACCAAAACCATGGTTACGCTAAAGAATTCCTGGATACGTTAATCGCCTGGTACCGGGAAAACGGCTACACCTCTCTGCATCTGGCCGTTTTGGAGAAGAATAGCCGGGTCGTACCTTTTTACGAGAGATACGGTTTTGTTGTCTACGAGGAAAGAGAGACGGAAAAACTCGGTCGCGTCATCTGTATGAAATACCCGATCTAGTCATGAACGCAAAAAACGGGATAGCAAATGCCATCCCGTTCTTTCTCTTACTCTACTACGATTTTTTCAGCAGTGCCGATAGGCGGCAGGCTCTTTGTCATCATTGGGCCGTAAAAGGCAACTACTTGCATATCTTCTTTCAGATCTGCAGGCGAGAGTACTTTGTTGTCTCGCGCATTGATGATAACCGTTTTCTCGGTAATGTTCAGGTTGATTTTTTCTTGGGAGGTTTCGGTAATACCGCGACCTTCTACGAGCATTTTGTAGTTGCCATCTTTATCAGCAGAGATGCTCGCTACTTTTCCCGCTGTTGCCAGGATGTCCTGAGTCTCCAGTCCGCCTTTTACCGTGATGCTGAGCACACTCGTTTGTGGCGGCATGCTCATCGCCATGAATTTTTCGGTAGTAGCATCTACAGCCATACCCAGCTTCAAGTCTTCTGGCTTCAGTACTTTACCAGCTTCATCCGTGATTTTCGTATCTTCCGTCAGGTGCAGGATGATGCCAGACTCGTAAATGTTCAGTGTAACCGAGTAGCCTTTGTCGGATTTGCTGATGTTAGTAATGGTACCTGTACGCATAGGAGCGATTTCGTCTTCCACTACAGTCACTGCATCATCGGTTACATTCACTTCTGCTTGCAGGATTTCGTCTACGAATTTAACTGGTACATATGTACTGCCATTCAGTACACGCGGCTCCGCTCCCAATGTTTTGTACATTTTTGCGAAAGGATAGCGATCCTCTCCTTCTTTTGCGTAGCTGGTGATCGCGCCTCTTTGCACTTCTGCTGCTTTTTCCTTGTCGTTCCAGCTTACTTTGAAGCCAAGAGCTTCAGCAACGGGACGAAGTGGAACCAGTACGGTTTGTTGACCTTTATCGAAGATCGCATCTTGTGCGATTGCTTGACCGTTAATGTTAACGGAAAGTTCTTTTACTGGTTCGGAGGTTGCAGATACCACGCTAGTTCCCAAAACGGCCAGTGCCGCGATTGTCATCATGCCTGTACGGATTGTTTTCATGTTGTTTACGCCTCCAATGTTCTTGCTTGTTTTTTTGTGTCTCTATTCATTGGACGGCACCATTTCAGAAACGTTTCAATAAATTTTTCATAGATGTGTAAATCGTTCGCGTATAAGCGAAAAACATCACGGCTGGCTTGGGATTTGGTTGTTTCGTGGCATCGGCACATCGGGCTTGCCTGACGGGTTATCGTACAAATAAGTCGGTACCTTGCCGACGATCAGGGCTTCGGAGACCGGGATTTGTGTGGTGACTGTCTGTTGCTTGGTCGCAAACGGGATAATGACCCGCAAATCGACCTCGACGTGAATGTAGACAGTCACCAGCACCATGTTGATCCCGGCTTGCTTCAGGCCTGTTTCCAGCTTCGTTTTGACGGCTCCAATCGGAACGAACGACACCGGAATATCAGGCCCAAAGTGCTCCAGAAAGACGTTTTTGGTAGCCAAGCCTAGTGGTATGGTTGTACGGACGTGCTCCTGCTCGAATTCCTTCAAGCGATTTTGAATACGGGCTGTCGTTTCTCCCACAATCCGGGAGTACTCTTTGAAATTAAAATTCACCGCTTTGATGCTGCCATTCTCGTCTTTCTCCATAATGACAACTTCGTTGACGTCGAGACCCTGCTGGGACATGCGTTTGGTGACTGCATCAGTAATAGCGAGCTTGGCGACCTGCTCTGCCTTGGCCTGGGCAATCAACATCAACGTCGGCTCTACCCTGCGTTCCACAACGATAAACAAAACGATCAATAGCACCATGATCAGCAGGATCCCAGCGAAAATTTTCCTTCTACGTCTTTTCCATCCTCCCCTTCTCAAGCGCACAATGGCTCCCTCTCCCCTTTGGCGGCTCGGTTAGTCAGGACGAACCGTACGCATAGCTGGACGTTTCTCTTTGCTTGTGCGCTGTCTGCCGCTGGTAAGCACCCCACCGATTCCCGCGACAAACGTAGGAACTCCCGCCGCGACTAAAATTAATGCCCAATCCCGCAGATTCAGATCCGTTGTTTTGAAGATCGGCTGGAGTGTCTCCATGTATACGACACCGATCACAAGCACGATCGAAGAAAGTACGGCCCAGACGAGATATTTGTTTTCAAATACATTGCGGTGAAAAACGCTGTATTGACTCCGGCAATCGAAAACGTGAATCAGCTGCGCCATAACCAATGTGACGAAAGCAACAGTTTGGGCATGCACCAAGTCATTCGGATTCTCTTTGAGAGTCAGCCAGAACGCCAAGAGCGTCATGGCCCCGATGAGGAAACCACGGCTAACAATTTTCCAGCCCAACCCCCGGCTGAATATGTTCTCTGCCTTGTTGCGCGGCTTCTGATACATCGTATCTTTCTCCGCCTGATCGACGCCCAGCGCCATGGCCGGTAAACCATCTGTCACGAGATTGACCCACAAGATCTGGATCGGCACCAAAGGTAAAGGAAGTCCGAGGAGCATTGCAAAAAACATGACGAGAATTTCGCCTACGTTGGACGCCAGCAAATAACGGATGAATTTTCGAATGTTGTCATAGATGTTACGCCCTTCCTCGACGGCGGCGACAATCGTGGCGAAGTTATCGTCGCGGAGCACGAGGTCGGCCGCTTCCTTCGTCACATCTGTACCAGTAATCCCCATCGCGATCCCAATGTCGGAGGTCTTGATCGCAGGAGCATCATTGACACCATCTCCGGTCATGGCAACAACATGGCCTTGGCTTTGCAGGGCACGGACGATCCGCAGCTTGTGCTCAGGGGATACACGGGCATAGACAGTCACTCGCTCCGCATACTCTGCGAGCTGCTCATCTGACATGTTGTCCAGTTCACGTCCCTCCAGCACCTCTCCGTAGCCACGCATCAAGCCAATCTGCCGGGCGATTGCCTCTGCTGTTACCTTGTGGTCGCCTGTAATCATGACCGTCTTGATTCCTGCTTGATGGCACAGATTGATCGCCGGACGCACCTCTTCACGTGGTGGATCGATCATCCCGGCCAATCCGACAAAGACGAGATTGTTTTCCAGGGTGCCGATCGGCTGTCCCGGGCGATAGCCTTGCAGTGTCTTATACGCGAAGCCCAGTACACGCAGCGCTTTGCCTGCCATCCTTTCCGTTTGCTCCAGTACTTGGTGGCGAAGCGTCGCGGAGAGTGGAATGAGCTCTCCCTTCCACAAAACGTGTGTCGATCTCGCCAGCAATGCCTCCGCTGCGCCTTTGGTTAGCAGGGAATACACACCGTCCGTCCCCTTTTCGACAACCGACATCATTTTGCGGTCAGAATCAAAGGGGAGCTCCTCCACACGCTGTCCCTGATTCTTCTGGTTGCTACGCTCTGTATTGCCGCCCAATGCCTTCGCAGAAAGCACCTTGAGAGCACCTTCTGTCGGGTCGCCTACGACTTGCCAAAAGCGTGACGTCTTGCCCATTCCAAGCAAATTGCGCGTGCTTTGCTCCTCGCATGTCAATCGAGCGTTGTTGCATCGGTCTGCGATTCGGATCATTTGCGAGAGCGCTCCGTCACGGGCGGGAGATACCATCTTCCCTAGATAGTGAAAGGCTCCCTCTGGTGCGTAGCCGCTACCGCTCACTTCATACGTGGAATCGCTGTGCCACACTTGCGTAACGGTCATTTTATTTTGAGTCAGGGTGCCTGTTTTATCAGAGCAAATGACAGAGGCGCAGCCCAATGTCTCGACTGATGGGAGCTTGCGTACGATCGCATTGCGCCGGATCATACGCTGGACGCCAAGCGCTAGCGCGACAGTCACAATTGCCGGCAAGCCTTCCGGAATCGCCGCCACTGCGAGACTCACCCCGGCGAGGAACATCGTAAATAGCTCATGACCATGCCAGACACCAGCAGCGATGACCACAATGGTCAACAGCAGTGCAACGACCACGAGAATTTTGCCCATTTGCTCCAATCGCAGCTGCAAAGGAGTTTCTGCTTCTTCCGCTGTATTCATCAAGTGCGCGATTTTCCCGATTTCCGTGCTCATCCCTGTCGCTACAACGAGGCCGCTCCCTGTTCCTCCGGTCACCATCGTGCCCATGAACGCGAGATTTTTTTGGTCGCCAAGCGGTACAGTAGATGCCTGGGCTGTCTCCAGTCTTTTCACGTTTTTACCGACGGGGACAGACTCCCCTGTCAACGCAGACTCCTCCACCTCTAGCCGATTGGCCGAAAGCAAACGCAAATCTGCGGGAACACGATCCCCGGCCTCCAATTGCACCAGATCACCAGGTACCAGCCGCGAAGCCGGTATCATGGAAATGTGCCCGCCCCGGATGACGCGCGCCATTGGGGATGCCAGCTCCTTCAGCGCTTGCAAGGATCGCTCAGCCTTGGCCTCCTGAATAAAACCGAGGATACCATTAATGAGGATGATCGCGATAATCGCAATCGCATCCAGGTACTCTCCGAGGAAGTATGAGATCAGTGTTGCGATGAACAGGATGAGTACCATAAAATCCTTGAACTGATCAACAAAGACCGAGTAGAGAGGCTTTCGCTTTTGTTCAGCCAACTGGTTGGCACCTTGTTTAGCCAGTCGCCGCTCCGCCTCCTGCTGAGTCAACCCTTGCGCAGCATCACTATGAAGGGCTTCGGTCACGTCGGCCGCCGCCAGCGTGTACCATTTTCGAATTGGCTGTGTATCCACCTACATCTCCTCCATCCACATCTCACTCCTTTTCATGTGTATGCAGACGAGCTAGAAAATAAAACAACCCGTCCATTTATCTGGACGGGTCTGTGATTGGTTTGTCGGTTATTTCAAGCTTTTGGCTACACCAATGCAAATCAACAAAATCGGCGGCAGCCAGGTGAGTCGCGTTAACCAGCTGGCTTTTCCTGCGCGCCTGCCGAGGGCAATTCCTACCACAAGAAGCAAGGCACTCATCACCGCGATACAGAGAGCGACGAGCAGTGGCGAGTATCCCAAAAACGTAAGGCTGATACCTGCCCCGAAAGCATCCAAAGACAGGGCAAGCCCCAACATGACGGCCTCCCAGCCCATAATATGCCCAGAGCGGTCAGCGTCGGCTTTGGAGGGGTCTTTTAAAATCTGAATCATGACACCAAAAATGCGGAACTGCGACAATAATACGATGGGTTCCTGCTCTTCCTGTTTTTCTGCGGCTACAACGGCACCGCTGCTCGCAGCAGTAGACTCCTGAGCCTCTGTCCCCGACCGTGTCGCAATGAGCCGCCACAGTGTAAACAAACCCATGAGGATCAAGACCGCGGCACCAATATACTTGCCGATCTCGGGGGTTAACCATTCGGTGAGGGATGAGCCTACAAGCATGACACCATATACAACAGCAAACGAACAACCGGAAACGACGACGAGCGACAAAAAGGGCATTCTCATGTTCCGTAAACCATACGTCAATCCTACACTGACACTGTCCATGCTGATGGCCAGGGAAACGAGCAGGAGTGCGAGCCATCCGCTCATATGTGGTCACCTCTTTCCCATTGCCTATTAGGTATACGCGAAAAGCTCCGCTGATGTGCCAAGAAATCATTGTCTTCTCAGTTGGAAAGTGCTACCATTGAATTAAACAACGTTTAAAAATTTGTTTAACACAAACGTTTTGCTTTCAATAAAAAGGAGGTTGGTCATGTCACAGGTAGATAAAAACAACGAAACGAAAGCGAAAATTTTGCAGTCGACACTGGATTTGATCAAGATGGAGGGCTTCGAGAGTGTGACGGTGCGGAAAATCGCAGCCGATTCTGGTACTAACGTAGCTTTGGTTAACTACTATTTCGGTTCCAAGGATAAGCTCATTAATGAAGCCCTCAGTGCATTTTTAGGAAGCTTTACAGCCACATTTGATATCTTGGCAAACACATCTCTGCTTCCCCAAGAACGACTCAAGCAGTTTTTCATGAGCTATGTGCAGATCATCCAGCAATATCCTGAGCTGGTTTCGCGAATCTTCTCACTTGGTGGCGCTGTATTTACCTCGCAATATGAGTACGGCCAATTTCTAAAAAGCATCGGGTTTGTGAAGATTGAGGGAGTTTTGAAGGAAATGACCCACGAAGAAAATCATGAAGTTCTCATGATGATGATCATGCAGCTGTTTGGAGCGATTTTTCTGCCAGCCTTGCTCAAGTCGATATTGTCTACTGGCGCTGGCATCGAGGTCGCTTCCGTAGAACAACAGATTGATTTGTTATTCGCACGCTATTTTCATGAAAATTAGGAAATAGGGGGAGAGACAGATGGGCTTTTTGCGAAAATATTGGTCTGATCTCGGTCTGTTAGTGGCAGTTGGCGCTGGTCTGTACTTGATGATTCAATGGGGTACCATTCCTGCTATTGAGAGGCTGTTGTGGCTAAGCTTCATTGCCATCCTTGTGCATCAGTATGAAGAGTACCGTTGGCCGGGATATTTTGCCGGACTGTTTAATGGTTTGATTTTTAAAAGTAGCCATCCAGAACGATACCCGCTGAATCCACAGTCTGCGATGATCATCAACCTCGTCATTGCCTATATCTTTTATCTAGTTCCCCTCTTCTTCCCGACGGTCGTCTGGCTCGGCTTGGCACCGATTCTCATGGGCTTCTTCCAGTTTATCTGGCATGGCGTTTTTGCGAATCTAAAAGCGAAAACGCTCTACAATCCGGGCTTGTTCGCCGTGATCTTCTTCCACATCCCGATCGGGGTATGGTATATCCGGCACATCATCTCCACTGGCATGGTAACCACTTCAGACTGGATCATCGGTACGGTCTACTTCATCGTTGCGGTGTACATTCTCATTGTGAAGGGCAATATGTGGCTGAAGGACGAAAATTCGCGTTATACCTTTACTCGTCAGCAGTTGGGGCCTTACGTACACAAATCATAAAAACCAGCTCCTGTGATGAAAAAGAAGAGGCCATTGTCGGCCTCTTCTTTTTCTTTGCACTATTTGATTTCAAAAGGTACTTCCCACTTCACGTCATGCTCCACCATATAGGAAGCATAGGATACCGAGAGCTTTTTCGGTTCTTGCTTCAAGCGTGGAATGGTGATCTTGCCTTTGATCTGTACCCGTCCGTCCTTGTCTCTGATGCTTTCAGTATTCACTGACGCATAGTAATCGTTCCCATTTTCATCCTTTACAGACCAAGAGTGGTTCTCGACTATGCCTTTTCCTAATGTACCCTCTATGGTCATTACAGCCTCTCCTAGATCTTCGCCTTTACCTGGCTCCCATGCAAAAGAAGAGAACGTAAAGGTACTGCCTGTCTCATCCTTGAAAGTCGCAGCTTTCTTGTCTAGCTCTGTTGGAACCAAATCGAATGTAGGTGAAGCCAGTTTTTTCTCATAAATTTTCTTGAGCTCAAGCTTTAATTTTTGTTCTCCCTGTATCGGGCCAAATGTATGCCACCAATTCAAGACATCGCCCTCTGCTTTTTCTTCGGGTTCTTCTTCTGTTCTTGGCGTCCATAGAACATTCTCCTTGTTATCAAGCCCATCATCCAATGATTTCATATCCCAAGCTGCTACCACTTCCCCTTTTTCATTGGTGATTTCGTACATCATATTCTCTCCCGAAAAAGCTGGTTCGCGCTCTTTTTCTGTGATAATGGCGCCTCGCGGATTTTTCTGATCGTACAGGATCGACGTTCGTTCAACCTCCAGATAAGCTGATTTTGGGAAAGTAGTATCCAGCATGACCCGTGTCGCACTCGGGGAAAATTCGATATTTTTCAGCTCAATCCCGAGCCCTTGTGGCGATTGAAAAGCTGTATCCTTGAAGGCAACCTTTTTCGTCGCTTCCTTGGCTTTTTTCATATCAATCGGAATTTCCAATGACCATTTTCCTTTCTTACCTGCGATTTCTGTCTGTTCGAAATGTAAGGTCAGTTGGTCGGGAATCGCCTCATGTGATTCAAAGATTTGGTTCAAAAATCGCTCTGTAATGAAAAACTCTCCATGACCTCCCGAATTATCTCCTCCATCATCCTCGAACCAATCTTTTCCGTTCTGATCAATCAGCTTCGCATTCAAAATATGATCTTCAATCTTCTTGCCGCTCTCGTCGTATACATCATAAATGACTGCGATCCTCATCGAGTCAGCCAACAGCTCTTTTGCTTCAACCGTAATACCTTGATCGGTTACTTTTTGCTCCAGCTTTTGGACAAGGCCTTTATGGACTGCGTTTTTCATACCGCTATCCGAATCCTTCTCAATCTGGAACAAGCTATTCACATAATTCGCAAACGTCGGTGAAACGGCCGTTCCTGTCACCACCAACGCGGTAAGTCCTGCTACTACCAATCCTGTCTTCTTCACAATATCCCAACCCCTTTGTCTTCTGATTCGCGAGGAGTGCTTTTGCGTAGAACGTAGAGGAACTGCATTAGTCAGCTTATCCATGACCTCGTCTGTAAACATATCGGGTACAGAAGCTTCCGGGATGTCGGAAAAATCCTCTTCTTGTATGCCTTCTACCCACTCTTGCAGGTGCTTCTGGCATTGTAGGCAATTTTCCACATGCTGCTCCACTCCCTTGCTCTCGGCAGGGGCCAGCTCATCGTTCACGTATAGCTTCAATTGATTAAACATGAAGCATTTCATAAATAGCTCCCCCTCCCATCGTTTTCGTAAGGCTGTCCTTCATCTTTTTGCGGGCACGGAATAGACGCATTTGAACGGAGTTCTCCGATAGGGACAGTCGCTCGCTGATTTCCCGATACGACAGCCGCTGTAGGTAAAACAGGACGAACACCTCGCGATACTCCTCATCCAGCAGCATGATGCTGCGTTCCAGCTCGGCGTCCCGTTCCTTTTTCAACAAAGTCGTCTCAGGCGTGTCTCGGTCAATTAGCTGCTCCCCATCGATTTCTACCTGCTCTGTCCGTTTGCGTTTTCTCATTTCATCGAAACATTGATTGCTCGCAATTCGATACAGCCATGAAGAAAACCTGTACTCAGGCCGATAGTCGTGCAAACGATAAAAGGTTTTGATAAACACGTCTTGAGCCAAATCCTGTGCGTCTTGCATGTTGCCGATCATCCTGTACAAATAGCCAACAATCTTGCCCTTGTATCTGTCGACAATTTGTCTGTACTGCTCATGATCGCCAGCCAGGATTTGCTCGATTAGTTCCTGATCGTCCGGCATTTTGCTACTCCTCCATCTATCACAGATCAAGCCAGCGGGGAATGCTGCGCAGCTTCCGTTTTGGTTGAATCATAAGCTAATACGGATTGGCTGGAAAATCCTTTCTCTTTTTTGAATAAATTCTTTAAATTACCAAAAATCTTTTGATTAAACGCGAAAAGAAGAGGCCTTTTTCAGCCTCTTCTCTCATTCGAACTATTTGATTTCAAACGGTACTTCCCAATTCACGTCGTGCTCCACCGTATATTCAGGATAGGAAATTGTGAGCTTTTTCGGTGCTTGCTCCAATTTCGGAATGACCAGCTCGCCTTTGACCAGTACGCGTCCTTCTTTATCTCTAGTGCTTTCTGGTCTCAATGTCGCATAGTAAACCTTCCCATTTTCATCCTTTACATACCAATATTTGATGGAGACCATATCTTTTCCTAGTATACCCTCTACAGTTATCACAGCCTTACCTTTTTCCTCCCCGCTAGCAGGTGTCCACGAAAAAGAGGAAAATGTAAACGAACTGCCTGTCTCATCCTTGAAAGTCGCTGCCTTCTTGTTTAAGTCTTCTGGAATAAGGTCGAATTTGGGAGAAGCCAGTTTGTTCTCATAAACTTTTTGGAGCTGAAACTTTAACTTTTGTTCACCCTGTAGCGGGCCAAATGTATGCCACCACTTCATGATATCGCCTTCTTGTTTACTGGACAGTCCAGAGACGTAAAGAACATTTTTCTTTTTCGCAATTCCTTCATCTAATACAAACATATCCCGAGCTGCCACGACCTCACCTTTCTCGTTGGTAATTTCGTACGCGATATCACCTCCTGATAAAGTAGGTTCGACTTTTTTGTTTGTGATGTGGACTCCTCCCGGATGATCCTTATCATACATGAGCACTGCCCGTTCAAACTCTACGTAAGCTGATTTTGGAACCGTTGAATCCAGCATAACCCGTGTCGCACTTGGGGAAAATTCGATTTGTTTCAGTTTAAGCTCAAGCCCTTGTGGTGATTGATACACGGCGTCTTTGAACGCAACCGTTTTGGTCGCTTCTTTCGCTTTCTTCATATCGACCGGAATTTCCAAGTCCCACTTCCCTGTCTTGCCTTCGATGTCTGTTGGTACGATTTTCAAGGTTAGTTGGTCAGGAGTAGCCTCCGCCGATTCGAAAATATCGTTCAAGCTCACCTCAGTGATGAAAAACTGCCCATGATTTCTCCCAGACTCCTCTCTTCCATCCTCCGCCAACCAATCTTTTCCCTTCGAATCAATTAACTGAAGCTTCATAGAGTGGTCTTCTATCTGCTTGCCATTCTGGTCGTACATATCAAAGATAAATGCAATCCTCATGGAGTCAGCCATCAGTTCTTTTGCTTCGAAAGTAATTCCTTGATCCGTTACCTTTTGCTCCAGCTTTTGGACAAGCCCTTTATGGACGGCATTTTTCATGCCGCTATCCGCATCCTTTTCAATCTGGAACAAGCTGTTCACATAATTCGCAAACGTCGGTGATACAACCGTTCCTGTCACTACTAACGCCGTAAGTCCTGCTACTACCAGTCCTGTCTTCTTCACAATATCCCAGCCCCTTTGTCTTCTGGTTCGGGAGGAGTGCTTCCGTGCAGTGCGTACGGGAACTGTTTCGAACAGTTTACTCATGACCTCATCCGTAAACGTATCGGGTACAGGAACCTCCGGATAGGCGGAAAATTCCTCTTCCAGCATGTGATCTATCCACTCTTGCAGCTTTCTTTGGCATTGTGGGCATTGTTCTGCGTGCTGCTCTAATCCTTTGCTTTCGGAAGGGGAGATCTCGCCATTTTCATAGAGCTTCCATTGATTAAACATGAAGCATGTCATAAACATCTCCCCCTCCCATCGTTTTCGTCAGGCTCTTCTTCATCTCTTTACGAGCACGGAACAAGCGCATTTGAACAGCACTCTCCGTAAGAGACAGTCGCTCGCTGATTTCCCGATACGACAGACGCTTCAAGTAATGCAGGACGAACACCTCGCGATACTCCTCATCCAGCAGCATGATACTGCGCTCCAGCTGGGCGTCCCGCTCCTTTTTTAACAGGGCGGTTTCTGGTGTCTCTGGATCAACGATCTGTTCCTCTACGATAGCGGTCTGCTCCGTCCTTTTGCGTCTTCTTATTTCATCGAGACAATGATTGCTCGCGATTCGATACAGCCATGAAGAAAACTTGTGCTCAGGCCGATAGTCTTTCAATAGGTAAAAGGTTTTGGTAAACACGTCTTGAGCCAAATCCTGTGCGTCAGGCATGTTACCGATCATTTTGTACAAGTATGTAACGATCTTGCCCTTGTACCTGTCGATAATCTGACTGTACAGCTGATGATTGCCAGCCAGGATTTGCTCGATCAATTCCCGATCGTCCGGCATTTCTACTACTCCTCCATCTATAACCGACCAGCCTTTGGGGAATGCTGCGCAGCTTCCGTTTTGGTTGATTCACAACTAATACGCACGGGCTGGAAAATCCTTTCTCGTTATTTTGGAAAATTTTATTTTCCTGTCAAAAAAGGTACCGCAAAGCTCACATCGCGATGCTCCTTCAACATACTGTCAAAGGTGATCGTCATTTGCTTCGGCAAGGATTTCATCTCCTCGATTTCCAAATTCCCGCTTACTTTCATCCGTCCATTTTGATTGGCGGATTCCTCGACATGGTATACCGCACTGTACTCTTTGCCCTTTTCGTCCGTCACGTACCATGTATCAAACGGGAAGATTCCCACAACTCCTTCCGCTAGCGTCCCCTCAAACTCGATGTTGTGGCGATCCTCTCTGCTTCCATTAGATACCTTGTGAAACGTGAAGCGAGTCCCATTCTTTTCTGCTGTAACTGGTTTTGCTCCCACACTGGCAGGGTCCAGTTTTACGCTGAATCCTGGCTCTTCCTCTGTATAAACAGCATGCAGCTTAAAGGTTAGACCATTCGATTCTTTCAGGTCGTGGAAGTAATGAAATTGTCGCAGCCCTTTTTCCACTGGAGCATACTCGCGCCATTTCATCGTATTGATTACGTTTTTCTGAACGCTCTCATCATGGATAGCGACTGCAGAGTCCCATGCGCCAAGGACGACTCCCTTTTCATTGACAAGCTGATAGCTGAAGTCCTTGTTATTCGAATCAATCACCACTTCTGTTCCACTAGGTGCAAAGGTAATCTCTCGCAAATCAAACTGAAATCCTTGGGGAGAGGTATAGGACTGATTGACAGCCACTGTTTTCGTCGCAGCTTTTGCTTTTTTCAAGTTCACGGGTACTGACAGCTGCCAGTTGCCTTTGGTACTGCCCATCTTTTTCATGTGGAACTCTACGACCAGCTCGTCCGGCAGCTTGTTCCCATCGTCAAAATAGCTTCTGAGCTCGTGTTCAAACAGGATATAATCGCCTATCTGGTTTGTTTTCCACGACACTTGATTGGGGGATGAGCTATGTAAAACCTTGCCCGCTTTATCCTTGATCGTGATTTCTTGATATTCATGGGTGGGGGCGTGGAAATTATCCCAATACACATCTGTTGCCTTGCCGTCTTTGTCTTTTACCCCGGCGATGATACTGATGCGAAGCGGGTCTGCCAGAACCTCTTTTGCTTCCAAGGTAAAGCCTTGATCGGTCACTTTCAGATCAAGCCGCTGGGCAAATCCTTTTTGAACGGCTTGCAAAATTCCAGGATCTCCAGCCTTTTGCGAGACAAACAAGCTAGTATTCACAGACGGTGCTGCATTCACCATTACTGCCGGACTACTTGTGAAAAACACCGGGGACACGAGGATTCCCGTTGATACAACGACTGCCAATGCTGCCACACATAACGCCATCTTTTTCATAACTGCTCCACTCCTTGTTTTCCTAGATTCACTTTATATTCACGAGAAACAATCGTTCGGTTCACGAGGAGCACGCAAAAAAAGAGCCCGACAGCCTGAACGAATCAGGATTACCGAGCTCACTTTCTATCGAATTGATTTCATAGATGGGAGGGCTTTACGCACGTGCAGCTAGTGCCTGAGCGAGCAACTCTACCAGTTTCCTTGCATACTCGCCAGTGGTATCCCTTGCCCCTGAGAATTCCGTCACTTCCATACTTGTCACGCGCGCATCTCGCAAGACAGTTTCCAGTAATGCCTCTGCTTCGGACAGCGACAACCCCATCTCACTTGGCGAATAGGCAGCTGCCATCGCGTCTTTGTGCATGATATCTACGTCGAAATGAACGAGGATTTTCGCATCCGGCGGGATCGATTGGAGCATATGAGAGACTCGCTCCTCTATGCTTCCTTCTGTGAGCTGGGACAAGGTCATGATCTCTACGCCAAACGTCTCCGCAGGCATCTGCTGACAGCCGACCAGGCGGATTCGCTCTGCATCCCAGCCGCTTGGTTCGATCCATTGTCCGCGATCCTTAAGTAAAAACCACAATCCCATCCCTGCTGCCCCAATACAGCGGGAAGCCGATGGCACTACTGCATCCAGATGACCGTCAAGCACCAGCAGATACGCTTTCTCTTGATGAATAGCCCGATGAGCCTGCGCCGTTGCAACGACCAAACTGCAATCGCCGCCGAGCATCAAGACAAAGTCGTCTGTATTGAGCCACTCTTGCGCGTCCTTTTGCAGCACATCCCAAAGCATACGAGGAGCCGGCCAATTACGAACCGGTGGAATATTATGGCGCGGCAAATCATCGGGAAGATGCAGATTACCTACATCCTGCACATCCAAGCCATGCTGCTGCAACTGCTCGATCAATCCTGCTGTACGAAGCGCGTCCGGAGCTAATTCTGTACCAGAGACATATGCTCCTGTGAAATGCGGGATACCAGCCACTTTTACGTTTATAAACAGTCCCTCCCAAGGAAATTCATCGTATGAACATCCCTAAAAGTATATCACAGCTTCGTTTGCAATAATTGGATGAGATCACTGACAGACGGCTGTAACCAACGATCTGGCATGGATGCTTTTTCCCCGCGTAGCAATTGGCAAGCAAGCGCATTCGGATGGACATCTGCACTTAAGAAATACACTTGGTTTACAGGTTGCGGGAGTGCGTCCATGACTTCTACATATTTGTTGACATACACTTGCAACGCATCCCGATAGGCTGGAGTGGTTAGTGCCGCGCCACACCACACGTCAATTCCAGTCAACGCCTTGGCATGGGCTGCATCCAAGCTTTTTGCGAGCGAGCAGACAACGAACAACAGCTTCTCTGGCGCCAGCTTGAATCGCTTCTGATACTGTTTGGCAAAACGGGCAAGTGTCGCATTCCAAGACGGCGTATCGTAGCTGCCGAGATCAGGGATGCATTTGAGTGCTCCTACCAGTTGTTCGTCTTTTTTCATAAACAACAGACCATCGATCACTTGAAACGAAAGCCCGGCTAATTGCCCAGACAAAAACTCACCCACCCGCTCATGCATGACGCGAGAGATTCGCTGTGAGGATTTGCGCTTTAGCTTTTGCCGTATGCGCACCTCTTCTTCCTCCAGGTAGACCCGTATCAGCCTGGAAAACAAATCTGCCTCCGTAGTTGGCTCTAGTATCAGGCACTCCAAACGGCTATAGGCGTCTGCCACGCTTTGGTCCCATTGCCCTTCTTTTTCTGTGCCCATCATTAACCTCCCTCACATCATATCGGGTGCGTGATCGGCCACGACCAGCACATCCATGTGTCGGACCTCCCGCAATAATCGCTGGATGACCGAACCCTCGAGAATTTCCTTCCAGCGAGTTCGCGCCGACTGCCCGATGACGACCTGTGTCGTTCCTTTTTCGTTCATATGCCAAACCAGCTTGGTGAAAACCTTGCGTCGGGAAGGAGCTTCGTATCGTTCGAAACGACCTCCGAGCCGCTCTGTTAGTGCCTTCAGCTTCGCCAGCTGTGTCTCTTCCTCTTCTGTCAGCGACGGATGATCCTGCACGTAAGCGACATGCCAGGACGCCTTCAACCGATACGCAATGCGGAACCCTCGGCGAATCAATCGTTCACTGTCTGCGCGCAAATTCACACAGACAAAAATGACTTCCTGCTGCCGCCAAGGCCCGCGCAACGTTCGTCGCTCCCACGCCTCCAAGCGTTCATCGACATCGTCAGCAACTTCACGCAAGGCCAGTTCTCTTAATGCGATCAAATTCCCTGTTTTGAAAAAGTTGGTCAGCGACTGCTCCACCTTTTCCAACGCGTAAATATTGCCCTCTCGCATCCGCTGACGTAGTGCTTTCGGTGAAATATCAATCAGCTCTACCTCATCTGCCTGATGCAGAATATGGTCCGGCACCGTCTCTCGCACGCGGATTCCCGTGATTTGCTCGACGCTGTCGTTCAAGCTCTCGAGGTGCTGAATATTCATCGTGGATATGACGGAAATACCCGCAGCCAAAATCTTCTCGACATCGTGATATCGCTTCTCATAGGCACTCCCCGGCACATTCGTATGTGCCAGCTCATCTACCAATACGACCTCCGGATTTCGCCGAATAATTTCGTCCGTGTCCATTTCTTCGAGCGTCACGTTTTTGTATGGAATGCGCTTGCGCGGGATAAGAGGAAGTCCCCCTACCTGCTCAATGGTTTCTTTTCGTCCATGCGTTTCCAAAAGCCCAATCACCACGTCAATGCCATTTTCGGCGAGCTCGTTTCCTTCTCTCAGCATTGTGTACGTCTTACCGACACCAGGTGCGGCTCCTACATATACTTTTAGCGTCCCACGCTTGATTTTCCCGATTTCCTCCTGCATCTCCTCATCGGAGAGGCGGCGGTACGGATTGGCCGTTACCGCTTGTTCTCGCTTGGTCGGCATGACGCGCTCACCGTCCCGCTCAGAACGATCTGCCACGATCAAGATATCGATATTTTTCGTTTGCCGAAGAATCTTATGAACGATGGAGCCATACCATATCTCTTCCCAGCGCGTACGCTTGGACTGCCCCATGACGATTCGGGTCACATTATTCTCCATCGCATAAGCGACGAGCTCGTTTGCTACGTCTTTTTCACGTGCAAGCATCTGCTCTTCAAAGGTACCTCCGACTTTGTCCACGAGCTTTCCGATGGATCTCTTAAAAGTCGCTTCTTCCTTCGTCAACTTCTTAGATAAAGGGAGAAAACAGACGACCAAGAGCTCTCCGCCGAGTCTCTTGGCAACCTGTTGTCCGCGCCGAACCAATATCGAGCCGTTCCAATGATACTGGGCAGAAACCAGCACCTTCTCTGTGGCTCCTGAAGCCCCCACCATGCCGTGCTTCTCCCGATAATCCTCCAAATCCTCGTTTACGCCCGTAGCAACAAAACGCAGCGCGAGTTCCCGCAGCATATGCAGATTGTCTCTGCGAAACAACGGATGCTTGGTTCGAGTCGGGTTGCGATCGTCTTCTTGCAGCCGTTTCAGGATGGCTTCTGGCGTAACATCGAGCAGCTTCACCTCGTCTGCCATGGCAAGCGTATCTTCCGGGACACACTGGTCGATCCGTACCTCTGCCTTCGTCAGTCGCTCTGCCATTTCTTTCATCCCGGCCAATTCGTAAATGTTTACCGTCGCTATCACACTAATATTGTGGTTCAGCAAATACTGAACATCGTCCAAGCTGGTTGGTCGCGGGGCATCTGGACGATTGCGATGAGCCAAACCGTCTACGAGCACGACTTCCGGATCTCGTTCGATAATGGTTGCAACGTCCAGATCATGTCTCGCTTCCCCGAGAGAATACCAGATGATTGGCTGGATTTGTTCCAAGCCCTCCCGCTTTTGCGCCAGCTTGGGATGAGTGGCCTCACCTGAGCCAGCTACAACCACATCAATCCCTTTTTTCTTAAGCGTCTGCCCTTCCATTAGCAAGTGATAGGTTTTCCCTGAACCACTGACTGCCCCCAGAATGATTTTCAGCCTGCCCCGGTGCATTCTGGAGATGGACTGCAAGATTTCCTCCGGGGACTTTCGCCGAAACTGCTCTACCATCTCGCAGCCCTCCTTCTATCTTTACTTCTTCAATTCGTCCAAGGCCAAATTTAGCTTCACCACATTGACACGCGGCTCCCCAAAAACACCCAAGCTTCTTCCGTCTGTATTGGCTTCAATCAGTGCCTGTAGTTGTACCGGTTCGAGATTGCGCGCCTTGGCTACACGCGCTACTTGTATCTGGGCAGCTTTTGGCGAGATATGCGGGTCCAAACCGGAAGCGGAATTGGTCAACAAATCAGCCGGGATGTCTTCCTGCTTCACGCCAGGATTCGCTGCTAGAAATGCGGCGATATCCTTTTGCGTACGTTCGATCAGGGCTGGGTTGGATGGTGCGTAGTTGTTCGAGCCAGAGCCTGACGCATTGTTATCAATAGAAGAAATGCGTCCCCAGAAGTACTTCGGATCGGTGAAGGTTTGCCCAATCAGCTCGGAGCCGACCACCTTGCCGCTCGCATCGGTGATGAGACTACCACTTGCTTGCGCAGGCATGATAACCTGTGCAACCCCTGTCATCGCCAGCGGGTAGGCAATGCCGCAAATCAGCAGCAAAACGAGGCTGAGACGCAAATTTTTCAATATCATATCGGTTCACCTGAGCTTTCTTTTTTTCAATATGAGTTACACCAGATTCAATCCGACCAAAATCAAGTCAATCAGCTTGATGCCCACGAACGGAACGAGAATTCCTCCCAAGCCATAGATTACCAGGTTGCGGCTAAGCAACTTTGTCGCGCTCATTGGCGTGTATTTCACGCCTTTCATCGCCAGCGGAATCAGGATCGGGATGATGATCGCATTGAAGATCAACGCGGACAGAATCGCACTTTGCGGTGTTGCCAGACCCATGATGTTGAGCGCACTCATTTGTGGGATCGCCAGCATGAACATCGCAGGAATGATCGCGAAGTATTTCGCTACGTCATTGGCGATACTGAACGTCGTCAATGCACCGCGTGTCATCAAAAGCTGCTTGCCAATCGCCACAACCTCGATGATCTTAGTCGGGTCCGAATCCAGATCGACCATGTTCGCTGCTTCCTTCGCCGCTACCGTACCCGTGTTCATCGCCAAACCGACATCGGCTTGTGCGAGAGCTGGCGCGTCATTCGTACCGTCACCTGTCATGGCGACCAGTTTGCCTGCCGCTTGTTCTTTGCGGATCAGTGCAATCTTATCTTCCGGCTTGGCTTCCGCTACGAAATCGTCCACACCTGCTTCGCGGGCAATCGTCGCTGCTGTCAGCGGGTTATCTCCCGTGCACATCACTGTGCGGATACCCATGCGGCGCAGCTCTTCAAAACGTTCGCGCATGCCCGGCTTCACAGTATCTTTCAAATAGATCAAACCGAGGATCGTATTTCCTTCTGCTACAGCCAACGGTGTGCCGCCCGCCGTTGCAATCCGGTTTGCTTTTTCATCCAAGTCAGCAGGGATGTTGCCTCCTTGCTCTACCACGTATTTTTTGATGGCGTCGACGGCCCCTTTGCGGATGAGGACGCCGCTTGCCAGATTCGTCCCGCTCATTCTTGTTTCCGCGCGGAACTCCACGCCTTCGGAACCAGGCAATTTCAGTTCAGCAGATGCCAGACCTTGTTTTTTCGCCAGCTCTACAACAGAGCGTCCTTCCGGTGTTTCGTCATGGACCGAGCTCTGTGCAGCTACTCGGTTCAATTCCATGCTTTTGCTGTTGCCTACGGTGACAAACTCGGCAGCCATCCGGTTACCATGCGTGATCGTTCCCGTTTTATCCAAGATAATGGTGTTGATGTCACCGGATGCCTCTACGGCTTTACCAGACATGGCGATGACGTTAAACTGTGTGACCCGGTCCATACCCGCAATCCCAATCGCTGACAAGAGTCCGCCAATCGTGGTCGGAATCAAGCAAACGAGCAAAGCAATCAGTGTCGCAACTGGAATGGCTGCATTCACATAGTTCGCAATAGGTTGCAAGGTCGTGCAGACGATCAGGAAAATCAACGTCAAGCTGACCAACAGCGTATTCAACGCGATTTCATTCGGGGTCTTCTGTCTCTTCGCGCCCTCTACCAACGAAATCATGCGATCCAAAAACGATTCGCCTGGATCCGTCGTCACGCGGACGCGGATGCGGTCACTGACGACACGTGTGCCTCCCGTGACGGAGCTAAAATCGCCACCTGCTTCTTTAATGACCGGAGCAGATTCACCCGTAATCGCTGATTCGTCCACAGAGGCGACACCCTCGACGATTTCCCCGTCGGATGGAATCAGCTCGCCTGCTTCCACTATGACCAGATCGCCTTTTCGCAGTTCTGTGGAACTGACGACTTGAATGCGACCATCTTTCCCCACTTTTTTTGCTTGCGTGTCCTGCTTCGTTTTTTTCAAGCTCTCTGCCTGTGCTTTGCCACGACCTTCTGCCAAGGCTTCTGCGAAGTTGGCGAACAAAATCGTCACGAACAGGATAAAGCTGACAACGCCGTTGAAAAACGGGTCCGAAGCCCCCCCAAACAAATTGGGTGCAAACGTCAGGAGGAGCGTAATGAAGAATCCGATCTCTACCACGAACATAACAGGATTTTTCATCATCACACGCGGGTCCAGTTTTTTGAAAGACTCGACAAAGGCCCGCTGGTACAAATCTTTAGGAAGCGCAACCGTGCGCGTTCTACTCATGGAAAATTACTCCTTTGCCTCTAGTATGGATATTTGTTCAAAAAGTCGGCTTTTCAGCACCGAGAAAGTGGCGAGAACCTGAAGAAGGAGGAGCGGAGTGTAGGGGACCTACATGAGCACCGGACTTCGAAGGTGAACGCTACTTTCGATGCCGAATTTGCTTTCACGATTACATCGTGATCGAAAGTCGACTTTTTGAACTTCCTCTAATTAACGGATCGTGAGCCACTCAGCGATTGGGCCAAGAGCAAGCACAGGCAGGAATGTCAGTGCGCCTACGATTACCACAGTCGCAATCAAAATCACCGTGAATACACTATTGTCTGTGCGCAGTGTACCCATCGTTTCTGGTACCGGCGTTTTTGCGAGCAAGGAGCCTGCTACCGCCAGCATCGTAATGATCGAAACATATCGACCGAACAGCATGACAAGTCCCGTAGAAATGTTCCAGAAAGGTGTGTTGTCGCCCAATCCTTCAAAACCGGAACCGTTGTTGGCTGCTGAAGAAGTGTATTCGTACAGCACTTGTGAAATGCCGTGGAAGCCTGGGTTCGACACTGCGGATGAACCCATTTCTGTCGCCAATGCAATAGCGGTTGGCGCCAAAATGATCAGGGGATGAACGAGAATCGCGATGGCGATCAGCTTCATCTCTTTTCCTTCGATCTTGCGGCCGAGGAATTCAGGCGTACGCCCTACCATCAAGCCCGCCAAGAATACAGCCAAAATCGCATACATCAAAATGTTAATCGTTCCGACGCCATCTCCGCCGAATACGCAGTTGAGCATCATTTCACCGAGCGGAACCAAACCGCCAAGTGGCGTCAATGTATCGTGCATGTTGTTCACGGTTCCTGTCGTTGCCGCTGTTGTCACGGCAGTGAACAAGGCGCTTTGTGCGATACCAAAACGGACTTCTTTTCCTTCCATGCTGCCCATTACTTGTGACAGGCCAGCCCGTTCCAGCGCCGGGTTACCGTTTACTTCATTGGCATACGCCGTGACCAGGAACGCCAGGAACATCGCGAACATCGCTCCAAAAATAACCCAGCCTTGCTTGCGGCTCTTCGCCATGAAGCCGAATGCGAATGGCAGTGCCGCCGGGATCAAAAACATCGACAAAATTTCGATCACGTTTGTTAGCGGTGTCGGGTTTTCAAATGGATGCGAGGAGTTTACCCCGAAGAATCCGCCTCCGTTTGTGCCCAAATGCTTGATCGATACGAGTGAAGCGACCGGGCCGCGAGCGATTTGTTGCTCCGTTCCGCTAATAGTTGTCGCTGTTGCCGTCGGCTCCATTGTCTGCGGCACGCCTTGGGTCACCAAGAGCAATGTCACGACAATCGCCAGCGGAATCAACACACGTGTATGAGCACGTACTAGGTCTACGTAGTAGTTACCGATGCTGCGCTGCCCTGTCAGCCCGCGCATGAAGGCCATCACGACCGCGATCCCTGTCGCTGGCGTTGTAAACATCAGGTAAATAATGACCAGCATTTGCGACAGATACGACAATCCGCTCTCCCCGCTGTAATGCTGAAGATTCGTATTCGTCAAAAAGCTGACAGCCGTGTTAAAGGAAAGCAACGGCTCCATCGCCGCAATTCCACTTGGGTTTCCCGGCAGCATCCCTTGCAAACGAAGCAAGAGATACGCAATAGCTACCATCGAAATGTTGCTGACCAGAACAGCCATTGCGTACTGCTTCCAGGTCATATCTGCTACGCGAATGCCAGACAGCTTGTATATCGCTTTTTCCACCCCGCCAAAAACACGGTCCAATCGGGTCGTCTCCAGCGAAAAGGAGCGTGCCAAATATTTTCCCATCGGTATGGCGAGCACGAAAAGCACCACCAAAACCAACGCTATTTGTAAAAAGTCCACGACAGTTCCTCCTACTCCCTCTAAAAAATGGTTCCAAATAAACGAATGATTCTAACCCCTAGTATTTTTCCGGGTAAATCAATGCGTGGCACAGGTACATCGAAAGCCCTCCCACAATCAGCAGCAACCAGATCATTTCTCTTTCCCTCCCTGTTCTCTTACCACGGCGTCACAAAACTTGATGAGTGCAAAAAATACACCGAATGAAAGCGCCAAGAGCAGTATGGAAACCACGTCCATGCAATGTCCCTCCTTTTTTCTGGTACTGACTATCCCGTAAAGTCTGGCCGACTCGTCTCTCTCGCTTCCCCCTGTACAGGCTTCCTTTTTTGAAAAAACCTGCCATTTGGGAAAAAAATAGACCAATGCTTACGATTTCCCCGAAAGACCGCCGCATCTGACCGAACGGAAGATGAACAGACGAACGAAGTCGCCCGCATCCCGCGGCAAATAAAACGATCCTTTGTATCGGAGAAAAAGTACTCATTGGTCTACCTAACGCCCAGCCGACTTGAAGTTGCCTTCTTTGCGTTTTGTCTCCCGTTTCCTTTTTCCGAAAACAGCTATTTACTTGTGAGTAAAACGGTCATTGGCCGTTTTTGAGCAAAACGAAAAGACCTGCATTACGTTTCGAGTCAACCCTTGTCGTCCCTCAATGGATAACAAAAAGGCCTCCTCAAACAGGCGGTCTTTAGACCTCCCTCGCTTTAGCCGACGAAGTTAGCTGACGGGTAGGATGGCGAAAGAGTTTCTCATCCCTCCCACGATTCATGCGTGGGATTAACCCCTACTGATTGGGTCCTCCGTTCCCGAGTGCCTCGGGATTTGGCCATATTTGCAATTGTTGGTTACGAGTCTCATTATACGTCCGGCATAATCGGATGTTAATGTCCTATTTCAGTCTTTTTCACACGATTTTTGCGTTCTTTATCCGTGTAAGCGATTTAAACCTATCAGGCCTCATCCGATCATGATATTTCATCGTTTCTCTCCTTTTTTCATATTATTTTCCCCATACTGCGTGAGCAGTCGTGCCTGATTGTTGCATCCATTCTTCCAATTGCTCTGCAGGTAATGGCTTACTACAGTAGTAGCCCTGCATTTCATCACACTGCTGCTCACGCAAAAAGGCCAGCTGAACTTCGTTTTCCACCCCCTCCGCCAGTACGTTCATTTGCAAGCTGTGCGCCATGGCAATGATCGACTTGGCGATGACGGCATCTTCGTTTTCTGTAATATCATTTACAAACGACCGATCGATCTTTAAGCGGTTAATGGGAAAATCACGCAAGTAGCTTAGCGAGGAGTAGCCTGTCCCAAAATCGTCGATGGACAGCCATATCCCCAGATTTTTCAGCTCATGCAGGATTCCGATGAACCGCGTGGCGTTTTGCATGACGGCACTTTCTGTAATCTCTAGCTCCAGAAATTGCGGTTGCATCTGCGTTTCTTGGAGCACCTGTTTGATCATGCCAACCAAATTCTCCTGCTGAAATTGGCGGGCTGATAAATTCACCGCTATGCGCAGGGAAGGATAGCCTGCTTCTGCCCATGCTTTGTTTTGCTGACAAGCCGTTCGAAGCACCCATTCCCCAATGGGCACAATCAAGCCAGTCTCTTCCGCCAAGGGGATAAATTCGGCTGGCGAGACCATTCCCCATTCAGGATGCCGCCACCTGAGCAGAGCCTCCACCCCGACCACCTGATTTGTTTTGCAATCGAGCTGCGGCTGATAATGCAGGCAAAACTCATTGCGCTCCAACGCCTTGCGCAGCTCCTGCTCGACTGCCAGCCGTTCCGCCGCATGAAGGCTCATCGTAGACGAATACAGGTTGTACCGATTCCTGCCCTTTTCTTTGGCACTGTACATGGCGGCATCTGCATGCTTCATGAGGGTTTGCGTATCCTCTCCATCTCTCGGGAAAATACTGATCCCGATACTTGTCGTGACAATGCATTCCCGATCCTCCACCTGAAGCGGCGATTGCAAGGACGCAATGATCCGATCCGCCAACGCAATCACCTCTGTCTCGTCAGAAATCGCAGGGAAGATCATCGTAAACTCATCTCCACCCATGCGAGCCAATATGCCTGCCGTGCCGACATTTTCCTTTAATCGATGAGAGAGCGACTGGAGCAAGCAGTCCCCGAAATAATGCCCCAAGGAGTCGTTGATGTATTTAAAACGATCCAAATCAAAAAACAGGATTGCCATCATCTGTCCTTGCTGCTTCGCCTGGGATAGCGCAATCGTCAGCTCCGCCTCGAAAAGTCGACGGTTCGGGAGATCAGTCAGCGCATCGTGGTACGCCATGTGATTGATTGTCTGCTCTGCCTGCCTGCGATCCGTCACGTCGCGGATAATCCCGCGCAGCCCGGTGACACCACCCGATTTTTCGCTAATTTTCACAATGGAGCCCTCCACTAAGCGCCTCTGACCGTCACGCTGGACAAACGCCCAGTCAATTTGCTGGACAGGCGTCCCGGTATGCGACACCCACCGAAACGCGTGCTTTAGCTTCAAAGCATCTTGCTTGCCCACATACTCCTGATAGCTTGCTCCCAGCAACTCATGCGCAGGTGCTCCAAGTATTTCAGAGAGTGCAGGATTCACAGCGAGAAACCGACCTCGCTCGTCCAATTCGTAATAACCGTCTTTGATGCTCTCCAATATCGAGTGAATCTTCCTTTCCTCGTTCTCCCAATACGTTTGTTCCAGCTGATGCGTATCACAGGCGTACCTCAGAGCCATGCGATAGCAGATAGCCGTGATAATCAAGATAGGCACTAACCCAGCCAGCCATACACCTCCTCGCGTTTCCTCCGTCAAGAAGAGCAGCAGCAAGACGATGACAAGCATGAGCGCGGCAACCGCAGCAGCCAGTTTTAACGCCGTTTGTTTTTGCCTCTCGATCCGTTGCTGCTCTAGCCATAGTCCCATACCCATCACCTATGTCTTGAATCTACGAATCAAACTTTTTTGCTGGTGTGCCAGCTTGCTGAGTGAATCAAGGCACTCACGAAACGCCTCCACCGCACTGTTTTGCTGACAGGCAGCTTGTGCCACTTGATCAGCCCGTTCAGACGCCGCCTTCGCGATATGTACCAGCTGACCCATTTGGGCTGTCACTGTCACCGTTTTACCCGAGGTATGATCCAGACCTGTCGCGACTTGGTTAATGTGCATGGATACTTGCTGGACCGCCAGACTAATTTTTGCAAAAGCATCTCCTGCTTCCTTTACGACTGTCACGCCAGAAGCGACCTCTGTATTTCCCTCTTCGATGGACCCTACTGCCCGGGCAACATCCTGTCGCATCTGTTCGAGCATGTCGGCAATCTGCTCCGCCGCTTGCCTGGATTGATCTGCGAGCTTTCTCACCTCACCGGCTACGACGGCGAAGCCTTTGCCTGACGCTCCCGCTCGTGCCGCTTCAATCGCAGCATTGATCGCCAAAAGATTCGTCTGATTCGCCATCGCCTTAATGATAGCCACACACGCTTCAATCTCCCTTGATCGCGTGCCCAGCTGCGTCACGGCTTTCTCTGTCGTAGTAAAAGCAGCCGCAATGTCTGCCATCTGCTGCACGGTTTTCGCGATGACTTCCGTTCCTGTATCGGCCGCCGCAGAGGCACTTTTGGCTGATCCGAAGACATGCTGCGCGTACTCCTCCATTTGTTTCACAGCTTCTTCTACGCGTTCCATCGAATCGACGGTTTGATCGGAGCCTTTCATTTGCTCCCCAGCTCCATCCACCAGCTCTTGCATCGCTGCGACAACCGATCGGCTGTTTTCCGTTGCTTGCAAGGCATTCGTCGCCAGCTCCTCAGAAGCATTCGCGACATGATCCGCTCCCGTACTGATTTGCCCGATCAAATTGCGTAAATTCCTCGCCATCTGGTTAATCGCTTGCGCTACCTGCCCCACCTCATCCTGCGTGGCGATCTGAATCTCTGCTCCTGTCAAATCTCCTGCTGCCATTGTTTCTGTCGCATGGGCAATGACACGAATGGATCGGCTAATTTTTCCAGAGATGATCCAGCCCAATCCGATGATCAAAACAAACATCCCAACACTCGTCACATAAATGTAGGAAAGCTCCTCAAGCACACTCTTTTCTACTTGCCTGATTGCTTCTTCTCCAAGTCCCAAACTGGCATCATAGCGCGTATTGATTTCAACCAGCTTTGTGTAATAGAGCTGCCCCAGCACTCCGATTAGCAGGGCCGTAGCGACAAAGCCGCACATGATTTTGGAACGCAACGATACGTTCACGTGAGTACACCTCCGTATGTCATTCATAGCTGTTTGGTTACCAGAACAGTTGCAGTCCCATATCAATCAGCTTGATTCCGATGAACGGAAAAATGATTCCTCCTACGCCGTAAATCAACAAGTTCCGGACGAGAAGCTGGTTCGCATTCATGGGCACATAGCGCACTCCCCGCAATGCCAGCGGGATTAAGAGTGGGATAATAATCGCATTGAATAAAAGTGCGGATAGAACAGCACTGGACGGAGACTGCAGGTTCATGATGTTCAAAAGCTGCATCTCGGGCACTTGCTCGACCAGCATCGCAGGGATGATCGCAAAATACTTGGAAAAGTCGTTCGCGATACTAAAGGTCGTCAATGCGCCGCGGGTCATGAGAAGCTGCTTCCCGATGGAAATGACCTGCAAAATCTTCGTCGGGTCTGAATCGAGATCGACCATGTTGGCCGCTTCCTTCGCAGCCGTTGTCCCGCTGTTCATCGCGATGCCTACATCGGCTTGGGCCAGCGCTGGCGCATCATTCGTGCCATCTCCGGTCATCGCAACCATTTTCCCTTGTGCCTGCTCTTCCCGAACGATTCTGATTTTGTCCTCGGGCTTGCTCTCGGCAATAAAGTCGTCGACCCCAGCTTCTTTGGCGATGGTGGCCGCTGTCAGTGGATTGTCGCCTGTGCACATGACGGTCCTAATGCCCATTTTCCGCAATTCTTCAAAACGCTCGCGAATCCCGGGCTTCACCGTATCCTTCAAGTAAATCAGGCCAAGGACCTGACTGTCCTTGCATACAGCGAGCGGAGTACCACCTTGCAGCGAGATTCGCGCGCTTTTTTCTTCAAGATCTGGTGGCACCATGCCCCCCCGCTCCCTGACATAGGCACTAATGGCGCTAACTGCTCCTTTTCGATAGTGGACGCCTTTGTAATTCAAACCGCTCATGCGCTCCTCGGCAGTAAACGGGATAATCTCTCCTTCGTACGCTTTGACGTCGCAGACAACCTGATTTGCTTGGGCGAGCATCATGACGGAGCTTCCCTCTGGCGTATCATCGAACAGCGAAGTGAGCACAGCGACTTCCATCAGCTCCCTCTGGTCGACTCCCGCTACAGGAACGAATTCTGCCGCCAGTCGGTTACCATACGTGATCGTGCCTGTCTTGTCCAAAATGATCGTGTTGACATCACCTGCCGCTTCTACTGCCTTACCCGACATCGCGATGACACCAAAGCGGGTGACACGATCCATCCCCGCAATGCCAATGGCCGATAACAAACCGCCAATCGTAGTCGGAATGAGACAAACGAGCAAAACGACCAAGACGGAGATATCCAGCTCGATACCCACATACGAAGCAATCGGAACCAGCGTGACGACGACAATCAAAAAAATAAGCGTAAAGACGATAAGAACTGTATTCAAGGCAATTTCATTCGGTGCTTTTTGACGCTTGGCCCCTTCAATGAGCATAATCATCCGATCCAAAAAAGAGTCCCCGGGGTTCGTCGTAATTTTCACGATAATAGAGTCACTAATGACACGTGTCCCACCCGTTACAGACGTCTGGTCGCTGCCCGCCCTTTTGATGACCGGAGCCGACTCGCCCGTGATCGCAGATTCATCAATGGAGGCCAAGCCATCGATAATGTCACCATCTCCTGGGATGATATCTCCTGTTTCGACCAAGACGTGATCACCTTTACGCAGTTCGCCAGATGAAATCACCTGCACACTGCCATCGGCTTTGAGTCGCTTGGCCTCCGTATCCCGCTTGGCTCGCCGCAATGTATCTGCTTGTGCTTTCCCGCGTCCTTCCGCCAATGCTTCAGCGAAATTCGCGAACAACACCGTGAATAATAAAACGGAAAAAACGACTGTATTCCACCCTACCTGATCCTCCGTACCAAAATACTTCGGAAACAACAGCATCAGCAAAATCAGAACCGTCCCGAGCTCTACGACAAACAGCACGGGATTCGATTTCATGACCAACGGGTTCAGCTTGCGAAAACTATCAAGTAGAGCCTTTCCTATCAATTGTTTCATAGCTCCTCCACATGCAATAACGCATAGATCAAATAGAGAAAAATACCAACAGCAAAAATGGAGACGATCACCATCGGAATGTTTCCCCCCTCTTTTTTCGTAGGTTGACAGCCCCAAGACGGCTGAGTAATATTAGGCACAATGATAAATTATGGGAGGTATGGCGTTTGGCCATCTCTAACAAGAAAAAGCTGGAAGCCGAAATCAGCGAAGCATTCATAAAATTTCAGCGTGAACTAATTGGACGAGGTCCACAGGAAGCGAAGACCTACATCGTCGGTGATATGGTCATCGTCAGATTTAAAGGTGTTCTCACCGTCGAAGAAAAGCATCTGTCCAGTCACGATAAAGGTCGCCGCATCGTCAAAGAAATGCGCGAGGTTCTCCGTGAGATGTACAGCGAAGAATCGGAAGAAATCGTAGAAAAGCTGACAAGCTGCAAGGTACTATCCAGCCATAGTGATATCAGCACGAAAATGGGTGAACGGATTGAGGTTTATGTATTGGACAAGGACCTCGAAAAAATATTAGGCTAATTTTACAAAGCGCGGCTCCGCCTTCATTTGCAGGCGGAGCCTTTTCTATTCCTCTCTTACCCACTCATCTGTTCGGCCAACCAGCCATAGCCTTTATACCCGGGCTGGCTCACAATGACGTGATTCGCCCCGAGCGCCTTGTATAACATCGCGTTCCGATGTTCCTGCGTCATCACAAAAATCCGGCAGGTACCAAGCTGCTTGAACAGTGTAATGAAGTCGCGTCCCTCCGCCCACTCATCGGGAAAGATGTAGACGGAATGGTAGAGCAGCAAGGATTCCTGATCGCGGTAGCACTCGTCAAATGAGATGGGCAAAAAACGCTGAATCGTCTTGTCGCAAGGCCCTGCTGTCAATGAAAAGGCACCGGGATTCCTTCCCCAAAAAGCAGGCAAACTGTCACAGCATAGTGTCTGGACAAAAGAAGTGAAAGCTTCCCCCTTGCCCATTACGAGATAATGCTTCATAGCAGCGCCCCCCTTCCTTATTGGAGATCCTCAATGGACGAGATGTTCATGTACGAAGGAACCACGAGTCCGATTTTGGTTCCGTCGAGATTCGGACCCAAATCCTCGATTTGCCCACCAAACTTTTTCAAATAGCTCGTATCTGTAGACGGCAGCCAAGCCGCAACCATCCCATCTACATCCCCAATGGCCACTCCTGCCCACATCGGTCCAGTCTGCACCTGACTCAATTCGACTTCATACCCCAGCTTCTGCTCCAGCACATGCTCTACAACGTGCGAGCTGGCAATCTCGGAATCCCATGCTACATAAGCGAGAGTCAGCTTCTCTTTTTGGACAGGCTGTATGCCCTCCACCCATTTCGCTACTTTGACTTCGTTGTTTTTTACCCATTCCGCAGCGGCCACTTCCGGATCTTTTCCGTCAATCATTTGGACCATGACTGACTCCATATCGGCTGGCTCCCACCAGAACTTATCCAGAAATTGATAGGCAGCAGGCTGATCCTCTTTCAGCCCTTTGCGCACGATGGTATGGATTTGTTCCGCTCCGCCAAAGCCGTTCTTCGGGTCCTCCAAATATTTCAAATCCATCTTTTTAAACATCCAATGCGGCGTCCAGCCCGTAATGATAATCGGTTCCTTCGCTTCGTACGCCTTGATCAAAGCTGCTGTCATCGCTGCATCGGAGCCTTCAACAAGCTGCCATTTATCCAAGCCATACAGGTTCATGACTTCCTCTGTCTTCACCATCGAGCCTGCTCCTGCGTCGATTCCGATGATTTTGTAGTCGAGCTTTTCTCCTAGCGCGTTGTCCGACGTCTCAGAAGGAATAGGACCGACTACCGTTGCTGTCGGTATTTGTGTGCTTGTGTTTTGACTGGAGCAGCCTGCGAGCCAAGCTGTCGCTCCCATCATCACTGCCAGTAAAGCTGGAACCGCTTTGTTCATCATATGTTTCTCTCCTTTTTTCCTGCATGTTGAGTAAGCCGATCCAAGACGATAGCGATGATCACGATGGATAGCCCCGCCTCGAATCCTCTTCCTATATCCACTTGCGATACGGCGCGATATACGTCTGCACCCAAGCCTTTTGCCCCGATCATAGCCGCTATGACCACCATCGACAGGGCGAGCATGATGCACTGATTGACTCCCGCCAAGATCGTCGATTTCGCATACGGCAGTTGCACTTTCACGAGCTTTTGCCACCCAGTTGCGCCAAAGGCATCCGCTGCTTCCTCCATTTCCGCTGGCACCTGACGTATGCCTAAGTTCGTGAGACGCACAATTGGCGGCAAAGCAAAAATAACGGAGGCAATGACTCCCGGCACCTCACCCAAGCCAAAGAAAAAGATCGCGGGAATCAAGTAAACGAACGCTGGCATCGTCTGCATCAAATCCAGTATTGGCGTGACCAGATTGCGAAACGTATCGTATCTCGCGCAAAGAATGCCCACCGGAATCCCGATGGCGATCGAAATCATGGTGGCAGTGAGGACGAGTCCCAATGTCTCCATCGTTTCATCCCAGTACCCCAGGTTGTGAATGAGAGAAAGTCCGACAACCGTAAAGACCATTGACGCTCTCCCTGCAAAAACCCACGCAGCGGCCCCCAGCAGCAAGATGAGAATCAGCGAAGGTATCTCCGCCAAAACCGTGGAACAGTAAGTCACCATCGTAGAAATGACGATAGACACTGGATCAAACAATACCCCTTTGTACTGGCCCAGCACCTCCACGAACCCTTCCATCCATTCGCCAATCGGCAGCTTAGGCACGACGTCCATCACTCATCACCTCTGCTCTCTGGTGTTCTTGGACATTGACTTTGCCTACCAGCCCGCCTAGCACCGCTCCTTTTACGATGACACCCAACAAACGCTGCTGCTCGCCCACTACCGCAATCGGGACGTGCAGGTCTGCCATCATTGGGAACAAACTGTGCAGACGTGCGTCAGGTGAAACAGTAGGGAGGTCGGTTTTCATAATCGTCTCCAGTGAATCCCCCGTACCGATCGCGAGTGATACGTCATACGCCGTAATCAAGCCGAGCAGTGTGCGCTTTTTGTCCACGACGTACAAGCTGGACACGCCGTTATCCATCATGAGTTGCAGCGCCACTCGAGCCCCTTTGTCAGGCGTGATTGCTTCTGCCCGTTTCATCACATTTTCAGCAACGAGCACTCTGGACAGGTCGGCATCCTCGACGAACTTCCGCACGAATTCATCCGCTGGGTCTGCCATGATTTCTTCCGGGCGGCCGATCTGAATGATCTGTCCGTCTTTCATAAAGGCAATCCGATCACCCAGCCTCAACGCCTCGTGCAAGTCATGTGTAATGAACAGGATCGTCTTTTTCATCGTCATCTGAAGCTCCAGTAGCTCATCCTGCATGTCTTTTCGAATGAGCGGGTCCAGTGCACTGAACGCTTCGTCCATCAAGAGAATATCTGGATTATTAGCCAACGCCCGCGCCAATCCGACTCGCTGGCGCATCCCTCCGCTCAATTGATCCGGGTACGCATTTTCCCACTCGGTTAACCCAACGAGCGCAAGCGCTTCCCGTGCTTTTTCTTGCCGGAGCCCTGGTGGTACTTGTTGAATCTCCAAACCGAACTCGACGTTTTCTCGTACCGTCCGCTGCGGAAACAGGGCGAAGTTTTGGAAAACCATCCCGAGCTTCTTCCTCCTCACCTCGCGCAAAGCCGATGCCTTCATGTCCACGATCTCTTCTCCATCGATCTCGATGCTTCCACTCGTTGGATCAATCAGTCGATTACACAGTCGGATTAAGGTTGATTTGCCGCTGCCGGACAGGCCCATGATCACGAAGATTTCACCTTCCTCGACTTCAAAGCTGACCTGATTCACCCCGATAGACTGGCCCGTTTGCTTGTAAATTTGTTCTTTCGTACGTCCTTCTGCCAGTAGCTTCAAGGCCAGCTCGGGCTGCTTGCCGAACACTTTTGTCAGTTGATAGACCTTCATTTTGGGCATGGTATCCCTCATCCTTCGTTTTTTCGTAAATGCAAAAAGCCTGCGAAGTTTCCACACTCCAGCAAAACCAAGCATGCACGCTTGATTTTTACTCGTGTTGAAAATCCGCAGGCTTACGTAATACCTGGCATCCCTTTTCAGGACTCCCTGTACTCTGTCTTCCTGATTTCGATTGTCAGCGGTTTATGTCGTACCGACTGCCTCCCAGCGATCCACACGTTTTTCGATAACGTCTGTATGGCGTAAGCTGCTCATCGGTATATCCATAAAAAATAGGCCGATCCATCCTTTTTCTCCAGAACAAAGGTCCCAAAGAAAAAGCCTGCATCGGCCTATCACACGCCCGCAAGGAATCCCCTTGTTGCGTATTATATGCCTAGACTTTATCCATCCATGACCTTCCCTGCTTTGGCCGACGAGGTTAGCTGACGGGTAGGATGGCAGAGAAGACTTTTCCTCATCCCTCCTGATCACTCAGGATTAACCCCAAAAGATTGGTTCCCCCGCTTCCGAAAATCTCGGAACTAGGCCGTATGTGTTGTTTCTTGATTAAGCTTGATTGTGATTTGATTATACGCTCGCTTCCAGTTATTGTGAACGTTCGTTTAGCACGGTTTTAACCGGACTTTGTCTTTCTTTATGAATCGGATTGGATTAGCTCTCGGTTACTCATTCGATTAAAGGAATCGTGCGTTATTCTCTCTCGCATGTGGGGTGGGGAGGAAACAGGAGAAAACGCTCAGCTTCTTGGAACACCTGCGAGGGAGCATGGGTGCCCGGCTCCGTGAAAAAAAGCGAAACCGCGTCCAAAGTAGTCCATTCAAGATGTGTCTCAGAGGTGGACGCTAAAGGCAGTTTCTCTTTTTTTTACTGCGCCTCGGTAGGTGTGTCCAAAGATCTTGGCTTATTTCTCCTGTTTCCTCTACAAGCTGTTGGGATTCTACATGCATTTAATGAAGCACCCCCTTGAATGCTGCTTTCAAGATGTAAACAATAGTCGCTTGGGAAGAAGAACATTTCCAGTCCTAGCGCCTCTGGAGCCCAACTCAGCGTAGAAATGAATGGCGGGGGTTGTCAGCTTCAACCTCTGCGAATACATCTTCGAAACTCTACTTTTGAAGCGCTCCCGACATTCATTTCGCAGCGGACAGTCTAACCCCTTGCGGGGCGTAGGCCGAAGCGTAGACTGGAAATGGGCTTCTTCCCCTCCCCTACAGCTACTCCAAGCAAAACAGCCAAAAAGCTCCCGCCTCATGGAATCAGGCAGGAGCTTTTTTCGATAGTAATAGCACGATGCTTAAACGACGTCGTAGCCTTGGTCTTCGATTGCTTCTTTTACTGCTTCGAGTGTCAATGTGCTCTCATTGTAGGAAACATCAACCTTTTTATCAGCCAAGTGCACTTTGCCTTCTGCACCCAGTTCTTTCAATGTATTCTCGATGCGCGCTACGCATTTGTTGCAAGACATACCTTCTACGTTCAATGTGATATTTGTCATGATCAAATCTCTCCTTACATTTTATGTTGTATAGGTAAGGCGGACAAAGCCGCTTGTTACTGTTGTTACAGCTTCACTCGTTGCAGTCTCAGTGCGTTGAGTACAACGGATACGGAGCTGAAGGCCATTGCAGCACCGGCAAGCCATGGAGCGAGGAAGCCAATTGCGGCAATCGGGATGCCCAAGGTGTTGTAGGCCAGTGCCCAGAACAGGTTTTGCTTGATGTTGCGGATGGTGAGTTTGCTCATCTCGATGGCGTCTGCGACACTGGTCAGTTCGCCGCGCATCAAGGTAATATCGGCTGCTTCCATAGCCACATCTGTACCTGTACCGATTGCCATACCGACGTCAGCGGTAGCGAGTGCAGGAGCATCGTTGATACCATCGCCGACCATCGCAACTTTTTTGCCTTGTTCTTGCAGTTTTTTCACTTCTGCGGCCTTGCCTTCAGGCAGGACTTCTGCGATGACGTGATCGATTCCTGCTTCACGGGCAATGGCCTCAGCAGTTTGACGGTTGTCACCGGTCATCATGATCACAGTCAATCCCATTGCTTTCATGCGTTGAACAGCTTCCTTGGAGGTCGGTTTGATCGTATCCGCTACGGCAATCAAGCCAGCGAGCTTGCCTTCGACGACTGCGAGCATCGCCGTTTTACCGGAGCGCTCCAGTGCCAGCATGGTATCAGACACTGCTTGATACGAAATTTGATGTTTTTCCAGCAAGCGGCGGGTACCGACGAGTACTTCTTTGCCAGCGACGGTTGCCTGGATACCGAAACCAGGAATGGCTTCAAAAGAATCTGTATTCGTCAAGGTGATTCCTTTATCTGCAATTCCGCGAACGATGGCTTGAGCCAATGGGTGCTCGGAATTTTTCTCAGCGGCGCCGACCAAAGAGAGTAGCTCTTGTTCTTCGATATCAATGGCAATGACGTCTGTCAGTTCTGGCTCGCCTTTGGTTACAGTCCCTGTTTTATCGAGGACGATCGTATCCAGGTGGTGAGCAGTCTCCAGATGCTCCCCGCCTTTGAACAAGATGCCCAACTCAGCTGCGCGTCCAGAGCCCGCCATGATCGAGGTCGGTGTTGCCAGACCGAGGGCGCACGGGCATGCGATTACGAGTACAGCAATTGCTTTCTCCAAAGCCTCACCGAAGTTGCCAGGTATAACGAAGAAGTACCAGATCAAGAAGGTAAGAATGGCAATCCCTACGACGATTGGGACAAAAATCCCCGAGATGCTGTCAGCTACGCGCTGAATCGGTGCTTTAGTTCCTTGTGCTTCTTCCACTACTTTAATGATTTGCGCCAGAGCCGTTTCTTTTCCGACTTTGGTTGCCTGGACCTTCAAAAAGCCGTTTTTGTTCAAGGTGGCGCCGATGACGGTATCGCCTGCGGCTTTATCCACCGGAATACTTTCGCCAGTCAGCATGGACTCATCCACTGCGGACTGTCCTTCCATGACGATGCCATCGACAGGTACTTTGTCGCCCGGCTTCACGTGAACAACGTCGCCCAGTCTCACTTCTTCTACAGGAATGGTCATTTCGACGCCATCCCGTACGACTATTGCTGTTTTTGCTTGCAAGCCCATCAGCTTGCGGATCGCTTCCGAAGAGCGTCCCTTTGCTTTCATCTCAAACAATTTACCCAAGACGATCAACGTGATCAGTACCGCACTCGTCTCAAAGTACAGCTCCAGCATATGGCCGCCATGAGCACCGATGGAGTTGATCGCGACCCATAAACTGTAGAAATAAGCAGCTGAGGTACCGAGAGCAACCAGCACATCCATGTTAGCACTCTTGTTGCGAAGGGCTTTGAAAGCTCCCACGTAAAACTGTGCTCCGATGATGAATTGTACAGGTGTTGCCAATGCGAGCTGTACCCACGGATTCATCAAGATTTCAGGCAGCCAGATAAACGAGGTGAAGGAAAAGTGGCTCACCATCGACCAGAGCAGCGGGAGCGACAGAATCGCGGAAATCCAGAACTTGCGGGTCTGCCGTTTGATTTCTTCCTGGCGACGATCTACTTTTTCTTCTTCTTTTCCTTCTTCCTTGCGAGTCGCCTGATACCCTAGCTTTTCTACCTTTTGAATAATGTCCGTCACACTTACCTGTGATGAATCGTACTCGACAGTGGCTGTTTCCATCGCCAGGTTCACGTTAGCCTTCAGAACCCCAGCTGTTTTGTTCAAACCTTTTTCGATCCGTGTGGAGCAAGCCGCACATGTCATTCCCGAGATGTTTAGCTCCACCTTGTCAGTGACGACACCATAGCCGAGCGATTCAATTTTGGAGCGGATGTCGTCGATGTTCGTTTTCGATGGATCGAACACGACTGTGGATTTTTCCAAGGCCAGATTGACGTTGGCAGTCTCCACTCCCTCCATTTTTCCCAGGCCCTTTTCGATGCGCAGTGCACAAGCTGCGCAAGTCATCCCTGAGATTGCGACTGTTGCCTCTGCTGTTTTGGCACTCATTTTAATCCCTCCAAATACCCTCGAGGGGTATATTTTATCGTATCGTTTCCCTTACGTTGTTTCCTGTTCACACCCTTACTATACAATACCCCCTCTGGGTATATCAAGCGCTTTTTTCAATTTTTTTCTAAATGGGCTTTATGTGCTGAAAACACAGGGAGAAATGATGGGTGGTCCACTATCCTTGGTGCCGGACGAAGCCCTGCCACATGTTTTCCAGTCGCCTTTTTCCTCACTTCGTTCGGGCGGTCTCCTTCCAAACATATGGCAGTACTTCTTAACAGCGAGGATTTTGGCCGCGCTTTTAAACCATAATGCGAGTTTGTTCGGAGGAGTTACAACCAAGATAATTTTTTGAATTTGAGGGAGTCTTCTAAGTAACCCTCTTGAGACAGCTTTCAAGATGTTAACAACAGCTTCTTCCCCCCACTACAGCCGCTAAAAAACAAAAAAAGCCCCCGGATTAACCGGGAGCAATTGTTCGATCTTCGCTCTCTCTTATTTACCTTGATTCGCTTCTTTCTGATAAGCTACCGCGATTTTCGCAGCTACTTCAGCATTGTGTTTCACCAGCGCGATGTTCGTTGCCAAGCTCTTGCCTTCTGTCAGCTTTTTCACTTTATCGAGCATGAATGGCGTTACCTGTTTACCCGCAATGTTGTTTTCTTTTGCTTCTGCGAGTGCTTTTTGGATCACTGCCTCGATTTCCTGGTGATTCAGTGCATCGGATTCTGGTACTGGGTTCGCGATAATCATACCGCCTTTGAGTCCCAGATCCCATTTAGTGTTCATCATTTTACCGACTTCTTCCGGTGTATCGATGCGCATGTCTACGCCAAATCCGCTTTCGCGAGCGAAGAAGGATGGGAATTCATCTGTGCGGTAGCCCACAACTGGTACACCTTGCGTTTCCAAATATTCGAGTGTGCGGCCGATATCGAGGATCGATTTCGCACCTGCGCATACTACAGCTACATCTGTTTGCGCCAACTCAGTCAGGTCAGCAGATACGTCCCAAGTGATTTCACCTTCACGGTGTACCCCGCCGATACCGCCAGTTGCAAACATGTGGATGCCAGCCATCTCAGCTGCGATCATGGTAGCGGCTACTGTAGTCGCACCGATTTTACCACTAGCCAAAATGTAAGCGAAGTCGCGACGGCTTACTTTTGCTACATTTTTGTTCGTCGCAAACTCTTCCAGCTCGCTGTCAGTCAAACCGATTTTGATTTTGCCGTCCATGATCCCGATCGTAGCTGGTACGGCACCGTTGTCGCGAATGATTTGCTCTACTTCTTTTGCCATTTCAATGTTTTGCGGATATGGCATACCGTGAGAAATAATCGTCGTCTCCAGCGCAACTACCGGTAGGTTGTTCTCCAGTGCGTGGCGTACTTCCTCAGTAAAGGTCAAATATTGTTTCATCTCTTATCGCTCCTTTTCGAATTGTTCTACGGCCAGTTCCAATTGTTCTGCTTTTAATAGAGGAGATACGGACTGCTCTGTTTGCAATGTCAGAGCGGATGCTGCCAATCCAAGGCGGCACGCTCTCTGGAAAGACTCTCCGTTTACAATGCCATACAAGAGTCCCGACGCGAACGCATCTCCCGCACCTGTTACATCTACCACTTCCGTTGGATATGGAGACATATGCTCCTCCAGGTCCTCGGATTGATAGTAAATTCCTTCTTCGCCCAAGGTCACGATGACGTGCTTGACGCCTCGTTCCCTGATCTTGCGGCAAGCCTCGGCGCATTCTTCGATCGTCGTGATCTTCATGCCAGCCATCAGCTCGGCTTCTTCGCGATTCGGCAAAATCGCTTCTACTCCGTCCAATTGCTGTGGGAGCTTCTTAGCTTTAATGGAAGAGACCGGGTCAACGAAGAGCAGGATGTTTTCCTCCCGGCAACGTTCGATGATGTAGGCCAAGCAGTCCGCCGGAATGTTTGTATCGATGAAAACCACATGGGCTGCTGCAATGTGCGACCATTTCTCCGCGAACATCTCTGGTGTAAGAGCATCGTAAATATCCATGTTCGCCAAGGAAACAACCATCTCGCCATCAATATCGAGAAGAGCGGTATACGTTCCTGTCCGCTGTGTAGGCAGTCTCCACACTTGGCTGATGTGTACCCCGTGCTTTTTCGTCTCCTGCAAGAGCCATTCGCCTTCCTTGTCCTCACCAATGCTGGTGATGAGTGACGTATTGCAGCCAAGACGACCGAGGTTCTCCGCGATATTCCGTGCCACCCCTCCACACGATTCCATAATCGTTACTGGATTGGATGACTGTAGACGCACCTGTTGCTTGCCGCGTGCTTTGCGGTCCAGGTTGGCCCCACCGATACAAGCAATCATTCCTTCATCACGAAGTACGTAAGCCCGTCCTTTGATTTCCCCGCGTTTGGTCAACTGTGCAATGTAGCCAGCTACCGCTGAACGTGAGATGCCAATCAGATCAGCCAGCTCCTGTTGCGTGATAAAAGGATTTTGCCGGATATGATGAAGGATCTGCATGTCTTTTTCCACGGTCATCCTCCTTTCTTCTGTTTCTCTTTCACAGCTTGTTTACAAACAAAAGTTTATCACGAAGACAACTGTTTGTACAGGCGTGTTTTTCATTTTATTTTTTATCTCAATTTGACAAATGTAAATACGAGAGGTAGGATTATCTTAAATTAAAGATATCGAAGTTTCGATGAATAGGAGGGTCCATATGTCTGACAAACCACTGCGAAATGATCCCCTCGATCTTTTTGTAGTTTTATCGAGGTCATACAACTGGGTTACCGCTCACTCCAATCGTCACATTCGCGAGCATGGACTTAATCCAACCGAATTCGGGGTTCTAGAGGTATTATTTCATAAAGGTCCTCAACCATTGCAGCAAATTGGCGAAAAAATATTAATCTCCAGCGGAAACATCACCTACGTTGTAGATAAGCTAGAAAAGAAACAACTGCTCATTCGCAAACCCTGTTCGGCAGACCGCCGCGTCATTTATGCGGAGCTCACGGAAAAAGGGCACCAATTTTTGGCCGAAATCTTCCCTCCTCATCAACTCGCCATTGAGAAAGCGATGGAAGGTCTCACACCAGAAGAACAGCGTCAAGCAATTGAACTGCTAAAAAAGTTGGGACGCACTGCTCAGGCTTCTTATTAGATGAGCAGTCCTCTCTCTCCACCACAATCGTTTTAAAAAAGTGTTGACAAAAGATCTTAAACGTAATAATCTTAAAATCAAGATTTACACATTAAAAGTTAGTGACTTACTAAACGGAAGGGGAATAAAATTTCCATGAGTAAAGTACTTTTTATTAAAGCAAACGATCGCCCAGTTGAGCAGGCTACAAGTGTAAAGTTGTACGAAGCTTTCACCAAAACATACAGAGAAACACATCCAAATGATGAAATCGCAGAATTGGATCTGTTCGCAGCTAACCTCCCTTACTATGGCAATGACTTGCTCACTGCTATGTGGAAAGCAGGAAACGGTATCGAACTGACTGCTGAAGAGCAAAAAGGTGCTGATCTGGTAAACAAATACCTGAACCAATTTGCTGATGCTGACAAAGTAGTAATCGCATTCCCTATGTGGAACTTCGCGGTTCCAGCAGTTCTGCACACGTATGTAGACTACCTCTCCCAAGCAGGCAAAACATTCAAATACACTGCTGAAGGTCCAGTTGGTCTGATGGGCGACAAAAAAGTAGCTCTGTTGAGCGCACGCGGTGGCGTTTATTCCGAAGGCCCTATGGCTGAAATCGAAATGGCTAACAAATACATGCGCACTGTTCTGGGCTTCTGGGGCATCAGCAATGTAACCGAAGTGATCGTAGAAGGTCACAACCAATTCCAAGACAAAGCAGCTGAGATCGTTGCAGCTGGTGTAGAAAAAGCAGCAAAACTGGCGGAATCCTTCTAAGGCCCGCCAGCCTTTTTGGACAAATATCTTAAACTAAAGATATACTAATTTAAAATAATTAAGGAGAGATGAAAAGTGTTGGATATTGGATTGTTATTGATTCGTTTGGTCATCGGTTTGACGTTTGCAGGTCATGGTGCGCAGAAGCTGTTTGGCTGGTTTGGCGGTTATGGTTTGAAAGGAACAGGCGGCTGGCTGGAGTCTATTGGAGTGAAACCTGGCGTAGCGATGGCCTTTGTCGCTGGATTTTCTGAACTCATTGGCGGTCTGATGTTTGCGGCAGGCGTAGGTATCTGGGCAAGTTCTATTTTGCTTGCTTTCACAATGCTGGTTGCCATTCTGAAGGTACACGGTCAAAATGGATATTGGGTCACACAAAACGGATTCGAATACAACCTGACGTTAATCGCAGTTGTTATTGGTGTGGCGTTGATCGGTCCAGGCGCATACGTTTTGTTTTAATGGTGACTCCTCACAACCCGTAAGCCAGCAATCGTACTAAGGGAGGAACATCAGATGGAAATCCGCGTCTACACACAGAACGAGCAAGCAAAAGGACATTTTGGCGACGGTGAAATCGTAGAAAATAAACCAATTGGCTTCCCTCATGAAGGCTCCGTTGTCAAACGGGTAGGACCACTTTTTTACTGGGCATGGGCAAAATCCCTGAAGACTTTTGAAATTCCGCTGCACCCTCACTCCGGCTTTGAAATTTTGTCGTATGTCCTCACAGGGACAGTCGGACATCGGGACACGCTCGGAAATCTTCAAGAGGTGTCGACAGGCGGCGCGCAGATCATGCAAACCGGTTCTGGCGCGTACCATGCAGAAGAGCTTGGCAAGGATACGGAAATGTTTCAAATCTGGTTTGAACCGCATCTCGCACAAACGACGAAGGAACCTCCGACTTACCATCAGTATGATCATGAGGAGTTTCCGTCTGAGGATGTTGATGGTGTGCAAGTGAAACACATCGTCGGATCGGCTGCGCCCATTCAGTTGGTCACCGATTCCTTGATGAGCGACATCACGATTCCCGCTGGAAAATCGTATGCAAAAGAACTCCCGGCTGGTTATGCTCACGCAGTCGTCATAGTGGAAGGGAACGGAAGCGTTGCAGAGAAAGCAACTGTCAGCGAGAACCACACCCCGGCAACCAAAGGTGACTTTGTTGTTCTCTCCTCCGAGGAAAGCAACACAGCCATCTACCAAGCATCAACGGATGCCCCGCTCCGCCTGGTGTTGATTCAAGTACCCACTGAGGTTGATTATCCACTTTATCGTAAATAATCTACTCTTCCAAACGCCCTTATTTTATCATCAAGCCCGACCGTCACATTTTTGTGACGGTCTTTTTCGTATAAACTCCGCCTCCTCATGGGACATTAACGAGGAAATCGTTAACAATTTTTGGTGCTGATCAGAAAGGACGTTGAACGTGGAAGATATCGTGATGACCAGAGCCATATTCGGGACGACTATGGCCTTTCACATTATTTTTGCGACCTTGGGCGTTGGTCTCCCGCTCATGATCTTGCTGGTAGAGCTCCTCTTTTGGCGGACGCGTGACCGCGATTACGAGATGATGGCCAAACGCTGGACAAAAGCCCAGGCGATCCTGCTAGGTGTCGCGATCCCGTCTGGAACGATTGCTGGGGTCCAGCTTTCCCTGTTATGGCCTGGGTTCATGGAGATTGTCGGCAGGGTGATCTCGCTGCCTTTTCAGATCGAAATATTCGCTTTCTTCGTGGAAGCCTTATTTATGTCCATCTACGTCTACGCGGCTCACCGCCTATCCCGTAACATGCGTTTGTTGAGTTTGTTCATGGTTTTGCTTGGTGCAACGGCCTCCGCAATCCTGATTACGAATGTCCACGCCTTTGAAGGCACGCCAACTGGGTTCCGGATGGTCGATGGGCAGATCGTCGACGTGGACCCGTGGAAAGCTTTTTTCAATCCCAGCTTTATCGTAACGGCAGGTCATGTAACTGTCTCTGCTTATATGACGGGGGCATTCATCGTCGCTGGTGTAGCAGCGTGGAAAATGCTGCGCGCCCAAAAAGGCAGTCGGGTTTACTTGTATCATCAAAAAGCACTCTTGGCCGGCTTGATTGTGGGTGGCACCTTTTCCCTTTTAACCGCCTTGAACGGTCATGAATCCGCACAGCTTTTGCATAAATACCAGCCGGAAAAGCTGGCAGCGGCGGAAGGACTGTTTGAAACACAAGCATACGCCCCACTCGCGATTGGTGGCTTTACCGATCCCGAGACGAAAGAAGTCAAATACGCCATCGAGATTCCATGGGCGCTCAGCTTCCTTGCAGCCAATCGCTTTGACGAGGTCGTGGTCGGTCTGGACGATTTTCCACAGGAGCTGTGGCCCCCACTCTACGTCCATACGCTGTTTAACGGGATGGTCATCATCGGCAGCTTGTTGATCTTCGTTGGTTTCATCGGCTTCGCTTGGAAAAAGCTCCTGAAGCGCTCTCAGTTTCCTCGTTGGGTTCTCTGGGTATTTGTCGCGAGTGGACCTCTCGCCTTGTTAGGCATCGAATTCGGCTGGATTTTTGCCTGCACAGGACGCCAGCCATGGGTAGTCTATCGTGTGATGAAAACAGTAGATGCCGCTACAAAAGCAGCAGGCATCTCCACCCTGTTCTGGATTTTCCTCTCGGTGTACGTATTTTTTGCGATCGTCACCCTGCTCGTATTCCGTAGCTATTTTGGCCGCCATCCCTTGGAGCTCGATCCGCCAGAACAGCCGAAAGTGGACGGAGGAACGGCATGACCGACACGATTATTGCCATTACGCTGCTCTGGATTTTCGTCGTCATTTATTCCGTCGCGGCCTCCTTCGACTTCGGTGCAGGATTTTGGTCGATGATCTATTTGAATCGGGAAAAAACCAAAGCCACCCAAATCGCCAATCGCTACCTCTCGCCCTCCTGGGAGGTCGTGAATGTCTTTATCGTGTTAATAGTTGTCGCGCTCGTCACCTTTTTCCCTGGCGCGACCTACACATTGGGGAGCCTGCTGCTGGTTCCCGGATGTCTCGTGGTGTTATTGATGCTGATTCGCAGTACGTTTATGGTGTTTTCTCATCTGATTTACAAGTATGACAAGATGCTCAGTATCGTCTCTGGCGTTACCGGGATATTGGTGCCAGCTCTGTTAATCAGCGTACTTCCTGTGACACAAGGCGGGTTGTCTCGAACGATCAATGGTGTGGAGTATCTCGATTGGGGACTGTTTTTAACCAGCGCGCACGTCTATTCTTTCATTGGTCTTGCTGTCAGCAGTACGCTCTTCCTCTCGTCGCTGCTTCTCGCGGACTACTCCTTTGTCGCAGGTGAAAAGCAAGCCTTCACCGTCTACCGCCGGGATGCGGTGTTTCTGGGGCCCATTACGTTGCTTGCAGCATTGGTTACCGTGCTCACGATGCAACTGGAGGCAAAATGGCTGTATGACCGCATTCTCGACTATTTACCGTGGCTTATTGCATCGGCGGTCTGTTTTTTCATTAGTTATATCACTCTCTTGCTGCCCCAAGACCGTCGATACTTCGGCATCCATCTTCCGCGGATTGCGGTCATTGTCGCCACAACGCAATACCTGCTCGCCAGCTATGCGTACGGTGCAGCGCGACTCCCCTACATCGTCTATCCCCAAGTGACGATTGAGTCCAGCTTTACACATCCGGATACGTTCCACGCTCTGTTCATTTGTTATATGGTCGGCTTTGCGATTCTCGTACCCGGTTTTATTTATTTCTGGCGTCTGTTCATGAAGGACGAGCAGTACGTACGGCAAAAATAGCAATTTCGCTATATACACAAGTAAAGAGGCTTCGCCCTGATACGGCGGAGCCTCTTTTTTGTTCGGCCAGAAGCACAATCAGAAGATTTTCTCTTCCTCCAGCATCATTTTTTGCTCAAATGGCGCCGTTAGCACGATCAACGTATAGGAGAAGCCGAAATCCCCGGTGCGTTCCGAGAAGGCAACCAATTCCTCCGTCGACCTTGTTACCACTTTCAGCATGTAGTTGTACTCCCCACTGATCCGGTACATGTCCGTCACTTCTGGCGATTGCTTGCAGAAATCGATGAACGCCGCACATTGCTTGGTGCGGAACATGACAAAAGCAGTCGTGTGCTTACCCAGCTTTTCCTGAGAGATCGACGCGTGGTAGCCCGTAATGATTCCCTGCTCCTCCAGACGGCGGACCCGCTCCTTCACAGCAGGCTGCGTCATCCCGATGATTCTCCCAAGCTCTGCGAATGGTATCCGCGAATTTTCGTGCAGCAAGCTAATGATTTTATAATCGATTTGGTCCACGCAGATCACCCTTTCGAATCCATAAGTATCTCCTGCCAAATAACTTGTATATAGAAAGTCATTCACCGCAAAGACCTTGTTTCATGTATGTAAATTATAGAAATCGTTTCGTAAAATGTCACTACATCCATTTTGTTAGCTCGAGGAGTGAACCACCTTGTCTAAAAAATTTTTAATCCTATTGCTGGCCTTGGGAGAATTCATGATTGGCACGGCTGAGTCAATCGTGACCGGAATCATCGGCATGATCGCAGATGACACCCATGTCCCCCTCTCCCTCGCTGGTCAGTTAGTGACCGCCTTTTCCCTGGCCTTTGCCTTTGGTGCTCCGGTCTTGATTGCGCTCACCGCGGGAGTAGAACGCAAAAAGCTCATCCTTTGGACGCTGTTTTCTTTCATAGTGGCAAACCTGCTCGCATCCATAAGCCCAAGCTTCTCCCTATTGATGGTATCCCGCATTCTGCTGGGGCTTTGTGGAGGCATCTACACCGTGGTAGCTCTCGCGCAAGCGGCTAACATGGCCTCCCCAGAGAAAAAAGGCAGCTCCATCGCGATCATCCTCATGGGCTTTAGCCTCTCGCTCGTGCTTGGGGTTCCACTTGGCACCATGCTGGGAGACATCTGGGGATGGCGCCCTGTTTTCGCGCTCATTGCCGTCCTGACACTCATTCCCTTCTTCGCCATCTTGGTCTATTTGCCAAAGCAGCAAGGAGAAGAGGCCGTCCCGCTACGCAAACAGTTGGCAGCACTCCGCAACAAACGGGTGATCCATGCGCTATTTATCTCTTTGTTTTTTGTCACAGGGTATTCCACTGTCTATACCTACATTACTCCGCTTCTACAGAGCACCTCCGCCATGACGACTGCTTGGGTAAGCACCACGCTTTTCTTGGCAGGACTCGCTAGTGTGGCTGGCTCGCGGATCGGAGGCGTCTCCACTGACAAATGGGGGATTCGCCCCACGCTGTATGTCAGCTTGCTTCTCCATGCGGCCATCTTGCTCATTCTGCCGCTGTCGTCGCAACTGTTCACGTGGGCAATCATCACTGTTATGTTCTGGGTAGCTGCCGTGCAAACCACCGTTCCCGCCCAGCAGTATTATTTGATCACGCTGTCCCCTCACTCTTCGCAGGTGGCCCTCAGTATGAACACCTCGGTTTTTCAGCTAGGGCTGGCGCTGGGTGCAGGACTTGGTGGAGTGATCGTAGACCATGCAGGTATTGTTCACATCAGCTGGGTCGGCGGTCTGCTCGTTCTCGTCGGCTTTGGCTTTGCGTGGGCTTCGTTTGCTCAGGAAAAAAGGCAGGAAAGCTTACAAGCGTAAAAACGTAAAGATCCTTCATCCATTGCTATGGAGACAAGAAAAACCCGCCAAGGCTTCCATGCCCGAGCGGGTTTGTTTTTTTATCATTTAATCGTTTAAACCAACGCTGGCTTTTTCGCAAGCATCGTGCCTTCCTGCGCGTAACGTACGTGCCAGGAGAATGCCTTTTCCAGTACATGCGGGGTGTGCCCGCCGCGTGTGAGTGCTTCCTCGTAGTACGCCATCAATTGATCGCGGTACATCGGATGCGCACAGTTCTCGATCATTTTGACGGCTCTTTGACGCGGAGCCAAGCCTCTCAAGTCAGCCAAGCCTTGCTCGGTCACGATAATATCTACATCGTGCTCGGTATGATCCACATGGGAGGCAAACGGAACGATGCTCGAAATGTTTCCACCTTTGGCAATCGACTTGGTTACGAAGATACCCAGACGTGCGTTGCGAGCAAAGTCACCAGAGCCGCCGATGCCGTTCATCATTCGCGTACCCGATACATTGGTCGAGTTGACGTTGCCGTAGATGTCCGCTTCAATCGCGGTATTGATCGCAATCAGACCGAGGCGGCGAATCAGCTCCGGATGGTTCGTGATTTCTTGCGGACGCAACAGCAGCTTGTCACGGTATTGGGCGAAATTTTCAGTGACATGCTTCATCTTGTCAGCCGTTAATGTGATCGAACAGCCTGAGGCAAACGAAATTTTACCTGCATCAAGCAAATCAAACACCGCATCCTGCAACACTTCCGAGAAGACAGTCAGATCCGTGAATTCAGAATCCAAAAATCCGTTGAAAACCGCATTCGCTACCGATCCGATTCCCGATTGCAATGGCGCGAGATTGTTCGGCAAGCGTCCCTCTTTTACCTCTTGACGCAAAAACTCGATCAGATGTGCCGCAATCTGCGCCGTTTCTTCGTCCGGTTCCACAATCGTCGAGGGGGAATCCAACTGATTCGTCAGGACAATCCCTTTTACTTTATCCGGGTCGACGGGAATCCCTGCTGTACCCATTCGCTGATCCACGGACGTGAGTGGAATCGGTTCACGCTCTCCTTGTTTCGCTGGTGTATAAATATCATGGATGCCTTCCAATTCCACCGATTGAGCCATATTCAGCTCAATGATGACATGCTTGGCATTTTCCACGAAAATATTGGAGTTCCCCACGGACGTAGCCGGAATGATCATGCCCTCTTCTGTAATTGCAACCGCTTCCACAATTGCGTAATCGATTGCGTCTATCGCTCCCTGGCGAATCGCTTCCGCTGTATGCGACAGATGCTGATCAACGAACATCATGCTGCCATCGTTGATTTTTTTCCGCATGACCGGATCTGCTTGAAAAGGCAATCGCTTGTTGATGATCCCCGCTTCCGCCATCACTGCATCTACATCGGAGCCGAGTGAAGCTCCCGTATATACGTTTACGCCAAAAGGCTTGTTCTCTTTTTTCGCCAGCTCAGCCAATGCGAGCGGCACAACCTTGGCATCACCAGCACGCGTGAAACCACTTAACCCGATCGTCATGCCATCCTCAATCCATCCTGCTGCTACCTCAGCCGTCACGATTTTATCTGCCAGTCGTTTATCGCGTAAGCGCTCCCACATCATTGTGACCCCCTATGCCATCTTTATTGCCTTTACACTAGCACAGGGATTCTGAGCGGGCACTCGATTTTCAACAAAACAGAATATTTACGCGCCTATCAAGAAAAAACGACAGCGAACCGTTCTCATTTATCAGATATTTCAGAAGCCGAGCAATTGCCGAAACGAGCTGGCGTACGACTGACTCACAGGAACTCTCGTCTTTTGCTTGTCCTTCATCTCCAATAAAAACGTCGAATGAAAATGCGGGTGAATAAAGCCGATCGATTCCATATTGACGAAATACGACCGATGACAGCGCACAAATCGGTCTTGCGGGAGCATATACTCCAGTTCAGCCATGTTGTATTTGTTCGAATATGATCCACTAGCCGTATGCAAAAGCGTTTTTCCTTCATGAGAGCTGATATAGACGATCTCCGTTAACGGAATAGGCAGCCAGCCGTCCTCCCCTTTTCCGACCAAAAACGATAGACGCGCCTCCGGATTCGTGAGCGGAACGTTTTGAGGTGGATAGATGGCGGTAATACAGCCCATGATCTGACCATTTCGCACTAATGGAAGCGAGAGTCCGTAGTACGGCACGCCAAAAATACGACTCTCCACCTGATGCCCTACTTTTCCCATTTCCATGAGTGCTTGATGTGTAGCCGAGCCTATGGGAACGATATCCCCCGGCGTAATTTTCAAGTCAATATTGGAACTCGGTTGATAGTACAAGTATTGTGAGCCGTCCGAGATCGCAATCGATACCCCGTCTGGCACGACTTCCCCAATCATTTGCAGCACCTCTGGAACCACTCTGTCCTCCATGCTGATTCCTCCTGCTTCTGTTATATCTTCTATTAAAACACATTTACCTGCTGCGGATGTTCAAAAAGCCGGCTTTTTGAACTAGCATTTGCCAGCAAATCAATCCTTGTCTTTCCTCTCTATACAAGCGAATCCATCCGATTACAGCCAGGCATTGTGCTATCATGAGATTACAAAACATTCACGATTGTTTGAGCAAAGGCGGTGCAGCATGGACCACACCATTGTCTTGATTGCAAAAGGAACGGACACTCTCGAATTTTTGTTAAACGAACTACGGGCTTATTTCGAGCCGTATTGCAAAGTCATCGGCTATGCCAGCCATGAGCACATTCCCGATTTAAGCGGAGTCGATCATGTCTTTATCACAACCAAATCCCCAGAGCTGTACACAGTTGCCCGTCAAGCTGTTGCTGACTCCGTGCCCATCACGGTTTTAAACCGTTTTTTCGAGTTGCGCAAAATGAAAGCGCTGATGCAGATTCCTCCGGGGACGACCGTCCCTGTCATGAACAATTCGCCAGTTTCCGCACAGGAGGTCATCCAAAACTTATTAGAGGCGAACGTCGATCATTTGAATTACGTTCCCTTTCACCCGGGCTGTACATTTGATGATCTCGAATTTCAATACGCCATCATCATGAGCTTTCCTGACGTACCTCTTCCACCTCATGTGGAGGTGATCGATCTCGGTTTTCGCAAAATCAGCATTCATGACCTGATTGATACCGGTCGCAAGGTAGGCGTGCCCAGTGAATGGGAGCGCGAGTACTTGTCTGCCTTCATCGTAGAAATGTCTGAACTCGCGAAAATGCTCGGCACCTCCTACGCAGAAGTACAGAAGCTCAACAGCCAGCTGCAATCTACCTTTCAGGCAGTCAAAGATCCCGTGATCGCTTGCAACGAACAAGGTTTGATCACGTTTATTAACGACGTCGCCGTTGAGTTGTTTTGTCCACATGCATCCTCTATTGTTGGACAACCGTACACGGTGTTGAAGGAGCACAGCTTGCTACAGCCCTTTTTTGAGCAGGAAGATCAGGAGGACGCCCTCGTAACCATTGAACACAAACAATTTATTGTCAGCAGTCAAAGCATCCGCCGCAGGCATGAGCATTTAGGCTTCGTTTGTACGCTAAAAGACGTGACCGAAATCCAACGCTTGCGAACCACGCTTACGTTGCGCGGTCATACAGCGACCTACTCCTTTTCCGATATCAAAGGACAAAGCCAACCGCTGCTCCAAGTCATCGAGCTCGGCAAAAAGATGGCAAAAAACAATCAAACGATCCTGCTAACAGGCGAAAACGGGACGGGAAAAGAGCTGTTCGCCCATGCCATTCATCAGCACTCCCTCCGCAAAAACGGCCCCTTTGTCGCAATCAATTGTGCCTCCTTGCCGGAAAATCTGCTGGAGAGCGAGCTGTTCGGCTACGAAGACGGTGCCTTTACAGGAGCACGAAAAGGCGGAAAGCCCGGCCTGTTTGAGCAAGCGGACGGTGGGACGATTTTTCTCGATGAGGTGGGGGACATCTCTGGGGCCATTCAGGTCAAGCTACTTCGCGTGCTGCAAGAAAAGCAGGTCATCCGTGTAGGCGGCACGGGAATTCTTTCTGTGGATTGCCGCATCATCGCTGCTACCAATCGTGATTTGGAAGACGCTGTTTCCCAGGGAAGCTTTCGCGAGGATTTGTTCTATCGTTTGGCTGTCCTGCCGATCCAGATTCCCGCTTTGCGCGAGCGAATCAGCGATATTCCCCTTCTCATCGATGAGCATCTGGAGCAGCAAGGCATTCGTAAAACATGGTCGCCAGAAGTAATGGAGCTATTCTATCGCCATGACTGGCGGGGGAACATTCGCGAACTGAAAAATGTCGTCGACTATGCCATTACGGTAAGCGAGCATCCTGTCATCGGCATTCAGGACCTCCCTAAACGATTGACGGATAGCCTATTTCAAAAGCAGCAGACGGCTTCTATCCCTAAATTGGACGACAACCGCGACTTGGATATTTTGTATTGCTTGCATCATTATTACGTATCCAACAAACCAGTCGGGCGTTATCAATTGGCGCACTCCCCTGAGCTACAATCCGTAGGCTGGACAGAGAGCGCACTGCGTCACAAGTTGAAACTGCTGGAGCAGCAAGGTTTGGTACGTTCAGGAACAACCCGACAAGGAACCTCCATCACCCCCGCGGGTATCGAATTGTTGCGAAAACACGGGCGGATTTAGCTTCCGCCCAATGAATAATAGGATGTATTAGGCTGAATAAAACCTAATAAACATTCCTAAAGCGCATTGTTTTCCCTTCCCTTGCCTATGAAAATCCACTGAAAACGCTTATATTCGGGAAATTTCGACACTTGGCACGACCCTTGCTTGTCATAAGCAAAAAAAAGCGAGGTGACCTCATGTCTACACATCCATTGAAACCTGCAAAGAAACGTTTTTCTGTGCCGCATACGTATGCCATCCTCTTTATCATTATCATTTTGGCAGCCCTAGCTTCCTACGTACTCCCGGCTGGTGAGTTCGAACGCGTCAAAGACGTTGCCTCAGGCAAAACCGTCGTCGTCAACGGCAGCTACCATCCTGTAGAAAGTAATCCGGTCTCGTTCTTTGACATGTTCAAAGCGATTCCAGAAGGGATGCAAAAAGGCGCGCAAATCATTTTCTACATCTTTATTGTAAGCGGTGTATTCGGAATCATCCGCCAGACGGGTGCGATTGAAGCCGGGATCAATAAAGGTGTCCGACACTTGGAGGGTCGGGAAAAGTTGCTCATTCCTGCTTCCATGTTCCTCTTCTCCATCGGTGGCTTCACCATGGGAATGGCAGAAGAAAGCATCATCTTCGTTCCAATCGGTATCGCGCTGGCTCGTGCAATGGGCTTCGATGCCGTAACAGGTACGGCCATGATCACCATGGGGGCTGCTGCCGGCTTCATGGGCGGGATGATCAATCCATTTACGGTTGGGGTGGCACAGTCGCTCGCACAATTGCCGCTCTTCTCTGGTCTTACCTTCCGTGCTGTTGTGTATGTCTTCGTTCTCGCTTTTGCTATCTGGTACGTCATGCGCTATGCGTATCGTGTCAAAGCAGACCCAACCAAAAGTGTGCTTTATGGCGTAGAAAATCACGCCAGTCAAGAACAGACAACCGTAGACATCCCCGATCTGAATGCACGCCACAAGCTCGTGTTCCTGGTAATGGTCTGTGGTCTCGCCTTCAACGTATACGGTGTATTCAAGTACGAATGGTTCCTGACAGAGCTTACCGCTTCCTTCCTGATCATGGGCCTGGTTGCTGGTCTCGTCGGAGGTTTGTCAGTCAATACGCTGTTTGATTCCTTCGTCGCTGGTGCGCGAGCTGTTACGTTTGGCGCGCTGATCGTCGGTTTTGCCCGCGCGATCACGGTCGTCTTGGAAGACGGAAAAATTATCGATACGATGATTAACAGTCTGACTTCGGCGATTGGTCATTTGCCAGATGCCGTAAACGTGCTGGCTATGTTTGTAATTCAAGCCTTTCTCAATCTCTTTATCTCTTCTGGTAGTGGACAGGCAGCGACAACCATGCCGATCATGGTGCCGATTGCGGATCTGCTCGGCATCCAACGTCAGATAGCGGTTCTTGCCTTCCAATATGGTGATGCGGTAACCAACTCCATTATCCCGACTTCTTCTGCGTTGATGGGCTATCTGGCAGTTGCAGGCATTCCGTATGAGAAATGGGTCAAATTCATTTGGAAGCTTCTTCTCGGCTGGGCAGTGATCGCCTCGATCGCGCTCATAGTAGCAGTGACAATCGGCGTTTCGTAACCAATGAGCTTTTCACAAAACTGGCTGCGTCAAGTGGATTGGCGTAGCCTTCGCTTCACTTATCGACTACTCATGAACAAACCGATGGAGGAACCATGCGCACAACGATCAAACAATTGCAGCCCGCCATTTTTTCTCTATACGAGCATTTACACCAGCATCCAGAGATAAGCTGGGAGGAAGTACAGACCACTTCGTTTATCGCTGACTTCTTGAAAAAACACCATTGCCGCGTCACTACCTTTGACGACGTGACGGGTGTTGTTGGCGAATGGGGCGATCTGACGCCGGGAAAATTCACTGTAGGCGTACGAGCAGACATGGACGCACTCTGGCAAGAAGTAAACGGCGTCTTTACCGCGAACCATTCCTGCGGACACGATGCGCACATGACCATGGCATTAGGCGTCCTCATGGTATTGCAAGCAATGGACGTCCAACTCCCTGGGCGCCTGAAGCTCATTTTCCAACCAGCAGAAGAAAGCGGAAATGGCGCACTTGTGATGGTGAACAAGCAAGTAGTGGACGATATTGATTTTCTGTACGGTGTCCACCTTCGTCCCATTCAGGAAATCCCGCGCGGCACAGCTGCTTCTGCCATCTTGCACGGGGCGGCTGGCACGATATTCGGGCAAATCAAGGGTGCCGATGCTCATGGCGCACGACCTCATCTCGGAGTCAACGCTATCGAGGTAGCCGCAGCGATTGTTGAGCAGTTAAAAGGCATTCACCTCGATCCGCTCGTCCCTTATTCCGTCAAAATGACTCAACTCGCAGCCGGCAGCAAAAGCAGCAATATCATTCCAGGCTCGGCGCAGTTCCACTTGGACCTGCGGGCACAGACGAATGAAGTCATTCACGCCCTATTTGCCCGTGTCGAGCACATTTTGCAACACGTTTCCCGCCTCTATGAAGTTGAGCTGTCTTACGAAATCACCGAACGCGTCTATGCAGCGGAAGTGAACGAAGAAGCGAGACTGATCATGGCGGATGCCATTACCGAAACCTTGGGGGCAGAGAAGCTCGAACCGCCGATTCAGACACCAGGCGCGGAAGACTTCCACTACTACACGAAAGAACGTCCACAGCTTCGGGCGACCATGCTTGGATTGGGCTGTGGCCTGACACCAGGACTTCATCATCCGCAGATGACTTTTGAAAAAGAAGCACTGCTAGACGGCATCGAGATTTTGGCAAGAACGGTACTGAATACGTTTGAGCGACAATCTATATGAATGGTTAAGGAGAGATGAACATGAAAATCGAACGCGTGGACCTGCAACGAATCAAAATTCCGTTGAATTCCCCTTTTGAAACGAGTATGGGAGTCGAAACCCACAAGGAATGCATTCTAGTGCGTGCATACAGCGGTGCCCATGTCGGATTCGGCGAAAGCGTCGCGATGGACGTCCCTGTCTACAACGAGGAAGATGTCGATACGGTCTGGTACATGCTCGAAAAGTATTTGATCCCGCAGCTATTTTCACGGGAGATCGAGCATCCTGATGACGTATCCCGCCTCTTCTCCTGGATGCGCCGTAACCACATGGCCAAGGCCGCTTTGGAAGGTGCCGTCTGGGATTTGTACGCCAAAATGAACGGCCTCTCCCTCTCCCAAGCATTGGGCGGAACTCGTACGACGATTGACGTCGGTGTGAGTATCGGAATCGAGCCGACCATCGAAAAACTGCTGCAACGCGTAGAAGGCTTCATCCGTGACGGCTACAAAAAGATCAAAGTGAAAATCAAACCGGGCTTTGATGTCGAGCCAATGCGTGCAATCCGCAACACATTTGGACCAGATGTTCCACTGATGGCGGACGCAAACTCTGCATATACGCTGGCAGACATGGAGATGCTGAAGGCTTTGGATGGCTTCGGTTTGATCATGATTGAACAGCCATTGGCTCATGACGACATCATTGACCATGCGACCTTGCAAAGGGAACTAAAAACGCCGATCTGCCTCGACGAAAGTATCCATACAGTGGAAGATGCCCGCAAAGCACTCGAGCTCGGCAGTTGCCGAATTATCAACATCAAGATCGGTCGCGTAGGCGGTCTTACCGATGCCAAAAAGATCCATGACCTGTGTGAGACACGCGGCGTACCAGTATGGTGCGGAGGAATGTTGGAGGCAGGGATTGGCCGCGCCCATAACATCGCGATGGCTTCGCTTAGCAACTTCACGATTGCTGGCGACACATCCCCTTCCCATCGCTACTTTGCTGAAGATATCGTGACACCTGTCATCGATTTTGCAGCACCTGGTATGCTGGCTGTACCGACAACTCCAGGAATCGGTTTCGACATCAATGAGTCTTCCATTCGCAATGCCCTGATCGAGCATAAAAGCTACTATGCAAATCGGGAGTCTACTACGACTGTCATTCCTACCTGGTAGACGACTCATTCGAGATGAAAAAGAACAGAGAGTGCCTATTGGCCTCCCTGTTCTTTTTATTTAGGTGATTGTATTAATCCGTAATCGTCAAAAGCTTGCACAAATTTCGTTCGGCAAGAGCTCTCTTCTCTGGCGGAAACCGCTTTAGCAGATCCAACGCAGCATACGGAAGCTTCAATGCATGAGGATCGCTGTATAGTCTATCCCAGTATAGCGGTGAAAAAATTTCCTCGAACGCTGGCTCCTTCACCTCTTCCTCCAAAACAAACGGAGGAACATGGCGATTCAAATAGATTTGAAGACGATGGTTTACGATACCAGGCTTCACAATATCCTCATAACCGAATCGCTCCAGATCTGTTAACGCATGAGCATGTGTGATGTTATGGACGACCTCACTCGCCAAATGATAGCGTACCCCGTTAATATCACGCGGCGGTATAACCAAATGTAGTTCGTCAAACGCCCGCTCTGCCATCTCTGCCGTTGTATGGTAAGGCGCAACTTCGTCTCTGACATCATCAATCGTCATGCCATGGTAATTCTCGATGCCCCAATAACGGTCTATCCTGTCTGCTGTCGTCGCTTGGAGAATCTTGACCAGGCCGTTCACCACAGTCGGAGTGATCATATCAGGGCGTTCGCGCAATGCTTTTAATGCCAACACACCTAGTGCTAGTCCATGACCTGAGGTCCGCAGCTGCTTCACATTTTGCTGGAGGCCATCGATGACGTGCTGTAACAAGGAGGGATCAGCTTGCTCGTCTTGATCTAGTGGAACAAACCATTCAGGTTTTTGCTTGCGGAAGGACTCGCATGTCCGCTCAATGCCCTCTTTTACATGTTCAGGGAGATCGTGCTCACGATCCATGAAGTACCCTGCCAATAAGGCTGCCCCATAATGACCATCGAACCATCCCGCTACAGCTGCACGTGCCATTCCCGTAATGCCAAGCTCCAAGTAAGAATCAAGTAAACGCATATAACTTCCTCCTTTTTCCATTTATGTATCCATCATATACTATACATTTTTGTTTGTAAAGTATTGTATTTTAGTTTTTCGCTCATATAAAAAGGCCCCGTATATCCGGAGCCCTTCATCTACTAGCTATCCTTTTCCTTGCTTAATCCAGCTTAAATTCTACTTCGTCTGTCTCTGGCCGATAATCGACAATCAGCCCTCTTCCATTCATATACCACAGTTCATCTTTTTCCATATAAAATGTGATGCCATCCTCTACTGTCGAAATGCCGATTTCATTCGGCAACTCTTTGGCAATCCCCATCGAGAATGAATCCTGAACCGTACTAACGCCTCCATACCGGACAAAAAAACGAATGCTGTCTCCTTCTTTGCATCCCCATTCTTCCCGAAACCATGCTACCGCTGCTTTAGTGATCGTCATGTTCATTAGTACGCCACTCCTCTCTTCCCTACCTCTAGTTTACCTCAATTTAGAGATATTTGAAACATAAATGTATGTTAAATGGAATTGCTCCACTATTTGAAAAAAGAACCGATTCCCTTCGCCGGGAAAACGGTTCTATCCATCTGTTTAAGGCTTTATTGGAAGTGTAACCAAAAAACTCGTTCCGATACCTACCTCACTGCTGACCTGAATCTTTCCGTGGTGCGCATCCACGATCCATTTGGCAATGGATAGTCCCAAGCCTGTTCCTTCTGTCGCTCGAGAGCGCATTTTATCCACCCGATAGAAGCGATCAAACAAATACGGAATATCCTCTTTGGCGATCCCGATCCCACTGTCTTTTACGAGAATCGAAGCGCGACCGCCTTCCTTTTTGCAAGAGACATAAATCCGGCCGTCTTCGTTCGTGTACTTCAAGGCATTGTCCAGCAAGATGACCATGAGCTGATGAAGACGCTCTTGGTCCCCCACCATCTCAATGGGTTGCTGAATGTCTGTTTCGAGACGAATTTCCCGTGCGATGGCAAGTTGCGCAAAAACCTGGGTGCATTTCATCGCGACTTCGTCTAAGCGCAGCGACTGATTCATGATCTGCAACTCGTTAGAATCACTGCGAGCTAGTGTAAGCAAATCAGAGACGAGCTTGCTCAAGCGCTTGGCCTCTTGCATCCCTATCATGATTTTTTCGCTTTCCTGCTCGATCGTATGATCCGGATGTCTGAAAAGCCTCTCCAGATTAACCATGATGGCCGTGAGCGGCGTCCTCAGCTCATGAGAAGCATCGGCAATAAACTGCTGTTGTTTTTCCCACGAAACTTGGATCGGGATGAGTGCCCTTCTCGCCAAAAACCACCCAGCCACGATCGCAATGACAATACTGATAATGTCGCCGATGATGACAACGTACAACAAGCTGTCCAACATGTTTTGCTCAGGTGCCAGATTGTAAATCAGTTGAAACTGGTACGCGGTCTGTATCCGATTGCCTACAACGACCTTTTTCGGAACGGTAACTGTCTGCACGCGATAGACTTGTCCATTCACAGTTTTCGTTTCGATCCCGTCTGCTTTTCCGTTATGCTGGAATTCTGCGTATTCCTCTGGCTCCAGCCTGTCACCAAATGCGGTCCCAATGACACGACCAAAGCTATCCCAGACGAGTAAAACATACCGGCGATCCAGATCATTAAACTTTTTCCTCTCCTGACGGTTGAATGGGAAAGGGTCGTCTTCAATCCGATGGAGACGAGGCAAAGAATCAACTGCCAGCCTTTGACTAACTTTGGTCATTTCTCGGTCCACCTGCGAATAGAGACGATACTTCATCGTGTAGTAGACTGCACTCCCCAGCCCGTTCAACAAGAGCAGCACCACTACTACGTTCAACGTTACGAGCCGAATCCTCGTTTTTCGAAACATCATTTGTCTTCCTTTTTCAAAATGTAGCCCACATTGCGGATCGTTCGGATGAAGCCTTCGTAAGCACCCAGCTTCTTGCGCAGGTAGTGGACATACAAATCGACCACTCCGTAATTCGCTTCTGAATCAATTCCCCATACGCGGTCAAAAATTTGTTGGCGCGTCAATATTTGCTCCCGATTTTGCAGGAAGTACTTAAGCAGCTCGTACTCCTTCGTTGTTAGCTTCATCGGCTCATCATCAACAAAACCGTCATATTCATTTATCTTCAGAGATAGAGGACCGTATGCCAGATCGCCTTCTGTGTTCTGTTTCCCTTGTCGGCGCAAGAGGGCTCTCACTCTCGCCGTCAGTTCTTCGGCCGCAAAAGGCTTGACCAAATAATCGTCGGCTCCGGCATCTAATCCCTCGACTCTCGACTCTACGCTATCTTTTGCCGTTAAAAATAAAACTGGCGTCATTATCCCTTTTGTACGCAACGTTCTCACCAGTGAAAGGCCATCCATTCCTGGCATCATAATGTCCAGGACCAACAAATCGTAGATGCCGCGTTCCGCCAATAACAAGCCGTCATCTCCGCGCTCTGCCGTATCCACCTGATAACCCTCATCGGTCAGGACTCCTGCAATTGTCTGAAGCAGCGCTTTTTCATCCTCCACTGCAAGAATAAGCATATTGATCCCTCTTTCATTTGAAAAAGCTGTATGTCTTTCAGCATAGCATAATCGACTGGAATCACAATAATGACCACACTCGTCACTCTCGGCTGTGCACACGCTCCTTTTATTAGAGCACGTATTTTTTTGAATCAGATTTGTAGGTGTTGGCGGAAATACAAAAAAAGCTGCATTCTCCATTACTTTTTACAAGTAATCGGGAATACAGCTTTTCATCTCATTCCTTCAAAACTGAATACG
>NZ_PXZO01000028.1 GCF_003013475.1 Brevibacillus porteri
CCAGCGTTCGTCCTGAGCCAGGATCAAACTCTCCAATAAAGTTTGTTACTGGTTCAAAGCTGGCAAATCATTTAATGATAGACTCATTAACGCTTTCGCTGTTCAGTTTTCAAAGAGCATTTTTTGTGTCATTCGCCCGAAGACGACTTTTCTATCTTATCATATCGCAACTGTTTTTGCAAGAGGTTTTTTCAACCAATTCGCTTCGTTCAGCAGCGACAAGATCTAATATAACAAAATCACCAGGCATAAGTCAAGTGTTTCTCTCACTTTTTTATCAGTGATTTTTTATGTGTATTGATTGTTTCGAGCAGAATTTAAATATAAATGAAATGAATGGAGGAGTCAATAGGAAAAACGAATAGTGATTCTCTTTTTATTTCAAACTATAACCGCTGGGCGTTTAAGCTGCGTAACCGTGAAGTACCCAACAAATAAACGGCGGTGTTACTATGGATCCAAAACCAACCTATGAAGAATACGAAAACGACAATTACAGTGAATTATCTACTGTAGAGTCGCAGCGCAATGAAATCCTTCAGGAAGAATTCCCTGAGGGACCATTTGGGGCTGCCACCAACGAAACTCGCTTAGGGAAAGCAACTGGCTGGGAGCCCGGACAACATTCCACCACCACTCGGTTCACTTACGAAACACGGCAGATGCATCAAGACCTTCCTAGACAAGACCCATCCGCGCATCCCATTCATGATGACCCGAACAAAGAAGAATAAAATAAAAAAGCCAAGCCCCCACTTCACACAAGCAGGGGGCTTGGTCGATCTTATTAAAGAATGTATGACTACTCTTCAGCCACTACATGAGTCGTTAAGGTTCCGATCCCTTCAATGGTTACCGAAATTTCATCACCTGGAACAAGCTCACCTACACCAGATGGAGTCCCGGTTAAAATAACATCGCCAGGACGAAGCGTCATAACCGCAGATACAGCCTCGATCAATTGTGGAATCGAAAAAATCAATTGGTCAGTGCAAGCATCCTGACGCACTTCCCCGTTTACTCGTGTCACGATACGCAAGTTATGATAATCCAGTTTAGCCGCAATAGCAGGTCCAAGCGGACAAAATGTATCAAAACCTTTTGCCCGTGTCCATTGCCCATCGCTCATCTGCAGATCGCGCGCGGTCACATCAATCGCACAAGTGAATCCCAAGATATAATCGTCTGCATCCGCAGCCTTGATCTTCTTGGCCTCTTTCTTAATCACCACGGCGAGTTCGCCTTCATAATGAAGGTTCTGCGTCAGCTTTGGATAGACGATGGGCTCACCAGGTCCAATGACAGTTGTTGACGGCTTCAAAAACATCAACGGTTCTTTTGGCAGGTCAATCCCCATCTCAGCCGCATGGTCCCGGTAATTCAATCCGATGCATACGACCTTGCTTGGATCACTTGGCGCCTTCAACGTGACCTCATCCAAAGACAGCTCAAGGCCCGTCATGATCGGTTTTGCCGTATGGATTTTGTAAATGTCCCCTTCAATCACGCGTACTTTGTGATCCTCTTCCACCATCCAGCCATGCTTCACCTTACCATTGCGCTCATAACGGATTATCATGGTTCCTTCTCCCCCGTGTCGCGATTTTCTCTATACTTGTATTTAGAACAGGTCGGTTGTCGTTTCTATTGGCTTCGTTGTAATCTCTTCTATTTCAGTTCTCGCTACAGCATCCTTCACTAGCGCTTCTACATCCAGTGCTTCCTCAAATTTTGCAGCGAGGCGAGGCTTCGGTCGCGTCACAGGATTTTTCGGTGTAAACACTGTGCAGCAGTCTTCATACGGCAAAATAGACAGCTCGTACGTATCGATTTGGCGAGAAAGGTCTACAATGTCTACTTTGTCCATGGCGACGAGCGGTCGCAGGATTGGAATCGAAATCACCTTGTTGATCGTGTCCATGCTTTCCAAGGTTTGCGATGCGACTTGACCGAGGCTTTCCCCTGTTGCGAGTGCCTTCGCATTGGTATTTTCCGCTACACGCTCCGATATGCGCATCATAAAGCGACGCATGATGGTGATCAAATAGTCTTCTGGGCATTTTTCACGAATGGCAGTTTGAATCTCTGTAAACGGTACGACATGGAGGCGGACTGTTCCTCCCCATTTGGTCAGCTTATGTGCTAGATCCCGTACTTTTTGCAAAGCACGCTCGCTCGTAAATGGGTAGCTGTGGAAGTGAATCGCTTCAAGCGTCACACCACGCTTCAGCATCATCCAACCAGCTACAGGACTGTCGATACCCCCAGATAGAAGCAGCAGTACTTTTCCGCTCACCCCAACTGGCAAGCCACCTGGTCCCGGGATGGTTTCACAGCTAATGTAAGTACCCTCCGTGCGAATTTCTACATTAACAATCATATCCGGCTCATGCAAATCTACACTGATAGCTGGAAGGGCACGCAAGATGTGTGTTGCCACCATGCGGTTCACTTCCATCGATTGAATTGGATAGCGTTTATCTGCACGACGAGAAACTACACGGAAAGTGCGCGGCTGTGGGTCCATTTGACGGACCAAGTCCAGCGCTTTTTCCTTGATCGTTTCAATATCAGGATCTACCTGGATCGTCGGACTAAAGGAAGAAATACCAAATACACGTTTCAAACGCTCCATAACCGCATAAGCGTCCTCGCCATGCAGCTCCACATACATCCGACCGTAATTGCGTCGAACTTTTACTTTAAAAAACGAGCGCAGTACGTTTCTCACACTTTTTACAAGTGCCTCTTCGAATTGATCGCGGTTTTTTCCTTTAAGCGCCAACTCACCATAACGAATTAAAATAACATCGTAGTTCATATTTATCTCCTTTTAGTTGTCCACACTATTTTCTATGAGCGGGGGCAGGTTGTTGTTTTATATAAGAACGAAGCACACTGACGCATTCCTCTAACGCCTTCAAAAACTGCTGAATGTCCTCCGCTGTATTTTCCCGGCCCAAACTAACCCGCAAAGACGACAACGCGCAATCCCGCTCAATACCAATCGCAGTCAGTACTCTGCTTGGCTCATTGACTTTGGATGAACATGCAGACTTGGTGGATATCAGAAAGCCTTTTTCCTCCAAAGCATGCAACAAGACTTCCGCTTTTACTCCTGGTACTGACAAGTTCATAATATGGGGAGCCGTATTCGCTTCCGGGGTATTCACTATGCAACCTTCAATCGTTGCAATCCCTTGACGAAGCTGTTGATTCAATTTTTGCAGCCTGATCATCTCCACGCTGCCTAGTTCTTCTAAAATCCGGATTGCTTTTGCCATACCGGCGATGGCTGGGAGGTTTTCCGTACCTGAGCGAACTCCGCCTTCTTGGCCGCCACCCATCATCAACGGGTGAATGATCAAGCCTTCCCGTTTATACAAAATGCCGACTCCCCTGGGTCCGTAAAACTTGTGAGCAGAGACGCTCAACAGATCAATCCCTGAATCCTTGATGCGCAAAGGAACTTTCCCAATTCCTTGGACAGCATCGACGTGAAACAAGACTTTCGGGAATTGCTTCAACCATTGTCCGATTTCCAAGATCGGTTGAATAGTTCCCAGCTCGTTGTTCACATGCATGACCGAAACGAGAATCGTATCCGGACGCATTGCTTTCTGAACAGCTTCTACCGATACGCGACCTTCACGATCTACCGGCAGATACGTCACAGTAAACCCTAGGCCTTCCAACTGTTTGCAAACATCGTAAACAGCCGGATGCTCTACCTGTGTCGTAATAATATGTTTCCCTCTGTTTTGATATTGAAAGGCTATACCCTTGATCGCCGTATTGTTGCTCTCCGTACCACCTGAAGTAAAAATAACTTCACTTTCTTTACAGCCCAAATACTGAGCGGCAACCTTTCGCGCCTGCTTCAGTACATTTTCCGCCTCTACTCCTTTTTGATGCAAAGAAGACGGGTTTCCATAGTAGCTTTCCATCGCGCGTCTAACGGTTTCAATCACTTGAGGATGAGGCCGGGTAGTCGCACTGTTGTCCAAGTAAATCACCAGTACACACCTTCCTAAGGGCAAGATGCCCGAATACTACGCTTCATCATAACATGACTTTTCGTAAAGAACATATAAAGTATTACACTTCTCGACCTTATTTTTCCCCGAGTTCGTTGCTCTCAAAAGGCCAAATCAGACAATCTGAACAAGCGTTCACAGACTATTCACGAATAAAACGCTTACATCCAGATATAGGCTATTTACATTGTTTTGGCCTTTCGTTAGAATAGTCAATAAATTTAGATAAAAAATGACAACAAGGAGAGAACCACCATGACAGCACAAGCCATGCAAGAAGAAATCAAGAAGATGGAAGCCGAATTGAAAAGACTGCAAGCGGAACTAGCGAAGATGAACAAAAATACTCCTCAGTACGATCGCACGGACGTCGCATACCTAAATGAGGTGTACAACGCGTGACACTTATTCGAATTCGATAGCGTGGTGACGGCATGAAGGATTCGCCGTGACCACGCTATTTTTTGTGAAAAAACCGCTCCTGTCGATTTCGACGGAACGGTTTTGGCTTGCTGCTATTTAAATGGGATCTCCCCCAAATACTTACCAGAAAAAACTTCAGTAGCCGGACCCGTCATATAGACACGGTTATCCGCTTCCTTCCATTCAATAAAGAGATCGCCTCCTGCCAGATGAACAGTGACTTTTCTACCGGTCTTTCCACTCAAGTGGGCAGCTACTGCAGCAGCGCAAGCTCCTGTCCCACAGGCAAGCGTTACACCCGAACCCCTCTCCCATACACGGAAAAGAATTTCCTCTTGATTCAATATTTGGATAAATTCGACATTGGTTCGCTCAGGGAACCATTCGTGATACTCGATCATTGGCCCGTAGTGACGAACATCTTCTTCCTTCACTTCATCCACGAAAAGGATGGCATGAGGATTGCCCATCGAAACAGCCGTCATCGTAAACGCAGTTCCACCGACTTCGATTACCTCTTCTCGCACTTGCTCTTCAGGAATGCCTGTCATCGGAATTGCTGCTCGCTCAAAATGAGGCTCTCCCATATCTATTGTTACTTGATCGACCTTACCGTCTGTTCCAAGCGATACAACAGGAGTAACGGTCCCTCCCAACGTCTCCACGGTAAACGTTGTTTGCTGAGTCAAAGCATGATCGTAAACGTACTTACTCACACAACGCAAGCCGTTTCCGCAATTTTTTGCTTCGCTGCCATCATTGTTAAATACCCGCATGCGAAAGTCTGCTCGCTCAGATGGCATAATGAGGATCAGTCCATCGCCACCAATGCCAAAATTCCGATCGCTCACCCTTCTTGCCAATTCGGGTAAATCTACACCTGACAAATCTTCCTCAAAACAGTTGACGTAAACGTAATCATTACCCAAGCCATGCAGCTTTGTAAATTTCATCGTCCACTCCTCTTTCTCTTTCGGATGCTAGGTCTGACTTTTCTCTATGCATTATCTTATCACAACCTGGGGAATCGCGGTCGAATCAAAAGGTGGTATACTAGCACTAGCATCGATGATGGAAAGAGGTGGAACAAGCCGTTGGATTATCATATTTTCCGCTATGCACTCGGAACGAAAAATGAAGCAAAACGTCTCGCTGTACAAAAAGCAACCGGAACGGAACCTTTCTGCTTATCTGTCCCCTCTGGCGTAGCGGCTCAGCCGATGAGTGAAGAAGAGACGATTACAGGAGCGATCAATCGAGCAAAAGCTGCACATAGTCAAACCCCAGAAGCAGAGATTGGGCTAGGTCTGGAAGGCGGACTTATGTACGATGAGCCGTTTACCAAACAGTGGTATTTGATTTCCATCTGCGCAGCCTGGAATGGAAATGAGCTCTTTATTGGAAAGGGATTGGCTTTTCCTATCCCGAATCAAGCCGTCCACCGAATCCAGCACGAGCAAATCGAGCTCAGTACCATCATAGATGAATGGGGGAAAACCGTCGGCAGTAATCACCGCGGCGGCGCCTATTCCCTTTTAACGGATAATCGTGTAAGTCGTTCTGATGTATTTTGTGACGCTGTTATCGCAGCGATTACACCTTTCGTCTCCTCCTTGTACAAATAGCAGTGGGGCAACACAAAAACCTCTCCGGCTGAATGAACCGGAGAGGTTTTGCGGTTTGATACTTTTAGCGAGCCGTATAGTACGGGTAGATGACTAATGCGCCCAAAATGGCAATAGCACCTACGATCATCGCCCAGGCTCCCAGCGTCTTCGAGTTGCGTCGATACGCCAGATAGCCAAGCACCATACCAATTGGAGCCACCAAGTACGGCATGAGAAACAGGGACAGGATCGATAAGCCCAAGCCAGTCATTCCAATACCGGTGGCCCCATTTTCCCGGCTGTCCTCGTCTGTGTCGATCTCACTGGCAGCACGACTGGTCGGAAACGGCTCGGCGATCTCCGCCGCCGCCTCGATGTCGTCATCTCTGACTTTGGCGACCCGTGAACGGTCCTCTTTTGTCAGGACAACGCCATCCAAACGCTCCGAAAAGTCGTTACGCTCCTCATCCAGCTCGCCTGTATAGCGCTCTGTAAAGGAGTGGGGGTCATAGTGAACCCTGCGCCTCGACCGCTCTTCCTCTTCGTCAAAAACGGCCTGTGTCCAAGTATTCGCTGCAAACTCCCTGTCGTGCTGATCAACCGTCTCGGAAAAACCGGTATCTTCCTTCCGCTTCGCATCATTACGTTCGTGTCGATCCAACATAGCATGCTCAGCCCCTTTTTTGGTAAAGGATTATTTAAGTGAAGGAAGTAGCCTTATTGTCTGCCTACGTTGTACAATTTAAACGGGAGGCGAGAGAATGAAACCAGACAAAATCCTAACGATTGGCATTGATATTGACGGCACAGTCACATCACCTAGCAGTATTGTTCCGTTGATGAATGAGAGCTTTGGAAGAGATTTACGATATGAAGACTGTGTGGAGTACAATTTAGCCAACGTGTATCAAATCACAGACGCAGAGTTTGAAATGTGGCTGGATCAAAACGGGGAACGCCTTTATGATGGTGCGCCTGTTCACGGAATTGCCGATCAGGTTTTGCGCGATTGGTTTACCTCCCACAAGCTGGTATATATAAGTGCTCGAGAGGATCGTCATCGCGATGTGACCTTACAATGGTTTGCTCGCTACAATATCCCTCACCATGAAGTGGATTTGATTGGGAGCCACGACAAGCTGTCAGCTGCCCGAAAATGGGGCGTGGACCTCTTTTTGGAGGATCGTCTGGAGAACGCTTTGCAATTGTCAGAGGCGCTGCAAATTCCCGTGTTCTTGTTTGACACTCCGTATAATCAAGCGTCCCTACCTCCACTCGTCCATCGAGTCACTTCTTGGGAAGAGGTTGCCCAAAAAGTCAACGAGCTTTTTCCAGCTAGGACAAGCGTATAGGTTGAATAGAAAAAAGACGTATCACCGTTTTGGGATACGTCCTTTTTGCGCCGAGACAGCGTTATTTCTTCGCTGATGTCTTCGGCTTGAACGTCAGACAACAGGTCTCAGACGATGTCTTTGCCTGATCCTGATGCTGCGTGTTTTGACCGTACTCGCCCGCGAATTCTTCTTTCACGTTTACGGTGGCGTGTGCGTCAATCTCTACCATGATTTCTTCGGCGCTGCAAAGATTGCCCTGCGCCCAGTACTCACAGTTTGCTACAGAACATTTTACTGCTGGCATGTGCATTCACCCCCTAGAGGCTAGCCTTCACAACAACTAGGGGGCTTATACTTTGCCATTCACAGTGGAAATCAAAACTCTACACAAGAAAGAAGTGGATGACATGTCGACTCCCCGTATTGTCGTCATCACCGGTGCTTCTGGTGGCCTTGGTCTAGCTTTGACTCGACTTCATTTAGAAAAAGGGGATTGTGTCATTGCCACGAGTCGCAGAGCTATCAACGCGGAACTCGTTTTGTTACAAAACGCTTATCCGAATCATCTCCATCATTACCCGTTAGATGTCAGCAGCAACGAAGACATTCGGCAGTTCGCTGCGTGGGTGAACATCCGTTTCGAGTGTTGCGATTTTCTTTACAACAATGCCGGGATGGCTGTCTTTGAACCGCTGATCGACATGCGCGTAGAAGAGCTGGAAGAAACATTGCGGACGAATATTTCCGGTGTTCTCTACACAACCCGCGCCTTTTTGCCGATGATGCTTCAACAAAAGCAAGGTCATATTATCACAGTTGCCTCACTTGCCGGACAGGTCGCAACTGCCAAAGCTGCGGTGTATGCAGCCAGCAAAGCAGCTGTTATTCGCTTTAGTGAAGGATTGCGCCACGAACTGCAAGGCACTGGAATTGCTGTGACGTGTGCGATGCCAGGACCGATCGACACGCCCTTTTTGGATAAAGCAGACAAAACGGGTAGCTATCGCAGCAAAGTGAGTCGGTATTTATTGAAACCGGAACAAACGGCAAGGGCCATTTATCGAGCAGCGGAAGCAAAGCGTCCGGAGGTTGCCATGCCATTTCGTCTGCATGCGCTCTCCCGCATCTACTTCCTATTGCCTCAGTGGCTAAAACATCTCGTCTCACCTCTCCTCAATCGAAAGTGAGGAGGAATCCTCCAAGTTTTTCAATGCCCCGAATGCAAGGAGACCGAAAATGATACATACGGCTGCTCCGGCTCCAATGATCCCTTGAACGCCCAAAAAGGGTATGAGGAAGCCAGAGACAGCCGCTCCTGCTGGCATTCCTGTCCCCGTAATCGTACGAACACTGGTCAATACCCGCCCCAAGAGAGCATCAGGCACCTGTTTTTGCAGATAGCTTCTGTACATGATGTTATAAGGAGCAAAGCAAAAGCCCGCCATAACCATCGAAGCCATCGCGATCTCCAACCTCGAGAATAATGCGATCGGCAATGTGGTCAATCCCCACGCTACGATAATCCCTGCTAGTGTCGAACCCAACGGAAGTTTCCACGTAATCGTTGAGAAAAAGAGAGAGCCTAGTAATGCCCCGACTGCCAAAGAAGACCACAGCATCCCTAATGCAACAGCTCCTCCTGCCAAATCCTGATTCGCATACAGGGGTAGTGCAATTTCAATCGGACCGTACGACATGTTAAATAAAAATGTAAAAAAGATAAGAATAATCAATTGCTTGCGTCCCAATATGTAGCGATACCCTGTCCGCATGTCACTCAAGAGAGAACGAAAGAATACTCCCATTTGACCTTTTACCATCACAGTAGGATTTGCACTTTTCGTAAGCTCACGCGGCAACCGGGAGAAGCAGAAGGCACATACAAAAAAGCTGGCCGCATCGATCAACAGAACATAAGCTTCACCAATCAACCCGATTAAAACACCCGCGAGTGCCGGACCAAACATATAAACAATTTGCCATTGTGTTTCCATCACGCCATTTGCTTTGACCAATTGATTTTTGTCCGAAACGATTCTCGGCAACAAAGTCTGCGCCCCAGCTGTGCTCAGCGGAGAAAGGATTCCTGCAATCACAATCAGTACGTATATCACAAAAAGCGGAACTTGATCGATCTGCAATAATGCGACCAATGCTATAAAAATAAGTCCTCGCGCCACATTGTCCATCATGATGAGCTTGCGTCGATCAAACCGATCCAGCAAAACTCCCGCCACTAAACCAGCAAAAACAGCAGGGAGCATATACGCAAGAACAACTCCACCCATTGCAGCAGGTGAGCCTGTTTTATTCATGACAAACCACGTTAAGCCCATCCAGCCAAACTGATCCCCCAGACCAGATAAAAACATCCCCAGCCAGTACCAGCGAAATGAACGCTGCCGCCATAATTCCTTCATGCTGCATCTTCCTTTTTCTCTTTTTTCCATTCATTGTATAATTGGATTCATACTTTTTCAATAATTATATTTATTAAATCTAAAAGTTTTGTTTTGTATAAAAAAAGAGCCTCTGCTCCAAATAAGCAGAGGAATCTATCCTAAGTCTAACTGTACGTCTGCGATCTTTTGCAACTTACGACGGCTCCAAAGCCACAGAAGTCCTGCTGCAACCCCAAAGAAACCAAGCCATACGGATACAGCGGCACTCCCGACCTGCTCCGCACTGAATCCGAGAATCAAGCAGCTCGCAGAAAAGCTTCCCATGGTCGCCATTTCCCGAATGGAAAATACGCGAGCCAAATAAGCAGGATCAGACAGTCGCTGAAGCTTCGTTACAGACAATATCGACGAGCCAAACTGAGCCGTTGATGCAAAGAGGATGGCAATGGCCAGCCCAAGTAGTGGTTTCGTATGAAACACAGCGATAATCGAGCAGCCCATCGCAACGAGTGCCCAGCCTTGGACACGCCACGTTCCCTTTTCACTCAGGCTGTCAGACAGCTTGTTCACGGCAATCCCAGCGATCACACCCCCGAGGCCCAGCGGAATATCCAAGAGTCCGAACACATACAAGCCCTCTCCCCGCTCCGTAAGAACATAGTACATCAGCATAATGTAATAGGCGCCACATACTCGTTCCGCCATCTGATAGCCGATCACACTGCCAATTTCCCGATGTTTGCCGATATAACGGAAGCCCTCTTTTAGCCTTTCCATAAAAGGTACAGCCGCTTTCGATACAACATGGTTAGCGATATGCGGGAGCGGAAGCAAGATAAACAGAGACAACAAATAACAGGCGGCATCGAGCAAAAAGTTGTAACGGTAGGAGAACAAGTAAACCAGAACTGCTGCCACACCCTGACAAACAATAATGAGAAACGAAGTCGTCCCCTGCAAAAGGGAATTCGCAGCCAGCCTATCCTTTTCCTCCACGGATTGTACGATCGCTACTTGCATGGCTGGTTGAAAAAAAGCACTACAAATATTGACCAGAATCAATAACAAAAAAGCCACCCATAAGTAGGCCGCGGATGTGATGAAGAAAAACAAACTGACGAGAATGCCGCGAAGCAAATTGACGACAATCATGACCCTCCGTTTATCCCAATTCTCTACAAGCGTCCCTGCGAAAAAGCTGGCAAACACATAAGGGATCATGCGAAACACCGTACCTGCCGCAAAAGAAAGACCCGATCCACTTAAATCATGTAAAAGTCCAACGACCGCAATAAATGTAAATTCATTTCCGATGATGTGTACAATGTGGGCCGTATACAAACGACGAAAGACGGGATGTTGCAAGATCGCCACAGGAATGCACCCTCTCACCGTTTTCAATATTGTAGCACTTGTCAAAAAATAAGCGCAAATTGATCTTGCGAAACAGATCGTTTTGTTGTTACAATACGTTCAAATAAATCTGAACGTTTAAAAATAAAAAAACATTCACGTTCAGCGAAACGAGGTTGATCGACTTGAAACGTTACGTAGTTGTGGAAACTTTGGATCAATTAAAAGCTGTCAGCGATTCCTTGCGCCTACAGATCATCACGATGCTGGTCAAGGAGGAATACACAGGCAAGCAGCTCGCGACCCTTCTCTCCCTTTCTCCCTCTAAAGTGCATTATCACCTGAAGGAATTGGAAAGCCACGGCTTCGTTGAGGTCGTGCGTACGGAAGAAAAGAACGGGATCGTACAAAAGTTTTATCGGGCTGTTGCTTACGACTTCAAGGTTAGTGATGATTTGCTGCCCTCCCTGCGCGAAGACAGTATCCTGTTGCAGGAGACGATGATAAATCACCTGCGCTCCGGTATTAATCGCCTGTATAACGCACCAGACGAGTCATTCATGCTCTTTTCGGATCAAGAGGATCGTCCTCCTGCCATTGCAGCTAGCTCCGAAGTGAGAGCACCTCGAAAAGAAATATTTGCTTGGCTCAAAAAATATCAGGCTTTACTTGAGGAGCTATCCGAAATGGAAGATCGCTACTTAGAGAGGATTGCTACTGGAGAAGCGGAGGATACGGTTGAAAACTTTTACATGGTCACGGTCGGATTCATGACAAATGAACGTTACTACGTCGCAGAAGACGAATCCTTGCCAGATAACTATGAGCACCAACAGTCTGAATTCAAGCATTACACCAGCAAGATTGTCGTGAAGAAAAAGAAGGAGGAAAATGGAGATGAGCACTCTGGCGACAACTAATTCCCTGTGGAAAAATGGATCGTTTGTCCGGTTATGGTGCGGCACTTTATTTTCGGCAATGGCTGACGGAGCATTCTTCATCCTGCTCAACTGGTATATCGTGAATGCCATGGGCTCAGGAGCAATCCTCGGCACGACTTTGATTTGTCTGTCCATCCCCCGTCTCCTCTTTATGCTGGCGGGCGGGGTGGCTGCTGATCGTTTGAATCGAAAATGGATTATGTTTTCCTCCCTTCTGGTTAGGGGCATGATTTTAGCCTGCTTCAGTTTGCTTATGCTTCAAGGAAATGGCGCCTGGTTCCCAGTAAGCCTGTACGTCATGGCAGCTTTATTCGGAACAGTCGATGCATTTTTTTGGCCAGCACGCAGCTCGATTCTGCCCTCTCTTGTCTCTCGAGAACAACTTGCGCCAGCTAACACCTTAATGGAACTATGCCATCAGATTAGCTTGGTTGCCGGACCGGTAGTTACTGCCTTATTAATTGGAACTGTTAGTTATCCGATCATGTTTATGATCTTGGCATGCACCTTCTTCGTAGGAACACTCTTTGTACTCTCTCTCCATTCACACTCATACACCAAAGACACGACTTCAGCGTCTACAACAGAATCAAGGGCAAGCTCCTATTTCAAAGATATCGTGGGGGGAATTCGTTTTACGTATTCAATCCCGATCCTTGCTCTTATTTTAACGACATCATTGTTCACCAACATGATGTTCTCCGGCCCAGTTAACATGATCATTCCCATTCATGTAAATGACCTCGGATGGGACGGGAGTGCTTTTAGCTCACTCAGTACCTCACTTGGAGTGGGCATGATTGTCGGCGGTATTTTGACTGGATTGTTTAAAGGATTCCGTGGAAAATTTATGTTACTCCCTGTCATTCTCGGATGTATGGGAGTTGGAATCAGCTCGTATTATTTCATTGAGGAGCTTTCCTTTGGACTTGTCTCTCATTTTCTCATCGGAATGGCACTCAGTATGACGAATATTCCGTTTATCACCTACATTCAAAGTATTGTCCCTGCCAACATGCTCGGTCGTGTCATGTCATTGCTTTCCTTGATGTCCGTCGGCTTTGGGCCAGTCAGCTATGCACTGTGCTCCTTTCTTCTCGCCAAAAACATCGCAACACCGGGGCTTCTATTATTCTTTGGCGGTATCATATTTGCAAGTATCAGCCTTAGCCTGTTCTTTTTCCGCTCGTTCTGGCAAATGGAGCAGCATCCGAACTGGAGACGACCTATGGTAGAGGAGCAGCAGCTTCCTGCCACCCTTTCTTCGTAACGCCTCTATTATAGATAGAAAGAACGCGCACCTCGCAAGCATGAGCTCTTGCAGGTACGCGTTTTGCTATTTAAACAGTTTGTTCTTTTTCAGCAAAGACCTTTACCAGCTGACGACCACCAAAGCCCATCCGTGTGACTACTCCTGCCTCATCTCGTACAAAGCGGATAAACATGTCGGTTTCTCCACGTTTCATGACGAAGCTGTCTTCTCCCACTGGTCGAAGTGGAATGTTCATTCCGTTACTTTTTGCTACCAGCTCATTTTCTTCGATTTCAACCGATACGATCGCCCCTTCGGAAGAGCGATACTCTCCTGTAAATGCAGGGAGTGCTTCGACAGCCAGCTCATAATCCGGATATGGGAACGGTACCGTATCCGTAGTACGTCCGTTGGTCGCATTCAAAATACCGTGCATCAAATCTGCCATTGGCCCGCCATCTGTGTTCATCAATATGGCTCCTGTCAGGCCCCGCTCCGGGAAAACAAAAATTTGTGCCGCAACTCCCTTGATCGCTCCACCGTGCTCAATGAGTGTTCCATCATGACAATTGGCTACAAACAATCCATAGCCATATGCTTGAAACGGAGAAATCGGGAAATGAGGCGCTATCATGGCCTGCACACTCTCCAGTGAGAGCAAGCGATTCTCTCCTACCAATCCACCCGTTCTGAATATTTCGGTATAGCGTAATAAATCGTGAATCGTCGATTTCAGAAAACCAGCGGAGCGCATCGATGGTGAATCCCACCACGAGGGGGAACGGTATACCTCACCGCCATCCTTTGGGCTTTTTCGGGTAAATAAGGTAGCTACCTCTGCTCCCTCTGGCAAATCTTCGACGAGAAAGGCACTGTTCTTCATCCCGGCTGGCACCAAAATATGGTCATGCACAAACTGCTCATAAGAAATCCCGCTCACTCGTTCAATAATCAGACCGAGCATGGCATAACTGTCATTGGAGTAGCTAAACTCCGTTCCAGGCGCACCTAAAAACTCGTAATCCAGCTTGCCGATGTAGGCCATGAATTCTTCTTTTGTATTGATCTCTTCCACTTTATCGAGATCAAACTCAAGACCGGAGCTAGAGGACTTAACGTCCCCACCCTTCAGAATACTTCTTTTCATCGCACCAGCTAATGTATCCAAAGGAGGGAATCCAGCCGTATGTGTCATCAAATGATGGATGGTCATCTCGCGAGTATAAGCTTCATTAGGTGTGCGTAGCTCTGGGAGATACTTATTGACCGGATCATGAACGGATAGCTTTCCTGCGTCCTGAAGCTGCATAATGGCCACACATGTAAAGGACTTGGTAGCAGAACCAATGCCAAACACTGTATCAGGCGTTAATGCTTTTGCATCCTCTGTGTTGTCTGCCAAACCGAAGCCATGGAAATACGCCATCTCTCCCTGCTCTGCCAATCCAACCGCTGTTCCTGCCACTTTTGCCTCTGCAAGTAGCTTTTGCGCGTATTCCTCAAACGACTGTACCCAATCCGCCATGTTCCTTCTCCCCTTTTCACTTTAGCTTTTGGTTTAAGGCCGGAAGTTTGCCGTACGAATCACATAATTGCCGATCGCCTTTTGGTTCAGGGTATAACCGATGCCCGGGCTATCTGGAACAGCCAATTGACCGGGAGCCATCAGCTCTACTCCATTCTCCACGATGTCTTCCTCCCAGTAACGACTGGAGGCGGCTGTATCACCAGGGATCGTGAAATTCGGCAAAGAGGTAATCGCAATATTGTGCGCGCGGCCGACACCCGACTCAATCATGCCTCCGCACCAAACCGGAATGTCGTGTGCCTGACATAAGTCGTGAATGCGTTTGGACTCTGTTAATCCACCGACCCTCCCCACCTTGATATTAATAATGCCGCAGCTGCCTAGCTCTATCGCTTTTCTGGCATCATCCACATTATGAATACTTTCATCGAGACAAATTGGAGTGGACAGCTCCCTTTGCAGCTTGGCATGATCAATAATGTCATCATGGGCGAGTGGCTGTTCGATCATCATCAGCCCATATTGATCCAGCTCCTTCATCACATCCAAATGCTCCATCGTGTATGCGGAGTTCGCATCCGCCATCAGCGGGACACCCTCTCCAAAGCGTTCGCGGATTGCTCGAATCACCTCTACGTCAAAGCCCGGCTTGATCTTTACTTTGATCTTCTTATAGCCCTCACCGAGATGGCGCTCTACTTTTGCCAAAACTTGATCGACAGTCGGTTCAATACCGATGCTGATCCCTACATCGATAACAGATTTCTCGCCTCCTAATGCTTTGGCGAGAGAGATTCCTTTCTGCTTGCTGTAGAGATCCCAGATCGCGCCTTCTAAAGCCGCCTTCGCCATGTTATTACGGCGAATGGGGGCAAACAGCCGATCCACATCTTCCGGGGTCTCGATTTCACTCGTGAACAGCTTCGGAATCATAAACTTCTCCATCATGTGCCATGCTGTCTCTGTCGTTTCTTCACTATAATAAGGGGCCGACATCGCCACACTTTCCGCGTGCCCTACCTCTCCCTCTCCATACACACTGACCAGAATGAGCTCCTTGATGGTCGTATATCCAAAGCTCGTTTCAAAACGGAAACGAAGTGGCATGTGTAGTTGCTGCAATTCAATTCGTTCGATTTTCAATGTACTTCATCCCTTCTGTTCCATATAAATGACAAGCAACATAATGTTGTGGCGAAGCAAGTGTAGCGACAGGACGCACTGTGCGGCAAACATCCGTAGCATAGGAGCACCTGGTATGAAACGCACAACCAACTGGAACATTCGCTGGAGAGGGAACATCCCCGGAAAGAACGATTCTCTCCTTCTTCCGAAACGGGTTGGCTTTGGGAACCGCTGACATGAGCGCTACCGTGTACGGATGCAACGGTCGCGCAAACAAATCCTTTTTGCTGGCGATTTCGACGATTCTTCCAAGATACATGACCGCAATTCGGTCGCTGATGTGGCGAACGACACCTAGATCGTGTGAAATAAACAGATAGCTCAAGCCTAGACGTTGCTGCAAATCCTGCAACAGATTCACGATCTGCGCCTGAATGGAGACGTCAAGTGCTGAAACCGGCTCATCTGCTACGATCAATGAAGGTTCTACCGCCAATGCTCGAGCGATCCCGATTCGCTGCCGCTGCCCACCGCTGAACTCATGGGGGAAGCGAGTAGCGTATTGAGCATTCAGTCCGACCATCTGAAGCAGTTCTTTTACTTGATCGCGCCTTTCTTTCGCAGACATTTGCGGATCTTTGACGCCTAACGCTTCCTCCAAAGCCCCTTGCACGGTCATCCGTGGATTTAACGACGCATACGGGTCCTGAAACACGATTTGCATTCGTTTGCGGAGTGGACGAAATCGTGCAGCCGACATATCCAAAATGTTTTGCCTCTCAAATTCAATCGTTCCACCTGTCGGCTCAATGAGTCGCATGATGCTACGACCAGTCGTTGACTTGCCACAACCGCTTTCTCCTACCAATCCAAGCGTTTCGCCTTTTCGCAACTGGAAAGAAACCCCATCGACTGCCTTTATCACTTCGTCGCTATTGCGAAACATTCCTTTGCTAATGGGAAAATACGTCTTTAAATCGTTTACCGATAACAAGATATCACTCATACCGCCATCTCCTTGTTCTCGTACAGCCAGCATCGAACGGCCTGTGTGCCTGTGCCCGTTGCCTTAAGCGGCGGTTTTTCTTGATAACATCGCTCTTCGGCCTGCGAGCAGCGGAAGCGGAATGCACACCCTTGTGTCACTTCACCCAGTAGCGGGACACTTCCTTCAATCGGATCGAGGCGTAGCTTCTCCTCCTCATCCAGATCGGGGATACAGCGTAAAAGTCCAATCGTATAGGGATGCTTCGGATTCGAAAACAGACTGGCAACGTCAGCTTCTTCTACGATCTCCCCGTAGTACATGACAAGTACACGATCAGCCATTTCAGCCACCACTCCCAAGTCATGCGTAATGAGCAGCAGGGAGGTATGATCGTTCTCCTTCAGATCGTTCATCAATTCCAAAATTTGCGCTTGAATGGTCACATCCAGTGCAGTCGTCGGCTCGTCCGCGATCAATAAATCCGGGTTACAAGCCATCGCCATCGCAATCATGACACGCTGCTTCATCCCACCTGATAGCTGATGGGGATATTCCCGCATGATGTCTTCTGCCCGCGGCACGCCCACTTTTTTGAGCATCTCAACCGCTTTTGCTTGGCGTTCTTTTTTCGATAAATCGGTATGCAGCTGATACACTTCCTCCAGCTGTCGTCCGATCGTATGGACCGGATTGAGTGACGTCATCGGTTCCTGAAAAATCATCGCGATATCTTTTCCGCGAATGTTGCGAAGTTCACTGGCACTCAACTGGTTCAATAAGGTATCACGAAACCGAATGCTTCCCTCCATCTGCGCATTCGCCCGTGACAAGAGCCCCATGATCGCCAAGGACGTCACACTTTTTCCACAGCCAGACTCGCCTACCAGCGCGACCGTCTCACCTTTTTTCAGTTGAAAAGAAATGCCTTGCAGCGCTGGTAGCTCGCCCTTATCCGTCTTAAACTGCAAGCGTAAATCAATTACTTCCAAGAGTACCTCTTTCATCAGCTTGTGCCCCCTTCATCCATTACCTCGTTTTCGGGTCGAATGCATCCCGTAATCCGTCACCTAACAGATTGAAGCCAAGGACAACCAGCATAATGGCCAATCCAGGAAAAATGGACATCCACCAGGCCTGACTCAAGAATGCCTTGCCGACAAAAACCATGGCTCCCCACTCTGGCATCGGCGGTTGCGCACCCAGTCCGAGGAAGCTCAAGGCAGCTGCCGCCAAAATACTCACACCGAATTGAATGGTGGAAAGCACGATGATCGGGGAGAGAATATTGGGTAAAATATGCTTCAGTAAAATCTGCCAGTCTCTGATCCCTAGAGCGCGAACAGCCTCAACGTACTCTTTTTCCCTTATGGATAAGACTGCAGAGCGAACGACCCGCACATAAGACGGAATAACGGCAATCACTACCGCAATCATGGCATTCGTTAAACCGGGACCCAAGACCGCAATGACAGCGATCGCCAGAAGCAGAGCAGGAAGTGACATGAGAATATCCATGCCCTGCATGATAAACAGATCCACGCGACGATAATAGCCAGCGATAATACCGAGCGTTACACCTATCAAGGTAGAAAGCACAACCGTTATCAAACCCATCAGCAAGGAAATCCGTCCCCCGTGCAATAAACGGGAAAAAATATCTCTGCCAAAATCATCTGTTCCGAGAAGATGAGTCGTACTCGGAGCGCTTAATCGACTGTTAAAGTTCATTTGTTCGACAGGATGAGGGGCAATGACTGGAGCAAGAAGCGAACCCAATGTGAAGACGATTAGGATAACCACACCCGCCATTGCTGTTTTATTGCGTCTCAGCCGTTTGCCCATCCCTCCCCAATACGACTCCGGACGATTACTGTTCACCATCCATCTTCTCCTTCCTTAGTCGAAATGGATTCGCGGATCAATCCGGCTGTAAATGAGATCCACGATCAAATTGGTTAAGGCAAAAATCAACGCCATGAAAAACACCATGCCCTGTATGGTCGGCATATCCCGTTTACTGATCGCCTCAATCGCCAGGCTGCCGATCCCTTGCAGAGAAAACACGGTTTCCACCACCACAGCTCCAGCCATGAGCGAACCGAACTGCAAGCCTAGCATCGTGACAACAGGAATAATGGCGTTCGGCAGACCGTGGCTCACTATGATTCGGAAAAGTGCTGCCCCCTTGGCCTCAGCTGTCCGCATGTAATCCTGCTTGATGACTTCCAGCATGCTGGATCGGGTCATACGGGCGATCATCCCCGCTTCCGCCATACCCAACGTAATCGCTGGCAGCAGCAAGGAGTGAATCCCCTCATAGCCGGAAATCGGAAACAAGGCAAGTTTGTAAGCAAAAATCCAGATGAGAAACAAGGCAATCCAGAAGCCAGGTGCCGAAATACCGAGTAACGAGGTAAGCACGACAAGCCGATCGATGATGGTGTTTTGTTTGACGGCAGCAATCGTGCCCAACAAGATACCGAATATTGCGGCAATGATTACACTAAGGATGGCAAGCTGCATGGTGATTGGGAAACGGTTCATAATCTGATCCCATACCTTTTCGCCAGTGAATAACGATGTTCCCAAATCGCCAGCGAACAGGTTTCCAGCAAATCGCATGTATTGCTGCCACAGTGGTTGATCCAGACCTAGCGACGCTCTCATTTGACTGATGGCCTCTGGTGTTGCAAACTGTCCGAGGATTTGTGTTGCGGGATCGCCCGGTATAAGGTGCACCATCAAGAAGATCAGGACGGAAACGCCAAACAGTGTACCTACCAGGGAAAGTAATCTTTTTACTACATATCGGCGCATGCCCTCACCCCAGTTGTCTATTTTTCGAGCATGACATCATGCAACGTAATACCTTGCGTGTACGGATTGACCGTGAAGCCTTTAACGCCGCGAGTTGCTATCACCGTCTCACTAACCCATAAAGGGACCCACGGCAAATCATTTAGCAAAATCTCCTGTGCATCTTCGTAAATCTTGAGACGCGCCTGCTCATTCATTTCCAAACGTCCTTTGTTCAGTAACACATCCAACTCAGGGTTGTTGTAATGAGTACGGCTTGTTGAATTGCTCTTTTCAAAGATGAGGTACAAAATATCCGCATCAAACCAGCCGTAGTACATCAAAGCCATGTCATAAGACTTTTTCGAAATGCGCTCTTTGATGGTTGTCATTTCTTGCACGCTGATTTTCATATCAATACCTGCTTCTTTCAGCTGGCTCTGCAAAATCTGCACTGCTCGCTGAAATGCTGGCTCTTGAGAGACGAGCATTTCTACAGACAACGGTTTTCCGTCCTTATCTACGATGCCATCCCCATTACTATCCGTCCAGCCTGCTTCCGCTAGCAACTGCTTGGCTTTGCCTAAATCTCTCGTATACAACTGCTTCGCCTTACTTTCAATCGCTTCACTGTAGCCATAAATCGTGGGTGCCAATGGACCATAGACTGGCTTGCCGAATCCGTTCAATGCTACCTGAACAAGTGGATCACGATCTACGGAGAGGGCTACTGCTTTGCGCAGACGAACATCTGAAAACAGCGGGTGCTTATTGTTAAAAGCAATGTATTTGTTTCCAACGTCCATCGCTTTCTCAATCTTGACTCCGGGCAGTGCCTCAAGCTCCGCAACCGAGTTCGGCGGCGCATCATACAACACATGGACCGTACCCTTTTTGAATTCCATCAGGCGTGTATCGTCGTCTTTCATAAACCGGAACATCATGCTGTCGAATTGCAGAGGACCTTTGTTGGTAGCGTACTCCGGTCCCCAGTTATAATCAGGATTTTTCTTGTAGGTGAGCGAAGCCCCCCGCTCGCGTTTGTCAAAGATAATAGGCCCCGTTGCAGATGGGTTATCTGAGAAGCCATCCCCTAATTCTTTTGCCTTTTTGGCGTCAAGAGGTGAGACTAATCCACCGACAATGACGTTAACAAAAGGAGCAAATGGTTGGCTAAAATGCACCTTGAGCGTATGCTCGTCTGTTGCTTCCACTTTTTCAATCGGACCTGCAAGCCCCTTCACAGGAGAAATGGCAAGCAAACGGTCAAACGAATCTTTTACGGATGCTGCCGTCATTGGATCGCCGGAGTGATAGCGGACATCTTTTCGGAGGGTAAATGTCCAAACCTTGCCGTCCTGCGAGATCTCGTACTTCTCTGCCAAACCCGGATGGAGTTTGCCTGTTGCATCGCGGGTCAATAGAGGCTCGTATATTAAACTGTTTTCCATACTGAGCCAGCTCGTTTTGTGCATATCAAGCGAGTCTGGGTCCGTCAAGGAAGCGATGACTAATGTGTTCCCTTTGGCCGACGTGTCATTCCCCGTTTGATTGGTCGGCTGTGAGGAGCAACCTGCAATCAACGCCGTTGCCACAAATACACTCAAGGCCCCTTGCTTCCACTTGTGAATCTTCATGTCCCATCCCCCTTATCAATGGCCGTTACACTTCTGTCCCTTCCACAAACGGGTATATTTGTCGACTTGTCTCTTCGTATTCTTTCAGTCTTTGTTGTACCTGTTCACCATCAGCCTGAACCACACCACTGATCAAAATATTCAGCATGGAAAAGATCGCCGTCATTCCTTTTAAGGCAGTAGGAGCAGGTGCGCTGACTTTCAAAATCTGGTCGGCTACCGGTCCAATCGGAGATAGCTCATCGTCTGTAATCCCGATGATATTGGCACCTCTCTCTTTGGCTGCTTTTGCAAACAGGATGGTTTCACTCGTATAGCGGGGAAAGGAAAGTGCAATCACGAGCCACTCCTGATTGATCTGGGTCAACAGATAGTTGACGTCATCAACTGGCCCATTGTACAGATGCGCGTTTCCTCGGACGACATTCAGTGTAAAGGCGAGCCAATGGGCCGGAGCAAAGGAGCTGCGAAACCCTACGACAAGAATGTGTTTGGCTGCCATAATACTTGAAACCGCTTGCAAAAGTTGGTCCTTTTGTAGCTCCCCTAACGTTTGCCGAATATACGCAACATCCTGCTCCATGTTATAAGAAATCAGGTCTTGTTTCCCCTTCATCTCCACAGCCGCTGTACGAAAACTGTGGATGGCATCAGCTTTTGGGACTTTTTCCAATAAGGAGCTGCGGATCTCGTTTTGCAATTCGCTGTACCCGGAGTAGGCGAGAGCGTATGATAGTCGGATGATTGTGGTTTCGCTTGTGCCGCTCAATGCCCCGACAACTTTGGCTGGTTGCAGTGCAACGCTCTTCGGCTCGGCGAGAATGTATTTGGCTGCGAGTTTTTGTTGGTTGGTCAATTCCGGATAATGCTTGCGGATGCGCTCCTGTACGGATTCCATGATCATCTACTTCCTTGTCAATTGATGTAGGTTCCACTCTGTGGCTGGGTCTAACGGATAAATCGGACGAATGGCGCGCTCGTATTTGAAAAAGCGGAAGTTGAGTGTCGTCAATCCCGGCGAATCAACGGTAATGACGCGTGCGCTGATCGGTTCGAATGATGCCCGGAAATGTGTGCTTGATTTCAAGGCCACGATCTTGTATTTGGTCACGTCAATTCCGTGCAACAGAAAAATTTGCTCATCCAGCACTTGCGATTTCACGGAGCAAACCAGTACATCAACCCCGTCAATTTGCAAGCGAACGGACTTGCCAAAATTCTCATGACCGCCTTGCCCCATCGGCGTCGTCGCAATGAATTTTCCATCTGTCAAAGCTTTGACGTAGGCTGTTACTTCAAGTGGCTCTCCATGCAAGTAGTCTGTCTTTCCACCAAGGGATAGCTGTATGGTAGCGCCTACTCCAGCTTGATGGGCAATCTGTACCACTTCGGGATCGTAAATAAAACCAAAGCATGCATTTGTCAGCTGGGCTTCCAGCATGGCCCGCAGTAAATGCGTTCCGTCTCCGGGTGTGCCTCCGCCTGGATTATCTGAGGTCTCATTGATTACAATGGGCATCCCTTCCGTTTCCAGTGCCATCGCAATTCCTTCGGCAGGCGCGGGCATGTTCAGCTCGAACTCATCCCGCTTTTCCCAAATCAGACTGGCGACATCCTCGCTCACTTTTTTGGCGAGCTCCTGATCGTTATTGGTGACGCTCAAAACAGAAACGCCCAGCTCAGGAATGTCCGTATACGGAAATCCGTGGAAGAATGCACAGTCGATGACGCCTTCTTCCTTTTCCCACGCCCAGCAGGCTTCGTTTATTTCGCGTGCCGGGGAATGATGAGTAGCTGATGTCGGAATCAATAATGGCAGTCTGGTCAAATGCATGGTCGGCTTCATACCTTCCGTAACCATCTTGTGTGCCAGATCGATCGCTTCAATTCCGCGTTCATAGCAATCCACATGCGGGTAGAGGTGGACACCCAGGAGCGCATCGGCTTCATCTACCATTTTTTGTGTCATGTTTGCGTGGAGGTCGAGCGTAACAATTAAGGGAATGTCATAACCGACCAACTGACGCACGGACGCCAGAATGTCGCCTTCCAGGTCATCCATTCCTTCAACGACCCCCGCTCCGTGAAGCCCTAGACAAATGGCATCTGCACCTTCTGTCGCGGCAATGGTGTCAAGAAGCTCCTTTTTAATCCGGTCGTACGCTTCTCGCAAAATCGTCCCCGCTGGATACGTAAAGGTGAGAAAGGTCGGTAGTAGCTCGATGCCCAGCTCTTCGGCGCGATCCACCATCCCTCCTGGAAAGTTGCGAACGCCCCGATTGCGATTCACAATCGTTTCATGATAATCCCACTCATAGCTTTGAAACATCTCAAGCGTCGTGGGCACATTGGAAAACGTGTTTGTTTCATGCGCAATCCCACCAATAATCACCTTCATTCTTAGAACCTCCATTCATTTTTGAAGTATGAACTTTAAATTTTTGATTTTTTTGAAGTTTCAACCTTTGTGGACATTATAAAGGGAAGAAAATCATTTATTCAATCGCTAAATCATGAACGTTTTATCTATTCTGCTATACTCGTTGATTCATAAACAAAAGCTCTCCCTAGTACAGGGAGAGCTTCTTTCGTAGCTCATGGCATTTATGAGGTTTTCCATTTTGCCAATTCAGATGGGAACTTGTCATTCAGCACTTTGATATATGTACCCTTCATCCCTAACGAACGGGATTCCAGCACACCGGCACTTGCCAGCTTGCGAAGAGCGTTCACGATGACAGAACGTGTCAGACCTGCTTGATCTGCCAGCTGACTAGCTACCAGCAAACCTTCGCGTGCATCCAATTGCTCCATAATTTTTTCAATCGCGATCTGTTCACTGTAGGACAACGAAGAGAGTGCGATTTTGGCAAATGTTTTGTCGCGCACTTCATTTTCAATCTGTTCTGTGCGCTGACGAACGATTTTCATACCGATCACGGTAGCACCGATCTCGCCCAAAATCAGATCCTCTGTTTCAAACTGACCGTAAGCACGCAGCAGGACGAGTGTGCCAAGACGGCTTCCCCCTGCATTGATAGGAACAATCGTCGTCATCATTTGCGGGAAGATCGAATTCAACTCTTTTGGAACCAGGCTGTACGGACTGGTAACCGGCTCGTTCGCCAAGGTTTGTGTAACTTCCAGCAGCTTTTGATGTACACCTTCCTGCAGCTGCGTGGAAGAACGACCGTCTTCTTGCAGGGAAATTTCCTGATTCATTCCACTTCCCAGGATCGAGCCATCTGCGGTAATGATGTAAACATTTGCAGAAATCACTTCAGATAAAAGCCTTGCGAGATCCTGGAAGCCTACTCCGCTGCCACCCATTGTTTTTTGAAGCATCACATTAATTTTTCTCGTTTTTTCTAACAAATTCATAATAATATCCTCCTCTGGATTCTTCATGCTCACAGTATTGTCAGAAAAATCCAGCCCTATACATGCAAATCGAAAAATTAAAAAGAAAGTTGTGTACAGGAATTTAGGTAGAAGCCTCGACACCGATTCATAGATCAATGACTATCCTATAGGGAATTGACTACGCCTTACGTGTGGGAGGAAAATCGATGAGCTTGTTTAACGGCGGCTTTAATGGGATTGCGCTAATTCTCGTCTTGTTCGTTCTGTTGACTATCGTAGGCGTTGGCGATGATTAAGACCTTCATAAAAGAAAAAAGGCTGACAGAGTGGTCATGTTCACTCCGTCAGGCCTTTTTTGTATATTCTCTATCGAAGCTGCTGCTTAATGAGTGCTTCAATCGCTTCTGCAATGACATGCGTATGCTTGTTCACATCCGCATTCGTTAAACGGAAACGAATATAGCGTTCATCGAGATTAAACGCTTCTTCAAAAGATCCCATAAAGCCTCGCGCACGTTTATCCAGTTCCAATAAAACTTCCAATTCGCCATCGCGAAGATAGAAGACTACTTCGAGTTCCTCCAATTGGCTGCGGTAAGGCCCTGTCGGACGGAATTCAAATTCCTGTACAAACGGATGTTTGCGACCTAGGTGGCGATTGTATTCACAGTCTACCTTATACAGCTGGAATCCGATCTGTTGAACAGCATCCAACACTTTGGACATTAACGGATGTGGGCGAACCTCGATGAAATCGGAATCCCCCGGGTCAATCGCATTTTTAATATCGAGACCTGTCCGCAAGTAAACCGGTTGGCGCCCCATCGTCAATGGCGTCTCATAAGGTAATTGAAAAGCGAATGGCAGAACGGTTTCTTCTTTCGGTTTCAATTGTACCCGCTCAGACAGACGATATTTTACAAGTGTGCATTCTTCCTTTGTCTTGGTGTCGTTGATTTCTCTTTCATAGTGTGTGACGACATACATGTAAATCTCGTCGATTTCTTGGGCCACATCTCCTCCCTTGATATGGACCTCACCTCTGACCATATCTCCGGGAATGAGTGAATCCTGCTCAAGACGTGCATCTACTTGCGCAGAGCCAATACCTACACTAGCCAACAATTTTTTGAACATGGACATGTGTTCGCCTCTCCTTTATACCGACCCAGACCTACATAATCTGGCTATCAGATATTCTATATTGAAATATACGGCGGAAGAAATAGAAAGTTTCGCGCAATCTTTTGCCAAACATCATCAGGTATAACGTCCGCTGTCACGAACACATGCAGCGTTCTACTGATTACCACCGTTTTGATTCGTACCTCCACTGTCGTTCGATCAGACAAAATGTATTCGCGGCGTCGCAGCATTTCATGCAAGACCTGATGGACCTCCGCAACCTGCTCAACCTTCTTCCCTTTTAACGAAGCGAGATCCTTTTCCACGCGATCGACTACTTGTACCACAATGGTGGCATGGAGTGGCTGCTTCTGATCCGCAGTGAGTACAGAAGCGCGTACGTCTTCGATGACGGTCTCTTGCTTTTTCCGATAGACCCGCTGATTTTGCTTCAGCTCCAGATTTTCCTCGTACAGTTTTTTATTTTGTAGCTCCAAGCTTTTTTTGATCAGCATCATCTGTTCCATTTCGCGTCCGTATGTAAATAAAATCACGCTTCCGCCCAACACGCACCCCATGAGCAAAAGAGCGAGGTAACGTTTCCAAAGAGTCACCTTCATGAGCGCACCTGTACCAGCCAATGCACACAAATTGTTCCGATATGGGCACCCAAAAATGCGACGACGATCATCACAAGCTGCTTAAAGACAGGTGTCAAATTTCCCATCAATATTTTTTCGATCTGCAAAAACGAATCAAAGGTTCCGCCCAATGCCCCAACTAATCCCCATATTTTGAGTTGGTCAGCCAATTGGGCCATGGATAACAGCGGGGGCTTTTCTGTGAGAAATGCGCCCACCCCACCTGAAAGAGCGCCGCCAACCACAATGCCATAAGCCACGAAAAACGTCAAAATGACTTGTGCCATGTTGTGCTTCATCCTTTCTTCGAACAAGCTGCATATGCTTATCCCTACGCTCGTCATCCCGGTTTTATAACAGGACTTGTCAGCGTTCCAAATAAAAAAGCGGCATGCTCTATTTGGCAGCATGCCGGATCGGTCAGCGTTGGTTCCTTCTCCATTTCTTCAGTTTCTTTTCAATGCGCGGCGAATTCATGATCATAAGATCCGTAAACAAGTTGACCATTTTCGGATTACGCAGCATCTGGTTAAACACCTCTGGATTTTGCTTGAACCATTGCTCATTGGCACGAATCCATTTCTTGAAACCCTCGTTTGATTTGTAATAGTCATTCAATTGACGAACCGGCCGATATGCGCTCATCTTAATCTATCCCTTCGTCAAAAAATATAACGAGGAGAAAAACGATCACGATGATCCAGATGATCACTTCGAAACCTTCCTCGTTGAAGAAACCAAATCCTCTCACGTCAGATCCCCCTTTCATCCTGCCGCGCTCCTCGCACCATTCCCTACCGCCCATGGTACCTTTCCCTATAGGTATATGTCGTTCCACGCTTGTTGGATTGGACGCTTGCCTGCCTTCATATCGATTTTGTGTGCTGGCCTATATTTTGATTGTGAAAACGGCTAGACGTTTTTCATACAACAGGATGAGCATACTAGAGAGGAATGAATCAAAGAGGAGACGAACATGACAGCCTCTACTGGATCACTGTTACGCAACAAGCCTTACTTGCTGTTACTGATAGTCGTCTTTTTCATGCACATGGCCTCTTATCTGGTCATTCCCGTCTTCCCAGTCTTTTTGCAAAAGGTACGGGTTCTTTCTCTCTCCCAAGTCGGCATCATTTTGGCAGCGGGAAGCATCACATACCAAATCGGAAGCTTGGCAGGCGGCTTGCTGTCAGATCGCTGGGGCAAACGCTCCATCCTAGCCTTTGGGGCATTCCTTCAAGGATGTGCCATGGCAGGCTATCACTTCAGCCATTCTTATGGTTTCTTCTTGTTATTCTCCGCTGTCAACGGCTTAGGTCTTGGCCTGCTCGCTCCTACCATTAAAGCCATGATCGCGGATGAAGTGGATGAGAGCCAAAGAACCGCTGCCTTCTCGTGGAGAGGGATACTCGCTCATAGCGGGATCATTGTCGCTGGCTTGGTCATTACGTGGATGACTGCGGGTGGGAAACAACCGTTTCTCGTAGCTGCCTTTGTGTATGGAGCACTTGCTGTCTTTTCTCGCTTCATCCTCCCCGATGATCGGTGTGTGGGAACAGATTGCAAGCAAACGCCGATCAAGGAGTATCGTCACATCTTGATCCATCGCAGCTTTCTGCTTTTTTCCGGGATCTCGCTCTTAATCTGGGCGCTTTACGCTCAATTCGCCATGATCCTGCCGCTGCGGGGAGAGCATGTCCTGCATTCCGCTACGATGATTGGCCTCATTTGGACGATCAACTCGCTCAGTGTCGTCGTCTTGCAAGGGTTTATCTCACGTTTTGTTCTACAGCGCATCAATCCGTACTTGTCTGTAACGATGGGAACGATCTTGTTGGGTGCAGGGCTTACGCTCATGGGATGGGCGAACCACTTTCTCACACTGTGCGGGGCAGCTATTCTTTTCATTTTGGGTGAGATGCTGTTTATGCCGATGCTGGACAGTCTCGTCACTCATTTCGCAAAGGAAGAATGGCTGGGAGCGTACTTTGGCTTTTCCAATTTCGTATCTGGTCTTGGAACGGCTCTTGGGACGGGATTGGGTGGAGCGATGGTTGAAAAGCTAGGAGGAGTCGGCAGCAATTATCCGTGGATTGGCTATGGAGTGCTTACGCTGTTTTTGGCGGCCATTCTTGGTCTGTTTGCCGTATATGCAATTCCTCGCCACAAAAACAATGTGCTTGACTCACCCTCAAAAAATCGTAGAAGGGAAGGCGCCACATGAACGCAGAGGAACACACAGCATCGACCCGAAAAGCAAATGGAAGTGCTTAGGCGAGTGCCGCTCACCTCCCTATTCATCCAACTGGAGGACCATGTATCCTCCCGCATTCGCCAAAAAACAAATTCGCCTTGGCAGCCATGGCTCTAGGAAAGGAGTAGTTACATGACCAAGCAAAGCAAGGATTCCTCTGTACAGCAAAATCGACCAGATGAGCGCAATCGCCAGCCCAAAACTGTTCAAAACGATGCACCGGGCTATGGAGACAAAAAACTGGAGGGGCCAAATCGTCCGTCCACCTAACCCTCAGGCAGGCAATCAATAAAAAAAGTCATTTTGCGCCTTCATGCAAGGGCAAAATGACTTTTTTCGTTTCATTTACGCAATCGGCACGAGCATGTACGGCAAAGAAAATCCTTCCAATCTCTCCAAAAATGCTTGGCGAGACTTTTCATCAGGCGCAATCAGTTGCAGATAGCGCGTGAAATAAAACACGATGCGATCTTCTTTGCCCTCTTTTAAGCGATAGTGGGACAGCTGCGCGATGTCCGTCAAGTTGTAGAAGTATTCATAGTGCTCCTGTGTAAAAGGCACTTGAAAGATCCGGCTGACGACTACACCATTGCTCAGATTTTCCCGCATGTTCTCTTTTGTTGCCCCGAGAAAACGAAGCAGTTCACCAGCACGCTTCGCCCCGACCTTTTCCACCAGTATGCTATCGTTGTACTCCACTTCCAGATCGGTCAAGTTGTTAGAAACGGCTGCAAGCATTGCCATCAACACCTTGCGCACTGCCAGATTCTCCGTAGCGAATTGATTGTCAAATACATTAAATTCAAAGGACGTAGCTTCGCCCTGACGCCGTGTATACAATTTGATCGCGTTCAAAAGCACTCCTCCGCTTTCTCTTTCCTCGACGATATTCTCCAGACCATTTATCTAGGCAAAATGGATTCCCACGTGGCACGGTCCAGCTTGCGAATGACACTGAACAAGAGACGCTTGGCTGCCTCGTAATCCTCGCGATCAATGATCGAAGCATGGCTGTGAATGTAACGGGAAGGAATGCCAATAACGGCAGACGGTACTCCCTTGCCATGGTACTGTACGACCCCTGCATCTGTCCCGCCTTTTGCCACATAAATCTGGTACGGAATGTTCTTTTCTTCGCACGTGGAGATAAGAAGCTCACGCAATCCTACCGGCATGACGTACATCGGATCGTAGATGCGCATCAAAAGTCCACCGCCGAGCTTGCCGCCATCGTCTTTTACACCTGGTATGTCTGTAGCTGGACTCGCATCCACAGCCAAGAACAAATCCGGATCGATGGACGCAGCCGCAGTTTTCGCGCCGCGCTGCCCGGACAATTCTTCCTGTACAGTAGCCCCGACGTAGACGACATTCGGATGATCTGGTTTTTCGTGCAGCTCTTTTGCGAGCTCCACTGCCAAACTGCAACCATAGCGATTATCCCATGCTTTAGCCATTATGCGGCGCGGATTGGCCATGACCTGCAACGGGCAAACCGGAACGATTTGCTGGCCAGCCCGTATTCCTACCTGTTCTGCTTCCTCACGTGAATCTACGCCGATATCAATGTACATGTTGCGTACGTCCATCGGGCGATTGCGCTGATCGTCGCTCAAGACATGCGGCGGGATCGAGCTGATTACGCCTTCGACTGGTCCATTGTCCGTAATAATTTGTACACGTTGCGCGAGCAGGACCTGCCCCCACCAGCCTCCCAACGTCTGAAAAGAAATAAATCCCTTATCAGAAATTCGGGTGACCATGAAGCCCACTTCGTCCATGTGACCCGCTACCATAATTTTGGGACCGTTCTCGTCACCACGCATAACGCCAAAAATACTGCCCAAATTGTCGTACATGAGTTCACTCGTATAGCTGCTTATGTATTCCCGCATAATCTCGCGTACCGGACCTTCGAAGCCAGGCGCTCCTGGTGCCTGCGTCAAACGGTTCCACAGTTCCATTTGAAATTTATTTTCCATCGCCAAAAATCCTCCTCGACCCTAGTTTCATGCCTATTATCCTTCTCTATTATCCGCGAGAGAGAATTCAGACGCAACTATTCCCAAGCAGGAATGCAAGCGCTTGTCCCGAATGAAGAAAAAAACACGAATCGTTTGAGGAGGAAAAAGTAGATGACAATCACGTTGCGAAAGTTGGCCGAATTCAGTGAGATTGAGCAATTAGAAGCAATGGAGGGGAAAATATGGGACCCTTCTACTGCTATTCCCCACCATATGACACTTACCATGCAAAAGTTTGGCGGTCTGTTTTTAGGGGCATTCGATGACGAGGAAATGATTGGCTTCTTGTACAGCTTCCCGGGCTTCACCAACGGAGAATCCCATCTTTGCTCGCACATGCTCGGCTTTTTGCCAGAGTATCGCAAGCAGGGGCTAGGTGTACAAATGAAATGGCTGCAAAAAGAAGAAGCAGCAGCAGCAGGCTATTCCAAAATCACATGGACGTACGATCCGCTTGAGACTGTAAACGGTGTTCTGAACATCGCTAAGCTGGGAGGTATCGTTCGAACTTATTTGCCAAACTGCTACGGCCAGCTCGATGACGACTTCAATCGTGGACTGCCGACAGACCGTTTCCTCGTGGAATGGTTTATCGGAAGCAATCGTGTGGAATCGCGTCAGTCTGGAAAGAGCTCTGCTCCCTCTTTTCAACAGGCGCCAGACCTATTGCGCTTTGAAATCAAGGATGGTATTCCACATCCTATCGAAATCGATTTGTCACGCGATGAGCCTGCGGTACTGCTCCCTGTCCCTGCCTTCTTCCAAGATGTAAAACGAGCGGATATAAGCGTCGCTTCCTTGTGGAGAGAAATGACGCGCGAATTGTTCACGTCGTATTTTGCCAAAGGATATGTTGTCACGAATATCCTCCGTGGTCCATCCACCGTTCGTTACGTCTTAGAAAAGCAGCCATTTCCTGATATTTTAGGTGCCTCGTCCTCTCTATCTTAGCTAGAATTGCGCGTCGGGTGATCAGGTTGTGGTAAAATGGTGGTTGCCCAACCCTATACAACAAAGGACGAGAATGAAATGAATCGATCGCAATACAATTATGACGTTATCATCATAGGCGGCGGCCCCTCTGGGCTGATGTCTGCAATTGCTGCTTCTGGCCAAGGAGCAAGAGTTTGTCTCGTGGAAAAAGGCTCGAAGCTCGGACGCAAGCTCATCATATCGGGTGGCGGACGCTGTAACGTAACCAATGCCAAGGAACAAGATGAATTAATCAAACAAATGCCAGGAAATGGACGCTTCATGTACAGTGCTCTCACCCAATTCGGCAACCGAGAGATTATCCAGTTTTTTGAGGAGATGGGTGTCGCGTTAAAAGAAGAGGATCGGGGCCGTATGTTTCCTGTCACAGATAAAGCAGTGACAGTCGCTCAAGCATTGATTGATTTATTGAAGCGCCAAGGTGCCACCATTCATTTAAATGCCGCTGTAAAAGAAGTTCTCTATTCGGAAGGGAGAGTCGGTGGCATCATGCTCCAGTCCGGTGAGAAAATCACCGCGCCTTGTGTGATTATTGCTGTCGGAGGCTGTTCTGTACCACAGACAGGGTCTACAGGCGATGGCTATACATGGGCGAAAGCAGCCGGGCACACAATCACAGAGCTGTATCCTACTGAAGTACCGCTTATAGCCAATGACTCTTTTATTCGCGACAAATCAATTCAGGGTCTATCGCTGCGTGACATCACGATGACCTTGTATGCGCCCAATGGGAAAAAGATCAACACCCAAGAAGGCGATATGATCTTCACTCATTTCGGAATATCAGGCCCCGCCTCCCTGCGCATGGGACACTATGTCTCTGTGTCGCAACGAAAATACAGTGCGGTTCCTCTATCTCTGACAATCGATCTCATACCTGACAGAACAGCCGAGGAAATCATGGCGGAAAGTTGGCAGTTGATTGAGGAGCAGCCAAAAAAGGCAATAAAAAATGCAATCAAAGGCTTCCTCCCCGAACGGATTATCCCACTCTTGCTTGCGATGGCAGGAATTTCGGAAGAAACGACTTACAGCCATATGAAAAAACAAGAGTGGAGCAAGTTCACGAGCTTGATCAAAGCTTTTCCACTCACCATTACGGGGACGCTCTCTCTTGAGGAAGCGTTCATTACAGGTGGTGGTGTAAGCGTAAAAGAGATCGATCCACGCTCAATGAGGTCCAAGCTCATGGATGGGTTGTATTTTGCTGGCGAGGTTATGGACGTCCACGCCCATACCGGTGGTTACAACATCACCATCGCCTTTTCGTCCGGCCATTCTGCGGGTACGCATAGTGCGCAGGAAGCATTTGAATTTTTTTACGAGAATGACGTTTAGATGAAGTGGGATTGGGGAAACTATGAATCAGGTTCTCTTTTCATGAAAAGAGAAATCAGCACATTACTCCCCCCTAGTTGTAATGTGCTGGTTTAACAGACCTTACTCCCTTTATCTTCCTAGATGGGCATCGCCTGCGTGAGCGATGCTTCTTTTTTTTGCCCAACAAAAAGCACCTGCTACAAAAGAAGGCTAGGCCATCTTTTCATAGCAGGTGCTTTATTCGTCATTATTGGTTTATCCGACAAGGCGAAACAAATACGCAAACCCAGCGAAAAAAAAGGCTAGGCCCAACAGAAAAAACGTGTTGGCACGCTGCTTAATGCGCCTTTCGTCTCCTTGAAAATGAGCGTTCATCCGCGATTGCCAGCGTTTTGTCCTCGGCTGTACCATGACGAGAATGCCAGCTGCCAGTAAGAAGAGAGGAAAGATCATCATCGGACTCATCCCTTTTTCTTACGACGTAGAAGCCAACGGTTGTCCTCTTCGGCTGGTGCGCCTTCGATTACCAGACGGGCCTCCTCGGCAAGCTGATAGGCTTCTGCAAAAGCTAGTTGTCGAAATGATATCTCTGCCTTCGTCAACAATTCATTGACCTGACGATTTTGGCGGCGATAACGGTTCGTATACTGAATAGCACCCTCTGCCATCTGACAAGTTGTAATAATGCGTTCTGCCATCCGCTCTGTTTCGCCGACCAAATCACTTGCGTCCTGAACCAGCATAGCCACCTCTTCCAGATCATAGCGGTATTGCTCCATGATCGTTTGCACGCGGCCCAACGTCTGCACGACTTCTTCAAACATGTATTTCAATTGATCCGGAATCCCCGGCAAGTAGCTGCGCTTGATTTGCTGACGGACGCGGACTAATGTGTTAGAAATTCGCTCCAGTTCATCCAGCGCATCGTCTTCCGTTTCGATGACCAAATACGTTTGCTCTTCTTCTTCCGGAATCAGCTCTTCCTGTTCAGGCTGACTCTTTGGCATGACCAGTTCATACTCTTCTTCTTCGTACGTAGGCTCCTCTGCTTTAACTGCTGGCACAGGCTTTTGTGCTTTTTTATTGAAAAGCTGAGGAATTGCTTGCAACAAAACGGAACGTTCAGCTTCACTCAGCTCTGAGGATTTTCCTCGCACTGGTCGCTCTTCTTCCACTTTCGACTGCTGGAGATGAGTCGGCTTTTCAGGATCTGTTTCGCTGGTAGAATGCTCGATCTTGCTAGCTGGAGTCGGCTCAGGTATACGAATCTCCGGCTCCACAGGCGCGGATGTCGCAGCTACTTGCTGTAGCGAATCATCCTGTTCCACCTCTTCTACTTCTGCTCTCTTTTCTACCTGCACAAATTCTGTTTCATCATTGCCTTGATTCACTTCTGCTTGCGGTTCCGCTTCTGTATATACCGTCGCTGCTGCTTCATCACGAGCAAGAACGCCATCTTCTATCGCTTGATACGTTGCATCAATGAGTACTTCGAACGCTTTGACATGGGTCAACACCATTTCCAGGCTGCCCTCTTCCAAAGAGCTTTTCGCGGACATGACCAATTGCTTCGCCTGCAAAAGGGCATTGTCCAAGGAATCCTGTTTTAAATCAAAGCCGTCACGAAAGGCCTGCTCAATTCCTTCTTCCAGATGCTTGAATTCTTCCGGCATTTCTTTTTTCACACGTTGCACAAGCTTTGGAATGAGCTCCATTGCTTGTCCTACCTGCTCCAGTACTTGCTGCGCTTTTTGTGTGGTTTCGTACGCAGCAATGTCGTCTCCTGCCGCACGCGCAGTTTTCACGAGTTTTCGCATTGTGTCTACTTCATCGAGTGATGCTTTCAGCTCATGGAAAGACAATCCGTATTCCAGACGCAAATCGGACAAGCGTCGTTCCATCTGCTCCACTTGCTTTCCGATCTCTGGAACAACAACCTTGTTTTCTTGCTTGGTAACGGCCACTTTGGAAGTGTCTGTTTTTAGCTCATTCAGCTCTTCTTCAATTTTTGAAATGGCCTCTCTCGCCTCATTCAGCATGCCAAGTGCCAACGTAAAACGGAAGCGATCACAAGCCTCTTCCGCATCGAGAATCATCATTTCCACATCAGGGATGCGAATGCGCAACAGATTTTCTTTTTTGTCAGCCAAGTGGTGGTAACGTACTTCTGTCATGCCGCTGGAACGGCGAAGCGGTTTTTCCACCTCGATGACATTGAGCTTCTCAACGAGCTCTTCCTTCCAATCCTCTACATCGTCTACTTGAGCAAAAATAGCACGGCGTCTGATCATCGCATAAATCAATCCGATCGATAGGCCAGCAAATACCGCCCCCACCAGATAGATCCACCATGGAATGCCTCCGAGAGCGCTACTGCTTTCACTCTCTCCCGCTTTACTTGCGTCGGTCTCACCCGGTTTTGCTGTTGCTTGCTTGCTTTCCATGCGGCTAAGCTCTTGGTTTACTTCCGCAATTAACGTCTGAATCCCGGTCAAATACTGCTTTTGTGTACGGAATGGTTCATAGAAAGACGCGATCTTGTCATGCAGCAATGCCATCGTGGCACCTTTTGCCTGTAAGCTAGGACCTGCATAAATCCCCAGCTGTTCGGTGTTTATGTCGAGTACGATCATGAGTGCATCGTCGGCTAAATTGTAATTGTCAAACAGCTTTTGCGCGTAGATATCCGGAGATTCGGCTTCTGGTGCAGTGCTTTCCACTACCACGACTTTGTAGCTGCCCGGTATGCCGTTCAATGAATTGGCAAAGGCGGTCCTGTCTTCTTTTTTCAAATAGTTGTCAGCGTCCTGAACAACTTCTTCTTTTTTATCTGGAAACGGCGTCGCATAAGCCGGATTCGTATATAACAACATGCCTGCCAAACAGAGCATGAATAGTTTTCGTTTCACTTGTCATACATCCCCTTACTAGAATCATTCATTGGGAGAGGCCACGCCTAAACGGGCAGCAAAAAACCTCGCAGATAACACATAATCGAGGTTTGCAGCCATTGGACGAACTCCTCGGAAGATGGTTCCAGATCATAGACCTGGCGAACCATTTGTGGTTGCAAAAAAGGATATATCATCTGGCTCGTCATAGCCAGCACTGTACAATCAATAGAGACGGGCAAAAACTCACCCGAGACGACACCGCACTCGATCACACGAGAAAGACCGTGCTTCCAGCGGCTCATATATAGCGTCATCACTTCACGTGCAAGCATGGATTCTACGCTCAGCTCACGATGAATCAAACGCGTGATAGGCGCATGCTCACATTGAAACTGCAAATACAGCTGCACAACTTGTTCCAATCGTTGATAGGCAGGGATGTTTTCCTGCTCGTTTTCCAGTTCTTCCAAAAGGCGAAACAACGTCTCAAAGTAAGAAGCAATCAACGTCTCCAGGACTCCTTGCTTCCCTTCAAAGTGATAGGAAATCAGCGCGGAATTTACTTGAGCAACAGAGGCAATTTGTCTTACGGAGGTCCCTTTGTAGCCATGAACATCAAAAAGTTTCGCTGCTGCGGATAAAATACGCATTTTCGTCTGATCCATCAGGCATCTTTCCCATTGTACAGATTATTCGACGAAAAAAGATAGTCTTGTTGTATGTTCGACAATGTCTTCCAGAATTCCTTCTAGAAATGCTGATTCCATCGAAAAAAACCGCTATCGCATAGATTTTCTTCCACATAAGAAGTACGTAAAAAGCATCGAACACGTTACCTCCATTTTTAAATTTTCCCTGACAGAAAAAAGACGCTCCTGTCTGTTTTGCAAGAGGAACGTCTCACTTGATTACTCTTACTCCCTATTTGCTTTTTCCTATGGAGCTGTGATGGGGGCTACTGCTCCGTATTGCTGCAAATACGTTTCTACTTGCGTATGCTCTTTTACACGCTGATCGTTTAAATCGTACGCAGATCGAATGGACATCGTCATGTTCGTGGGGAGCATCGTTTTTTTGTTGTAGTGAATCGTATACTCTGCCTCCACTTCCATCTGGTTCACGAGCTCTTTTACGTCCACCTTTTTCTTGGACTGAATCGTGGGTCCAGAATGTTGTGCAGGCGTCCCTCTCCAATTGCCTTCCGAGAGTGACATCGCTATCTTTAGCTTCGGTATGTAGGGTTTCTCTCGCCCTGCTATCGATTGGACTTTTGCTCCCGACTTTGTTTGTTCTTGCATTTGGGAAACAAGCCAACTCTTTAGTTTGGCAGAATCCAATACAACTCCGAACGCCTCAAAATCGTCTTTTGGATTCTCATCAGGCAGCATTCGAACGTTTCTTTTCATGTTGTCGATTTGCTGAAAGGAAGCCATAGGGTTCCAGTTGTTCATTTCTTGATGCAGGGCCGGACTATCCCCTGCGACATGTTTCCAGCTTTCGTTTTGACCATGCTTGGTATACAGCTTGTTCCCATGACTAAGTAAGGATAAGTTGTCCACTCTGTTTTCTTCTGGGACAGAGAGCTTCACGTTCATGTAAACAGCCTCTCCGTCCTTTCTGCCCGAAAAGTTAACCATGTTCGCATTGGCACTATTCGCCGTCAACAGCTTGGTTTGCCCGTAGAACGCATACGATTTCTGCGCATCGAACTTGTCACGTACCTGCTCAAACGTTGTATTCGCATCCTGCTTCACACTCATTTGATTACAGCCACCTACAACAACTGTACACACAAGAGCCATCACGCAAATGGGCCAATACTTCTGCATAGATGCTACCCTCCCTCGGCTACCCTGGGTTAACCTCATGTGAGGTCCCAGGGTAATAGTCCCTTTTAGCGTTTCCGGGGAGGAATAGGCTTATTCTACTTGCAAGCCTCTCTTGTACGATCAGGTTTTACAGGTGGAAATACAAGATGCGATCCTGCTCTCTCACTTCAATCTGGTGGAGAATCATCAACAAATCTATGTGCCCTAATGTCTCGGATAGCGTCAATGGCAATTCTTTTTGGTACAAGCCTGGAAATAAGAGAGCATTCAGTTCAAAAGCTGTCTTTTCTCCATCTGCAAGAAGCCTGCGGAGCGTGTCTGTTCTCTCCCAGTTCTTTTGCAGTCGAGCGAGTATGAGCTCTCGATGGTTGTAAACCGGTTGACCGTGCCCACTGAGGACCTGTTTGATCTCCATGTCCGCACACATTTGCAACGCTGTGCGGTATTGAATCAAGGTCAGTGGTCTTGTACTCGAACGATTCCGGGGTGGTTCAATGAAGGCATTGGATGATATTCGCTTGATGATATGGTCTCCACCAATCATGACTTGATCCTTTGCCCGATACAACGACAGATGGCTTTGGCTGTGTCCTGGTGTATACAGTACCTGCCAGTCCTCCAAATACGGTACCTTTTGCTCATGCTTCAGATGAAAGTCAATCTGGCTTGGCGCAGAAAACGTCTTCATCAGCTTGTGAAATTTCGAGATAATGACCATCATTTTTTCTGGTACACCACTCTGGATATACAGCTCTTCGAAAAACTGATCATGAAAAGTCATAAACTGCTCATCCTGCTGTACATAAGGTGTTGCCTGCGGATGGGCAAACGTCTTCGCTCCCGATCGTTCCCGTACTTTTTCTAACTGCCCACAATGATCCACATGATGATGCGTCAGTATGACTTGCTCGATATCTTCCACGCTGACCCCAATCGATTCTAAGCCTTCTGTTAAGGCCGCCCACGCATCGTCGGTCAATGGACCCACATCAACCAAGGTCAAGCGCTCCCCTTTTAACAAGTAGACGTTTACTGCCCCCACATCAAAAGGCGTAGGTATTTCCAGACAAAAAATATCAGGTGCTACTAGGGTCGCGATCGTTTGCTTGCCATCGTTCGTTGTCATTTTTTATCTACCCCTCAAGTTTTTTGCCTTTTTTTCCGAAAATGAGAAAAGAGCCATTGTTTTGGCTCTAGGCGAGAACAACTTGATTTCTACCTGAATTTTTGGCTTCATACAAAGCAATATCTGCTTGATGGAACAGCGCTTCTACACTCAGGTTTACATCCATCTCCCTGCTCCATTTCGCTAGTCCACACGAGATCGTGACTTGTGGAGACGTCTCCTGCTCGACGCATTCCCGTATGCGCTCTGCCACGGAATGCGCGGTGTTTTTGTCCACACGCGGCAAATAAACAGCGAGTTCCTCTCCACCCCATCTTGCCGCGATATCACTGTCTCGGATGCTATGTCGAATCAGATTGGAGACTTGAATCAGTACTTCGTCCCCTACCTGATGGCCAAATGTATCATTCACGGTTTTAAAATAATCAATATCGATCAAGATCAACGAGCCATAGTTGTCTTTTTGTAATGACCCTCTTACTCGTTCATTCAAATGTCTTCTCGTGTACAGACCTGTCAAATTATCCGTAATGACCATTCGTTCCATTTCATTATGCAGGACGGCGTTGGTCATTGCCAAGCTCGCGTGTTGTCCAAATATTTCGAGGAGTTTGTAGTCGTCAAAACTAAAAAAATGATAACGGGAATCTGCGACTAAAAGGACTCCACTAATCTCACCCTCAACAACGAGCGGTACCCCCATGAAGGAACAGCACGAAAAGAGCGAAAAAGGAAGCGGTCCTGCCCCTGGTTGAGCCAGCAGCAATGCCTGCTTGTTTTGCAAGATTTGCTGAAATGGCTTTTCTGTAGAATCGATAGCCATGCCATTGAACGCTGGAATGGAGGAAGAGAGCACATCGAAGCAATCCTCTCCTGGCGTTTTTCGCAAAATAGCACAAAACTCTGCATCAAAGGTAGCCCGCATCATCGTCGTAACAAAATCGAGAATTTCCTTTAAATCAAGACTTCTGTTCAACTGGCGCGCCATCTCATTAATCAAACGCAATTCTCGAATCAAATTGCGCGATTGCTGATAGAGCTGTGCGTTTTCAAACGCAGTGCCAGCCGTATCCGCCAAGATTGAGATGTAGTCCTTTTCATGCTGATTCAAGGTGATTCGCTGATCGGACGTCACTTGCAATACTCCGTAGATTCCCTGCTTGCCTAAGAGTGGCGCTGCGATCACCGTCACCTGTTGCTCCCCTTCTCCCACTTCTTCGGCAATGAGACGTCCTTCCAAATAGGCCTTGGTACTGGTAGACGGCTCTACTTCTTGAAAAGAAAGCTGTTTGACCGGGGTGGTTGCATTGGGTTCAACCGTCAGGAACAGCTCTGCCGACAAGTACGGATAAAGGCTGGGAATGCTCGTCACGATTTCATGCAAAACATCATTCACATCAATCGATGCCTGAATCTTTGACATCAACTGATACAACAAATCTTTTTTGCTCGCTTCACGGCGTAGGTCGTCCGACATGATCGAACGCCAAAGCGCACAGCTTGCCTTCGCGCCTACTTCCTGCAAAAAAGCAACATCCCGTTCATCGTACACGCAATCTGACTCTTCGGGTGGCAGATGCAAAAACAGTGCGTAGAGCGGTGTTTGGTTCAAGGAGACAGGAACGACGACAAGCCTGTGGTCGTCTAAAATGGAAGGCATGATCTGCGTCGTACCGAATCTCGAAACCAGTTGGGCAATGTGGGTTTGTCCAACTTCGACCGCTTGCGTTGTTACGCTCTCCTGCGGAATCAATGTGGCATTGTCCGCGAGCTTCACGGCCGAACAATAGCCTTTTTGGATAATGTCACTGATCTGACCCGTCAAGCTTTGCAGCAGCTCTTTGGTCGTATCATGCAACGTCAAATCCATGACAATCTGGCTTGTGACGTGTTGAATATAAGCATCATATCCCATGCGAATCAACGGCTCTAGCCCGCGCATGTAGGATGACAAGTCGAAATGGATATGGTCTTCGGGCGCTATCATGCCAATGACAGCTCGAACCCTTCCATCTTTTTCACACAAAGGAAAGGCTCCACACACGTTGTTCGTTTCACTTCTCGTTTTGACTACGATCTCTTTGGAGGAAAGTGCCTCTAAAATAAAATCAAAGACTTTGCCAATCGATACATCGTGTTGCAGGGTAAGCCCTTGAGAATTCCGAGATGGGCCAACCTGCATTTCCATGAAGTTGATTACGCGGCCCCCGGAATCTGTCAAGAAAAGGATGCCTGGGCGCTTTTCCGGCCAAGATTGTAAGATAAAATGGGCCGTGTAGGAAAAGACCGTCTCTAACTTCCCCAACATTTTACTTGACACGAGAAACTCCCTCTCTCAGCATTTTCTCAAGCTTTCAAATGGTCTGTATCATTAACGGATAGAACTTCCCACCTACGATCTACATACCGAAATATCGTAATACTGGTATTATCGATACGTGTGATACCCGTTCCTTGTTCTCCTACCGTCACATAATGCAAGAAGCTATTAATGAGACCGCCGTGCGAGACAACGACAATCGCCTCACCTGGGTGGCTCCCTGCTATTTCTGTCATGGCAGCTACAGCTCGTCGCTGCATGTCTTCGAATGTCTCAATTCCACAGGAGGCTTCATCCTGATTCTCAAATCGCTCACGTATTTCTTCATAGGTGAGCCCCTCCCACTCCCCATAGCAGCGCTCCCGCAAGGTTGTCCGCGTAGAAACAGAGGATTGGAAGTTACCAGCAATCTTGGCAGCCGTATCGTGTGCCCGACTGAGATCACTCGAATAAAAAGCGTGAATCTTCTCGCCTTGGAACCTGTCTGCTACTCGCTCGGCCTGACGTACCCCGAGCTCGTTCAATGCGATGTCACTGTGGCCTTGTATACGACGAATCTGATTCCACTCCGTCTCTCCATGACGAATGAGATACATGATGGTTTCCAAAACGATTTATCTCCTTACCGTTCTGTATTCTATTCGATAGTATTTCTTATTATATAAGATGCATGTTCACAATTCTAGATTGATAAAAAAACATTTGGTACAAAATTCCTATATTTCATTCCTTTCTGCAAATACCGGACACTTTTTTTCATGAATTTGAACTGAAACGAACTTTTACTTCCTCTCGTCAGAGGTGATAAGAAGAATATGACATCGTTGGAGGGGTTCCTATGAAACCGTGGATCATTCGGTCTAGCTCATTTGTTCTATCTGTCAGTCTGTTACTGCCTGTGGCTCAAGCGCATGCACAATCACCTCATGTGAGTACCAATAAAATGGCGACTACTGTGGCACAAGCAGACTCTGTGGCACAAGCCAAAGCAAAGCTGTCCAAGGAAGCAGCCTTGGCTCTCGCTACAAAAATAGTGCCTACCGCCGGGATGACGGTGCAAAATGTGTCATTTCGTTCAGCGGATAGCTGGCGCCCATTTCCAGAATGGTCGTTTAGTTGGGTGAAGAAAGATCCAGAAAACGGCGAAGTCCGTCTATCCTATAGCGTCAGTATCCACGCCAATACAGGCGAACTGACTTCCTATTCGCGTCAAGAGCAGGAAGCATCTCAGCTTCCCTATGCAAAACGAATTTCCTATACAGAGGCGCAAGAGCAGGCGAAGCGCTTTTTCGAGAAAAATAATTCAGGAAAAGCAGCGGAAACAAGACTGTATACACGTGATATGCCAGAGCCAAAAACTCCGCTGAACTCGGAAGTCTACTATAATTTCCGCTTTGTTCGTGACGTGGACGGCATTCTCTTTCCTGACAACGGCGCAGATATCACGGTAGATGCTTCCGGCAAAGTGACCAACTATTCTCTGTCTTGGAACGACGTGACTTTCGAGAACACGGATACGAAAATCTCAGAAGAAGAAGCTGAGAAACTGTTTAAAGAACAAGCGAATCCAAAACCAGTTTACCTGCTGCCATGGGAGCGGATGGAAACTCAAAATAACAAGCCGTCTCTCGGGTATATGAATCCCTTCACATTCTACATTGATGCGGAGACTGGCAAAGCATTGACACAATCGTTGACCTCGTATCAACTAGCGAAAGATCCTGAGCCTGTAAGCAGCAAAGTCCTTCCTGCACGCCGCAGCGGACAACCGCTCTCCCAAGAGGAAGCTGTACAATGGGCATCGAAAACGTTGAATTTGTCCAACTACGAGCTTCGCTCTGCCAATTACAATGAAAGAGACTACCGTGGCAATCGTCCCATCTGGGATCTCGAATTTGGCGAAAAGGGCAATAGCGAAGACGGATTTGCGTATGTCTCCGTGGATGCTGTAACCGGGGACATCTACCGATTGAACAAGGACTTCCGTGGCCATAAAGAAAAAACAACCGCTTCTAAAAAACCAGACACGGAAAAATTCAAGGCAAAAGCGATGGAAACAATTCGTGATTTGGCGCCAACCATGGCCCACCAGCTTTACTGGACAGAGCCTATTGAAGAGGAAAATCAAAACCAACCTGTTGATTCCGAGCGGACGCAGATCCGATTTGAGCGTTTTATCAATGGAATAGCTGCAGCTAGCGGCTCTGCCCACTTCACGTTTGACATCGAAACAGGCGATCTGCTGAATTACAGTGCTGAATTGGGCAACGAAACATACCCGACACAAGTTCCCAAGCATCTGCCTGCTGCCGAAGCGAGTGAAAAGTGGTGGACTGAGACAAAAGCAGAGGCCGTTTACGCCCTCGTCCCCCTTACTCCTGAGGATGCCAAACGCGCAAAAGAGCAGCCTTCCTACACACCGAAGCGAACGGCCAAGATTGTCTATCGCGCAACAATGACGCCGTTTGAGCAGCCGTACTACCTTGACGCTGTAACAGGCGAGTGGAGTTCTACCTCTACTGGCAAAACGATTGCGCTGCATCGTCCGGCTCCTGCCGATTTAAAAGGTCATCCAGCAGAGAAGGAACTCTCGTTGATGTATGAATATGACGCACTATCGCTTGAAAACGGCAATATTATGCCGCAAAAACCGATCACACGTGGCGAAATGATTGAAATGCTCATGATCAGTCTCAACCAGGGCAGACACTATCCACAGTACTCTCTGGAACGCAAGGCCACCTATAGCGATGTAGCAAATGGTTCGCGCTACTTCTCAGCCGTAGAAGGTGCTGTTGATCGCGGACTTCTCGATAAAAATGCTTCCAAGCTGAATCCAAATGAGACGATTACACGTGAAGAGCTCGCGGATATGATTGTTCGTGCACTCGGTTACAAAAAACTGACGGACTTCCCTGGCATGTTCCAATCTGAGCTCTCAGACATTGCCAATTCGAAGTACCGCGGTTCGATCATCATCGCGACTACACTCGGTATCGTGCCGACTGACAAACAGAAGTTCCAGCCGCAAAGCCTCGTCCCTCGTGCCGATGCAGCCATTACCTTTACCCGTTTCCTTGAAAAACGGGATACTCCAGACGGTCCTGTTACTCTGTTGCGAAAATAAACCCAAAAAGCGCCATCCATCCCACTTCTTGCGGCGGATGGCGCGCTTCTTTTCCCTTGACTTTACTATATCGCGCCTAGTATTATTGAATGTATGTGTACAGGGTAGCATTGATTGTAGGTAAAAACGGAAGGATGTACCCTCTTAGTTCCCTCCCTTACAGACTGCGGCTGATCATCTGTGAGGAGCACGATGCGGAAACGCTACCGTCCGAAGTTCGTGTAGATAAAGTAGGAACTAACCTGCCGGAAGTAAACACCTGCGAATCCATATTAAAGGAGAATGAATACATGTCACGTTACACAGGACCTCGTCACAAACTTGCTCGTCGTCTGGGTATCTCCCTCGATGGTACAGGAAAAGACATCAAACGCAACTTCCCTCCAGGTCAACACGGTCACAACAACCGTCGTAAACTGAGCGAGTACGGAATCCAGTTGCAAGAAAAGCAAAAACTGCGCCACATGTTTGGCCTTAACGAAAAACAATTCCGCCGCACTTTCGACAATGCTAGCAAAATGGCTGGCGTAGTGGGCGAAAACTTCATGAAATTGCTGGAATCCCGTCTGGACAACCTGGTATACCGCATGGGCTTTGCTCCAACTCGCCCAGCTGCTCGTCAGTTGGTAAACCATGGTCACTTCCTGGTAAACGGCAAAAAAGTAAACATCCCATCCTACCGCGTACAACCGGGTGATGTAATCTCCATTCGTGAAAAGTCCCGTGGTCTGCAACTGATCAAGGACGCTCTGGAAAGCCGTACTTTCCTGCCGAACTACGTTACATTCAACGATGCTGCTGCTGAAGGTACCTTCACTCGTCTGCCAGACCGTGAAGAAATGCCAGCTGAAATCAACGAAGTTCTGATCGTTGAGTTCTACAGCCGTTAATCGTCTGAGGATAAAAAGAAAAAGAGTAGTGCCGCTTGTTGGCCTGCTCTTTTTTTATTGCCTTCATACACCCGACAACTTTCAACGGTTTTTGACACATTTTGCTATCTCCTTCGCATCTTCTATCCTCTAGGTTCCTCGTATGGTATAATCAGGTGGTATGCTAGGGGGTCGTAGACTATGTCGAATAACCACACATCTTCCTCTGAACCGACGAAGAAAAAGCGACGCAGAAGCCGTGGTAGAACGTTTTGGATCATCTTCCAAATCGTCTTCGTACTCGGGCTAATGGGAGCTGCAGTCGCGGGAGGAATCGTGACAGGTTATGTTGCCGCACTCGTGAAGGACGAGCCTGTGCGCAGCAAGGAGGAACTGGAGAATAAAATCTTCACCAACTATCTGACTGGATTCGCCTACTACAACGACGGCTCTCTGATCGGCCAATTGCGGGCCGAAGAAGGCGATCGACGTTTGGTGAAGAAAGCAGACGTTTCTCCCTATTTAATTAATGCCATCATTGCAACTGAAGACAAAACCTACTACCACCACTCTGGAGTTTCGCTTCAATCTACCATGCGTGGAGCGATTCAGGAAATTACCAACCAGCCTGTCGTAACAGGTGGTAGTACGATTACACAGCAGCTTGTAAAAAATACAATCCTTTCTGCTGAAGTTAGCCACACCCGTAAGGCCCGTGAAATCTTTACCGCGATTCGGATCGAGCGCATGTTTTCCAAAGATCAGATTCTGGAAGCCTACATGAACGAAATTTACTTCGGAAAAAACGCCAACGGATCAAACGTATACGGCGTTCAGGCTGCCGCAAAAGGGATTTTTGGCAAAGATGTAAAAGAGCTCGGGCTCGCTGAGGGCTCCTATCTTGCGGGCATGATTCAAAACCCAGGTGCCTACTCTCCATTCCGTGCAGAAAGCTATCAGCGCGGGAAGGAACGCCAAAAAATGGTGTTGGATCGCATGCTGGAAAATGGCTACATCACACAAACCCAATACGATGGAGCTCTCGCCAGTGATTTGAAGGCACAGCTAGCAAAACCGACGCAGCAAGCTTATCGAGAAGTACCTTTCTTGATGATGGAAATTGAAGATCGTGCCGCACGTCAACTTGTGGATGCAGACCTCTTGGAAAAAGGTCGAGACAAATCAACCATCGGCCGCAACGAATACCGACAGCTGGTTGAAGAGAAACGTCGCGACATACTGCGAAAAGGGTACAAGATACATACCACAATCGACAAGAGCGTATATGACATCATGCAGGCTGTTGCAGCCGATCCGAAAAACTTCGGTAAGAATCGTACCTATACGATTCGTCGCTCGAACGGCAAAACAGAAAAAATCGAAAATGCTCTGGAAGAAGTCGGCGCAATGCTGATTCACAACAAAACAGGAGCCATCCTCGGCATGATCGGGGGACGTGACTTCAAGGTGGAACAGACGAACCACGCCACCGTACCACGCCAGCCTGGTTCGGCCATGAAGCCACTTGCAGCTTATGCTCCTGCTTTTGAACTGGGATTGCTCCAGCCAGCATCCCCAATCGATGACGCTCCGGTGCTACTCGCTGACGGCCAGAACGGTTCCCATTTACCTAAGAACTGGAACAACAAATGGCAAGGGATGATGAGTGCCCGCGAAGCACTGCGGATGTCCTGGAACATTCCGGCGATCAAGACGTATTTGAAAGTTGGCATTCCAACGGCTCTTGAATACGTGAAGAAAATGGGAATCACAACATTGGTGGATGCTGACAACTATGCAGCCACCGGCGTAATTGGCGGTCTTACCTACGGAACAACTGTCGAGGAAATTACAAACGCCTATGGGACATTCGCAAATCACGGTTCTTTCGTGGATGCCTATCTGATTGACCGAATTGAAGATAACACTGGAAAAGCAATTTATCGCCATGAAACCAAACCTGTGCAAGTGTACAGCGAGCAAACAGCATACTTGATCACTGATATGATGCGTTCCGTTGTCAATAACGGTACAGGTACACACATCCGCAAATACGTGCCGCGCAAAGTCGATGTGGCAGGTAAAACCGGAACAACAAACAACAGCAACGACCTCTATTTCGTCGGTTACACACCAGAGCTGTCCATGGGGGTATGGGTTGGCTTTGATGAGCCATATCCAATGCCAGACGCGGACAAATATGTTCCGATGGTCGTATGGGGTAAGGTCATGAAGGATGTCATTGCGAAGCATCCGAACCTTTCGCCTCCTGACTCCACCTTTAAAAAGCCGGCAGGAATTGTCAGCGCGACTGTTGACTCGAAATCAGGTCTTTTGCCAAGTGAGCTTTCAAAAGAAGCTGGCCATTTGATCACTGATATATTCAACAGCAAATTCGTTCCAACGAAGGTGGACGACACCCACCAAAAAGCACGACTCATTTCGTATAATGGCGAACGGTATTTGGCGAAGGAAGGAACACCTGAAGATTTTGTTACCGAAGGCGTCTTCTACCGCTCACCTGATCCGCTCCCTACCAAGGAGCAAATTCAAGCGAAAAACAATAGGGTCGCCACCCAACCACCAGATTGGGAGCAACGCCTGCCTGATAAGGAAGACCCGCGTACAGAGCAAGGTGGAACACCATCTTCGCCAAGCGGTGTAACAGCTACGGGCTCAGGCAAGCAAATTACGCTTACCTGGCAATCAGCCAAAGAAGCTGACTTGGTCGGTTATCGCATCTACCGCGCCGATGTGCAGAACAGCTTTGTCAAAGTAGCGACTGTGAAAGATCCATCCGAATTGACTTTTGCCGATACGACTGCAACCCATAGAGATTTAGGCTATTATGTCACTTCTGTGGATATCGCTGGCAATGAATCGCAGCCTTCCGCAATCGCTTCTGTCGGATCTACACAGACATGGCAGTTGCCTGATCCAAATCAAGGTACGGAAACAGGTCTCCCGAATCCGACGGACAATAACGGGAATGGTCAAACAGATCCAGGTGGAACTACGACGAACCCACCAGATGAATCAGGAGGCACGAATACAAACACAGATTCCGCTTCACCACCTGCTGCTCCGAAATCCTTGTCCATCAAGAATACGCCAAACGGTTGGCAGCTACAGTGGAAAGGAAGCAGCTCGTCTGAGCAGATGTACAACGTATATTTTAGCCCAGACTCAGCAAGCGGCTATTTGCTACTCGGTACAGTCTCTAGCACAAGCTTTACTCACGCAGCAGAAGTACCGAATGGCAGCAACTATTACATTACCGCAGTCAACAGTTACGGAGAATCGCCACATTCTAACATCGTAACTGCCAACACCACAGAATAAACTGGAATAACAACTGACAGAGATGGTTAGACGCCATCTCTGTTTTTCTACAAACGTAAGGGGGGGGAACTGATGGAGCACGTCAAACGCTATCATTCATTGAGCCTAATGGTGAACAACAAGGAGCTGCTCGTCGAAGGACCGATTACAGGAAGTCATCTGGCCTCATTACGCTTTGATGAGGGTCTGAAAGCTTTTCGTATCCCTGAACAGCAGCATGAAGCTCTCATCGAAATCGCAGATTTGCCTGAAGGACGCATTATTATTGCACGCGAAGGAGACCTCGTCCTCGGCTACGTTACCTTTCTGCACCCCGATCCACTGGAGCGATGGTCACAAGCGCAACTGCCCGATTTGCTGGAGCTCGGCGCGATTGAAATCAGTCATAAAGTGAGAGCGGGTGGCGTAGGCAAAAAGCTGCTGGAAGTCGGCTTCATGGACGACGCCATGGAAGACTACGTCATTATTACAACGGAGTATTACTGGCATTGGGATCTGAAAGGAACAGGACTCGATGTATGGCAATACAGAAAGGTTATGGAAAAGGTCATGGGCAGCGCAGGCCTTAGCTGGATGGCGACAGACGATCCGGAAATATGCTCACATCCCGCCAACTGTCTCATGGCCAAAATCGGCAAACGTGTACCGCCAGAAACAGTCGTTGCCTTTGATGCTATGCGGTTTCAAAATCGTTTTCTTTACTAGTTTGGATGCCTTTTGATTCCAGGAGGTCACTCTTATGCGTATTGAAGAGATTATGCGAAAAAAAATTGTCACGATCCAGCCATCCACTACCATCGGAGAAGCGCTTCTTCTCCTCCGCGCAAACAGAATCAGGCATTTGCCTGTCATTGAAAACGACTCACTCGTAGGCATTGTCTCGGACCGTGATCTGCGAGACGCTCTCCCCTCTCGCCTGCTGACGCATGACGATGACGACACCGTCCTGCACAAGCCTGTAGCCGATATCATGAATCAACAAGTTATCACTGCCCACCCACTGGATTTCATCGAAGACGCAGCCCTCCAACTATATGAGCACAAAATCGGCTCGCTACCCATCGTCGAAGGGAATCGGCTCGTAGGATTGATCACAGAATCGGATCTTTTCTCTAGCTTGATCGAACTTTTCGGCGTTAACAAACCTAGCTCCCATATCGAAGTCGAAGTAGATGACCGCGTCGGCATGCTGGCAGAGGTCAGTCAAGTCTTTCGCGATGCACAAGTAAATGTCACGAGCGTTGTGGTCTTTCCTGGGAAACAGCCTGCAAAAAAGAACCTTGTTTTTCGGGTACAGACCATTGATCCACGTATCGTGACGCAATTACTCCTTGAAAAAGGCTTTTCCGTAATCGGACCTACGGAAGGAGGGATACCCCAGTGAGCCGAAATGCTCGTCTGATCTACTCTCCAGACTACACGCAATATTATTTTCATGATGATCATCCGTTTAACCAGCGTCGTCTGCTCCTCACACACGATCTGATGAGCAGTTACGGAATACTCAAAGACTCAGACATCCTGACTCCCCGACCGGCGACAGATGAAGAGCTCGCCCTGGTGCATGACCCACGTTATATCCAATTTGTTCGCGATCAGGGCCATAGTGAACACGAGCTTCCGCAGGCAGCCAGTTATGGCTTGGGAACAGAGGATGTTCCCTGTTTTTCGAACATGCATGAAGCGTCCTCGCTGATCGTCGGAGGTACGTTAAACGCAGTGGACGCGGTTATGAGTGGACAGGCAGAACACGCCTTCAATCCCGCTGGCGGACTGCATCATGCCTTTCGTGGACGCGCCTCTGGATTTTGTATCTACAACGATTGCTCCGTCGCGATCGCTTATTTGCGAAAAAACTGGAATGCGCGTGTGCTGTATATCGACACAGATGCCCATCATGGAGATGGGGTACAGTGGGCGTTTTACGATGACCCTTCTGTACTAACTGTATCCATTCACGAAACGGGAAAGTATCTCTTCCCGGGAACAGGGAATTTGTCTGAACGTGGAGATGGAACCGGTTACGGTTATTCTGTCAACGTTCCGCTCGATGCCTTCACGGAAGACGATTCTTTTCTGGAAGTATATGAAGAGCTGGTGTCAAAGCTAGCAGCTGGCTTCAAGCCTGATGTCATTCTGACCCAAAATGGTTGTGACGCTCATGCGTTTGATCCCCTCACCCATTTGTCTTGCTCAATGAAAATTTATCAAGCCATTCCTCGTCTTGCCCACCGTCTTGCTCATGAATATTGCGACGGTCGTTGGATCGCTGTAGGCGGCGGGGGATACGATATTTGGCGGGTGGTGCCGCGGGCGTGGACGCTGGTATGGAGTGAGATGAGCGATCAGCCTCTGACAGACAGTGATCTTCCCGAAGCTTGGCTCAAGCGCTGGCAACCTGAGACGGATTTGCCCTTGCCACCTCGGCTTTTTGACGAACCATTCCCAACAATCCCACGACGAGCAGAGATCACGGAAAAAAATCGTATTACGTTAGAACGTGCGATGCTGAACGCACCTATTGGATGAAAAGTAAAAAAAAGCGTGCTGCCCTCGTACCTTTGGGTACTGGTCAGCACGCTTTTTCTATTCCAAACCCTATTTCACTAGCTCTTCCAGCTCAGAAGGTGCAAAGCCTTTTACCGCTTTATCGCCTACGACTGTTACAGGTACACCCATGAAGCCAAAGCGCTCCACTTCCTCTTGATAGGCACGACTCGTCATAACATCGCGCACTTCAAAGGAAACATCTTTTGCTGTCAGCCAATTTTTAACCATGTCGCAATCCACACAGTTTTTCGTCGAGTAGACGATCACTCCCGCAGCTGTCGATGCTTGAGAAGCTGTCAGCATATTACGGACAATCGCATACGAGCGCTGGGAAGCCAGCTTGGTAAATTCCACGAAGTTTACATGCGCGGAGCCGTCTGCTTTATCCGACATCGAACGAACAACGACAAACGACACGCCATTCATCGCACATACTTGTCCGACAGATGCCCCTTCCATTTCGGTACAATGTGCTGCGAATTGCTCATACAGCCATTGCACCTTTTCCCGACTGGCAACGAACTGGTCGCCGGACAAGATACGCCCGCTCACTACTTGAACTCCCGCTTCCAGCTCCTTGCCCGCATCGATCGCTTGCTGCATCAGCCCAGCATCCGCTTGCCAAGTCCATTGCTCTGTAAACGGTATCTGTCCTGGCTCAAAGCCAAGCGGTGTCACATCAATGTCATGTTGGATGCAATCCGTCGAAACGACAATGTCACCAATATTTAATTCAGGGTGAACAGCTCCTGCCACACCTGTGAAAATGACACGTTCTACTTGGAATGAATCGATGAGGATCTGTGTCGTCACGGCAGCATTCACCTTGCCGACACCTGATTTGCACAGCACGACATCCTTGCCTTCCATTTTACCTGTGTAATAGGTAATGCCTGCTTTGGTCGCAGTAGTCGTCTCTTGCATCGCTTCCAAGTAAAGCGCGATTTCTTCATCCATCGCGCCGATAATTCCGTAACGCATTTCCCATCCTCCTCTTGCTGTCAATTGCCTACATCCCTTTGCAATCAAGCTTGCTCGGGCTTAGTGCTCTCCCGATACTCAATTCGATGCGGCAGCAGCACGACATGCTCTTCGACATTCTCGTTATTCATGTACTTGGTCAACAGGCGCATCGCCACCGCACCAATATCATACATTGGCTGTACGACAGAAGTCAGTCGTGGACGTACCATTTCAACCAGACGAATATTATCGTGACCAATGACTTCGATGTCACCTGGCACGTTCAGGCCAGAATCTTGAATGGCGTGGATCGCGCCAATGGCCATCTCATCATTCGCTGCGAAAATCGCCGTTGGCGGATTTTTAAGGGCAAGAAAAGCTTTTGTAGTGGACAAGCCAGATTCATAAAAGTAGTTGCCTGTCGCAATCAGCTCTTCATCCAGCTCGATACCCGCATCTTTCAACGCCTTTTTATAGCCTTCATAGCGCATTAACCCTGCCAATGGATCGTTTGCAGGACCCGCGATCATCGCAATACGCTTGTGCCCGCGTGAAACCAATGCTTCTGTCGCATCGTATGCGGCTTGGAAATGGTCAATGCTAACCGACGGCAGTACGTTGTCCGCATCGCGAGTCGCAGCGAGTACAGTCGGTACAGACGTGCTTGTTAATGCCTGCAAATGATCTTCTTTGATTTCTGCGCCCAGGAACAGAAGCCCGTCCACCTGCTTTTCGAGCAAGGTATTAATGAGCTGCAATTCCTTTTCCATCCGTTGGTCAGAGTTACACAGGATGATGTTGTATTTGTACATGGTAGCGATATCTTCAATCCCTCGCGCCAATTCGGAGAAAAACAAACTGGAGATATCCGGGATGATGACACCAACTGTTGTTGTTTTTTTGCTAGCGAGTCCACGAGCAACCGCATTTGGTCGATATCCCAAGCGCTCAATCGCAGCCAATACCTTTTTTCGGGTCAAAGGCTTTACGTTGGGATTCCCGTTGACTACGCGGGAAACTGTCGCCATCGACACCCCCGCTTCTCTTGCTACGTCGTATATAGTAACCGGCATCATGCACCCTCATTTCCCTATTTTTTGGTTTTCATAAGCGTTTTCATAAATATATGCACCTATGATACGACAAGCCGTATGCCGTTGCAATCGTTTTTGACGGCTTGCGCACCCGTTACTTCATAAGTTTGTTCATCGTTTTCAAAAGCTCATCAATTACTTCATGATCGCCTTGCTGAATGCGATCCATCACACAGCTTTTCATATGTCCTTCGAGGAGCATTTTCCCAACCGCATTTAGTGCAGATTGCACAGCCGCAATTTGATTGAGAATGTCGTCGCAGTAGACATCCTTCTCTACCATTCCGCGAATTCCGCGAACTTGTCCCTCTACCCGATTCAGACGGGAGATGAGATTAGACTTGATTTTATCTGGCCTTTCGGTGGACCGATCAGTCGAGCAGCATTGATGGTTGTCTTCCATATGGCCTATCCTCCTTCACCAATATCAGCACGTAATTCTAGCTTACTTGGTCGCCAATGGTTCGTCAAATGAGAAAGGTCCCCCCGCGCGCAGGAAGGACCCTCAAAACGTAACCGAAAGGTATTCTTATGCTTTCGCTGCCACAATCTCACCTTTGTACAGGCCAGAAGCGAGCAGTTCATCAACGAACTCGTTGAATTGTGGAATGTTCAGCTGTTGCTTTGCATCAGACAGTGCCACATCTGGATCTGGGTGAACCTCTACCATGATTCCATCAGAACCGACTGCGAAGCCTGCTTTTGCGCAAGGCAAGAGCAGATCACGACGACCTGTAGAGTGCGTCACGTCTACAAACACTGGCAAGTGCGTCTCCTGCTTGAGGAGTGGTACAGCAGAAATATCGAGCGTATTGCGTGTCGCTTTTTCATACGTGCGGATTCCACGCTCGCACAGCATGACTTGTGTGTTACCTTCGGACAGGATGTACTCTGCCGCGTAGATGAACTCTTCAATCGTAGCAGAGAGGCCACGCTTCAAGAGGATCGGCTTGTTCACACGACCTGCTGCCTTCAGCAACTCGAAGTTTTGCATATTGCGAGCACCGATTTGGATGACATCGATGTATTTCGTCGCCATCTCGAGATCTGCTGGCGTCACGATTTCACTGATCGTTACGAGGTTGAATTCATCCCCGATACGCTTGAGGATTTGCAAGCCCTCTTCACCCAGACCTTGGAAGTCGTATGGCGAAGTACGAGGCTTGTACGCACCACCGCGCAGTGTGCGCAGTCCGCGTTTTGCGTGGTTTTCTGCTACTGCTCTTACTTGCTCGTAGCTTTCCACGGAGCATGGACCTGAGATAAGAATCGGATTTTTCCCTCCGAACTCAACGCCTTTTACAGTGATAACAGTATCCTCTGCCTTTTTCTTACGGCTAACGAGGAGTACTTTTTTCTTATCGTCGTCTTGCAGATCTAAGGAAACTTGGAAAATTTGCTTGAACAAATGACGAATCGCATTGTCATTGAAAGGACCTTTATTGTTTTCAACGAGCAGATTGAGCATTTGGCGCTCACGCTCTGGGTCAAAACGGTTGCTGCCCTGTTTTTCTTTTTCTTTGCCGAGCTCTTGAACCAAGGTAGCTCGTTTGTTGATCAATTCAAGAATTTGCAGGTTGATCTCGTCTATCTGCTTGCGCATGGTTTCGATTTGATCGTGTGCCATCTCTCTCCACTCTCCTCTTTTTATATAGGGATTTATCGATAAATTAGGGTAATTATAATCGATTCAAACACCCTTGTCAGCAGTTTAGCGCCAAAAAGCGCGAAAGTAAATTTTTTCTGTTTTTTTATCTTTTCAAATTATTCGTCAAACCGAAGAAGATTCCTTGATTCGACAGGATTCTTTCCCTTTTGAATCGAATAGTTTTGGATATATGTTCTAGCTAAAAGTGATTGTTCCTTTCCGATACAGTCCAAAATCACCGATAAGTATTGTAAAGACTTTTTGAACAACCTCTTACAAGGAGTGACCTACTTTTGTCTGACATCACAGCCCCTGAGCTTATTTTTTCATTAGATATTGGAACGCGCAGCGTCGTCGGCCTGATCGTAGAAACGACCGGCGAGCAGTACCGCGTATTGGACTGCGCAATTCGAGAGCATGATGAACGCTCCATGCTCGATGGGCAAATTCACGATATTGTCGCCGTAGCTAAGGTGATTCAACAAATAAAAGAAGAGCTGGAAGGAAAATATGGCAAACTACATCAGGTAGCGGTCGCTGCTGCCGGTCGGTCATTGCGCACCCGCCGCATTCGTGTGGACATGCCGTTAGCCAGACATGCCTTCATCTCTCGTGAAGATGTTGTCGCTTTGGAATTTTCCGCTGTACAGGAGGCCCAAGCCGCATTAGCCCAAGAGCTAAAGGATCAAGACGTCACCCGCTATTATTGCGTCGGTTACAGCGTCGTCAATTACCATCTGGATGGCGAGTTGATCGGGAGTCTGATTGACCAGCGGGGTGACATCGCAAGCGCAGATGTGATCGCAACTTTCCTTCCACGCGTGGTTGTCGACTCGCTGATTGCTGCTCTGAAACGATGCGATCTGGAAATGCAGGCATTGACACTTGAGCCTATTGCGGCGATTAATGTCCTGATTCCCGTGACCATGCGCCGACTGAATATCGCATTGGTGGACATCGGGGCAGGTACTTCTGACGTAGCGCTGACTGAGGAAGGGGCGATTACCGCTTACGGCATGGTACCTGTTGCAGGTGATGAAATCACGGATGCGCTCATGAACGCCTTTCTCATGGATTTTCCGATGGCAGAAGAAGTGAAGCGTCTTTTATCCACTGAGGAGTCCGTCACCTTCACCGACATTCTCGGCATAGAGCATACGATAAGCGCTACCGAGGTAACGAGTGCGATTGAAGCAGACATCCAGCAACTCGCCGATAAAATTGCCTTTAAAATATTGGAGCTCAACGGAAAAGCTCCGCAAGCGGTCATGCTGATCGGCGGCGGCAGCCTCACCCCTGGGCTTACTGGAAAAGTCGCTCAGGTCTTGAATATCCCTGCCGCCCGTGTTGCTGTCAGAGGCGGCGATGCGATCAAACAGTACGTCGGAGACAATCCTGCGCTCAGTGGACCTGAGTTCGTAACGCCAGTCGGTATCGCTGTTGCTGCGCGTCGTCATCCGTTGCGCTATGTAACCGTTACGGTTAATGATACTCCTGTGCGCATTTTCGATTTGCGAAAAATGACGTTGGGTGATGCGCTCATTGCATCTGGATTGGATATCCGCCGTCTGTATGGTCGCCCCGGATTGGCGATGACAGTCACCGTAAACGGACGGATGAAAATGATTCCGGGTGGTCATGGGACGGCGCCGGTGATTGAGCGCAACAAAGAGAGCGTCAGTCTCGACACGCCAATCAATGACGGGGACCAAATCATCGTAGTAGCAGGTACAAATGGCGATGATGCACGTGTATTTGCCAAAGATTTATTCGATGAGCTAGACACGCTTGAAGTGATCTGCAATGACCGTCCCTACTCGCTCGGTCCAGTTGTACATGTTAACGGAGCGGTTGCTACTCTCGATACATGGATCTCTGATCGTGCCGAGGTGGACATCCGCCTTCCACGTACTGTCTATGAAGTACTCGAGCTCGCAGAACTGAAAACGTCAGCGGAATCAGGCTTGCGTTTTTCTGTGAATGGACAAGATTATTCGGTTCCGTCCCGTATGGAGGTGATCGAGCTGAACGGAAGACCAGCAGCTTTGACAGATATCGTCCGAAAAGGTGATGTCCTCGTATATCGGCTAGATGAAGTCCCTGCCCCTTCCATACAAGATGTCATCCCTTTGGAAGAATGGGTACAGGAGACAATGATCGTACACTTCAATGGTGAACGGGTCGTATTGCCTGTCGCACAAGTAACGATTACCGTAGACGGAAATGCGGCGAATGCCTCTGATCCCGTGATCGAAGGTGCCGACATCACGGTAAAATCCTCACCTGCGTCTACACCTGTGTTTAGCGACGTCTTCCGTTTTGTCGATGTTTCCTTGGAAAAGCCTGACCGTGAGAGTATCTCCGGATTCGTCATGCTCGTCAACGGCGAACAAGCCAACTTCCAGACAGAATTGAAAAGTGGAGACAAGTTGGAGTTATTCTGGGAATAGTCTATCCAGCGTCCTTTTTCTCCATGCAAAAAGCCGGATTCACCTCGCTTATCGGGTGTCCCGGCTTTTTGCTTTACTCAAGAGCTGTCCGACTTTATTTATCGTCAGCAGCTTTTTTTCCTGTATGAATGATTATGCGTTGAGCGCCTGGCCAATCGCGTCCTTTGTAATTTTCCAGTGAGACGTGTGCCATTTTACTTCGCCGTCTTCCAGCAAAAAGATTTGTGGGGATTCGTGCTTGATGGAAAAACGATCCGCTACGGCGTTGGAGACAGGGCGATCCTCTCGTACCAGAATGACCGCAGATTCCACTTGATTGTTCAGCAAATACGCCTGAAACTCTTCATAAGCGGACGTACTGATTGGGCAAATCGTGCTATGCTTAAACAAAAGCTTTTTCCCATTTTTCGCTACGAACTCATCCAGTTCTTCAATGGAGTGAAGCTGTATTTGTGACATGATTCATCTCTCCTTATCTTATGTGCCTATCAGTATACATAAGTCCAAGCAGCAAAGTCTACATTTGCGGTGCAGTGGAGAAATGAAAAAAGAGATACCTCTCTTCCAGGCATCTCTTTATCCTTACACCATAATTTTCGTGAGACGTTCGCGTAGCTCCAACATCCATTTTTCATCGCCAAGGGACTGCGCCAACAAAAACAGATCCAATAGCTCGTTGACTTTTTCACCAAGTAATTCTCTTACGGTCGAATTCACCTTCTCATTAGCAATCAATACCAATAAGTTGGATAACTCTGACATTTCTTCGAATTCGACTGCCTGGCGCTGCGGATGTTGGCCCAGTTCCTCCATGAGTGACTTCAAATCATCCTTAATCACATCTACCACTTGGGAATGGTCACAGTCTTCGTCCACGCAGACGTGTACAGGTACATTCATAATTTTAACCCGTTTCCGGTACACGACGTTGCGCAGCTCGATCTCCATTTCGTTCCCGCAGCGGCTGCATCTCTTTTGCACGGTGTTCACCCCTATATCTACTTATGTATGCCTCTCATACTATTCGAGAAGCCTCCTTTCAATCCTGCTAAAGAACAGGTGGTACTTGGTGGATATAGAGTCAGATATAGACTAGAGTCAACATAGTGGAGGAGAAGAAAAAGCACAGTTCTCTTCGACTCTGACACGCCAGCATGGGGGGGAACTGTCCGTCTACACTTAAAAAAGGGGACCGTCGAGCCAAAGCCACCCTACGGGCGGAAGATTCTCAAGGAAGAAGTGTTCGACAAGCGTGGTCCCCTTTTTTAAGTTCCGACTGGGTAGGCGTTGTCAAGGTCTACGAGCCCTGTGCTTTTTCTTCTCACCAGCTTTGTGCGTTCATCGGTACCTTTGAAAACTAGCAACAACTTAAACATACTAAAAAAGACGATGCTAGCAAGCAGCATCGTCTTTCCTTTGCGATCAAACTCCAATCTCACGCGTAGATAGCGTTTACTTTTTCACAATGCGGACAAACAGCGACTTTCCCTGCTTTTCCGTCTTCATCTTCTACACGATAGCCAGTAATTTGCTCGGAAAAACAAAACAGACATTCTGTATTGAAGTCCATATCGTACTGCGCTTTCCACACAATGGATTTAAAGTCTTCGCCAACATTAATCGTAATTTGGACCAACTCATGCTGCAGGCTCGATAATGATCTTTGCATCACATAAACATCCTTTCATACTTGCAAAGTCTTTTGGTATCCTCTAGCTTTTCCTGCTTTTCAGAATAATAAACATCGAGAACTGCAAGAGTATGAAAAAGAGAGATTCCCCAAACAATTTTCTTAAAAATGGGCGGATGCCCGGTTCGGTCCTATGCGATCACCCATATGTTGTAGATGTAAGCACAAGAGGCTTAACACACATATGAGGAGGATGTTTATTCGATGAGCGGCATCTTTAATGGAGAATTCGACGGCTTCACTCTGGTTTTGATTCTTTTCATCCTGCTGGTTATTATCGGGTGCAGCTGCGACTAATCTTTCTTCCCCGAAGATATAGCCATATTCAGCAGGTCCTTGCATATACATGAAATACCGAATCCTTCAAGCGCGTTTCCTCCGCAAGCTACCCTCGCCAGTGGGTAGCTTTTTTCTGTTTGAGTTGTGTACAATGGATATGAATGATATGGAAAGCGAGGGATCCCCTTCCTATGAAAGATCCACGAATTGAAAAACTGGCTGACGTCCTCGTCAATTATTCGGTGACTGTCAAGCCAGGTGAAAACGTTTTAATTTACTCCATTGGCAACGTTACCGATTTGACAAAAGCCGTTATTGCCAAGGTATACGAAGCTGGGGGAAATCCGTTTGTTCAACTGATCGACCAATCCGTTCAGCGCGAACTTTTGATGGGTGCCAACGAAACACAATTGGGTATCATGCGTGAAGCAGATGTGGCTTTCATGAAGCAAATGGATTGCTATATTGGCATCCGCGGCGGCGACAACATCAGTGAGCTCTCTGATGTGCCTGGAGACAAAATGCAGCTGCACTCCAAGCTGCTAGCGCGTCCTGTACTGGATATTCGCGTACCACATACCAAATGGGTTGTGCTTCGCTATCCAAATGCCTCTATGGCTCAGTTGGCTAACATGAGCACCGCCGCTTTCGAAGATTTCTATTTCAAAGTGTGCACACTTGATTACGGCAAGATGGATAAGGCCATGGACAGCCTGGTCGAGCTGATGGAGAAAACCGACAAGGTACGTATCGTAGGGCCAGGCACCGATCTGACCTTCTCCATTAAAGATATTCCTGCAATCAAATGTGCAGGCGAAGCTAACATCCCTGATGGAGAAGTATTCACTGCTCCTGTCCGTGATTCTGTCAACGGTACAATCGCGTACAACACGCCATCTCCTTACCAAGGCTTTACATACGACAATATCAAGCTGACCTTCAAGGATGGCAAAATCATCGAAGCAACTGCCAACGATGCAGAAAAGATTAATGAAATCTTTGATACCGATGAAGGTGCCAGATTCGTTGGGGAGTTTGCGATTGGTGTGAATCCGTACATCCAAAACCCGATGAAAGACATCCTCTTCGACGAAAAAATCGATGGAAGCTTCCACTTTACACCAGGACAGGCATACGATGAAGCGTTTAACGGAAACAAATCCTCCGTACACTGGGACTTGGTCATGATTCAACGCCCTGAGTGGGGCGGAGGAGAAATTTGGTTTGACGATCGCCTGATCCGCAAAGACGGACGTTTCGTTGTACCAGAGCTCGAATGCCTCAATCCAGAAAACCTTAAATAAATGAAAATAAGCGAAGGGCTCATTGTTCACAAGACATGAGCCCTTCGCTTTATGTGGCTAAACGGAATAAGCTGGTTGTTTCATCAAGGAAGTCATTTTTTGTTCCATGAAGGAAATCGTTGACTCCAGATGATGAATGGTATACTCCCAGCAAAAACGTTGATATTCGTCAAAATTCACTTCCAGCTTTTTATAAGAGGCCTTACTTTGTTGGAGCAATTGACGTTGCGTATCCAAACAGCCCTCTAGCAAATCCTTTTGTTCGTCGATCGTGCGGCTCTTGCCGAAGAAAATCTTAACCAGCATGTCTGAGCGCAATACTGGCGGCAAGATAGGCGTCTGGATTTCTTGACGGAAAGATTGTTTTCCGGCTTCTGTAATACGGTACAAAATCTTGTTCGGCTTGCCAGACTGAATGATTTCTTGCTTCGTCACGAAGCCTTCTTCCTCCAGTTTGCGCAATGCTGGATAAATAGCACCAAAGCTAGCGTCATAAAAGAATCCAATGCTGTTTGTAAACGCTTGCTTAATATCGTAGCCACTCATTTCCCCATAGCTCAAGAAACCCAGTATGATCGTTTTAACATCCATCTCTTCGCATCCTCCGTTACCGTTCTTTTTCTCTCTCTAGCGGCTAGGACTTAGCCTTTATGTTCAAAATATTCTTTAACTACATGTTATTATAAATGGATTTAAATAATTATACCAATGCTATTTCTTTATTATATCAATCAAAATTAATGATATATCCTTCACGTGACTAGAAATTGGGCGTCCCTTCCCACTCCACTCCCCATAAGATGATACATACCTATCTGCTGTAGGGGGAGAGATCGGTGAAAAGTAAAAAATGGTCCCAATATACGCGGGTAAAGTACCCTGTGAGCAGCAGCAGTCTTCACCCATTCAATTTCTTCGTTCCCATTGTCGAGCGAGTTCAAGAAGGAGTAGTCTCCATCGTGACCGAAGATGCTCCCCATTCGAAAGACGTGGATTCGTTAATTCGCAGCCTTATTGATCAAGAGGATAATTCTCCACCCACGGAACGAAGCTTTGGCTCCGGATTTCTTTTTCATCCGAAAGGGTATATCTTGACGAGCGAGCATGTCATCGGTAAATCCAAAAACATTTTCGTGAAGCTATATAACGGTAGAGTGTTTGAAGCCAAACGCATTATAGCTGATCGAGTCCGGGATTACGCCGTCATCAAAATTGATGCAGACTGCAAGCTATATCCACTGCCACTAGGCAACTCCTCACATACAAAAGTAGGAGAATGGGTCATCAGCGTCGGTTCACCATTTGTGTTCAAAGAGACAAAAAACGAGCCTGGTTCCGGGCCAAATACAGCGCAAATTGAACGGGACGAGCGATCGCCTTTTTGTATAGTCCCATGTTACCCATCTGGCGAAAAACCTCTCTCCCCGGCTTGGGGTTCACTTCGATTAACCACGCACGTCCGTCCACATCCACCCCAATATCCAGACCGAATTCCATCATGCGACCGAAATAATCCTCGAGCGTCTTTGCTACCTCGAAAGCAAGCTGATAACATTCCTGCTTGATCAGCTCTCCCCGCTCCTCTCCAAATCGCTTGAACATAAACCATTCAAAGGGAATCGCTCTGCCTCCCCCATGCAAATTGGAAGTAGCACTGCCGTTCTCCCCCATACGTACTGCGCAGCCTGTCACCACCCACTCCCCACGCTCGTCCTTTTGAATCAATAACCGTACATCGGCGACATGCTTGCGTAGCAACCCCAGGTTCAAACCTTGCTGCACCAGGAAATTGCCATCGCGAATACGCTGTTCCGCCACCCACGTTTTGACCCATTTTTCCACGCCTTCCACCGTATCAATCCGAGCTACATGATGGTTATGTTTTTTGTCACGTCCGGAGAGGCTATAGTCCTTGCCGCTGCTCTTCACTCTGAGGATACTTCTTCCCCCTGTGCCATTGCCTGGCTTGACATAGACGAGCCCATGGCGTGCGAGCATGTTTCGGACCAAGCCTTTTTCGTAAATATGTGTCTCCGGAATCCAGCGTTTGACACGATCATCGGAAGCGAGTAGATTCGTCACTCTCCATTTCTTACTGAACGGACTGTTTGCAAAGAAAAACAGATCGCTATTCCGCAGCCGGATATACTCTTTTACCCTGCGTCGGTACCGATCGATTACAACTTCTGGCCAAGGGAAAGATTTACTTATCCAGCCCCCGTTCGGTTTGGGGATGAAGCCCTTGATCTTTCTTGCGGGAACATTGACGTCCTGATGCGAAAACAGGTAGATTACTGCGCCTAGCTTTTGCCCTGTTTGAACCAACCTTCGCAAATAATCTGGTTCCTCAAAGCGTACACCCTCCCGCCAGGTTAAAATGCCGATTACCCGTTTAGAAAGCATCGTAACACCCTCTTCGCTTCTTATTTCGCGATTAGTGTATGTGTGGACACCTTATAGGGAAACATTTGTCCATGAAAACGGGCTTGACTACTCAACCATAGACAAAGTGTCATTCCAACTTTTCGTTACTTACTTTTTTCAAGCTAATCTGTTAGAATAAAGGGCAACAATAATGCTGCTAGATAGAGGTGACGCCGATATGAGTCAAGATTTTTCTGGCGAACACATGTGTCCAAAATATGAATGTGCAATAAACGTCCTTGGAAAGCGCTGGACCGGCCTGATTATTCATGTGTTGCTACGTGGGACTGTACGATTCAAAGATATCCGCGAAATGGTTCCGCATATGAGCGATAAAATGCTCTCTGAAAGGCTGAAAGAGCTGGAGGAGCTGGAAATTTTGGAGCGCAAAGTGTACCCAGAGATCCCAGTTCGCATTGAATACGAATTGACCGAAAAAGGAAAAGATCTGCGTCCTGTCATTGATTCCATTCACGAATGGGGCCAAAAATGGATGTAGCATAACCCCACTTGTCCAAGACGGATAAGCGGGGTTTTTTATGTGCGGTCAGGCATAAGCTCCTCCCTTTTGCTGTACACTCTAGCAACCCAAGGTGAAGGGAGGGCGGGCGATGCGAACGGCCGTCTACATTCGTGTCAGTACGGAGGATCAGGCACGTGAAGGATTTTCGATTCCCGCTCAAAGGGAAAAGCTGCTCTCGTACGTTCACTCCCAAGGTTGGGAAGTCCATGCCGTCTACGCAGATGAAGGCGTGAGTGCCAAAGATACGAATCGCCCCGCACTCGGTCAGCTCCTGCTGGATATCCGAACGGGTGAAATCGATGTCGTCCTCGTCTATCGACTCGATCGACTCACTCGCTCTGTCCTTGATCTGTATCAGCTCCTGCAGGAGTTCGATCGACATGCAGTACACTTTAAAAGCTGCACCGAGGTATACGATACGACTACGGCAATCGGGCGACTGTTTATTACCTTAGTAGCTGCCCTCGCACAATGGGAACGAGAAAACTTGGCAGAACGGGTCAAGCTGGGAATGAGCCAGATGGCAAGAGAACGAAAACGACCAGGAGGACCTGCACCATATGGATACAATCTGGTGCGAGGAACGCTGGTCGTGAATCAAAGGGAAGCAGCTGGCGTACGTAGTATGTTCGAGCGCTATGATCGAGGCGAGTCCCCGCGTCAAATCGCTGAATGGGCGAATTATTCCGGATTGCGCGGGAAAAATGGCGCTTCATGGAGTGCAAGTGCCGTACTTCGACTGTTAAAAAATCCTGTCTATCATGGTGCGTTGCGTTGGAATTACACCGACGCCGATCAACAACGCAATGACCCGGAGGAATGGATTATCGAAGAGGCGACTCACCCAGCCATTATCGATCAGCCATGTTTCTCGCGAGTGCAGGAGCGGATGAGTGCTCGCGGAACAAGCCATCCCCGCGTTCTCAGCTCCCGCTACCTCTTTTCCGGATTGCTGTACTGCTCGCGTTGCGGCTCCTCTATGCGCGGGAAAACAACCACGATTACGGGAAAAGGAGAAAAACGTTACACGCACCGCTACTATTTATGTAAAAACAAGCTGGCTGGTACGTGTGATGCTCCTGCCATACGTGAGGATCGCTTGGAAAAAGCCATTGTGCACGAGCTGATGCAGCATTCGCCAGAGTCAATCGCTGCGTTGAAGGAAGTGTATCAGACTGTGTTACAGACGAATTCCCGCGCTCCCGCGAAAGAAACCGAGCAACAGCTGCAAATTCGGAGGCAGCGCTGGGAACAAGCTTATGAAGAGGGATTCCTTACTCTCCCTGCCTTACGAGAGAAAATCAGTGCGTTGGAGAGATCTGCAAAAGAACAGGAACGCGCTTACTCCTCTTTTTCAAAAGGACAACGGCTTGATCTAGATGCGCTTTCCAATTGGAAACTGATTTGGACGTATGCAAATGAAAAAGAACGGCGATTGCTCGTATGCACACTCATCCAACGTGTTGATGTGGAAGCAACAGACACTGCCTCTGGTCAGAAAAATCGAGAGGTCTGCCTGCATCTATTGTCTTTTCACTAAAATTGCCCCTGATTTTGCCTGTATGGCGACAGGTGGTTCCCCACTTGGTTTGGAAAATTCTGTGACAGCGGGAATCATCAGTGCCAAAAACCGCCGCTTACAGGTTGCGAAGCGAATGTACGAAGAAATTTTTCAGACGGATGCTGCCATTAACCCAGGAAATAGCGGAGGTCCACTTATTAATTTGAATGGGGAAGTCGTTGGCCTCAATGCATTCATCATTCAATCCAGCCAATGCTTGGGCTTCGCCATCGGGATTGACGCCCTCAAAATGCAACTGGAGCAATACGTATTCAAGTGAGAAGCAAACGATTCAACAAAAAAACCCCGTCTAGGAGGACGGGGATTGCTTCTCTAATGCAATAAGATATACATTTGGACCTTCTGTGTTGATTTGTTCTTCTGCCTGTTTTAATTGTTGCAGCTGAGCGGCCGTAAGCTGTGCGATAGGCAGTTCACTCAAACGATTCTGTTCCATGCGTCATTCCTCCGTTGGTGTCAGACTCACGAACGTAGTCTGCCCGTTCTGGAGAGTATGTATTTACGCAGTGAGATCAAAGGCTTTGGCAATCGCAGAACACGAACGCTTGCAGAAAACGATGGGCAGCTCGCGATCTTTGGCTTGGTTTTTCACCGTTTTGGCCAAGTTGTGATTGACGAAATCAGTCAACACCAAAATCATGTGGATACCAGCTGGAATTTTCACCCCGGTTTGCGAGCTTTTCCGTCCAGTTACGTGGTGAATATCCTTGAAGCCTTGCCCTTGCAAAAGTTCGATAATATTGCCCAGGCGATCTCCGCCTATTACTAAAATGGATGACATAACGTGTTACCTCCTTAAATTTAGGTAATGTAGGATTTATGTTTTCTTCTCAGAATGCTAATTGATAATGAATATCACTCTTATTGATAAATATTATCATTCCCAATTGACTTTGACAATACTCTCCATGATAACTTTTTTGTCAAAAAACAAAACTAGAAACGAAGCCTCTAGGCAAAGCCACGGCGCTCTAGCGCTCCCGCCCTCTTTTCCAAATTACACCGCACCATATTCTTCGTAATCATAAGAAAATGTACATAGGTGTTGCCCGGGTGTTTTTTCCAACGGTATAATGAAAAAATAGATTGTAATGAGGAGGTGGCGTAGGGTGCAAGAAATTACACAGCTGCACGCCATTTTTGATCGCACCAGAGGTTATATCAACAGCTTCATGGGCGTTATCCAGCCGATTATCGACGCGGCAACGGACGAGCATACTCGTCTTTACTACCATCATATTTTGGAAGAAGAAGAACAGCGCATGGGTCGCTTGCAGGAATTAGTTCCCTACCTGGAGAAGGTCTCCTCAGGAAAAAGCCTGGATCAGCTAAGTGATCGCGACCTCTCGCAAATGCTGTCCGATGTGAATCTGGAACGTTTTGGACTGCACAATTTCCGCGAGCATCTGGAGCTCTCTCTGTATGAATTCAAGGATGACGAAACACGTCAGCTTCTGGATGGCATGCGTGAAAAGACGCATACAGACTATTTGACAGTCAAAGAGATCATGGCGAACATGAGCCAACGATTCTCTGATGCGGCTCATCCTGATCTCACTGATCACGATGAGGGGCACGACATTCACCAGGTAGATCATTTGAAAGCTTCGGCTTCCGCTCCTCACGGTGTTGCTTCCGTGGTCAAGCATTCCGCTCCTGCAGTTTCTGGCAAAAAAGGACTGACAGTTGGCAGCTTGAAAGGAATGTAAAGAATCGGAAATCCTGAAATAACATGGAGGTTACACTATGGACAAGCTTCGTAAATACCCAGACTCTCCCTTGACGACTGAAGAATGGAACCAGTTGGATGCAACTGTCGTTGACATGGCTCGCCGCCAGCTGGTAGGACGTCGTTTTATCGATATTTATGGACCATTAGGTGAAGGTATCCAAACCATTACCAACGATGTATATGAGGAATCCCGTTTTGGAGGTCTCTCCCTGCGCGGAGAATCACTGGAAATGACACAGCCTAGCCGCCGTGTCAGCATGACGATTCCAATCCTGTACAAGGATTTCATGCTCTACTGGCGTGATGTTGCCCAAGCACGCACACTGGGCATGCCTTTGGACATGAGCGCGGCTGCCAATGCAGCTGCTGGTGGTGCACTGATGGAAGACGATCTGATCTTCAACGGTGCTGCGGAATTCGACCTCCCAGGTCTGATGAACGTAAAAGGCCGTCTCACTCATCTAAAGAGCGATTGGATGGAATCTGGCAATGCGTTTGCTGATATCGTGGAAGCACGCAACAAGCTGTTGAAAATGGGCCACAGCGGTCCGTATGCACTGGTTGTTTCTCCTGAGCTCTACTCACTCTTGCATCGCGTGCATAAAGGCACCAACGTGCTTGAGATCGAGCATGTACGCAATCTCGTTACAGACGGTGTCTTCCAATCTCCTACCATTAAGGGCCGTTCCGGCGTATTGGTAGCGACTGGCCGCCACAATCTCGATCTGGCGATTGCAGAAGACTTCGACTCCGCATTCCTCGGAGACGAGCAAATGAACAGTCTGTTCCGTGTTTACGAGTGCGTTGTATTGCGGATCAAGCGTCCAAGCGCAATTTGCACTTTGGAAGAAACAGAAGAATAGGAAGCCCTTTGGCACACCCATTGACGATTCTCGTTGTGGGTGTGTTTTTTCATCCTTGAAATATGTAACAGATCCCTTATAATAAGAACGTACGTTCCAAACTTTCGAAACAATCTGACACAAATGTCGTTGGGGGGATTTATATGAGATGCGAGGTCAATGGCGTTAACCTTTATTATGAGGAGATCGGAAGCGGTTTTCCTGTCGTGATGATTCACGGTTTTTCACTTGATCACCGCTGCATGACTGGTTGTCTGGAACCAATTTTTGAGAAACGCTCAGGATACCGACGACTTTACATAGACCTGCCTGGAATGGGACAAACGGAAAACTACGAACATATCCACACCACGGACGATATTCTGGAGGTTGTCCTCGCGTTCATCGATCAGCTCATTCCAGGTGAACCCTTTTTCATTGCGGGTGAATCATACGGCGGATATCTTACACGAGCAGTTATCGAGAAGCGCCGGGATCAAGTGAAGGGCGCCCTGTTCATCTGCCCGAACGTCATTCCTGAAAAAGAAAAGCGCACACTGCCGGATAAACCCGTCTTAATAGAGGAGCCTTCTCTCTGGGAGAAGTTGAGTGAGACGGAACGAGCGGAGTTTGAGTCGATGGCGGTAGTAGCTACTGAATATACGTGGAATCGCTATAAAAAAGAGATTGTCGACGGCTACATGCTGTCTGACCCATCTTTCCTCAGTAAAATCAGACAGTCCTACGGCGTGTCCTTCCCATTGGATACGGCCCCCTTCCCCCACCCGAGTCTTTTTGTTGTGGGCAAACAAGATCATTCTGTCGGCTATCGCGATATTTGGAATATTATTGAGGGCTATCACCGCTCTTCTTTTGCCGCACTCGATTGTGCGGGACACAACTTGCAGATTGAGCAGCCACTTTTGTTTACGGAGCTTGTGAATGAATGGCTGGATCGGGCGCAAAGGGAGCTTTCCCTGTAAACATGCATCAAAAAAGACAACCAGCTCAATCGCAATGGTTGTCTTTTTGCTTCTATTAAACATTTGTCACGAGAGATTCACTGTAGGCGTGGAATGCTTTGCCCAATCTCGAAATCGCAAGCTCCGTGTCTTCCCGGTTCAAGAGTGTATAATTCAAGCGCATCGTATTAACTTGAGGCTCAGCTGCATAAAACGGCTTCCCTGGTACGAATGCCACGCCTTCCTGTACGGAACGGGCCAGCAGCTTCTCCGCATCGATAGGCTCCGGCAGATTCACCCAGAGGAACATCCCGCCTCTTGGTTTCTCCCACTGAACGCCCTCCCAGTTTTGCGCAACCAAGAGCTCATGCATCCATTCCATGCGCGCTTTGTAAGACTCGCGGATCTTCTCAATGTGGCGCTCCAGATCAAAGCGGGACAAAAGCTCATACAGAGCGTACTGGTCGATTGTGCTTGACTGCAAATCAACTGCTTGCTTCGCCTTCACCATCATTTGAATCACACGTGTATCTCCGATCGCCCATCCGGTACGCAAGCCTGGCGCGACAATTTTGGAAAAGGTACTGGTGTACACCACACAGGAATCAGTCGGATGCTCATCCAGTGAGAAAATCGAGCGGTACGGTGCTTCCCCATCGAATTGGATCTCTCCATATGGATCGTCTTCCAGGATGAGAATGTTTTGCGCCTTACATTGACGAAGCAAGCCGAGACGGCGTTCGAGACTCCATACCTTTCCTGTCGGATTGGCAAAGGTAGGAATGACGTACACCATTTTTGGGCGGTACTGGGCAATTTTTTTCGCCAAATCGTCCAAATCCATCCCATCGGCGTCACCGTCTACAGGGATCGCTTTGATTCCCCGGAATTGAAATAACTGAACAGCTGCCAAATAAGTAGGGTTTTCAACGAGAACGACATCGCCTTCGTCTAAATATACACGACACAACAAGTCTACCGCTTGCTGAGAGCCCGTTGTGATGATCATATTATCTACACCGACGTTCATATGCTTTTGCTTCATGCGGGATGCAATCCACTCACGAAGCGGCAAGTATCCATCAGTTAATCCGTACTGAAGAGCTTTAGCTCCTTGTTCAAATGCGCGGTTGAACGCTTCACGCATCTCTGCAATTGGAAAAGAATCCTCTGCTGGCAGTCCACCTGCGAGCGAGAGCACTTGATTGCCTTGGGTCAGCTTCAAGATTTCCCGGACAGCCGAGGAGGATAGTGCTTCGACAGATTTTGAAAATGAGTACTCCATGTTCCGTTCCCCCTTGATTTTGCTTATCCTTGTTTTATCACTGTCCACAGCGTAAGTCCAATCCTTGGTAGCTATGAGTGGATAGGTTTTGACTATGTCGAGCGGTTGTTCAATCGTTAGTCTTGACCACTGCATGCAAAAAACCCCTCTTCGTCTCAACCGAAAAGGGGTCCAATATGTATGGGCTATATCTTCCTAGGCGATGCGAAACACACGCGGTTTCTCTGTGTGTGGGAGGAAAGAGAGGTCTACGTGCGTGGACGCTTCTTCCATGCCAATATCGTTTGCCAACAGCAATGCCTCTTCCAGGAAGGTCGGCGTACAGCTGCCTTCATTCAGTTCACAGAGACGTTTCAATCGCTTCAGTCTCTCTGCGGATTTCTCCACTCTCATGCCTTCATTCGTCAGCTCACAAACGTTGACGTGACGAGCATCAGCGATCATGCTGATATCATTCACATGGACAATCAGTCTTTTGCCTTCTTCCGTAACAAAACCGATCGAGCAAAAATGCGCACCTGACATTTCCAAACGAGTGAGAACAGCATTGGCGTAAACTTCTCCCGTCCGCAGGCGAATCTGGCCTGCTTCAATGGCTCCGCCGATTTTCCGCTCGTTGGCGATCACCGTATACATATCCGTGTAACCGTTAATCTGATAGCGCATGGTACCCTCCCGCTCTCGATGAGACTAATTATCATTAACAATGCCATCGTATAATGAAAATCATTATCTGTCAATAATGAGAATGATTTTTATTCTAGAAGAAAAAAGCCACACTCCATTTGTTGGTCAAGACCCCATTTAGTGGACATTGAAAAAAGCCCTAGGCTATAAGCTGACGTCGGTATTCAACTGGC
>NZ_PXZO01000029.1 GCF_003013475.1 Brevibacillus porteri
GTTCTCTAGGGGGCTATAGAGAAAAGATTACATTTTATTATAGAATGGCGCTTCATGCTCATAACATTGAGGACTATAACAAATGTATTGAACTGGGGAAAACAGGTCATCTCGAAGATAAGACAAGTAATACGTTAAAAGAACAGGTTGCTTTAGCTATATGCAACTCATACCTATTCTTGGGAAAATATAGTAACTTGGAAGAACACCTGAATATTTATGAAGAATTGAAGTACACGCAGATTATTAAACGGTTGAAGTTTTACCGCGCCATTATTCTATCTCGGACAGGGAAATATAGCGTTGCTATTCCTATGTTGTATCAGTGTGTAGAAGAAGTAACTGATAGTAATCGTTTACATCGAGTAAATATGCTTTTGGAAGCTTTATTTAAAGTCAATGATCTTGATTCAATTAGCAGTATTCTAGGGTCAGAAGAGAGTAAATTATTACTTCAGTACACCGATCCATATCAATATTCCGAACTAGGAAGGTACTACAAATACAAAGGCAGATTTTTGGTTAAGAGGGGTTGTTTTGATGAAGGAATGGAGGCTTATCTAAATAGTATATTGTATTACGCTAAGATAAGTGATTATAAAAGTATTTTGCAATGTTACAATGAGATACATTCTCATCATTACACACATGAAGAAATGATGAAATTGGAACTTATAGGAAATCTAAAAGAAGTATATAATGAGGTATATAAGGAAAGCGAAGCGAGGGATGAATGATGAAAAAGTTAGTAATGAATATTGTAACCTGTTCTGTTATAATCTCGTTCTCTGTCTTGACAGTAACTACTCCTAATGTTAGGAATGAAATTGAACATGGAACCAACGTTTCTCCAATAAAAACTATAAAGTTATATTCGGATAATCCCGGACATTAATAAACGAAATCCAAAGGGGAAAGTGATGAACAGGCTTCTCATGCATATATTTATGACGGTGTTCTTAGTTGCTGTGCCTCTAACTATTCAAGCAAATGAGGTGCAAAACATTCCAAACCATTCTCAAGTAGTTTCCTATGGCACTGACCCAGGGTGGTAAAATCGGATGCTTTGTTCTTGTGTAACAAAAGCACTTTTACAACTATTGCCAAGGTGCTTTTATTCATCTTCTCGGCACAAATATCAACAATACCTACTGAGACGAAAAGGATGCATCTGTCGAGAGCTAATCTAGGATATTACTTAGCGAATACTGCCACATCGGAAGCTTGTCTATTTTACGCAAACCACACATGTGGAGTGTACAGTGTTACTTAAATTAAAAGGGGCTTCCGATTAAGCCCCTTGCAATAGTTCGCTCATTTCCTGAGGGTGAGCAATATTGTAATGAATCTTGATAGAGCCATCTTGATGGACTTCTATCTTTTCAATTACATGATGGAGCAATTGTTTTAGAACTTGTTCATCATCAATGTCAAGCTGTGCAAACAGCGCAATTTTCTTTTGAAAGGCACGGAATTGTTCTTCCGTGTCTTTTTGCGTTTCGAGAATGGTTTCTAATTCCGCTTTGCGTTTGGCAAGGACATGTTGTTCTTCCTGATTGCGTTGATTTTGGCATTAAACTGCTCAAGGGTAAGAGCCTGATTTGAGAAGAGGGTTATTAGTCCCTGAACATTCTTCTCTAACTGTTCTAGTTGCTTATTCAGCTTGTTCAACTCTTTTATTAGTGCGGATTGTTTTAGACCGACATTCCCTTTTACAGCATCGAATAGCCTGTCCAATCTGACGTTACTGCCAATCAAAGGTTCACTTTACCGTGAACTTAATCGGAGGAAGCAGGAAGCAACAAAATCGACTGAGACAATCTGAGAGCCTTTGAGGGGCTGTATAAAGGACTAATAGAAGCAGAGCCACCAAAAAAAATGGGCGGCTCTTTTATTGTCCTCTACAGGGCATGTATAGGCTTCTAATTAGACCCCACCCAGTGCCGAATGATTTACATTTTAATGTTGCGGCAGAGTTTACCCTCGTTTGTTCCGTACCAAATTATTTAAGAATTTGTTGTACGCACAAGGTCCTTTCTTAAAGTTACGCGCAGGATAGTTCAAAAGTTTTCGAGAATACCCTACATATGGGATTATTTAGGAAGTTCGTGAATAAGACGTTATGCGCCATTACCGGTAAATAGTAAAGATAATATTTAAGGAGATAATTTATGAAAGGTAAGATACTCTTATTACTTTTTATTACGATAATGTTTTCATCTTGTCAAAATATTAGTCAATCGACTACTTTGAACAGCGAAACTAAATCAATAATGAATTCGGAACTGCCTCCTGATGTAGTGAGTACAGGTAATGGAACAGAATCGAAAGAAATAACTGAAGGTCGATCAGATCCTTCTAACAATGAAGTGTTATCCATGAACATTGGGAACTATGAATTGAAAGGAGAATTTTATGATGAAATGCTTCGAAATCCTATCGATCATGATTATGAAGTGGAATTTAATGAACTTCAAAATTCCAAAGAGATAATTACAACATTGCAATGGGGGGCTTTGGAAAGCAAATATACAGAGATTTGGGATAAGGAGTTGAATCAAATATATAAAAAGTTTCTTTCTAAGTTGGATAGAGAACCAAGAGAAGCACTAATTGAATCGCAGAAAGAATGGTTACAGTATCACTTAAGGGAAACAAAATTTGTAGAGAAAACATTTATTGATAATCGTTACCTTGGATCACAAGGATCGGTAAGCCTGGGCAGGGCTATACGGGAGAGAATTAGGGAAAGAACAATGCAATTATTTGAATATCGATATTTGCTAGATCGTGAAGTTGAGTTTTTATACCAAAGTAAAAAATAGAGTTGGAATCTTGATCAAAGGTTTTTAGGTGATGCTTCGAAGACAGTAACGGCGCATAACAATGTATTCACGCTGCGGGGCTAGTACCCCTACTGTCTACTCGTCACATGTGGAGTGCTGTACACTGTTAGTACGGAAAAATGAAAGCAAGAAGCATTGGTGTCTAGACCCTTCCTAAATGTGGAAGGGTTATTTCGTAATAAATTTAATTCATCATGGAAGCGATAAGACTCTTAAGATATAAAGGGTGGGATTGGAAAAGAATCCCAATTTACCTACCTTAGTTTTCTTGTATTTTCCTGAAAATATTTTATTTTCAAAAAAATCAAAAGATTATTGACAGTCAGAAAATTACAAGCTATCATTACCAGTATATACCATACATTCGCGAATATGGTATAAATAACAATTTATCGGAGGCATTATTATGAAAAAAATTACTGTGCAAAAAACCGAGCCTGTAAAATTGACTTCAGTAGCTAACACAATGTACGACTGCACTTGCGAGCAGGCATAAAGATTTTTCAGTAACATTGAAAAAGTGGGGCATTTGCCCCTCTTTTTCAATTATAAAGATAGCATGACAACATCCGGGAGGAAAGTCATGAACGAAAATCGCATGATCCAATTACACCCGTTAACATTTCTGGAGGATAAGCAAGGAGTCCTGATTGGGCGGTTTGGGACGGATACGTTTGCTGTTTTTCCTGAGGATGGAGCAGCACTTGTACGAAAACTGCAAGAGGGCATGGGGGTTGCCGAAGCGCATTCCTGGTATCAAGATACCTATCACGATGAAGTGGACATGGATGATTTTTTGCAGACATTACGTGACCTGACATTTATTTGTGATGTTGAGGAAAAGGAAACGAAAGCGCAGAAAGTATCGGGGCAATGGTTGGGTAAGCTAGCTTTTTCTCCACTTGGTTGGCTGATTTATGGTGCCATCATAACCTGTGCCTTGTGGTTGTTATACCAATATCCACAGATTCGTCCGGGTCGACAAAGCATCTTATTTTCCGAATACGCCATGGTGATTTTTCTTGGCATGACGATCGGTCAGATTCCAGGGATCTTGTTTCATGAATGGATGCACATGCTTGCCGGACGAAGACTGGGTATCCCGTCAGAACTAAGTATAGGCAGAAGAATGTACTTTTTGGTCTTCACTTCTTCCATGCCAGGTATTTGGGGATTCCCAATACGAAAGCGTGTTCTTCCATTTTTAGTTGGAATGTTCGGTGATATTTTGTGGTATTCCTTATTGGTGATCGTTGCTGGTGCAATTTGGATAAATACAGGTGAGAAGACAATCATAGCTGCATATTGTATGGGACTAGCATTTACAACACTGTTGCGTTTCTTCTGGCAATTTTATTTTCATCTTCAAACAGATATCTATTATTTAATGATTACGATGTTAGGGTGTGTAAATCTTCAGGAGGCTACACGTTCCTATTTGAAAAATATATGGTATGGACTAATTGGAAAAAAGAACATGATGGTCGATATGTCCAAGTATACGGAACGGGATCATCAGGTAGCGAGATGGTACAGCTTTTTTTACGCAACTGGCTGGATGATGATGACAGGAATGATGCTCTATATGATTCCGGTCGCTATTCAACTTTTAACGAATATTTTTCTCTCCATATTTACAGGAGAAGATATGAAATTCTGGGATTCCGTTGTTTTCTTGTCTATAACGGGAGTCCAGTATGGAATTGTATTTTATCTATACCTAAAAGAGCGTAGAAACAAAAGGGAAATTCGGAATTTATCAATGGAACAGAGGGGATGAGTCGAAATGAAACAATCGATTACACACCAATGGCTGATTGGATCTCGACGCAGCGACCGAGAAAAGAAGTACTTCGAAGAGCAATATTCCACATGTTATGTCAGCAATTGTCATTGCAATCTTAGAGGACCCTATACAGGTACTGGTGACCTTCTGCGCCAGATTATTCCAGAAGCTTATTCGAAGTGGCCAGACCTGATTTTATCACACGGCATCGAGATCTTATCCATAGCACCAGAACTGAAAGCAGTTATTCCTGTTAGTGTAGAAACACTTACCTCTCTTGCTATTCCGAAAGAGAGAACACGTTATTATTCGAAATTGCGTACACTTCGCATGTCGAATGGTTTGATCGATCTTTTATTGGCATTAGCGAATCGGGAACGAATGGGAAAATTGACCCTGGTTTTTGAAAATGTGCAGGCCTGTGATCAACTTGATGCAGAATTTATAAGTACACTTCTGCGTCGTGCGAAGTCTGACCTGATTCAGGTGATCGTAAGTTCAAGTGAAATAGCGGAAAAGGAAGCCCTGAAAAAGGCGTTACAAACGTATACGGAGCCTGCTACTATTCTTTCTGACATCGAACAAGATAGGGGGATAGTAAATCTATCTGACGAACAGCGACTTGAGCTAACGAAACGATACATATTTTCTGACTGCACATCAGATTGTGAGCAGGAATTGCTCGCCTATGAAGCAACTCCTATTGAAATTCGTCAGAGCCTTCACGAAGAGCGGGCAGAATCTCTTATAAAAGAAGAGCAGTGGTCACTGCACTTAGGCGCCATTCCGTTTCATCTGGAGCGCGGTACTTCTGAGAAATCAGCAAGCGAAGCGTTGTTTAAAGCAGTTAGTTATAGCATTAACATGGGTTTTTACGATGCGACTATCGATATGAGCCTACGTGGCCGGAAACTGACGAATTGGAGCAGCGAATTTGATAATAGCCGGTATTTTACAATGAAAATGGCTACGTCTCTGGCTGCATTGGGTGAAACTGATGATATACCGACGCTTTTAGGAGAAGTGTACGCAAACACTGATGATTTTAGAGTTCATATGCAAATTTCATATGGATTTTCCATGTACTATACGAGGCATCACCGAGAACGAGAACACGAGAAGGCGAAAGAATGGATACAAAAAGCCATTGATTTGGCAGAATTGATTGAAGATGAAAAAGAACGTGCATTTCAACAAGTATTTAACCAAAATGGATTGGCTTTAGTAGAGTTACATATGGATAATCCTGAAGAAGCGCTTCGATTGGTTACGGAAGGATGGCAAAGGTTAAATCAGGATCTTGCTCCTGATGAACATATGTTGCATCGCTCGGTGTTGCTTCATAATAAAGGGCTGATTTACGTAGCTTTAAAAAGGTTTGAAGAAGCAGCTGAAACATTTAGCCAAGTGATACAGATTGATTCCAATTATCCAGAATATTACTTTGATCGTGGAAACCTTTATAGCCGAATGGGGCGACTGGATGAAGCCATTGAAGATTATAACCAAGCGATAAAGCTTAGTCCTCCGTTTCCAGAGGTTTATTTCAATCGAGCTACTGCCTTCAATCGTCTTGGAGATGTGGAGAAAGCAATGGCGGACTATGACTACTTGCTTGATATAGACCCCGAAAATCTTGATGGATTACTTAACAGAGCTACATTATTGTATCAAGTGGAGAAATTCGAAATGGCCCGAAAAGATGCTGAATTCGGTTTAGAAATAGAGCCTGATCATGCGCGGCTCCTGTGTACACTAGGTTTAATTGAAATGTCGGATGGCAATAATGATCAAGCACTAAAAACGTTTACCGCTGCCCTAAACAAGGATAGGGAAATGATGGCCGCTTGGACAAACAGGGCTGTCCTGTACTATGAGATGGGGGAGTATGACAGGGCCATAGCTGATCTAACTGAAGCTATTGCACTAGAGAAAAATGGAACCGTCCTTTACAACCGTGCATGGGTCTATGAAGCACAGGAGGAGTGGCAATTATCCATTTCCGATTATACAGAGGCCTTTGCGTTTTCTGATGCAGACGAACAAGATATTTACTATCGGAGAGGTTTGTGTTTTATCAAAATGGGTGATAGGGAACTTGGCACGGAAGATTGGAACAAGCATCTCATGTTTGGAGAATCACCGCATGTGAATGAAATGATGCAACTGTTACCCTCCCTGTTCGTTTCGAAATAATGAATAGGGCAAGCAATGTGAGGAGCATCCAGTAACGGCTATTCATTTGAATTAGGAATAAGAAAAAGAAAAACGGCTGAAGTCCTTAATAAAAAGGATTTCAGCCGTTTCTTTTCTCAACTAATTAAATGTAATACCGCCTGTTGGATTTAATGTCGTTCCGCCAATTTCAACTTTAATTTCACTAGTTAATGGAACATTGTGTTCATCAATAACGGTTCTCCACCACTCCCAAGCAAGGCCGGTACATTCTTTCGCAAAAATCCTTATATTTTTTGCATTAGGCGGCAGAGGAATGACTGTATTGAAAGGAGCTGTTCTGTCTTGGTTGCTTCCTTCCCACGTCTTATGTGTTAGTACTTCTTCACCATTTTCATCATAGGAAACTTCATCCCAGGAGACATCAAATTGAGCGACATACCAGCCATAGTGACCAAGGGATATTTTGCCTTTCGAATATTCTGTAACTGTAGTCTCAATATAATCTGTATTGTTATGAACGGCAGCAATTGCATTATCTTTTAAGAAAACACTTGTATATGAGATTGGGTATGCTGGGTTCTTTAGGCTAAATTCCGCATTATCTTTAATGATATTCCGGATTTCACTAAAGTCTTTTGTAACGACTTTGTTATGCTCTTGTGAATCTCCGCCTAATACGACAGCTGTAAAGGAACTGTCTTCATAAATATCCTTATACTCGGCATTCGTTTCTACACTGCCTTTATTCTGAAGCAAGGCTTTAAATGCTGCTTTTACGTCTTTGCTCTTAGAGGTTGTTTCTAATTTCACATAAATGGTTCTACCATAAGCTACATTTGATACCATTACAGGCGGGGATTGATCACTTACCCCTTTACGTTTTAAATCTTTAAAAGTAACACTATCCTCAAAAAGATCGGATGGATCGTTAGGCAGTTCCGCACTTACCGTATAAAATATTTGTTTATATGCCGCCACCATCACTTTTTTCTCTCCACTAGAAATCGCATTAAAGTCAATTCCCAATGTAGAATCAAGATATTTAGCGTTAACATTTAGAGCACTTCCGATTTGAGATTTGCTATAAACCATTGATTCTGCATACTGCAATCGCGCAGGTAAAGTATGTGTTGCTGAATACTCATCGCTCCATTTAGAAACAAGCTCATCTACTGCTCCAGACACATTTCCGTATGTTGGATTATCCACAGTAATTGAATTTTCCTTTTTCAAACCTGGTAAATCAATACTAATAGTCAAAGGTTTTCTTGGTACGAGTAATAGACTAGGTTTATTTTCTGTAAAAGCTTGATTGGCAAGTTGTAATGCTCCTGGGTAAGTGCGATTAGTCATAGAATCAATAATGGAAATATCGACTGGAGAAGTTGCAAGTGACTTCTTTTTACGTTCGATGACGATAAACTTACCTTTTGGATTGATTCCTTCTTTTGGAACAAAACTATCTATCTCATCACCACTTACTGCTAAAACTTCGTCATTATCATAGTCTAAGTCTGCTATACCGGTATTAATGTCATCAGCGTTGCTTGATTCACTGACTGAACTAGAATCATCTGTTTCGGCAAAAGAGATAACTGGATAATTTACAGTAGCGAAAATAACAGATAAACTAGCGATTAATTTGAAAATTCTAGTATGATTTCGTTTCTTCATAAGATATCCTCCTTTGAGATGTGAGCATAACGTCAAATAAATATGCTCACAGTAAATATTTTCCGGAATACTAACTATATCGGTCGTTTCGGAAATAATCTTTAGATTTAACCAGAAAAAGTATATGGTAGGGCATATCTTACAGCTATGGAAGCCATTTAACAAATGGTGTACAAAAAAATAGCCGTTCGATTAGAACGACACTTTGGGTGAGTAGTTATGGTGGAGGAGTAGGCAGCTTAAATAGGCTGCACGTTAACGACAAAGATCGTGCAGCCTATGAATTCGCGAGACAGGTTGAATCAATCCCTGGCTGTGTTGCCAAATTCAAAGTATACGTATCCTGTGTATCGAATCGGTGTAAAAGGGAAGGGAGCCGTGGCTTTACAAGCATGTAAATGCAATAATTAACCGTAAATCAAATCCAGTTTGTCTCCAAGACCTCCCCGTCCATCTAAACCCTGCAACCGATCTAGAACCTATAAAAACGGGGAAAAACCAGAATTGCTCTCCATTTACAAGCCAAAGATACGTAAAACGAAACAAACAACCTTCAATAGCCCTTGGATCAATTCGAAAGGGAGCGGGTTGTGGGGGGATGAACGATGGGGGAGGAGTTAACGGCTCTGGTACTTGTTGTGCTCCTGGCGGCTGACCCGGAGGTGGCCGAAATGCCATGAAAAATCTCTCCTTTTACAATGAATTCTCAACAGTGTATGTTCAACCCAAAAATAATGATTGGGCAGGCCACACCTATGGATGTGACTCGCGTATGATACGTAGCGAATCATGCATGATCACATTCCCGCGCGAGCTTACAAAAAAACTGCCCCTTTTTTCGCTTGGGGCAGTGTAATGTCTGGGCTGTTTTCGCCCATAAAATTAAAAAGTATTATATACATTTTCACATTCTTTCGCGGTCGGCTCATAAAAACAATGAAGCTTGTATCGTCCTACGTGCGGCTGATTATACCAGGTTGGCGGACAAGGCAGGGGATTTTGCGCCGTTCCCGGACGAAAATACCAGAGGGAGAATTTGCCCGGCCAATGCCGCTCCCCATTCACAGCCCGTCGTGCCAGACGGCGTTCTTTCTCTCTAGACCTTTGGTAGTACATACCATGTTGCAGAGCTTCAAACGCATGCGGCTGGTTGATCATTTGGGGAATGGTTCGGATTCCTTTAAAATCGGAGCAATTCGCTCTTACTCGGTTAACGCCAACATTTCCAACAAGGAGCATACCCATTTCGCCTTCACCCACAGCTTCGGCTCGAAGCAACCTTGCCAACATGTCAATATCACTGCTCCTGGCTTTTACGACTGCCATCGGCTCACCTCTTTAGATTGTTCTAGGCACATTATATTGTAGATGAAACGGATATGTTACGCTGCTTTTCAACGAATAGAAAAAGCCGCCCCCGCGCAGAACAACGCGAAGAGCGGCTACCAAACTAAGAACGATCTTTAAAAATCCCAAACGGACGACCAACAGGAAGGAATACTCTACCAAAGTGATTATTCAACACCGCTGCCCCTGTACCGTAGAAGGAGAGAAGAGCGATTCCCATTTCAGCATAAGCAGCCATTGGTTTGAATACGCCAGAAGCAACACCAAAAGCATCAAAAGTCAGGCCCACGAACAAAACGTCGATCAGGACGAAGATAAAGAACAATACTTTGTGAGTCTCCATCGATCCAATCGTCATCAGAATGGAGAAGATGAGATATCCAGCGAAGGCAAAGCCGAGCTGTGCACCGTCAGCATTAGCAGCGAGTGTCTCACCGAATACACCGAGCTTCACAAGCCAACTGCTTGCCGTCGCAAACCAGAAGAATGCATACGCCCCAAAAGCGGTCGTCCCGAATGTGTTGTTGTGCTTCGCATCGAGGATAGAGGCGTAGAGTTGGGCAAAAGCACCGAGGAAGATGGCCCAAGGGATCACGAGTCCAAGACCTTCTGTCAGCCCAAGCTTTTGCGAAGAAGCTACGAACGTAACGATAGCCAGTCCGAACAAACCGATCGCGCTCGGATCGGCTGTGACGATTTTGACGTTGGTATGTTGTTGACTGTTCATGATAGTAGTAAAAGCCTCCAATATTATCAGGGTAAACCTGTGAAAGATTTGGACCTTCTGCCGATAGCAGAGTAGCACTGATATATTCTAATCGAAAATATACTCGGCGCATAGAAGGGAATTTTGCGGGGATATGAGCGAAAGTAAGAGGACTGTCTTAAGTAGAAATTGATCTTCTACCTAAGACAGTCCTCCTTGTTTGCTTCAAAGTCATCAGTCCTTATTTCCAAATGAGCGATATGGCGTCAAGCGCAAGAGATCTTCCTGTCTTTTTAGCAATTTCGATAGCGGGATCTGGTATGCCATTTCGATAATTTTGCTTGCGACCTCAGCGCCGTTGGTAGGGATAAGACGAAATCTTTTTTGAATGACCTCTTTATTTCCTAAAGCATACTCGATCTTTGGTACAATCTCTTCCGGTTCCTGGATCGATATCTGATCACTATTGGCTATTTCTCGCAGCATATCTATTTTTTGCTCGCGTTCCGCATCATCCGGCGGAAGGAAAAGCAATGGGGTTCCTGTAGAGATGCAATCTCCTAAAATGCCCATGCCCGGTTTGCTAATGACCAGACTGGCCGCCTGTACAAGGTTTTTGCCATTCGGGATGAGAGGGGCTTTGATGATTCTTTCATCGAATGGGTAATCTTCATCTGCCAATTGGCCAGCTATAACAAATCGATAGCGGCTGGCAAGTGAGTTTATTTGATCATACCACTTCACGATCTGTTCATAACGGTTAGCGAGTCCGCCCCCCATGTGAACCAAAATAAACGACTCGTTCTGCTGAAGACCTAACATGCGTCGCACTTCTTCCGGTGACTGGCTGATTTCCCTGGTGATTAAAGGAATCGGGATGTAGATGCAGTTCATTTGCGGATGGGTCTGCTTAGGCGGAATAAGATTCATGTGCAGAAAGATATCGGAGTGATTGGCGATTTCTACAATGCGATTTTTATATTCCTGCATGGGAGCTGAATCATTTTTACCGATGATAAAGTCACTGTGATAGAGGGTCACTACCTTTGTGTTTCCACCGACCTTCCCCTCACTGCGAAATCGAGGCACATCGGAGCGCCAATCATTTATTAATAGTGTGGTTTGTTTACCATCCTCGAATTTTTTGGATTTAAAGGCTTTCAACTGAACGTCATTGTGCAGGTTTTTCGATAAATAGCCATGTGTTTCCCGAAAGGCAAACACGTGAATAGGAAGATGGTGTTGCTGCAATTTTTCCGTTATGCTAATGCATCTACCGAGATGGCCCATACCTCTGCCAACCACAAAGGAGATCATATTTCATCACCCTTTTAAATAGGTACTTTCTTGTTCCCTGTCTGTCTGGAGCTTGGACAAATTACCCCCATAACGCTCTTATGGGATAAGGTCATTACCGAATTCGAGTCGTTCCTCACAGCTTATATATTTTATGGGGATGGATAGAACATGCTCTAGTCGTATAACGGTTTTCTGATCGATCACAGAAAAAAGCCGCATTAGCGGAGGCTTGCAGCTGTGAATTGTGCTCCCATCTAGAAATAATTAGGTATTTTCATCACACAAACCAACGCTGTCCATGAATAGTGTGTATATATAGCTCAATAAGGATATGGGGTGGGAGAATAGTGGGCACGATTCATATTGTAACAGCCGTTAATGATGGTTTTGCTATCCATCTCGCAGTCATGTTATATTCCCTTTTTGAAAATAAAGTTTCTAAAAACCCAGTCACCGTTCACGTTATTGACAGTCAAGTCTCAGGGAAAAATAAATCCATCTTAACGAAAACTGTGAAACGATTCCATGCTCAAATCAAATATGTAACTATTGATCCGACCCTATATGATGGATTCCTCGTCCGTGATCATCTTACGCAGGAAACCTATCATCGAATTTCTATTCCAGACCTGCTGGACAAAGAAGTTGAAAAAGTGATTTATTTGGACAGTGATATCGTTATTAAAGAAGACATCACTCCATTATGGAACACCAATGTTGATCATTACTTACTTGCAGCTGTGAAGGATTCTTGGCAAGGGGTAAACAAATTAAGACATGCCGATCTGGCTATTCCGGATGACTGTGATTACTTTAATGCGGGAGTATTAGTCATGAATTTGAAAAAATGGAGAGAGCATAACATCACGAACAAGATTTTGGATTACATGAAAAAGAACCAAAGTCTTATTCGTTATCCCAGTCAAGATCCGATGAATGCGATTCTTCATGATAGTTGGCTCCAACTCGATACAAAGTGGAATTATCAGTCCAAGCATCTTTATAAAAGCAACCTGCGATTAGACCCGGCCATTATTCACTATACAGGGGAGGATAGCAAACCGTGGTTGAGTAAAAAGCACCCGCTTCGAGACGAATATTTTAAATATCTCAAAAAAGTACAGAAGTTAAACTCCTTGTAGGCATCGGGTTTTTGGGGCTTTCCTAATTAAATAGTATGGTTGGAAATCCCTTCACATGGAGAAATGATAGCTGGAGGGATTTTTGTGTTGGGATTTTTTGGGTATATAAAGGTTTATACACGATACTAAACATCTTCATATAAAATATTGAACAAATTATGAAATATTTGGATTTTAACCATTTTCATCAGATATCTAACCTATAATGAAATGGAAACATTTTCTAATTGGATATTCTTTTGGAGGTGGAGTGAGTGGCACGCGTATTGTATGTTACGATTCCAGCAGATGGTCACGTGAATCCTACATTGGGATTAGTGAAGCAGTTAGTCGACAACGGAGAAGAAGTCGTCTATATGTGTTCAGAAGAATATCGGGATAGGCTTGCCCAGACTGGGGCGCAATTCCGCGCTTATCAATTGGATGAACCAGTATTTCGTGATTTAGGTTTTAACCCAACAGAATTCAAACACCCGCTTCATTTCACCGATTTTATGCTCCGAGGCATTATTGAACTCCACATTCCAGAGATTCTCCGGCAGATCGAAACCGATTCATTTGATTACCTCATTTTCGACTCCTTATTCGGCTGGGGAGGGGCAATTTTAGGGGAGAAGTTAGGAATCCCGACGATCTGCTCCGTAACCAACCTGGCTTTTGCTGAACCGCTCAGCCAGATTGTAGAAGTATTTGATGCAAGTGATGTAGATGTGAATGCACTTTATGAACGAGTGACGCAGACTGCACAAAGCATTGCTCGTATATGCAACGTACCCGTACCTGCCATTGAAGATATTACCCGCCAGTTTGGGGACATGAAGATTGTCTTTACCAGCCGTGAATTCCAGCCAGATGCTGACAAGCTGGACGATAGTTACATTTTCACAGGACCTTCGATTACATCGCGTCCGGATGCTCCTTCTTTTCCGTTTGAAAAGCTTCGCTCGCCACACGATAAGGTCGTATACATTTCTATGGGCAGTATTTTGACCAAAGATGTGGAATTGTACAAACTGTGCTTTGCAGCCTTTCAAGATATCCCGGCTCAATTCGTACTGTCTTGCGGAAGAGACACAGAGCTGGAGTCGTTCGGAGACCATATTCCGCCCAACTTCATCGTTGAGCCGTACGTTCCTCAACTGGAAGTGCTCCAGCAAGCCGATGCTTTTATTACACATGCTGGCATGAACAGTACGAGTGAGGCTCTCTATTTTCATGTGCCACTCGTCATGATTCCATTAAGCTCTGATCAACCGATTGTGGCGAAGCGGGTGGAGGAGCTGGGAGCGGGAATTATGTTAGATAGAGGGCAGCTTACACCGACAGCTTTGAAGGATGCTTTGCTACAAGTGTTGAACGAATCGACCTATAAAGAGCGTGCGATGCAGGTAGGGGATTCCTTGCGTAACGCTGGCGGATACAAAGAAGCTGCAAGACGTATCATGGAGATGTTCGTGCCTGATTAAAAATGAAAAGCTTCTTGCCTCCTTAATCATGAGAGGCGAGAAGCTTTTTCCTATAACTTTTTCCATATATTGAAATTGAGCCATTCCTCTTGAAGCACGTCTTGGCCATTGAGGTTAAGCAATGGGCCGAACCACAGCTTGAAATCCTTGTTCTTGTCAAAATGCTCCGCTGGAACCAAAATGACCAGCATGCTTTCCACACTTTCACCTGCTTTTAACTCGTCCTTGACTGTGGGGGTCAATCCGTTTGCGGCTTTTACAGTGGCTTTGGAATCGGGCAAATCAAGCGTCGCCTGCAAGCTGCTGACTTTAACCGTTTGCGCCGAGGTATTATCGATTCGGTATTTGGCTGTCAGGGCGACAATCCCTTTATCGCTGAACCCTTGAAAAGACTTAACGTAAGCAGGCTCAATCGTCAGCTTTGCCCATTGATACCCTTGCAGTGTAATTTTGATGTTGTCATACTGATCGCTCTTGTTTGGCTTGAAGGTAAAGAGTACTTGTTTTTTGGCTATTTTTTTGGTGGTGAGAAAATCAGTATAAGGCGGTTCAGGAGGCTGAGGTTTCGCGGCGTTACCATCCGCGAGCAAAAAGTCTCGACCTCCGATGCGCAGCATTTTGGGACTTGGCTGTTCAGGTAGGAAAAATAGGAGCTTTTTCGTTTTGCCATCCTTATAGGTTAGAGAGAGAGTATAATTTACGATCTGATAGGTTCCGGATGCTTTGGACTCTGATCCGACGCTAGTAGAAGTGCCCGAATTATCTCCTGTACTGGAACCATCTGTGGTGACGCCCACGATGCTGTTGTCCACAAAGGTACCGTCTTTATTGAATACATAGGTGATCGAGCTTGCGTATCCGGTGCCAAGAACGTTGGAGGAATAGCTGAAAGACTCGTACTTGCCCTGAAGCTTCAGTCCAGTGGAGGGGGCATATTTGATGAATTTTCCACCATTGATTTCCAGTTCGTTTGTCGATTTGACCTTGAACGTATACGATTTTCCGTTACTGAGCGTGAGTTTGTTTCCTTTGATTTGATAGGTCAAACATGTATTTTTACTGCAATTAAGTGCATCTATTCCGCCATCTGGAAATGTTGTTGCCACCTGCTTATCGTTGATGAAGTAAAAATACTCCCAGCACAACGAGGAGCATCCTCTTGCTCCACCCACATCCATTTCCCATTTTGCATAAAAGCCTTTTGGTGCGACTTTGGCTGCAGCTACAACATTTGTGTTTGTGGATGCGTCAGATTCCTTGCCCTGTGCCCCTTCTACAGTTGGCACAAAGAGCAACAGTATGGCAGAGATCATCATTGCGCTGATCACCCAAAGGGATATTTTCTTCTTCCTGACTGCTAACAATAGGCAACCCTCCATTTTCCTCTCGATGGATAGAAGACAGATGAAATGGCGAAATTCCGTTCATTTTATTCATGGGATGACGGGAACAGACCTAGTTTCGAGGAATTTATATGTGATCAGGTGGTGTTATTCGTGTGACGTAGTGTCATAATAGAAGGATGATAGTCAGAAGGAGATAGATTCGATTGAATAATACTGAAATCAAAAATGAGTTTCCCCTAAACTTTGAGGAATTAAAGAAAGCTGCTAATCGAACATCAAATTGGAGAGAGCGCTTAGAGGCTGTTGAAGAATTAGGGCAGTGGAAGCATGAGCAAACGATTCAATTACTGAAGCGTATCGTGGAAAATGATACGGTGTACAAAGTGCAAGAGACTGCTTTTCATAAACTGAAAGCCTTTGGGGAAGGTGTTCGATTACCTGCTCAGAAAAAAGGCGACTTGATCAAAGGAGCAACGAAAGCCTTGGTAAGAATTAAGAAAAGCTTGCCAAAAGGCCATACGTTTGAGGAGTTCAAAGAGAAGCTGCAAAAAATGAGAAGCGATATATATGATACGTACGAGGGTGAAAAAGGTGCTGATTTTGATCAGTGGCTAGAAAGCACATGGGCCTCGTTATAGAAAGAACAGTAGACATGGAATGAGTTGCAAAGGAAGGGGATCACGCCCCTTCTTTTTGTTTTTCTGGTTTCAACGAAATGTAAGAATTACCGATATAAGTAAAGCGGTGCAATGATTGCGAAATTCTTTCACAGGGAGTAATGACATGACAATTCCAAAGCATGTAACATTTGAAAGTTGCACAGAGAAAATAGACATCCAAGATATCGAGGAAGTAGAAGCTGCCTTGGGCGTACGATTTCCCAAAGATTTTGTAGAGTGCATGCTTGAGAATAATGAAGGATGTCCTGTTCCTTGTGTCTTTGATTACGAGGAAGGAGAAGGTAAAGTATTTCATACATTCTATAGCCTTAGTAGTAAGGTTGGGAGTTACTATATCTTAACAGCACACGAGGATCTTAAGGTTTGTGTACCTGACGGAGTGATCCCAATCGGGTATGATGCTGCCGGTAATTACATTTGCTTTGACTATAGTAACGGAAAACATGCTGAACCAATCGTTGTTTTCGTACATCACGAATTCTTGATCACAGAGGAAGACCTGTATGAGGGTGAAATAGAAGAAAAATCATTGGAAGAATGGCAAAGAGATGCGATCTCCCCAGTGGCTGAAACATTTACAGAATTCTTATCGAAGCTGTATGAAGGCGGAGACGAATAACTAAGGAAAAGCCTCGTGGACATGTATGAAGTGCACCCCTTAGAAT
>NZ_PXZO01000003.1 GCF_003013475.1 Brevibacillus porteri
GGCAGGGAGCGCAGGTGGCGGCGGCGGTGGAGGATACAGCGGCGGTGGGGGTGGAGGTGGTACAAACCTTGTGGAATCATTCGGAGGAGGTGGAGGCGGAGGTTCCTTTAATGCCGGACTCAATCAGAAAAACGTTTCCGGTGTGGGAACAGGCGATGGTATCGTAGTCATCACGTTTGCGGCTGTTACACTCAATTTTACGGGCGAGCTTCAGACTTTCGTCGTCCCTCCTTGTGTTACTTCTATGACGATACAGGCAGTAGGGGCGAGAGGCGGAGGTTCACTTGATTTTGGCAGAGGAGCGTTCATTCAGGGGGATTTTTCCGTCACGCCGGGTGAAGTATTGACCGTTTTGGTTGGTGGAATGGGAAATAGTCAAAGTGGCGGTGGCGGTACATTTGTATGGCGGACTATAAACCCGGTGACAGCAGCCAATCTGCTCGTAGCAGCGGGTGGCGGAGGCGGGGAAGCCAATTTACTGCCTGGAAGGGATGCAGCTTTAACCACAAGCGGAACGGCAGGAGCGGCTGGCGGAGCTGGAGGGATCAATGGGTTAGGTGGTGGTGCGGGAGCGCCAGACGATGGAGGAGGCGGTGGAGCAGGCATTGTTGGAAATGGTTCTTCCTCCCCAGGTGGAGGCGGAGGTGGAACCGCGATCAATGCCGGTGGCGCGGGTGGAGCTCCTGATGGTGGAGGCGGAACTGGCGGTTTTGGAGGAGGCGGCGGAGGCGGAGCTAGTGGCGGTGGAGGAGGTGGAGGCTTTAGTGGTGGCGGCGGCGGAAACGGATTAGATCCCTTGTTTCCTCTAGTCTCGTGGGCTCGGTGGAGGAGGTGGCTCATTCAACGGGGGGAGCAATCAGCTTAACTTGACAAGGATTGGGCTTGGCAATGGTCAGGTCATCATCAGTTTTCCTTTCGTCGAACCCCCGACCATCACCTGTCCCCCTGATATCAGCACCGGTACGGAACCAGGTGTGGATTTCGGCACGGTAACGTACATGGTAACAGCGACAAGTCCTAGCTGCGGTATCGTCTCGATTTCCTGCAGTCCGTCCGGCGTCGTTCACAATTTCCCGTCTTTACCTGTAGCGGAAGTGGTTGAGACCATGGCGTTTCCGCAGGGAATGACAGTGGTGACGTGCACGGCAACGGATGCGGCTGGAAATACGAGCTCCTGTTCGTTTACTGTTACAGTTACGAACGTATTTCCAACTGCCACGCCTCCGATCCCGAACAATTTGGAGGCTAGATGCATCATGGTTCAAGAGGTATACGACTGGGTAGTCTCTACGAACCGGGAACGGAGCAAGGTATCCATCCCTGATGAATTCCTTCCGTTGGTTGATGAAGCCATACAATCTGGTCAGGACATCTCTATTCAATGCATAGAGCCTGTCGTTCCTCCGCCATTTCCGCTCTTTCATCGCTCACACACGGAATGTGTCTCCGATTTTTCTTGTAGGATCGTCAACGTTCGAAGAGTGCAGATGACAATCAATCAAACGACTTTTCTGGCAGGTATGGTACAGTTTGTTTTTCAGGCAACTGTCCTACTCCGCGTCTTTGCGAACGGTGACTTTTTGTTCGAATTCCCGGTTGTCGTTTCGTTCGACGATGAAGTGATTCTATGCTTGCCTGAGCCTTTGGACGAAAACAATATCACCTGCCGGATCACAGGTATTGAGTGCACGCCGAATGCACACTTTCTACTTGGCGGAAGGGTCGAATTGGAAGTGATCATCTGCAAGGAGATTCAGGTACATGCGGAAGTCAAAATGGAGGTGCTGGGGAAATTTTGTTCCCCGCGTCCAAATAACATCCCTGCTCCTACTCCTACGCCCTTTTTTCGTTGCCCTTCTTTCGTATTTCCTCGGCAATGCCAATCGATTTTCCCGAGTCAGGATTAGGCGGGACAAAGTAGGATCACAACACGAGCCAAGGGGACGTTTCATAGGGAACGTCTCTTTTTTTCGTAGCGTGCAAAGCTTTCTGCTAAACGCGGTGGCTCATAGGCTTATGGCAGTGTTCTGATCGTACTCCGTTTTGAAATGAACATAGAAATGTCACCCTGTTACTTTTTAAGGTGAACCTATTTCAGACAATGAGTTAGCCTGTTCTTGTTCCATTCTAGGGAAAGGGTTGCTCTTTTTCTCTAGAAAATAGCCAAACTCCACCTGTTGCGTATTTTTTTAGTTATTGGCACACTATTTGCTTAGTTAGAAAAGAGCAAACATTCAAACTTCTGCACACAAAGGAGACTTGCTATGAACGTCGTTGCCAACGTATACCGGGGAGAACAGGTAGAGAGCTCACATCTCGGACATATCGCAGTCGTTGATTCGCAGGGGACATTGCTCTATTCGTACGGTGATCCCCATCGCCTTACATATGCACGCTCCAGTATGAAGCCGTTGCAGACGATTCCGGTAATCGAGACGGGGACGGCAGATCGGTATGGTTTTGAGCCGGCTGATCTTTCGCTCTGTTGTGCTTCTCATAGTGGAGAGCCACGCCATCGCGCACGTGCGCTCTCTATGCTTACGCGAGCAGGTCAGCCAGAAGCGACATTGCAATGCGGGACACATGTGCCACGTCATGAGGAGAGCTATAAACAGCTGATTCGAGAGGGCAAGCCGCTTACACCTGTATTCTCGAATTGCTCTGGTAAGCACTCCGGCATGATTGCCACCGCGACACATATGGGGGAGGACGTGACTACCTATCATTTGCCTACGCATCCAGTGCAACAGCGGATTCTTGATGTAGTCGAAGACATAACAGGCTACCCCAAAGACAAAATCAACCTCGGGACAGATGGATGTGGGGTTCCCGTCCATCAATTGCCGCTCGCCCATTACGCGTGGGCATTCGCCAAGCTGGCAAGACCAGAGGTGATCGAGAATACCGAGCGACGAAAAGCCGTTCAGCGAATTACGGATGCCATGACCGCTCATCCCGAAATGGTCGGAGGCGAGAATCGATATTGCACAGACCTCATGACAGCCTTTGGCGGTCGTATCGTAGGGAAGGCTGGCGCCGAGTCCGTGTACTGCCTGGGCGATAGAGAAACAGGATGGGGCATTGCCATCAAAATCGAGGATGGAGGACCACGGGCGATCAATCCGGTCGTCAATGAAGTGCTTCGTCAACTGGGAATCGGCATGGACGGTCTTTTGGAAACGCTCGCGGAATATACAAACCCGCCTATTACAAACATGAGTGGTAACGTTGTTGGACGGATCAAGACATCCTTTAGTCTCACCAAGACAGATTTTTCTTTACGTGTATAAATGGCATTCCCAGCAGTGCCGTTTATTCATAAAGCAACAAAGGCTAATTGTTGTTTAAAAAAGAAAAGGGGGTCACATGCAATGAACATGCGAAAAGGATGGAAGCTGCTTAGTACCGCTGCACTTGTCACTGTTCTTGCCATTACCGGTTGTAGTCAGTCGGCAACGCCACCAGCCGGGGGAGGTACAGCAGGTCAAGCGTCCACAGATACAGGTGGACAAGCCAATGTTGCTGCAAAACTCAAGCTCAATCTGAAGACGGAACCACCTTCGCTCGATCCACCAAAAGGCTTTGACAGTACTTCAAACGAAGTGTTGAATGCCACAATGGAAGGCTTGGTTCGACTGGACAAGGATCACAAGCCGCAAGCAGCCATGGCCGAGAAATGGGCAGTGAGTGAGGATGGGAAAACGTATACCTTTACACTGCGCGATAGCAAATGGTCGAATGGTGAACCAGTGACAGCGCAGGATTTCGAGTTTGCGTTTAAACGCATTGTCGATCCGAACCATGCATTCCCGTCTGCTTTCCTCGCCTATTACATCGATGGAGCAGAAGCGTTCAACAAAGGAACAGGAAATGCAGACGGCGTACAGGTAAAAGCCGTAGACGAGAAGACGTTTGAGGTAAAGCTGAAGGCGCCAACAGGTTACTTCCTCCACATCCTGACGCAGCCGACCTTCTTCCCGGTGAATAAAAAAGTCGTGGAGAGTAATCCAAAATGGGCGGAAGGCGCTGCAAGTATCGTGACGAATGGACCGTTTAAAATGGAAGATTGGGTTCATGACCAATCAGTGAAGCTGGTGAAAAACGACGGCTACTGGGACCGTGATTCGATCAAATATGCGGGAATCGAGTTTGTCATGGTCAACGATGAAAATACGCAATTCCAAATGTACAAAACAGGTCAGCTCGACATGATCCAGACCGTTCCAAACGATATGAAGAAACAGTTGATCGATTCTGGGGAAGCAAAGGTAGAAACGGAAGCGTCCATCTACTACTACCGGATGAACACGACAATTCCTCCATTCACTAACGCCAACATTCGGAAAGCATTTGCGCTGGCCATCGATCGCAAGACCTTGATCGACAATGTCGTGCAAGGGAAACAGACACCTGCCATGGCTCACGTGCCATTAGGCTTCCCAGAGCCAGACGGAGCGGATTTCCGCACAAAGGACGGGGATTTCTTCAAGGATAACGATGTAGAGCAAGCAAAAGCACTGCTGAAAAAAGGGTTGGAGGAAGAAGGGTGGACGACCCTCCCGCCTGTCACCATGACGTATAACACCAGTGATGCGCACAAGGCCATCGCGCAAGTTTTGCAGGAAATGTACAAGAAAAATCTCGGGGTAGATGTGAAGCTGGAAAACAAAGAGTGGAAAGTATTCCTGGCTGAACAACGTGCCCGCAGTCTTCAATTCTCCCGCTCGACGATCCCTGCTGACTACGGAGACCCGGTCAATTACCTGGAGCTGTTCGTGACTGACCATCCTGGAAACCGTGTCAACTACAGCAACAAAGAGTATGACGCACTGGTAGAGAAGATTCGCAACACTGCCGACGAAACAGAGCGCTTCAATCTCATGCATGACGCGGAGAAAATTTTCATGGATGATATGCCACTCGTACCTATCTATTTCGGGACAAAAGTATTTATGGAGCAGCCAAACATAAAAGGCATCGTTCGCCATCCAGTTGGTACGATTGACTACAAATGGGTAGAAATCGGCAATAAGTAATAAGTAAAATAAGCGAAGACAAGAGCGAATATTCGAAACGTTCTTGTCTTCACTTTACATCTTGGAGCGGCTGATATGGACAAAAAATCGATCATATTTATTGCAAGAATGGATGAGTTTCTACAGTCCGTCGTTAGTCAGTATCATGAATTGGGGATCGGCGATGATATCCATGTCGAGGCGATGCGAGTCGACCAGCTTCCGTTACGCCCGATCACGCCTGGTGCCCTCGTCATTGTATCCACCAAAAGCATTATCCCACTTGTACAAACGTATGTGCCAAAAGAATCCAGCATCATCATCGCCAAGCGAATGCTGCCATACCATAATTTGCGCGGCATGCTGGAAATTCCGAAAGGCGTGAAAGTGCTTCTCGTCAGTGACACCAAAGAGACTGCTGAAGAAAATGTGGAATTGCTGCGTGCCTCTGGGATGGATTTTGAACTGTATCCCTACTATCCAGGTGCTGACTATCCACCTGACATTGAGATTGCTGTAACGCCAGGAGAGGCAGAGCATGTCCCCCCACATATTCGCAAAGTTGTCGATATCGGGTATCGGATCATCGATTTATCTACGTGGCTTGCCATCTACTCTCATTTTAAAAACGGCAATTTTCAAAAGGTGACCGCACGCGCCATGCAATCGTTGGTCGATATCACCAAAGAGCTAAACAACGAAATTCAGCATGCGCATCTGTTGAGTAAATATTTGGAGGCCATCGTCAATCGGATCGAGGACGCGGTGATTGCCATGGATGAAAAAGAAAACATCCGTTTTGTCAATCAGAAAGCAATCGAAACGTTGCAGTTGGAAGGGAATGAATTCGTCGGTGAGCGGGCGTCCAATTGCTTGCCTGCGAATTTTTATCAGTTGATCCGGCAGTGTGAAGAGAACAAAGATGTTTTGGTAGATTGGGCGAACAAAACCTACTTTTTCCGCAAAATGCACATCGTCATGGAAGGAAGCTTTCTCGGGAGTCTGCTTTTGTTTCGTCAGGCTGCAGAAATTGAAAAGCTGGAGCACGATTACCGCATGCGCCTTTACAGCAAAGGATTGGTAGCCAAGTACCAATTTGATGATTTCTATGGGGAGAGCGTGCCTGTACAAAAAGTGATTCAGATTGCCCGCAAAATCGCAAGAAGCAACTCCACAGTGCTGTTGTTGGGAGAGACAGGGACAGGGAAGGAATTGCTCGCCCAGGCTATCCACAACGCTTCGCCACGCAGAAGAGAGCCGTTTGTCGGGGTCAACTTCGCTGCCATATCGGAATCTCTTTTGGAAAGCGAGCTGTTCGGCTATGAAGAAGGGGCTTTTACCGGAGCGCGCAAAGGTGGACATATCGGCTGGTTTGAATTGGCCCACAAAGGGACCATTTTTCTTGATGAGATCGGAGATGCCAGCGCGGCTATTCAAAACAGACTGCTGCGTGTATTGCAAGAACGCCAGATTATGCGCGTAGGCGGCAGCAAGATCATCCCGACAGATATTCGCGTCATCGCAGCAACGAATCAAGATTTGCAGCGGATGATTGCGGAAGGAGCCTTCCGTGCTGATTTGTATTATCGTCTGAATATCTTGCCGATTCATTTGCCACCGCTGCGAAACAGACGGGAGGATATCCCGTGGTTGGCCCATCAATTTATGAAGAAATATTCCTATGATTTGCGCCGCCCACCGTTTACGTTGACCAATGAAGCCATGCGGGCGCTCCATGAGTACGATTGGCCTGGAAATATTCGTGAGCTCGAAAATGTGATTGAGTATTTAGCACACGTCGTCGAGGATGAAGCGTATCCGTATCATTTGCCGTTTCTGCGGGAAATACCAGAAGCGCCGTTGCCTGTAGATGGTCTAAACAAGGAATGTGAAATCATCGTCACTGAATATAAAAAACGAGGATTTCTGGATGAAATCACGGCTATTTTGCAGGAGCTGGGGCAGGGAAGCGGTGGACGCTATACGCTACTTGCACAGTTACAAGAAAGAGGCCACTCGGTTACCTTGCAACAGCTGCGCTATCGGCTGAAACTTTTGCAGCAGGATGAGCTGATTCAAGTGGGAAAAGGAAGACAAGGGAGTCAGATTTCCTCAAAAGGTGAATCGTTTCTTGCCTATCTACATCAGATGAAAGCAGGGGAACGCATATGAGTGATTACTGGCGGCAGCAAGCGCTTCTGCAAAGAGAGCAGTACCTGGATGATTTGAAATCCTTTCTTTCCATTAACAGCATTGAAGACATGACGACGGCAAAAGAAGGAAAGCCATTTGGCGAAGGTGTTGCCGCAGCGCTTGAAACAATGCTCGCTCGCGGTGAGCTGGATGGCTTCCAGATCAAAAACCTGGATGGTTACGCAGGGACAATCGAGTTCGGCGACGGGGAAGAAGAGATCGGTGTGCTCGTTCATATCGATGTGGTCACTGTGGGAGAAGGTTGGACGACCCCGCCTTTTGAACCGAGCATTCGAGATGGTCGCATCTATGCGCGTGGAGCGATTGATGACAAAGGCCCAGCGATGGCTGCGTACTACGCGTTGAAGATGGTCAAGGATTCAGGTTTGCCACTGACAAAACGTGTGCGAATGATCATCGGAACAGATGAAGAGAGCGGCTGGCTGTGCATGAAGCATTTTGCCGAGCATGATCGCATCCCGCCGATTGGCTTTTCACCAGATTCCTCCTTCCCGATGACACATGCCGAGAAGGGGCAGATCAACCCGACATTGACGATTCCAGTGATCGAACCAATCGAACGAAATGGAGCATGGCAGTTAGCGTCATTTGTCTCCGGTGATCAAGGCAACAGTGTTCCCGAAAAAGCAATCGCTCTTGTACGACTGGACTCTCAGGCACGGCAGGAGGTAGTCCTTTCTCGATTGGCGGAAGAATGGGAAATGTTTCTGAATGAAAACCACACAACTGGTCGTATGGAACTGGTAGGGCTGGGACAATTGCAATTCACGCTCGCAGGAAAGCCGGCTCATGGGATGGCGCCATTCCAGGGCGTGAATGCGGGAACCTTGTTGGCTACTTTTTTGCGCTCGTACCCGTTTGGTGGCTCCTGCTTGTCCTTTCTTACGATGTTGTCTGACGTCCTGCATGAAGATTATTTTGCTCACCATCTACATATGGCTTGCGAGGATGAAGTGTCAGGCAAGCTGACGGTCAACGCGGGAATTTTGCGTTACGATTCCAGCGAAGGGGGGACAGTTCGGCTCAATATCCGTTATCCAGCGACTGTTTCCTGTGAGGAATACGTTGAGAAATTGAAGCAAAGGACGGCAGAGCTGGATTGGACGATTGCCGATTTGCGAACATCCAAGTCGCATTATGTGCCAAAAGATCATCCTGTGATCCAAACCTTGTCGCGGGTGTACGAGGAGCACACGGGAGAGCCAGCGACCCTACTTTCCTCAGGAGGAGCAACTTATGCCAAAATCATGCCGTATGGTGTTGCATTCGGCCCGCTCTTTCCAGGCAAGGAATCCATGGCCCATCTGACTGATGAATATGCCGAGATTGACGACCTGCTGCGTGCCATGGCGATTTACGCGCATGCCATTTACGAGCTGGCTAAGTAAACGAGGAGGACTTCCATGTCAAACTATCTCGTAAAACGTATTTTGATGATGTTCGTCACTCTGTGGATTATCGTGACGCTGACGTTTGCCTTGATGCATGCCATTCCGGGGAACCCGTTTGCCTCCGAGTCGGATCAGCTCCCAGAGCAAATTCTCAATAATTTACGTGCCAAATACAACTTGGACGAGCCGTTGCCTGTTCAATACGTTTTATATCTGAAAAATCTGTTAATACTCGACTTGGGACCATCCATCAAATCAGACTCTCGTGGAGTCAATGACATGATTTCCGATGGCTTTGGTGCATCTGCGTGGTTGGGTGCGCAAGCGATCGGGATTGCACTCCTTTTCGGAATTTCGTTGGGAATCATCGCAGCACTCAATCGCAACAAATGGCTGGACTACGTTGCCATGGCGCTTGCTGTGTTGGGGGTAGCGATCCCGAGCTTCATTATGGCACCGCTTCTGATCAATTTTTTCGCGATCAAGCTGCCGCTCTTTCCCGTTGCGACATGGGGGACCTGGCTGCATACAATACTGCCTTCACTGGCGCTCGCCTTTGGTCCAGTTGCGGTCATTACCCGCTACATGCGTGCCAGCATGATTGAAGTCATGAACCAGAACTACATTCGAACAGCAGAAGCAAAGGGTATTCCCATGTTTATCATCGTCGTCAGACATGGAATTCGCAATGCGATTCTGCCTGTTGTCACCTTTCTCGGACCTTTGATTGCCAGTTTGATAACGGGGACCTTTGTCGTGGAGAAAATCTTTGCGATTCCCGGCATTGGCAAGTATTTCGTAGACGGTATTTTCAACCGTGACTATCCGGTCATTTTGGGTACGACTATTTTTTACAGTGCGATTCTGATTTTTACCATTTTCCTGATTGATATCGCATACACCCTGATTGATCCCCGGATCAAGCTGACCAACAAGGAGAGATAAACTGTGGCGATGGAGCACAAAGTGGACCCGTTATTTCGCCCGTTGGCGAAAAACACGCAGGCGAATGTCATTGCACGACCCAGTCTCAGCAATGGGCAGCAGGTCATTCGGAAGCTGTTGAAAAACAAGCTGGCTATGCTTGGGCTGTTCATTATTCTCGCTTTGGTTGGCATGGCGATTATTGGACCGAATCTCGTGCCGTATAGTTATTCCGACCAGAGCTTGCTGACCAAAAATCAGGAAATCTCCGCGGAGCATTGGTTCGGTACGGATGAGCTAGGACGTGACATGTTTGCCCGTACGTGGTACGGGGCGAGGATTTCTTTGACGATTGGCATTGTCGCAGCATTGATCGACCTGGTCATCGGAGTGACAGTCGGGGGAATTGCAGGCTATATGGCAGGGCGAGGCAAACGAGGGGATCGCATCGATACGATCATCATGCGTATTATCGAGATTTTGTATGGGTTGCCGTATTTACTGGTCGTCATTTTGCTCATGGTCGTGATGGAGCCGGGAATGCTGACGATTATTATTGCTCTTTCTGCTACTGGTTGGGTCGGCATGGCGCGGTTGGTGCGCGGACAAATCCTACAATTGAAAAATCAAGAGTTCATTCTGGCTGCCCAAGTACTGGGAGCGAAGTTTTCACGAATTTTGCTCAAGCATCTGATTCCCAACACATTTGGCGTTATTATCGTCAATTTGACCTTTACGATTCCATCGGCGATTTTTGCGGAATCTTTTCTCAGCTTTCTTGGACTCGGTGTACAAGCTCCCGTCGCCAGTTGGGGGACGATGACAAACGATGGCTTGGGCGTTATTTTAACGGGTGATTGGTGGCGACTTTTTTTCCCAGCATTGATGATCTCGCTGACGATGTTCGCCTTCAACGTATTCGGTGACGGTTTGCAGGATGCTCTTGATCCACGTCTACGCGATTAGAGACGACAGGGGGAATGAGGATGATTCAGCATTTGCTGACAATCGATAACTTGCGGGTGAATTTCAAGACGTATGGTGGTGAGGTTCAAGCCGTGCGGGGAGTGTCCTTTTACGTGGACAAAGGGGAGACGGTTGCCATCGTAGGCGAGAGTGGATGTGGCAAGAGCGTTACGGCTCAAGCGATCATGGGATTAATTCCGAATCCACCTGGAAAAATCGTCGGGGGAAAGGTTGTATTTGAAGGAGCCCAAATCAGTCACCTGCCCAAAAAAGAGCTGCTGGGTATTCGCGGAACGCAGATCGGCATGGTGTTTCAAGACCCGATGACAGCGCTCAATCCGACGATGAAGGTAGGGACACAAATCGTAGAGGGGTTCGTTCGCAGCCACCAAGTATCGCGAGAGGAAGCGCGAAAGCGAGCGATAGAGATGCTTTCACTCGTAGGAATTCCCGATCCGGAAAAGCGAATCGATCAGTACCCGCACCAATTCAGCGGAGGGATGCGCCAGCGTGTGGTCATTGCGATTGCTCTTGCTTGCCAGCCCAAGCTGGTGATTGCTGATGAGCCGACGACAGCACTGGATGTGACGATTCAGGCGCAAATTTTGGATTTGCTCAAGCGACTGCAAGAGGAACAGGAGTTGTCGGTTGTGATTATTACCCATGATTTGGGAGTCGTAGCCGAGATCGCTCATCGCATGGTTGTCATGTATGCAGGAATGGTGGTAGAGACTGGGACGGTTGAGGACGTTTTTGCAAATCCTCGTCACCCGTATACATGGGGACTGATGCGCTCCCTCCCTCGTCTGGATGAAGGTGAAAAGCAACGGCTGATTCCCATCGAAGGCAGCCCTCCAGATTTGTTCAATCCGCCCGTCGGCTGTCCGTTTGCTGCCCGCTGTGATTTTGCGATGGAGATATGCGAACAGCAGATGCCCGTGACGAGCGAATTCGGGCGTGGACATCAGGCAGCCTGCTGGCTCCACGATCCACGGGCACCGCGAATAGAGGAGCTGGTGGCAGCAGGGAGGCAGGGAATATGACAGAAGCTTTGCTTGATGTTCGCGATTTGAAGAAGTATTTTTCGCTTGGAACGGGATTTGATTTGAAAGCAGTCGATGGTGTTTCGTTTACGATCAACAAAGGGGAGACGTTCGGTCTGGTCGGCGAAAGTGGCTGCGGGAAGTCTACGTTAGGCCGGACCATTATTCGCCTATATGATCATACAGATGGGGAAGTGCTGTTCAAAGGGAAGAATGTTCATCAGCTTCGGGGAAAAGAAGCGGGGCAGTTCAATCGGGATGCCCAGATGATTTTTCAGGACCCGCAAGCCAGTCTGAACCCGCGTATGACCGTGGAGGATATCATTGCAGAGGGTTTGGACATCCATCATTTGAATAGCGGGATGAGACGAGAGCGTGTGGCCGAACTGCTCCATCTAGTGGGCTTGCATAAGGATCATGCGCAGCGCTTTCCGCATGAATTCAGTGGGGGACAGCGCCAACGGATCGGAATCGCGCGGGCGTTGGCAGTGGAACCGGAATTTATCATTGCTGATGAGCCGATCTCCGCACTCGACGTCTCGATTCAAGCGCAAGTCGTCAATTTATTAGAGGATTTGCAGCATGATCGCGGATTGACCTATTTGTTCATCGCACATGATCTGTCCATGGTCAAACATATTTCCAACAGGATTGGCGTCATGTATTTGGGAAAAATGGTCGAGCTTGCATCGAGCTATGAGCTGTACACTCGTCCGTTGCACCCCTATACGCAGGCGTTGCTTTCTTCTGTGCCAGTGCCTGACCCGACGGTGAAGCGGGAGCGTATCGTTTTGCAGGGAGATTTGCCGAGTCCAGCCAACAAGCCGAGTGGTTGTGGTTTTCGTACACGCTGCCCACTCGTACAACCTCGCTGTGCGGAAGAAGTGCCGAAGTGGCAGGAGGCGCAGCCCGGGCATTGGCTGGCTTGTCATTTGATAGAGTCGTAAGAGAGGAAGAAGGGCTGTTCCCGATCGGTGGGACAGCCCTTTCTCGTGAGATTATAAATAGTAGAAACAGGTAAGAATGATCGAGAAGACAATCAGTCCAGTGCCCGACGTGAGAAAAAGCGAGGTTCCGACTCGCACGAATGACTCTTTCTTTTCCTCGAAAGCAAAGTCGTTTGCCTGAACGATGTCACTGTCCATCATGCGCGGCTTGCGAAAGAACATCCCTTTCAGCTGTTTGAATCCCCGTAGAAATATAGTGAAAAATCCAGAGCGTGTAACGACGGCAATACTCCCAACGATCAACAGGAAAAGACCGATTAAAAAGCTCTGGTTAATCAATGGAACCAACGTACCTGCTTGAATGGTAATTCCTAAAATCACACTGCTGATCACCGAGAGAGCGAGTAGTAGAATGAGCCATTTTTTCAACGAAGAAGCACGTCCTTTTTATAGTGTGGGTGCAATGCGCTCTGCTTCCCGCAAAAAAGCTCGAACGGCAGGTGGGGCTTCACGAAGCGAGCGTACAGCCAAGCCGATTTGGCGAGAGAGAGGCGGTGTGATTTCTATGACAGCGACATCGGGTAGTTGCGCTGGTAGAGTCAGTGACGGAACGACTGTCACCCCAACACCGCTTTCTACCATTGCGAGTATCGTTGTATTATCCGCGATTTCATAGGAAACATTTGGCGTAAGCCCAGTCTTGGCAAACTCCGCGCCTATCAACAAGTGACAACCAGCCATGGGCATGAGAAACGATTCGCTGGCTAATTGCTCCAAGGTAAGAGAGGGCTCTTTTGCCAGAGGATGATGGGCTGGCACGACAGCATGCAGGGCGTCTGTCATCAGTAGAATTCCCTCTAGCTCGTCATCGGGCCACACATGAAAACCGACATCGACAACCCCAGAGCGAACCCATTCTTTTATTTCTTGATAGCTTCCTTCATATAGCTTTGTTTGCATATGCGGATAGCGACTCTGTATGACTTCAGCAATTTTGGCAGGAGCTGAGCGGTTACGCTGGGAAAAGAAGCAATACGGAGCGTTGCCTCCAAATGCTCGCTTGATTCGGCAGCTACCTGTTTAATCAACGAGACGTTTTCCAATATGGTCCGAGCAGAGGCGACGATTTTTTCGCCAGCTGCGGTCAGCTTAACACCGCCACGATTTCGGATGAACAAGGAAATACCAAGCTCTTTCTCCAGTGCGCCGATGGTATGACTCACTCCTGACTGGCTCAATCCGATTTGTTCTCCAGCTCGCGTGAAATTACCAGCGTTCGTGACAGCCACAAGGACTTCCATTTGAAACAAAGTCATGGAGCTCCTCCTTTCATGAAGTTTTTATCATGGTTGGTATGCGAAAGCTTCATTTTACAGCGCGGTTGCATCACTTTAAGATGAAAAGCAAGAGAAGCATTCGTTTAACAAAAGGAGAGAAATAACCATGAATCATGTGAGCGTATACCATGTGGACGCCTTTACGAGAGAGCCATTTGCAGGCAATCCCGCAGGCGTCATCCCGGAAGCAGGTACTTTGACTTTACAACAAATGCAGAAAATTGCCAATGAGTTGAATCTTCCTGAGTCTGCATTTTTGATGCCGTCTGACCATCCAGAAGCAGATTTTCGTATTCGCTACTTTTCTCCTTCGGTTGAGATCAATTTCTGCGGCCATGCGACAGTGGGTTCTGCTTGGCTATTGGCAACAGAGCGCGGATGGTTGGAAAAGGGTAGCCGTATTGTGTTTGAGACCAACGTCGGGTTGATACCTGTTCAATTGGTGATGGAAGATGGTCAGTTACAGCGAGTGGAAATGACCCAAATCAAGCCTTCTGTGAAGGAGATTGATTTCGACAGAGAAGAGGTAGCGAGGCTGGTAGGTATAACACCTGCTGATCTGGACGATCGCTATCCGATGAAGCTCGCTTCCACTGGCAATATGCATCTACTCGTTCCAGTCCGCACCCGACAGGCGATTGATGCAGCGCAGCCACTGCTCTCAACGCTCGCAGAAATGAACAGGGAACACAGCATCACAACCACCCATTTGTTTACGTGGGATGCTCAAGAAGGCTATGACTTGTATACGAGGGATTTTGCGCCTGCGATCGGAATTGCGGAAGATCCCGTAACAGGTGCTGCAAACGGGGCGTTGGCTGGCTATCTGGCATTGGAAGAAAGACTGCCTGCTGGAAAAGTGACACAGCTTGTCGTAGGGCAAGGACATGCGATTGGTCGACCAGGAAAGCTGTATATAACGGTTGATCGATCTGGAGAGCAGCCTGTTATTCGAGTAGCAGGTGAGGCGCATTTGACGATTGCGGGGCAGATATGTGGGTTAACACAATCGAGACAGAAATAGAGATTATGATGTATGCAAAAAAGAGTTAAACCTCAAGCGAGTAGTAAAATACTTGTTTGGGGTTTCTTTTTCTCACCAAAATCTTTTCTACCAACAAACATATTTGAAACATAAAACAATGACAAAACTAGAATATTATGGTATTTTCTCTGTAAAAATATGTTACGCCTCTCGTATAATCTCGAGTCGCATGGAAGGGGATCGATAGATTTGCTCATAGCCTTAAACATGATCTTTCTACTTATCTTTGCCTTTATATTGGCAAAACTTCTCACCCTATTAAAACAAACCCAGAGTCAGGTCCATCACTTCCACCCTTTCATCCCGGAAACAGGACCAGCAATCGGCACCAAACTACAATCACTACCTTTCCGCACGCTAAACGGCCAAGAGCAACAACTAAACCATTTGCCCCGCCCACTGATCGTAAACTTCACACATACAGGCTGCGGGCACTGTGCCAATCATGTGCGCGAACTATTGTCAGAGGGAGGGGTACTCACAGATGCATCCGTTATCATCTCAACAGAATCCGAGCACATATCGACTGCCCAATGGCTGCGAGAAAACAACATATCCGGCATCCCTGTACTGATTGGCAACGAACCGATGCTTGAAACCTACCAGATCAATCATTTCCCAAGCGTTTTTGTGATCGACGAACAGGACGTCATTCGTGCCAAACCAATAACCGCCGTGGAAACCAAAAATAAGCTACTGGCGCTAGCAGGTGAGGCAGTATGACGCGTTCCTATTTTACAAAAACGGTTCGATTGATTTGGGCACATGGCAAGCTATGGCTCATTTGTTCCATTGCCCTCAGAATCATCCTGGCATTTTCCCCGTTGGCTACGATCTGGATCATGAAAGAAATGGTGAACGAGGTTACAGCCATTGTGTTAGATCAGACGGATAATTACCAGCCATTGCTATGGCTGCTTGCGGGATTGTTTTCCGTGACGCTGGTGACCAATGCGTTGGAAACGGTCTTGCGCATTCTCGATGCCCATACGGAGCAACGACTGGAATATCATTTGGAGCATATGGTAGCAAAGAAGGCAGCATCTGTTCCGCTCTCTTATTTCGATGATCCGGAATTTTACAATCATCATCACCGCATCCGGGCAGAGGCGATGGGGGAACGATTTCTGGACCCTGTGGAAAGGGTATTGGATCTCGGTAAAAATCTGATTACTCTGATTTCCTACGCGGTATTTTTGCTTAGCATTCACTGGGGATTAGCTGTGATGAGCTTGCTGGCCGTGATCCCGCTGTTAATTGTCCAAATCAAATTTGGTATGTCGGAATACTTTCTCGCAAGGCTACAGACGCCAGAGATTCGCGAAGCCTCTTACATCAGCTCGATTCTGAATGAGCGCGACAGCTCAAAAGAGGTCCGACTGTTTCAGCTAAAGGACTTTTTGCTAGGCAGATGGTCTCACCTGTATTTGAAAAATATGAAAGAGGTACTTCGTCTGCTACACCGCAGGGAAAAAGCACTGATTCTCTCAGGGATTTTTACCTCCTCGATGTATATTGGCTGCTTGGGATTGGTCGTATCGCTACTTCGAGCGAGCGCCCTGAAGGTAGGGGATTTTGTAGCCATTGCACAAGCGGTACAGAATACGCAGCAGCTACTTTCGCTCATGACCTTTAACCTCGCACATATCGTCAACAGATGCTTGTACATCGCTGATCTGTTTGACTTTCTGGAATATGAGGATAAAACGATTCCGCAGCTCACTGGAAAAGCTGAGTTTCCCACGAAGCTGCAATCTGGTATTACGTTTGATCGGGTTTCGTTTTGCTATCCCAAAATGGAGCGCAATGTGATCAATGAAGTTTCCTTTACGATCAAGCCGGGGGAGCGTATTGCGATTGTTGGCGATAATGGCTCAGGAAAAACGACGCTCGTCAAATGCTTAATGGGGCTTTATCCGATCCATTCGGGTAATATTCTGTTCGACAAACAGTCGATTCATGAGCTCGATATTTCCGACCTGCAACGAAATATTACGGTCATTTTCCAAGACTTCATTCGGTACAATTTCACTGCTGGAGAGAACATCACCATTGGGAGAGTGACGCAGGAAATCAATCCCGCGCAGATGAGGCAAGTAGCGGTTGAAACCGGTGCAGATACCTTTATTCGCAAGCTTCCCAGTGGATACGATACGATTTTGGGTCGGACGCTACAGGACGGCGAAGACCTGTCAGGCGGACAGTGGCAGAAGATAGCCTTGTCTCGGGCTTTGTACAGAAGAGGAGAAATTTTTATTCTGGACGAGCCTACGGCTGCACTTGATCCGCAGGCAGAGCTGGAAGTATTTCAGCAGTTTGATTCTCTCACACAGAACAAGACGGCGATTTTTATTTCCCATCGGATGGCTGCAGCACGAATGGCGGATCGGATTTTTGTCATGAAGCAAGGTCAGCTGATCGAAGTAGGGCATCATGATGAGCTAATGGATGCAAACGGAGAATATTCGCGTATGTACCGCATGCAGGCGAAATGGTTTGCGTAACGAAGGAGGGGTGTTATGGAGGAGCTTGGTTTACTGTTTCGGTTGATTCTCGCATTTTTATTTCTCAGCACGTTTGTCTCAAAAATAAGCGATATTAGCACGCATTTGTCCATTGTGCAAGCCTATCAGATCATACCCTACCAGTGGTCAAAAAGCTTTACGTATCTTGATCTGGGGTTGCAAGCCATCGTAGCGATTTCCTTGCTGCTCGGTCTTTTTACAACGCTGGGACTGTTCCTGGCGATTTTGTTGCTAGGGGCGTACACACTTGCGATCAGTATCAATCTAGCAAGAGGCAGAAAGAAGATTTCATGCGGATGCGGCGGAATGGCGGGAAACCATTTTTTATCGTGGAAGCTCGTTTTACGTAACCTTGTATTCATCAGTATGGCCGTCTATGTAGGTCAATGGAGCGGGGGCTGGGCGAGTGTTGACCATTATTTATTATCTGGCAATTTCGGAATTGCTAACTGGGTAATCGCTATCTTCTTTTCGAGTGTGTGCATCTCACTGCTCATGGCTATTAGCGGAGAAATCAGTACGTTCCAACATATTTTGCGAAAAAGGCAGGGATGAACATGTCTACAGGCTGGGTGATTGGGTTTGCGGTATTATGGGTGACGGTCATTGCGATTTTGGTTGTCCTGTTTCAAGTATTAAAGGTACTCGGGACATTCATTAACAAAATGGAAGCAGCAGAAGAGAATAGTAGAAGAAGCGACAAAAATATTACTTCTTGAAATTTCAGAAAACGCTTTCAATTTTCATATAAGTATTGTATTATATTCCTGTGGATACAGATTATGTAAAAAAGAGGTGATAAGCATGTTCAAGAAATTACTTCAAAAGCTCGGAGCAAGTGCGTTTGCAGGATGCCAAAAAGGGTGCGTAAGAAATGGCCCTTTGTGTGAATGCCCTTGGTAGTTTTTCAGGCAAATAAGTAGAGCAAGACTGTCTCGCAAGTAGAGAATTCTACGACAGGAGACAGTCTTGTTTTTTGAACAAACGAAAATTAACGTTGTAAATCCAAATGAAGTAAAGGAAACGGCCTTCCCGAACCATCCAGTTCAGATCGTCCTGTTTGCACAAACCCATACCGTTTGTAGAAAGCGTGAGCCCCTTCGTTTTGCTCGTTGACATCTACTTTCAGATTAGGGCCATACTTGCGTTCCGCATGTTCGAGTAATCTGCTGCCAATCCCTTTTCCGTGGTATTCTGGATCAACGAACAGCATTTCGATTTTCGTTCCATCGAGGCCAATAAAGCCTACAGGCTCTTTCTTTTCGTTTATTTCCATCCATACCTCAACGGCAGATAGTGCTTCATTTTTTACCATGTTTTTATAAAACTCAATATCTTCTTTCGTCAAAAAATGATGAGTACGGCAAACAGCACGATACCAAATATCTACCAATTGATCACGATAGCTGGCTTCATAAACAACAGTTTTGGTATTCATCATGAAACCTCCCGATTCAAACTAGAAAACAGAAAAGAGCGCTCTTGAGAGCTTATTATATAGAGTCGCTAGGAACTTTTCTATCATGTTCACAGCTTTTCTATCCTCTCAGAATAATCTGACGATTGATAAGAGGGAAGGGGAACCCTACCTCGCCACAATCCCCCCAGGCACCTCCAAATACTCTCTCTTCTCCACAAACAACGGCTCTACAACCCCAAACTCATGCTTTAACTGCTTCATTTTCTCCTGAGCCTCCGCTTCCGTCCGATAGTACCCCGCCTCGACAAAGTATCCACCTTGCTTGTCCTTCAAAACCCGCATATTGTCCGCGACCAGCAGAGATTCCTCCATAGCCCCGAGCGTCTCTCCATACGGCACGGAAGCAGTGCGCACCGCGTACACAGGCTGCTGCTTTTCTGGCGATACTTCTACTGGCGAAATCGTAATCACAACCTGTGCGGGTTCCTTATACTCTTTCACTTCATAAGCAATCGCTTCTTTAAAAGTCACATGAAACCGCACCAGAGAATCGTCCAATGAAATGATCTCGTAGGCGTCTTCGATATACGGGCTTTGCTTCAATGTCTCGAAATCTTTGACAGCCGAATTCGGATATTCTGTAAAACTTACGTGGAAGGAGCTGGCGTTCTGCTGTACCTCATTATCCTGGGTAAAGTTCAAGATGATGCTTTCCTGGTCTCCTTGCTTCTGTACCGTAATGAAGCTAACATCTACGGCATCCTGAGGAGTACCGCCGCCTGCACTGCCTTTATTGAATTGTAATATTTTCACCAGCTTGCCCAGACCAGGTACGTTTTCCAAAGCACTTGCAAATGCGGGCATCGTGTTCACGCTGACCGTGAAAAGAACAAAAACAGCGGCTGCGCTTACGCCAGCGTGCTTTACCCAACTCGTTCTTGCTTTCGCACGTTTTCGATGCAGCTTGCCACGTTCGATGGCTTGCTCGGTGACTGCCGCCAACTCCTCGGGAATTTCAATATCGTGATAGGCTTGTTTATAATCGTCCAGCTTTTTATCCAAGAGATTCACGCTCCCCAATGTTCACTTTCAATTTCTCCAGTCCGCGGTAAATGATCGACTTTACGGAACTGAGGGGTATGTCTAGCACATCGGCAATGTCCTTGATGGGCATGTCTTCGAAATATCTCAGCATAATGACCGTTCTGGATTTTTCATCGAGTTGGCCCAAGGCATCATGCAAGTCGATGACATCTTCCCGCGGTTTCTGCTCGTAGCTACCTTCATGTTCTTTATCCATATAAACGACTTTTTTTGCTTTGCGTATGTGATCCAAGGCGCAGTTGACGGCAATTTTGGTCAGCCAGGTTTGAAAATATTGCGGCTGCTTCAATTTGTGTACGGAGATAAAGGCGCGGTAGACAGTCTCCTGCACAATTTCCAGCGAGTCTTCCTTGTTTCGCACATAAGTAAAAGCCATGCGATATATTTTTTCTCTATTCTCTTGGATCAGAAGAGTAAAGCTGTCTTCATCACCGGAAATGGCTCTTTGTGCCAGTTCAGTTTGATTCACGATGCTGCACATCCTCCTTACTGAATACGTTAGGTTCTTCCTTACTTCTCAAAAATAATCCCGCAGCGCGAGACACACTGCGGGAGCGTAGATCCTTTTTATCCTTGCTGTAATGGAAGTACCATTTTATTTTTCGTTTCGCCGCTTTCTTGATCGATTTCAAACAGTTCGAGGGTGCTTGGCTTATTTTTAGATAGATTGCTCAGCGGAATGACAATCTCCTGAGAGAATTCACCCCATTCCGGGCCGCCTTTCGATGCTGTTCCAAAGCCTTTGGCAATTACTTGTTCGCCTTGCTTCACGGCATATTGATAGGTGCCTTCGAAAACACTAGCTTCGCCGGATGCTTTGTACACGACAGATGTTGCCGCAAGCTTTAGGTTACGAAATACGTTATTGTTTTTTACTTTATCGGAGCTATCTAATGGAATGGAAAGCTTGTTGATGATCGCGCCGTTCTCTTGGTTGATTTCAAACATCTCGAGCATCAATGGCTCGTTTCCGATCAGTTCGCTTGTTGGAATCTTAATCGTTTGCGCAAAAGTTCCCCATTCCGGGCCACCTTTTGAAGCTGTGCCGAATCCTTTTGCCAAGATGTGCTTCCCTTGCTTGACTGCGTATTGATATGTTCCTTCAAAAACACTTGCTTCCCCTTGTAAGGTGTACAGTAGAGCAGGCTCCGCTAGTTTGATATTCCGGAACATAGTTTGCTTGGCAGCTTCGTTTGCTTTTGTTTCTTGCTGGGTGGTTACTGGGATAGCAGCTTGGTTAGCCCAAGTAGTGCCGAGAGCTACAGCAAAAACAGAGCAAGTCAAAATAGAAGCAGCAAATACAGTGATGGTTTTTTTATTCATGGTATGTCTCTCCCTTATATGGCATATGGCCGTCATGGTTGATTGTTTTTAGTTGTAGCTTCATGAAGTTTACATGGGTTAGACGGGGGAGGGATGCAAAAAGACGCAACAGATTTTATGGAAAAAAACAGAAAAAAGGTTGCGAGTGGGGAGGTGAATCATATTATGCTACACACCTGTCCGACGGCTACCGCATTTGGTAGGTTACCTACTGGAATGGAAGTGATGATGGTGTTGGTTATGGTATTGATGACGGATACGTTATTACTCAGGTTATTAGGTACATATACTTTTCTTCCATCAGGAGTAAGATCTGCATCACTAGGTGAATTCCCGACTCCCTTCGTAATGGTAGTAATGACAGTATTGAATGTAGGAGAGTCCGGGTCTGCATCTATGACGGAGATCATATTATCACCAGAATTTAGTACAAAGACTCTAGTCCCAACAGGTGTTCGTCCAATTCCCACACCAGCAGGTCCAACGCCAACTTGTATGGTTATGACTGTATTGGTTGCTGTATCGATGACGGAAACAGTATCATCAAGCGCATTCGTTACATAAACACTTGTTCCGTCTGGTGTAATTTCCAGATCAATAGGGGACGCTCCTACGAGAATGGTAGCAAGGACAGTATTGAATGCTGGAGAATTCGGAAAATCCCCAGTAAGAATCACACTGCCTTTATCGCAGACAAAGACAAGCTATATGCAGATGAAATCAAGATCGACGCAGAGAAAGTGGAAATGAAGGTTGAAAAATTCACCGTGCCATCTGAATCAGGTAGCACAAACTGCTTTCAAGATTTACGGAAGAAACTGAAGCGACTACAAGGACAGTTTATTTCCCTGACCTTTTTCTGGATCGTTCCGTTCATTCGCCATAGCATAGCTCCTCTTTTTTTGCATGATAATTCCAATCTATGAAGGAATCTATGGATCTGAAAGGGATAGATGACAAGCTGCATACGCACAATGTTAATAACTGAATATTAAAAATGTTATCGTCAATTGAAATCAGATTAGGCTATACTATTCTTGTGTAAAAATCTTCTAATTTAGTGGGGGCGGAAAGAATGAAAAAACTCGTTTCTCTGGCAGTCGTTGCAAGTATTGCGATCCCGTTACTGAGTCCGACTTTTGTCCAACATGCTGCTGCAAACCCTATTCATGACTATCGTAACGAAGTTCAGGTCAACCAGTTCCGCCCACATGGGGGAGATAAGCAGGAAGTAAATGATTTCATCGCGTCCTTGGTGAAGCAACGATCCAAACCTGCTGAGGTAGCAAAGCTGGTAGTAGGTGACTCCATGACGAATTTTGCGATGAAAACCTATGTGGAAGGATTGGCGAAATACAAAAACATTCAGGTGATCGAAGCAAAAGTGGACAAGCTGTACACTGTCACGAAAGAGGATGCCTACAACAACTACCGCGCGATTGTGAAATTTAAATACGTCGGGTATACCGCAGATAACAAGGCCATTGAAAAAACGGATTATCTTGGCTTGGCCAGACTCGGGACAGACCCGGTGAACTGGAAGGCGTGGGGCGTCATTTGGCAGGACTCTGGCATCGATGTGTCAGATGTGAAGCTGATTCAGTTGGAGAAGCCGCGCAAAGGCGAAGAAATATGCGTGATCACGACTGATGCCGGTGTGATTAAGCTGAGACTGTTCCCGAACAAAGCTCCAAAAGCGGTGGAAAACTTTAAGACTCTGGCGAAAAAAGGGCAATACAACAATATGATATTTCACCGTGTGATCAACGATTTCATGATTCAGGCAGGAGATTTGAAAGGGCCGGATGGGAAGGAGCTGCCGAGTATTTACGGAGAGTCTTTTGAGGACGAGTTTAGCCGAGATCTGTTCAACTTCAGAGGAGCGCTCAGTATGGGGAACGCGGGACCAAATACGAACAGCACACATTTCTATATTGTACAGAGCCCCAAGGTAGATCAGGAGTATCTCGATTTGTCGGCGCTGCCGTTGAATGCAGAAGCGAAGTATAAAGAAATTGGCGGACGAGCTTACCTCGACAATCGCCACACTGTTTTTGGTCATGTATTTTCCGGGATGGAAGTCGTAGACAAGATCGCTGCCCAGAAAACAGATGAGAACGCCAAGCCCATCCAAAATCCGGTCAAGGTGCAAAAGATCGAATTTGTCCCGTATAACGAATAAGTTTAGCCAGCAAAAACCCCCTCTCATTCCTGTCATTTGGGATGACGAGGGGGTTTGTCAATGAAGGGGAGATACAAGTTAATACGGCTCCCAGCGCAGTTTTCGTGCTTTCTCGAATCGCTCTTCCACATAGGGCCAGTTGACGATATTCCACCAGTTTTCTACATACTTGTCTCGCTGGTTTTGATACGCCAGGAAATAGGCATGCTCCCATACGTCCAGAGCCAGTAGCGGAATCACATCCCATTGTGACAGGTTCTGGTGCTTTTCGGCTGTTAGAATCTCTAGATGATGTGCTCGCGGGGACCAAACGAGGATTGCCCACCCAGGACCTTCTACCTTTTCTGCCGCCTGACTAAATTGTCTCTTAAAGGCGTCATACGAACCGAAATACCGATTGATTGCCGCTGCGAGATCACCGGAGGGAGTGCCACCCCCATTTGGACTCATGGATGGCCAAAAGATCGTATGCAAGTAATGACCGGCCCCATTAAAGGCTAGCTCGCGTGCCCAATGGCGTACGAGATCGAAGTTGCCACTTTCTCGCGCCTCTGCCAGCTTCCGCTCTGCTGTATTGAGATCGTCTACATACTTTTGGTGTAGCTTGTTGTGATGGATTTGCATGGTAGCTTCATCGATGTATGGCTCCAAAGCGTTGTAGGCATAAGGGAGCGGCGGGAGGGTATGTCGGCCGACAGCCACGGGGCGTGCCGCACGGACTGGCTCACGTGCACCGGGATAGGAAACGGGTTCTGGCTCTACAGGCACTTGTACTTCTTCCGCCACCGCTGGCTGTGCATTCATTGATTCCTGAACAGGTTCCCTCACCTCTCCTTCCAGATGCTCATCTTCACTCAACTGAGCCAGTCGTAAAAAGTGATGGAATTGCTCCTGTACCTGTTCTGCGCGAGTGATGAGAACAGGGAGTTCGTCGCTTTCTGTTGTCGAATCAAGCTTCGAGGCTTGCCTTCCGATCACTGTAAATGTTTCTTCGAATTTGTGCAGATGCCGTTCGAGTTCTCGGTTGAGGGTCTTATGTCTTCGCAAATGCTCGATCCATTGTCGGCCCCATTGGCTCCAGTCCAACAAATTTTTGGCTTCTTCTACCAAAAGATTCTCCTCCTCGTGGGCACATCATCTCTCCCCACATTATGAAAGGCGCCTAGAGAAGGTGCGACATTTGCGGAGTACAAGAAATTTCATCTCCGCATATGGTAGTAGCACAAATGTTTGAGTGGTATGCTGTACTATATTCATTTCAACAGGGGAGACACATTAGCATGAGTAGAGAACGAGCGATTGCCGTTATTGATTCAGGAGTGGGAGGATTAACTGTTGCGAAGGAAGTCATGCGTCAGCTACCCGAAGAACGGATTGTTTATGTAGGCGATAATGCCCGTTGTCCGTATGGCTCCAAATCGCCGGAAGAGATTCGTGCCTACAGCTTTCAAATGATCGAATATGTGATGCGTACACCGTTAAAAGCATTGGTGATCGCCTGTAATACTGCGACTGCCGTCGTGCTGGAGGAAGCGATGGAGGATTTGCCACTGCCCGTTATTGGGGTGATTGAGCCAGGGGCACGTGCGGCTGTACAAGTGACGAAAAACGGAAGGGTCGGTGTCATCGGGACAGAAACGACCATTCGTACCAAGGCGTATGAGCGTGCGCTTTTACGGATTCAACCGGATCTGTACGTCTCAGGCATGGCTTGTCCCGCATTTGTGCCACTGGTGGAGAGCCACATGGCGAACTCGGAGGAAGCAAGAAGAGTCGTAAAAGAAACGCTCGCCCCGTTCTTGCACGAAGATTTGGACACGTTAATTTTGGGTTGTACACACTATCCGTTGCTCGCACCGGTCATTTCGGAAGTGATGGGAGATCGAGTACGCTTGATCAACTCCGCAGAAGAGACAGCGCGAGAATTGTCCCTGCAAATTGCGACGGACGCCGAAAGCAAGCAAATAGAGCGTCCGGAACATCTGTTTGTGACGAGTGGGGACGCCCACAAATTCCGGACCATTGCAGAAGAATGGCTGGATTGCAAAGTGAACGTCCAGCACAACTCATTGGAAAAAACCGTCCATCCCTGATGGAAGACCTTGTCTAGCGAGACAAACTTTCAACGCATAAACCCAAGCCTAGCTCGTATACATGGTAGTACAAAGTGTCTGGAGGAGGCTGGGGTAATGAAGATAAGGCACATCGGGAAAATGACGGCCGTGCTGGGGGTTAGCGCAGTGCTTTTGTCGGGCTGCGGTCTCTTTGGCCCGGAAAAGGAAACGATTCGTATTGATGCACCACCACAGTCAGAGGTATCAGTTGATTTGCCAAACGGCACGCCGACCCCGGATGCTGCAAAAGAAGGTGCACAACCGGTCGTTCAGGAGACTGGAGAGAGAATGGTGTATTTGCAGGATGCTAACGGATACATCGTTCCTGTCTCGATGACTCTTCCGAAATCAGAAGGTCCTGCCAAACAAGTATTGAGCTACATGGTAAAAGGTGGTCCGGTAGAGAGTATGCTCCAGGGTGGCTTCTCCGCTGTCTTGCCGAAAGGGACAGAAGTAAAAGGACTTGTCATCAAAAATGGCGTAGCGACTGTCGATTTTTCCAAAGACTTTAAAACGTACGAGGAAAAAGACGAGAAGAAAATTGTCGATGCAGTCACCCGGGCGTTGACGGAATTTAGCAACGTCAAGACTGTGCAAATTTGGGTGAACGGAACACCGTTGACGGAAATGCCAGCAGCCAAAACACCGATAACGCTATTAGACCGGAATCAAGGAGTCAATCTCGAATTGGGCGATGGGGCGGTACCAGGAGATACCTCCAGCATAACGGTTTATTTCCAAGGACAGCTGGATGATACACGTACGTATTATGTCCCAGTCACTCGTCTGGTTCCTGAAACGGCTGACATCGCCAAGGCAACCGTTGAAGAGTTGATCAAAGGACCGAAACAAGGGTCTCAGCTCTTTAGTTCCTTGCTGCGTACGACACGTGTTCTGGATGTGAAGCAGGAAAAAGAGTTGGTGACAGTCAATTTGAGCAGTGACATCCTCAAGTATGACGATGGTAAGGAAGCGAGTCCAGAAGCTCTGCAATCGCTGGTCTTGTCATTGACAGAAACGACAGGAGCCAAGCAAGTGCAGCTGCTGGTGGAAGGAAAACCGCTAGCCAGTGGTGAGTTCACCAAGCCAGTGAGCCGTCCAGTTCAACTCAATCCCATACAGCTGTAAGGAACGAGCCACGCCCGTATTAACGAGCGTGGTTTTTGTTCGCCACTTGCTTGCTGTCACCAGCGCTTACAGTCCTCCAGCCGCCAAGGAGCAACTGATGTCTGCTTGAAATTTTTATTCAAGAATATTTGCAATTAACGTAAATAAGGAAGAGGCGTTTGTGCAGTGGCAGATCGTTTCCCGCCTCTGGTATAATGAGCGGAGTGTAACAAAGTGATTTAGGAGGAACTTGGAATGAGAGTGGATGGCCGTGCCCATGATCAATTGCGTCCTGTAACCATTACGCGCAATTACATTAAACACGCAGAAGGATCGTGCCTAATTGAAGTCGGAGACACAAAGGTGATTTGTACGGCGACTTTGGAGGACCGGGTGCCGCCTTTTATGCGTGGTGGCGGGAAGGGCTGGATCACAGCCGAGTATTCCATGCTTCCCCGAGCAACAGCGACCCGCAACGCGCGTGAGTCGTCCAAAGGAAAAGTCGGTGGACGAACAATGGAGATTCAGCGTCTGATTGGACGTGCTCTGCGCTCCGTTGTGAACCTTGAAGCAATGGGTGAACGCACTATTTGGCTGGATTGCGATGTCATTCAGGCTGACGGAGGTACGCGGACAGCTTCGATTACCGGAGCCTTCGTGGCAATGGTAGACGCGATGCAAAAGCTGGTGGATAGTGGCACCTGGAAGCAGCTGCCGCTCAATGACTTCCTGGCAGCGACCTCAGTAGGGGTAGTCGGCGAGGAAGCAGTGCTCGATCTCAACTACAAAGAAGATTCTACAGCGATTGTCGACATGAATGTCGTCATGACGGGAAAAGGAAAGTTTGTCGAGCTGCAAGGAACAGGGGAGGATGCTCCGTTTTCGCCTGAACAGCTACAAGAAATGATTGCCCTTGCAAAAGTCGGCATTGACAACTTGATTAACAGTCAAAAAGAGGCGCTCGCTGATGTTTCGCTCTCTTTTGCACAATCAGTAGCGGAGGAAAGTCATGCCTAATCGAAAAAAAGTCGTTCTTGCAACACGTAACCAAGGAAAAGTGAAAGAATTCAACAGGCTGTTCGCAGATGCTGGCTGGGAAGGAATTAGCCTCGCTGAATTTGACGGTGTGCCCGAGGTAGTAGAAGACAAGGACACCTTCGAAGGAAACGCGCTGAAAAAAGCAATCGAAATCTCTACATACTTGAAAATGCCAGCCCTCGGTGACGATTCTGGTCTGGAAGTAGATGCGCTGGAAGGACGCCCAGGGGTTTACTCCGCACGCTTTGCCGGGGAAGAGGCAACAGACGAGCAGAATTGGCGTAAATTGTTGAAAGAGCTGGAAGAGGTGTCGACAGAGGAACGCACAGCTCGCTTTCGTTGTACGTTGGCGTTGGTGATTCCTGGCGAGGAGCCAATCATTGCCACTGGTGCTTGTGAGGGTGTGATCGCGCGTGAGCCAAAAGGGACAAACGGCTTCGGATACGATCCGGTATTCTACATTCCATCGATGGACAAAATGATGGCTGAACTCATGCCAGAAGAAAAGAACCAGATCAGCCACCGCGCTCGTGCCATGCAGCAACTGCTTGAAAACATCAAGTAGACAAGAGAGAAAACAGGAGAGTGAGGCGTGATGGGAATTCTCATCATGAGCGATAGCCACGGCTTGGTTCGGGAAGTCAGCCAGGTCGTCAACCGACATCATGTCGAAAAAATTTTGCATTGTGGCGATTTTTGTGTCGACCATAAGCGCGATCCGTTTTCCAACATGACGCTTGTCCGAGGCAATTGCGATTCGACACAAGAGGTGCCGACTGAGCAAGAGACCGAATGGCGCGACCTTCACATCCTGCAAACGCACGGGCATCTTTTCGGAGTGAAAGGCTCTCTTCTGCGCCTTCATTATCGTGCAGAAGAGGTAGGAGCAAATGTAGTTGTATTCGGTCACTCTCATGTACCTGTCTGTGGCGTCGAGAGAGACATCTTGTTTCTGAATCCGGGCAGCTTGCAAATGCCGCGAGGTTTTCACGTACCGACATATGCTCTTTTAGAAGAGACAGGAACGAGTCCGACAGATGTTTACATATCCGTGGCGTTTTATGATCATTTAGGCAACCCGGTTCCACAATTGGGAGGGAACTATTCTGTTCGTCGACCAATGAGGTCTTCTTGAAAACTAAAAGATTTGTGCTATACTAGAATGGTTATAATGGCTAGAATATTATCATCCGAGCCTGCGAAGATACCATGGCGCGGCTGGCGATGTTCTGTTGATTCGATTTAGGAGGGGAAGTTTACGTGGCAGCAAATTGGGAAAAGGTAGAGAATAACCAGGGAGTCCTGACGATTGAAGTAGATGCTACGCAAGTAGACGCAGCATTGGATCAAGCGTTTAAAAAAGTGGTTCAAAAAGTTCAAGTTCCAGGATTCCGTAAAGGAAAAGTACCACGCAAAATGTTCGAATCCCGTTTTGGTGTAGAATCTCTGTACCAAGACGCTCTTGACATTCTGCTTCCAACTGCATACGGACAAGCTGTTCGTGAAGCTGGTATCGAACCAGTAGATCGTCCAGAAGTAGACGTTACGCAAATGGAACAAGGGAAAAACCTGATCTTCAAAGCGACTGTAACTGTGAAGCCTGAAGTGAAGCTGGGCGACTACAAAGGTCTGTCCATCGAAGATAAAGACTTCTCTGTAACTGAAGAGAGCGTTGACGCTGAACTGAAGCGTATGCAAGAGCGTCATGCTGAGCTCGTAGCAGTAGAAGAAGGCGCAGCACAAACAGGCGATATCGCTGTAATCGATTTCGAAGGCTTCCAAGACGGAGTAGCTTTTGAAGGCGGTAAAGCGGAAGATTACTCTCTGGAACTGGGTTCCGGTACTTTCATCGCAGGGTTCGAAGAGCAACTGGCTGGCTTGAACATCGGCGAAGAAAAAGAAATTACCGTAACTTTCCCTGAAGAGTACCACTCTCCTAACCTCGCTGGTAAAGAAGCGGTATTCCAAGTGAAGCTGAACAGCCTGAAGCGCAAAAACCTGCCTGCTTTGGATGATGAGTTTGCCAAAGACGTGAGCGAGTTCGACACGCTGGAAGAGCTGAAAGCAGACACCAAGAAAAAACTCGAAGAAAAAACAGCGCAAGAAAAAGATCAATATGTTCGTGAGCAACTCGTTCTGAAAGCAGCTGAAAACGCTGAGATCGATTTGCCAGCAGTAATGGTTGAGCATGAATTGGATCAAATGGTAAATGAATTTGGTCAACGTCTGCAATACCAAGGCATGACGCTGGAACTGTACTACCAGTTCTCTGGCATGGATGAGAGCCAACTGCGTGATCAATTGCGTGCAGACGCAACATCCCGCGTTCGCACTTCCTTGACTTTGGAAGCAATCGGCAAAGCAGAAAACATCGAAGCAACAGAAGAAGATGTAACTGCAGAACTCGAGAAACTGGCTGGCGTATACGGCCGCCCAGCAGACGAGTTGCGCAAAATCTTCTCCGCACAAGATGGCATGGCTGCTCTGTACCGCGATGTGCAAACTCGCAAAACAGTAGATTTGCTGGTTGCAGAAAGCAAAGTAACAGCATAAGCTTAGAAGAACGCATGATTGGTCAGTGGGCAGGCTAACCCTGAGCGCTGGCTGTCAAGACCACAAGGCACGAGTGTATCGTGCCTTGTTTTTCCACCATTGACTTTTTTCGGCAAAGGAGGAAAATACATAATGTTAATCCCTATGGTCATCGAGCAAACAAGCAGGGGCGAGCGCTCCTATGATATTTACTCGCGCCTCCTGAAAGACCGGATTATTCTCTTGGGCACCGAGATTGATGATGAAATCGCCAATCTTGTTGTTGCTCAGTTGCTTTTCTTGCAGGCAGAAGATCCGGACAAAGACATATCGCTATACATAAACTCTCCAGGTGGTTCTGTTACAGCAGGAATGGCCATCTATGACACCATGCAGTACATCAAACCGGATGTGTCCACGATTTGTGTGGGCATGGCTGCCAGCATGGGTGCTTTCCTGTTGGCTGCTGGTGCAAAAGGCAAGCGCTTCGCTCTGCCAAATGCCGAAGTAATGATTCACCAACCGCTTGGTGGTGTGCGTGGGCAAGCAGAAGACATCCGCATTCATGCGGAATGGATTATGAAAACGAAGCGCCAGCTAAATGAGATTTTGTCTGAGCGGACAGGTCAGCCTTATGAACGCGTAGAGCAAGATACAGATCGCGATAATTTCATGAGCGCAGAAGAAGCAAAGGCCTACGGATTGATTGACTCTATTATCGAACGCAAAAACTGACCCGTTGTGAGGTGAAGCGCATGTTTAAGTTTAACGACGACAAAGGCCAACTGAAGTGTTCCTTCTGCGGCAAGTCCCAGGAACAGGTGCGCAAGCTGGTAGCTGGTCCTGGTGTTTACATTTGTGACGAATGTATCGAACTGTGCAATGAAATTGTACAGGAAGAACTGGGCACTGAAGAAGAAATCGATATGAAAGAAATTCCAAAGCCAGTGGAAATTCGCAAAATCTTGGACGACTATGTCATCGGTCAAGATATGGCGAAGAAGTCCTTGTCTGTAGCGGTGTACAACCACTACAAACGGATTAATTCCGGGGCGAAGATCGAGGATGTGGAACTGCAAAAATCCAACATCATGCTGATCGGTCCGACTGGTAGCGGAAAAACGTTGCTCGCGCAAACATTGGCGCGCATTCTGAATGTACCTTTCGCGATTGCGGACGCAACTTCTCTGACAGAGGCAGGCTATGTGGGTGAAGATGTTGAAAACATCTTGCTCAAGCTCATCCAGGCTGCTGACTATGATGTTGAGAAGGCTGAAAAAGGAATCATTTACATCGACGAGATTGATAAGGTAGCCCGCAAATCGGAAAACCCATCCATCACGCGTGATGTATCTGGTGAAGGCGTTCAGCAAGCGCTTTTGAAAATTTTGGAGGGGACCGTTGCGAGTGTGCCACCACAAGGCGGACGCAAGCATCCTCACCAAGAGTTCATCCAAATCGACACGTCGAACATTTTGTTCATCTGCGGCGGTGCATTTGATGGCGTCGAGCAGATTATCAAGCGTCGTTTGGGTAAAAAAGTCATCGGTTTCGGTGCAGACTTCGGCGATGGCGTAAAAGGCGATCTGAAAGCCGGAGAATACCTGAAATACATTTTGCCGGAAGACCTGCTGAAATTTGGTCTGATTCCGGAGTTCGTCGGTCGTTTGCCAGTGCTGGCTACCTTGGAGCCGCTGGATGAGGAGACGCTCGTGCGTATCCTGACAGAGCCGAAAAACTCTTTGGTGAAACAGTACCAAAAACTGCTGAGTCTCGACGGTGTTGAGCTGGAGTTCGATAACGGTGCGCTCATGCAAATCGCGAAAGAAGCGATTAAGCGCAACACTGGTGCGCGCGGCCTGCGTGCGATTATCGAACAAATCATGCTCGATATGATGTATGAGCTTCCTTCCAGAGAAGACGTCAACAAGTGCGTGATTACCGAAGAAACGGTACGCGACAAAGTGAAGCCGCAATTGTTGACCAAAGAAGGCCAGGAATTGCACGAAGAAACAGCATAAGTATTGTCTACACAAACCATCTCGTTATAAGCGAGGTGGTTTTTTTGTTGTTGGTTTACGTCTACGCTTGCGGGGCAATACTACTTGATATCGTTCAAGAGAAGCTTTACATATGCACAAAACGGTCATGAACGTGTCCCCTCTCTTTGGGGGACAAAAGTTGACCGCAAGCGAAGACGCATGGGAGGGACTGCATATGGACTATACGACATTGGTCATTGCTGTCATTGAAGTGGTTGTTGGGATCGTGATCGGCACCTACTTTTGGAACTTGCTGCGAGCGCAGAGAAACACGAAAACCTCAACCGAAAAGGAATCGCGCAAGGATCTTGATTCCATTCGTAAAATGAGAATGGTTGCATTGACTGAGCCTCTGTCAGAGAGAACAAGACCAGCGACTTTGGAAGAAATTGTAGGACAAGAAGATGGGCTTCGTGCGTTGCGTGCTGCTTTGTGTGGTCCCAACCCACAGCATGTCATTATTTATGGACCGCCTGGTGTAGGCAAGACCGCAGCGGCTAGGGTCGTGCTGGAAGAAGCGAAGAAAAATCAGCTATCGCCGTTTTCTTCTGATGCCAAGTTTATTGAAATCGATGCGACGATTGCTCGTTTTGATGAGCGCGGGATTGCTGACCCGTTAATTGGCTCTGTACATGATCCTATTTATCAAGGGGCAGGCTCGCTTGGGCAGGCGGGAATTCCGCAGCCAAAGCCAGGCGCTGTGACGAAAGCGCACGGTGGCATGCTTTTTCTTGATGAAATAGGGGAACTTCATCCTGTGCAGATGAATAAGTTACTAAAGGTTCTTGAAGACCGTAAAGTCATGCTAGAGAGTGCTTACTACAGCGAGGAAAATAACCAAATTCCTTCGCATATTCATGACGTTTTCAAATATGGTTTGCCGGCCGACTTCCGCCTTGTTGGAGCGACGACAAGGCTACCAGAAGAACTGCCTGCTGCGCTTCGTTCCCGTTGCCTGGAAATCTTTTTCCGCCCATTGAAGGCTGGAGAAATTGGGAGTATCGTGCGTACGGCCGTGCCTAAAATGAATATGAATATGGAAGATGGTGCTGTTTCCGTGATCGAGCGCTACGCGACCAATGGGCGTGAAGCGATCAATACACTGCAAATCGCTGCGGGAATTGCCTTGACGGAAGACCGCAATGACATCCAGGCTGCCGATGTGGAATGGGTGATGCACAGCAGTCAAAAATCGCCTCGCCCAGAAAAGCAGGTGCATGATACACCGCAGGTCGGATTGGTCAACGGTCTTGCTGTGTACGGTCCGAACATGGGCAGTGTGATGGAGCTGGAAGTGACTGCTTCTCCCACCGCTGTTCCTGGTCAAGGTCGAATGGCGATGACAGGAATGGCTGAGGAAGAGGAGATGGGCAGCCGTAGCCGGACGATCCGCCGGAAGTCGATGGCAAAAGGATCGATCGAAAACGTTTTGACTGTCCTGAACAGAATGGGCGTCCGCCCGTATGATTACGATCTGCATATCAATTTTCCGGGAGGCATCCCTGTTGATGGGCCTTCTGCGGGCATTACCATTGCTACTGCGATCTACTCGGCGATTTTTAATCAGCCTGTCGATAATTTACTGGCCATGACTGGCGAAATCAGTATTCATGGGAAGGTAAAGCCAGTTGGAGGTGTAGTTGCGAAGGTAGAGGCCGCCAAACAAGCGGGAGCGACCAGAGTCCTCATTCCACAGGAAAACTGGCAAAGCATTTTTGCAGACATGAAAGGGATCGAGATCATACCAGTATCAACTGTCACAGAGGTAATTGAGCTAGCTGTACCGCAAGCTACTATGCAAGAAGAAGAGGCGACGGGATTTACTTTGCAAATTCCGGCAGAGGATCTCGCTTCCTCTCCGCTATCCCTGTAACAGTCGGGTATGCTCGCAGATTAGACATCGGATTGTGTTTGCGCTACAATGGAAAAAAGCTTCTGCTTGCAAAGAGCCTGAGGCCTTGCCCGGCCTGAAACGAGCTCCACGAAAAATGATTGCGAGATCTTTTTTGTCTCGTTTTTTGGGGCCGGGCGGGCGTTTGAAAAACGGCTTTGAGGGCCGTTTTTGTCTGTTATAAGGCTCTTTGTAAGAGGGTAGATCAACAAGGAGAGGTGCATCCGCTTGGGCGAACGTTCCGGTAAACGAGAATTACCGCTTCTCCCGTTGCGAGGATTGCTTGTTTATCCGACAATGGTACTCCATTTGGACGTTGGACGGGAAAAGTCCATCCGCGCATTGGAGCAAGCCATGGTAGACGATAACAAGATTTTGCTTGCGACACAGGAAGAGGTCCATATAGAAGAGCCAGATGCTGAGCAAATTTACAGTATTGGTACCGTTGCGCGTGTGAAGCAAATGCTGAAGCTGCCGAATGGGACAATCCGTGTATTGGTAGAAGGCTTGCAACGCGCGAAGATCGAGGAGTATCTTCAACAGGAAGATTATTTCGTCGTGTCGATTACATATTTGCAAGATGAAAAAGCAGAGCAAAACGAAGTGGAAGCATTAATGCGTTCCTTGCTGGGCCACTTTGAGCAGTACATCAAGCTGTCCAAAAAGGTTTCTCCAGAGACGTTAACCTCTGTGCAGGACATTGAGGAACCGGGACGTTTGGCAGATGTGATTGCTTCGCATTTGCCACTCAAGATGAAGGACAAACAGGAAATTTTGGAGACGACCAACATCAAGGAACGTCTCGAAATTCTTTTAACCATTTTGAACAACGAGCGCGAAGTACTAGAGCTGGAGCGCAAGATCGGCAACCGCGTGAAGAAACAGATGGAGCGCACGCAAAAGGAATATTACCTGCGTGAGCAAATGAAAGCTATCCAAAAAGAGCTGGGCGACAAGGACGGACGTCAAGGTGAAGTAGATGAGCTGCGTGCTCAGCTCGAAAAATCGGATGCTCCTGAGCGGATCAAAGCGAAGATCGAGAAGGAGCTCGAGCGTCTGGAAAAGATGCCGGCGACTTCTGCGGAAGGCTCAGTCATCCGTACGTATATCGATACCTTGTTTGCACTGCCGTGGGCGAAGACGACCGAAGACAATCTGGATATTCATCATGCACAGCAAGTTCTCGATGAAGATCATTACGGCTTGGATAAACCGAAGGAGCGCGTCTTGGAGTATTTGGCAGTACAAAAGCTGGTAAACTCCATGCGTGGACCAATCCTTTGTCTGGTAGGCCCTCCGGGTGTGGGGAAAACATCTCTGGCCCGTTCCGTAGCGCGTGCAATCGGGCGCAATTTCGTTCGCATTTCCTTGGGTGGAGTACGCGATGAAGCAGAAATTCGCGGACACCGCCGCACGTATGTAGGTGCTCTCCCAGGACGAATCATACAAGGAATGAAGCAAGCAGGTACGATTAATCCTGTCTTTTTGCTGGATGAGATCGACAAGCTCGCGTCCGATTTCCGTGGAGACCCTGCTTCTGCGCTGCTCGAAGTACTCGATCCAAACCAAAATGATAAATTCAGTGACCACTATATCGAAGAGACCTATGATTTGACGAACGTCATGTTTATTACGACCGCAAACAGTCTCGATACGATTCCGCGTCCGCTCTTGGACCGGATGGAGGTCATCTCGATTTCCAGCTATACCGAATTGGAAAAGCTGAACATTTTGCGTGATTACCTCTTGCCGAAGCAAATGCAGGATCACGGTCTGGGCAAAGATAAGCTGAAAATGAACGACGATGCGATGCTTAAGCTCGTTCGTTTGTACACGCGAGAAGCGGGTGTTCGCAACCTCAATCGCGAAGCAGCTAATGTATGCCGCAAAGCTGCCAAGCTGATCGTGAGCGGGGAGAAGAAGCGTGTCGTGGTTACGGTAAAGACATTGGAGGCACTGCTCGGCAAACCGCGCTACCGCTATGGACTGGCGGAGAAAAAAGATCAAGTCGGCTCCGTTACGGGTCTGGCTTGGACACAAGCAGGTGGAGATACGCTGAATGTAGAAGTCAGCATTTTGCCTGGAAAAGGTAAGCTCACCCTGACGGGGAAACTGGGTGACGTCATGAAGGAATCTGCGCAGGCTGCGTTTAGCTATATTCGCTCCCATGCAGATCAGTGGGGAATTGATCCGTCCTTCCACGAGAAGAACGATATCCACATCCATTTTCCAGAAGGGGCGATTCCAAAAGACGGTCCTTCTGCTGGGATTACCATGGCAACCGCACTCGTATCCGCCCTGACGAAAATCCCTGTGAAAAAAGAAGTGGGGATGACCGGGGAGATTACATTGCGAGGTCGGGTACTGCCAATTGGCGGGCTGAAAGAAAAATGCATGTCTGCTCACCGTGCAGGTTTAACCACAATCATTTTGCCAAAAGACAACGAGAAGGATATCGAGGATATCCCGGAGAGCGTACGCGGTGAACTGTCATTCTATCCAGTTGACCATTTAGATGAAGTGCTGCGTCACGCGCTAACTAAACAGCCAGTAGGTGACAAAGCATGAAAGTAACATCATCAGAGTTTATTATCAGCGCGGTTGGACCGAAGCAGTATCCTACGGATGGTCTCCATGAGATCGCGCTGGTAGGACGCTCTAACGTAGGAAAATCATCATTGCTCAATAAAATGATGAACCGCAAAGGGCTTGCCCGGATCAGTTCTCGTCCGGGTAAAACCCAGACATTGAACTATTTCCGTGTCAATCAAATGCTCTACTTCGTTGACTTCCCGGGTTATGGGTATGCAAAGGTAGCGAAGACGATCAAGGAACAATGGGGAAAAATGATCGAGGGCTATTTGAAAAACCGGAAAGAGCTTCGCTTCATTATTCAACTGGTCGATATTCGCCATGCTCCGAGTAAAGACGATATTGCGATGTACGATTGGTGCAAGCAAATCGGGATCCCTACCGTAGTCGTAGCGACGAAAGGTGATAAAATCGCTCGCGGGCGTTGGCTACAGCATACGAAGATCATCCGTCAAAGCCTGAATTTGCGCGGGGATGATACGATCATTGTATTTTCCTCGGAGACAGGTCAAGGCAAGGATGAACTGTGGGCAGAAATCATGCGTCGTATTCGTGCTGGCGAGGAAATAGCCAGGGAGACGGCTGCCAAGGCTGAGGAGACTGCTCCAGCCAATGAGTAATTCTTAGACCCAATTCGTCGTGGGGAAGGGAGCATCTGAGTGAGCGGGAGTGCTTGCTTTGCTGTACGTGGTGTGATCGAAGGCTTCTATGGAACACCTTGGACACATGAAGAGCGGCTGGATATGATCGACTTTTTGCACCGACATGATTACAACGCGTATTTCTACGCTCCAAAAGATGACGAGTATCTGCGGGAACGCTGGATGGAGTCGCTCCCTACAAAAGCCAATCAACAGTTAGAAGAGTTGATCCAGCGGGCAAAGACTCGCAACATGCAGTTTATTTATTGTCTGGGTCCTGGGCTCAGCATGGAATATACGAATCGTCAGCACTTGGAGATATTAGGCAGGAAGTATCGGGATTTGTATGATCGTGGTGTGCGTTACTTTGCGCTATTGTTTGATGATATCCCCATGCATCTGTTGCATGAGAAGGATGTAGCCGAGTTCGCCCATTTGGCGGAGGCGCATGCCCAGACGACGCTTTATGTGTGGGATTTGATACGGAGCTGGGGCGAACCAGTCAAGTTGGTTGTCTGTCCTACACAATACAACGGGATTGGAAAAGAAGCGTACATCATGTACCTCGGCCAGCATCTGCCGTCAGAAATCGATTTGTTCTGGACGGGACGATTCGTCTGCTCGCCTTACCTGACGGATGGTGATGCCATTCGCTTTCATGAGTCTACGGGTCATCAGCCATTTTATTGGGACAACTACCCTGTGAATGATTTGGCCATGGCGAATGAACTACATATCGGTCCATTGCGTCACCGCGATCCTGACCTGTGGCAATACGCAGCAGGCTATGTGGCGAATGCGATGTCTAGACCAGAATGCTCGAAGATTCCTTTGATTACGACGGCAGCTTATTTGCGAGATCCGATCGGCTACGATCCTGATACGGTATGGAAACAAGCCGTAGAGGAAGTAGCGGGACAAAAGGATGCAGATGCTTTCTTTACCTTTGCCGATAATGTGCAAAGCTCGTTTTTATGCGAGGTGGAATCGCCGCGATTGCTAGAAGCGATCCTGACCTTCCGCTTTCATTTTTTGCAGGGAGATCGGCAAAAGGCCATTGCGGACTTGACGGCCCTTTTTCAGAAGATGGAGGCGTCGGCAGACAAGCTGTTGGCAGGGATGACGAATCAGAAGCTTGCAGAAGAAACGAGGCCGTGGGTGGAGAAGTTCCATCTGTGGACAAAGGTCGGTCTGTCGGCAGTCGCTCTCATTGATCAGGGGACAAGAGGGCGACTTCCACAAGCAGCGTATCACTTGCTCCGGCTCAAACAGTGGCTCAAAAGAACGGAACGTTACCCGCAAGAAGTGTGCGGACCGGTCATGCAGCTTTTTGTGGATGCCGTAATGCTAGAGGTCAAGAAGAGCTCATAATAAAAGTTCCTTTTCCGCAGGGGAGAAGGAACTTTTTTGCTTTTTCGCATCAGGCGGATTCACGACTCTCATTTGGTTTTCTCTGACGGAAATTCCGCAACCATTCTTGAATCGGCAGTTCAGCGAGAATCATGCCGGTGAAAATCAGGAGACATCCGGTCAGCTGTCGTCCATTCAATACTTCATGAATAAACACGTAGGAGGTGATTGCAGCAAAAACGGGCTCCAAAGCGAAAATGAGAGCGACCCGCGTCGAGCTGGTTTGTTTTTGCAAGGCCGTCTGCGCGAGAAAGGCCAGTGCCGTAGCGAAAATAGAAGTGACGATCAAACCAAAGGCCACCTCTGGGATGAACAAGATCGTCGGATCAAAAGCACGACTCCAATCCTCAAAGAAAAAGGCGTACAGCCAGCTCATAACAGCTACCGTGCCTAATTGCGTAATGGCAAGGGGCAATGCTGCAAAACGAGGTGCGTATTTGCCGGTAGAGACGATTTGCATAGCGAAGCAGATTGCACCGAAGAATACCAGGGCATCACCGAGATTAAAGGAGAACGACTGGCTCTGTGTCAGCAAATACAAGCCGAACGCTGCTAGAATCACGCCGATGATAGCGAGAGGCTTAACACGCTCACGCAAGAGCAAAAATGAGAAGAGCGGTACCAATACGACGGCTAAACCTGTGATAAAGCCAGCTTTGGACGGTGATGTATACAAAAGTCCTACGGTCTGAAAGGCATATCCCAGACAGAGCCAAAAACCGAGGATGATGCCTGCGCGAAGCAATGGCCCTCTCCATTCAGAGTTCTGCCCACGATAACGATTGCGGATGAAATAAATGATCAGTAAAAATAACGCAGCAATGGTAAAGCGTACGGCGTTAAACGTATTGGGAGGCAGCGATGCGATTGCCTGCTGTACGATCAAAAACGTAGTTCCCCAGATAACTGCGACGAGGAGCAGCGTTATGTCTGCCATCCAAGGTTTTCTCAAAGCTTCTTTTCTCTCCTTTCTGACATTTTCGCAATTTTTCTTCTGTTTTCATGTATAGCCGACATCATAAGGGATTCCCGGACGGAACGCAAGCGGATTATAAAGGATATACCCAAAGTACACTCCGTTAAAAAACTTTTCACAATTACTCCTATCCGATTCGGGACATAATGATATAATAATAGTGCATTTTACATATGCCGCTAACAGGTTTGTTATTCTGGGAGGACATTATGGATATTCTTTTGCTGGGTCTAAACTATAAAACAGCTCCTGTCGAAATTCGCGAAAAGTTTACATTCAGCGACGATGGGACAGCACGCGCTCTTCATCTTCTCTCCCAGACGAAGAGTATCGCAGAATGTATCATCCTGGGGACGTGCAACCGGACGGAAATCTACGTTGTTTGCGACCAGGCGAATATTGGCCGAGACTATTCCCGCCGTTTTTTGGCTGAATGGTTCGGCGTGGAGAAAGAACAATTTAAGGATCATCTCTATATAAAAGAGAACGAACAAGCAATCGAGCACTTGTTCCGAGTCTCTTCCGGTCTTGATTCGATGGTAATGGGAGAAACACAAATCCTCGGACAAGTCCGGGATGCGTTCTTGTTGGCGCAGGAGCGTCAAACGACAGGGACCGTCTTCAACACCTTGTTCAAGCAAGCGATTACGTTCGCCAAGCGTGCTCATACAGAGACAGCGATAGGGCAAAATGCGGTTTCTGTCAGCTACGCTGCTGTCGAACTGGGGAAAAAGATTTTCGGTTCCTTCGCAGGGAAGTCTGTCCTGATCGTAGGAGCGGGAAAAATGAGCGAGCTGACTGCCAAGCACCTGCACGCAAATGGATCGGAACGCGTCATGGTAGCGAATCGTACATTGGAGCGAGCGCAGTTTTTGGCAGAAAAGTTCAAGGGTGACTCCTGTACGATGGAGCAGTTGCCAGAGGCACTGCTCACAGCAGACATCGTCATCAGCTCGACCGGAGCGACAGGTTATGTCCTCGGCAAAAAAGAACTGGCTCCGATCATGAAACAAAGGAAGCATCGTCCGTTGTTCATGGTGGATATCGCAGTTCCTCGCGACCTGAATCCTGACTTGCATGATCTGGATAACGTATTTTTATATGATATTGACGATCTCGAAGGCATCGTTGCGAGTAACGTTGCGGAACGTTCTCGTGAAGCGGAACGTCTGGATGTCATGATTCAAGAAGAGATCGTGGCATTCACGACCTGGTACCAAACGCTTGGCGTGGCGCCAATCATCGCTGCACTGCGTGACAAGGCAAACACGATCCAAAGCGAAGCGATGCGAAAAATCGAAAACAAGCTGCCGAATTTATCTGAGCGGGAGATGCACATCATCCGCAAGACAACCAAGGGTATTGTCAATCAACTGTTGCACGATCCGGTCGTGCGTTTAAAAGAAATGGCAGCTACCAAAGATGGGGAAGAAGTACTGGATATTTTCGAGAAAATGTTTGCGTTGGAGGAGATCCTGGAGCGAAAAGAACAGGAAGCAATCTGGGCTAACGATAAAAATAAACAGACATCTTCTTCTCGGGAGCAGGTATTGGCTTCCCGGTTCCCTGACTAAGCTGACCTGACAATCTATCTGCTACTAGAGGTTGTTCAAAAAGTCGTCTTTTGATCACGAAGTAGCTCAGAAAGCTAATTCGACATCGAATATGGCGTTCACCTCCGAAGTCCGGTGCTCATGTAGATTACCTACACTCCGCTCCTCCGTCGTTCGGTTCTCGCCATCTTCTCGGTGCTAAAAAGCCGACTTTTTGAACACGCACTGTTAGAAACCGATTGGGAAAGTGGGGGAGAGAGTGCATGGCCGAGGTGAGATGGATCTACGACTTGACGATCTTTCTCTACGCTGCAAGTGTTCTCTTCTATTTTAACGACTTCTTGCAAAGCAACCGGAAAGTCAATCGTCTGGCTTTCGGGTTGCTTGTTGTCGTTTGGGCCTTGCAAACCGCATTTTTTGTCTCGCAAGCAGTCATGAAGGGGTATTTTCCAGTCATTACGTTGTTTGAGACGCTCTTTTTTTATTCATGGGTGCTGGTAGGCTTATCGCTTGCCATTCACTATTTTTTTCGCATTGATTTGCTGGTTTTTTTTACTAATATTATCGGGTTCGTCGTGCTCGTCATGTCGATGTTTTTGCCGGAAACGCCGATTGAGGCTGTATCGAGCATCTTGACCTCTGAGCTATTGTTGACGCATGTGACACTGGCTATGTTCAGCTACGGGGCGTTCTCGCTCTCCATGATCTTCTCGGCCATGTACTTGCTTCAGCACAAAATGCTCAAAGAAAGACGCTGGTCGCCGTTGCTCAGGCGATTGCCTAGCCTCGATCAACTGGAAGGCTACGCGTACCGAATGAACATGCTGGGTGTACCGATGCTCTTGCTCTCGATTGTATTAGGGATCATTTGGGGTAAAATGGTTTTGCCGGAGAAATTTTTGTTTGACTCCAAAGTAGTGCTCTCCGTGCTGGTTCTTGCGATTTATTCGCTGTGGCTGTACCAACGCTATCGGGATACGGTGCAGATGCGCAGACTCGCGCAGTGGAACGTCCTGGCGTTTTTGTTACTGCTTATCAATTTTTTAGGCTTCACTACTTCTACATTTCACGACTGGTGGTAGGGGCTGTTCATCAAGGAGGCTGTCATGGGAAAATGGAAAGTGGGAACGCGTCGCAGCAAATTGGCGCTCACCCAAACGAAATGGGTCGTAGAAAAACTGAAGGGGTTCGCACCTGAAGCTGATTTTGAATTGCATGAAATCGTGACAAAAGGCGATCGAATCCTCGATGTGACCTTGTCCAAAGTAGGCGGAAAAGGGTTGTTTGTCAAAGAAATCGAGCAATCCTTGTTCGATAAGGAAACCGATTTTGCGGTACACAGCTTGAAGGATATGCCGGCTGAATTGCCAGAGGGCTTGGTAATCGGCGCGATTCCGAAGCGTGTTGATCCTCGGGATGTTCTGCTTTCCAAGGACGGCAAGACGTTGGATGAACTGCCGCAAGGAGCTTTGGTAGGGACTAGTAGCTTGCGCCGTTCTGCACAAATTCTTGCACATCGCCCTGACATTCAGATCGAATCTCTGCGTGGAAATATTGATACGCGCATGCGCAAGCTGGAAGAAGGCAATTTTGACGCGATCATCCTCGCTGCGGCTGGACTTGAGCGTGTGAACTTCGAAGGGAACATCTCGCAGTTCCTGCCTGTTGAAATCAGCTTGCCAGCAGTCGGTCAAGGAGCGCTTGCCATCGAATGCCGTGCAGACGATGAGGAGACACTCGCCCTCTTGAAGCAGTTTGATGACGCACCGACGCGTTTAGCGGTAACAGCAGAGCGCAGCTTCCTGCACAAACTGCAAGGTGGCTGTCAGGTGCCGATTGGCGCATATGCGACAGTTGGAGAGAACAATGAAATTACTATGACGGGAATGGTTGGCTCCCCAGATGGGAAGCAAATGTTCAAAAACACGGCGACTGGCCAAGATCCGTTAGCGCTGGGCATTCAAGTGGCGGAAGCCCTCCTGGCGCAGGGAGCGGGAGAAGTACTTGCGCAAGTATTGCGGGAGAATGAGCAATGATTGTCCACGGATCGCACAAGCCGCTGACTGGCAAGTGCATCATGGTCACGCGGGCAAGAAGTCAAGTTCGCGAGCTCGTTGAACATATCGAGCGGTTAGGTGGAGAAGCGTACGCATTTCCCCTGTTAAAAATGATGCCGCCGACGGACACTGCCAAGCTCGACGAGGCCATTACCCAGTTGCCAACATACGACTGGGTGGTCTTTACGAGTGTGAATGGGGTACGCTTCTTCTTGGAGCGAATGCGTGAGGTCGGGGTAGGACTCGAAGCGTTCACTGGCAAAATTGCTGCGGTCGGTCCGAAGACGGCCAAGGCGCTTGAGCATCACGGGCTCGAAGTAGCTGTCATCCCGTCTGATTACGTGGCGGAAGGCTTGTTGTCGAGCTTGTATGATCAGCTGCTTCCTGGTCAGCGTGTTCTGTTGCCTCGTGCAGATATTGCCCGCAAGGCACTGCCAAAGGAGCTGGCTCGTTTGGGGCTTGCTGTGACAGAGGTAGACGTGTATCAGACTGTCATTGATGCAGAGCAGGCTCCAGATGCAGCGGAAAAGCTACAACAAGGTCTCATCGATATCATCTTGTTTACCAGCTCTTCAACGGTGACGCATTTCATGGCAGCGATGGAGTCCTATGCATCGTTTGACTGGCTCAAGCATGTTCAGATAGCCTGTATCGGACCCATCACGGCAGATACAGCAAGACAAAACGGGCTTTCTGTTCATGCGGTAGCGAGTGAGTACACCGTGGAAGGCTTACTAGCAGCTATCATAGAGAATCTGGGAGGGAATCGACATGGTACAAACATTTGACCGTCATCGCCGTCTTCGCAAAAGTGCGGCTATGCGCAATTTGGTGCGGGAGAACCACGTACGGGTGGAAGACTTGATTTATCCGTTGTTCGTAGTGGAAGGAACCGGTATTAAGAATGAGATTCCGTCCATGCCAGGCGTGTATCAGCTCTCCTTGGACACTTTGGCAGAAGAGATGAAGGAAATCGTAGCTCTGGGAATTCAAGCTGTTTTGATGTTTGGGGTACCAGTACATAAAGACGCATGCGGAACAGAGGCGTACAATGATGATGCGATTACCCAACAGGCGATGCGTCTGATTAAGGAAGCCCATCCGGAAATGCTCGTGATTGCAGATACATGCCTGTGTGAATACACCGATCATGGTCACTGTGGTGTCATTCACGAGGGCGAAGTGGTCAATGACGAAACATTGAAGCTTTTGGGTCAGACCGCCGTTTCCCAAGCAAAAGCCGGAGCAGACATTATCGCTCCTTCCAACATGATGGACGGTTTCGTGGTTGCAATCCGTGAAGCTTTGGACGAGGCTGGTTTTGAGCACATTCCGATCATGTCCTATGCGGTGAAATACGCTTCTGCTTTCTACGGGCCATTCCGCGATGCGGCAGGCTCGACTCCACAATTCGGCGATCGCAAAAGCTATCAAATGGACGCGGCCAATGCACGTGAAGGTCTGCGCGAAGCAGCTTCCGATGTAAAAGAGGGAGCGGACTTCTTGATCGTGAAGCCAGGTCTTGCCTTCATGGACATGGTTCTTCGTCTGCGTGAGAACTTCAACCTGCCGATCGTGGCTTACAATGTGAGTGCAGAGTATTCCATGGTAAAAGCGGCAGCTCTGAATGGTTGGATCGATGAAGAGCGTATCGTTATGGAAACATTGGTTGGCTTCAAACGTGCAGGTGCAGATTTGATCATTACGTACCATGCAAAAGATGTTGCAAAATGGCTGGCGAGGTGAGCATGAGATGAATAGAGAAAAATCTACTCAGTTATTTGCAGAAGCACAGCATTACATACCAGGCGGAGTAAACAGTCCGGTTCGTGCCTTTAAGAGCGTCGGAGGCAATCCAGTTTACATTGCAAAAGGAGAAGGCTCCCGCATTTTTGATGTGGATGGAAACAGCTATATTGACTACATCGGCTCGTGGGGTCCATTGATCTTGGGCCATGCACATCCGCGTGTCCTTGCAGCGATTACGGAAGTAGCTGCGCTTGGAACTAGCTTCGGCGCACCTACTGAGCGGGAAACAGAAATGGCAAAGCTCGTTTGTGAGATCGTGCCATCTGTAGAAGTCGTGCGCATGGTGAACTCCGGTACAGAGGCAACGATGAGCGCTCTACGCCTCGCGCGTGGTTATACCAGACGCAATAAAATCATGAAGTTCGAAGGCTGCTACCATGGTCATGCCGACAGCCTGTTGATCAAAGCTGGCTCCGGTGTGGCTACACTGGGACTTCCAGACAGCCCAGGTGTACCTGAAGGAACAGCACATAACACGATTACGGTTCCTTACAATGATCTGGAAAGCGTCAAACTGGCATTTGAAGCGTTTGGCGATGATCTGGCAGCAGTTATTGTGGAGCCAATCGGCGGCAACATGGGGGTTGTTCCTCCACAGCCAGGCTTCCTCGAAGGACTGCGTGAAATTACAGAGAAACATGGGACACTGCTGATTTTCGATGAAGTCATGACTGGCTTCCGTGTAGCATTGGGCGGTGCACAAGAGCTGTACGGCATTACTCCGGATTTGACCACGATGGGGAAAGTCATCGGGGGTGGCTTGCCAGTAGGTGCATACGGTGGCAAACGTGAGATCATGCAGCAAGTGGCTCCTGCAGGCCCAATCTATCAGGCAGGGACGCTGTCGGGTAATCCTTTGGCGATGGCAGCAGGCTTGACTACCTTGCAAGAGCTCAGCAAACCAGGCGCATACGAACGCTTGGAGAAGATGTCCGCTCGTTTGGCTGAAGGCTTGGCTGACAATGCCAAGAAGCTGGGCATTCCGCACACGCTCAATCGCGTAGGTTCCATGGTTTGCCTGTTCTTTACAGAGACGCCAGTTATCAACTACGAAACAGCGAAATCATCCGATCTGGAGCGTTTCTCGGCGTACTTTAGCTATCTGCTGGAGGAAGGCATCATGATCCCGCCGTCCCAGTTTGAGGGTATGTTCGTTTCCTTGGCTCATACCGATGAAGATATCGAACGTACGATTGAAGCAAGCTTCAAAGCGATGAAAAGAGCGTTTGAATAAAGAATGAAAAGAAGAAAGCACTTCCTTGCTGATGCAGGAGGTGCTTTTTTTGATTTTTTGCAGGATTTTTCCACCCCCTGTCAAAATACGAAGGAAAATGCAGATGAATGAGGTGGAGACATGGAAGGGACGATCATTCACGTACCGCAAAAGCATCTGGTTGGCCTTAGCTTCTCTGGTTCGTTTCCTATGCTAGTGGAATACATGCCGAAGCTGTGGGAGACTTTTTTGAAGCGCCAGGATGAGATTTCTCTCGTGATTTCACCAGATGTTCGTTACGACATCAGCAACGAGAATCGGACGTACCAAATGTATACCGAGTACATTGTGGTGGAAGTGGAGCGTTTCGAGCGTATCCCTGAGGGCATGCTCGGGTTCACGATTCCAGAGAGGACATACGCCAGCTTTACCCATACAGGGCCTATGGAACAGGTGCAAAATACATACCACGGCCTGTTTGGCTGGCTCAACGAGAATGGCCATCAGGTGGACGAGCAAGCTCTGCGCATGGAGCGCTACGATCAACGGTACGTTCCCTCTGTGCATGAGTCTGCTCGGGTCGACAATGCGTATGAAATTTTTATTCCGCTTCGGTAAAAAAAAGAAAACAACACCGCTCATTGCAAGCAAGAGGTGTTGTTTTTGATGTCAATCTATTTGCTTGTCCAGGAAACGTGCTAGTTCACCCATGGCAGACTGTAGCACTTGAAGGGAATCATCGACGTAGAGATCAACATCGAGGGAGTGCTTGGCGTTTGGCGGGAGATGTAGCTGCATGTTTGGTTTGGATGTGGCAAGTTGATCAACCACGCCCTGATTGTAGTAATGATCGGCGGTGCCTGAGACGAGAAATACCTGTTGGGTAAGAGTTAGCAATTCCGTATGGAACACTTCCTCAGTCAGCAATGGCGTCAATAAGATTGCAGATGAACGGGCAAAACGAGATTCCTTGAGCAATCCGCAGGTAATCGGCACCGTACCGAGTGACTTCCCGAGGAAGAAAACTCGTTCGTATTCGTACACATCCAGCACATGTGAGACAACCGTTTGCATCTCCTCGCTGATCCAAGCACTTCGTTTGGCGAATGAGCTATTCCAAAAATCCGCATTGTCTCGTCCATACTCTGCGTGTACATAGACGAGATCGAACTGTTTGCTCAAAAAAAGCATGGTAGAATAATACAGATAAGGCCTGTCGAACGAATAGCTGGCTCCGGGAAAGAAAAAACAGACGGAGCGAGATGGCGTCTGACTTGCCTGAATGTGCGTATACGCCATTTCTCTCCCGTCCCTGACGATCACGGAACCTGTTTTTGGGTATACCATCTACATGTGCACCTCTTTCATGTTCAGGGGGTATTTTCCAATCGTAAGGGTAAGTAGCACTTGTTGACAAGAAGTAACCAAACAATAAAGGAGTATGATTCGATGAAAAAGGAAGTCCAACTGAGTAACGGCATCAAAATAGCCTATGTAGAAGAAGGAACAGGAGAATCGCTTGTTTTGATCCACGGTTTTTGCGGGAGCTCATCTTACTGGCATAAGCTAGTGCCGCTCCTGTCTAAAACGCATCGTGTCATTGCGATCGATTTGCGTGGTCATGGAAATAGCTCGGCCCCTGATGAACCGTATTCGATGGAGCGCTTTGCAGACGATCTGGCTTTGTTTGTAGATGAGCTGGGTTTAGCGAAGATTCATCTGTTTGGACATTCGCTCGGTGGCTATGTGACCTTGTCTTTTGCAAATCAATACGCGGACAAGCTGGCGAGCTTTGGCTTGATCCATTCGACGCCATATCCGGATGACGACGCTGTCAAGGCTAACCGGGATAAAGGAGCCCAGAGTATTCGGGAGAATGGTATGGAGCCTTTTATCAAAGCACTCATCCCGAAGCTGTTCGCACCTTCGCATATCGAATCGATGAGAGAAGAAGTCCAGCTGGCAAAAGAGATTGGCTTTGCGACGAGCCCGATTGGAGCCATCCAAACACTAGGCGCTATGCGTGATCGAGTAGATCGCAATCATGTGCTGCAAGAAACGACTTTACCTGTGCTATTAGTCGCAGGAACAGAGGACCAGATCATTCCTGCAGAAAAAACTTTTACAGTGGATAGAAATAGCGTCGAGCAAGTGCTGCTGCCTGATGTTGGGCATATGGGCATGGTCGAAGCGCCAGAGAAAATGGCTGAAGCATTGGGGAGCTTTCTCAACAAAAAGTAACAAAATCACACCATAGTCCTAGCAAATTTTGCTATAATGAAAACGTTATCCTATTTATTTATACATAGACGAGAGGGGAAATTATCATGAAAAAGGCACGTCGGATTACGATGACGGCGTTTGCATCTATCGTATTTGCATCGCTGATGTCTTCCTCAGCATTTGCAGCACCATTGCATCCCGTACAGCACGCTGACTGGATGGTGAAAAAGGCAATTGTATCAGCGGGTCAAAATGGCGATCTTGCTCTGGATCGTGCTGTGACTCTCGCGGAAGCTACTGTTGTTTTCTCCAAATTGAAAGAAGTAAAAGTGGGAGCTGCCGCTAAAGGTGCTCATTGGTCTGCTCCTTACTTCGACTGGGCAAAGAGCCAAGGCGCTCTCACACAAGACGACTATAAAAACCCTGCGCAAGTGGTAACATCTGCCAAGCTGACACAAATGGCTGACAAACTGGGCTACAAAATGAAGCTCGACAACAAAGCGACGGTAACGCGCGGTGAATTTTTCCAAGCATTGGGTGATGCGGCTACCACGCATGTAACGATTGCACACACCAACGATACACATGGTCATATTCAAGAAGACAAGAACCAAAAAGAATTCGGCTTTGCCAAAATTGCAACTTTACTCAAGGAATGGCGTGCAGAGAACGAAAACTTCTTGCTCTTGGACGCTGGTGATACCTTCCAAGGTACCGTTTTCGTGAACCAATTCAAAGGCGAATCTGTTGTTCCAATCCTCAACAGCCTCGACTACAACGTAATGGCTGCCGGTAACCACGAGTTTGACTTCGGTTATGAGCAATTGCTCAAGCTGCGTGACATGCTCGAGCATCCAGTCATCTCTGCTAACGTGTTCAAGGCAGATGGAAAAGAATTGCTGCCACCTATTTTCAAAGCAGAGATTGGCGGGAAGAAATTCGCCTTTGTTGGTTTCGTAGCGGAAGACACACCTGTATTGACTCACCCTGACAACGTAAAAGGGCTGACATTTAAAAATCCGGTAGAAGTGGCGAAAGTACTTGTACCTGAGCTGAAAAAAGAAGTAGATCACGTGATTGTTGTTTCCCATATCGGAGTGAACGTAGACCGTGAAATCGCGAAAAACGTTCCTGGCATTGACCTGATTGTTGGTGGTCACTCCCATACTCCGCTGAAAGCACCTGAACTCGTAAACGGCACGTACATCGTACAAGACTGGGAGTACGGCAAGTCTCTCGGACGCGCTGACCTCTACTACCTCGGCAAAGAATTGGTAGCATTCAGCGGCGGTTTGAAAGAGTACGATGAAGCAGTTGTGGCTGATCCAGAAGTAGATAAGATGGTAAAAGAAATCGTGGGCAAGATCGATACGGTAATGAATGTTGTCATTGCGAAATCCGAAGTGCCACTCGATGGTGACCGTGCACTGGTACGTACGAAAGAAACAAACGTAGGTAACCTGATCACAGATATCATGCTGGAGCGCACGAAGTCGATCAAAGGCTATGAAGCAGATGTAGCACTTGCTAACGGCGGTGGAATTCGTACACAGCTGCCAGCAGGCGATATCACGAAAAAAGGTCTGTACACGCTCCTGCCATTCGAGAATAATACACTGGCAGTCGTAGAAGTAACAGGCGAAGAGCTGAAGAAAGCCCTCGAAAACGGCGTGAGCCAGGTAGAAGAGGGAGCAGGACGCTTCCCGCAAGTGAGCGGCATGAGCTTCACGTACAACCCATCCAAGCCAGCTGGCGAGCGCGTAGTAGAAGTAAAAGTTGGCGACAAGCCGCTTGACCTGACCAAAACGTATAAATTGGCAACAATCGACTTCCTGGCAGCAGGTGGAGATGGTTACGAATCGTTGAAAAAGCCATTCTTCAACACAGGATTGTCCATGTACAGCATTGTGGAAGAAGGCTTGGTCAAGCGTAAAACTGTCAATCCAAAAGTAGAAGGCCGCATTGTTGAAGCAAAATAAGGTTTGACCGGACAGGGATGGAGAAAAACCTCCCTGTCCATTTTTTACGCAGTCGCAGCTCCTTGGCATGCTGTGAAAAAGAGGTTTTGTTATTATGAAGTACCTTGCAATATATAGTAGCAATTTGGTAAGCTTTGACATGGGTGATGTTGATGAACGTACAGTTTAAAAAAGGGGTTCTGGAGCTGTGTGTTCTCGTCTTGACAGCTAAGCAGGACAGATACGGCTACGAACTGGTTGCGAGCATCTCGGAAAAATTCCATATCTCTGAAGGAACGGTTTACCCCTTACTTCGCCGTTTGACCCAGGAAGGATTTTTTACGACCTATTTGGCGGAATCACAAGAGGGACCCCCACGGAAATATTACCAGCTGACAAATCGCGGTCGTCAATACATGAATGACCTCGTCTTGGAGTGGCGAATATTTAACCGCGGGGTAAATGAGATCATAGAGGAGGGACTCGGATATGACAAGGCGTGAGTTTATGGATGAGTTAAATGCTTTGCTTAGCGCTTTGCCTGATAAAGAGCGCTTAGACATCCTTGCCGATTATACAGAGCATTTTCTCTTAGGAATGAAACAAGGGAAGACGGAGGTTGAAATTGCAGAAGGATTGGGGAGTCCGAAGCTAGTGGCACGTGAACTTTTGGCGGGCTACCGAATTGATCAAGCACAGTCCAACGCATCCGTAGGGAATATGACGCGAGCGATTGTCGCGACGATCAGCTTGGGATTTTTCAATCTCGTCTTCGTTTTGGGGCCATTTTTAGGCCTGATTGGTATACTGATGGGGTTGTATGCAATGACTGCGGCGCTTTTGGTCGCCCCAGTCGGAATATTCTTGGATTACGGGATTCCTGCTCCTTCTCAAGAGCGACTTTTCTTGTTGTTCTCCAGCATGGTTTCCGTAGGATTGGGCGGAATGTTTGCCATCGGCTTGCTGCGATTGACGAAATGGCTGTATCGCCAGTTCTTGCGTTATCTCCAGTTCAACGTGAAGATGATCAGGGGGAAATGAGATGAGAAATTTGGGGAAAAGACTCTTTGGAATCAGTCTTCTTTTGTTCATCATCGGTGTATGTGGAATCATCTGGCTCTTTACGAAGCAAGAAAATTTCTCATTTTCGTTAAAACAAGTCAATGAAGAGCGCATGATCGAACAAGAGGTAAAAGCGATTGAGTTGCTGACGGAAACGGCTGATGTGGAAATCATGGCAAGCAAGCAACCAAAAGCGAGTGTACGGATGGTCGGGGAAGTATCCGAACAACAGCAGGAGCGACTGGAGTTTCGGAGTGTAGTCTCACAAGATGGTACGCTGCTCGTAGAACTGCGTGAACGTCCTCACGTCAATATGTTTTATCCTCGCAACGGGAAGGTAAAGCTGGAGCTCTTCCTACCCGAAAAAGTATATGAGCGCGTCCAGCTTGAAACGATGACAGGGGATATCAAGAGCGGAATGCTGCATGCAAAGAACACGAAAATATCCAGCAGCAATGGAGATGTGGACGTGTTGGGCTATGAAGGAGAAGCGCTTAACGTCCAGACAGCTACAGGAGATATCAATCTGGCAAATGTTCGCTCGGCCGTTACAATTGAAAGCTCTACAGGCGAGATTGATAAACTGACAATGCCAGAGTTAACCCATGACGTATCTATTCGAACGGATACGGGGGATATTCGAGTGACAGTAGCCAAGGAGCCTGCTGCAGCACAGCTGGAAGTAACGACAGATACAGGAGGCATCGAAACCACCTGGTCTAACCTTACTTATGAAAAGAACGAGGAATACAAAGTGAAGGCATCGATTGGATCAGGTGGACCCAAAATGACGGTGCGAAGTTCTACCGGGGACGTTCGCATTCAATAGGAGAAGTTTGGAAACACTGATGGATAGGATTGGAAACGGAAGAAACGAAAAGATTTTGACACAAAAGAGACATTACTTGTCGAATGACGAATGGTATCATATTGAAGGAAACATAATTGTGCAAAGCGAGGTTTATTCATGACCGCAAAAACTTTTAACGATACGTTTTTGAAAGCATGTCGCGGTGAAGCGACAGAGCATGTTCCAGTCTGGTACATGCGTCAGGCAGGGCGTTATCAGCCAGAATACCGCGCCATCCGCGCGAAGCATAGCTTTTTTGAAATGAACTACATACCGGAAGTTTGCGCGGAAGTGACACGTCTGCCCGTTGAGCAATTGGGCGTTGACGCTGCAATCTTGTTTGCAGACATCATGACGCCACTAAAACCGATTGGCGTGGATGTGAATATCGAATCTGGCATTGGTCCTGTAATCGCAAACCCAATCGAATCCTTGAAGGATGTTGAGCGTCTGCTTGAGCTCGATCCGGAAACACATGTGCCGTACATTCTTGAGTCCATTAAGATTTTGCGTCAGCAATTATCTGTTCCATTAATCGGTTTCGCGGGTGCACCGTTTACACTGGCTAGCTATTTGATCGAAGGTGGCCCTTCCAAGCACTATCATAAGACAAAAGCATTCATGTATACCGAGCCAGTTGCTTGGCAGGCGCTGATGGAAAAACTGGGCGATATGACGATCACCTATCTCAAAGCGCAAATTAAAGCAGGCGCGCAAGCTGTGCAAGTATTTGATTCGTGGGTCGGTGCATTGAATGACGAAGATTACCGCGAGTACATTACACCAGTTATGACGCGTATCTTCAACGCATTAAAAGATACAGGCGTGCCAACGATCTATTTTGGTATCGGCGCTGGTCATCTTTTGATGGATTGGAACCGCTTGCCTGTTGATGTGGTTGGTCTGGACTGGCGTACTTCGATTACGACTGCTCGTGAGATGGGTGTGACGAAGACGCTGCAAGGCAATTTGGACCCAACGCTGCTATTGGCTCCTTGGGAGAAGCTCGAAGCGAAGGCGAAGGAAATTTTGGATGAAGGCACAAAACAACCAGGCTTCATTTTCAACCTGGGACACGGCGTATTCCCTGACGCCAAAGTAGAAACGCTGCAACAACTGACGAAGTTCATCCATAGTTACAAAAGGGACGTCTAATCAGGAGGGGCGCTATCATGTCAAAGCAGAAGATCGGACTCTTGTTAATGGCGTATGGAACGCCACGCAGTCCTGAACAGATTGAACCATACTATACGCACATTCGTCGTGGTCGTAAGCCACCACAAGAACTGCTCGATGATTTGATGGCGCGTTACGAGGCTGTAGATGGATTGAATCGATTTGCAGACATTACGGATGAGCAGGTGCGCGCTCTCGAGCAGGAAATGAACAACCGCTACTCAGACCGTGAATTTGTAGGGTACCTTGGTTTGAAGCATATCGCTCCGTTTGTCGAAGACGCAGTAGAGCAAATGAAGCGTGATGGGATTACAGAAGCGATCAGTCTAGTTCTGGCACCTCATTATTCCAGCTATAGCGTCAAAGAATACAATGGACGAGCACAGGAGCATTCCGCAGCAATTGGCGGACCTATCATCCACAGCATTGAGAGCTGGTATCTGGAACCAGGCTTCATCGGATATTGGGCTGATGCTATTCAAGCGACGTTTGCTACGATGACGGATGAAGAGCGTGGACAAGCAGTCGTAATCTTCTCCGCTCACAGCCTGCCGGAAAAAATCCTGAAGTCAGGTGATCCGTACCCAATGCAACTGGAAGAGACAGCAAAGCTCATTGCCGAGCAAGCAGGGATCACTTCCTATGCAATCGGATGGCAAAGCGCCGGAAATACACCTGATCCGTGGCTGGGACCAGATGTACAGGATTTGACTAGAGAGCTGTACGAAGCAAAAGGCTACCAAGCATTTGTTTACTGTCCTGTCGGATTTATTGCGGAGCATTTGGAAGTTCTGTTTGATAATGATGTGGAATGCAAAGCGGTTACAGATGAGCTAGGGGTACATTACTATCGTCCAGCGATGCCTAACGCCAGACCTGCGTTCATTTCCTGTCTGGCTGATGCAGTCGGAAAGAAGCTGGCGAATTAGGGGATCGATCATATGAGCGATAATACCTATCATATTACGATTATAGGCGGCGGCATCACAGGGTTGACCGCTGCTTTTTACTTACAAAAGGAAATCGAAGCAAAAGGCTTGCCCATCCGTTTTCAACTGATTGAAGAGCAGGGACGACTTGGTGGGAAAATCAAGACATGGCGTCACGAAGGGTTTGTTATTGAGCAAGGTCCCGATTCGTTTCTCGAGCGGAAAACGAGTGCGGCTGAGCTGGCAGTGGACTTGGGGCTTGCGGATGATCTCGTTCGCAACAGTACAGGCCAAGCTTATATTTGGCATCAGGATCGCCTGAAGGCTATACCAGAAGGAGCGGTCATGGGTGTACCGACGAAGCTCATGCCTTTTGTCACGACCGATCTCATTTCTTGGCCGGGCAAGCTTCGGGCAGCTTTGGATCTCGTTCTTCCTGCATCAAAAGGAGACGGCGATATCTCCGTGGGGGACTTTTTTCGGCGTAGGCTAGGTAATGAAGTTATTGATAATCTTATAGCGCCTTTATTGTCCGGTGTCTACTCCGGGGATCTCGACAAACTCAGCTTGCTTGCGAGTTTTCCTCAATTCGCGAAAATGGAGGAGCAGCATCGCAGCTTGATCGTAGCGATGAAGCATTCTCGCCCGCAAGTAAAAACGCAAGAAAAGCCAAAAGGCATCTTCCTGACGCTGAAGAACGGCTTGCAGTCCTTAGTAGAGGCAATCGAAAAGAGCCTGCCAGAAGAAGTTATCTCGAAGAATACCGGTGTCAAAGAACTGGTGAAACGGCCAGACGGGAAGTACACCTTGGTAATGAAAAATGGGGAAACGATCGAGACAGATACGGTGCTGTTTACCGTACCACATGCTGTCGCAGAGCCGTTGTTCCGTCCTTATGTACAAGTTCCTACCTTGGCACAAGCGAAGCCGCATATGGTCGCAACCATCGCGATGGCGTTTCCAGAGTCAGCGATTGATTTAGGAATGGAAGGGACAGGATTTATTGTACCGCGGGATTCTGGAGCAAAAATTACCGCGTGTACGTGGGCGCATCGCAAATGGCCGCATACGACGCCGAAAAACAAAGCCTTGCTGCGTAGCTTCATAGGAAGAGCAGGAGAGCAATCCTTCATGGAGCAGACAGACGAGGAAATTTTGGAGGCTGTCCTCCGAGATCTGCGCAAGATCATGACGATTCGAGCAGAGCCGGATTTTTATAACGTATCACGCTTGCAAAATGCCATACCATATGTGGTCGGGCATCAGGCTTGGGTGCAGGATGTGAACAATCAATTAAAAGAAAAACTCCCTGGTGTTATCCTGGCAGGTGCGTCATACAGTGGCGTAGGTGTACCAGATTGTATTGATCAGGGGAAAAAAGCAATAGCAGAATGGATCGCGTCTGTAAAACCGGGGAGATAGATAACCCCGGTTTTTCCTTTTTTTTCGGTGCTAAACGGCTCGTCCTGTCCATATAGTATAGGGAAATGTCCTGCACTTGAAAGGAGGAGCACGAATGGCATTACAGGATGGGCAACTCTCTTTTGCCATCAAGGAGACCATTTTCCTCTCATCCGATAGAGCTGGAATAGGTGAATTGCAAGAGCTGGAATTGGTTCCAGATGTGGAAGTGTTGGAAAACGATTCCTACATCTCAATCACGGGTTGCTTGCAGTTAGTAGGGAAGTACGAGCCAATCAGGGAAGCCGCAGAAGCGACAGGCGGCGAAAGAGAATCGCTGGTTGAGGCCATGACTTTTACTCCCTTTCGCCAGGAAGCATCGGATCAAGCCTTTTATGGCTGGGAGGAACAGATTGGTCATCGCATTCCGTTGAACATCACCATTCCATTGGATCGGATTACCGAGATCGGAGACATCTACGCAATTGTGGACAGCTTTGACTACAAGCTAGAATCACCACATCAAATGCTAATCGATGCCGATCTGAAGATTTTGGGGATAGTCCTGGGGGATAGAGCTGAACAAGCAGAGCAGATCGAAACGCAAGCTGCCGGACCAGGCGAAGGAGCATGGGAATACACCTTCGCTGCTGGTGATGATGGGCAAGAATATACGGAGCAGACGTCCCTCGATGACATTGATCAAAAGCTGAGTGCGCTGGAGGAGGAATTGGAGCGTCAGGCATTGCCAGCATCCTATGAATCAACCGAATCTCCTTCCATGTTCGACACTCCGGCTATTGCTCAATCCGATGAGGATGAATACTACGAGCAATACGGTGATGTGCTGGAAGTGGCACAGTCCAATCCTCCAGAGTCCTGGGAGACTGCTTCTATTTCGTATGACTTAGATTCCCAACAATCTGCTTCGTACGATTCTTCTGTCGCCTATTCCGAGCAGTCAGTATTGGCTGATGAGCAAGAGCAGATGAGAGAAATAGCCGAAAAAGAACAAGAACATGAGGAGCCTGTACTGGCTATACACGATCAGCAGGCAATCGCATACCAGCAAGTTTCCAATGAATCTACTGGGGCGTCAGTCGAAGCAGAGTCGCAGGAAGCAGTGCAAGAAGCGGTGGAAGCCACTGTTGTTTCCGAGCAAGAACCTGAGCAAGAAGCAGAACCAGTCGTTGCACAACCAGAGGCTGCTGCGGAAGATGTAGAAGTGCGAGTGGCGATTTCAGGGAAACCCTCCTATGAAGAAAGAAGTCGAGTGAACATTACCTCCATCTTCTCACAAGCGAATCGTGCCAAACAGGAAGCGATGGCGTTGGAGGCGGAATCTTCATCTAGCTCTTCGCGACATGGATCTTCGGGGAATGTCAACGCTTCTACGATGGAGGCCATGCAAAATCTCACGTCGTTTGTCCGCAGAAAAGAAGAGCGATCGAGTCAGCTGAAAATGTGTATTATTCAGCGAGATGAGACGTTAGAGCATATTTCACAGCGATACTCCTTGCCTGTCTCCAAAATCGTGGAAGTGAACCGATTAGCTTCCGAGCAGCTAGTAGCAGGGCAGATTCTGTACATCCCACAATAGAGGAGTGGGGGACCGTGGATAAAATTGATCTCTCCGAGGTTTGCCAGCAATATCGGGCGCGCGTAATCCGAATTACGCCCCTAGAGGATTGCTATTTACTGGAGACAAACCGGGGCCCCAAAGAACTCCACGTTTGGCCGCGTGTAGATGTGATGCGCTGGTCGTTTGCCTGGCGCGAACGACTGGCTCGTCAGGGGTTTCGAGAAGTGGAGCGGTTTATTCGGACGAGAGACACCAAGCCATTTTTGATTTTGGGTAAACGCGGAGTTACCATGACCGACCATCACCGACAATTCGAAGACTATCAGCCCGGCCAGGACATTGCGAGGCAATGCGGACGCGTGATCGCTATGATGCATCAGTCTCAGCAGGAAAGTCCTTTACTGTCCGGAAGTGATTTACTCAAGCAGGAAAAACAGCAAGTAGAAGAAAAAGGAAGACGTGCCAAAGAGCTGGTCGAATCATTTCGAGCCAAATCTGGACGGGATTCTAAGGAAAATCGTTGGGTATCGGAACTCATGACCCCTATGCTGCAAAGAATGGACCGTTCCGCTGCGATGCTTGCCCATGAGCGAATTACTCCGGAGGCAGTTGCTGTATCCCATCGGGACCTTTTGCGTGACAACTGGGGAATGGTAAACGGGAAGCTGTACTTGAGAGGCTTTTTCCGGCCGGTAATTTCAGTCCAGCAACGCGATGTTGCCAGCTTTTTGCGCGATCATTTTTTAACCCATAAGGATCTGAAGCAGATTGACGCTTTTTTTGACGGCTATGAAGAAATCAAGCCACTCTCCTATGGAAACTATTCGTTGATACTCGCCTTTATGGCTCGTCCTCGTGAAGTGTACAGAAGTATCGAATCGTATGTGAAGCGCGTATCGCTGGATCAAGAAGCGTCGATCGCTGGTATTGAGCACGCTTTGCAGAGCCAACAATCTGTTGACTTGCTGCTTCGGCATATTGCAGAGCGGGCCGAGCGTTCGAGGAGGGAGGGAGTCTATGAGTCGGTATGATGACATTGCTCCTTTGTTCAAAGAGTATGACATGTATGCCCAGAGCATTGACGTTTTAAAGGAGCCAAATGTATTTAAGGCGACGACTCCCTACGGCTCCTTCGTATGCAAACGAGCGCAAATACCTGCTCAACGTCTTGTTTTCGTCAGCGATATGCTGCGTCAATTGCAGCACCGCGGATGGGATGGGGCCGTTCCTTTTACGTACACGAAATACGATGATCCATTTGTCCAACAGGGAAGCGCTGCCTTTTACGTAACCCCTTGGCAGCCAGGAAGTGAGGAATGGGCCGAGCAGCCTTTGTCTTGGGCGACTCCTGCTTTGGAGCGTATGGCGGAGCTTCATCATTTGACACAAAATTATCGCTACGATGATCCGAGACAGGTAGAGCCACTTGTCGACTCTTTGCTTAACCGTTGGCAATATTGGCAAGACCAAATGAATAAAGCGGCAACCCTTGCGCAGGAGCGCAAATATCCTTCCCCTTTTGACCTGGTGTTTTTGGCAAACAAGGAGTTTCTTGAGGAAATGGCTCAAACAGCGACAGACTTATTGACCGATTGGCGAGAGCGGCATGAGACGCACGCGCATTTTCGCCTATGTTTGATCCATGGCAACCCAAATCCTGAGCATGTTGTGCCAGATCGATCGGGAAAAGGACGGCTGCTTAATTTTGATCGTGCCAGCTTTGATACACCAGTGCGCGATTTGACACTATTTTATCGTACTTATTTTCAAATGGCGGGGGATGAGGTTGGGGCTTCTCAACTATTCCATCGCTACGCCGAGATTTTTCCGCTGCGACCGGAAGAAATTGAACTGATGGCTTCGTTTCTGTCCTACCCGGAGAGGATCATGAGGGACTTGGATATTTATTATCATCATCCCCGCGAGTGGAGCGAGTTTTACGCTGTCCAACGTTTTGAAAAAGATATGGACCGCCTGATGCGCCTGCATCGTTGGGTCCAGCAAGCCTTTTAATGAGCAACGTCTCACCGCGTGGGGCGTTGTTTTTCTTTTTTTATAACCATTCAAGGGAGATGGCAACATAGAGCATGGCTAGCAAACCGAGAAGGACGACATCAAAAGAAGTAGGAAATACAACGGTTCGGATAAACTGAAAAACCAACAGCGGAAAGAGCACCTGTTTGCATCCGTATTTGATCCGTAAATACGTGGGGTTATACTTCCAACGGAAATTCATCACAATCACCTCATTCCAGCATATGCGCGGCTACTTTGGACAGTGTCTACAACCTTGAGCAAATGCCTAAAACATTTTCATTGAAAGTAGATAGTGGTTTGAATGGTGTCTGAAAAGGGAAGGTGTAGGGCAGGAAGGCTAGGACGAAACGAATAAAGGTGATCACAATGTTTTTGAAAATTGCCATAACCCTTTTCGCAATTCCCGAAAGAAAGAATTATGCTAAAGTGTGTATGGGAGTGGCTCGGGGATGAATCATCAATTGGTCAAACTAATGGAATTGAAACAGAATTACGAGTATCTGGTGATGACCAGCAATGAGCAAAGCAAGCGCCAAGTCAATTACGAGAGCCTCATGCCATTTATAGAAGAGTTGGTTGATACGTGGTTCGTGAAAATGGACAAGCCTTGCTTCTTGTCGATCACGTTTGAATCGGCTCTAGGTGCTGTCTATTTTCGGATCGAGCGTGGCAACAAAGAGAGCGCAAAAGTGCAGCGCGAAGTAGAGGAGCGCATTGTTGTCTCGGAACAGTGTGACACCGCTCAAACACCGCGCTATGTCCGCTTGTTCGCCCAGAGTAACGTCAATGACCGTGATCTAAAGGAACTGGAGAAATCTTTTTATGGGCTGCTCCTCGTGAACATTCGGGCGTTGATCCTCAGATGTCAACAGGACCAGTCATCAGGGCAGCGAGAAATCGAGATGGAGATGAAGCTGGCTAGACGTATGCAGTCGATGCTCATTCCCACAGAAGAGTTGCAGTTAACCAGTTTGCGAACAAGAACGGTTTATGTACCCGTCGATTATGTAGGCGGAGATTACATCGATTATAGACAAATCAATGATCGCTACACCTGTTTTATCATTGCGGATGTGTCTGGGCACGGTTTTTTGGCTAGTATTTGGGCAACGGGGATTAGGATTGCTGTACGGCAGGTTTTGCAGTCCAGCTATTCGCCGGATGAGATTTTGGAAAGACTCAATCAGTTGCTTTATGCCGATTTAGTAAAAACTCGTTCTTACATTACGATGCTGGTTGCTGTCTATGATGAGATGGAACACAAAATTCGATTTGGCAGGGCAGGACATCCACAGCCTTTTTATTTGTCCAAGTCGAATCAAACCATTTTAGCTAGCAAGGGTGGGGTCGGCCTAGGGCTTTTGCCCGATAGCACGTATCAAATGGAGGAGGTACCCTTAGAAGAAGAGGGCATGCTATTGCTCTACACAGATGGTTTGCTGGATACAGGGAGAAAAGAAGTATCTCGAGGCAGCAGGCATTGGCTAGAAGAACTATCCTCCTTATTACATATGCCTTGTGAAAGTAAGCAGGAATCGATGAATCGAGTTGAGGCTTACTTAATGGGGATAACACAGCAGCGAAACCAAACGGATGATATTTCTGTGTTGATTCTTCAATTTGAGCCTGAAGAGAGTATAGCCCTCGTGTAGTTGCGCGTGAATAGGAGGATGAACTGTGATTTTGTGTGAGCGTTGTCCGGACAATCCCACTTGTGATAATTGCCTTGTCGCGCTACGTTCTGGCGGTGCAGCGAACAAAGTAGTTCCGCCCCGCACTGTAAAGGTGACGAACCTAGCGACGATGGAATCGTTCCAGGCGAAGCTGGTAGCAGTGAGCCGGACGACCATTGGGTTAAGCAGTTCTGATCATGATTTGCACGGACGCATAGAAATAGAGCTCGCCTATGATTTCCGAATTATCGGTAGCGGATTGCGCGGTATAGCAGGTGATCCGTACTACATTATCGATATCGAAAAAGTTTTGCGACGGGAAGATGTTCTGGAGCGATTGCTCCTGGAAGAATTTCATACATGGCACATGAGTGGCGAATTGGACCCGGCAGACGTCTTGTTACATTGGAAGGATCGAGACGACGAGCGGGGGCGGTTAATAAAGCAAGAGATTCAGAAGTTATCCATACTGCGTCAGATCGAGACCGTGTTCCTCTATCTTTACGATGAAGGGAAAGTGCGTCCGTTGGGTGACGTTCGTGCGAGTTTGGAAGTAGAGCGAGAAATGCAACGACTGGTCGAAGATGCGGCTGGATCGGGTGGTCCTGTAAGGGAGCAAATTGTCACCTCTGATGGCACAAAGGTCTTTGAATTATACACATCTGTATTGCCAGATCGGACCTGTGGAATGGCTTTGATCGATGTCACTGCCGTTATTGCAGAAGAACGAAAACGCAAAAGACGGGAATGGGAGATCTACAGAGATATTCTGGGTGTGGTCACAGAAGGTAAGCTATTGTTGCTTAGTGATGAAGAATTATTTTTTTTGCTTCGGGAAGGGCATAAGCTCTTGGCAATCGACATCCGCTTACCGGAGCAGCTGGCAGAACTGCGTAAATTGTTCAAGCAAGCTTTGGAACCACAAGGCATTTCTGATAAGCGCTTGCTACAGTTTCTCGTTGCGGTCAACGAAGCTGCTTCCAATACGTTGAAGCACGGAAATGGCGGTGTGGTCACGCTATACCTATCGAATGACAGGCAGATGTGTCGGGCTGTGATCCATGATGAAGGACAAGGAATTTTGCTCGAGGATATCCCGCGAGCTACCCTACAGCAAGGATTTTCTACGCGCCACTCGCTTGGGGCCGGTTTTCACGTGATCCTGCAATACTGTGATCGTGTTTATTTAAGCAGCTCCCTGGCAGGTACAAAGCTTATTTTAGAATGTATCCTTTCGCGTTAAGCCACGATTTCCCAAAAGCCAAATGTTTGCAAGTGAATGAAAATGGGTAATATAGTAAAAGGACGAGCAGATTGGATGTACCGATACCTATTGAGAGGAGTTTGAGCATGGACTACCGCGCAACAGAGGCGAACGGACAGGCTACATTGTTTTTCGTCGGAGAGTTGGACATGGCTGTAGGAGATCGAGTAGGTGAATTGCTCCAGCAGTATGGAGGGCGAAATCAATCCGTTACCGTCGATTTTCAAGGTGTCTCCTTTGTAGATTCTTCCGGTATTGGAAGCCTGTTTTTTACCACGAAAGAACTGTTGGCCATGGGCAAACAGGTAGAAATCGTCAATGTCCGAGAAGAAATTCTCGATATTTTGGGCGTGCTCGGTTTTACCGAAGCACTGGGCATTGCAGTTGGAAAAGTGGGCGAAACCCGGGTTTGACGCCAAACAGCGTGATTGTATATAATAGTGAAAAGTTAATCATACGACAACTACATACGATATGAACGATGAGTGGGAAGAGTAAGTCAGGACACCTTAGCAGAGAGGAGAATCAGTTGCTGCGAGATTCTCTAAGGTTATGAATGGCTGAAGGTCGCCCAGGAGTTTTTTCGGTGAAAGCATGTGCCTAGCCGAGACCGGTTCGCAACCGTTATCTTGTCAGAGTGAACACGCCATAAGCATGACGTTTATCGTGTGTTAACAAAGGTGGTACCGCGAAAATAATCCTTTCGTCCTTTGCGATGAAGGGTTTTTTTATTTTTTGCAAAGCAAGTTATGCTAATAGGAGGAGTCGTACATGTCTACACAGCCAACAACCGACATCGACCAATTGCTGCCGAAAAACTATGATCCAAAAGCAGCAGAGAACAAATGGTATCCGTATTGGATCGAAAAACAATTTTTCAAAGCAGAACGCGACCCGAATAAACGTCCGTTTACGATTGTCATTCCACCGCCGAACGTAACTGGTAAATTGCACTTGGGCCATGCACTGGATACGACTTTGCAAGATATCATTACGCGTACCAAGCGTATGCAAGGCTACAGCACCTTGTTCTTGCCAGGTATGGATCACGCTGGTATCGCAACCCAAGCGCGCGTGGAAGCTACCTTGCGTGAAGAAGGCATCTCTCGCCATGATCTGGGCCGCGAAAAATTCGTGGAAAAGGTATGGGAGTGGAAGCACATTTACGCTTCGCATATTCGTGAGCAGTGGGAAAAGCTCGGTCTTGCCCTGGATTACTCCCGTGAGCGTTTTACGATGGATGAAGGCTTGTCCCAAGCTGTACGCGAAGTATTTGTTCGCCTTTACGAAAAAGGCTTGATCTATCGCGGTAACCGTATCATTAACTGGGACCCTGCTGCTCGCACGGCTCTATCCGATATTGAAGTAATCTACAAGGAAGTAAAAGGTGCGCTGCATCACATGCGTTACCCATTGGCAGATGGCACCGGTTATATCGAAGTAGCTACAACCCGTCCGGAAACGATGCTCGGTGATACGGCTGTAGCGGTACATCCGGAAGATGAGCGTTACAAGGACATGATCGGCAAAACCGTGATTTTGCCAATCGTAGGACGTGAGATTCCAATCGTCGCAGATGACTACGTTGATCCTGAGTTTGGTTCTGGCGCTGTAAAAATTACGCCTGCACACGATCCGAATGACTTTGAATTGGGTCTTCGTCATCAGTTGCCACAAATCGTTGTCATGGATGAGTCGGGCACGATGAACGAGCTGGCTGGTATCTACAAAGGCTTGGATCGCTTTGTATGCCGCAAGCAAATCATCAAAGATTTGACTGAGCAAGGTGTAATGTTCAAGGTTGAGGAGCATATTCATCAGGTTGGACATAGCGAGCGCAGCGATGCAGTTGTAGAACCATACCTTTCTACCCAATGGTTCGTAAAAATGCAGCCTTTGGCTGACGAAGCACTGGCGAATGCAAATAGCCCTGAAAGTGTGAAATTCGTCCCAGAGCGCTTCAAGACAAATTACCTGCGTTGGATTGAAAACATCCGCGACTGGTGCATCTCCCGCCAGCTTTGGTGGGGCCACCGAATTCCTGCATGGTATTGCGGAGATTGTAACGAAACGATTGTATCTCGCACGAATGTGACTGAGTGCCCAAGCTGCCACAGCCACAAGCTGGAGCAGGACAACGACGTTCTCGATACATGGTTCTCCTCTGGTCTATGGCCGTTCTCGACACTGGGCTGGCCGGAAGAATCCGAGGACATGAAGTACTTCTATCCAACGAATGTCCTGGTAACAGGCTACGATATTATCTTCTTCTGGGTTGCTCGCATGATGTTCTCAGGTCTTGAATTTACCGGGAAAAGTCCGTTTGAATCCGTCTTGATTCACGGCATTATTCGTGACTCTGAGGGCCGAAAAATGTCCAAATCACTCGGCAACGGTGTCGATCCAATGGAAGTGATTGAGAAGTACGGAGCGGATGCGCTGCGATACACACTGGCGACAGGGAATTCCCCAGGGAATGACCAACGCTTCTATTGGGAAAAGGTGGAGGCAAACCGCAACTTCGCGAACAAGATTTGGAACGCGTCTCGTTTTGCCTTGATGAACCTGGCTGACTTCAAATACGAGGAAATTGATTTGAGCGGTGAGCTGTCTACACCAGACAAATGGATTCTCTCCCGCCTGCAAGCGACAATCGCAGATGTAACCCGTCTGTCTGACGCATTTGAATTCGGTGAAGCAGGCCGTGTGCTTTACAACTTCATTTGGGATGACCTGTGTGACTGGTATATCGAGATGGCGAAGCTGCCGCTGTACGGTACAGATGAAGCGGCGAAGAAAACAACCCAATCCGTTCTGGTGACGGTTCTGGATCAAACGCTCAAGCTGTTGCATCCGTTCATGCCGTTCATCACGGAAGAAATCTGGCAGGCATTGCCACACCAAGGTGAGAGCATCACAGTAGCACCTTGGCCAACTGTTAACGAGCAATGGATTTTTGCTGAAGCAGAAAGCGAAATGAACCAATTGATGGATATCATCCGCAGCGTACGCAACATCCGTGCAGAAGTAAACGTACCGATGTCCAAGAAAATTGAGCTCTTGATCAAGCCAAGCGATGCATTGTCCGCTGAGCGCCTGACACGCGGTGAACACTACCTCGCCCGTTTCTGCAACCCTGAGCGTCTGGAAATCAGCCTGGATCTGGCTACGCCTGATAAAGCGATGTCTGCTGTGATTACGGGAGCAGAATTGTTCCTTCCACTGGCAGGCTTGATCGATATCGAGCAAGAGCTGAAGCGCCTGGAAAAAGAAGTGGCGACACTGGGCGGCGAAGTGGAGCGCATTGAGAAAAAGCTCAACAATGCTGGATTTATGGCCAAGGCACCTGAAAAAGTAGTCGCAGAGGAAAAAGCGAAGATGGCAGACTACATGGATAAGCGGGATAAAGTGATTGCACGACTTGCCGAATTGAAGGGCGAATGATCCGCCATACCATCGCATATTTTTGAGAATGGAGCATTGTGGTATGCATGCAGAAGAAGGGTTTGTAGAATACACGCAAGCGCTCCACTGGCTGCATGGACTACTCAGGTTCGGTCAACGGCCGGGGCTTGAGAGAATGCAGTGGGTTTTGGAGCAAGTAGGAAATCCTGAGCGGAGAATCCCATTTATTCATGTGGCTGGCACCAATGGAAAAGGTTCAACCTGCGCATTCCTGACGCAAATGCTGATGGAAGCCGGATATAGTGTAGGTACATTTACCTCCCCCTATTTGGTTGATTTCCGTGAGCGCATCCGTTTCAACGGCAGCATGATCGCGGAAGAAGATCTATTGCAGCTGGTAAATGAGGTTAAGGTATGGGTGCAACGATGCGAACAAGAAACAGAGTTCGGTTCCCCTACCGAATTTGAAGTGATTACGCTGATCGCCATTCTTTATTTTTCAAGAGTGGCGAGACCAGCGGTAGTCGTATGGGAAACAGGACTAGGCGGGCGATTGGATTCGACGAACGTCGTCCTTCCGCTTGTTTCGGTCATCACGAATATCGGCATGGACCATACGCAAGTGTTGGGAGATAGCTTGGAAGATATTGCCCGGGAAAAAGCGGGGATTATCAAGCCGGGTGTTCCTGTAGTCACAGGTGAGGTTAGGCCAGAACTTCTCGAGGTTTTTGAGGAGCGCGCGAGACAAACAAAGAGTACGCTATACCATATAGGTGAACATTTCCAGGCAGAGCAGGTAGAGGAGCAGTTGAATGACCAACAGTTTCGTTACAAAAGCATTCACCGTCGTGCAGAAGCATCCTACCGTCTCACCATGAATGGTATTCACCAAACAACCAATGCAGCCGTTGCTTTGATGACCATTGATATCCTGCGGAATTACTTCTCTTTCTTGCTGGAGGAAGAAGAAATATCTCGTGGTTTGCAACAAACGCGTTGGCCTGGTCGTCTAGAAGTCATCTCTCCAAGACCAATGGTTATCTTGGATGGGGCACACAATCAGGAAGGAATGGAGGCGCTTGTAAGCAGTCTGGAGCGGTTGTTACCGGACGGAGTACAGTTGCATTTGCTCTTTTCTGGATTGGCAGATAAGCCGCTTGCCAAAATGGCAGAGTCGCTCGCACCAGTAAAGTCAAAAATCAAAAAGCTGCATGTGACGACCTTTGACTTCCCGCGTGCAGCCGAAGCCAATAGCTTACAAAAGTCGTTTTTAGCCGGTGGCTGGGAGCAAGAGTTTCTCGATGCAGTCCCAGACTGGCGGGCGTTTCTCCTTTCTTGGATGCGGGAGAAGCAATCAGCGAAGGCGGATGACTGGTTGGTCGTCTGCGGTTCGCTCTACTTCATCGCCCAAGTACGCGCATTCTTTCCCACTATAGTAGAAGAGGCAGGTGAATAGGGTGGATCAGGCCCAACACGTCCACTTTGTGGGCATCGGCGGTTATGGCATGAGTGCCATTGCCCGCGTCTTGATCGACCTTGGATACAAGGTAACCGGCTCCGATGTCGCCATGAATGATTTGGCGAAAAAGCTGGAAGCAAGAGGGGCGGTCATTCATATTGGCCATAATGCTGCCCACGTGGAGGGAGCAGACAGCATCGTATACTCCACCAGTATTTCCAAAGACAATCCTGAGGTGATCGCAGGTCAAACATTAGGGATTCCGGTCATGCACCGTTCCCAAATGCTTGCTCGCATATTGAATGAACGTACAGGAGTAGCAGTAGCTGGAGCACACGGCAAGACGACTACGACATCAATGATCTCTCACGTGCTGGAAGAGTGCGGTGTAGACCCGACTTTCATCATCGGCGGTGAATTGATGAGTGCTGGTACCAATGCAAAGGCAGGTACCAGTGACTATGTGATTGCCGAGGCAGACGAGAGCGACGGTTCCTTTTTGGAATACAGACCGATGTATGAAATTGTGACGAGCATTGAACCAGATCATCTGGAGCATTTCGATGGCGACTTCAACAATTTGAAACAGGCGTATGTCCAGTTCTTGAGCCATCTCAAACCGGATGGAAAAGCGATCCTGTGCATCGATGATCCAATCGTGCGCGAAGTCATGCCATCTGTTGAAAAAACGGTCGTGACATATGCAGTCGATCCGAATTTTACAGCGCAAGCGGGGTTTTCTGCCGTTTCAATTGAATGTGGTGATCGTTGCAGCAAGTGCCAAATTTATCGTCAGAATGAGCTCTTGGGTGAATTATGCCTCTCGGTTCCAGGCAAGCATAATATTGCGAATGCACTGGCTGCGATCATTGTTTGCCTGGATGCTGGCCTTTCTTTTGATAAAATTGCCAAGGCACTGTCTACCTTTAGCGGTGCCAAGCGCAGATTTCAAATTATCGGGGATGCACGAGGCGTCCTAGTCGTAGACGACTACGCGCATCATCCGACGGAAATTATCGCTACACTAAGCGGGGCAAGGGCATCGGGCAGACGTGTAATCGCTGTGTTTCAGCCACAACGCTACACACGCACGTATTTCCTCATGGATGAATTCAGCCGTGCCTTTGCAGAAGCAGACGAAGTGATTATTACGGATATCTACTCTCCAGCCGGAGAAGAAAAAATCGAAGGAGTCACCTCCGAGGTTCTGGTGCAAAAAATCCGCACCAACAGCCACCCGCGTGCGCAGTACATTCCGACAAAGGAACAAATGCAGGAGCATGTCTTCAAAGGATTGCAAGAGGGCGATCTCGTGTTGACTATGGGTGCAGGAGATATCTGGAAATCTGCTTATTGGTTGGCTGAAAAGCTAGAAAAATAACGGATAGAGGCATATGAAGACTTGGAACCTACGGGTTTCAAGTCTTTTTATTTACTATCGGAAAGCTTTGGTGTAATGCTGCTAAGGATGATCTACCTATGTTTTAAAAGACATCGATAAAGCACCAATGTAGGTGAGAAGAAAAAGCACAGGGCTCGTAGACCTTGACAACGCCTACCCAGTCGGAACTTCCAAAAGGGGACCACGCTTGTCGAACACTTCTTCCTCGAGAAACTTCCGCCCGTAGGGTGGCTTTGGCTCGACGGTCCCCTTTTGGAAGTGGAGACGGCCAGTGAATCCCCCCTGCTGGCGTGTCAGAGTCGAAGAGAACTGTGCTTTTTCTTCTCCTCCACTATGTTGACTCAAACCAAAATGCCCTTCTTAGATTTTTATTTATCAAAAATTAGTACCAGATACTAATATCTAGTGTTATAATCAGATCATAAAAACGGAAGGTGATGATCGGATGATGACAATGGCAACCCCCTTCAAGTCGCGAATTACCGCTATCGGTACGTATGTGCCGAGTCGCGTTCTTACCAATACAGATATGGAAAAACTAGTGGAGACATCGAATGAGTGGATTTTACAACGAACGGGTATTCATGAGCGGCGTATGGCAAGGGAAGATGAATTTACCAGTGATCTTGCCATCGCTGCTATCCAAGATTTGATCGAAAACTATAAGAAGGATGTCCGTGATGTCGATATGATTTTGGTGGCAACCAGTACGCCAGACTATCCATTTCCAAGTGTCGCAAGCCAAATCCAGGCGCATTTTCAAGTCGAGCAGGCGGGAGCCATGGATCTCTCCGCTACCTGTGCAGGATTTACGTATGCACTCCATATGGCAAATGCGCTTATCAGCTCGGGCTTGCATCGCAAAGTGTTGGTGGTAGGTGCAGAAACGTTAACAAAAGTAACGGATTATACGGATCGTACGACGTGCATCCTGTTCGGGGACGGAGCGGGTGCGGTACTGATTGAGCAGGACTCTACAGCTCCCGGTTTTTTGTCCGCCTATTTAGGCTCAAAGGGGGACGGTGGGATTCATGTATACCGATCGGGCTTGTCAACACATATGGACGGACGAGAATTGAGCGGGAATGGATGCATGGTTCAAAACGGGAGAGAAGTGTACAAGTGGGCTGTAACAACTGTTCCAAAGGGGATGCAGGAGGTAGTGAGCCGGGCGGGAAAAACGCTAGAAGATGTCGACTGGTTCATCCCGCACAGTGCCAATTTGCGCATGATCGAATCCATTTGCGAGAAGAGTCAGTTCCCTCTCGAAAAGACATTGTACAGTCTGACACATTACGGCAACACATCAGCGGCTACCATTCCCTTGTCGCTCGCCTTGGGGATCAAGGAAGGCAAAGTAAAGGCAGGGGATACGATCCTGTTGTATGGGTTTGGCGGTGGTCTCGTCCACGCTGGCCTTTTGTTCACTTGGAATCCGTAAAACATGTTCATAAATCGAGAGACTGTCCAGAACATTCTGGGCAGTTTTTTTTGTCCCAGGAATGAAAGGTATTCTTAAGGACAGTTTTCGACTGGGGGAAGAAGAAATGGCCAACGCTGTGATATTATTCGGGCTCTGCCTTTACCTCTCGTGGATAGATTTTCGTTATAAACGAATACCCAATCGTGCATTAGGTGCAGGGTTTGTACTGATTTCTATTATGGAGTATGTTCTCTCTTCGCCGAGGGAATGGTTGATGGCTGGACTCTTTGCGATTCTCAGTTTACTGGTATTTGGATGGATCAGCTGGCACAGGCCGCTTGCGCTTGGGATGGGGGATGTGAAGCTGTTCGCGCTAGTCTGCTATGGACTTGGGGTCCGCGATTTTGTTCTCGTTCTTACGATTGCGAGCTTGGCTGCTTTTCTCGTCTCTCTCGTTTTGTTGCTGATACGAAAAGTAAGTATCAAATGCGAAGTGCCGTTTGCGCCTTTTGTGACGATTGGCTTAGCTGTGATTTTGTATATGAGCAAAACCTCTTGAAATGGCATGGGGAATGGTAGTAGAAACAAATTTAATAGAATCACTAGATAGAAGTCATAACCCGTCCGAGCAAAACGTATGCTAGTACAAAGAGCCTGTGGCTAGGAGGGCAAGCGTATGAGCGGACAAAATAAAAATCGTGTGACGGTCAAAATGAACGGAAGGTTCTGGGATGAAAAGCGGGACGACATCCCAAAGGAAGCAAGTAGAAAGCGCACTCCAAAGGATGATACGCCACGCGTACGTTTCCAAGCACCTCCCTTGCTGTTTACTGACCCGTTGAAGGAGAAGGGCAACGAAGCATGGGAACGGATGATGCAGCTACGTGGATCTGCCACGAAAGAAACGAAGCCGAATGTTGAATTCGATCAGACGACAAACGACTCGTATGAATCCGATTATTCCTTCGAGGATACCGAAGAGAAGGGATACAGGAGTAGTCCGGTGAGTCGGCTTGCTGCGTTATGGCCAAAGGGGCCCTTTTGGCGCACGACTTTAACAACAGGCGGGGCTGTAGCAATTGGCCTCTTGTTCGGATTTCTTGTTTTGACAGTCTTTTCCCAAAAGGAGTTTTCTGAGTCATACGGAAATGTTCTGAGTGAAACGGTTCAGACACTGACCGCGCCGGGTGCAGGCACTGAACAAACGGCTGGGAAAAATGGCGTGACAGGTCCCGCTTCACCTAATGAAAGCCAGCCAACACAAGAGACGCCGACGAATGGCAATGCAGTGGGTCAAAAAGCGATAGCTTTACAACTGCCAGCCGTAAACATGTACGTTGCACAGGCAGGAGTATTCCAGCCGGATGCATCGCCGCAAACAGCTGTAGAACCACTGGAGAAAGCGGGGATTCCTCATTTGCTTTATAAGGACGCAAGCAAGCAGTACATGTTCGCCGCCGCTGCTCCTACAAGAGATGCTGTGCTAGGCTTTGCCGCCAGCCTGAAAAACAAAGGCATGGATATATACGTCAAAGAATTTTCCTTTCCCGCTTTTGAAGGGTCTGTCCCTGTCGGAAAAGCCGCTAACGCATCTGGTGACCCTAACGTGAAGGCCTTTTTCACCCACGGAGTCAAACTCGTCCAAACTCTTTCGGCACAATCAGGGCTGATTATTACGACGGGTCAACTATCGCCAACGGCAAAAGAAACGGCAGAATTAAAAGAAATTCACCGCCAATTTCTGGAGGAAAGCCGTAAAATGGAAGCCAAGGAAGCCTGGAAGCCATTGCTAGATGGGATGGTAAATGGGGTGAATCAAGCGCTGGCAGCCAGGGACAAAATGGCAGAAGCAAGCGCAGGCAAAAAGGTGGAAAGCGCCGAATCCTATGCGTGGCAAGTACAGGCGGGTGTTCTTGCCTTTTTCGAGAGCTACGCAAGTTGGATTCAAAATGCGCGTCCATCCACATAAATGCATGTTTATATGGTCTTCCGCAAGGTTTTCTTGCAGGAGGACTTTTCTTTCTATACAGTAACTACCAAGAGCAATCAGGGATTGTTTCGCTTCTCCCCATTTGCTAAACTTATGTTTGGCAAAAAGAGAATCCCTTATAAAAAGGGAGTTGGGAAAATGGGGAAAGAAACGCTTACTCTCGTGTTTCTGTTGGTGAGTGGACTTTTGTTTGGCAGTATTATCGGGGAGATTTTAAGTCCCTGGCTACCTTTTTTGACCAAGAGCAAAGTGATTACTTGGTCGCCTGCGGCAGATTTAGAAATTTTGAAGTACGAACTGAACTTTCAGGTAAAACTAAATCTAGCCAGTATCGGAGGCTTAGCCCTCGCATTTTGGATACATCGACGAATAAAGTAGGTTGAAAAATGACGAAAAAAAATGTTCCTCTCATTCTGGCTTCATCTTCGCCGCGTCGAAGGGAGCTTCTGCAAGCTTTAGGTTTATCATTTACCGTTATCACCAGTGATGTAGATGAGACGACAGCAGAGCATTTATCTGCGAGCGAAGTAGTAGAAGAATTGTCTTTACGCAAGGCCAAGGAAGTGGCTTCTCGCTTGACGGAAGGCGTCGTTTTAGGATCTGATACGGTAGTCGTTCTTGATGGCCAAATATTGGGCAAGCCTGTTGATGAAATGGACGCATATCGTATGTTGTCCATGCTCCAGGGGCAAGAGCATACCGTTTATAGTGGAGTCGCCTTGATAGATGTGGAGACAGGCCGTGCGGAAGTCTCACATAGTCTAACACACGTAAGAATTCGAGCTTTAACAGAGCAAGAAATCAAGTCGTACATTGCGACAGGTGAGCCGATGGATAAAGCGGGCTCATACGCCATTCAGGGTATTGGAGCCACGATCGTGGAAGGAATAACCGGAGACTACTTCACAGTTGTTGGTCTTCCGTTAGGCCTGACGTCTACTCTTTTGACACGTTTTGGGATGCCGATTTTGTAAAGTTGTCATGCTTGAAGCAAGCGGCGACGGCCATACGCCTCATGAACCTCTCCATGTCAGCCGTTTTCGATAATGTGAATATGGCTGGAGGCGGATATAAAATGGCAACAAATACCTGTAACAAAATGCTGATGAAAAACGTCCCTTACTATGACCGTCCACGTGAACGACTGCTTCGCGAAGGAGCGGTCCATCTGTCTGATGCTGAACTTCTTGCCATTTTACTGCGGACAGGCAGGGAACAAGAGACGGCCCATCAGTTGGCTCAGCGCTTGTTAGCCAGGTTTGGAGACCTGCGTGGTTTAGCCCAAGCCTCTCATGCTGAGTTAACAGAGCTAAAAGGAATTGGTCCAGTCAAAGCGATTGAATTGCATGCTGCGTTTGAGCTTGGGCGTAGATTGATGGGAGTGCCTCGAGAGTATAGGGCTTCTATCCGTTTACCACGGGACGTAGCTGATTTGATGTCGCCAGAGCTTGCTCATTTGACACAGGAACATTTTGTCTGTCTCTTTCTGAATACCAAGAACCACGTGATTGGCAAGCAGACGATTTTCGTAGGCAGTCTGGACGCTTCCATCGTACACCCGAGAGAAGTCTTTAAAGAAGCGATCCGTCGTAGCAGCGCATCGGTGATATGCCTACATAACCATCCGAGCGGTGATCCGACACCTAGCAGGGAAGACATCGCGATTACGCATACATTGCGTGACGCTGGTGAACTGGTGGGGATTTCATTGTTGGATCATGTTATTATCGGGGAAGGCAAGTACATTAGTCTCAAAGAGCAAGGGTACTTGTAACATGTTTATACGCACAAGATTTTTCATCGAAACGTCTATGAATTCTTGAGCGCATGAAAACCTTCCACAAAAACGCGGTCGCTCTATCTTTTGGAGGCCTCGATAGAGGTTCTCTTATGCTTGTCATTTGGATTAATATTTGGAAGGAGTTTTTTTATGTTTGGTGGATTTACACGTGACTTGGGGATTGACCTCGGCACTGCCAATACACTTGTTTTTGTGAAGGGGAAAGGAATTGTGGTGCGTGAGCCTTCTGTTGTAGCGATTCGTACCAATAACAATTCCATTGAAGCAGTAGGGAATGCAGCGAAAAGTATGATCGGTCGTACGCCGGGTAATATCGTAGCGGTTCGTCCAATGAAAGATGGGGTTATCGCTGACTTTGATACAACTGCGACAATGATGCGCTACTTCATTAATCAAGCACAAAAAAATCAAGGGCTGTTTAGCCGTCGTCCAAATGTAATGGTCTGTGTACCTTCGGGAATTACTGCGGTGGAAAAGCGCGCAGTCGAAGATGCTACGAAGCAGGCTGGAGCGAAGGAAGCCCATACGATTGAAGAGCCGTTTGCGGCAGCGATCGGTGCAGACCTGCCAGTATGGGAACCGACTGGAAGTATGGTCGTAGACATTGGTGGTGGTACGACAGAAGTCGCTATCATTTCTCTCGGGGGGATTGTTACATCTCGTTCCATTCGTGTGGCTGGAGATGAGATGGACGAGGCGATTATTCAGTACATCAAGCGCCGTTACAACTTGATGATCGGGGAACGGACAGCAGAAACACTGAAGCTGGAGATCGGCTCTGCGATTGCTCCTGATGAGGTCGAAAACGTTGACATTCGCGGTCGTGACCTTGTAACCGGATTGCCAAAAACACTCTCGGTAAGCAGCACAGAGATTGCCGAAGCATTGGCGGAAACCATTTCTGCTATTGTGGAAGCGGTGAAGGTAACACTCGAAAAAAGCCCGCCTGAGCTCGCGGCGGACATCATGGATCGTGGAATTGTACTCACAGGCGGCGGTGCGCTCTTGCGTAATATGGATCGCCTGATAAGTAAGGAAACGGGTATGCCCGTGCATGTTGCGGAAAACGCACTGGATTGCGTAGCGATTGGAACAGGTCGTGCATTGGAGAACATTCACCTGTTCAAATCCAAGCAAGGCATCACCTCTTCCCGACTAAAACGGGGTAAATAAACGGAGGGTAGGGCATGTCGTTTTTCGGGAATAAGCGGCTTATCATTGTACTTGTAGGCTTGGTCCTGCTTATCTCCGTCGTGGGCTTCACTTCTCGTGAACGGGTTAGCCTGACCTGGCCAGAAATGTTCTTTAAAGATACCTTCAGCGTGGTGCAGGGCTTTTTCTATCGCCCTGCCCAGGCTGTTTCTGGCTTTTTTCAGGAAATGGAAGAAGCGTACGGCGTATATGAAGAAAACAAGGCACTTAAGGCAAGCTTGGATCAATACGCCCGTCTAAGTGCCGAATTGCACACACTCAAAGCAGATAATCAGCGCCTTCGAGAAATGGTAGGGGCAAAAGATTCACTTAAATCTTACAACCTTCACTTTGCGGAAGTCGTGGCGAGAAACCCTGATACATGGAACAACGTCGTTACCATCGATCAAGGATTAAAAAGTGGCATTAAAAAAGATATGGCTGTCATTACAGCCAAAGGAATGATCGGGCGCGTACAGAGTGTTGCCAACTTTTCAGCTACGGTTGAATTGTTGACGAGCTATGAGCGACGTGACCATATCTCAGCGGATATTTTGACGGAGCAGATAGTCGACGGCAAGCCTGTGTACCGTCAAATTAGTGGTGTCATTGAAGAATACGATCCGCAAGAAAGATTGCTCGTCATGCGCAAAATCCCTTGGGGACAAGCGATTAAAAAAGATCAGCAAGTGATCTCGTCAGGTTTGGGAGGAGTTGTCCCTCGCAATTTGCCGATTGGCTATATTGTTCGCGTAGAGCCAGATGATTATGGCTTGACTCAAACCGCCTACATCCAGCCAAGCGCTGATTTTTCACAATTGAATGAAGTCATGGTTGTGGAACGTGATTTTACAATCGCTCCCAATGGTGAATTGATCCCGCAACAGCCAGCCGGCCAGACACAAACACAGACAACTGTGCCTCCGGCTCCACCTGCTAGCGGGGGTGGTCAGTAATGGCTCGGTTTTTATTGACGTTGGGCGTAGTGGTCATGTTTGTTTTGGAAGGAACTGTGATGCAAGTGTCTGCACCTAGTACATGGGGTCTGTCCTGGATGACGGTACCCCGGTTTGCGCTTGTGTGCTGCATCTTTATTTCGATGTATCTCGGTAGACGCGAGGGCTTGTATTACGGGATCGCCTTCGGATTTTTACAGGATGTCCTGTTTGGGCAACTAATTGGAATCTATACCATGTCCATGATGGTGGCCAGCTACTTTGCAGGGATGATCGTTCTTTTGTTCCAGAGAGGATTCGGGATGGTTTTCATTACCAGCTTCCTGATTTTATTCGGACATGAGTGGCTTTTGTATTCCTTGTTCCGCTTGTTTTCCGCTGCCCCCTTCGATGTTCAATGGATTTTGACACATCAAATTTTGCCTAGTGTGTTGTTGAATCTCGCTTTTGGCTTACTGGTATACTTTCCGATCAAGAATGTATGCAACAAGATTCTGGCGAAAAAGGAAATGCACATGCAGTAAGGGCAAAGGAGAGGAGAGTTCGTGGAAGAAGTCAAAGAACCGAAATCAGGCATACCTATTCGGCTCAATATATTGTTTGTGATTGTATTTTTGTTCTTCGCCGCCATTATTTTGCGGCTAGCCTTTGTGCAGCTGGTGGAAGGCGAACAGTACATGCATGAATTGGAAAAGTTCAGTATTCGCGAACTGCCGATTTCCGCTCCTCGTGGCCGTATCTTGGATAAAAATGGCGAGGTACTCGTTTCGAATAAGCCTGTGTACACCGTTCAATACGTTGAAGAACAAGGGCAGGACATTGATGAAGAGAAAGTCGCGGATCGTCTGGCAAAAATCCTCATCCCCGATGGCGGTAAAATTGGTACGGATAAGGAACTGTTAAAGAAGACGATTGAACTGAGGTCAACCTTGCCTGTTGCTTTCAATGCACAAGAAACAAACGATCTCAAGGCAAAGGTTGCGGCGAAGCTAAAAGCCGTTCCAAAAGTAGAGACTGTCGATCAGATGTCGGACTTTGAGCTGGTAAAGACTGCTGTGTATCTCGGGATGCGTGTTCGTTCTCCTTTTGATGACAAGGAGAGAGCAGACCTTCTTAAGAAACTGAATGCTGCCAAGCCGGGTACACCTGCTATTACGGAAGCGAATACTACGGATTTCGAACTGTTAAAAATGGCGATAAACGCTAATATGACCCTCACTCTTAAATTGGACAAGGAAGATCGTAATGACCTTGCAAAAAAAGTGAAGGATCAGATCGGAGTTTTGCCAACCCCCGGAGGCTTAGCAGAAAAGTCTGACATGGATTTGCTGCGCTATGCCTCGTTGTTCGACATGGATATCAAGCTGCCGTTGACAGAGCAGCAACGCCAATTTCAGTGGCACAAGCTCTCGTTGCTGCAAGAGATGCGTTCACCGCAGATGGCTAGTTATATTCCGAGGCGTGTCAAGGTCAACATCACGGAGCAGGAAATGTTCCAGATCGAAGAACGACGCACCGAGCTGCCAGGAATTAGTGTGGAGTTGGAGCCTGTTCGCCAGATTTTCGAAGACCCGGATGGTTCGGCATTTGGTACTCACTTTCTCGGGTACATCAATGCGATTCGACCTGAGAGCTTAAAAGAATATCAGGCACAGGGCTACAACGCGATCGACCGTGTCGGTGTAACCGGTCTGGAGAGCTCCTATGAACGTTATTTGCGTGGCAAAAACGGGATTATGGAAGTACACGTGAACAAAAATTCGGAGACGGTAGAGAAAAAGATGCGCCCAGACCAAGGCCCTCAGCCAGGAAACGATCTCGTTTTGGCTATGGACTGGCGTTATCAAAGCAAGGTAGAGGCCATCTTGAAAGAAGAGGTTGAAGCATTCAAGAAGCGCCCGACTACGCCAAAAGAATTTAAAGATGCACATGTATTAGTGATGAATCCAAATACGGGCGAAATATTGGCGATGGCGAGTTATCCAGATTACAATTTGAATCTGTATTACGACCGCAAGAAATTCAACGAGAATTACACCTCGCTTATTTTGCCGAACGAATCAAACCGATTCATTTATACGCCGTATCCACCTGCTTCTACCTACAAGCCCCTGTCTGTCATGATTGCGCTTCAGGAGGGGCTGACTACACCGAACGAAGTCATCTATGACCGAGGTGGCTTGAATGTCGGTAACACGTATAAACGCAACTGGAAGGCAAGCGGTCACGGACCCGTTAACGCTCGTCGTGCCTTGCAGGTGTCAAACAATACGTATATGTACGAAATGGCGATTCGCTTGGCAAGAAAAGGAAAAGACGGCTGGGAGAAGCAGTTTTCTGTCTATGATTACTACAATGCCCAGTTTGGTCTTGGTGTGAAAACAGGTGTGGATCTGCCGAATGAACATACCGGTTGGGAAAACCAGAACCTTTACTACGGGAACTTGGCGGACGTGATGATTGGTCAATACGATCTGTTCACGCCGATGCAGCTGGGTCAATACGTATCGACCATTGCTAATGGAGGATATCGGGTACGCCCACATCTTGTAAAAGAAATTCGCAAAGGAACTACCGATCCGAAGAAACCAGGACAAACGCTCTCGGTTATTGAACCACAAGTGCTCAACCGGGTTGATATCGATCCGAAGCATATACAGGTGGTAAAAGAAGGGATGCGGCTGGTTACTCAGCCAGGTGGTACCGTTCAACGATTCAATGGGTTGCCTTTCACCGTTGCAGCCAAGTCTGGTACGGCACAAACGTCGCAGCCAGCGGAAAATGCACTGGTTGTCGGCTTTGCGCCTTATGAAAATCCTCAACTGGTTTTCGTCGTCATTGCGCCGAACAGTTTGAGAGACGGTACATCCAGTTCGGATGCGACTGGTCCGATCTCGCGTCGATTGCTCGAAGCTTACAATGAACTGAATCCAGGTGTCCTTACTGGTGGGGTTCCGAAGCCAAATCCAACGTCCGCGAAGTAAACACAATGGTTGTCCAGGGCAATCAAGCCCCAGAAATAATGGAGTCAAGCTCTTGCAAAATGCCACCATGTGACCCAATTCGGCAATTTTTTCACGCAGAGCAGGAAAAATCTTTCTGCATGGCGAATGGTATCGGTCGAGGTGAAACCGGTGACGACTGTGAAAAGCAAGGTCACGATCAAAGGAACGAAAGAGGGTCTCGTCTTCTTTATGGATGATACCTGTTCCTTCGACGAACTGCTGGCCGATATGCGTGAAAAAATAGAGCATAGCCACCAACAGATTTTGTCTGGGCCACTCATTCGGGTATCTATAAAATTGGGAAAACGATACTGCTCACCCGAGCAACAAGAGCAGTTGACTCAAATTATTCGAACGAAGGGCAACCTGGTGATCCATACAATCGAATCTGATTTGATCACGCGGGAAGAAGCTATGGCTGAACGCCTGAAAACCCATTTTTCCATACAGGTAAATACGGTACGCTCTGGGCAAGTACTGGAGTTTGACGGTGATTTGCTCTTGTTGGGAGATGTCAATCCCGGGGGGACGGTTCGCAGTACAGGAAGCATCTACGTGCTCGGTCATCTCAGAGGGTACGCGCACGCAGGTATTTCCGGTGACTCACAGGTAATTATTGCGGCTGCAGTCATGAGTCCTACCCAGTTGCGGATTGCAGATGTGATCAGCAAGCCGGGTGAGGAATGGACGAATAATTCCGGAGGCACAGAATTTGCCTATCTGGAAAATGAGATCATGCTGGTAGCGAAAATGAACTACTTGTCGCGAATCCGCCCTGATTTGGGTGAGAAAAAGCGTGAGGGTTGAGGGAAAGAGGAGGAACGGACGTGGGGATTGGAATTGTCGTAACTTCCGGTAAAGGCGGCGTGGGTAAGACGACCACTTCCGCCAATTTGGGAACGGCGCTCGCATTGTTGGGACAGAAAGTATGCATGGTAGATACCGATATTGGCTTGCGTAATTTGGATGTAGTCATGGGACTTGAGAACCGAATTATTTATGATCTGGTAGACGTTGCAGAAGGTGCATGCCGACTGCCGCAGGCTCTGATCAAAGACAAGCGGTTTGACAATCTGGCATTGCTCCCGGCTGCTCAGACCAAAGACAAATCAGCAGTATCTCCTGAGCAGATGGAGGAAATCATTACGCAATTGAAGCGGGAATATGATTATGTCATCATCGATTGCCCTGCGGGTATTGAGCAAGGCTTCCGCAATGCAGTGGCAGGGGCTGATCAAGCAATCGTCGTGACTACACCTGAAAAAGCCGCTGTGCGTGATGCTGATAGGATTATTGGCCTATTAGAGCGAGAAAAAATCGGAATGCCGAAGCTGGTCATCAATCGCGTTCGCTCCCATATGGTGAAAAATGGCGACATGCTGGATGTAGAAGACATTTTGGATTTGTTAGCCATTGACTTAATTGGTGTCGTGCCGGATGATGATCATATCATTAAATCCGCGAACCAAGGTGAGCCGGCTGTAATAAATCACGAATCGCGTGCTTCCATTGCGTATCGGAACGTGGCTCGTCGCCTTTTAGGTGAAGCTGTTCCATTGCAGCCATTGGAAGAAAAAGCGGGCGTGTTTCATAAAATGCGTAAATTCTTTGGATTAAAATAGGTAATACATGGCTCCCTTCTTTTAAAGAGGGGAGTCACGTTTTCTAGGAGGAAACGGATGGACCTGGAAAAACGTCATTTCAAAACAATTGACTGGACCATCATTTTGATTTTGGCAGGGCTGGGTATTTTCAGCTATTTGGGGATTTCCGGTTCTGCGGCAGGTGTAGATAAGGCGCATCAGCAGGTCCTTTGGTATGTCATCGGCTTTATTGTGCTAGGGGTGACATTGCTTTTTGACTATCGTCTAATCCACAACATGGCCTATGTCTTATATGTACTCGGTCTGATTCTCTTGATCGGGGTATTTCAAACGAGGCCCATTAACAATACGACGAGCTGGTATGACCTTGGTCCTGTCTTGTTTCAGCCTTCTGAACCGATGAAGCTGTTCACAATCATAACGGTGGCGCGCTTCTTGTCTAAGAGGGCAAATGATCCAGATCGGTTTTACTATTTCTATAAGCTGATTCCGGTATTGGCCTTGGTTGGTGTACCATTGCTTTTGATTTTGATTCAGCCCGATTTGGGTACGGCCATGGTTTACACGGGGATGCTTGCCACGATGCTAATCGTTGGTGGTATACGGATGAAGCATGTATTGTACATGGGAGGATTGGTCGGCAGTTTCTTTGCCGCCATGACGTTGCTGCATGAATACAAGCAGGATATCTTTTTCAAGATTATCAAGCCGTATCAGTGGGATCGAATCCTCTTTTGGATGAACCCGGATCTTGAACCGATGGGACGAGGATTCCAGCTCAAGCAAGCGTTGATTGCTATCGGCTCTGGGCAATTGTTCGGAAAAGGGATTGATACGCCGACCCAAGCGAGCTTTGGATGGGTGCCGGTAGGAGAGAGTGATTTTATCTTTACCGTCATTGCAGAAAAGCTGGGTTTTGTCGGAGCAGGCTTGCTGATGATTTTGTTTTTCGTCTTGATTTACCGAATGATCCGCATCGCGATGGAGGCAAAAGATCCGTTCGGCTCATACGTTGTCGCAGGTGTCGTAGGGATGCTTACCTTCCAGATCTTTGAGAACATCGGAATGACGATTCAGTTGATGCCGATTACGGGTATTCCGCTTCCGTTCATTAGCTACGGAGGGAGCTCGCTTGTAACCAACTTCCTGATCATTGGTGTGGTGCTCAATATTGGGATGCGTAAGGACAAGTTACGTTTTGATTAAGGAGTTGTTCAAAAAGTCTTCTGGTTCTCGCCACTTTCCGGTGATGAATAGAAGACTTTTTGTACACTCATGAAATGCGTGACAAATGCAAAAATTTATGCTAAAATCATCCTAAGTTAACCATTTTTACAAGTTATAGTGTTTGATTGATTGGTATGGAGTCGTACGTATTGTGAGTGACGTCACCAATTGTCAATCGCAATTCGTATGACTTTTTTTCCTTGACGCAAAAGGCTTATCTGTAAAAAAGAGGTTAACGCTACACTCTTTCGCCTCGTGAGGCGTAATGTTCAGGGAGGTTTTGTTTCATGCAACAAGGTATCGTAAAATGGTTTAACGCAGAAAAAGGATACGGCTTCATCCAAGTTGAGGGTGGCGACGACGTATTCGTACACTACAGCGCAATCCAGTCAGAAGGTTTCAAATCTCTTGACGAAGGTCAAAAGGTTGAGTTCGAAATCGTTCAAGGTAGCCGTGGACCACAAGCTGCTAGCGTAACTAAACTGTAAAATTGACAGATTCAAAGGCAGTCTCTCGATGGGGAGACTGTCTTTTTTGCGTGTTTCCACCCGATACACTGGGTCGTTGGAGAGGGGCGATGGTCGTCATAAAGCAGGTAGACAAGTCATAGGATGATACTAAAGGCTTGGCCTGCGGAGGGATGGACATGTTTGAAAGAGTAGATCGAGTAAAAGAAAGACGGAGAGAGCGTTTGGAAAGAATCCGAACGCAGTCACGAGACAGCTATACTCCCTACGTCGATGATTGGAAAGATCCCATCGAAGAATCGCCAGACCCATTCAGTTACTCGCCACGTGAGAAAGATATGATGGAACAGCCACCGTCCCATGAAAAGTGGGGCGTGCAAATTTTAGCATCTGTTTTATTGATTGGTGCTGCTTATATTTTGTTTCAAACAACGCTGATCCCTGCTTCTTGGAAAAGCTCCGCGAGGGAAGTCATGACACGGGACTTTAATTTTTCAGGAGTAGCGGACTGGTATGAAGCGAGATTTGGTCCGATTCCGACGATGCTTCCTTCGATACCTACCAATCCCCCTGCAGTGCCAGCCACGAGTACAACAAAGGATGCAAATGCTGTGTGGAAGCTCCCCAGTAGCTGGAAAGTCGTAAAATCCTATGATCCAGAGAGTGCTAATGTGATCCTGCATACGGGAATGAACGATCAAATCACGATTGGAGAAGCTGGCTGGGTTGCGTTTGTCGGAGAAAAGCCTGATTATGGGACGACAGTGATTGTTCGTCTAACCAAAGGACGGGAGATATGGCTGGGCAATCTCGATAGCATAGGGGTGACGAAGGACGAGGTCCTTAAACCTGGTCAAGTCATCGGAACCGCACGGGTAATGGACCAGACATCTCGTCATCTGTATGTAGGGGCGAGAGTGAATGAGCAATTTGTTAATCCCCTGGAAGTGATACCGTTTGAATAGGGGAGGCTGGCTTGACATTCGGTTTCGCATTCACCTGCTATTTTGGGCGGTGATCGGCTTGTCCGTGGTGACAGGCCATTTTTTGGAGGTCATTACCTTGTTTGTCATCGTGCTGATCCATGAATTGGGGCATGTAGCGATGGCGCGCGAGCTCGGATGGACCGTAAAAGAAGTGCAGCTTCTGCCTTTTGGCGGAGTAGCAACGATGGAAGACGCGTACGCCACGGACCCAATGGATGAGATTGTCGTGGCACTCGCCGGACCCTTCTTAAATATGGTGATGATGGCTGCTTCGTACTTGTTTTGGTTTATGGGGATATGGACGGAAGAGTGGGCCCGCTTTTTCTTGGTAAGCAATTTGACGATTGCGCTGTTTAACCTGTTGCCAATTTGGCCGTTGGATGGCGGGAGAATCTTGTTGGCCGTTCTATGCTGGTTTATGTCGTATAGGCAGGCGACGATGATATCGATGACGGGGAGTACGCTGTTTGCGGGGATCATGGTGGGGATGTCCAGCTTGGAGTTGAAGTACAACTTAGCAGTAATCGGGATTTATTTATTGGTATTGAACATTCAGGCATTTTTACGGTTTCCTTATCAATTTTTTCGCTTTCTTGTAGAAAAATACGAACGGCAGCAAGAAGAAGCTGCCGTTCAAGCGATACGCGTGCATCCTGAGGAGACGGTACTGGCAGTCTCACACAAGCTGCGGCGGGGATACTCCCATCTTTTCTACGTGCAAGGTGCAGGTCTCTTGGCAGAGGAACAGCTATTGTATGCCCTTTTGTTTGAGCAAAAGCACGACGCCGCAGTAGGCAAGCTCCTTTAGTCTCTAGTCTTATCAGCAGGAGAGGTCCATTCCATCAGCCAGCAATCACGCATGCTTCCTTCGTGCCATTCGTGCAGAGGAAGCTTTTTTACTTTTCGAAAGCCACATTTTTCATAGCAACGGAGGGCTCGTTCATTCCAGGCTTGCGGGTCAATCGCTACTTTTTGTACTCGTTTTTCCTTGTGGAGATAGTGGAGGATGGCTGTAACGAGCTGAGTGCCAATACCGCTATTCCAGTAAGCAGGCTCTCCGATGAACTGGTCCATGCCGTAGACAACGACGTCTTTTACGTACCCATACAGTTGTTTTTCCGGAGTATCAAGTGGATAAAATTGCGCATAACCAATCGGTTTGTCCGTGTACAAGATGAGGCAGCGAGTTTTACCATCGTCTTCCGGAAAAAAGCTTTGCTGCACGAGGGACTCGTCATGTGGCCGATCGCGACCTTCATAATAGGCCAAAACGCGCTCGTCAGAAAGCCATTTGACTAAGTGAACGGCATCATCGGGGGATAAGGCTCTTATTTTTAAATCACCTGCATGAATCATGGATGATCTCCTTTACCTTGACTTAGCAGCTATGTTAGATTACTTCCTATGAGCCCGGTTATCCTTCTTTTGGGCAACGTTTGCACGGGGAATAAGGAGTGAAAACAGTGAAGCAAGTAGCGATTAGTGCACAAGGTAGCAGCATCCGCATCGCATTCATGGAAAACGGGAAATTGCAGGAATGGCGTACAAAGGATGTGGGAGCACACGCAAGCGTTGGTGACATTTACCAGGGACGGATCGCGGATGTGAAGCCTGGCATCCAATCTGCCTTTGTTGATATTGGTACAGGCCAAAATGCTTATTTGTATGTAGATGACACAGTCGGTGTGCAGTCAGATGGAGCAGCGAAACCAAGTATTGCGGAACGCGTTCATGTAGGGCAAAAGGTATTGGTTCAAGTGAGTAAAGAGGCGTTGGAAATGAAGGCGCCAAAAATCACGATGCAGATCAGCTTGCAGGGGCGTTATCTGGTATACCTTCCGACTGAAGAAAGCATTTCGCTTTCTCGTAAAATAACCGATGATACCAAACGAAAACGACTGCAACAGGTGATCTCTTCGACAGTAGCGCAAGGAGAAGGCTGTATTCTGCGCACGGAAGCGGCGGAAGCAGAAGAGCAGACACTCATTAGCGAGCTGGTCTATTTGCGCAATCGCTGGCAGGAAATGCTGCGAACAGCGGAGGGACTCCGTTCGACCGGACGGATTTTTCAGGATGCAGAGTTGATTGAGATGGCGCTCCGAGATGGCTTGGCAACTGGCATGGATGAGCTGTTGGTAGAAGGTGCGACGACTCATCAGCAGGTAAAAGCGGCGTTGGCAGCTTTTGCTCCAGAAATACAAGAGAAGCTTCGCTGGTATCAGGGCAAACAGCCGCTCTTTGACTACTTGGGTGTCGAGGCGGAACTGATTCGTGCTCGTGATCGACATGTGCCGCTCAAGAGTGGAGGGTCCTTGGTCATCGACAGGACTGAAGCGATGACGGTCATCGATGTAAATACCGGTTCATTCACAGGTGGAGGAGGGCAACAGCGGGAGCAGGCAGTGACGGCGACCAATCTCGAGGCTGTAACTGAAATTGCCAGGCATCTGCGGTTGCGAGACATCGGTGGCATCGTGATCATTGATTTCATCGACATGAAAGAGCAGAGCAATAAGGAGCGAGTGATCTCGCGATTGAAACAAGAGCTGGCGAAGGACCCTGTGCCTTCGACTGTTCTCGGGATGACGTCGCTTGGATTAGTCGAGATGACGCGAAAAAGAGTGCGTGCGAGCCTGACAGAGCGGCTGACGGAGCCGTGTGAGGCATGCAAGGGCCGAGGGAGAGTTTGGCGAGTAGACGAGTTGTTCCGGCGCATGTACGCCGAAGTCACCGCATTGGCAAAGAGCCAAGATGCGGAGGCTGTTCTCGTGGACATGCCGTCAAGATTGTTGGACATGATAGAGGAGTGGGAAAAAGCAGAAGCAATCACATGGCCTGTCCATGTCTATAAGCAGCTTGTTCCTGCGATGAGCCCAGATGAGTTTCGAATTGGATACGTCGGAAATCGGGCAGAGGCAGAGCGTTTACAATCGAAATAACTTGACTGGGCTATTGTAGCTATGATAACCTAATGGTTGTCATGCAGATATGCCTCGTGCATACTGTAACCGCACGAATCAGGTAAATAAGCCGTCGCTCGTCGACGCACCTGTAAAGGCGAGTCTGAGTATAGGAGGTGCACACAGTGTACGCAATTATCGAAACCGGTGGAAAGCAATACAAAGTTGAAGAGGGAGCAGTTCTCTTCATCGAGAAATTGGCTGGCAACGAAGGAGACGTTGTTACTTTTGACAAAGTTCTCTTCGTAAGCAAAGACGGCAAAGTTACTGCAGGAGCTCCTACAGTAGCTGGTGCAACGGTAACTGGTAAAGTAGAAAAACACGGTAAATCTGCAAAGATTATCGTGTACAAATACAAAGCCAAGAAAAACTACCGTCGCAAGCAAGGTCACCGTCAACCATTCACTAAAGTTGTGATCGAAAAGATCAACGCTTAATTGGTGACTTGTTATGATTGAAGTGATCGTGAGCCGTGCGTCGCACGGTATCCATGAAATTAGTATTTCCGGACATGCCAATGCGGGTGCCTATGGGGCAGACATCGTTTGTTCTGCTGTATCAGGCATCAGCTTTGGTATATTAAACGCCATCCAACCTTTGACGGGCATCACTCCTGATGTCGCTGTCGCACAAGAAGGCGGTGGGTTCTTGAAGTGGAGCCTTTCTTCTTCGGATGATGAGACTGCACGAGAGAAACAACAGCTTTTGGCAGAGAGCATGGTTATTGCTCTTTTGTCGGTTGAGGCGAATTACGGCAAATACGTAAAAGTAAATGATCATAAATGGCAGGGAGGTGTCTGATATGAACATGCTGTTTAACTTGGACCTTCAGTTTTTCGCATCGAAAAAAGGGGTAGGTTCCACAAAGAACGGTCGCGATTCCATTTCCAAACGTCTGGGCGTGAAACGTGGCGACGGGCAATTCGTTACTGCTGGTAACATTCTCGTTCGTCAACGCGGAACAAAGATTTACCCAGGTGCGAACGTAATGAAAGGCGGAGACGACACTCTGTTTGCAACTGCAGATGGTGTTGTTCGTTTCAAGCGTCTGGGCCGTGATCGCAAACAAGTTGTGATCGAGCCAGTTGCTTCTGAAGCGTAAATATTTGTTAAGAAAAACCCAGCGATATAGCTGGGTTTTCTTTTTGTCCGGCTCTTTTTTATGGTACAATAGATGGGAAAGATATTCTTATCGACTTGGGTGAATGTGATGGGGGACGAGCGGAGGCTGTTTACGCATCAGACAGACCAACTGCTGACCGTTCTGAACAGGCAGCGGCATGACTGGTTGAACCACGTTCAGGTTCTGCTCGGCTATTTGCATTTGAACCGTACTGAACAAGGAGAGGCCCATTTGAAACGCATTGCACAGATGGCGATGCAGGAATCGATGGTTGCCCGATTGAATAGCTCCTTGTTGTCCGTCTTCTTCTTGACATTTAATGCACTGAACAATGAATTGCTTTTAGAAGTAGACGTGTGCAATCATGTGGATCTCACGCGAGTAGTTTTGAACGAGCAAGACTTGTTCCAGTTGGTGTCAGAGATATTATGCACAGTGAACGATCATGTAGATCAGAGCGGGTACGAAGCAGCCAGCATGCAGGTAAGCTTGCAAATGGATGAGCGTGGCGTTCATTTTCGTTTTGACCTGGCCGGTGTACTACGTGCATCCGGAATGGAAGAATTGGAAAAGCTGATACGTAAAAGCGAACAGAGTACGGTGGAGGTCACCGAGTGGATACATACGGAAGAAGAATGGGTCCTGAATTTGGTGATCCCATTCGCGGAATGAAAGAGGTGACACCATGTTTGTCGATCAGGTAAAAGTATATGTAAAAGGCGGGGACGGTGGTAACGGAGCCGTCTCCTTTCGCCGGGAGAAATACGTACCGCTGGGTGGTCCAGCGGGTGGAGATGGCGGTCAAGGTGGAGATGTCGTGTTTGTCGTGGACGAAGGTCTGCGTACACTGGTAGATTTCCGCTATCAACGACATTTCAAAGCACCTCGCGGAGAGCATGGCCGCAACAAATCTCAGCACGGAGCAGGCGCGGAAGATATGGTCGTGCGCGTGCCACCGGGAACAACTGTCATTGATGATGATACTAAAGAAGTGATTGTCGATCTCGTGGAGCAGGGTCAGCGTGCTGTGATCGCAAAAGGCGGACGTGGTGGACGAGGTAATATTCGTTTTGCCAACTCTTCGAATCCAGCCCCACACATCTCGGAGAACGGAGAACCAGGTCAAGAGCGTTACATTGTCATGGAGCTCAAGCTGATTGCAGATGTGGGCTTGGTTGGCTATCCGAGTGTAGGAAAATCCACCTTGCTGTCTAGTGTAACAGCGGCGAAGCCAAAAATTGCAGCGTACCACTTTACGACGCTGACACCGAATCTGGGTGTTGTGGACTTGGGCGAGCAGAGCTTCGTAATGGCTGACTTGCCAGGATTGATTGAAGGCGCGCATGAAGGTGTGGGTCTTGGTCACCAATTCCTGCGTCACGTAGAGCGTACGCGCTTGATCGTTCATGTGATTGACATGGCAGCGGTAGATGGACGCGATCCATACGAGGATTATTTGCAGATCAACCGAGAGCTGACTATGTATAACCTGAAGCTCGAAGATCGTCCGCAAATTGTAGTCGCGAACAAAATGGAACTGCCAGAAGCAGAGGAAAACCTGCGTATTTTCAAGGAAAAGGTTCCAGATGTGAAGGTGTACGAGATCTCTGCTGCAACCCGTCAAGGCGTACAAGAATTGATGTATGCGATCGGGGATGCCTTGGCGACGATTCCGGACAAGCCTGCTGTCGAGGAAGTTGCAGAAGTGGAAGAGCGCGTGGTGTTCCGAGCAGAAAAAGAACCAGAGGAATTCGAGATTACGCGTGATAACGAAGTATTTGTTGTCAGCGGTGAAAAGATCGAGAAGCTCGTACGCATGACCAATCTGACCAGCTATGATGCAGCCCAGCGTTTTGCAAGACAAATGCGCTTTATGGGGGTAGATGATGCTCTGCGCAAGCTGGGAGCAAAAGACGGGGATACCGTTCGGATCGGCAAATTAGAGTTTGACTTTGTGGAGTGACAAAAACCATGATTGATGTCCCATCACTGAACCCATTTTTGGGGGATAAACGACTCCAACGCGGTGCGATGCTACCGCTAATCATCTCCAAGCAGGTGAAGACACCTGTCCAAGTTATGGTTGAACATGCAAAGGGCAGTTATCTCGTAGTTTCCTACGAGATGAAGCCTGAAACGAAAGCAGAGCTTCTCGGATCAACTGTACGCATTCGTTGGGAAACGGATGCGGCAGTGAATACCATTGATTTGGAAGTAGTTTCAGAGCAAACGCTTTGGCCGATCAAGCTTTTAGGGATGATTCCGATTAGTATAGGGGTAGAAATTACACAAAAGCGCAAGCAGGATCCCATCTCACCAGATCTCGGTATTTCTGTCCCTTACAAGGTGATGGGAGCTAGACCGATCGAAGAAAAAGGCGAGGCAGTGTTGCTGAAATTTTCTCCTACGCGTCTTGTTTTGGGAACGGACGGTTATGTGTCGAAGGGCGATTTTCTCCACTTGTCTTTCAAGATACCGAAGCAAGCGCAGGAGATCGTCATGATGGCGAAAATCGTGGAAAAAACGTTCCAAGACAAACAATCGATCATTGAATTAATCTTTACGGATATCAATGAAAAGCACCATGAACTCATCAAAGATTACTATAAAAAGCTCTCAACTACCGCTTCTTCCTAAGGAAGCGGTTTTTTTCCTTTGATGTTCCTGTGAAGAAGGTATATAGTAGAGTACATAGAGTTCTACATCGAGCCTGTTCACTTCATGATTTGTTGTGTACGCTTTCCTGAATAAATACTTGTGAAATCATTCACTTTTTATTATTCGAATCCGTTTTCTGCTTAACTTTGTGAAAAATGTTACAAGCATTTTTTTACCGGATTTTCAGGGAGAATAGCGGCCGTTACTCGTATGAACAGGCATCGAGAATAAAAGGCCTCTATTCCAAAGCAAAGGAGGACGTTTTTTTTATGTCTCAAACAACTACGCAACAAGCTCAAGCTGCTGCTGAAGTAGCAAGCACTGCAACTCTGGCACCAGCGCAGCAACAAGATGTACTCGATCAGTTGATGAAACCAGAAATCCAAGAGTCACTTAACGTATTGGTGGCGAACCTGCCTAAATTGGCAGAACTGACAACTCTTTTGACCAAAACATATGATTTGGTACAAACAGTAGCAAATGATCATGTGTTGATCGACGACATCAAAGGCGGAATGGAAGAGTTCGTAAAACCGATCTCTGATAAAGCGAAAGGTATTGCGCAAGCAGCCATTGAAGCCAATGACCGTGTTCATGTTGAAGAGTCTACTATCGGTTTGTTCGGTATTCTCAAAATGCTCAAGGATCCGCAAGTACAAAAAACTTTGCGTTTCGCACAAGCATTCCTGGAAGTATCAGCAGAACGTCAACAACAAAAACGCTAGTATTTTTTATTATGGAATGTAAGACAAGGACGGAGGATTGGGCATGGCGAAGCATATTCTGATTCTAGGCGGCGGTTATGGCGGTTTGCTCAGCGCATTGACTGCACGTAAATACATGACGGCTGAAGAAGCGTCGATCACGGTGGTAAACCGTTTTCCTACTCACCAAATCATTACGGAACTGCACCGCTTGGCAGTAGGAAACCTGTCTGAACAAAACGTGGCGCTCCCTCTGGAAAGATTGCTGCGTGGCAAAGAGATTAACCTCGTAGTAGACACGGTAGAAAATATTGGTCTCGACTCCCAACGCGTTACACTGGGGAGCGGCGATTCCATCAAATACGATGCTTTGGTGATTGCGCTGGGTAGTGAAACCGCATTCTTCGGAATCCCAGGTCTGCAAGAGTACAGCTTTACACTGAAGTCCGTAGAAGAAGCAAATCGTCTGCGAGCACACCTCGAAGAGCGCGTGATTGAATACAAGACGAGCAAAAATAAAGCAGATGCTACCTTCGTTGTAGGTGGTGGCGGTCTGACCGGTATCGAGCTGGTTGGGGAATTCGCTGATATGTTGCCAAATCTGTGCCACAAACACGGCGTAGACTTTGCAGACGTATCCATCTACTGCGTAGAAGCAGGTCCATCCATTTTGGCTGGTTTTGCTCCTGACCTGGTTGAACGTGCGAAAACGAGTTTGGAAAAACGCGGTGTTCAGTTCCTGACAGGCGTACCTGTAACGGAAATGAAAGAAACCACAGTTTGTCTGAAAGATGGCGGTACCATTGAAACCAAAACAATGGTATGGACAGGTGGCGTACAAGGAAATCGTGTAGTGGCTGAGTGCGGCGTGGAAGTAAACCGCGGACGTGCAACTGTTACAGAATTCCTGCAATCCACTTCTCACCCTGATGTATTCCTTGCGGGTGACAGTGCGGTCGTCATGGGGCCAGAAGGTCGTCCATTCCCTCCGACTGCGCAACTGGCATGGCAAATGGGCGAAGTAGTAGGTCACAATCTCTTCGCACACTTCAACGGCACCAAAATGGATACCTTCAAACCGGTATTCTCCGGTACATTGGGTAGCCTGGGCCGTAAAGACGCGATCGGAACAATCGGTGCAAGCCAACTGAAGCTGAAAGGTCTGCCTGCAACCTTGATGAAAGAAGCGAGTAACGTTCGCTACTTGACTCATATCAACGGTCTGTCCTCTTTAGCATACTAATCGAATCAGGAAAACCCGGGATCATGGTATCCCGGGTTTTTTGTGTTTGTTTATCCGTTTCCGCTTGGATCTTCAATCACGTTTGGGGATTGTGCCATCTTTTTGCCCCGCATGTCATTGCCAAACTGTTCGAGACTGCTTGGCTTACCAGCTGGGTGATTGTTACGGCGCTCCGATTTATCTGACTTTCCACGTCCGGCCATTTGTCTTTCACCTCCTCCATACGATACGCATTATTGTGCGCGAAGAAGCTCCCCCTCATGTAATCAAAGTAAACTAAATGTGATCCGATGAAAAAAAGTGACGGATAAGGATTGTCACATTCCATGCTTTCCGTTATAATGTCCTCTATGAAGAAACAACTGTTTTTCTCAGGAGGACACAACGCATGAAAAAGGAAGAAAAATTCTACTTGATTCGATCTGACATCCTGCCGGAATCGATTGCCAAAACGATTGAAGCCAAGAAGATGCTGGAATCCGGCGAAGTGGATACTGTGAACGAAGCGGTTGAACGGGTGGGATTGAGCCGCAGTGCTTTTTATAAGTACAAAGATGGCATTTTTCCGTTCAATTCGATGATGAGCGAAAAAATTATGACGTTTACGTTCTCTTTGGATCACATGTCAGGTTACTTGTCCAAAGTGCTCACATATGTAGCAGATCAAGGTGGAAACGTATTGACCATCAATCAGACGATACCACTTCAAGGGATTGCTACTATATCCATGTCAGTCGATATGGCTAATCTTCGCGTATCTAGCACGGAGTTTTTGGATAGCTTGCAGCTGATCCCGGGCGTTCGCAAAGCGATGATCGTCGGTAGAGGCTAAGCAAAAAAACAATCAAAGAAAAGGCAGGGGAGAGAGACATGGAGAAGCAGAGCATTAAATTGGGATTAATGGGTTTTGGAACAGTAGGGACTGGTGTAGTACGCATCATTCAAGCGCATCAGGAGGATTTGCAAAAGCAAACCGGCCTCAGTATTGAGGTTTCCCGTATTCTTGTTCAGGATGCGGAAAAATCTCGCAATATTTCATCCATGGAGGGCGCGCTGACCACAGATCCTGCTAGTCTTTTGGATGATCCAGAAATTGAAGTCATCGTAGAAGTAATTGGTGGCATTCACCCTGCAAAAGAGTACATTTTGGGTGCACTCGAACGAGGCAAGCACGTAGTAACAGCCAACAAGGATCTGATGGCGTTGCACGGAGCCGAAATTTTAGAGAAGGCGCAAGAAAAGGGATGTGACGTTTTCTACGAGGCAAGCGTGGCTGGTGGAATACCAATTTTGCGTGCGCTAGTAGAGGGGTTTTCCTCAGACCGTATCGCGAAAATGATGGGGATTGTCAACGGGACGACCAATTACATCATGACCAAAATGAGTCAAGAGGGCGCAGAATATAGTGAGGTATTGAAAGAAGCGCAAGCACTGGGCTACGCGGAGCAGGACCCAACCTCCGATGTGGAGGGCTTTGATGCAGCCCGCAAAATGGCGATTCTGGCAACGCTGGGCTTCCGTGTACCGATGAAGCTCGAAGATGTAGACGTAAAAGGGATCAGCTCCGTGAGCAAGGAAGATATCGCTTATGGCAAACAACTGGGCTACGAAATCAAGCTGCTCGGCCTGGCTCGTCGTGACGAAGAGGCGATTGAGGTAAGTGTGCAGCCGACTCTGGTTCCAAAATCCCATCCACTCGCTTCCGTAAATGGTGTCTTTAATGCCGTGTACGTACATGGGGAAGCGGTAGGAGAAACCATGTTTTACGGGCCGGGCGCAGGTGAATTGCCGACTGCTACCGCCGTTGTGTCTGACCTGGTCACTGTCGTCAAAAACAGAAAGCTAGGAGTGAATGGACGCGGAATGGTTGCTCCCTACAAAGAAAAAGTATTGAAAGAAGACAGCGAAAAATTCTCTAAATACTTCCTGCGCATCGTAGTTGCAGATAAACGCGGTGTTCTTGCTCAAATTACGCAGCTATTGGCAGACAAAAATATTTCCCTTGAGCAGGTCATCCAGCAACCGTTCAACAACGGACGTGAAGCGGAGATTATCATGATTACACACCTGTCCTCAAAAAGTGACATGGATGCGGTACTGGCTTACATGGAGCAGATGGATATCGTATCAACTGTGCAGAGCTGCTACCGTGTAGAAGGGGGAGACAAATAATGGCTTTTGATCGACAGTCTGGCATCTTGGCACGTTACCGGGAATTTCTCCCGATCACAGAAAAAACTCCGCTGGTCAGCTTGCATGAAGGAAACACACCCCTAATCCATGCTCCGAATCTTTCCAAACAATTGGGGGTGGAGCTGTACGTCAAGTACGAGGGGCTCAATCCGACTGGCTCTTTCAAAGATAGAGGCATGGTCATGGCTGTAGCCAAAGCGGTAGAAGAGGGAAGCAACACAATCATGTGCGCTTCGACGGGAAATACATCAGCAGCAGCTGCGGCGTATGCGGCACGGTCAGGATTGCGTTGCATCGTTCTGATCCCGAACGGCAATATCGCGTTAGGCAAGTTGGCTCAGGCTATCGCCTATGGTGCAGAAGTCATCGCGATTGACGGTAATTTTGATGAAGCGCTGGATATCGTTCGCGAAATCACAGCGAAAGAGCCGATTACACTGGTGAATTCCGTGAACCCTTACCGGATCGAGGGACAAAAGACCGCGGCGTTTGAAGTGTGCGATGCGCTGACGGACGCACCTGACATTTTGGCCATCCCAGTTGGCAACGCAGGAAACATTACAGCATATTGGAAAGGCTTCGAGGAATATTTCGCAGCCAAAAAATCGAGCCGCTTGCCTAAGATGTACGGATTTCAGGCAGCGGGAGCAGCGCCGTTGGTTCATGGCAAACCAGTAGCCAACCCTGAAACGATTGCGACAGCCATTCGCATTGGTAACCCGGCGAGCAAGGATGGCGCTTTGAATGCCATTTCGAAATCAAGCGGTCTTATCGATAGTGTAACGGACGAAGAAATTTTGCATGCCTATCATTTGCTGGCGAAGAGTGAAGGTGTGTTTTGTGAGCCTGCCTCGGCAGCATCGCTGGCTGGCATTATCAAGCTGCATGAGGCGGGAAGGCTTCAACCCGGCAGCCAGATCGTGTGTGTACTGACTGGAAACGGACTAAAAGATCCAAATATCGCTTTGAAGCTGGTAGGTGAAGAGCCGCGTTCTGTTCCGGCGACACATGAAGCTGTGATGGAGCTGGTTCGTCAAAGTGGGAGAGAATTTGTATCATGAATGGACAACGTGTAAAAGTAACCATACCAGCAACAACAGCGAATCTGGGACCGGGATTCGATGCGCTGGGAATGGCTTTCCAGTTGTATTCTTTCGTAGAAATGGAAATCAGTGATCATACGACAGTAGAGATGATGGGCAAGGAGCTGCAAGGAACACCGACGGACAAAAACAATCTCCTGTACAAGGTTGCGGCAGGATTGTTTCAAGAAGCAGGTCTCGCCATTCCTGAGCTGGCGATTCGTGCTTCCAGTGATGCTCCCCTGACGAGGGGATTGGGGAGTAGTGCAGCTGCGATTGTAGGTGCACTTGTAGCGGCCAACCATCTCGCTGGCGAACCATTTACTCGTGAGCAATTGTTTGAAAAGGCAACACGCCTAGAAGGGCATCCGGATAATGCGGGAGCTTCGATGTTTGGCGGTATCATTGTTGCGACGATGCCTGAAGTACCAGGAGACCCCATTCCATATGTGCGGTTTTCTGCTCCGGCGGGATTGCAAACACTCGTCGTGATCCCAGACTTCATGCTCTCGACAGAAAAAGCGCGGAACGTCTTGCCACAGGTGTACAGCAAAGAGGATGTTGTATATAATGTGGGTCATAGTAGTTTGCTAGTTGCTGCACTGGCACAAGGCAGACTCGACCTGATGGGACGGGCAATGTCGGATCGGTTGCATCAGCCGTATCGAGCAAAGCTTGTACCTGGCTTGAACGAAATCCTGGACAAAGCGACTGAACACGGGGCACTGGGGGCTGCTTTAAGCGGCGCGGGACCGACGATCCTCTGTTTTTTCTCTTCGGATGAAGAATTAGAGAAGCTGCGTGCATTTGTGGACAGAGTGATGAAAGGGCACGACATCTCGTACCGCGTGATGATCTTGCAACCGGACGAAAATGGCGTACAGGTAGAAATCCATCAGAGATAGACCATAGTGGATAGGAGTAGCCATGGAGAAGAAACTTGCTTTTCTAGGACCGCGTGGAACGTTTACCGAAGAAGCAGCGAGGATATTGTCGCTCGGACAAAAGTTATCTTTCGTTCCGTACCCAAGTATTATTGAAGTACTAGACGCTGTTTCCAAAAAGGAAGTGGCATATGGTGTCGTACCGATGGAAAACTCCATTGAAGGAACAGTCAATTCTACACTGGATTGGCTCATTCACGAAGTAGATTTGCCCATTCTGGCGGAGCTCGCACTACCGATTACGCAAAACTTGCTGGTGGCAAAAAGAGAGCACCCATTGCCTTTGTCAGCGATTACGAGAGTGTTGTCACATCCTCAAGCGATTGCACAAAGCCACAACTTTTTGCGTGAGAATTTGCCGGAAGCAGCGATCGAAACGGTAAACAGTACGGCATTGGCAGCCAAAATGGTGAGTGAGCATCCAGAAGAGCCGTGGGCTGCTGTTGGTACTCGATTGAATGTAGAGATTTATCCATTGGAGTTTGCGCGTGAACAAATTCAAGATTATTCGAATAACTACACGCGTTTTGTTCTCGTTGGTCTGGAAAGTCTTGATCTGCCGGTTTCCCGCAAGGAAAAGACGACGATTCTGGTCACCCTGCCGGAAGATTTCCCAGGAGCATTGTATCAAGTGCTGGCTGCTTTTGCTTGGAGAAAGGTCAACTTGTCTCGCATCGAATCACGTCCGACGAAGAGGGCACTCGGAAGCTATTATTTTGTCATCGACATTGAGCAGAAGATGGACGACGTCTTGTTGCCAGGAGCGTTTGCGGAGATTGAAGCCATTGGTTGTCAAGTTCGTCAGCTCGGGACGTATCCATTTTATATGCATCAGACCAATTCCTAGAGGGATTGGTTTTTTCTTTTTCTGGCTCCCTCCCAACAAAGGAGTGGCGTCAAGGAGCAAAACGCCCATGGCTGCATACGATGTTAGGGAGTTTGGTGCAAGGGAGGAGAAAAACATTGAGAATACACATCGTCCAAAAAGGCGATACGATGTGGAAGATCGCCAAAAGATATGGAGTCGATTACAAAGAACTGTTACGCCTTAATAGTCAATTAAAAACTCCCGATACAATTTATCCTGGAGCGAGAATCAAGATTCCGGCGAAACAAGTTCCTGTCCGGCCACAGCAAAGAACGACGCCCCCCCATCCAATGAGTGAGGCGGCCCCTTATGTGAAAGAAAGACCGATTACGGAAGAGGAAGAGATGGAGGTACCGCAACAAATCGAAAGGCGGCCAATTGAGCCAGAAGAATCAGGAGAGGTACAAATCGAATCAAGGGAGGAGATCAGGCCTACTCCACTGCCAGCTCCCATTCCTACGAGGCCACCCAAGGAGATGCCAAGGCCACCCAAAGAAATGCCAAGACCACCAGTCCCTTCTGTTTCACCAGAGGTTGTCAGGCCAACAGCACCACCTACATTACCACCTCCACCACCAACACAGCCTATTCCAAAACCAACGGAGCCGATTGAAAAGCCAATCGAAAAACCAATCGAGAAGCCAACACCGTATAAACCACCGAACATTTCAGGCAAGCCAAATATGCTGCCGCCGGTACCGCCTGTTCCTATACGTCCACTCATACCGACTCCACCTCCAACCGGAGTGAGTCCGTATATTTATCCACCAGCGATTCCACCGAATCAAAATGTGCCTAGCATTCCATATAGACCACCAACTCAGGTCTTGCCATTACAGCCTACAAGACCGCCAGCATATGCATGCCCACCTTGCCCACAGCCAAATTATCCACCGCCACGGGTAAGTCCATTGCAACCGATGCAGCCAAACTATCCACCACCACGGGTAAGTCCGTTGCAACCGATGCAGCCAAATTATCCACCACCACGGGTAAGTCCGTTGCAACCGATGCAGCCAAACTACCCACCACGGGTAAGTCCGTTGCAACCGATGCAGCCAAATTATCCACCACCGCAGGTAAGTCCATTGCAACCGATGCAGCCAAACTATCCACCATCACGGGTGAGTCCGTTGCGGCCGATGAAGCCGCCTTCAAAGGTGAGCCCACAACAGCAGCTCAAGCCACCTTCAAAAGTGAGCCCGCAACAGAAGCTGAAGCCATCGACGAAGGTAAGCCCAGAGCAAGAGCGCAGGCCAATGCCACAGCGCAGGCCAATGCCACAGGTGCGTCCGTTCCCGCCATTCCCACCGCAGTTCATGCCACCATGCCCGCCATTTCCGCCTTGCCCACCGTTCGGGAACCAGTGGATTGGCCCGTTTTATCCAAATCGACGACCGATTGTGAGTCCAGAACAAATGCGACCAATCAATCCATTTCCAATTGTCCCACCACCGATCAGACCGATGCCGCCGTTTCCTTATCCATGCCCACCACTATTTCCACCCATGCCATTAAAGCGGCCACGAGCGAAAAAGCCTGTGTGCCCGGAACCAGTGGAGTCATCATCATGTGAGTGTTCTTCTGAAGTCCGGGAGTACAAAGGCCGAAAAGGCAAGTACAATCGTTCTCCACAGGAGATTCACAATAACATGATGTTCCCGCCTTCCCCGTGTATGGCTACCATGCCTGAACAAGGGGTTTGGCCGAACTGGGGAGATGGGCATGAAGATTCCTCTTCTTACTGAGAGGGTATGGGATGAACAAAGGAATCTTATCCACCATTGAAAAGGCTTTTCGCTGTCAAATCTACGGTGTGAAGCCGAAGCGAAACGTCAACCTGTTAAAAACAGACAGGGGCCACTGGATACTCAAAGGATATAAGCAGGTCGAAAAAGCTGTGTGGGTGACAGAGTTAGCGGATGCACTACATGAGAAGGGCTTTCATCATACTGTGCAGTATGTGGAGAATCATGAAGGGTCCAAAATTTTTGCATTTGAAGACCGTCATTACACCATCATGAAAATGATTGATGGGCATGAAGCAGATAACGCTTCTCTTTTCGATGTCAAAAAAACAGCAGAAACATTGGCCCGTTTTCATGTTGCAGCTCAGGGTTTTCCTATTGCTCATACGTATGCGTATGAAGGAAAACCGGCTCTTTTAGATAAATGGGAGAGCCGCTTGGAATACTTTGAGCGGTTGATGTGGTCGATTGAACAGAAAGGACCCCAGAGCAAACTGGAGCAACTCATTTCGCACCAGGCAGATCACGTTCTTCGAGATGGCAAGGAACTGCTGCAATCTGCCTACAAGCTGCCTTTGACGCCAGAAATGTTTTTAGCCATGGAGAGGGGGACACTCGCGCACAGAGACGTGGCGAGTCATAACTTTCTGCTTACGGAGCGAGGCAATTGTTATTTGATTGACCTTGATACAGTAGGTCATGATCTTCAGCTTGTTGACCTTGTACAATTAATGTCGCGAATGCTGTTGATGCAAGACTACCGCATGGATTCCTTTGTGGAAGCGATGGAAGCCTATAGTAACATCAACTATTTATCTGATACCCAGATATGGGCTGTTCATCAATTGCTTCGCTATCCGGATAATTTCTTGCGGGAGGTAACGGGCTTGTATAGTCAGCGCCCAGGCTACCACATGAAGGGCGTCATGCAGCTGATCCAAATGGAAGGCAAAGTGATGGCGAATCGCCAACGTTTTTTAAACGATGGAGAACGAATTTTCCAGCACTCTCCATGGGGGCATTACCATTTTGTCGGATAGTCGGATAAAACAAAACATCCCTCTCGAAAGAGGGATGTTTGTGTTGGTGACAAGCTTATTTGGAAGCAGGCTTGGACAGATCAATAGAGAATTTCGCAAACCCAGTTTCCAATACGTTGATGAACTTGATATTGGACAATTTTTCAGCGAATGGTTTCGCGTCAGGAGAAGAAGTGAATGTAACGTTCAGCTTCGCATTTACTGGAGCAAAAGACCAGTTGTTGTCTGCTGCTGGGTCGATATTTTTTTGGTTAAGGATGTAGTCGATTACGATTTGACGGTTTTCATCTGGAGAATCGATTACGATGTTTTTGCCATCCAGACCTGGGAACGCACCGCCGCCGCTTGCACGGTAGTTGTTGGTTACGACGATGAATTTGTCTTCAGGTTTTACTGGTTTGCCATTAAAAGACAGGTTTTTGATGCGGTTTGCATCTTTGCTTGCTACTTTTCCATCTACAGCGTATTTGGATGGCTGTGTAACATCGATTTGATAAGTAACACCGTCGATTACATCAAAGTTGTACGTTGGGAAAGACTCGTTGATGAGTGGTTGCTCATCCGTTTTCTTCAGATCGATTTGGTTGAACTGTCCAGCGGAACGCTCCAACCATTCTTTCACCGTAGCTCCATCGACCAGAACCGCTTTCAATGTGTTCGGGTAGATGTACAGGTCAGATACGTTTTTGATGGCGATTGTACCAGCTGGGATATTGGAGTAGTAGCTTACCCCGTTACGGCCGCCTGCTTTAAATGGTGCACCAGCAGACAGAACTGGAATGCCTTCGTATTCTGTACCCTTCACGTTTTTCTCAACGAACCATTTTTGTGCATTGGTTACGATTTGGATAGATGGATCATCTTGCACAAGTGCAAAGTAGCTGAAGATCGGGGAAGATGTTTTCCCTACAGCAGAACGAACCCATTCAACTGTTTTATCGTGATCTTCTTTTACTGCATCTACGATAGTTTTGTCTGCATCAGCCAAGGATGCTTTGTTCGCTTTGTCATAGATTGGAACTACTTTGGTAGCGGACTCAGCCACTTTCCATTTTCCATTTTCTTGTTTCAGCGTCAGGTCGATCACGCCGAGGTGGTTACCCCAGAAGCCAGGCATAACGGCTGGTTTACCATTGATCGTTCCTTTTTCTGCATCAATGCCTGGAATTTTATCGAATCCAGGACCAGGGAATACGGAGTGGGAGTGTCCGAACAGGATCGCGTCGATACCCTCTACTTTGCTCAGCTGGTAGCTAGCATTCTCCAATTGAGGACCACCCTCGGTAGGGCCAATTCCGGAGTGAGGAACCGCGATGATGATGTCTGCACCTTTTTTCTTCATTTCAGGTACGAATTTGTTGGCAGTTTCCACGATGTCTTTCGCGATTACTTTTCCTTCCAGGTTAGCCTTGTCCCATTGCATAATTTGTGGTGGAACAAAACCGATTACGCCTACTTTGAGTTTTACATCTTTGCCGTTCTCATCTTTAAATGTGCGCTCCAGGATTTCGTAAGGAGTGTACATGTTTTTGTCATTGTCAGGGTTTTTGTCCTTGTCGTCTACATACACGTTGGAGTTTATGTAAGGGAATTTTGCACCCTTCAAGCTGGTATCCAAGAACTCCAAACCAAAGTTGAACTCGTGGTTACCGATATTGGCAACATCATAGTCCATCAGGTTCATTGCTTTGTAAGCAGGGTGAGTGTCTCCAGCTTTCAACGGGTCGATTTTTGCCACGTAGTCGCCCAATGGGTTTCCTTGCAACAAGTCACCGTTGTCGATCAGGATGCTGTTTTTCGCTTCTTCTCTTGCTTTTTTGACCAATGTCGCTGTTTTTGCGAGGCCAAACTCGTCTGTGTTTTTGTCTTGATAGTAGTCATAGTTAACGATGTTGGTGTGGATATCTGTCGTTTCCAACAGGCGGAGCTTCAGGACAGAATCTGTTTGTGCGCTTACAGGAGTAAGAGGAAAAGAGAGAGCGCCAACAACCAAAGAAGTGCTGAGGAGGAAAGCAGTCAGCATTTTTTTGTTCGTTTTTTTCATGTTTGAAATGACCTCCATAAGTTTACAATAATGCCAAGCAAAAATAGTTTATCATTAGAATAGGACGCTGGATAGATAGCTAGATGAAATAGTATATTAATTTTTTGTATTGACAAAAATAAAAAAATATAACGTCAATCCGCCATAGGTCGCGTATGCCCCACTTTCTTTGTGGTAATGATAGGAAGAAAAGCCTATATAAAAGAAGGGGTTCTATGTGACAGAGAAAAAACAGTGGGTGGTTTACGCGACATGGGGTGCAGCATTAGCCACTGGCGTCGTAATCGGTATCCTGTTAGTAGGAAAGGAAGGAAACGATTCGGGTCTTGCTCGTTTACTGAACCATTCAGGCAAAGCAGATGTAGTCGCGGGGACATCGTACGAACTGGTTTTAGCTCGCCATTATTTGTGTGGGGTGCGAGACGAAGAACATGTGGCAGTTCGTACCAATCAACTGGCAGACGTCATGGGCAACTATAATGGATGGGAAATTGTACGAGCAGAACCTGTCAAGATGATCTTAATGAAACGCGAGCAGGATATAGCGCCAGCGTGCAAGGAGAATGGACATATCGGAATAGCGTCAGACGGCATGCTTGCCCTGTTTCATGGTCTGCCTGCTGAACAAGATGTCGTACAGACCTTTTATCGAATCGATACGGCAAAAATGGAAGCGAGTCTGCCAAAAGAGGAATGGGAGAATCTGAAACGGGGGATTCGCATTCGGAATCTGGCAGAGTATAACAGTGTATTGTCCACCTATGGCGAATACCAATGGAGTGGCCAATGAAAATGGGTGGACCTAAAAGAAATCCCTTTCGAGCCTTTCGTGTAACAAGCACGTATTGGACTGGAAAGGGATTTTTGTTTCAATTGCTATGGATTCAGTTCAACCGCAATGATTCGCCAGCGTTCCCCCGGGACTTCGCGGCGCAAAAGAAATTTCCATGTTCGTCGAAAATTACCGCCTTCCCGGGCGATGTACGTGAGCCGAACAGGAACCTCTATCAAGAGGGGGCCACGTTCGTCTGACGGGATGACGATTTCTGACGTTCGCACAGATTCGATCGCGGACAGCCCTTCAGGAAGTGAGAATCCGTCCGTTGTCATTCGCATTGCATGGGTGTCGTGCTCATGCAACGCGGTGAGGAAAAAACCGACCAGCTCTTCTGGAGACGCCCCTTTTATTGTAGTCGCAAGTGCTCCGGAGGCTTTTAGAATCATCATGCTGTGACTAGGATCGGGCTCTGTGCGTCGATGGGTGGAGCTGCCGAAAAAGTGGATGCAAAAATGCCCCGGGAATTCATTTCCTTTAATCGCGCCAGCGCCGTGAGGCATTCCGTGCATGGATGCTGCAAAATAAGTACCGTCTACCTCTACCAGAATGGCTCTGCGCTTCCACGACCATTTTCCCTGATAAATGTTCTTCATGATCTGTGTATCCTTGCGTGTCAACGGTTGGACATCGGCATGGCGACTGCCTGCTCTGCGCTGGACATCAAAACGTTGTCCTGTCTCTAAATCAATCACGGTACCGAATTCCATCCGTTTCAACGTTTTTTTTACCTGTTCCCAGGGTATGGCATGTGCAAAATGGACTGCCTCAACGGACTTAACCATTTCTTCGATCCGCTGGCGAACATCGTTTGCCAAAACATAACGGCGGGGCATTTCTTTTTCATAAAGCTGTCCATCGTGATCATATACATACGTTCGTTTTTTTACGGTCAGTGTAGCTCGTATCCAGTGTGGGTTGTAGGAGGCGACTTCGGTAGTAGAGCCTAATAGCCGCTTCGTAAATTGCTTTTGATCACGGAAGGACATGGTCGTTTGGAAAGAGGACTCAGGTGATACTGAAACGGTGACCGTGATGTCATTCTTGACCTTGGCAAATGCAGAGTGTGGCATTGACAGTGCGATTACGAAAAGGCATATACAAAAAATAAGGACTTTGCTTCGCAACAATCAACACCTCCACTGCTTATCGTTTCAATTAAATGTCTGGCTCATGTTGCGTAAATCTTGGTATCATAACGCCCTTGCGTTTACGCCATACTGATTTCATACGGTGATCGAAGGAGGAGTCTTTAGACCATGTCTACCATGCCTAGAGGTAGCTACAAAGACCAGTTCCATCAGCGTTTGTACGTTCAGTTGAACCAGGGGCACAACAAGCTCAATTACCAACAGATCAACAAGATCAAAGAGCACATGCAAAGTGGCGTAGACGAATATGCCCACTTGCAGCATGATGTGTCGGATTCACTCGGAATGAACAAACACTAACAGACACCGTATAACCCGTTCCTTTTATAGGGAGCGGGTTTTTTATATCCGAGTTCAAAAAGTCGACTTTTTGAACTCGGATATAAAATGGAAATACACGTTCGCTTTCTGGATGCTTTGTGTTACAGTAGAGAGTAGAATCTTTGCTCACGGAGAGTGGACTATGCGCATTTTAGGAATTGACCCTGGTATTGCGATTGTTGGCTTCGGGGTTGTGGATAAAGAGGGCAGCCAATTGCGTCCCGTCCAATATGGAAGCATTCAGACAGAAGCAGGATTGTCAGTACCGCTTAGATTGAAACAGATTTTTGAGGCAATGCAGAGCCTTCTGGAAACATATCGTCCCGATGAAATGTCCGTCGAAAAACTTTTCTTTAATAAAAATGTGACGACGGCTTTTACAGTTGGTCAAGCGCGAGGGGTTATTTTGCTTGCGGCAGAGCTGGCTGGTGTGCCGGTCTATGAATATACCCCGATGCAGGTCAAGCAAGCCGTGACTGGCTACGGGGGAGCAGAGAAGAAACAAATTCAGGAAATGACGAAGCTCCTATTGCGGTTAAAAGAAGTACCAAAGCCTGACGACGTGGCGGACGCATTGGGTATTGCGATTACGCACGCACAGTTTCGCGCGTTCATTTCCATTTCGGAAGGGGTTAAGAAATGATTGATTTTGTAGAAGGTACACTTAGTTATCTCGATTCGGAATACATAGTTATCGAAACGGGCGGAATCGGTTATCGACTGTTTTGCCCAAACCCGTACCAATTCGTTCGGTATGAAGGCAACAAAACCAAATTGTTTACCCACCACCATGTGCGGGAAGATGCCATTCTGCTGTACGGCTTCGCTACCCGTGACGAACGCGATTTGTTCCGCAAACTGCTTGATGTTAGCGGAATCGGGCCAAAGGGCGGATTGGCCATTCTGGCTGCAGCGACGCCTGAGCAGTTGGTGATGGCGGTTCAACAGGAGAATGTTACCTATTTGACGAAATTTCCGGGGATTGGGAAAAAGACTGCCCAGCGCATTATCCTCGATTTGAAGGATAAATTGGTAGGATACACACCATCTGCGATTTTGACTGTTGCAGCGGGTGATTTGACAGCAGGCGAGCAAGCTGTGTCTGCACTGAACGAAGCGCTCGATGCATTGACCGCACTGGGTTACTCTGATGGTGAACTGCAAAAAATCAGAAACACGCTGTCTGAGAAATCAAAAGAGGGCGATGGTGTAGAAAAGCTCATCAAACAAGGGCTTGCGTTGCTCATGAGGGGGTAGGATTTTGGATTCTCGGATCATCACGACGCATATGAATTGGGAAGAAGATGCGGCGGAGCTGAGCCTCCGTCCTCGCTATTTAAACGAATACATCGGTCAACAGCACGTAAAGGAAAACCTGAAAATTTTTATTGAAGCAGCGAAAATGCGAAAAGAGTCATTGGATCACGTACTGCTGTACGGTCCGCCTGGTCTAGGGAAGACGACCTTGTCGCAAATTATCGCAAATGAGCTTGGCGTGAACATCCGCACGACGTCAGGTCCGGCTATTGAGCGTCCGGGTGATTTGGCGGCGATTTTGACAAATTTGCAAGAAGGCGACGTCCTGTTTATCGACGAGATTCACAGGCTCAACCGAAGCGTCGAGGAAGTTTTGTATCCGGCTATGGAGGATTTTGCGCTGGACATCATTATCGGTAAGGGGCCAAGTGCTCGCAGTGTTCGTTTGGATTTGCCGCCATTTACACTGGTCGGGGCCACGACGCGAGCTGGAATGCTGTCCGCGCCGCTTCGAGATCGCTTTGGGGTTGTAAATCGCCTGGAGTTTTATACAGTTCCGGAACTGACCTTTATCGTTTCGAGGGCAGCCGACATCTTGCAGGTCGTCATTCGAGAAGGCGGGGCAGAGGAGATTGCCAGACGTTCGCGTGGAACACCCCGGGTGGCAAACCGTTTGCTGAAGCGGGTTCGCGATTTTGCCCAAGTAAAAGGTGAAGGCGTCATTACGACAGAGATTGCCAAAGAAGCGCTGGAAAGATTGCAAGTGGATGCCTGTGGTCTCGATCATATCGACCATAAACTGTTGCTAGCGATTATTGATCGCTTTGACGGTGGACCGGTTGGGTTGGATACGATTGCAGCAACAATTGGAGAAGAGTCACAAACGGTGGAAGATGTTTGCGAGCCATATCTCATGCAGATCGGCTTTATGCAGCGGACGCCGCGGGGGCGTGTACTCACCCCGAGTGCGTACCAACACTTTGGTCGGGAGATGAAATCGTGAATCCTGTAGCCAAGCTACTTATTATTGGTGGTGCTGCTTTAATCGTAATCGGTCTTTTGTGGCAGGTAGGTGGCAGATTTTTGCCACTAGGACGCTTGCCGGGAGATATCGTGGTAGAAAAGGAAAACGTCAAGTTCTACTTTCCGATTGTGACTTGTATTGTGATTAGCATCGTCCTGTCTCTTGGCATGTATTTATTCCGGCTGTTTAAATAGGCAAGTGTGAAGGCCATCGGAGCTCATTGTTCCGGTGGTCTTTTTGCATGCGGGTGTTTGGTCCCATTTTACGAAAAAGGCAGGAGATCAGCCTGCGATTGTCGAAAAACATGGGAAGACATGCCAATTTTTGACGAAATCAAGCTTAGACAAAATCAGGTGGAGAAAGGACAATGGACGACATGAGAAAGAAATGGATGGGGAAAGTCCTTTCGGTGGGCCTGCTATCAGTAGTTCTCGTAGGAGGACAAGTACCAGCGCAGGCTGCCGGCGACAATATCAGAGTTGCGCTATTTGTGGATACAGGACAAGGCTATCGGGGAGTAGTTCCTTCCGTTACGCTAACTTCTGAAAATGGAATGGGAGTCGTGCTCAATGGACCCGAGGGCAAGACAGATTTACCCGAATTAAAGGGAGATGCAGCTCGTTACCGGGTTGATGAATATCATTTGATCGTTGCCGAAACAGGTGACTGGAATCGCGCACAGCAGATTGCACAGCAAATGAGCCAACGAAAATACGAGGGCTCAATCCAGGTGACAAAACGTAACAGTCAGACCGTCTATCAGGTCGTAAGCGGAACGTATGACACGTATCAGGCTGCAGCCAATCAGGCAAAAACGGTTGCCCAAGCAATCGGGCAGAATCCGCTGGTAAAAGGTCCGCATCGACTCGAAGCGGGTAAATTCAAGAGTTTAAAGGAAGCGCAAGAATGGCAAGCGTCATTTGAAGCAGCCGGTATTCCTGCTTATCCCGTGATGGTATCAGATGGGGATAAAGTCAAATATGCGGTTTGGATCGGAGATGAGGTTAGTCCTGATGCTGTGAAAGAATTGAAACGAAGAGCAAACGCCGCATTTCCTTCTTTCTCCTATCAGGAGCCTGCCAGCCAATCTTATGTTATATTGAAGCAGGATGTATACGGATCATCAGATGAAGTGATTTGGAAATATGTATTCTCCCCTCAAGCAAAGCTGACAGTTGAAGCGAATAAAGCAGGCGATGAATCGGTGATTGGCGTTGTAGAACGAGAGCAGCGCACATATCGCGGCGAGATGGAGCTGTCGGAATACAATGGTCACTTGACGCTAGTAAATGAGCTTCCAATGGAAGAGTATCTGTATGGAGTCGTTGGCTCTGAGATGGCTCCAGGCTGGCCGGTGGAAGCTTTGAAAACACAGGCGGTCCTGTCGAGAACTCGTGCTGTGTGGCAAGGCAATAAGTATGGAGTTGCCAATGTGTCCGATACGGTTTTCGAGCAGGCGTATTATGGCTATACAAAAGAGTCTGATGATGTACGCGAGGCCGTCGACGAGACAGAAGGCGAAATCATTTACTACCAAGGCAAACCAGCTGAGTCGCTCTTCTATTCCAATGCGGGCGGTATGACGGCGGACGGCACAGAAGTATGGGGCAATCCAGTTCCTTATTTGCGATCTGTCGAGAGTAAAGACACATATCCAATGGACAATGCAAGCGTATGGTATCGCGTGGCTTTAGCAGATGGATCGCTCGGCTATCTAAGAAATGATCTGGTCACCGAAACAGGCCAGAGTAATTCAGAGGGACAAAGAATAGCGGTCATTTCGACCGAGAATACCAATTTGCGCTCAGGTCCAAGCACAACAACTTATCGTGTGTTGTCTGTACTCCCTACTGGCGCAGAAGTAACAATCCTCTCAGAAGTAAAAGAAGAAAATGCGTATTCGTGGACGCGTGGTCCGTTTACCTCTACAGAGGTTGCAGCCATGATCAATGCCGCGCATGACAAGAACAAAGCTCCACGCATTTCAGGGAACGTAACGAGCCTGAAAGTGACAGAACGCGGTCCATCTGGACGTGTGATCGCGATGGAAGCAAATGGGACGCCGATCGTCGTTTCTTCACCGGATGCTTTCCGTTCTGTTTTTCAACAAGGTGGCTCCTCTCTGCGCAGCACGAAGTTTGAAGTAGAAATGATCAATGGTTCGCAATTCATCTTCCGTGGTACTGGCTTTGGGCACGGACTTGGTGTTTCGCAATACGGAGCTCGTGCGATGGCAGAGGAAGGGTATGACTACAAAGATATCTTGCAACACTACTACCAGGATGTGACAATCGAAAAGTAAGTCGTTTGCCACAAGATCTACCGCAAAAAGGAGTAACGATTTCGTGGACGTGCAACAATTTGATTTTGATTTGCCGGAGCATTTGATTGCCCAGCACCCGTTAGAAGACCGAACATCATCGAGATTGCTCGTATTAGAGAAACAAACAGGTAATATCGTTCATCAGCAATTTACCAATTTAATCGATCACCTCCAGGCAGGGGATGTACTCGTCATGAATGACAGCCGCGTTTTACCTGCCAGATTGATTGGAGAAAAGGCGGAGACTGGTGCAAAAATAGAAATCCTTTTGTTGAAATCACTGGGGGATGATCGCTGGGAGACGCTGGTGAAGCCCGGGAAGCGGATGAAGCCGGGGACAGAAGTGGTTTTTGGTAACGGTCTATTGCGTTGTGTATGTGAAGACGTGACAGAGACGGGTGGACGAATCGTGCGCTTTTTGTACGAGGGTATCTTTTATGAGATTCTCGACCAATTAGGCTCGATGCCTTTGCCTCCGTATATTCACGCACAACTGGAGGACAGTGAGCGTTACCAGACAGTCTATGCGAAGGAGCGCGGCTCGGCAGCAGCTCCGACAGCCGGCCTCCATTTCACGAAGCCGTACTTGGAGCAAATCGCTGCCAAAGGCGTACAGCTGGCTTACGTGACCCTGCATGTGGGACTTGGGACTTTTCGCCCTGTATCAGCCGATTCCGTGGAAGAGCATGTCATGCACGCGGAGTACTATGAGATTTCCGAGGAAACAGTAAAGCTGGTGAATCAGGCAAAAGCAGAAGGTAGAAGAGTAATCGCTGTCGGGACGACATCATGCCGCACATTGGAGACAGTAGGGCGCGCGAATGGAGGAAAGCTGGTAGCAACCTCTGGTTGGACGGATATTTTCATTTATCCGGGCTACACGTTTTCCATTCTGGACGGGCTCCTGACGAATTTCCACTTGCCGAAGTCTACGCTTGTTATGTTAGTGAGTGCTTTGGCTGGAAAAGAGAATGTGATGCGTGCCTACAAAACGGCTGTGGAAGAGGAGTATCGCTTCTTCAGTTTTGGCGATGCGATGTTCATTTTATAAAAATGTGAACAACCCACCTGTATAAGTGTATACTTATTAGTCAGGTGGGTTTACTTCATCCAGAAGTTTTTCTATAATAGGTAAGACTTACATACATAGCTTGAGGAGTGCAAAGATTTGGCTGTACGCTACGAGTTAATCAAAACATGCAAGCAAACTGGTGCACGTCTCGGTAAGCTACATACCCCTCATGGGACGATTGACACCCCTGTCTTTATGCCTGTCGGTACACAAGCGACAGTAAAGACGATGAGCCCCGAGGAGTTAAAAGCACTTGGCGCGGGCATCATCCTCAGTAATACGTACCATTTGTTTCTTCGTCCAGGGCATGAAATTGTTCGCGAGGCGGGTGGATTGCACGGCTTCATGAATTGGGACCGTGCCATTCTGACTGATTCCGGCGGTTTTCAAGTATTTAGCCTTAGTAACCTCCGTAAGATCACGGAGGAAGGAGTATCCTTCCGTTCTCACCTAAACGGAGAAAAGCTGTTTATTGGTCCTGAAGAGGCTACACAGATTCAAAATGCGTTGGGTGCCGATATTTTCATGGCATTCGATGAGTGTGCTCCTTATCCTGCGGAGTACGATTACGTAAAAAAATCAATGGAGCGAACAACCCGCTGGGCAGAGCGTTGCCTGAAGGCGCATACTCGTCCAAACGAACAAGCTTTGTTTGGAATCGTTCAGGGTGGCATGTTCAACGATTTGCGCGCACAAAGTGCACGTGATCTCGTTTCCATGGATTTCCCAGGATACGCGATCGGCGGTTTGAGTGTGGGAGAACCATTTCCTTTGATGTATGAAGTGCTGGAGCACACCGTTCCACTGCTTCCGACAAGCAAAGCCCGCTATTTGATGGGGGTTGGTTCACCAGATGCTCTTATCGACGGAGCGATCCGTGGCATCGACATGTTTGATTGTGTGTTGCCGACAAGAATTGCCCGCAATGGGACATGCATGACAAGCCAGGGAAGACTGGTCATCCGCAATGCAAAATACGCGCGCGACTTTACCCCGCTTGATCCAAATTGCGATTGCTACACCTGCAAAAATTACACACGTGCTTACATCCGACACCTGGTCAAGTCGGAGGAAACTTTTGGCATCCGATTAACTACCTACCACAACTTGCATTTCTTGGTGAAGTTAATGGAACAGGTGCGTCAGGCGATTGCCGAAGACCGCTTGCAAGATTTCCGCGACCAGTTTTTCGCTCAATATGGATTGGGTGAAGATAGATCTTTTTAATCGAGGGGGATTTTTTTCATGGATGGCTTGACTCAGTTTTTACCGATTATCATCATGTTTGCGATTTTTTACTTCTTGCTGATTCGTCCGCAACAAAAGAAGGCAAAACAACGCAACGCTATGCTTGGTGCTCTGAAAAAAGGCGACAAGATCGTAACAATCGGTGGAGTGCATGGAACGATCCAAGACCTGTCTGATGATACTATCACTTTGCGTATTGCTCATAACGTAAACGTTACGTTCGATCGTGGTGCGATCAACAGCGTAGTTTCTACCAGCAACGAACCTGCAAAGAGTGAACCAGCGAAGAGCGAAGAAGCAAAAGAAGAATCCAAATAATACATGCGAAAAGCAGGTGGGTGCTCCACCTGCTTTTTTCTGTCTTGTTTTAGCGGCGAGGCTTGATAACTTTAGGTTTACCGCTTTTATGCTTGTTGTTGGAATTGGCCGAATTCACGCCGAGAATCCCACCTAACGCAGCCACTCCGAAAGCGCCGAACAAGAACAGGAAGGTCCCCCATTGCATCGGGGCGTCAAAGCCGAGGAAACCGATCAAGAGGATGAAAAGGAAGTAAGTGAGTCCGGTAAGTCCGCCGTAGTACCAGCCCCTGCCGCCGCAACGACGTCCAGTAACGAATCCCCCGATCAAGAGGGCGATGGCATTGATCACGTACGTAAAATAGGGCAGCGTGCCTTCCCGTATCGAGGTGAAGCTAAGGAGCAAGGTCGCGAGCAACGCTCCAACTAAAACAAGACATGTCGTATACAATAGACCTGTCAGTACAGAGGTAGATGCACTTCGCACGGTATGTACCCCCTTTATTGGAAGTGTTTGTACATCTATATGAGAGGCTTGGCTCACGTATTCATCTTCGCGTTGAACATTGATAGGAATTTTCGTATGATGGATGGGGAACGAGACGGGGGTGAGGAAGATTGATCAAAACGTACTTTTATAACCACTCTGAACAGAAGATGTTTCACGACGTTGATCTGGCAACGAAAGATCAATGGCTGAAATCACCAGAGGATCTACTCTGGATCGATCTGTATGATGTGGGAAACAATGAACTGCCCTATATTGCCAAGATTTTCGACTTTCACCCGCTGGCAATTGAGGACTGCCTGCACGTCAGTCCACGTGCCAAGGTAGACAAGTACGATGACTACTATTTCTTCGTTTTTCACGCCCTGCGTTACAATGAAGAAAGTGATGACGAGATCACAACGGTAGAACTGAACGTTTTTCTCGGCCCTAACTACATCGTGACGATCCACAAGTCCCCGATGAATACCATCGGTCGGATCGCTGCCATGTGTCACCGCAACATTTCTTACTTGAACAGAGGTCCTGACTATTTGCTGTATGCCATTGTAGACGGGATTACCGATGAATATTTTCCCATTATTGATCGGATTAGTGTGCGGATTGACGAGCTGGAGGACGAGATTTATGAGCATCAAATGGAGGAAATTACAGAAGAGTTCTTGGCGTTGAAGCGAACGATTATTTTAATCAGGCGTGTGATCATGCCGCAAAAAAGAATTTTCGCGAACGTCAATGGCCGTTACTCCTTCGATATTTCCGAGGAAAACGTTCCGTTCTACACCGACCTAACAGACCACTTGGAGCGGATTTCCGATTCAACGGAAACCTTCCGTGATCTAGTAAACGGTGCGTTGGATACGTACTATACCATCATTAGCGCCAAAACAACGGAGACGATGCGGGTTCTTACGATCATCTCCACGATCATCCTTCCGTTGACATTTATCACCGGACTATTCGGGATGAATACTTTCGCATGGCTGGGTGAAGAAGCAGAACCGTATATGCTGATCGTGGCACTCGTGATTATGCTAGCCATGACGTTTGCTATGCTTCACATTTTCCGCAAGCGAAAGTGGCTGTAATTGGTGCTAATACTTTCCCTGCCCCCTGTTGAACACTAGTATCAAATGTTCTTGGGGGGCAGCGTAAGTGGATAATCTTACAATGGTGTTACTTCGCACCCTTTTCTCGTATTTTTTCCTCCTGATCTTAGTGCGGTTGATGGGAAAACGGGAATTGGGAAAGCTGTCCGTTTTTGATGTGGTCATTTCGATCATGCTTGCAGAAATGGCTGCACTGGCGATTGAGGATGTCGATAAGCCTGCCCTTCGGTTTTATTTGCCGATGCTGTTGATTGCCTTATTGGAAGTCGCCTTCGCTTATCTGTCATTAAAGAGCAAGAAATTCCGTGATTCAGTGGACGGCTCTGCCGATTTGATTATAGAAAATGGGCAAATCAGGGAGCAGGCGATGCGTCGCAATCGCTTGAACATGGATGATTTGATGGTACATCTGCGGCAAAAAGACGTAAAAAACATTGCCGATGTTGAATTTGCGTTGTTGGAGCCAACTGGACAGATGAGTGTGTTTTTAAAGGAGCAAAAAGAAAAGATTACGAGGGAAGATTTATCGTTGATGAAGAGGCCACAAGTCGGTCCTATCTCGTACAAAGGTCTGCCCATCCCACTGATTCTCGATGGCAAGGTGAGGACGGAGGCATTGAACAAGATCGGACAAAACCAGCTGTGGCTCAAACGAGAAATCCGGAAATATGGAATCAAAGACATTCGAGAGGTCTCTTTTTGCAGCATTGACGAACGTGGCATCATGTATTTGGATAAAAAAGACAAGCCGCTGCAATAAGCGCTAGCGGCGAGGGAAGAACACGGCGAGTTGTTCGCCGATCCACGGAATGCGACGCACGTCTTGTTTGCCCAAGACACGCATGGCGACGAGCAGGACAAAGTACAGCAAGGTGCTAATGAAGGTGCTTGCAGTCAATAGCTGCCCAATGGATACGTCCATAAACCAGTGCTTGGCAATATAGGAACCAGAATAACCCATGAGAAGCATGGCGACCGCGATTTTGCCGAATTCCCGAAGGTCGATCGTAAACCCGATTTTTTTGATCAGGCTGGCAAAATGCAGTAATGTCCCAAGTGTAATGCCGATATTAAGAGCAACGACAGCGCCGTGAATGCCGAATGCTGGATGTGCCGTGAAAAAAAACATGGCGACAGTTTTGACGATGGCACTGATCAGTGTATTTCGAAAGACAACCTGAGCGTAATCGAGGCCTTGCAAGGCGGCTGCAAGCGGTGCTTGGAAAAACAGGAAGACGGAGAACGGTGCCAGCTCTTTTAGCAGTACGCCAACCTCCCGATACTCATTGCCGTAGAGCAGGACACATAAAGGTTCTGCAAAAATGGTGAGCAAGACAGTACAAGGTGCTCCGATGACGAGTGTAATCCGCATGGCTTGATAAATGCGGCGATGCACGAGTGGAGCATTTTTTTGATAGGCCGCTTCCGCCACGGCAGGAACGAGGGAAACGGACAAGGAATACGTTAAAAAAGTGGGAAAAAGCAACAAAGGAACGGCCATTCCGGCAAACTGTCCGTACAAACCAGTTGCAGTCGAGGTGGTAAAGCCTGCGATGACGAGCGCATACGGTACGAGCATCGGCTCTAGTACGTAAGCGATGGAGCCGATGATACGGCTTAGCGTGACAGGGAGTGCGACATGGATGAGTTGCGACAAGCTCTTTTTGCTTGCTGAAACCGTCATGAGAAGGGGCTTATCCAGAAGCTGAGCTGCTGCTTTTTTGCTGCTTTTACGATACTGCCAGAGAATGTACAAGAGTCCGGCGGCTTCTCCAAAAATAATGCTGGCGACCGCCCCTGCTGTGGCGTACTCAATCCCTGCCGATAGAAACGACATCGTCATGACAACGACCAGTGCCATTCGGACGACTTGCTCCACAAGTTGAGAGACGGCAGTAGGGATCATGTTTTGCTTGCCCTGGAAGTATCCTCGCAGGACAAGAGAAATGCCGGAAATCGGGATGACCGGGATGGCTGCAAGCAGAACGATGTGTGCACGAGGGTCCGCAAATAACATTCCGGATATCCATTGAGCGAACAAGAGGAGCAGGACACAGATGAAGAGGCTAATCCCGCCTGTGACCGACAAGGCTAGTAACAGAAATCGGCGAGTCAGCCGCGGATTATTAGCCGCCTCCGTCTCTGCCACTTGCTTTGCAATGGCAACCGGAAGTCCGAATGTCGTCACAGTAATCAGAAAGTATAAAAGGGGCACAACCATTTGATAAAGCCCCATCCCTTCCGCTCCGATAATGCGCGACAACACGATCCTGTGAGCAAAACCAAACACTTTGGTGATGCCACCAGCAATAATGAGGATGACCGTTCCGTAAAAGAAGGATTGTTTCATGGAAGGCTCCTTTGCAAGGATAAATTCACTCAGTAAAGAATATGGACGTGCCGCTGTCGGCATGACTACTTTGAGGGGGAAATTGGGATGGACCAAGCGCAAAAACAGGAATGGTATGGACAAGTCGCAAGTCTTTGTGTAAGCAAGGCAGAGGAATTTGCTCTTTTGGGGTACGACAACGTGGCACCTGAAGACGTTTGGGAATGCGTCACGAACAGTTATAAAGAAATGCCACCGATACACCAGCTTGTCAACGACATTTTGTCCTTGAAGCCTAACAAGTATATGAATTACCTCATGATTCAAATGTATAAAAATTCGTAGCGATTTTATAGAAACTTCCGGGCACCCTCTTCGTATACGTACATGTCGCGAAAAACGCAAGGGGTTGGTTACCATGGTTCACTTTTCCAGCAATAATTGACACGTTTTTTTGTACTTCGTTATAATGGGCATATTGGTTTCTCGTCTAGGACGGGACCCTGTTAGGAAAGAGGGGTATTACTACTATGATTAAATGGGGAAGATTCCTCCTGTTTCTGGTCGTTGTAGGGCTTTTGGCTACGCTTATAACAACTACGACCAAGCAGGTGGCAGGAAACATCACACTCGGTCTGGACCTGCAGGGCGGGTTTGAGATTCTGTATGAGGTAGAGCCTCTCGAGGCTGGGCACAAAGTTGATATTGAGCTTTTGAAATCAACAGCACACATGATTGAAAAGCGGATTAACATCGGTGGCGTGGCTGAGCCAGTCACCACTACTGAATTGCCAAACCGGATTCGTGTTCAAATCGCATCACAAACAGCGGATCAGGACAAGCTTCGCGACTTGATCGGAAAGCCTGCACATCTGACATTCCGTGATGAAAATGGCAAGATTATGTTGCAAGGAAGTGACTTGGCTCCAAACGGGGCAGCAGTTGGTTATGACGAGCTGAAACGCCCGCTCGTTACCCTGAAATTCTCTGAGCCGAAGAAGCTAGAAGATGTCACACGTGCAAACCTGCACAAGCCAATGGCGATCTATTTGGATGAGACGATGCAAACCAATCCGACCATTCAATCGGTCATTACTGGTGGTAGCGCGCAAATTACTGGAAATTATACACAAGAAACGGCACAGGAATTGGCTGATCTGCTGAATTCCGGTGCGATGCCAGCCAAACTGATTGAGAAACAAGTAACCTCTGTGGGTGCTTCCTTGGGAACTCTGGCTCTGGAGAAAACCTTGTATGCAGGGTATATCGGAGCTGCGCTGATCTTTATTTTCATGGTCGTTGTTTACCGAATGCCAGGTATGATTGCGAACATTACCTTGGCTGGATTTACCTATTTTTGTATGGTCGTACTCGACTGGATGAATGCGACGCTGACGCTCCCAGGTATTGCTGGATTTATTTTGGCCGTGGGGATTGCCGTGGATGCTAACATCATTACATATGAGCGCATCCAGGAAGAAATTCGTTCTGGCAAGACAGTCCTCTCTGCCTTCCGTGCAGGTGAACGCCGTTCCTTGGTTACGATTATCGATGCTCACGTGACGACACTGATTGCAACGGGCGTACTGTTCTTTTTCGGGACGAGCTCCGTACAAGGCTTCGCTGTTGTATTGGCGATGACGATTATCGTAAGTATCATTACCAACGTGTTTGGGTCTCGCTTCCTCCTCTGGCTGGTTGTCCGTTCCAACATGTTTAAAAAGCCGTTCTGGTTCGGGGTAAAGGAGAGTGAGATCCGTGAGCTATGATAAAGACCATACTGTAATCAGATTTGACATCGTGAAAAATCGCAGGAAGTTTTTTATCTTTTCCTCTGCGATTATTATCATCGGCCTTCTGTTTACGCTATTTCAAGGGCTTCACCTTGGCGTTGACTTCAAGGCAGGAACTCGCTTGGATATGTTCATAGGAAAAGAATTCAATCCGACAGATTTAGAAACAGTAATCAAACAAGAGATTCCGGATGTGAATTTTAGCAAGGTTACTCCGTACGGTACAAATCAGGCCTATACACGTTTTGACCAAACCATTTCATCCGATACACTGATGAAAGTGGAAAATGCGCTCAAAGCAAAATATGGTGAACAGGTCACGAAACAAGTTTCTTCCGTTGATCCAAGTATTGCGCAAGAGATGGTGAAAAAAGCAGGGATTGCGGTAGCGATTGCTGCTGTGGGAATTGCCATCTACATCGCGATCCGCTTCCAATGGCTGTTCGGTATTGCATGTGTCGTGGGGCTTGCGCATGACGTGTTTATTCCCATTGCGTTGTTCTCTATCCTCGGGTTGGAGGTAGACATTACCTTTATCGCCGCGCTTCTGACGATCTTGGGTTACTCGATTAACGATAAAATCGTTATTTTTGACCGGATTCGGGAGAACTTGAGAACGATGAAATCCAAGACAATTCCTGAACTGGAGCATCTGGTGAACGTGTCACTGTGGCAAACCATGCGCCGTTCTGTATACACGGTAGCGACTGTATTCTTCACAGCTCTTGCACTTGCTGTTTTAGGAAGCGAGAGCATTCAAAACTTCTCCTTGGCCCTGCTGTTCGGTCTGGTGAGTGGTACGTATTCCTCTATCTTTATTGCAGCCCAAGTATGGGTGAATTTGAAAGAACGGAATATGAAAAAGAAAAAAGAAGTAGTGTAAAGGTGGACGAAACCGCAGGTGAACCCTGCGGTTTTTCTATTCTCTGTTTCTGTATTTGCCGCAGTTTGAAGCCGCATGAGAGTTTTGCAAAAAACGGTATGTTTTATGCAGTTGTCAGCTTCCTGCTCCATCCTCTATAATGAATGAGGATTGGAGGAAAGCCCATGCTGAAAGCGAAAACACGCTGGAAACTGGCCACCTATGATGAGCAGCTAGCTGCTACTATTGCCGCAGATTGCCAGCTTACTCCGCTCGTATCCAAGCTACTGGTGATACGTGGCATTGACACATCACAAAAGGCTCGTGACTTTTTGCAAGCCGGTCCAGAATTGTTTCATGACCCTTTCTTGCTGGATGGAATGGAACAAAGCGTGCATCGTATTCAACAAGCCATTCAAAGGCAAGAACCGATTTGCATATACGGCGATTACGACGCCGATGGGGTTAGCTCCACATCGCTAATGGTACATCTACTGCGCCAACTCGGCGCTGTTTTTGACTACTACATTCCCAACCGTTTTACAGAAGGGTATGGGTTACATAAAGACGCATTGGCGCATCTGCATCATAGCGGCTATAAGCTGATCATCACTGTCGATACAGGGATCAGTGCAGTGGAGCAGGTAGCGTACGCGAACCAGTTGGGTCTTGACGTCATTGTAACCGACCATCACGAACCTCCGGCAATCATCCCGGAGGCATTTGCTGTGATTAACCCTAAGAAGCCCGGCTGTTCGTACCCGTTTGATATGTTGGCGGGAGTGGGGGTCGCCTTTAAAGTGGGGCATGCCTTGCTGAAAGAACCGCCACTGCATTTGGCTGATTTGGCTGCATTGGGGACGATAGCGGATCTGGTGCCGTTGGTAGATGAAAATCGCATTCTTGCTCGAGCAGGATTAAAGCGCTTAAATCATACAAGGAACCTTGGTCTGCAAGCCTTAATCCGAGTTTGTGGGTTAGCGGATACTGAGCTGTCTGCGGGACATGTAGGCTTTGCGCTAGGACCGCGTCTGAATGCGAGTGGAAGGCTGGAGACGGCTGAATCCGCTGTGAAATTGCTGACGACTTCGGATATGGACGAAGCAGAGAAATGTGCCCAGGCGCTGGACGACTTAAACCGCGAACGTCAGGAAATCGTCGCAGCGATGACTGAGGAAGCTGTACAAATGGTGAATGAGCTGTATCCACCAGACCAGAACAATGTTCTCGTTCTGGCTAAAGAAGGCTGGAACGTGGGCGTGGTAGGGATCGTAGCTTCCCGATTGGTCGAGCTTTTTTACCGTCCAACGATTGTTCTTGGCATTGATCCGGAAAAAGGAACGGCAAAAGGTTCGGCAAGAAGCATTGCAGGTTTTGATATGTATGAAGGTCTGACTGCCTGCAAGGAATGGCTACCGCACTATGGCGGTCATACAATGGCAGCGGGGATGACCTTGCCTGTAGAAAATCTCGACTTATTACGCCAAAAATTAAACGAGCTCGCTGGAGAGTGGTTGTCCGCTGAAGACTTCACGCCGATGACCAAAGTGGACGTTGCGATGAGCATGGAAGAGATCAGCTTGACGGCAGCGGAGCAACTTGAACAGCTCGCCCCATATGGAATGGGGAATCCAACACCACTTGTTTTATTAGAAGAAGTAGAAACACAAGGGATGCGCACCATTGGGCGAGATGACAATCATTTGAAGTGTACATTGAACAAAGCGGGAACCTCTTTGGATGCAATTGGCTTCAACTGGGCACATGTAACAAAGAGAGTAACGCCCAAGGCACGTTTTCACGTATTGGGAGAATTGTCTGTAAACGAATGGAACGGAAATCGAAAGCCTCAGCTGACGATCCGTGACTTGTCTGTTGGACACCAGCAAGTGTTTGACTGGCGAGGCAGTCGTGACAAGATAGAGAAATGGCAGCAAGTGATGGTGGAGTCAAATTCGGTGACCATTCTGTTTCGCGAGGATAGCTATGAGCCATTGGCAGCGAAAGCGACAAGCGATCAGGTGAATTCCTTGTTTGTGGTTGGTCGAGAGGGGACGAACATCACAGCCTCTTCCAACGTGATTTTGTATGATTTGCCGAAGCATCGTTCCGAATTGGAAGTGGTTCGTGTCTTGCTCAAACAAGCGGAGCGTATATACTGTTTGTTTGGTGATCCGGATTTGGGAATGGAGCGGCTTTCCTGTCCGGGCCGGGATCATTTTAAACAGTTGTACCAGTTTTTCGTCCAGGTGCCAACTGTTAAAAAAATCCATATGGATGCATTGGCCAAAAAGCTGCAATGGAAAAGAAATCTATTAGACGGCATGATCGCCATCTTTATGGAGCTGGAGTTTTTAGTAGAGGAGGCCGAGCAGTACACGTTGCAGACCAACACTGCGAAAAGGCCGCTCGAGAGCTCTATGCTCTATGCGAATTGGAAGGAAGAGGCACAGCTTGCTACGGATTTATTGCTTTCTTCTTCTGATGCAATGATTCAAGCGCTTCATCAATTGGTGGAACCAACCACCGTTTAGGAGGAATTTTTCATGGATTTTAAACAATACATTCGTGTTATCCCAGATTTTCCACAGCCAGGTATTCGTTTCAAGGACATCACTACTCTGTTGAAAGATGGCCCTGCTTACAAAGCTGCGATTCAAGACTTGGCTGTCTTCGCTCGTGAAGTACAAGCAGACGTGATTGCGGGTCCAGAAGCACGTGGATTCGTAGTAGGTGCTCCATTGTCGTACGAAATGGGAATTGGCTTTGTGCCGATCCGCAAATCTGGCAAGCTGCCATATGAATCCATCAAGGCGGATTACGACCTGGAGTATGGAAAAGATGCACTGGCTGTACACGTAGATGCTATCCAACCAGGTCAGCGTGTTCTGATTGCAGACGATTTGCTGGCGACTGGTGGAACCATTGAGACAACAATCAATTTGATTGAGCAACTTGGAGGCAAAGTAGTAGGAGCTGCCTTCTTCATCGAACTGTCCTACTTGGATGGACGTAGCAAAATTGGTGAAATTCCTATCAAATCGCTCGTTCAATATTAATTGATACAACAAGGAAAAACGGGTGAAATGCCCGTTTTTTTCTTTTTTCTGCGGCTGTACATACTTTACAGGGGAAATCAGCTTTACAAGACGAACGACATACAAGATAATAGTATGAAATAGACAGACATGATACGTGCAAGTAAGCCTTCGCCTGCGCCAAAAGGCTTGGCAGAGCCCAAGTTTTTCTAGACGTATAGGAAAGTTCAAGTGCTTCACAGTGCATAATGCGTCCAGGCTTAAACTTTCCGGAGCGCATCACGAAGTGCCTCAGCGTCTGCTTCCGGCAATACTTCGGTGAAACTTTCCGCTATAATGCGGTCGCTCCTCCGTGAGAAGGCCTCGATTGAGGTTATTTTACTGAGAGGATAAGGGAAGGAAACTATGATTACCGGCATTGATGAGATAGTAAAAAAAGCAAGCACCTATTTATCACAATCGGATATGGACCTGATTACGCGTGCCTATCAGCTTGCCGAAAAAGCGCATGAAGGGCAAATACGCAAATCAGGTGTTCCTTACATTATGCACCCAATCGCCGTGGCGGGTATTCTCGCAAACCTGCACATGGATGCCGTTACGATTGCGGCTGGATTTTTGCATGATGTCGTGGAAGATACTGAGATTACGCTTGATCATCTCCGTGAGCAGTTCGGACCGGATGTAGCTCTCCTGGTAGACGGAGTGACCAAGCTGGAAAAAATTAAATACAAGTCCAAAGAAGAGCAGCTCGCCGAAAACCACCGCAAGATGCTGGTTGCCATGGCACAGGACATCCGTGTCATCATGATCAAGCTGGCAGACCGTCTGCACAACATGAGGACACTTCGGCATATGTCGGAGGAGAAGCAACGCGAGATTTCCGATGAAACGCTGGAAATCTTTGCGCCACTTGCCCATCGCTTGGGGATTGCTTCCGTTAAATGGGAACTGGAAGATACGGCGCTTCGGTATTTGAATCCGCAACAGTATTATCGGATTGTAAATTTAATGCAAAAGAAACGGGTGGAGCGCGAAGCCTATCTGAATGAAGCATCAGATACGATCAGAGAAAAGCTGGGCGAGTTAAATATCGAGGCAGAAATTTCGGGACGTCCGAAGCATATCTACAGCATCTTTAAAAAGATGACAAGGCAAAACAAGCAGTTCAATGAGATTTATGACCTGCTAGCATTGCGTATCATCGTGAATGACATTCGCGACTGTTATGCGGTTCTCGGTATCGTGCACACCTTGTGGAAGCCGATGCCAGGCAGATTTAAAGATTACATTGCCATGCCAAAGACGAACATGTACCAATCTCTTCATACGACAGTGATTGGACCAAAAGGTGAGCCATTGGAAGTGCAAATCCGTACATGGGATATGCACCAGACAGCTGAGATCGGGATCGCGGCTCACTGGGCGTACAAGGAAGGCAAAAGCATCGTGCAAGGCTCCTTTGCAGAGAAACTGGGCAGTCTGCGGGAGATTATCGAAGGTGGATCGGAAGAAGCTCCGAATGCGCAAGAGTTCATGGAAAGTCTCAAGCAGGATCTTTTCTCCGATACGGTTTTCGTCTTCACACCAAAAGGCGATGTAGTCGAGCTGCCAAAAGGCTCTGTTCCGTTGGACTTCTCCTACCGGATTCACTCTGCCGTAGGAAACAGAACAATTGGCGCCAAAGTGAACGGCAAGATCGTACCGCTCGACTATGCGATGAAAACAGGCGATATCGTCGAAATCCTGACCTCCAAGCATTCGTATGGTCCTAGTCAGGACTGGCTAAAAATGGCCAAATCCGCGCATGCTCGCAATAAAATTAAACAGTGGTTTAAAAAAGAGAAGCGGGAAGAGAACGTCGCCAAAGGTCAGCAGATGGTGGAAGCGGAGATCAAGTCGCGCAGCTTTGATGTAAAAGAAGCGATGACGGAAACAAACCTGAAGGAAGCGGCAGCCCGGTTTAATTTCCAAGGGGCAGAAGACATGTTTGCCGCAGTCGGCTATGGCGGCATCACGGCTTCGCAAATTGCTACTCGTCTTCTAGACAAACTCCGTCGGGAGCGCGAAGAACAAAACCCGACCATTCCTGAGGTCAAACCCAATCCAGCAAATCGTTCTGCCAAGAGTGAGTCTGGCGTCAAAGTTCGTGGCTTGGATAATTTGCTCGTCCGTATTTCTCGTTGTTGTACACCTGTCCCAGGCGACCAGATTATCGGTTTCATTACAAGAGGTCGTGGGGTATCGGTGCATCGATTGGACTGTCCGAACGTACTGACAGACGAATGTACAGAGCGTCTGATTGATGTCGAATGGGATACCGATTTCAAACATAATTTCCATGTAGAGATCGAGATCACGGGCAATGATCGGAGCGGATTGTTAAACGATGTATTGCAGGTTGTGGCAGAGACAAAGACGAACATTGCGGCTGTCAGTGGCAAGTCCGATAAAAATCGAGTAGCAACGATTCATATGACCATCTCGATTAGCAATGTTGATCATCTGTTGAAAGTAGTAGAGCGCATCAAGCGCATCAAAGATATTTATTCGGTTCGCCGGATACTGAGCACCTAATCCCTCGTGGATTGGGTGTTCTTGTTTACATAACAGAAAGGATGAGTCAGTGTGAGGGTTGTCGTACAAAGAACAAGAGAAGCGAGTGTTACCGTAGCAGGTGAAGTCGTCGGACAAATTGATCACGGCTTAATGCTGCTCGTAGGAATTACGCATGAAGACACAGAAAAAGAAGTAGAATTTGTCGCAGACAAAATTGCGAACTTGCGCATTTTTGAAGACGAGGAAGGCAAAATGAACTTCTCTGTATTAGATAAGGGTGGTCAAATTTTGTCCGTATCCCAATTTACGCTGTATGGCGATTGCAGAAAGGGCAGACGACCGAACTTCATGGCTGCCGCACGACCAGAGCAAGCTGAACCGCTGTACGAGCTGTTTAATGCCAAGCTGCGTGAAAAAGGGCTCCAGGTGGAAACAGGACGTTTTGGCGCAATGATGGACGTGCGTCTGTTAAACGATGGTCCTGTTACACTGATTCTGGAATCGTAATTACAACCATCAGGGGGGTGGAAACATGGCGCAAGAAGCATTGGTAATAGGTGCGAGTGGCATGCTTACAGAGGTCTCCCGATGGCTGGCTCACCAAGATTATCAAGTAACCGTGCTTGGTCGTGATTCGGGCAAATTAGGACATGTCAGAGACGGTTCAACTCATCCAGAGTCGATTCATTTGCTATCGCAAGACTACCACCAGACAGACAGCTTGCGTCAGGCTATCGCCGATCTTGTAGAGAAGAGAGGGCCGATGGATGTGGTTGTCGCGTGGATTCATTCGACTGCGCCGCATGCACTACCTGTGATCGTAGAAGAACTGTCGCGTCCTGAGAAACGCTGGCAATTGCTGCATGTGTGTGGGAGCGCTGCTTGGAAAAATCCAATGACAGAGCCTAGATCGGAATTCTGTATGTACCGACGGGTTATCCTCGGTTTTACATGTGCAGGTGAGCATGCACGCTGGCTGACAAATGATGAAATCGCAGCTGGGGTGATTGACGCTCTGCAAGCAAAAGAGCGGCAAATCATCGTCGGTCAGGTCGAGCCGTGGGAAAAACGCCCGGCTTATTCATCCATATAGCGAAGTCAACAACAAAAAACGATTGCCGAATGCAATCGTTTTTGTCGTTTCAGTACTGATTCGGGTCAGTGAATGAAATTGGTTGAAGGGAGAATCAGATTTTTGCCGATCAGGTTTGCGGAAATCGGCTTTTTCCCGATTTCTCGTGCCCAAATCGATAGCTGTCCGACATGGTGGATTTCATGAGCGATCATGTGTCGCATAATTTCACCCCATGTGTATGTAGCGATGCTGCCGTCTGGCTTCGTATCCTGAAAGGCTCTTGTTTCCATACTTTCATCCCAATTGCGCAAAAATTGAAGCACATCCGGGCGAAAAGTCGCCTCCAGCTCACGAACCTTTTCCAACCGGTTGTGAAGATCGAAGCTTTCTTGAAAATCTGGCCTTCCCAGCATGACTTGAATCCAGCTCCACTCTACATCAATAACATGGAACAATGTGTGCAAAATACCCCCGACACCCCCGATGCGCGGACGAAGCAATTCTTCCATCGGAACATCCTCACACCATTTCAGCCATTCTTCACGAACCATCCAATTGTACTCAAACATGGTTTTAATAGAAATCACTCCATTTTCAAAGGTTAACTTGTGATCACCTGCGTCCATACCGTGCGTTTGTTGATATTGTGATTGTTTTTCATCCGCCATCACTCCTTTCGATGCCTTATGATATTCGCAAATCCTTTTGGAATTCCTGCTTACCTTGCCTTGATGCGATCGGATGCGCCATAAAAGAAACCCCCATAGGAGAGAGCTTGAGCAGCTTCTTTCGCATGGGGGGGTTTGTCAGAGAGGGATCAGCCTCCCTGATTGCTTTGTGTATTAAAGTACTGGACAATCCCTTTGAATAGACCTTCTGCGGCAAGATCCTGTTGTTTCTCGGAACGTGCGCGAATCTCATCGTTGTAGTTGGATAAGAAGGAGATCTCGGCCAAAATGGACGGCACCGGGTTTTCGCGTAGAACGAAATAGTTTCCGTAACGATAATTCATATCCTTGTAGCTCGTCGCTTTCACCAGTTCCGTTTGAACCAGGGAGGCGAGCTTGCTAGAGTTACCTTGGCTGTAGTAGAAAATAATCGAGCCATTCGTTGCTGAGTTTGGATGCGTATTGTGATGGACGCTGACAAAAATATGAGCCTGATTTTGAATCGCAATGTCGACGCGCTGTTGCAGAGTCAGCTTGCGATCATCAGCCCGTGTCATGATGACTTTGGCGCCTGCTGCTTCCAACTTGTTGCGCAGGAGCAGAGATACTTGCAGATTGACTGTTTTCTCTAAAGTAGAGAAGCTGGAGCCAGTCGAGCCACCATCTGTACCACCATGACCAGCGTCGACGACGATGACTTTGCCGGCAAGATCATTACTGCGTACCACTGCTGGCGCACCATTAGCTGAAACAAGCCAGCCTGCAATGTAGCCTGTGGAGCCGTCAAGGAAGTTTACTTGGAACCACTCGCCTGATTTATTGGCAATTCCGTATTTCTCACCAGGCTGCACCTGTTTGATAATATCGTGATCAGTACTCGGACCAGAACGAACATTGGTATCTGGATTCATGATCGTCACGTATGGGCCACTCGGAGTAGGCATACTTGGTTGGTTCACCGAAATGTGCCAGCCTGCCACCCAGCCAGTTTTTCCGGCTGCCGTGTTGACGCGGTACCAGTCTCCTTGTTTTTCCAAAACAGTCAGCTTGTCTCCGACTGGAAGTGTAGCTTGAATAGCACTCGTTGTGTTCGGTTCACTGCGCAGATTCAATCCGTCCGTTTTTACTGTGGCGGTTTGACTCGAAGAAGATGGTTGCCCAGTCTGAGGTTTCGTGCTTCCATTTCCATTTTCGGGCAGAGTCGGTTGACCTGTGTCCGGGTTGGTTTGATCGGTGGAGAGCCAAGCGTTGACTCCATCGTATGGGAATTGAATCCAACCATTTTGTCTGTTCAAGACCGTGATTTTCTCGCCCGCATGTAGTTGACCGATAGCAGGTGTACTGGCATCTGGCGTGGCGTATACGTACGGAGCGAAGTCCAAGGTGAGGCTGGCTCCTTGTATGGCGGGAGGCTTCGGTTGTGAGCCTGTCCCCGCAGGATTGGTTGTTGGGGGTGTGCTACCAGTAGAGGGAGGAGTAACTGCTTGTCCCGTACCTACTTCTTTTACAAGCCAGTTTGCGACCCAGCCTTTTGTTCCTGCGTTGAGTTGAATTTGGATCCATTCGCCACTCTTTTGCACGATGGGGTAGCGCGTACCTGGATTGATTGTTTGTACGACTGCATATGTCTGACCGGGTCCAGAACGAACATTGACATTCGTCGTGGTGCTCTCTACTTGCTTGGCAGATGCAGTTGCTGGTTTCTGTTGCTGTTGCTGTGTGCTGACGAGCCAGTTCGCTACCCAACCGTTTTGGCCGTTCGGAAGCTTTACCTGAATCCAGTCATTTTTTGTGGAGATGACAGGCAGCACAGTTTTGTTCGGCAGTGTAGTGACAATAGCGTCTTGGAGGCTAGGACCTGAACGGACATTGAGCTTGTCCACGGTGACCTGAACAGAACCGGCGGCCCAAGCTGCAGAAACGGGGAGAGAAATGGCACAGACGACAGTCAGGAGACTCCTCAGGATCTTTTGACGAACAAACACGATAGACATCCTTTCCGAAATAAGTAGCTTCTTGAATTCCTTGTGATTTTGCATGTTTTTACCAAAATAATCACTTCGCTATTTCTCCTGCTTTTTCCTGCAAAAAACGACAAAGTTCTGCATGGCTTCCCTGATTGCTTTTTGGCAGGCAAGGCAATACTAGATTTTACTAGACGCTAGCACACGCAGCTTTTCAGGAGGAATTCATCGTGAGGCAGTCAAAGAAGGAAACATTCGCGCAAGGATTGAATCGGCAGTTTTTGTCTGTTGATTTTCAAGACGATTTGGAGAAAGAAATGTCACTACAAAATGTAGAAATGGCCCAAGATTTTCATCCAGGTTTGCGGGATATCCAACATCCACGACAAAAACGGCGATGACTTGCACATGATGCCACAACTTGTCTAGTTGACCCGAGTAATTCTCGTCGGCTATGATGAGGAGTGGCATTTTTGAAAAAAGCAGGTGAACTCCATGATAAAGATCGTATGTGAGGGACACGCATTCGAGCGGGAACTCTCCTTAATTCTCGCGTTATTTTACGAAGATCCAGCGCTCACTTTTGTGCCGGAGTGGACAGGTGAGGCTGATTTGAAAATCAAGCTGGTATTGACCGTGCATGAAAATGGAGTCGTAGCTTCGGGAGAGTTATGCGATGGCAAACGAAGCATCTCTCATCAGGTGGAGCGAGACTACGTAGCACGTGATGAAAAAGCGATGAAAAAGACGGCCAAGCAAGCTCTTTGCTATGCGCTGTTATTGATGTTGGAAGAATACACGGGCATGGAGCAAGGCTGGGGTATTTTGACCGGGATACGCCCGACGAAACTGCTGCACCAGTTGAACGCCGCTGGTGTAGACAGACAGGAAGCACATAAGCGATTGCAGCAGGATGTGATTTTGCGTCCATACAAGCTAAAGCTTTTGCAAGAAATCGTAGACAAGCAGCTCTACGTCGTGCCTGACTTGTATCAAATTGATCGCGAACTGTCTGTGTATATCGGCATCCCATTTTGTCCGACGAAGTGTGCGTACTGTACGTTTCCTGCTTACGCGATTCGCAGTCATACGGCTTCGGTTAATCCGTTTCTCGAAGGTCTCCATTACGAGATGGAGCGAATGGGAGAGTGGCTTCGCGCGAATGACCAACGGATCACGTCCATTTATTTCGGGGGCGGAACCCCTACGAGTATTACCGCAGATGACATGAACCAGCTGTTTGAGACGATGCATCGCTCTTTTCCACACATGGGAGATGTGCGTGAGTTGACAGTTGAGGCGGGAAGACCCGACACGATTACACGTGAAAAGCTTGATGTGATGAAGCAGTGGGAAGTGGATCGGATCAGCATTAATCCACAGTCGTTCACGCAGGAGACGCTCCAGGCAATCGGACGTCATCACACCGTCGAAGAGACGATTGAGAAATACCATCTGGCTATGGACATGGGCTTGACTAATATTAATATGGACCTGATCATCGGGCTGCCGAATGAAGGCGTAGCCGAGCTGGCGCACAGCCTCCAAGAGGTAGAAAAGCTAATGCCTGCCTCGCTGACGGTGCATACGCTGTCTTTCAAGAGAGCATCTGAGATGACGCAGAACAAAGACCGCTACAAGGTCGCCAGTCGCGAAGAAATTAGTAAGATGATGGAGATGGCTTCCGAGTGGACAGCGGCGAACGGCTATGACCCGTACTATTTGTATCGGCAAAAAAACATTTTGGGAAATTTGGAGAATGTCGGATATGCCAAGCCAGGGCAGGAGAGCATCTACAACATCATGATCATGGAAGAGGTACAAACCATCCTTGGTCTCGGCTGTGGTGCCGTATCCAAGCTGATGGCTCCAGGAAGCGGCAAGCTGACTCGCTTTCCGAATCCAAAGGACCCAAAAACGTACAATGACACATACAAGGTTCTGGTTGAAAACAAGCTTCGTGATTTGGATCAAATCTATTCGGGTGCGAAAACGGCTGGACAGGTATCTGGCAAGTAAGTGATGGATATACTGTTGATTAATAAAAAAACCTCTATCGAGGCTTTTTCAAGGAGGAGCGACCGCGTTTTTGCGGAAAGTTTTTATGCGCTCCAGAATTTATTAGCATGTCGCTAATAAATTCTTACACGTTAAAAAAAGTTTTATTCGAGCGCCTGTTGACGGCAGTTGGCGGGTTTGCTATGATTCACATTAAGCTTTTTTATTGAATAAGAAATGATCTGATGACGGGAACAAGTATCCAGGAACCGGATGCCCAGAGAGAAAGCGCCGTGGCTGAGAGTGCTTTCGTATAACGGCTTGGTGAATGACATCCCTGAAGACCGCAGTGAACGGCTGAAAGAAATCTCTTTCCCCAGTAACTGGCAGGCGTGTGCCGGCGTTAACGGCTAATAAGTGGGATAGCCTTTTGTGAATGTAAGGCTATTCAAACAGGGTGGCACCACGGGAGTATAACCAGTCTCTCGTCCCTGACATGCGGCGATTTGCTAAATGTCAGGAGACGAGGGACTTTTTTATTTGGTCAAAAATAAAGGTTCCTTGATCCTGAAGGTTTGGCGTTAGCCCGAGTTTTTGAAAAGACATGGAGGTTCGAGAGGAATGACAAGAATCCAGATCCCACGCGGTACGCAGGATATCATGCCTGGTACTGTAGAGCTGTGGCACTACGTGGAGGCCAAGGCCCGCGATCTGTGTCGCCGCTCCAATTACGCGGAAATTCGTACGCCGCTGTTTGAGAGCACAGAGTTGTTCCAACGGGGTGTAGGCGAGACCACGGATATCGTGGAAAAAGAAATGTACAGTGTAGCCAATCCGCGCAGTACGGACGCTCTCACGCTGCGTCCAGAAGGGACAGCGGGTGTTGTTCGCTCCTACGTGGAAAACAAGCTGTACGGTGTGCCTAATCAGCCTACCAAGCTGTACTACCTGGGGCCGATGTTCCGTCACGAGCGTCCGCAAGCAGGCCGCTATCGCCAATTCGTCCAATTCGGTGCAGAAGCGATCGGTTCAAGCGATCCAGCGATCGATGCAGAAGTCATTGGCCTTGCGATTCGTCTGTATCAGGAGCTCGGATTGACAGGACTTTCTGTGGAATTGAACAGCGTAGGTACGGTAGAAGACCGGGCGCGTCACCGGGAGCATTTGCTCGCACACTTGAACGGTGTTCGCTCTGAGCTGTGCGAGGATTGCCAATCTCGTATCGATCGCAACCCGCTCCGCGTGCTCGATTGCAAAAATGAAAAATGCAAAACACTGACGATGGATGCTCCGTCCATTTTGGACTACTTGAGCGAAGAATCCGCGACACATTTCGAAGCCGTACAAAACTACTTGACCGCGCTGGATATTCCGTTTCATGTAAATCCGCGTCTGGTTCGCGGCTTGGACTACTACACACTGACCGCATTTGAAATCAAAATGGCAGAGATCGGTGCGGTAGAAACGCTTTGTGGCGGTGGGCGCTACAACGGACTGGTTGCAGAGCTGGGCGGCGACGATATGCCGGGCATCGGCTTCGCACTCAGTATCGAGCGTCTGCTGTTGGCTCTGGAAAAGCAAGGTGTTCAACTGCCGATCTCGGGTGGCATCGATTGCTTCGTAGTGGTGCAGACACCAGAAGCGAAAACAACAGCTTTTGTTCTCGTCGACCAATTGCGCCAAGCTGGGATTGCGGCTGAGCTGGATTATCTGGATCGGAAAATGAAAGCACAGTTGAAGCAAGCAGATCGTCTACAGGCTCGTTTTACGGCGATCATCGGCGAGTCTGAATTAACGAATGGCACGGTTGTTCTAAAGGAAATGGCAACAGGCGAGCAACAAGAAGTGAAACGCGAGGAACTCGTTTCGGTACTCGCTGCAAAAGCAAATCAATAAAACAAATCGTTGGGGGAAATGATCATGTCTTGGCAATATCGCACCGTACATGGTGGAGAAGTAACAACAGCACACGTTGGGCAAGAAGTCGTACTGAACGGATGGGTACAAAAGCGTCGCGACCTCGGGGGCGTCATCTTCATCGACTTCCGTGACCGCACAGGCATCGTCCAAATCGTATTCAACCCGGAGTACAACAAAGAAGCTTGGGAAGCGGCTGACAAAGTGCGTAGCGAATACGTACTGGTTGTAAAAGGGAAAGTTGTAAACCGTGCACCAGAAGCAATCAATCCGAAGCTGAAAACCGGCGAAGTAGAAGTGCACATCTCTGAAATCGAAATCTTGAACGATGCAAAAACGCCTCCGTTCCTGATTGAAGACGAGATCGATGTAGATGAACAAGTTCGTCTGAAATACCGCTACCTGGACTTGCGCCGTCCAGAAATGCAGCGCTCCCTGATTTTGCGCAGCAAAGCAGCGAAAGCGTTCCGTGACTACCTGGATGAGAACAACTTCCTGGAAATCGAAACACCAATTCTCCAGAAGAGTACGCCTGAGGGCGCACGTGACTACCTCGTGCCTTCCCGTGTACATCCAGGCGAGTTCTACGCACTGCCACAATCACCACAGCTGTTCAAACAGCTTTTGATGGTATCCGGTTTGGAGCGCTACTACCAAATCGCTCGTTGCTTCCGTGACGAAGACCTGCGTGCTGACCGTCAGCCTGAATTTACCCAAATCGACATTGAGACCTCTTTCCTGTCTATGGAAGAGATCCTGCCGATGATGGAAAAGATGGTTGCTCACGTATTCAAGCAAACGGTTGGTGTAGACGTACCGACTCCATTCCCTCGTCTCACGTATGCGGATGCAATGGCGCGTTACGGTTCTGACAAACCAGACGTACGCTTCGGCATGGAGCTGACAGACGTATCTGATCTGGTTGCGACAAGCGACTTCAAGGTGTTTGCAGCAGCTGTAGCTGGCGGCGGACAAGTAAAAGCGATCAACGCAAAAGGTTGCGGACACTACTCCCGTAAAGAAGCAGACGACCTGGGCAAATTCGCTTCCCGTTATGGCGCGAAAGGCTTGGCTTGGATTGGCTTCAAAGACGGCGAGATCAAAGGGCCAATTGCGAAGTTCTTTAAAGAAGAAGAAATCAACGAGATGAAAGCACGCTTGGCGGTAGAAGAAGGCGACTTGCTCCTGTTCGTTGCTGACAAACCAAAAGTAGTAGCAGATGCACTGGGTGCCCTTCGTTCGAAGCTGGGTGCTGAACTTGGCCTAATTGACCAAAGCAAGTTCGCATTCCTCTGGGTAGTAGACTTCCCGCTGGTTGAGTGGGATGAGGATGCAAAACGCTACGTTGCCCTGCACCATCCCTTTACTCGTCCAAAAGACGAAGATCTGCACCTGTTCGACACCGATCCAGGTAAAATGCGCGCACAAGCGTACGACATGGTTCTCAACGGATACGAGCTCGGCGGAGGTTCCATGCGGATCTTCAAGCGCGAAGTGCAAGAAAAAATGTTTACCGCACTTGGCTTCTCACCAGAAGAGGCACGTAAACAATTCGGCTTCCTCATGGATGCATTCGAATACGGTACACCTCCACACGGTGGAATCGCACTTGGCTTGGACCGTCTGATCATGCTCTTGGCTGGTCGCACTAACCTGCGCGAAGTCATCGCATTCCCGAAAACAGCAAGTGCGAGCGACCTGATGGTAAACGCTCCAGATGTAGTAGACGGAAAACAATTGAAAGAGCTGTCCATTGCAACAATTGTCACAGAAGAAGAAAAGGTAGAAGCGTAATCGACTTGCGCAACTGCATTGCTCTTTGATACATTGGTAATACTATGATGAAAGCCCTGCTATGCTCGTGACATCCGATAGTTTTGAGCCACAAAGTTTGTTTAGGGAGTTTTTCGTCCGTGATTGTAAAGGCATGCCTCCTTAGAGTGGACGTCTGTAACAGTTCGGCAAGACACCCACCTGCGATGAGCAGGTTCAAAACTAAGGAGCAACACGGCATAATGGGGCTCCTTTTTTCTACTTCAATCCTACTTTTCCGATTGACTATAAGTGCGTGTTGAACAACCCTAATAATCTCGCTTGCGAATGAAAGGTGACACGAAATATGCTTCATCAATTTTCTCGTTGTGAATTGGCCTTCGGTCCCGAAGGTTTGGAAAAAATGAAAAATAGCCGCGTTGCTGTATTAGGAATTGGCGGAGTCGGTTCCTTTACAGTAGAAGCACTCGCGCGTACAGGTGTAGGCAAGCTCGTTTTGGTAGATAAGGATGTAGTAGATATCACGAACATCAACCGCCAAATCCATGCGACGCTGAACACAGTCGGTCAAAAAAAGGCTGAGCTCATGAAGGAGCGTATTGCGACGATCAATCCTGAGTGCGAGGTCGTAACTCTCAATATGTTCTACAATGAAGAAACAGCGGATGCGCTGTTTGAGCATGAACTGGATTACATCGTGGATGCCATGGACACCATGTCCGCGAAGCTCCATGTGATTAAAGAAGCGAAGCGTCGCAATATCCCTATTATTTCTAGCATGGGTGCGGCCAACAAAATGGATCCGACCCGTTTTGAGGTTGCCGATATTTCCCAAACAAGTTATGATCCGATTGCAAAGGTCATTCGTCGTGAGCTGCGGAAAAGCGGTATCTACAAAGGGGTAAAAGTGGTATATTCCCGTGAGATTCCCGTAACCGTACGTGTAGATGTACGCGAACAGATCGTTTCCAACCCGAATTCACCGATTAGCAAAGTGCGGATGCCTCCAGCAAGCAATGCTTTCGTGCCTTCTGTGGCTGGTTTAATTTTGGCCAGTGTAGTGGCAAGAGATATTTTGGAGTGGCAGCCTGTAAAAGGATAGTGGAACATGGATGATTTATTCACGTTTGCCTACGACCAGCAGGGTGGCGGCAAACAGAAGCCATTGGCTGCACGGATGCGGCCGCAAACGATTCAAGATGTAATCGGGCAATCGCATATTTTGGCTCCTGGAAAGCTGCTCCGACGCGCGATTGAAGCAGATCAAGTGTCCTCTGTTATTTTTTACGGACCTCCTGGTACAGGGAAAACAACGCTCGCAAAAGTCATTGCCCGGACCACACGTACGCATTTCTCCGAGTTAAATGCCGTTACGGCCGGTGTTGCTGACATCCGCAAAGTGGTAGATGCGGCAAAGGAGCGGCTCGTCATGGACAGTCAGCGGACAACGTTGTTCGTAGACGAGATTCACCGTTTTAATAAGTCGCAACAGGACGCCCTTCTTCCTTATGTGGAGGAAGGCACGATCATTTTGATCGGCGCTACGACGGAGAATCCTTTTTTCGAGGTGAATCCGGCGCTTTTGTCGCGTTCACAAGTGTTTTCCCTTCAATCGCTTTCTCATGAGGAATTGAAGCAGGTCATGGATCGGGCGCTTACTGATGAAGAAAACGGATTGGCGGAGCTATTTGTCACCGTAGAACCGGAAGCGGCAGAGCATTTGGTTCAATACGCGGAAGGGGATGCCAGACGTTTGCTGAACGCATTGGAACTGGCAGTGACAACGACGCAACCAGGAGCGGATGGACGAATTACGGTGACGCTGGACGTCGCAGTAGAATCCATTCAACGCAGGGCTGTACGCTACGATAAGAGTGGGGACAACCATTACGACACGATCTCCGCTTTTATTAAATCCATTCGTGGTTCTGATCCGGACGCAGCTCTTTACTGGTTGGCGAGAATGATCGATGCCGGAGAAGATCCGCGGTTCATTTCTCGCCGTTTGGTCATTTCGGCTTCAGAGGACATCGGCAATGCAGACCCGCAAGCGATCACAGTTGCGATGTCCTGCTTTCAGGCGGTAGAATTGGTGGGGATGCCTGAAGGGCGTATCCCTTTAGCACAAGCGACGACGTACCTGGCAACTGCCCCCAAAAGCAATGCCGCTTACAACGGAATTAATTCTGCGTTGGATCGTATCCGAACGGATGGTCACAAGCAAGTACCGATTCATCTGCGAGATTCTGCTTATAAGGGAGCTGCGAAGCTGGGACACGGTCAGGGATATCTGTATCCGCATAACTATCCATATGGGTATGTACCTCAACAGTATCTGCCTGACGGTGTAAACTACTCGTTCTACCAGCCAAAGGATCACGGCTATGAGCGTCACATTCGCCGTTTCCAGGAAGAAAGACAGAAGATGGATGGACGTGGATTGCCAAGGAAAAACTCCCCCGAATAATAGGGGGAGCTAACATTTACGTGCGGACGTTTCCGCCTGGTTTATTGGGCAAGTCACCGTTTTCATTCGGTTGTTTGCTCTGCTCACTCGCTCCGTAACGGGCTTTGTGAGCAATCGTGCCTGCGGGTTGGTCGTACAAGGTTTCGGACGGGTGGTTGGGACCTCGTTCCGAGCGTTTGTTCGTTGTCATCTGCATATCACCCCCTAAGATGTTAGTGTGTCCCACGATACAGAAGACATGTAGGGGGCGGGCGCGTATTACCGATACAAAGAGGAGAGTTGTTAACGTGAAGATTTCGACGAAAGGACGTTACGGGCTGACGATCATGATGGAATTGGCCAACCGTTGCGGAGAAGGGCCGACTTCACTGAGGAGCATCGCCCAGAAACACGATTTGTCTGAGCATTATTTGGAGCAATTGATTGCACCTCTGCGTAACGCGGGTTTGGTAAAGAGCATTCGTGGCGCATATGGCGGTTACGTTCTGGCAAAGCAGCCAGATGAGATTTCTGCTGGTGATGTGATTCGCGTGCTGGAAGGACCGATCAGCCCTGTGGAATTTGCAGAGGAAGAAGACCCGGCTAAGCGTTTTTTGTGGCTGCGTATTCGGGATAGTATTTCTGCTGTTCTGGATTCGACTTCCCTTCAGGACTTGATCAGCTTTGAAGACGATGGTCCTGCCGATAATTATATGTTTTATATCTAGAATATAAGTTGGTAGAAGGTGACAGCAGTGTCAGATCTAATGTATTTTGACCACGCAGCGACTACGCCGGTACATCCGCGTGTAGTTGCTGCAATGACTCCCTATTTGACTCAAGTATTCGGGAATCCATCCAGTGTCCATGGTGCAGGTCGCGAAGCGCGAAAAGCGTTGGAGCATGCGAGAGACACGATTGCCGACTTTATGGATGCTGATCCACAATCGCTCATCTTTACGAGTGGCGGGACAGAAGCGGACAATATGGCAATCATCGGCGCAGCAATGGCACAGCGTGAACGTGGTCGTCACGTCATTACTTCGCAAATCGAGCACCATGCAGTCTTGCATGCTTGTGAATTTTTGGAGCAGGCTGGATTTGAAGTGACGTACTTGCCTGTTGACCAGACAGGCATGGTCCGCTTGGAAGACCTAAAACAAGCGGTTCGTCCGGATACGGTACTGGTGTCCATTATGTACGGGAACAACGAAGTAGGAACGATCCAGCCAATCGAGGAAATCGGTACCTTCTTGCGTGAAAAAGGGATTGTTTTTCATACGGATGCCGTACAGGCTTTTGGTGTACTGCCTATCCATGCACGGAAGCTCCCAGTTGATATGCTCTCGGTATCCGCTCATAAAATTAATGGTCCAAAAGGAGTCGGCGCTTTGTATGTAGCGCGTAAGGTCCCGTTTTCCCCGATTTTGCACGGCGGTTCACAAGAGCGCAAACGCAGAGCGGGAACGGAAAACCTGGCCGGGATTGTTGGGTTTGCCGAAGCGACAAAGGTCGCTGGCGAGGAAATGGCGGAGCGGGTTGAAAAGTATGAGCAGATGAAAGCAGCGATGATCGCAGTCTGGCAGGAAGCAGGAATTACGTTCTGCCTGAATGGACATAGCGAGCAGGTTTTGCCACATATTTTTAATGTGTCATTCCCTGGTGCACATACAGAAACCATGCTGATGAATCTGGATATCGCCAAAATTGCAGCAGCGAGCGGCTCAGCTTGTACATCCGGATCATTAGAGCTGTCACACGTGCTGAAAGCGATGCACGTGGACGAGAAGATTCTGCATTCAGCTATTCGTTTCAGCTTTGGAATGACGAATACGGTGGAAGAGGCGAAACAAGCTGCTACAGTGGTTGCTGGGATTGTAAAGCGATTGGTACGCGAATAACGTAGAATGAAAGCCGTTTGGATAAGCCAAGCGGTTTTTTCATTTGAGCAAAAGCGGGTTTCTTATTGGAGTTTGTGGTGAATTGTGGAAGAGGATGGTAAAATGATGCTGTGGTACTAATCCTGAAGAACTATACAATTCGGATCATCCGATAAGGAGAGGACTTTCATGTTGCCCAGACGCTACTCTATTCGCTACAAACTAGTGTTTACGATACTAATCCTAACCATGCTTCCATTAATGGTCGTCGGCTATATCCAATTTGAAAATGCACGCAGCGCGCTATACAAGCTGGCTGTTTCTGACTTGCAATACATAACGGAAATGAAGGCACGTGAGCTGGCTGTATACGCTCAAGATGCAACGATTAATGAGGGGAACAGACAGAAAATTAATGAAATAACACGCGAGGTGGCCGAAAAATATTACAAGCCAAATGGCATGGTTGGCTACGCCTATATCTTGGATGCGAGTGGAATTGCCATCTTTCATCCAGACCCGAAAGTCGAGAATACTTCTTTGGCGAATGAAGAATTCACGCAAATCATGCTCGCTCAAAAAAACGGATGGATCGAATATGACTTCGGCGGCTCTACCAAAGTGGCGGCGTATAAGCAGCTGCCAAACGGGTGGATTCTAGCCATTGGCAGCTACGAGAATGATTTGCTGACGACGATTGAGAGCAGTCGCCCGATGATGTTTCTCCTCAACCTGATAAGTGCCACCTTAGCGCTGGTCACAGGCATTTTTATTGTCAACAAGCTGGTACGACCGCTAAAAGAGCTGGTATTGGCAATGAAGCGTGCAGAGACAGGGGATTTGACCACGCAAGTGACTGTCCGTTCCCGAGACGAGCTTGGGGAATTATCGTCGATGTACAATGAGATGATGGGGGTATTTCGCAGCATGGTCAACGAGGTGCAGCGAGTAGCCCAGCAGGTAGCGGCATCTTCGGAAGAATTAACAGCGAGTGCGACAGAAAGTGCACGTGCTTCCGAACAGATTTCCATGGCTTCTTCGGAAATTGCTACAGGTTCCGAACAACAAAAACAAACGGTGACGGATACAGTACGCTTTTTGTCTCGCATCGGTGGAGATATCCAACTCATTGCAGCCTCGACTTCTCAAGTAAATGCTGATGCGACAGACGCGAATCGATTGGCACAGGTTGGTGAAGGCAAGCTGCAAGAGCTCGTACAAGAAATGGATCAAATCACGGATCATGCCCGTAGTACGGAGCAGGTTATCCGCGAGCTTGGCTCTCAATCCGAGCAAATCATGGGAATCATCACGATCATTCGTCAAATATCCAACCAGACGAATCTATTAGCTTTGAATGCCGCCATCGAGGCTGCACGGGCGGGGGAACAGGGACGAGGCTTTGCGATTGTTGCCCAGGAGGTACGTAAGCTGGCTGAGCAATCGGGTGAGGCTGCCGAAGAGATCGCAGGCTTGATTCATACCATCCATACAGATATTCTCGCCGCTGTATCGGCAATGGGAACGACTGCAGTCGCTATACAGGATGGACGCGAAGGAGTGGCCCAGGCAGGAGACAGCTTCCAGCAAATCTTGGTGGCCGTTCAAGACGTCAGCCAACAAGTACATCGTATGAACGATGCAGCCCAAGGGATTCATCGCGATACAGTCCAATTAGTGAGTCACTCCGAAAAAATAGCTGGACTTGCGGAAATAGCGGCCAGAGATACACAGGAAGTGGCAGCAGCGTCCGAAGAACAGTCTGCAACATCCGAGGAAATGACGGCAGCATCAGAAACACTTGCGAAAATGGCCGAGCAGTTGTCAGAACAAGTAAAACGATTTACAATTTAAGACGAGCATATGAGAAATCCACTTTCAAGAGAAGTGGATTTTTCCTTTCTGGAACGGTTTTTATGTCAGGAGGCGTTTAGATGGACGAGCAGCAGTCAATCTCGCTGTTTGCGGAAACCTACATTCGAGGATTTGTTTCTCAAGAAATTTTTTACAATGATGAAACCTGGTACGGAGTTATCCGTCTAAAGATAGAAGAGACTACCGAATCGATTAAAGAATCGGAGGTCATTATTGTCGGTAATTTTCCTCGGCCACATCCAGATGAGCTGTACACCTTTTACGGGGAATGGAAGACACACGCTCGTTTTGGCCAGCAGTACGTAGCAAAGCGCTATGAACGTGAAACACCGAAAACATTGGCAGGGGTTGAGCGATACTTAGCCAGTGGCTTGTTTCAAGGGATCGGAAAAAAGATGGCCAAACGAATTGTCGAGCAGCTTGGGGTAGATGCGCTGTCGATTATCGCGGACTTCCCGGAGCGATTGGCTGAGGTACCAGGCATTTCTGAACAACGTGCCAAAACAATCTATGAATCAGTAGTCGAGCATCGTTCCTTGGAAAGTGCCATGGTTTTCTTGTACGACTTCGGCATTGGTGTGAACATGGCGCTGCGTATTTATCAGACCTATAAGCTGGAAACGATGACGGTACTGAAGGAAGAGCCTTACCGGTTGATTGAAGATGTCGTTGGAATCGGCTTTAAGCGGGCAGATGACATTGCACGAGCAACTGGAATCGATGCTTCCTCAGAAGAACGTGTGAAGGCGGCAGCTCTCTTTATGTTGCAGGAGGCTTCGTATTCAGAGGGACATGTTTATTTGCCTGTGGAGGAGCTGTGTGAAAAAACACTGCGCCTTCTCGAAGAGTGCGGCGGGCACGTCTTTTCTGGAGACGATATTCGACTGGCAGTGGAAGCCCTGTTTGTGTCGAGTAAAATTGCCTGGGAAGATGAGCGGGTGTATTTGCCTTCACTGTTTTTTGCCGAACTCGGTCTTGCCAAAAGACTACGTCACTTCGCTGCGCGGGATGAATTCGGTACGTTCCCGACATCGGAATTTTACCGTGCGTTAGGGGCGGTCGAGGATGAGCTTGGGATTACATATGCCCAGACGCAGCGTGATGCCATCGAACAGGCGATCAAAGCAGGTCTGATGCTTCTCACAGGGGGGCCTGGGACGGGGAAAACGACAGTCATTCGAGGGATTTGTCGTGTCTTTTCTCAGCTTCATGGATTGTCTCTGGACTTGAAAAAATACAACGAAGAAAATCCGTTCCCGATCGTACTTGTAGCTCCTACTGGACGTGCAGCAAAACGTATGACAGAGACTACGGGTTTACCAGCAATGACTATCCATCGCTTACTCGGTTACAAAGGGGAGAGCTTCGAACATGATGCGGAGCACCCAATCCGTGGCCGGCTATTAATTGTGGATGAAATGTCCATGGTTGATATCTGGCTCGCCAATCAATTGTTTCGTGCGGTTCCAGATGACATGCAGATCATCATGGTAGGTGACCCTGATCAGTTACCTTCCGTAGGACCAGGCAACGTCCTATTGGATATGATTCGATCTGGATTGCTACCTTTGGTACAGCTGACAGAAATTTATCGGCAAGCAGAAGAATCAACCATTATTCGGTTGGCCCATGATGTACGCAAGGGGAATGTACCGGCAGATTTGCTTCACACCACCCCGGATCGGCGATTCTTCACAAGTTTGCCACAAGAAGTTCCGGAAGCAGTGAAACAAATTTGCTTCGGAGCCGTAAAAAAAGGGTATACGGCAAAAGATGTTCAGGTATTAGCCCCTATCTATAAAGGTAATGCCGGTGTGAACCGGTTGAATGAAGAATTGCAGGAGCTGTTTAATCCGAAAACGCCGCAAAAGCGTGAAGTTACTTTCGGTGAGACGACTTTCCGTACAGGAGACAAGGTTCTGCAATTGGTGAACAATGCTGAAGAACAGGTGTTTAACGGTGACATGGGTGAGATCGTCGCCATCTTTTTCCCGAATGAAAATGCGGAGAACCAGGAGATGCTGGTCGCTGCCTTTGATAACAGGGAAGTGGTGTACAAGCGTTCGGATTATCATCAGCTGACGCTTGCCTACTGCTGCTCGGTTCATAAGTCTCAAGGCAGCGAATTTCCGATTGTGATCATGCCGTTTGTCAAAAGCTACTACCGTATGCTCAGACGTAAGCTGGTCTATACCGGGATTACCCGGAGCAAATCATTCCTCATCATGTGTGGAGAGCCGGATGCGTTCCGCGCTGCTGTAGAGTCTGATGAGGAGGGAGTACGGTACAGTTACCTGGAGGAACGGCTAAAGCAAGAGTGAAGTTGGAACCATTTGCGCCGAATGGACGTGTCCATTTCGCCTGATACTAACAAGGCGGAAGGGGGATGTCCCACATGCGCAAGGCAATGGATGCAGTCGGATTGCCAGTTGTTTGCCTTCAAACAGGTGAGACGATTGGAACCGTGCGCGACATTCTTTGCGACTCCACTTGGCATGTACGAGGAGTCTTGCTGAGCGAACAGGGCTGGTTCCAATCAGGTACCTATATTCCTACCGAACATATTCATGCGGTCGGGGAGTCCTGCCTTACCGTATCGGGAAAAGACGCGATCACGCCCTTACCTCATCTCGCCGGACTAGAGCCTGTCGGCATTGTGACGGGAAAGACGAAGTTAAAAGGAAAAGCGGTGATTACCGCATCCGGAGAGTGTTTGGGGAGGCTGGAAGACGTTTACTTTTCAGCCAACTGGGAGAAACTTGTAGGGTACGAACTATCGAATGGCTGGCTTGCAGATATTACGGAAGGACGAAAGCGCCTCCCTGCACCAGCATCCGTTATCGTCGGGGAAGAAAACCTGATCGTGCCGGACTAGTTCGTGGCCAGGCGTGAAAGGGAGGAAAAGCGTGATGCGTGTCATATGCCCGAATTGCAGTTCCAAAGACGTAGGAAAGATTGGAACCAATCAATACTATTGCTGGAACTGCTTTATAGAAATGAGCGTTTCCAATGAGCAGATCGCTTCTGTCTACCAGGTTGAGGAAGATGGATCTTTGCATTCGCTCAACGATCTGTTTATTGAGGATCAGACAGTAACCGCTCACTTGAATATGTAGTGGATTTGAGCGGCAAAACCAATGGAGGTGGCACGCTTGTTCATTCGAGGCCTGTTGCGGGTTCTGGCCACAAGCGGAATTGTGGCGATCATTGGCTATTGGATGGCTCCGCGACGTCGCAGTCGGTTTTCATTGAATTGGAATCAGTTGCCCTTCTCCATGCGTGATGTAACGCGTATGTGGAAATCAGGTCGCAAGCTGATGCGTGCCGTGACTCGTTAACAAAATGTGAATTGGAACGTAAATAAACACCCGAACATACACTGTGTTCGGGTGCTTTTTTTACATCGCCATACATGAAAAAGCTCCGTCGCGTAAAACGACGGAGTCTTGCTTTGCATTAAGATTGTTCTGCCAAACGTTTTTGCTGTTGGCTTTTCATGCGTCCGATCAACAGGACACCAACCACAACAGCTACGATGAATAACCATTTTACCCAAGGGTAAGCGGCAAAGAATGGTGTGAGGAACTTCTCGCTCGTTACCATGTTCGCAGCGGTATACGCCAATACGGCAGAACCGATATAAATAACGATCGGATATTTCTCGATCAGCTTCAAGATCAATGTGCTACCCCAAACCATGATCGGAACACTGATGATCAAACCGATAACTACCAGAAGGAAATCACCATGTGCTGCACCAGCAACCGCGATAACGTTATCCAAGCCCATTACCGTGTCGGCTACGATAATCGTCCAAATCGCTGCTCCAAGTGTTCCGCTTGCCTTCATATTCTCATGACCATTATCTTGAACCAGCAACTTGAGGGCGATCCAAATGAGAATCAAACCACCTACAAGCAGCAGACCAGGAATTTTTAGTAACCAAACGACAGCGAGTGTCGCCAATGCACGAATGACAATTGCACCAACCGTTCCCCAGATGATAGCTTGCTTTTGTTGATGAGCAGGCAGGTTACGAGCCGCCATCCCGATGACGAGGGCATTGTCCCCGGCCAGCACCAGATCGATGATAACGATAGAGAGTAATGCAGTCCAAAACTCAGGGCTTAACAATAAATCCATTTCTACTCCTCCTCCTAATCCATTTTAGAAGCGAATAATCCGCTGGCCGTTTTCTTGATACCTCCTGTAGTGTGTGTAAAGGGGCGAAAAAGAAAACGACCTTTCCCGGGACAGGAAAAGGTCGTTTAAATAACAAAAATAGACCTTTTACCTGGTCGGCAAAGGTCTTGCTTACAACATTTACGAAAATGTTGCCAACATAGCCGGGGAAAAATCCCGTAATGACGACTATGTTGCGAAAAAGCTACTCCCCTTTGGAGATATCCTCTTGTAATTACATAGTACTGAACACGAAATTGTGTGTCAATAGGTTACATGAAATTAATGTGAATGAGACAAGCTAAAAAAGATGTATGCAAATAGAGAGGAGTTGGGGAACGTGGATGAACTTCGGCGAAGTCGTCTATTTGCTGCTGCTGTTTGGCTCATCGCACTTTTGGTCATCGGCAATCTGCTTTGGCTGCTCCGACCAGTCCTTTCACAGTTGTTTTCGCTCATGAAGGAAGTGCTCGTTCCCGTCATATTGGGACTCGTTATCGCTTATTTGCTCCATCCGGTCGTGCAATTGCTAGAAAAAAGAAGGGTTCCGCGCTTAATGGCAGTGCTGCTCATATATGGATCATTTGTATTGGTGATTACCATTGCGATCATTAACGCCATCCCTGTTTTTACGAAACAATTGGTGGAGCTGTCAGACGATATTCCCCGCCTGATGGATTGGTACTATACATGGATGAGTGAGTGGGAGGCACGAAAGTATTTCTTGCCGGATAGCATCTCGAAGGGTGTAGACCGGGTGATCATCCAGTCGAATGAGGGGATGTCTCATTCCGTATCGAAAATCGTGGATAATGCTCGTCATTCGATGGGAAAGCTGTTTGCTTTTGCTATCGTGCCCTTTATCGCTTTTTACTTTTTGAAGGATATGAAGCAATTGCATGAGACGGGGATGTCGATTGTTCCAAAGGCTTACCGGAAGCAAGTACTGATCGTCCTTCGGGATATTAATGAATCCTTGGGCAAATACATACATGGACAAATGATTGTCGCCCTGATCGTAGGTGTTTTCGCATATCTGGGCTACTGGTGGATCGGCATGCCGTATCCTTTTGTACTGGCTGCATTTGTATGTCTCACCAACATCATTCCGTACATCGGACCATTGATTGGGGCGGCCCCGGCAGTTGTGATCGCCATTACGATTTCAACCAAGACACTACTATTCGTTCTCGTTGTCAATCTCATCATTCAAATCGTGGAAGGGAATATTTTGTCCCCGAACATCGTTGGTCGTTCTTTGCATTTGCACCCGCTTCTCATTATCTTGGCCCTGCTAGTAGGGGAGACTGTAGGGGGCATCATCGGGCTAATCGTTGCTGTCCCGATTCTTGCCGTTTGCAAAGTGATCGTCAGCCGAATCGCTGTCATGATGCATGAAAGTTGACAGTGATCAGGTAAAATATTTATAATATGGACAAAGTGATTTATGTGAAATCAATGAGGGAACGAGTATGTTGCAGACCTTTTACAGAGAGGGCGCTCCATGGTTGAGAGGGCGACCAAAAGAAGAGCAGCAGAAGGCTACTCCTAAGACCGGGCAAAACCCGGCGGCTTGGCACCGTTAGACGCCACTTAAGCGACAGGCCTTGGCTCAGATACGTGTAGCGAGCCTGTAAGCAGGGTGGTACCGCGAGAAAATCAGTTCTCGTCCCTGAGGGGATGGGGGCTTTTTTTATTTTTAGATGAGGAGAATGTAGATGAAGAAACTGACAGGCAATCAAATCCGCCAGATGTTCCTCGACTTTTTTGTAGAAAAAGGACATCGCATTGAGCCTAGCGCTCCATTGGTTCCAATCGACGATCCTTCCCTTCTGTGGATCAACAGCGGTGTAGCGACTCTCAAGAAATATTTTGACGGCCGAATCATCCCGGACAACCCGCGCATCACGAACTCACAAAAGTCTATTCGTACCAACGATATTGAAAATGTGGGACGTACTGCTCGCCACCATACCTTTTTTGAAATGCTGGGTAACTTCTCTATTGGTGAGTACTTCAAGGAAGAAGCGATTGAATGGGCATGGGAGTTTTTGACGAGCCCAAAATGGATGAGCTTTGATCCAGAATTGCTTTCCGTTACCATTCACCCAGAGGACGAAGAAGCATTTGAGCTGTGGAGCAAGAAAATCGGTGTTCCAGAAGAGCGAATCATCCGACTGGAGGGCAACTTCTGGGATATCGGAGAAGGCCCGAGCGGACCGAACACGGAGATTTTCTATGACCGTGGAGAAGCATTTGGAAACGACCCAAGCGACCCTGAGCTGTACCCAGGTGGGGAGAATGAGCGTTACCTGGAAGTATGGAACCTGGTATTCTCCCAGTTCAACCACAATCCAGACGGTACCTACACGCCGCTGCCTAAGAAAAACATTGATACGGGGATGGGTCTTGAGCGCATGGCGTCTGTCATCCAAGGCGTAGACAACAACTTTGAGACAGACTTGCTGTTCCCGCTGATCGAAAAGACCACGGAAATCTCCGGTGTGAAATATAAAACAAGCCCTGAGATGGATGTAGCCTTGAAGGTAATCGCTGACCATGCACGTACGGTTGTCTTTGCGATCGGTGACGGGGCGCTTCCATCCAATGAAGGACGTGGCTACGTCATTCGCCGTCTGCTTCGCCGTGCCGTACGTATGGGGAAAAAGCTGGGCGTAGAGAAGCCATTCCTGTACAGCTTGACTGAGACAGTAGGCACGATGATGGGCGAATTCTACCCAGAGGTTGTCCAAAAGCGTACGTTTATCGAAAAAGTGATTCGTGCCGAGGAAGAGCGTTTCCACGAGACATTGAACGACGGTCTGGCGATCCTGTCTGACATGGTGAAGGCAGCAAAAGAAAGCGGAAAGACACAACTGTCTGGTCAAGATGTGTTCAAAATGTACGATACGTATGGATTCCCTGTTGATTTGACAGAAGACTTTGCAGACGAGCAAGGGCTGACTGTCGATCGCGATGGCTTTGATCAAGCGATGGAAGAACAGCGTGAGCGTGCACGTGCAGCACGTCAAGATGTAGACAGCATGCAAATCCAAGGTGGTCCATTGTCTGATTTGACGGTTACGAGCCAATTTGTTGGTTATACTGAATTGGTAGCAACAGGTAAAGTTGAAGCGATTATTTTGGATAACCAGCTGGTAGAAGAAGCAGAAGAAGGTCAAACCGTACAACTCGTTCTGAGCCAAACTCCTTTCTATGCAGAAAGCGGCGGTCAGATCAATGACGAAGGTTTCCTGATTTCTGATATCGTGAAAGCACGTGTGACAGATGTACAAAAAGGACCAATGGGTCAAAATGTACATTCCGTCATCGTCGAAGCAGGTACCCTGCGCAAAGGCGATGAGGTTCGCGCGGAAGTGAACCGTGAAGCACGTCTGGCTATCACACAAAACCATACAGCGACTCACTTGCTGCATCAAGCACTCAAGGATGTCTTGGGAACGCATGTCAATCAGGCAGGTTCCTTGGTAGCACCAGAGCGTCTCCGTTTTGACTTCACGCACATTAGCTCCATTACTCCAGAAGAGCTGGAGCGTATCGAAGCGATCGTGAATGAAAAAGTGTGGGCAAACCTGAGTGTCGAGATCTCCAACAAATCATTGGCTGAGGCAAAAGCGATGGGCGCGATGGCGTTGTTCGGTGAAAAATACGGCGACGTTGTACGCGTTGTAAAAGTGGGCGAATACAGCTTGGAGCTGTGCGGTGGATGTCATGTGAACAATACCGCAGAAATCGGTCTGTTCAAGCTGGTTAGCGAGAGCGGTATCGGCGCAGGTACACGCCGGATCGAAGCAGTAACAGGACGCGGCGCTTATCAGTTCTTGAACCAGCAGTTCACTACACTCAAAGAAGTGGCGCAAGCACTCAAAGCACCAGTACTGGCAGAAGCACCTGCACGTGTAGAAGGTCTGCAACAACAATTGAAAGAAGTACAGCGCGAAAACGAGTCCCTGCGTGCAAAACTGGGGAACATCGAGGCAGCGTCGTTGACGGATAAACTCCAACAAGTAGACGGCATGAATGTACTCGCTGCACGTGTTTCCGCTGTCGATATGGACAACCTGCGCGGCATGGTAGATGAGCTGAAAAACAAACTCGGCTCCGCTGTCATTGTGTTGGGTGCAGTCGATGGCGACAAGGTGAACCTCGTTGCAGGTGTAACCAAAGATCTCATGGATCAAGGCATTCACGCTGGTAAGATCATCAAGGAAGTCGCAACTCGTTGCGGTGGCGGCGGTGGTGGACGTCCTGATATGGCACAAGCCGGCGGTAAGGACCCATCCAAGCTGCAAGAAGCACTGGATGCAGTGGTTGACTTCGTGAAGAGTCAAGCAGTAGGGAAATAGTGCGATTGCACGAGAAATTTGTATAATCGACAGGAGTAAACGAAATCCGAGTCGAATACAAAAAAGAGTATGAAACTAAAAGAGTCTCAAAGGAAATCGAGGTGTTGATTGTGAGTTCGTTGGATAATACCATGAAATTCACGGTGCCCAAGGAAGCGAATGCGGCGGATGTGCAAGAAACATTGACAGAGGTGTACAAAGCCCTGCAGGAAAAAGGATACAACCCGATCACCCAGATCGTCGGTTACTTGCTTTCTGGCGACCCGGCGTTTATCCCACGCCACAACAACGCGCGGAGCCTGATCGGCAAATTGGAACGGGACAAAATCATAGAAGAGTTGGTGACCGTTTACTTGTCAGAGCGCAAGTAGACCTTAACGATGACACGATTGATGGGGTTGGATGTAGGCGACAAGACGATTGGAGTGGCTGTCAGCGATGAGCTGGGATGGACTGCGCAAGGAGTAGAGACCATCAAGCGACAATCCAAGGAAAAGGATTTTGCTCGCCTGAGCGAATTAGTTTCGCAGTATCAAATTGGGGCTTTCGTTGTTGGTTTGCCCAAAAACATGAACGGAACCATTGGCCCGCGTGCTGAAATGTGTCAAGCATTTGGCAAGCTTTTGGAGGAACGCACGTCTCTTCCTGTCCACATGTGGGACGAACGCTTGACGACAATGGCGGCAGAGCGTATGCTGATCTCTGCTGATGTCAGCCGTCAAAAGCGAAAGACAGTGATAGATAAAATGGCGGCCACTTTAATCCTCCAAGGATATTTGGACGCGAAATCGAGGTGACCACAATGAGTGAAGAGATGATGGAAGAGTTCGAAGTGGGCGATGTGATCGCGCTGACGGAAGAAGGTACCGAGGAACCGCGAGATTTTCGTATCATGTACATTTTTGACATTGAAGACCGCAGCTATTTGGTGCTCGTACCAGTAGATCAGGAAGAGGAAGAAGAGTACGAGGTTCACTTCCTGCGTTATGATGGTACAGACATGCTCATGCCAATCGAAGATGATGAAGAGTGGGAGCAAGTAGAAGCTACCTTCGAAACGTTGATTGCCGATTTGGAGAAAGACGGTATTTAATAGATTCGTGAGAAAAGGGTCCGCAACTGGCGGGCTCTTTTTTTATGACTTTTTTCGCCAAAATCATCCATGAAGTGACAGTTGGATAAGCCTCTTGTATAATGGATGGGATGGAGATAAAGAGACCCTAAAGGGAGGATTTCTAGCTTGAAACCAATGTCAGCGAAGCCTGATTTTAACTCCGGCCGCCCTCTGGCGCATCGACGCAGACGCGGCGGACGAATTGTGATGTGGCTGGTTGCCTTGTTGTTGTTGATCATTTTGGCTGCGGGGGGAGCAGCGTGGTACGTGTACCAGCAATTACAGCCGGTTGCAGGTGAACAGACGGTGAAAAACGTGGCGATTCCGTCCGGGTCATCCGTACAAAAAATTGGTCGACTTCTGGAAGAACAAGGTCTGATCCGAAATGCCGATGTATTTAATTACTATGTGAAGTATAAAGGCGTGGCCCCTGATCTTAAGGCGGGAGAATACCAATTTACGACTGGTCAAGCCATTGATGAGATACTAACCGCTATGGTGGAAGGAAACACGGTGATCAATGCGAACCGATTTACGATCCCAGAAGGCTGGAATGTTGAACAGATCGCAGATCATCTCGATAAAGAAGGCATTGTAGAGAAGGCGGCATTCTTAAAAGAAGTAAATGAAGGTGCATTCCCCGACTATCCTTTTGTCGCAGCCATACCGAAGCATGCAGACCGAAAACACCGTCTGGAAGGATATCTGTTCCCGGAAACGTATGAGGTGGACAAAGATGCTACAGCACATGATGTCGTCTCGCGTATGCTGGCTCAATTCCAAAAGGAATGGAAGCCAGAGTGGACAGAGCAGTTGAAGCAGCACGATTTAACACTGGATAAGGCGGTTAATCTCGCATCGATCGTTGAGCGTGAAGTAACAGTAGACAAGGAGCGTCCGCTTGTAGCAGGTGTGTACTATAATCGGATTCGCGATAAGTGGCCGTTGCAGGCTGATGCTACCGTCCAGTTTGTTCTCGGCAAACAACGAGACCGTTTGACCTTCGAGGACCTAAAAGTAAAAAGTCCGTACAACACATACACAAATCCTGGATTGCCACCGGGACCGATTGCCAACCCAGGCAGAGCTTCGCTTGCAGCTGTCGTCAATCCAGCTAAACACGATTACTTTTTCTACGTGACGAAAAAAGACGGAACGGCCGAGCATTACTTTTCCAAAACACTGCAAGAGCATGAAGCAAATGATAAGAAAAGCAGGGGAAACTAACCAAGTTTCCTCTTTTTTTTTGCATGCGATCAACAACGCTTGACGTAGCCAAGCTTTCTTAAGGTGTGCTATAATAATTCGGTTGTAACGAAAGAGGAGTGAAAACATGATTACCAATCCGGCAATTGACGACTACGTGTCAAGCCTGGTACCCGAGCGTTCTCCGCTGCTCAAGCGAATGGAGCAGGAGGCGGCAGAGGAAAACATTCCGATTGTGCAGCTCCCGTCCGCTCAAGTCATGCGGATGTTGTTATTGCTGCATCGTCCCAAAGCGATTCTGGAAGTGGGTACGGCAATTGGCTATTCCACCATTTGGCTTGCAGAAGCTGCGCCGGAAGCGCGAATTGTCACGATGGACATAGATGAAGATCGATTGGCGAGAGCACGGGAAAATATAAAAGAAGCAGGATGTGCAGATCGTGTGGAAATACTCTCACGTGACGCCACTTTAGGGCTGCCGGAGTCATATCAATTTGACTGCCTGTTTATCGATGCGGCTAAAGGTCAGTATCGAGTATTCCTCGATTTGTATCTACCGCTTCTCCGCGAAGGCGGTTTGGTAATCAGCGACAATGTCCTGTTCCGAGGACTGGTGGCGACCCCAGAAGAAGCGGGCAAGCGCCAGCGTCCGATGGTGGACAAGCTGCTTTCTTATAATTCGCATCTGATGGAGCGTCCTGATTTAGAAACGACATTTATTCCAGTCGGAGACGGGCTGGCCATCAGTATGAAAAAGAGTAAAAACATAGGGTCGTAAACGTGTAAAGCATCATGAGGAAGGGGACATGAAGCATGGGTAACCCCGTATTGATTGGGGTAGCGGGAGGCAGTGGTTCTGGAAAAACGACTGTAGCAAAGGAGCTGTACCGCCAGTTCCAAAATGATAGTGTAACGATGATTGAGCAGGACTCCTACTACAAGGATCAAAGCCATTTGAGCCCAGAAGAGCGGGCGTTGACTAACTACGACCATCCCTTCGCTTTTGACAACGATTTGTTGCTTGCGCATTTGCAAGAGCTGATGCAAGGAAAGGCGATCCAAAAACCGATCTACGACTTCAAGGAGCATAACCGTAAGCCAGAGCAGATCCAGGTAGACCCGAAGGATGTCATCATTCTGGAAGGAATGCTGATTCTGGAGGATGAGCGGATTCGTGATTTGATGGATATCAAGGTATTCGTTGATACCGATGCGGACGTGCGTATTGTACGCCGAATCGTACGTGACATCGAAGAGCGCGGTCGTTCCCTCGATTCTGTCGTGACACAGTACCTAACCGTCGTTCGACCGATGCATTTGCAGTTTATTGAGCCGACCAAGCGATATGCAGATGTCATCATGCCAGAGGGCGGCTACAACCGAGTAGCATTGGATCTGTTATCCACGAAGATCAGCAATATTTTATTGGAGAAGCAACAGTTCGCCAATCAATCTTAAATACCTAAAAGTGCACCGTGACATACGGTGTGCTTTTTTCTTTGATCGTTGTTTCTGTCGCGTATATTCCGGCAATACTGGTGAAAAAAGCCAGGGAGGGAATTCGATGCAGCTGGATCGACGAATCAAAAGACGTCACTTTCTTGTATTGTTGTCCATGTCGTTGTTATGGCTCGGTTTGGTCATGCGATTGTGGTGGATTCAACTCGGATCGCCCCATCGGTTTTCTCGGCATGGCGTTGATTTGGTAAAGGCAGCAGTAAAGCAAAGACAGCAAAGCATCGTGCTGCATAGCGGGCGTGGCGATATCGTGGATCGAAGTGGGTACGCCTTTACCGGAGAAGAGCATCTCGCCTTGATTTTGTTCCCATTGGCGCGTGGGAGCCTGCAAGGAACAGATGGCTTGCAGCGATTGGCTCAAATAACAGGAGAATCCAAGGAACGGCTGTCGGAGACCATGGAAAAGGCAAAAGTACCGCTGCTTATGCGAGAGGAGTCAGGCAAGCTGGTGATGCTCACCGAGCGGCAGGCTGAGGAAATCAATGCACTTGCCATCCCAGGAGTTGTGGCATTGGCGGTGACAGAGCGATACCGCGCTGATGAAGTAGCCAAGCATCTGATTGGTTTTATCCATAAAAATCCCGACATGGTGCAGAAGCTGTATCCAGATGAATGGACAAGCGGCAAAATGAATGCCGAGAGCACGCTGGGGGCATCGGGTCTGGAGCGAAGCTTTGACCGGTTTTTACAGGGAGTAGAGCCGTCTGTCTTGTCCTATTATGTAGATGGGCACGGACAACCGCTCCGAGGGCTGGATATTCGCTATACGAAGCAGTCGAATCAATACTATCCGCTTTCATTAACGACTACCTTGGATGCAGCAATCCAGAGAAGTATGGAGGCAGCAGCCGATCAAGTAGGATTAAAAGAGGGCAGTATCGTCGTTTTGGACGTACAAACAGCCGATGTTCTTGCAGCTGTGAGCCGCCCTACCTATGATCAAACGAATGTTGCAGGAAACATCAGCGACTGGAAGAATCGCGCATTCAAACAACTCCCGCCTGGTTCTGTCTATAAAACAGTGGTAGCAGCAGCCGCTTTGGCGGAAGGAATGGTTTCACCAATTGACCGTTTCACATGTACGGGGGAGTACGGGAAGTACCATTTCTCCTGCTGGAAAAAAGAAGGTCACGGCAGTGTGACGCTGGAAGAAGCGTATGCCCAATCCTGCAATATTGCGATTGCCCATATCGCCAAGCTGGTGGGCGGAGAAAAGTTGGAGGAATATGCAAAAAAGCTAGGCTTGACCACTCAAGTAGGGCATGTTACCCCTCATCTGTATAAACTCAAAAACTTTAAGCAGCTGGATGGCGAAGAGCCGGGGAGAGTCTTTGCAGAGGGTATATCCCGCGACGATGAAGGCATCCTGATTCAAAGCGCCATTGGTCAGCGGGATGTACGTATTACCCCCTTGCAAGCAGCCAATATGATGGTAACGATTTTGCATGGCGGTCAAAGCTCTCAGGTACGGCTGGTAAAAGAGATCGCATACCGAAATGGTCAGTCGTTCCACACATTCCCCGAGCAGGAGCTCTCTTTGGACGGGATTGACTACGTCACAGCCAATAAATTGCGAAAAATGATGCGTAAAGTCGTCACAGAGGGAACGGGACAGATGCTCATGAATGCCGCTTGGCAGGTGGCAGGCAAAAGCGGGACTGCGCAAATCGGGGATGCGAATGGAAACAACCATCTGTGGTTTCTCGGGTACGCTCCGCTAGAAGAGCCGCGTTACGCCATTTGTGTCGTGGCAGAAAATCAGCCGAGCTGGGGAAAAAACCAGGCTATGGAGCTTTTTCACCGAGCTGTCGCTGGGCTTGCCGATCATACAGCTCAATCTTCCCAACCTCGCGAAGAGTATTTCCGAGGATGAATCCTCTTGCGTTAATTTGATTGTTTTTACCTAGCCCGACGATCAGCATGAGGGGAGAGGAGGACATGTACATGGATTGCGACGCTTTTGCCCAAATGGTTCGCTTATCACCTTTGCTGGGAGATAGTCGTTTTACCGTATGGCTATGCCAATCACCAATGTATTTCCATTGTCGATGTGTGCTTAATTTGCGGACGAGCTTATTGAGATGCGTATCATCGAAAAAAATAGAATGTGGCTGGTGAATCGCATTTGGGCCTGGTTCACTTGCATACGTAACGACCCATTTATCCTCACCAAGTGGGTATCCCATCATCACCCCTCCTGTTTCCAGCGAGGGTTTTTTTCGTACGGCCTGCTCAATCTGTTTCCACGCTTTTGGTGTGATGTACAGCGTCGTCATGAGACGTTCGTCCCTCCTTGATAAAACCACTGACATTTGCTTGATATCATATGTATGCGAATAGTGAAATGTACCGTTGTCCAGCAAAGTTATGAATGGTCGAAAAAAAGATTGTAACTCACCCTCTTCCTTTCTATAATTTGAGTAAAAGTGTGAGTTCAAAAAGTCGCCTTTTTGAACAACCTCTAAAAAGACGGAGACTGGAAAGGTTGATTGTATGCCTTTGGCACCTGTTGATCTCTCACTGATTGGACAAGTTTTAGCGGCTGATTTGTACACCGAACAAGGAATTCTGCTGCTGGGACAAAACACGACGATCACGGCGGCCCATGTGATCCTATTGCAAAAGCAACGAGTCCGTGAGGTTGACATTATACAGAGTCTTACGGAGGGAACCGGTGAGGAAGTAACTTCTCAACTATTCCAACTAGAGGCAGATTCTGAGACCGTTGCTGCTTATGTACAAGCCCTCGACAAAACGAGACTACTCTTCGATGAACTGACAGTTGGCGGGACACCGAGTCTCGATCATTTTTCCAACATCTTTTTTGATGTATCAGAAAAATCGACGAAGCATTTGGGTTTGTTCCGGAACTTGTACGTACTGGAAGGGGCAGACAGCTATACATACCGACATTCATTAAATGTAGGCATTCTCTGTTCGCTCATTGCTCGTTTGATGAAATGGGATGAAGAGCGAATAACATTCATGGGGACAGCCGGATTTTTGCATGACATTGGAAAAATGAGGGTACCAAAAGAAATATTGCTTAAGCCAGGCAAGCTAAGTGAAGAAGAATTTGCGATCATGAAGAAGCATACCATTTACGGCTATGAAATGATCCGTGAGATGAGTGGTGGGTCTGAGCTGTTGGCATTGTGTGCCTTGCTGCATCACGAGCGACTCGATGGGTCTGGCTATCCGGAGCAAAGAAAAGGCGATAGCATTCCGATCGAATGTCAGGTGCTCGCCGTTGCGGACATGTTTGATGCGATCTGTTCCGATCGGGTGTACAAAGGGAGGACGTCCCCATTCGAGGCGGCACAGCTCCTGTGGAAGGAAGCCTGTAACGGGACGTTGAACGTTGAGATTGTTGCACAGTTTGTCCGCTACATTGCCTTGCTGTACGTAGGCGCAAAGGCGAGGTTGAGTAGCGGGGAAGAAGTCGAAGTGATTCTTATCCATCAGGATGAGCCAATGCGTCCGTTGGTAAGAAGAATGGGTGAATTCCTCGATTTGCGGCATGATCGTAAACTGACGATTGAAAAAATGATAGGATAGGAAAGTCGATGCAAAGAAGGTGAAACCGCTCTTGGGAAATGAGAGCGGTTTCATTGTTGCTGATCTGTGAACGATCATCGGGAAAGCTCGATCAGATTGGCAGATTGTGACACAATGAAAGTGTGCATGATAGACCAAGAAAAGAAAAGAAAAGAGCCGTGTCGTGCGAATGCTCGAAACGCAAGGAGGAAACACATGATACGCAAAGCGGAACCCACAGATGCAGCTTTTGCTGCGCCATTAATTTATGATGCCATTGGAGATATCGCCCATACGTTGACAGGTGCAACGGAGGAAGCGGATGCGATTCGCATGATGGAGGAGTTTTTTGCGAAGGAAAATAACCGACTCAGCTACGAAAACGCGGTGATTGCCATGGATGGAGATGTACCGGTAGGACTTGCGCTCTTTTATCATGGAAGCCAAACAGAGGCACTCGATCGCCCATTCGTTGAGCATGTCCAACGTTTGACTGGCGAGACGATTACGCTTGTAAAAGAAGCAAAGGATGACGAATTCTATTTAGATTCTGTCGCGGTTGATTCCTCATGCAGAGGGAAGGGGATCGGATCTCTTCTGCTGGATGCCTTTGAAAAAGAAGCGATTCAGCGCGGGCATGACCGAATCGCTTTGCTCGTAGACGAGGAAAAACCACGTGCGCGCAAGCTGTATGAATCGCTCGGCTATCGTGAGGATGGGACAGTGATCGTAAGCGGGCATAAATTGAGCCATATGGTGAAGGACATAGCGGAAAAGGCGTAAGAAGAATACAACAGCGGCCACCTATGACCTGAAAATAAAGTCTTAGACTGGTCGCTGTTTTTTATTGAACGATCTATCTGCGATCAAAAGCAAGACTCGCAGCAAGACCTGTCAAGACGCTTGCCATTAGCCAGCGTTGCACCCGTAGCCATGTTGGGCGTGTACCAAACCACAGAGCAACTCTGCTCGCTACAAGAACAATAAGCAGGTTAATGGTAAAGCTGACAGCTATTTGTGTTAGACCTAACGTAGCACTTTGCAGGAGCACCGATCCCCGCGCAGGATCTACAAACTGCGGTAAGAGTGAAACATACAAGATAGCAATTTTGGGGTTCAGTAGATTTGTGATCAATCCCATCAAAAATAACTTTTTCGGCGGTTCAATAGGAAGAGTATCAGGCTTGAGAATGGAAGCAGCACCTGGTTTGACCGCATTCCAAGCGAGCCAGAGCAGGTAGACAGCCCCGGCCCACTTGACTGATTCGTAAACGAACGGAACCGTTATGAAAAGAGCCGAGAGACCGAACATGGTTGCAATCATGTAAATTACGAATCCAAGTATAACACCAAGAAGTGAGATGACTCCGGCTGTGCGACCTTGCGAAATCGTACGAGAAATGAGGTAAATCATGTTAGGACCAGGAGAACAGACCATACCAAGCGAAACAAATACAAAGGTAATAAGAGTACCAAAACTCACCAATTTTCATTACTCCTCTCCGTGGTTCATCAAAGTTAGAAACCATTAATACCAATGAACGGAATTACCAAGATCGCAACGAAGCCAGCTTACTGGGGCAGCAAAGCGGTGTCTAGCCCCAGTTTCTTTCTATTAACCTGCCTTTACAGAGAGATTAATTGGGTGAGGGCAGATAAGGTGTGAGATCAAACTTCCAGTCAAATTCACGGATCGGACTGTACTTACCCGTCAGGAGCTTCAAAATATGAGCTTCGGTTGCTTTACTCGTATTTTTGGACGCTCCTGCTTCGTCGTAAAGATTGCCACATGCATACGCAAATAAATACTCTTCCCAGCTCGAATAAGCGAGTTGGATTCGCTTGGCTACGTCCAGCATGCTTTCTACGGCATCCGCCTTGGGAAGATAGGACTGCTGGGCGCCTGCTTTGCAAATAATGAGATACCAGGCGTAATCAAAGGCGGCAATGCCGGCATGTGGGAGTCTGTTCATATACGAGTACACGATCAACTGTCGGGCTGACTCCGTGTCGCCTTTTTTTAAGGATGCGATGTAGTTGGAACGATTGGCAGCGCTGAGTGCAGATAATACGTGGCGATGCTGATCAAATTCAGCTCTTCGCCCATGTTCCCAAAACCAAGTCAAGCGCTCTTGCGTTTTGGCGGCATCTCCCGTGTCCCATCTGTTATCAATTCGAAGCCGCAAAAACGTATCGCGCAGGCGGTTGTATTCGTGGATGGCCAAATAATACGCGAGTTGCTTCTGATTTAAGCAAACAGAGGAGAGAGCATGCAAGTAGCGGCTTAATTTTGGGTCGATCTCTTTTCCGTTTTCTGCTTCTTTTGTCATGGAATTCCTCTCTGCCTCCTTTAGTGGAATGTCAATGCTTTGCGAGTTTTGGGAATCTCACGAATGATGCGGATGTAATACAGCATGGAGATTATCGCGAGAATGCCCAGAAGCCATGATCCCGTCCATCCTTTTTCTTCTAAGTCAGGCTTGGCATTGATATACATATCGGTCACGAGAACTGCATTGTGAGGATGCTTGCGTTTGTCCAAAGTATTCACAATGACAGGTAACATCTCACCATCCGGTATCGCCTTGAGCGTTCCTCGCATCGTAATGGAATGTTTGTCATGAATTTCTTTGGCATGATCGTAGTCCGTAATGACAATGATCGCTTGTTGATCCAGATAACCCACATTTACATAACCGGTGTCAGAGTTTAACAGATCTCGCTCTTCGGCTTTGGCAGCAGGAATGAACTCGGCTTTTGGCTCGGGATGCTTCTCTTTGTCATAGACGCGGAGCATATTGATATAAGAAGCTTTGGTCAATGTAAATTGCACCTGGTAGCCAAGAGGAGTTTGTTTCAACTCGTCCATCGTCTCAATTGGGACAGGCTTATATTTATTGACCAAGGAGTCAAATATCTGCTCCGAAGTCATCTCCAGCTTCATGGATACAACAGCAAACATAGCGTAATGGAGCAGAAGGAGAAAAATAATCGTCCAAATGTTACGTCTCGTGTAGATGGCAAAAAATTGCTTGAACCTTGCTAGCTTGCCAGGAAGCCCGAGTACGCGTAAGGTTTTTCTCCTAGCTGCTTTGGCTTGCTTGTTCGCAGTTGGTTCGGTCATCTTGTTAAACGGAGATTGTATTTGCGTCAGACATATCTTCGCATCAATATCGGAGGGATTATGCGAAAGCATCTCCTGGAAAACCTCTTGAGCCTTCTCCCACTCGCCCAGTTGAAGATAACTTTTCCCCAGCAAGCTGCGAGCGTCCCACAGTTCTGGCATGCGAGTGAGGATTTCCTCGCAATCTTTGATCGCATCAGCAGCATCTCCCTTTTCGAGAAAAAGTCGGGCACGATACAAATACGCATCGATGTTATCTGGATCAAGACGTATCAGTTGATCAAAGGTATGAAAGGCACGATTCTTATTTCCGGTTCGTAAAAAATATTCGCCCTGTAAACGGATCAAATCGGGATCAAGAGGGTACAGGGCATGGGCTTTTGCCAAATAGCTCTGAGCCGTTTCCCAATCATTTTCCATGAGGGCAAATAACGCATCGCTGCGCCATTCTAGAAACGCTTCAATATTCAAGTCCTCGCGATTCTCAAAAGAGTGGTAACGCAGTGTGAAGGTCTGATTGAGCTGGCCGTTCAGGTAAGCGACAAAACGCCCTGAGAGCTGGCTTGCGAGCTTTTCCGATTTCTCCCGCCATTGAAAATGGGAATCGAGCAGATTCCACACCTCATGAGGCAAGTGATAGTGTTCTTCTAAAAAGTGGAGAAATTGCGTATCGATGAGTTGATGGCAACCGACATTCCACATGGCCTCGTCATTCAGCAACTCACGCCAGTTTTCAAGCTTGATTCTTTCGTGATAGTTATCGTACAACTCTTGCGTACGGCGGAAAAAACGCTCCACCATATCATTGGGGCTCATGGAGCGTTCGAAATGATCGTAGCTCTCTGTGAAATCGTACCGCTGGGGAATGGGGATTCCTTCTTGAGAGACCACTTCTTGCGTTGTTTCCTCTAAAAACCTGTCAAACAGGGGGAGTCGCTGCGGTGGATCGTAGTTAGGCTGCTCTTCTTCTTCCGATTCATGATTCTCCCCCTCATCGAGCTGTCTCGGCTGTCTTCTTTCCGGTAGGGGCGTTTCTTCGAACATTCGATTGCGCTTGGTATTGCGTGTGTACTTCAGGGCGAGGTCATACGCCTCTCGCAATCGCTGAAAGCCTTCAGGATCAACCTCCGGATTGTACACCTTCAACATTTTGGCATACGCCTTTTTTATCTGGGCAGGATTGTCCGTCGGTTCAATCCCGAGAATCTCCCAAATCCCCATTAATACTCATTCCACCCTTCAAACATGTCCAGCTGCTGCTTCAATTCTTCTGCTGCTTTGGCGATGTCTCTTTCATTTTGGGTGGAGAGGACACTTTCGAAGCGGCGTAAGTAATTCGCAATGATCATACGGTCTTCACCCAACGCTTCCTCATACATACGCTCGCCTTTTGCCAGAAGCAATCGATTTTCGGTTCGCTCTCTAGGGTGGATCTTAATGTTTTGAAGAGCTTGGAAACGCTCCTCAATTTCTTGTTTTGATAGGCTACCCGGATTTTTTTCGATGACGGCCTTGGTTTTGACACCTGAAGATACGACAGTCACTTCGACTTCCAGAATCCCGTTGATGTCATATGTATAACGAACATCGATAGATTCCTCGCCCTTTTTGGCAGGAGGAACTTTTACATTCAATTCGCCCAGCTTGAGGTTATGTTCGACGCGTCGGCTTTCCCCTTGATACACGTCAACGAGAATAGAGCGTTGATAATCGAGAACGGTGTATAGCCGTTCTACCCGACTGACCGGGATTGGCGTATTGCGCTCGATGATCGGAAAGAAGTAGCCATCCTCGTGTTTGCCGTTTGCCATGGTTTGTACAATACCCGTACCGAGTGTGTATGGGCAAACATCGGTCAAAACAAGCTCGTTTAACGCCTCGTTGCGTTCCTTGAGTGCTGCTTGAATCGCTGTTCCCAATGCAACAGCCTCATCGGGATTAATATGGGAATGGGGCAGGCGCCCAAATATCTTGCTAACGATGGATTTGATAAGCGGCATCCGTGTCGCACCGCCAATAAGCACGATTGCGTCCAGTTCCCGGGGTGAGATGGAAGCGTCTCGCAAAGCACGTTCGATCGGCTGACGCAGTCGTTGCAGCAGAGGAAACGCGAGTTCTTCCAGCTGATTCCGGCTGAGAGTTGTTTCAACCAGCTCTCCCTGGATATTGACACTCATTTTCCCTTCTTGGTCGGAAAACAAGGCGCGCTTGCACAGCTCAGCTTGTTTGTGGATGGACGAACGCGTTTTGCTGTCCAGCGTGTTGATATCGAGTCGATGGGCTTCTATAAAATAAGAGGCAATCAGATCGGTAAAGTCTTCGCCGCCCAAAAAGTTGTCTCCAGCGATTGATTTTACTTCCATCACACCTTCGAACATTTCCAAAATAGAAACGTCAAACGTTCCGCCACCTAAATCGAATACGAGGAATTGTGTCTCGGATTCCTCCTGATGGAGCCCATATGAGATCGCGGCGGCAGTCGGTTCGCTGATCAAACGCTCTACTTTCAGTCCAGCGAGCTCTGCTGCTCGTTTCGTTGCTTTGCGTTGTGTGTCATTGAAATAAGCAGGTACACTGATAACCGCTTCGTGAACGGAGTGCCCGAAATGAGCCTCAGCATCGGCCTTCAAAGATTTAATCACAAAGGAGGAAAGGTCTTCGGCAGAAAGAGAATATCTCCCCAGTTGGTATCTTTTTTCTGTCCCCATAAACCGTTTGAAGGTAGAAGCAGTACGATCTGGGTGTGTTAAGAGGCGCTCTCTGGCGATTTTTCCAATCAAGATCTCGCCGTTCTCATCGACGCTGACCACAGAAGGAGTCAGTGTTTCTCCGAGCGCGTTTGGAATGAGCACGGGTCCATTCTCAGTCCAGTAGGCCACCAGACTGTTCGTCGTGCCCAAATCAATTCCAATGGTGGTCATCAGTTAGGTCCTCATTTCCGTGTTTTTTCTACTAATATCGGTAAAAGTAGAGACTTTGTAGATAATTTTACCATGAAAAAAATGGATGTAATTGGTGCTTTAGTAGGATATGAAATCGAATTTTAGATAAAGAAAATAGAAATAGAATTCGGAAGATAGAAAACGACAAACGAGAGAGGTCGTTATGCCAATGCAGCAGCGAATGGAAAAGTGGTTTAAAGCGTGGAAGTTACTTATGCATGATATGGAGCGACAAGGTGCCCAGGTTTGGCCGCTCACGGTAGAACCACCGGCGGCGCTGGAAGAAATCGAAAGAAGAGAGGAAAGTCTCGGGGTTAGCTTTCCCCCGACGATCCGTACCATTTTGCTTGCGGGCAGCAGTCAAGTTCAAATAAATTGGTCGTTGCCATCTCGAGCGTTAGATCCTTTTTCACTCAGTGGAGATTTTGGATGGTCATTGGATGCATTTGAGTGGCCGTACTTTGGCGGAGACGAAGAGAGTGAGGACGAGAAAAGGTATCTCTGTTTTCACGTCGGCGGTAATGGCGACATGCTCCTCATCGATTTGTCGACAGGCGCGGATGACCCACCTGTCTATTCTTGGGGGCATGAGACAGACGAGTTCCAATTACTCGGAAGAAGCTTCACAGAGTTCGTAGAGCGAGTCACGGAGCTGGGCTGTATTGGGGCAGAGTGCTGGAATTATGAAGCACTCGCTGGTGCAGATGGGCTCGATGTCGAGGGGCAAGTCGCACAAGAGTGGAAAGAATGGCTGCAAATCTATCGAACGCTCACCTTTGAAGAGGCGGCGCAAGATTTCGAGAAGCTGGTCTTGTTTGCAAAAATGCATGGTGCAGGAGATACACGTATCCAAAAGGCATTTGCTCAGTACGATTGGGAGCCGGTTTTGCATAAATGGGTAGCGCAAATCGAGCAGGAAACCTCATCAAGCAATCTGCTACTCTGGTGCCAGCTCATTGTCGAGACAGTAGGTAAAAAGGCAGAGGGGTGGGTACGCTCGCTCTGGGAGTCTGGGCCACATTATGAACGGATAGGCTCGAGTCTACGTGCATACGTGACGGCAGCTTGTTTGCCAGAAGATGAGGGCTTGCAGCGAGTTTTGGCTGAGATGGACGAAGTTGTTGCCAGAAAAGAATGTCTGGTAGGCTATGCTGCCAACAGTCATTTGCATCACTTTCGCTCCCGTGAAGTCATTTTGTGGATGGAACCGCATGTGGCGTACCCGATTGAAGGCTGGGATGAGCTTTTCGCGATGTCACGTCCACAATGGGATGATCTGATTCGCTGGCTGGACGGAAATGAAGCACAGCGGCAGATTGCGTTAAGTGCTTGGGGGAAAATGCTGACGAGTGGCGAGTCGCCTTCTGGTGAAGCGAATTGGCAAGAAATCAATCGGTTGTTGGATGTAGCGTACGAGAAAGCCATTTTGCGCAAGGAAAAAGAGCGTGTAGATCGCATTCTCTCTTCCTTGGAAACAGCAAAGCATTAGACGAAGGGGCATTGACCCGTGTTTGTGCAAGAGGAATGGACCAAGGGGGAAAGACAATGAGAAATGTGGTAACGGTATGGGGAACAACCTTGCAGTCTTCTGATGAACTAGCGGATTTTCTGACTCCGGTTTACGATGAGGACGGGGATGTGATACCGTCTGGCTTTTTAACATCGTCAGGCCTTGAATGGGTAGACGAAGATTTTTTTGAAGTGCATGAGGTGCAGGATGCAGAAGCCAGAGCTGACTTTTTCACGTATTTGGAAAACGAATATGCGATGAATGCAACGCTCGATAGAAAAGAATGGCCCAAACAGCTAACAGAGGAGATGGGCAAGTACCCACATGTCATTTTGCTGTACGGCAATGAATCACGCTATGGTCCGATTAACAAAAAATTGTTCGATCTCACTGAGAGCGGGCAAGAAAAAAATTCACCAGTAGTCCTGCTCGCTAAACTTGTATTTGAGACAGAGGAGCGGTAAGGAGCAGGGAGGAATGCGTAAGAAAGGAGATACAGATATGGCTTACAATTTCGCAGATTTATATGATGCAGCTGAAGTGGGAGACCTTGAGCTCGTAAAAAAGATCGTCACGAAACAGACGGAATTGCTACATGAAAAGGATGAGTATGAGTTTTCCGTCCTGCATGGCGCTGTGATGACAGACGATGTTGACCTTATTGCGTATTTGGTCGCACAGGGAGCAGATGTCCATGCGAAAAACGATGAGGGTATTACCCCGTTGCATATCGCGCTCTATCCAGAGGTCGCAGAGGCGCTAATCGCGCACGGTGCAGACATACATGCCAGCGCTCATGATGGAAGTACTCCGCTTCATACACAGGTAGCGGATGGAGAGGAGCGTGTGGATGTGGTAGAGCTGCTGCTGGCTAAAGGTGCGAATCCTAACAAAAAGGACATGGAGGGGCAAACACCATACGATATAGCACGTGAGAGAGAAGACGAAGAGATGATGGCTTTATTTGAATAGGGGAAAAAGGTAAGCGTCTGTTATGATTTCGGACGCTTTATTTCTTGCTCGAGTGCTGTGACGCGTTTTTCCAGCTCGTCGATGGCTTTTTGCTTGGTTGCTGTGCGTTTTACGATGAACAAGCAGCAAGCAATGACTAGTGCTAAAGGCAGTAATAACATGACGAGTTGAAAGAGCACAGAACGCCATTCGATCGATACGGCGCCAAATTCTACCATGGGTGATCACTCCAATCATTCATTTTGTTCATTTTACCAAAATATCTCAATTTTTCGAAACAATCCTTTACCATACAAGCAACAGTGAATTAATCGATAACAACTCCCTGCGTACAGGCACGCATAGGCAACCGCCCACATAAGGATAGAAGTAAGCTATTCCAGACGTGGAGGTGGCAGCCATGTCCAGCATTATCGCGGCGCTTTCCCTTGTTTTTAAAGAACTTCTTGTTTTCGTGGCTTATGTCAAGAACAATGCCTTCCCGCAACCGCTTCAGGACACCGAAGAAGAAAAGTACCTCCGACTCATGGCCAAAGGCGACCCTTACGCCCGCAACAAGCTGATTGAGCACAATTTGCGTTTGGTGGCGCATATTGTGAAGAAATTCGAGAACACAGGTGAGGACAGTGAAGATCTGATTTCCATCGGTACCATTGGATTGATCAAAGCAATCGAGAGTTATCAGGTGGATAAGGGCACCAAGCTGGCTACGTATGCTGCGCGTTGTATTGAGAATGAGATTTTAAAGTCAAAAGGGTGTCTTGTGATGAAGAGTTATGAAAAAGGGGACCCTTATGGTCCCTTTACTGCTTTCAAGCTCCATGCTTGAACTTACATCATCAACCAATTAAAACCAAAAACGCCAATTGTCATTTTGTTTTGCTTCAAAATCTTTATACCATGATTGTCCGACTTGATTACCGAATTGGTCTAAAGCACGAACCATAATACTGTAATGATTTCCAACTCTTAAGCTACGAGCCGAAAATTCTGTAGATGTTTGTCGGCTTTTTTCCAAAACATAACCATCTGTAACGTTTGTGACTATAACTTCAAATCTTGTTGCAGTTGGTGGTTGATTCCAATATAAGTTTATGGTGACAAACTCAGCGAAAGGCTTTACCGCTTGTTTTTCAGATGCTTTTTTGGTGCTGGCAACATTGGTAACTGGTGCAAGCTGCTGTCCCTCTTGCGCAAATACAGGTGTCGCTGAAGTCAATAATGCCAGTGTTGCGAAAGCAGTAATAAACTTTTTCATTCTAACCACTCCTTCTATTTTCTTGCGTCCGATACAAAACAGGTTTGTTTGGACAACCATAATATACATCTTTTTCCAATATATGTAAATCTATGGAAATTTTAATTTTTTGTTACAATTTCTTTTTGCGAAATAATGTTCAAATAATTTTTGAAAGTGTGTAGATTAGTCTAACTGCCTAAATTAGTAAAGGACATCAATGGGGTTGGCTTGCGGAGGAGACCTCTGCCCGAAGGTTGAGTATCTCAGGGGAATCATGGTTGAGATGTAACTTTATTCAAGAAGCGTTCGTCTATCAAATGTATTTGCAAACTCCCGTGAATCAAATTCCGATACGTTTGCTACCACACTGAGGAGGTAACAAATCCATGAAAAAGGTTGTGTTCACCGCTGCATTCGCAGCCGTTCTGACTGTCGGACAGATCGCCTATCCAATTCAAGAAGCAGGAGCGGCAACAGCGGCATCCTATCGTATTGCCTACAATTTGCCCACGGTTCATACGCTGGAAGAAAAAGAAGTTTTTCATTCTCTCCTAAAAGATGCGCTTAAGATCAAAAATCCGCATCCCGCCAGCATCCTGGACAAAAACAGAAAAAGCCTCACGGAAATCGTCGGCGAACTTAACGGTACAGACACGCCGCGCGGTTTCATGATCGATGAATTCAGTGTTTCTAAAGATGGGTATTTGCTGGGCTTGTACAATGAGATCGGAATATTGGATCCCCTCTATCCTCAAGGTTACGATCCGGCCGCCATCAGCAAGCAAATAGAGCAGCAGCAAGCCTCTGGCCAATGGGAAGGCGAGCTACGGCAAAAGCGGGGAGAAGTGGAACTAAAAGCGCGGATAAACGCACTTGTCCAGGCGGGGTACGTACTGCCTGAGGACCTGAATGACCAACGGCTTACGAAGCAATTTGTTGCGGAGACGTTGTACCGCATGTACAAAAAAGTTAGGCCTTACAAGGGGAGTGTAGCTCCCAAGGACAGCCAAAGTGAAGCGGTCCGCTGGGCGGTAGAGGTGGGAGTGCCGGGATTCCAGGTCGATGCAAAAGGGTATGTGTATCCACAATCGCAGCCGTACTACACAGAAATGCTCAACTTCATCCATCTGTTTTTGCCGAGCAAAAAAACGGCGACTGGATGGGAGTATTTTCAATACGAAGTCAATCAAGACTTGTTGCTAGAGACCGTGCACAACTATTCGGGCGAATTCTTGCTTGTAAACAACAAGCCAATGTCTTCCCTTCCCAACTATGTGATGCTGTCTGATCTTCCGGAGAAGAAGAAGGCCGAAACGCAGTTCAGCGCCTCTCTTGCGCCTAAAGTAATTGAGATGGTGGAGCAGGTCCGGCAAGAAGTCCAAAAACCGCGCGTGTGGGACTGGCGAACAGACGTAATCAGGCATCCCTCCTTTGCCAAACTTGTGAGCGAGTACCGGAAAACGAAGAGCCAAAAAGCGCTGAATCAGGTCTATCAAACAGTCAAAGCCCGCTATAATTTATTCGATCGGCAGGACTCGCCGCAGGTTATGAAAAGCGTACTAGATCATATTCGGTGAGCGTTCGACGAGAACGGTTGGGGAGGGCCATTCCTAATTCATTCCTAATTATCTATATACAAGTATCGAACAATAGCACCCGTGTGGTGCTTTTTTCATGGAGGTGGGTGAAATGTAGTGCGCCAGTCGGACGAGATTGTAAAAGTTTTTCGTCCAGTTCAAACCGATGGAGAATCAAGCCACCTCTGTCGGGCATTTCTCAACGGCAGAGGACGACCAGCCGACATCCTAGATTATGAGGTCAATCCTTATATGCAAAAGTTGTTCATTATGGCTTGCCAAGCAATTGAAGCAGAAGAAGAGGAGAAAGTTAGCATATAGCTTTCTCCTTCTCCCGAGCGATAGGGGGCTGGGGAGAGGAGAAAAGTCACATTTTGTCGTATGAGCACGAATTAAATGGACTGACGCCTTTTGGTAGGAGAGGTAGAATGTAGACAGGAGGGAGTAGTATATATGAGACAGGTTTTAATTTTGTTAGTATTTCTGCTTTTAACTGGCTGTTCTAATGTATCGGATACAGAAAAGAGCTTGGTTGAAGTATTTGGCGAATCTACTAGTGGAATAAAAGATAAGCTGACCAATACGTCTGACTGGTATCAAAATTCGCAATCGTTCCCCAATCTTAAAGCTTCATCAAAATGGTTCGAACGTGACGAAGGTAACGGATTCAAGACATATTTTACTTTTTCTGAGGACAGTACTCATGCATTCGGATTAGTTGTAAACAAAAAGGAGAACAAGTTAGTTCAGGTTCTGGTAATGTCGGTTTTGGATCCAAAGTTTAATGAGAACGCGAGTGAAAAGGCATTTGCATCAGCCCAGATGATAACCACTGCGGCAGGCTGGACATTAGATGAAGCCAATGAAAAAATCAAGCAAATAACAGAAACAAGCATAGAGAAAGATACAGATCAGGTTAGTCACAATGGATTTGTTTTGAAAAGAGAAAGTAGAAGAGTGGAACAAATGGTATTCTATTCGATAAGACTGGAGAACGAAGAGGTTCCTGTAGAGTTTATGAGAGTATTAACTAATACATAGCAAAAGCGAAAACCATCTTATTTGAAGTGACCCCATAAAGTTA
>NZ_PXZO01000030.1 GCF_003013475.1 Brevibacillus porteri
TCAGTTTTCAAAGAGCATTTTCACGAGCACTTCAAAAGTGCCGGACTCACAATATACCATGTATGTTTATTTTAAGTCAACAGGTAATTTTGGAGTGTTTCGTTTCGTTTTGTGCCGCCCTTTTTGAAAGGCGGAATACCAATATAGCACGATCTGTTTGCTTTATCAAATGAAATAATTGGAAATAAGATTTGAGTCCTCATCTTCTATCTCTTTCATTACGCTTCAATACCTTTAAATCAGATTAAACTGCCCGCTATCTCAACAATTTACGTTCATTCAAAGCTACTCTTCTACATCTTTTGTCGAGTTTTCCATGCGATCTCTTGAATCTCTCCACCGGTTGTACCTAATTCTCCTCCTGTAACTGCCTTCGCAAACAAGCTGCCCCCCTTTTGGAGTGGATTTTAAAGCTTTATATACATTAACACGTATATACATAATGATTTATATTCAGTCCATGAACACGACACCGATGCAAGTCACATTACTCACGATCGCCGAGCCGAACCGTTTTAACATTATCGAACTTTTAAAACAGGGGCCACACTCTGTCAGTGAAATCGTTCAAGCCCTCAACATCGGCCAACCTCAGGTATCTCGCCATCTGCGCATTTTGAGCGAGGCTGGGCTGGTACGCTCCCGCACCAAGGCGCAGCAGCGAATATATAGCCTCGAAGCCAAACCCTTTCAGGAACTCGACGAATGGTTCGATTCGTTCAGCATTCTTTGGGAAGAACGGCTCGACAATTTCGAGGACTATATGCTCGACTACAAACGAAAGGAGAAGCCATGACAGGTATCAACAGCTTTCGACCGTACCACTTGCGGAACTATCACACCAAGACAATCTGTCTCATCCTACTCCCCCTCTGATCGATAGGTCTTCGATCTACAGTCCCTCATCACTCTTGCTCATCCGCCCAATCCAAAAATCCGGACAACAGGCTCTCTTCTTCCGCTTCATTCCCGCGTAGTTTTGCTTCTAACCGATCCATCCGCTTGTAATACGCCTCTGCGTCGGCCTTGGACCTGTTTCGCAACAGACTCCCGCGCTTTTTCCACTGCTCATACGCTTGCTTCGTATAATACAAAGCCTTCTCCCAATCCTTCAGCTGGTGCTCGTACAGCTTGGCAGCCTCAATATACACCTCTTCCGGGACATATCCGGTGGACTGGATGCACGACTCCCAAACGGTTAGGGCTTGCTGCCAATCCTTTTGCTTTTTGTATAGATGACCGATGGCGAGCTTGGCCCGGTTACTCCACGCATGCTCACTGTCTGCGACGAGACGATAGCCTGCCATAGCGGCTTCCTGATCTCCAAGCGCGTCGTACCATCTGGCAATTTCGTAGCTTTCCTCGAGAGATACCGTTGCACTCCCTTGCCCTACCAATAGCCGCGTCATGTGAATGTACATCGTGATCAGAGACAGGACGTCCGTCTCGTTATGACGCAGCACGCCTTCGATGACATCAGGGTCCTGAGCATGCAAAAAGTCGAAATACCGCACCGGTGCCAAATAGCCGGGCAAATCATCCTCGCGAAAAACATCCAGCTTTTCCTGCTCAATGATACCCAATCGGCACGATTCCAGCTCCGCCTTCCACAGTCTCCTCGCTCCGTGCAAAAGGTCAAAATGACCAAAGGTAGGCAAAGCAGGCACTTGATCACGCACCAGTGTATGCCGCGTCCGAACTTGCGGCCAGTCAAAGGATTTTCCGTTAAAGGTCACCAGATGTGAGGACTTCTGTGCTTGCTCCAAAAACGATTGGTACAAGGTCACCTCTGCATGCGGGCCCGGGAGGAAATGCTGGCGCACCACGACATGCTCTCCCTCTATGCGACTGTATCCCAAAAGAAAAATCGCATTGCCTGCCCCGCCTGACAGCCCTGTCGTCTCCGTATCGAAGAACAGCAAGTCTTCTGGCCTCCTGCCCGCAGCGGATAGAGGATGCTCTCGACCAGCCGCTTCCCACATACGGATCGCCTCACGCAACTCGGAAAAGGCGTAAGCGCCATGCTGCTGATCGATCGGATAGCGAACCTCTCGAATCATGACGTACTCGTCATCCCAGATGTAGGGCGATGCCTGCATTTCCTTCCACTTGTCAGCAAAAGGTATCTGTAACTCGGCGCTGCTATCCGTTGGTACAGCCGCCCTCGGCTCTTCCCCCGGCTCTTTCTGGCGAATGGCCGTTTCCGATTCGACTGCTGGCGCTACCGATTTGTCTGTTTCCAGCGAGAGATGTCCCTTCATCCGTTGCAGCTTGGATTTAAGAGACATAAGTGCTTCCCCCTTGCGCGATACGCAGCAAGGTCATGGCTAGCCCCTTGCTGCCGTCATCTGTCGCTCCCACACAAGACGGACAGCCTGACTCACACGGGCAAGAGACAATCATCCGCTCTGCCTGGGTCAAAATCGTCTCCATTTCCTTATATACTTGCTCACTCAAGCCGATGCCTCCCGGATAACGGTCATACAGAAAAATCGTCGGCTCCTGCGAATGAACGGCCTTACGTTGCGGTATCACGTGCAGGTCCATCGGGTCGCACATGACAAACAGCGGGGCTACGTGCTGCAACACATGCGCCAAACCAACCAAGCCGCGTTCCACATCCTCTGTCCCAATCTCGCCGAGTAGCGCTTCGGAAAAACCGATCCACGCCGCATTTGTATGCAGTTCCTCTTCTGGTAAATGAATCGGTCCCGAACCGATATTTTCATGCGTTTCGAACTTGATTTTCTTAAAGATCGTCGCCATCGCATTCACAGCTACTTCGCCATAAGCCAACGTGCTCTGCGCATGACGACGGGACTGATCCTGCTCCAATACCTTCAGCGAGACTGCCAAGTTTGCATCTGTGTAATAATCGACCTGCACTTCCCGGACATACGCCTTCTTTTCCTCATAGTCCAGCTTTTCCACCTGGAATTGCGTCCCTTGATGCAGGTAGATAGCCTCGTCATGCAAGAGCGTCATGGAGCTGAAGCGGTCCATTTCCCCGATGACACGCTCATTTCCCCGTTCACTGATGTCGATGATCACGACATTTTCCTGCGAGGCTGACCGCAAACTGATGTTGTGGGCCGGGAATGAATCGTTCATCCAGAACCACTTGCCCCGCGAGTAATGAAGCACCTGCTCCTCGGTCAAGAACTCCAGAATTTCCACGATTTCCGCGCGACCGAATGTATCACCCTCACGAAACGGAAGCTCGTATGCCGCACATTTGAGATGATCCACCAAAATGATCAGGTTATCGGGATTGATCCGCGCTGTCTCAGGACTGCGGTCGAAAAAATACTCTGGATTGGCGATCACATACTGATCCAACGGTGTGGAGCTGCCGACCATCACGACGACGGATTCCCCCTGCCTTCTTCCTGCCCGTCCTGCCTGCTGCCATGTACTTGCGACCGAGCCCGGATAGCCAGTAATGACACACGCCTGAAGCTGCCCGATATCTACCCCAAGCTCCAGCGCATTGGTGCTGACCACGCCCATAATGTCACCATTGCGCAAGCCGCGTTCGATCTCTCTGCGCTGGCTCGGCAAATAGCCGCCACGATACCCTTGGATCGTTTTTGGCCCTAGCTTGCGACGAATCAACTCCTGCAAATACGTCAGCAAAATCTCTACACGTACACGGCTTCTCGCAAACAAAATCGTCTGTATGCCATTGATCAAAAATTGCTCGGTAATGTCTCGTGCCTCCAATGTGGCACTACGTCTAATATTGAGCTGCTTATTGACCACAGGCGGATTGTAGAAAAGGAAATGCTTGATGCCAGACGGAGCACCATTGTTGTTGACCAGCACTACCTCTTCTTCTGTCAGAGCTTCTGCCAATTGCTTCGGGTTGGCGATGGTAGCCGACGTACAAATAAATTGCGGGTGACTCCCATAAAAGGCACAAATGCGCTTCAACCGCCGAATGACATTGGCGACATGGCTGCCAAAAACGCCGCGATATGTATGCAGCTCGTCAATCACGATGTATTTGAGATGCTCGAAAAAGGACACCCACTTGGTGTGATGGGGCAAAATAGCCGAATGCAGCATGTCTGGGTTGGTGATAACGATATTTCCTGCCTTCCGTACCATCTGCCGGATATTTGCAGGTGTATCACCATCATATGTTTCGGATTTGATCGAAAGGCCCATTTCCGTAATCAGTTCGTGCAACTCCGACTTTTGATCCTGCGCCAAAGCCTTGGTTGGGAACAAGTAAAGAGCCCGAGCCTGTGTGTCTTCCGATAACGTCTGGAGGATCGGCAAATGATAGCACATGCTTTTGCCAGAAGCCGTGGGCGTAACCGCGACGATGTGTTTACCTTCGCGCACATGGCGAAAAGACGTTTCTTGATGCGTATATAAGGAGGGAATGCCTCTATTCGTCAGGGCATCTCGAATTCGTCCGTCCAGTTCATCTGGAAATGGAACAGACTTTGCTTCCCGAGCAGGAATGACCCTCCAATGCGCAATGTTATCGCGAAATCGTTCCTCTGTTTTTATGTGATCCAATATGGCTGCGATATCTTTTTTCACATTCATTTTCGTCACCTTCTTGCTTCCATTTTACGAATGGACGTTCGGCATGTAAACATGGAATAAAGATCCACTTTGAACAGATACTACTATCAACTCAAGTATGTAGAGGTATGTGCATGAAACAAGGTTCTTTGACTTTTTTTCAAGTTGTCTGTATGTTGATGCTCACCATTGGCCTAATGAACCATGTGATTGTCATCCCCATTTTATTAGATGCCGCAAAACGGGATTCATGGATATCGGTTATTTTGGCAGGTGTCATCTTTCTTGTGTGGACCTGCCTTCTGTATTCGGCAATTGCCAAAACTCGGCAGCAGCATCTTTTTCTTTTGCTGAAAAAAGCATACCATCCTGTAGTTTCCTATATATTGGCAGGCATTGCCTGTGTCTATTTATTCATGATGTGTGCAATTACGATGAGAGATACCGTTACCTGGATACACGTCGCTTTTTCTCCCAAGATGCCCACTTTTTTCATTGCCCTTTTGCTAGCTGGCATTTGCTTGTGCAATGCATACTTGGGCATACGCTCTATCGCAAACACAGCGGTCCTTTTCCTGCCGCTTGTCATCTTTCTCGGTTTCTTCGTCATGTCTTCCAACTACGCGCATAAAAGCTATATCTTGTTGAAACCATTCCTGGAGTTCGGGATGCTTCCAGTGTGGAAAGGCATGGTCTTTGTCGGAGCTGGTTATATTGAACTGATCATCCTTCTGTTTATGCAACAGCATATTCGCTCCAAGTATTCGCTGTTGCCCCTCTTAATTCTTGCCATCGTGTTAATAGGACTGACCTTTGGACCTGTTACGGGGGCAATTGCCGAATTCGGCACTGGCGAGTCGGAGAAGCTGAGATATCCTGCTTACGAAGAATGGCGCTTGGTTAATATTGGCCGCTACATTGAGCATATGGATTTCTTAAGTATTTACCAGTGGTTTTCAGGTGCTTTTATTCGCATGTCTTTGACGATCTTTCTCATCGTAGATATCTTTCGAATGGAAAACAAAGCGAAAAAACTGGTTGTCCTCGTCCTGCTTTATTCCCTATTAATTGCCATTGCCGTTCTACCTTTCAGCGATAACGCGTTTCTGGACATGCTAACCGCCTATATCGTTCCAATTATGTTTTATACGATGTTGTTCTACTCGTTCATTATCATCGTGCTCGTACATTGGTCCAGCCGAAGGAGGGGTATGATCTATGAGGAGAGTCCGAGGGAATGATGTCTTCGTCCCTAACGAACATCCACCGTCCATCCCAAACGATCAGCCTTTAACCGAACAATATATTCGGCAATTATTTGCCTCTTGTGCAGATGTCATCATAGATTCGGTTCGTTTCCCCTCCACAGAAGATCAGCAGAATTCGTCTGACGTTACCATCATTTATTCGGAGGGTCTATGCGATATCAAACAGATCAACCAATATGTGATTCCGAAGCTATCCCACATGTATCAAACGACTTCCCCGCTGAGTGCTCCAGACCTTGAGCAATACAGTGAGTTATTTTTGAAAGTGATTCTCGACGATCGCAATCCGGACCTCCTTGTCAAAAAAGTATTCGGAGGGGAACTCCTCCTCTTCTTTCCTTCATTTAACAAGCTCTATTGGATGGAGCTCTCCAACCCGCCGCAGCGCACTCCGGAAGAGCCGACTACAGAGGTCTCTGTGAAAGGACCGCGAGATGGCTTTACCGAGGAGCCGCACATCAGTATCGGCTTGATCCGGAAAAGATTAAAAACCAATAGGTTAGCGGTAGAAGAGTACAGACTAGGTGAAGAGACACAAACAAGAGTCAATTTGCTGTTCCTCAAAAATAAAATAAACCCGGAAACATTGGATGAAATCAGAACCAAGCTTGAACAACTGCAAGTAACAGCGATTATCAGCAATACGCAGCTCGAAGATATGCTAACAGGCGCCCGCATACCGTTGTTTCCTCTGTTTGAGTATACAGGCAGGCCTGATTTTGCAGTTAACGCGCTGTTGCATGGGAAATTTCTTATTTTTGTGGAAGGCTCCCCGATCGCCACGATCGCTCCTGTGACCTTGACTTTTTTATTTAATACACCGGAAGATATCTACTCGTATTTTTGGTATAGCGCCTTTACTCGTCTAATGAGATTGTTCGGATTTTTAATGGCCTTGTTTCTACCTGGCTTCTGGATTGCCTTGATCACCTATCATCAGGATCAGCTTCCCTACACACTGGTGGCAACACTTGTCCTATCCAGACAGGGCGTCCCTATCCCTGCCCCACTAGAAGCAATCGTGATGCTGCTGTTGTTTGAATTATTTCGTGAAGCCGGCATGCGTCTTCCCATGTCTTTTGGTCAAACTTTATCGGTGGTTGGCGGTCTGATCATCGGTCAAGCCGCCATCAGTGCAGGGTTAACAGCTCCCGGGATTCTCGTAATTGTGGCGATGTCCGTTCTCTCCACCTTTTCGCTGGTCAATCAAGACCTCGTCGGTACGGTTAGCTTGCTCAGACTCATCATCTTGGTCATTTCTGGTATGGCCGGGCTGTTTGGCTTTTTCATCTCAGTTGGGATGATCGTGCTGTACCTAACCAATCTGCGATCATTTGGGGTTTATTATTTGGAGCCGCTCTCTCCCCCTATTTTTCAGGATTTGTGGAAGGTAATCTTTCGGATCCCATGGGGAAAATGGTACAAGGTCCCTCACATGCTACAGAAAAACAGATCAAGCGAGGAGAATCAACAATAGCAATGCAAAAACTTCGCTGCTTTTTCACGACGATTTTGATCTGTGCCATGTTAAGCGGTTGTTGGGGTGCCAGGGAAATTGAGCATTTGATTTACGTCAATTCTATTGGAGTTGACTATGTGAAGGGGAAATTTGTGTTTTATACGCAAATCATTAGCTTCGGTAATATTGCCAAGCAAGAAGCAGGTGGACAACGCCTTCCTCAATCCATTTCCATCGGTAAGGGAGAAGGGAAAACGCTGGATGAAGCGATATTCAATCTGTACCCGACCTCACAACAGCGACTTTCCTGGAGCCATATCAAAGCTATTGTCTTTTCCGAAGCTGCCCTGAAGCAGGATGTCGTCAATCAATTATTGGATGTCGTCGACCGTTACTACGAATTCCGCTATACAATCTGGACATTTGCTACAAAAGAACCCATCGAAGATATTTTTAACGCCAAGCCTATTTTGAATATCTCTGTCCTGTATTCCCAATTGAACGACCCGGAGGATGTATATAGACAAAGCTCGGTCGTTGCTCCTATGTATCTATACAAGTTTATCTGGAAGTGGAAAGAAAGTGGGCAGACCATGCAGTTGCCCGAAATAGGGATCAACAAAGTTCAGTGGACCGAAGATAAAAAAAAGCACCCCAAACTGATCATGAGTGGCGTCTGCTTTTTGCATAACAAGAAATTGAAACAATGCATGCCACGTACTGACATCATGGGTCTGCGCTGGTTGGATAAAGATACGAAACGACCAGGGATTACGGTATATCATGATGGCCACCCCATCGCAACGCTTGTCATGGAAAAGATCAAACCGTCCATCACCCCCAAAGTGGAAAATGACAAAGTAACGTTTCAGCTCAAGGTGAAAACGAAGGCAAACATGCCCCAATTGGTAAAAGCCATTCCTGAAAAGAAACTACGCGAATATGCGGAGAAGAGCATTTCTGAGGAGATCATGCACACGTACCTTTTGGGACAAAAATCACAAATCGATGTTCTTCAATTGTCAGATGCTTTATATCGAGAGAATCCCAAGGCATGGCACAAGCTTACGAAAAATGGGGAGCTGCCTCTTCGTCCCGATACGATTTCCCGTCTGGACGTAGAGCTGGAGCTATTCGGAGGAAACCTCTCGAAGATACGGGAGCATTAAAACGAACCGGGACCAGTCTCTGATGACTGATCCCGGCCTTTTTTGTTTAGGAAAGTTGATTTAAATGATTGTGCGGTGTTTCATTGCGTTGGATTCGCTCTATGTTTTCCACAAAAAATTGGTACCTTTTCTCGTGAAACTTGGTTCCGTCAGGCATGCCTGCTGTATGTGGGGTCAACACGACATTTTTCAAAGCACGCAGCTCACTGTCCACGCTGAGAGGCTCCCGTGTGAACACATCGAGGCACGCTCCGCCAATCACATTGTTTTTCAATGCTTCGATCAAGTCCTCTTCACAAATGATCGGCCCTCTCGCTGTATTGACGAGCAGTGCATCACTTTTCATTTTGGCTAAAAACTGCTTGTCCACTAAATGTCTCGTGGATTCATTCAGAAAAATGTTCAGGGTGATGACGTCAGATTGGGCAATCAACGTGTCCAGATCAACCATTTCGGCATCATCGCTCTGCCTGTTCGGGTTGGTGTCGTACGCCAGCACCTTCATTCGGAAGGCTTTTGCCAGCTCAGCTACACGAGAGCCGATGGCACCAAAGCCGATGGTTCCGATGGTTTTTCCTGCGAGCTCGCCACCGACGTAGACGAGCTTGGTCTCATCCTCCCGATTTTTCATCGCTTGATCGAGATAAGAGATGTTTTTGTAATACCCAAGAATGAGCGCCATAATATGCTCGGCTACTGCGTTTGCATTCACGCCAGCCGCGTTGCTCACCCAAATGTTTTTCTTCGTGCACGCCTCAATATCCACGTTGTCAAAGCCCGCACCTGTCTGGACAAACTTCAAGTTGTGCGCTTTGTTCAGCAACTCTCCGTTTACTTGGATATGCTCGGGAATCAACACATTTGCTTCGCTGATAAATAACTCGATCTGCTCAGGCTCCACAATTTGGATGCGCCAATCCTGCGGAAACGCTTGTGTCACACGTTGCTTGGAATAGTCGGTAAAGTATCCCGTAATCAATACATTCACTTCTGCCACAGCCCCAGTCTTTTCGTTTATGCATTGGCCCATGCTTCGTAAAAAGCACGTTTTACATTGGCGATTACCAGCATAGGCGATTCATCCTCAAAGCGCCCCACCTCAAAGGTCATGACTGGCTTCCTAGTCGGTTTTGGGCTCTTGAAAAAATCAATGTCATGGAGCGTCGTGATGAAAGCCGTCAGCTCATTCACACCAACCTCTGAATCCTTGACGTGAAACGGGAGGTGCTTATCCCCGAAATAGCTGGCTTGCCTGTCTTTCAAGTAACAGTTTCCGAGATGAATGTGCGTTAAATAATCTTTAGCCAACCACAAGGATTTGTGCGGGTCCTCGCCCATAATCGGCAAATGGCTTTGATCCAGCAAGAGACCAAAATTGTCGTACTCACTGCGGATCACGTTTGCTACATGCACCGCCTCATGAGTAGGTCCGAGCAAATAGTTGCGGTCGACATATCGATCCCCGATCTCCAAAGAAATGCACAGCTCGTACGTATCGGCTTTTTCTTTTGCGTACTTGCACAGCTCCATCGCCGAAGCAATAAACGCCTGGATGTTTTTCGACTTGTTTTCCTCGCCTTGAAATTTACCCGTTACGATATGCATGATTTTTGCGTTCATTTCATAGCAGTGATCGATCAGCATCTTGCCTGATTGAATAGACTTGTTGCGAACGACCGGGTCCAAGGAACTGAGATCAATCTGCAATTCTCTGGCTGCATCTCCACCGTTGAAAATAACCTCGACTCCGCTGTACGTCATATACTTTGCCGCTTGTTCCCTCGTCTCTTTGTCCGCGATATAGGACACTTCTACCGCTGTAAAGAATGGATCTTCCAGGATCGTAAGAAGACTCGGAAGCATCTGTTCAGGCCTGCTTTGTGAAAAAGGAAACAGCTTCGGCAAAACGATTCCGATACTCGCCATCTTCTCCACAGGGTAGATCATACGATTTTACCGGACAAAATCAGCTCTGGCAGTTCTTTTACCGTGTCGAGCACATGTGTATGATAGTACTTGCCCCATACCTCGATGGGGGTCGAGCCTTGCATCACGCCGATGACCGCTTTGCAACCTGCGTTGTAGCCTTCAAGCATATCCGCTGGCGTATCGCCGAGCTTGATGACTTGTCTGACGTTTTGTACGTTCAAATATTCCATGGCTTTGAAAATCATGAACGGAGCCGGGCGTCCCTTGCCTTCTGGTACCATATCCAGGTCTACTGCATAATCGATCAAGCCATCCTTTACCCAACCGAGCGACTCCATAATGACGCTGTTGATGTCTTTATGGAAGCCTGTCCCAGTCGCTACTTTAATGCCATTTTCTTGGCACCACTTCAGCGTTTCGGTTGCACCTTCGATTTCGCGGCAATTTTCCTGATAAAACGCAATCATGTATTCGGTATAGCGTTCGTACAGTTTGACAGCGTCCTCGAACGACGAATTGTCGATATCGATTTCAAAGTTTTTGAAGTCGATCCTATTTCCTTTTGTTCTCGCAATCAAATACTGATAGAGATGAATCTTGTTCGTTCCCATATGCGTGCTGATTTCATCGGTTGTCACGTTTAATCCGTATTCCACAGCCGCTTTATGCAGACAATCTCTCACGGCGTTATCATCCTCTACCAACGTTCCTGCCAGATCAAATACAGCCAATGCGATGTCGTTTTTCATTTTTCCATCTCTCCTGTTCGCTATGTTTTATTGATTCAGTGCCTTGTCGAGTTCTTTCTGTGCTTTTTCTTTCGCTACTTTGAGCGCTTCTGCGGCAGGAACGTTTTCGATCAGCACTTTGTCCTTCGCCAACTCAATTTCCGCATAAATTTTGCCGCCTGTCGGGTCTACAAAAGGAGCTATTCCATTCGTTTTCGCCTGTTCCAAAGGTACCGAGAAGTACGGATTTTCTTTCAATTTGTTCTTGTAAATCTCTGTATTCACGGCGCTGTCGCGAATAGGAATATAGCCTGTGTTTACGGCCCAGTACGCTGTTTTTTCTGCTTCCGAGAAGTACTTCACGAATTCCCATGCGCCCTCTTGCTGTTCTTTTGAGGATGCTTTGAACAGGTTGAACATGACGGAAATGGCGACTGGTCTAGGTGGTTGTCCATGGAAGCCTTTTTGCATGCCAGTTGCTACCTTGGTGAAATCCAAATCGCCCCCGTCACCGGAAGAGCCTGTGTAACCTGCAGATTTTCCGTTCATCACGTTGTCGATGGTTTTGTACCACCATTCCCAGCCATTGCCGCCATAGACGGTATCCATGATTTTGTCCTCATGAATGTATTTGCGAATGCTGTCCCACGCATACACCCATTCTTCCGAGTCGATCGTGACAGTCTTGCCGTCTTCGCTCACGATATCGCCGCCAGCTGAACGAGCGTAGTCGATCATATGCTCCGTGTACCACATGATGGACCAGCCGTTGATTCCTTCTTTTTCTTTGATGAGCTTGGCTGCGTCCGCCAATTGCTCGAAGCTCGTGAGTGCATTGTAGTCAATCTTGTATTTGTCAAAAATGTCTTTGCGGTAGTACATCATTTGCGTACTGACATAAGCAGGAACACCCAGCATCGCATCGTTGTACTTCCCTTGTTCTAGCAGCAGAACATCGTCCTTTTTATACTCCGGCTGATTGATCCTTTCATCTAATGGCAGCAATGCATCGCTTTTCGCCAGCTTCATAAATTCCGGATACGCATTGATCGCCAAGGCTGGGGGCTTGCCTGCTGCCAGCGAGGCCTGGAGTGCCTGCAACGTCTCGCTGTAGTCACCTTGGACAATCGGAACGACCTCATATTTTTCATTGCTGCTGTTAAAGTCCTGCACGATTTTTTGCATCGTCTCCCCGAGCTTGCCGCCGAGACCGTAGTAGAACTCCAGCTTGATTTTCTCGTTAGGGCCAGCCGCTGCATTTGTGTTGCTGTCAGACGCGGCATTGTTCGAACAACCGACGGCTCCGGTAAAAATAAGCGCAGAACTCAGGATGGAAAGAATGACGCTCTTGGTGTTTCGCTTCTGATTTTTCACAATGACTCCTCCCAATAAATAGCGGTTTTGGTCTATTTGTTGACATACAGATTAGCCATGGAATGAATGATTCTTTTGCTTGCGATTGCGAGCAGGATCAGCATAGGTGCCAGTGAAATCGCACACGCTGCCATCGCCAGTGGGAAGTCCATCCCGTAGCCCGCCTGACTCATGAACAGCCTCCGCAAACCAATCGTGACAAACATGTTTTCCTCCGACTTGATCAAGAACGAAGGCCACATATAATTGTTGTAGCTGTAAATAAAGGTGATCAACACCAGCGAAGCAATCGCGTTTTTGCAATACGGGATATACACCGTGAAAATGAGTCGTAGATGCCCCGCCCCATCCAGCTTGGCTGCATGCACCACATCCTTTGGCACCTGGGCGAACGATTGCCTCAGAAAAAAAATAGCGAAGATACTAATGAGCTCGCTGATAACATAACCAATGTGCGTATCCAGCAAATTCGCTTTGGACAGCAAAATAAAGGATGGAATGTACGTTACCGCAGATGGAAGCATGTACGTCGCTAAAATAAGCACGAAGCAGTAACGAACCCATCTTTTCTGCGCCGTCGCGAAAACATAAGCCGCAAAAATCGCGGTGAAAATTTGAAAAACGATGATGATCAGGCTGACAGAAATGCTGTTCCACAAATAAAGCAGCATCTTCGTTTCCGTGAATACGCGGATGTAATTCTCAAAATGAAAGGTGGAAGGCAGCAGGCTCCCACTGTACACCTCGCTTTTAGGCTTGATCGAAATCAAGAACATCCAGAGAAACGGAAACACCATCAGTACGCTTAACAAAATTAACATTGCATAATTTATGCCTGTTTTTAATTTTGCCAAGGACACAGCTCCCACCTCATTTGATAAACAGTAGTTTGGACAAGAAGAAATTCAATGCGCTAATCAAGAGACACATGACCAAGAAAATCAACGCCAACGCTGAAGCTGGTCCGGTTTCAAAATATTCAAAAGCGAGTACGTAGAAGTAGTACAAGATGGTCGAAGTCGCTCCTGAAGGTCCACCCTGCGTCAAAATATAAATCTGATCATAGGCTTTGAGAGAATTCAGCGTAAAAAAGACGAACAGAAAAACAAGAATTGGTGAGATCGCAGGCAAGGTGATTCTGAATAATTTTCGTAATCCTCTCCCTCCATCCAAATCATTCGCTTTCTCTACTTCCGGGTCCAATTTCGCGAGAGCAGAGGAAAGTAGCAAGATCCCCAGCCCCATGTACTGCCAGATGGTGACGATAATGACGACAATCATCGCTGTCGTTTGTCCACCCAGCCACTTTACTGGCTCCATACCGAAACCTTTCAGGACATAATTGACAATCCCCGAATCGGTATCGAATATGCTGACCCATACCATGGACACGACCACAGTCGGCGTGATCCACGATGAAAAGGCACTCGCCACAAAGAAATGGCGAAGCTTCTGTATTTTGTTTAACCGGATTGCCACGAACAGCCCGAAAAGAATCGGCGGAACGACTGTAAAAAAGGTAAACACCAAGGTGTTCAGCAGCACCTTCCCGAAGAAAGCATCGCTCATCAAGTTTTGGTAGTTTTCCAGCCCTACGTAGTTGTAGTCAGGTGAAATATAGTTCCAGTCGGTAAAACTGATTTGGAACGTTTTGATCATGGGGTAGATCCAAAAAATAACTAACGGAATCAGTGTCGGCAAAAGTAACCCAAGCGACCATGCGTTATCCTTGATCGTTTTGCTGATTGGTCTGCCCATTTACTCGTACTCCTTGAAGATGTCTTTGATCGGTTGCCCGTCACATGGATGAGCGATTCGGAACAACTGCGCCAGTGTGGGTGCAATGTTTTCGATGTTTGTTTCTTCAATCATTTTGCTTTTCGTAAACGCATCCCCTAAGCACAAGAGAAAACCATTCATTTCATCGACATTGGCGGGATGATACCCGTGCAGGCTTTTCATCTCCTGGTATTTCGGCTGTTCGGGAAACGCGATATCTTCGCCGCATACCGTATGCTTCAAATCGAGGATGCCGAATGGACTGCATGCTGAGGGAGTGTCCCCTGTCAGCTCATAAAAGTGATGCACTTCTGGCATCTGTTCAAAAAACGCCATGATTTCTTTGTTTTGCTGATAATCTAACGAGCTATAAAACAACAACGCCCCGCTGCCGTCCCCGACGAATTTGATTTGTTTGTTTCGAAAATGCTGCTTCCACTGGCTTTTGGCCAAAATCTCATTCGGGTAAAAAAACGAGTGAATATCACTTTGACCATGATCCGAGAAAATGATCAGGTTGAATGGTTTTTGTGTCTTTTTCAACGTTTGCTCGATTTGATCGAGATACGTAAGCAGCTCCTTTAGGCACCGCATTGCCTCAGGCGAGTCTTTCCCATACTGGTGCGACAGCGCATCATAACCGACAAACCTTGCCGAGATAAAATCATAGGCTTCCGTTTTGATCGCCCGCATCGTTTCACGCAGTGCAACATGATCGATTTCCTCTACGGAAACCTTTGACTTCAGCTTTTTTTTGCTGCCCGATTCCGTAATCAAATGGTGAATATACGGATTTCCGGACGTCATGGGCCAATGAATGCAGCAGCTCGTCCCTGCCTGTCTCGCCAACGAATGAAAAATCGTCTGCTTATGAAGTGCTTCATTGCAAAGAATCTCGTGGTCGCCATACAACGCCACTCTTTCCATCGTTTCCGGGCGAGCTACGATATTATCAAAGACACCATGCTTACCCGGGTGGCTCCCAGTCATCGCTGCCGCATGCGCGGTAAATGTGACCGAAGGAAAGGTCGTGATCAGTTTTTGGCAGAAGGAGTAACCATTTTCTATCCACTGCTGCGCGTAAGGTTCAAAGCTTTGATAGCTGATGCCGTCTAACGAGATGAGTACATTCATGGGCGGCACCTCAGATTCTTTTGCGTACGCTTGTCAAATACATGGACATGGTTAGCGCTAATCCCTACGTTTACCTTTTGCCCTTTTGCATACGTCTGGGTAAAGCTTTTTTTCACGATGAAGTTGCTCCCTTTATACGTCAGATGGACCAACACATCCGTTCCGATAATTTCCGTGAGCAGTACCTCCATAGCGAGTGCATCGTCACTTTTTTCGGTGAGAAAGCAATGCTCTGGTCTGACTCCCGCGACAATCTCAGGAGCTTCTTCCATCACGTCGAGCGGAAGATTGGTTTCCAGCAGCACCCCGTCTACCTCCACATAGACCCGGCCATCTCGCTGAATCAAACTCGCTTCCATATAATTGATGGGGGGTGAGCTGATGAAATTGGCAACGAACATATCCACTGGGCAATCGATGATTTCCATCGGCGTTCCGATTTGTCGGAATTTGCCTTCCGCCATAATCGCGATTCGATCCCCTAAGGTAACTGCCTCCACCTGATCATGCGTCACGTAAATGAACGTCGAATCCAAACGCTCATGCAGCTTTTTGATCTCCATTCTCATTTCATTTCGCAGCTTGGCATCCAGATTGGACAACGGCTCGTCCATCAAAAATACTTTTGGCTCCTTCACGATGGCCCGCCCAATTGCGACCCTCTGTTTTTGCCCACCAGACAATTGGCTGGGGAACCGTTTCAACAAATGATCAATTTGCAAAATATCCGCTGCTGCCTTGATGCGCTTCTCTCGCTCTGCTTTTTTGATCTTTTTTATTTTCAGTCCGTATGCCATGTTTTCGTATACGGTCATATGAGGATAAAGGGCATAGTTTTGAAACACCATCGCAACTCCCCGATCCTTTGGCTCCACTTCATTGACACAAACATCGCCAATGTACACATCGCCTTGGGTGATCTCTTCAATCCCGGCAATCATTCTGAGTAGCGTAGATTTTCCACATCCGGACGGTCCCAATAACACCAGGAACTCTTTGTCTTTGATTTCCAGACTGATATCGTCCAGGGTGTTTTTATCGTTGGTATATTGCTTGGACAATGACTTCAGCATAATACTCGACATGTTGAAAACCCCTTCATCATTCAATCTTTATTGGACAATTGTTATTTTTTTCATATTCACACCAACAATCAAATTTTTGTTCAAAAATATTTGTACATTCATCGTAATCCAGCATTGTTAACTGCGTATCAAAGCCCATTGTGTTCTTTGTAAACCAACACACACGACGAAAAAAAGCAATCAGATCAACCTTTCCTTGATCCGATTGCTTTTCTTTATGGGCGTATTTGTATGTGTTTCTTATCTTGTATGAAGAATGGACCATCTTTTTCGTAAAAGAAGTGTAAAAGTCAGTTAATGAAACAAGGATGCAAGATGATGCTCTAGCACTTTCGTAATCCATTCCCCATTGACACGCTGCGGTTCAAGATAGGCATGCAGCGCCAGACCATCGATGACGGCATAGAGCTTTTCTGCTTCCATCTCTTTGTCCAGCTCTTTGCGTAATAGATTTAGTTGATCAGCAGAGTCCAACAGCTTGCGGACGGCGGCATAGATCCCGTCGTGCTGTGCATCAAAGCCATCTTTCTTGTGTCGGAAGTACACGGTAAAAGCAAACCACACTTCCATTTCGACCATCTTTTCTTGATTCGTAGGGAGTAGCTCCAGAAAGATTTTGGTGATTCTCTCTTTTGGCGCCCATTTTTCATTGGCGGAGATTTCAGCAATTCGAGCTGTCGCCCTCTCTTTTACGAGCTGCATGGCATACATCAACAGTTCATCCTGTGTTGCAAAGTAATGTCGCAGAGCACCTAATGAAAGTCCTGCTTCTTTTGCTATGCCCCTTACCGTCGCTCCCTCCATTCCTTGCTCAACTATGACACGCCACGTTGCTTCTGCTATTTGTTCTCTTCTTTTCTCATGATCGATTATTTTTGGCATAGTTGTATTTTAACAAGATTTGCAAGGGACAAGCAACTTTGATAATACGATTGTATTATTTAAAGTTTGATGTTAAAATCCCTTTTATTAGCACAGTTGTATTATAAAAATTTCCGAAAAGGGGACCTATTCTAGTGAACTTTGTTGCATGGATGATTGTCGCATGCGAAATCGCATTTTGGGTGGTCATTGTACTTGGCCTTTTCACAAGGTACGTGCTCAAACAAAAAAAGGCCGGGCTCTTTCTTCTCGCCCTGACGCCTGTTGTTGATGTAGTTTTGCTCGTCGTTACGAGCGTGGATTTGTATCGTGGGGCTACCGCTACGATTCCTCATGCGCTGGCTGCCGTTTATATCGGGGTTTCGCTTGCGTTTGGGAAAAGTATGATTCAATGGGCGGATGAAAAATTTCAGCAGTACGTCACAAAGCAAGGTACGGCGAAGCCCAAGTTATACGGCATGGAGTATGCCAAGAATTACGCCAAAAGCTGGTTTAGACATCTCTTCTCCTATGTAATTGGGGCGGCTCTCTTAGCGGGGACCATCTACTTTATCGATGATGCGGAACGAACTGCTTCTTTATGGCATATTCTCCAGCTTTGGACTGTTGTTCTGGGGATTGATCTATTGATTACAGCCAGCTATTTTCTCTTTCCAAAGAAAGATAAGCGAGACACCGTTTCCAAAAATGATTGGTGAGAGGCTTCCTATTAGCTTTCGTCTTCGCTGTCATCCTCACCAAATGCGAGTTCGATGTAAATAAATTGAATCACTAGCTGACATACTTGATCGTTTTCATCCAACCCAAAATAGACAGGATAGGCACCATCCCCAAATCCCGTCTGAATCATCGGAACGGATAAATCGGTGCCTGGTATCGTCCAGTTTATATAATCTCCAGCGCTTCTTTGGTATTTTGGATGGTCTTTGTAACTTTGTGCAAAAACACCAGCGAAATAATCGTCATAAATATTGCCGTCTGGATTGTCTTTTTTCCAGCTATCATAAAAATCCAGATAAGCATCTCTTGTTTTGACATCTACCACAGTAGCAAGGCCTGCGTCCACATTAAACCCAAAATATTCGCCTTCTGCTAGATTTTCGAAATCCTCGTCTCCAATGAGGGCTTCCGTAAATTTTTGGGGAGCTTTATCTGTGAACTCCACCTTAGCAGCTGCATACCTGTAGTGATCTTCTTCAACAGTTACCACACAAACAGTTAATGGAAAGGTTCCTGTAGGGACTTTTCGAAAATACGGGGCACTATTTCTCTCCAGATACACAAGCGGATCACGAACGATGATGTCTCCAGTAGGAATCGTGATTTCCCCCAAAGAAAGCAAGTTAATTGGTTTCCCACTGATCTGTGTTGATGTGAAATAGGTGTGTAAATCAACTTGGGGCTCTAACATCTGTTTTTTTTGTTCATATCGTGCTAGCCATTGATCGTTTGGAATCTTATTCATCTTTATACACATCCTAAAATTGTCAATTTGTCAATCACTCCTAAAATTATACAAAATCACCCATAGAAAAGGTAGAACGGCTTCGTTGTTTGCATAACGGGCAATCCGATGCATAGGCATGGTTAGTGGATGAAGTAAACAAAACCTATGCCTGTCCAAGGATGAAGGAGGTTGCCCGAATGAATCCGCCAGCCAAGGGGGATCAAATTCCCCAGCCGATGAGAAGTGACGGGACTGGATGGGTCGATCTCGGTCCACGGAATGTCATGCGTGATCGGCAAAATCCGAATATGCTAGTTCCTCCCGTCACAGATGCGGGCTTGCTGCCCAATCTGAAATTTTCCTTCTCAGATGCCTCTATGACATTAAATCATGGCGGCTGGTCCCGTGAAGTCACCATACGCGAGTTGCCAATCGCCACTACACTTGCGGGTGTAAACATGAGCCTGACGCCAGGCGGTGTGCGCGAGCTGCACTGGCATCAGCAGGCGGAGTGGGCCTACATGTTGCTCGGCCGTGCACGAATTACATCTGTTGACCAGCGTGGACGGAATTTTATCGCAGATATCGGCAAAGGCGATCTGTGGTATTTCCCTCCCGGCATCCCCCACTCGATTCAGGGGCTTGAGGAAGGCTGTGAGTTTTTGCTCGTTTTCGACGATGGGCATTTTTCCGATCTGAATACGCTATCGATCTCCGATTGGTTTGCGCATACGCCAACCGATGTGCTATCCGCAAATTTCGGTGTACCAGAATCAGCCTTTGCCGACATTCCTGACAAGCAAGTGTACATTTATCAGAGCGAGGTTCCGGGTTCCATCGAAGCAGATCAAGTGGAATCTCCATACGGAACCGTCCCCCTCCCTTTTTCCCATCGTTTACTCGCCCAACGCCCCCTCATTACACCTGGTGGTAGTGTACGCATCGTCGATTCCCGCAACTTTCCAATCTCCAAGACAATCGCGGCAGCACTCGTAGAGGTACGTCCCGGGGCCATGAGAGAGTTGCATTGGCATCCCAATAACGACGAGTGGCAATATTACATTTCAGGCCAAGCGCGGATGACGGTTTTTATCGGAAACGGAAACGCTCGAACGTTTGACTACCAAGCAGGTGATGTCGGTTACGTTCCTTTTGCGACGGGGCATTATATCCAAAACACCGGGACGGAAACGGTGTGGTTTTTGGAAATGTTCAAGAGCGACCGCTTTGTCGATGTGTCGCTGAATCAATGGATGGCGCTCACCCCGCATGAACTCGTCGCTTCCAACTTGTGTGTAGGTCCTGAACTATTAGATGCGTTGCGTAAGGATAAATGGCCCGTTGTCAAATATCCTGGATATGGCTATGTCCCGTGAATGCAATGGAAGACCAGCCCTAATGGACTGGTCTTCTTTTTACTTCTCTTTTTTAGGGGTCTTGTAGCTTTCGTACGGGTACTCAGGATCGCCAGCGAAAAGTGGGCCTGTGTCCCCGGCACTTGTTACCCGAAATTTTGCGGTCATGCGTAATAACAGCCTGCTTGTCCTCCGTGATTTTCACGTCTAGCTCGAACGTGCTCACGCCTAATTCAAGGTCATGGTAAAACGACGCCAATGTGGACTCTACGGTGAGCCCTACGCCCCATGTAGGCGTCTAGTCATCGTTTACATATGAGAGGCATTCATAACGCCCATCGATTGAATGTGATTCTTGGTTACTTCTGTCCCACACTCATAGAGCGCAGTGTAAATTTGCCGTAGACACTCATCATAAACATCATTCTCGGTATCAAAGTGATAAGGAATCGCTACGACATGACCACGCAAGAATGTACCAAACTCATACTCAGTCCTTTGGTCAAACAAGGTTCTCAGTGAATGCACTTGCAAGTCGGTTGCTTCTATTTCAAACTCATACGTTGCGTCACCTTGGTTTTCCAAAATAGTCCCGGCTTGAACAGAAACGTAGTATCGTTTTTTTTCCATTAAAATATCAGCCTCCAAAAGCTAAGAATATACAAGGATAGAAATTAGCAAAACAGCTAGCAGAACGGCAAAAGCTGCAATATAAACAAGCATCCCGACATTTCCCAAAACTTTATGCTTTACTGTCGTTTGGCTTATGTTGTGGTCCAATTCCTTCGATTCTTGCCTCTTTATAAAACGTATCGTCAATAATAAACCTGCTAAAAAAATAAGAGCAAAAATACCGTAGTAAATCCAGGTATTTTGGAGCATTTCGCTTCCCCGCTTTCGTATATGACTACAATTAGTTTGTGGGAGACGGTACTTTTTATTCACCATTAATTAAATTACCTATCTTCGCCCGCAAAAAAAAATCCCTCTCCGCATTGAGAAGGATTTGCTAAATTTTCACCTGAAACTAAGCAACTGAAAGCAACCATCCGCTCAAAGCGCCTGTAACCACAACCAGCCATGGCGGCAGCTTCCAGTGCTCCAGCATGATAAACAAAATAGCCGCTACCGCAAAATCCAGCGGAGCAAGAATGGTACTCGTCCAAATCGGATCGTACAGGGCTGCCAGTAAAATCCCGACGACTGCTGCATTCACACCTACCAGCATTCCCTGGATTTTCGAATTTCTCCTCAAGGCATTCCAAAACGGCAATGCGCCGATGACGAGTAAAAAGGCTGGTAGAAAAATCGCAATCGTAGCCACTACTGCCCCGACTCCTCCTGCAATCATGGCTCCCAAATAAGCGGCAAACGTAAACAATGGCCCCGGTACTGCTTGTGTAGCCCCGTAGCCGGTAAGAAAAGCTTCTTCCGTCATCCAACCTGTCGAGATCACCTCTCTCTCCAGCAAAGGCAATACAACGTGACCTCCACCAAAAACAAGTGAGCCCGCACGGAAAAAGCTCTCAAACAACGCGAGCAAGGAAAAGCCTGTACTCTCTCGTAGGATAGGCAGCACCAACAAAAGTCCGAAGAAAACGATCCAGCACGTAATGGCTAGTGCGCGACTGATTGGCACACGAAATTCAGGAAGATCCGAAACTTTTTGCTGCCGGAAGATAAGAACCCCTGCTATTCCTGCTAGAATCATAACTGTGACCTGACTCCATGCAGAATGCCACAGCAGTGTGATGGTAGCAGCGATGATCGCAATCGTCACCCGTGTTCGATCCGGGGCAAGCTTTTGTCCCATCCCCCATACGGCATGAGCAACAATCGCGACAGCTACTAATTTTAGACCGTGAATCCAAGAAGCACTATCACTGTCCACTCCTTGTAAAGTGAACGCAAAGATCAGGAGAGCCAATACCGAAGGCAGAGTGAAGCCGATCCATGCAGCAACCCCTCCCCACAATCCAGCTCGCATGATTCCGATTCCGATCCCTACCTGGCTGCTTGCGGGACCAGGGAGAAACTGACAAAGCGCAACCAAATCCGCGTAGCTTTGCTCATCCATCCATTTTCTACGTCGAATGTATTCGTTGTGAAAATAACCGAGATGCGCGATGGGACCACCGAATGAAGTCAATCCCAGCTTGGTCGAAACGAGCAAAACTTCAAGCACAGCTTCCCATCTACTTTTTTTGTGCCCGGTTTCTTCTAGGAGATTATTTTTCACTTAGCTGTACACCTCTCCGATCTCCGCTTCATCATACAAGCTATTTTATCGCTTTTCCTACCCTTTCATTGTAAAAAGATCATAAAGAAGGCCCCGCATCATCGATACGGAGCCTAAACCCTGCTATTCCATTCGAAATACCGGTCCTCTCGTCACGAACGGCAGGTTACTCCCCTTCGGCAGCATGATGGCATGACTACGAGTTACTTTGATCCGATCACATTCCCCATCGGTAATGATCAAAATCGGTCCGTCCTTTGGAAAATCGGTTGCTTTTTCCAGCATGTCAATGCCCGGCTGCAGGATCGTTCCCCCGCGTCCTTTGACTTTGACGCGACCTGCAATGTCCTCGGGAGAAAGGTAGCCCGCATCATGCGCCTGCGCATCGCAAAAGACCACGCGTGCATATGGAACATCTCGTGCTTCACTGTAGCTCGCGATCGCCCCCAATGCTTTGCCGAGCAGCTTGGTATCCATCGAGCCGGATGTATCAATCACGACACCAAACGTGCGTGCCAGCTGATCCGTTTCGCGAAAGCTCCAGGCAGGACGGGCAATGTCAGGTGTAGAGGACTGTCTGCGGCTTGCCCTTGCATACGTGCGACTCTTTTCCAACGGAGGAAAATGCTCGTCAAACCAACGGGCAAGCTGAACATCCCACGGAATAGGCGGTTGCCCCAAGGCGCGAATCTCTTCTACCAAGCCCGCAGGCAAAAGCCCTCTCCCTTTCTCCTGATGGTAGATCAAGCCTTGCGACATCGCATTGCGATAAAAGTCATCCAGCGTCGTTCCCGGACCCTTTTCCCAAAAACGCGGATCGTCGCCATCCAGAATATCGCCCATGCCGATTCCTCGTAAGGTGTAGAGCTTGCGATACGTGCGCATGTCCGTCACGACTCGATCGTAAATCGCCTCTGCCGAGAGTCCCTTCAAGTCTGGGTCGTACAGTCCGCCAATTTGCGGAAAACGTCCCACACCGAGTTCCATCAGCCATTGATTAATCACGTAATCACAGCTGACATTCCAGTAATACGGGTCGCGTCCTTGACAGCGCTCATGGTGGCGAAGCCCTGCGTGCAATAGCTCGTGTGCCATCACGAATTTACATTCCTCTTCATCCAAGCCCGCCGCAGGATTGATGAAGATTTCGTTGGATGTGACATCAATGGCTGCCACCGAGATTTGCAGCCGTTGGCAGATCTGTGAATCCTCGATAATCGTGAAATGACTCGCTAAGGAAGCCAGCAATGGATAATGATTGATGAACCAGCGCTTGGCCTTTTGTGCCTCAGACAGCTGGTTCTCTTCATTCCCGAGAGCATCGGAATAGCCGCCCGCTACGCTGACAGCACTTTGCACCGCTTGCGCCAGCCCGATCCCCAAGAGCCGCTCCCACTTCACATCTCGATTGTAGGTGTACCGGACGTATTTATCTGAGAAAAGCATATCTGCCTGTTTTTCCCCGCCCGTTCCAAACAGCTTCAAATGCTCCGGCACCCCATGCTCCACGAACCGGTCATACAGCTCTTCTTCGCTCTTTCCCGATTTATCCAGCTCAAAGGCCATTTCAGCAGGAGGCTTCCCCAGCTTCATGTCTCTCAAAAAACGCGTAATATAACAATCGCATGCGATGTTCCACAAAATCGGCTGCTCTTTTTCCACAAAATGTCCGAAGCCCAAATGCAGCAGCGCATGTGCGAGAACATAAATCCATTCCCCGACTTCCCCTCTGCGCTTCGGATGCGCGTACAAGCTGCCTTCCCGGGTCACGACTACCCAACCGTTATCTGGACAAATACTTCGCTCGGAACGAATAAAGTGCGCTCGCGAGGACAGTGGACCAAACATCGGGTGATGACTCAAAAAATGTACGGCCTGCTCGTAGTTTTGCGTCGACGGGTCGTTTTTAACTCCTCGGGCCATTGGCTATTTGCCCTTCCTGTCCATGGCCAATCGCGGTAAATCACGAATGACCTCCACAACGAACCAGTCTGGCAATCCGTCGCCATCCTCGTGCCGCGCCACTATCATCTGTGCCATTTCCAGTGAGATGGAAGCGAGCTCCTTCAAGAGAGCTTTCGCTCGGTGCGCAAACCGTTTATGCTGCTCCCCAACAGAGGCTTTATCCGCTGGCAGTTCTTTTTTGATCTGCGAACGGAAAGAATCGGCCAGAAAATACAGGACGTCCCGATCCTCTGGAGCCGTCGGGAAAGAAGCCTCTCCCTCCAAAATACGGTTGAGCTGATATTTGCCTTGAATGTTCTTGTGAAAAGCCCGAAATTGAGCAGCATGCTGGGGCGTCAAGCATCCGTAGGCCAGTACCCCCACCATCTCTGTCGTCAAGTTCTCACCGAATTCGTTCAGGGCATCAGATAGCATGTGCCAGGAACGCGGAGTAGAAAACGGTTCCTCGCTCTTCGGTGGCTGCGACCACAAATAGTCCGGGCGCACCTCTAAAAATTGCAGCACGTAGGAATGGATGCCGTTGCTGTACGCCCACTTCATCCATTGTTCATACGAGACTAGCAATTGGACATGGAACATCCGGTTGATCAGAGCAGACGACATCGGTTTGACAATCGCGCTATCCTGCGCCCTGTTTCCTGCTCCAATCACAATGGACCCTTCTGGCAGATGATAATCCCCGATTCTCCGCTCATGAATCAGACTGTAAAACGCCTTTTGCACTTCTTGTGAGCATGCATTCAATTCGTCAAGAAACAAGCAGTACGGTTCTTCTCGCGCAATTTGCGCAGGTGGGCAAAATCTGCTTTTCCCATCTACGATCTGTGGGACACCAATAATATCTTCAGGTGCCAGCTGACTACCCAATAACGATACGCAAGGCAGGCCCACCTGCTCGGCAAACGCCTCGACGAGAGACGACTTGCCGATTCCCGGTGCGCCCCAAATAAATACTGGACGAGCTACCGCAACGTTTAGCAGCACATCCATCAGTTGATTTTGCGTGACTTGAATTCCTAGATTCATTTTATAACCTCTCTTGTTTGATTGATTTTTGCAGCAATCTACCTCTTTTCGTAATTGATTTCCATTGACTAGAGCGACCGTCACACCACAAATATTTCCTAATATTACAAGAAGATTGAATAAGGAGCAAGAAAGAAAGGCAGCACATGGTAAACCGTACCCGAATAAAAACAAGGAAACCGACCAATCTCCTTATGCACCTTATCGGAATAGGATGAAAGGACGTGAAGAAAGAAGGAGGACGTTTCATTTGTCACAAGCAAATATCCCCAACATTACCCCTCTCATTACCATCACACAAAGCCAAATCGCAAACTTGCTACTCGCATCCATCGCATTGGAAGAGCTTGGGTTAAGCCATATCATTAACGCAGAGGCGGAAAAGTTTCAATATGTCCTTGGTACGCTTCCAGGATTAACAGGTCCCCCTGCAACTATTAGTGATTTGCTGAATGTTAATTCTAGTGTAATAAATACGCTCAGAGAGATAACAAAGAAAGAAATTCTGCTGAACAACAAGCTGAATTCCGTATTAACAGCATCGTTTATTGCTAGTCTCACAGGACCAACGGGAGCCACTGGAGTCACTGGTCTACCTGGAGCCACCGGAGCAGATGGAGGTGGAACAGGAACAACAGGGACTACGGGGGCTACTGGCGCGACTGGGGTAGGAATAACGGGGGCGACAGGAGTCGGCTTGACCGGGGCCACGGGGGTAACAGGTGCTACAGGCGCTACAGGTGCTACAGGCGCTACAGGTGCTACAGGCGCTACAGGTGCTACAGGCGCTACAGGTGCTACAGGAGCCCCGGGTGTAATAGGCGCGACAGGAACTGTTTCCAGTGTTTTCGGCAACTTCTGGCTATCCTCCGCTATCGATATCTCGCCAAATACGATGGTCCCGCTGAATGTGTCGAATGCAGACAATTCACTCGGCTTTTTACTCGCTGGCGGGCAAGTGACCGTACCTGCAAGCGGCATCTATCTCATCAGCTATCGTGTTACTACTGCACAAGCGAGTGAAGTGTCTTTCATTATCAGAAGGAATGGCGCTAATATTACAGCTTCTGCTGGAACTTCAAGCAGTGCGGATAGTGCAGGGGATGGAAATGCATTCAGCATGGTTACCTCTTTCACCCGATTAGTAGCAGGTGACATCGTAGACATATTCCGTACGGGAGGTATCGCAGACCAGTTTTTGCAAAGCTTCGCAGACGGAACGACGACGGTGACTGGCTTCCTCACTTTAGTGAAGATTGCCGATTAATCCAAACATAAATCATTTCGCCACTCGGAGCCGCAGCTACGACTCGATCCTGGCTGTCGTTGCGAGTGAAGCTCTTGCTGCGGACAAGCCTACTTCTCCTCCTTATGTAACATTCCTTTTTTTACCACGTCACATAGGCAAAGGGGGAATATCTAAAGATGAGAAAAATTGTGAAAGTAAGTGGCATCACCCTATTGGTCGCATCATTGATTGGGTGTAGTTCGAATGGCCAATTGGCGACAAGCGGTACGGGTGAGAGCCAGCAACCAGCACCTGCCCAGAAAAGCGAGAATAAAGAAACCCTAAGCTCAAGTCCACGCAGTAGTTCAAGCGCCTTGGCTGATTACGTCATGGAAAAGACATCCGCCCCACCTGCAAACGATATGTACTTCAAAGACTATGGCGCCAATACTTTTGTCTCTACTGCAAAAGATCGCCTGTCTACCTTTGCTGCAGATGTGGATACTGGCTCCTACTCGATCATGCGCAGTTTTGTTCAAGACGGCACACTTCCTCCAGCAGAGGCTGTTCGGGTGGAAGAATTCATCAACTATTTTCCAGCAGCTTATCCGGCTCCCACCAATCAAACATTTGCCGTTCAAGTGGATGGCGGCCCCTCTCCTTTTCAGAAAGGCAACCAATTGGTTCGCGTAGGCATCAAAGGAAAGGAAATTGCAGCCGAAGACAGAAAGCCTGCAAACCTCGTCTTTGTCATTGACGTATCTGGCTCGATGAATAGGGAAAACCGATTGGAGCTGGTAAAAAGAAGTCTGAATGTCCTCGTGGATGAGTTACAACCCACAGATTCTGTAGGAATCATCGTCTATGGATCTGAAGGACGGGTTCTTTTGCCTCCTACCTCTACTGAAAACAAAAACGCGATATTATCTGCAATCGCTGAACTCCAACCCGAAGGCTCCACCAACGCGGAAGAAGGGCTCATGCTCGGCTATAAAATGGCGGCTAACTCCTTCAAGCCCGGCGCTATTAACAGGGTCATTCTTTGCTCCGACGGTGTGGCCAACGTAGGAGAAACAGGAGCCGAGGGCATTTTGCGTTCGATCGAGGACTATGCGCGAAAAGACATTTACTTGAGCACATTTGGCTTTGGCATGGGAAACTATAATGACGTCCTGATGGAGCAGCTTGCGAATAAAGGAGAAGGCAACTACGCCTACATTGATACGTTTTCCGAGGCGCGCCGCATTTTTACGGAATCATTGACGGGCACCCTCCAAACGATCGCTCGTGACGTAAAAATTCAGGTAGAATTCGACCCTAAGAAGGTAGACTCGTATCGCTTGATCGGCTATGAGAACCGCGATGTCCGCGACAAGGATTTTCGTAACGACAAGACAGACGCAGGTGAAATCGGTGCTGGGCACAGCGTGACCGCCCTTTACGAAGTCAAGCTTGCTTCCCCAGCAAAAACAGATCTAGGGACGGTACGGATTCGCTATCACAATATCGTTTCCCAAAAAGTAGAGGAAATTGCCGAGCCCGTTCAAGTGCAAAGCGCGCTGTCACCTGAGCTGACGTTCCTGGCTTCCGTTGCCGAGTACGCAGAAATATTGCGGGATAGCCCCTTTTCCGAAAGAAGCTCACTTCCCGACGTACTCAAGCTAGCCGAATCGACAGCCACCGGTGAGGAACAGCTGGAATTTGTCAGCTTGGTCCGCGATAGCATGTCTATTATCCGGAACTAACTCTTCTTCCTTATGTCCTGGTCCTGGTGCTGTTCCTGTACCTCATCCAAATATAAACCATCATTCCAATCGCCGAACCGATTAGCAAAAATGTGATGCCGTAATGACGTATATAGACGACGACTTTGAGCCACTCTTTCTCAAGCGCCTGTCCCAACAGTAAAAAAGTGACACTCCAAAGAAATGCGCCAGCGTAAGCAAAAATAGCGAATCGTCGAAAACCCATTGCGGAGACTCCTGCCAAATAGGCGGTAACATGACGGACGCCAGGCAAAAAATAGCCGATGAGCAACAGGTATGGACCGTACTTGGCAAATAGCTTTTGGGTTGACTCTATTTTTTTCGGCGTAATATGCATGTACGGTCCAACCTTCATAAGCAACGGCAGCCCCCACTTCCACGCGATGGCATAGCTGATCGAAATCCCTACTGCCGCTCCCAAAAAGGCGCTCAGCACCGTTAACGGCATGTGCAAAACACCGCGGGAAACCGCATAGCCAGCGTACGTCATCAGTACCTCATCGGGTATGGGGAGCCCTACAACACCAAGTGTGAGCGAAAAAAAGATGCCGACATATCCATATTTCATCAAAAAAAGATCCAGATGCTGCTCCACGGCTACCTCCAATAATGTTGTCCTACTTCATTGTATTCTCTCCCTATTCTTTGACATTCTGGCTTTTTTACAAAAAATCAGATCAGGGCATATGGTATCCTAAAAAAAGATCTTATTTCCTTTTTCAGGTGACGTCATGAACTATATCGAACAAATAACATGTGCCCTCTCTTTTATCGAAAAGCAGTTAACGGAAAAAGTCACACTCGATGAAGTGGCATCAGCCGCCGGATATTCCAAGTACCATTTTCAACGCTTGTTTTTTCACGTGACAGGAGAAACTGTCGGCCAGTACATTTCGAAGAGACGCTTAACCGAGGCTGCCAAAGCGCTGTCGCTGGAACAAAAGAGCGTGACGGAGATCGCCTTTACATACGGCTTTGATTCTCACGAAGCCTTTACTCGTGCCTTTACCAAACGCTTTGGTCTGCCTCCTTCTGCGCTTCGTCGATCTGGAAAAATGCCGAGATACATGATGTTGGAGCGCATGGAGTTACCGTATTTGGAAAATATTCAGCGGCAGTCCATTGAGCCCATCTATGTCCCTTCCCACGAAGCACTGCATCTCGTAGGGTACGCTCAAGCTACTTGTTCGTTACAAGATATCATCCATTGCTGGAACCAATTGGGGCAGACAATCGACGTGCAGCCAAATCAAAAGCGTTATGGTGTCTTACGCTACCCCGATGCTTTTGGGCTGGAGCTGAGCTTTTCTTATTTTGCTGCCATGCAAACTCCGGAGCATGATGGCACAGACGGACTGGAATCACTCACACTGCCTCCATCTAGTTATCTTGTGTTCCCTCACAAAGGACCGGTGCAAAATATCAAGCTGACGTATCAATACATTTACGGGAGCTGGATGACACACGCATCCGACCAGCTTTATGCCCGCTACGATTTTGAATATTACGATCATCGCTTTCTCGGATATGACCATCCTGATTCGCTTTGCTTCATTTATATACCCGTTCTGGCCAGAGAATAGTCGGTAGCGGTTCGCATTTTCGATCAAGTTTTCCTCGTTTTCCTGTCGTACGCTGGACGTGTGAAAAGGAGTGAATCGAATGAAAGAACTAATCGATTTGACAGCAACGGAGATGGGCACTTGGATTCGCGAGCGTAAAATAAGCGCCGAGGAAGCTACCCGACATATCTTTAAACGAATCGACTTCCTCAATGGCAAAGTGAACGCTATCGTCGCTTCTGACGAAAAATCTGCGATCGAAGCCGCCAAACAAGCAGACAAAGAAATAGGGGAAGGTATCTATCGCGGACCTCTTCACGGGGTACCAATCACAATCAAAGATTCTTTTGCCACAGCAGGACTCGCCACTACTTCTGGCTTCACACCTCTCAAAGGCTATATTCCGCAACACGACGCGGCAGTCGTCCGCAGACTGAAGCAGGCAGGAGCCATCATCCTGGGCAAAACGAATGTCCCTCCTCTTCTGATGGACATGCAAACAGACAATGATATTTACGGTCGGACGAATAATCCATGGAATCTGGAGAGAACAACAGGCGGAAGCAGCGGAGGATCGGCAGCCGCAGTTGCTGCCGGGCTTTCCTATTTGGATATTGGCAGTGACATTGGCGGTTCGTTGCGTGTTCCTGCTCATTTCTGTGGCGTATTTAGCTTGAAGCCGACAGAAGGAGCCGTTCCGGCCGCAGGACACATGCCAGGCTTTGAAGGAATGTCTGATTATACCTCGTCTCGTCATCTGGCCTGTTATGGCCCTGTAGCCCGTTCGATCGCAGACCTGGAAGTGGCGTTTTCCATCATTAGTGGTGGAAACGGCAACGCTGGCTTGCCTCATGGCCCACAAGTCTTGCCCCCTCCCCTCCAGGAGCAGCCCCTGCACATTCGCTGGATGGAAGAGCTGCCCGGCTACCCAACGAGTCGAGCCATTCGTGATCAGTTGCGTCGCTTCGTCAAAATGCTGGAGCAACAAGGCATGCGCGTAGAACAAGTGACGGCACCACCTTTGGATGTACGCAAGACTTGGGAAACATGGGGGAAAATGATCGACGCGGAGTTAAACTCTACGACGCCTTCACTTCTTCGCGGTTTGGCTCATCTCATGACGATGCCGATTTATCGCCAAATTCCCTCCGCTACCATGCTCATCCCGCTGACGTTCAAAAACTACATGCGTGTCTTAACCATTCGGGAGCAGCTCATTCGCAGCTTTGAGCAATTCATGACTGACTGTGACTTGTTCTTGTGTCCGGTTAGCTGCACGACAGCTTTCCCCCATATGGCAAAATCGAGAATGTGGGGTAACAAGCCTCTTTACACCAAACCGCTGTACGTAGACGAGAACCCGCAAAACTACTGGGCCGCTACGACTTTTTATACGAGTCTGTTTAATGTCACCGGAAGCCCTGTCGTGACGATGCCGATCGGTTTTGATGAGCAAGGTCTTCCTATTGGTATACAGTGTGTGGGCAAGCGATGGCGTGATAGGGAATTGCTACAGGGAGCGTCGAAATTGTATGCGACCTGCCCAGAGTGGCGGGCGCCTGAAATTTCTGTGGAACCGCATTACGAATAAATATTCCAGCCCAACTTGCATAAAGCCCCTTTTCTATGAAGAAAACTACCAGTGCGAACCCCATTTCTGGTAATGAGGAGGGGCTTTATGCTTCCATTATTGAAAAAGCGCCTGATACTGATCGTTTCCCTGCTTTGCATGACGCTTTACCTGTCTGGCCTGTCATTTGCAAAAGAGACCACAACCGCTCCATCTGTTCAACAGTCACCTCTCTTCCAAACGAAGTCATTTCTTCAATCGCAGGAGAGACTCGCCTACTCGCTCGGCATACAAGCATACATCTACGGCTATCCATTAGTGATGTCCGCCAAAACGATGGAAGCCATGGTCAAAAATCGGTCGCCGATTAACCAGTTTTACTATGCGGACACACTCGCTTCCCCAGCTTATCGGGATATCGTGACGCCAAACTCCGATACATTGTATATGAGCGCATGGCTGGATTTGTCAGAGACGCCCGTCCGATTGACTGTCCCCGCCAATCCGCAAAACCGCTACTATACCGTGCAAATGCTGGATGCCTACACGAATACGTTTCGCAATGTCTCCAATCGTTCCACCAAACAGCAGGCCGGACAATATATCATTGCAAGCCCACAATGGAAAGGGCCTACCCCTGCCCATATACCTGTGATCTACGCCCCTACGAATACCGTCTGGCTCATTGGCCGTGTCGAGGTAAAGGGTGAAGCTGATTTGTCGCAGGCTGTCTCGTTTGAAAAACAAATCGCGATTGCCCCTGTCCACCCAAAATTGCAAACGGCACATGTTCCCGAAACGCTTCCCCCTGATGTGTTGTCATCCCTTTCCTTTTTTCAAGTCATGACAAAATGGATCCAGAGCAATCCTCCGCCCGAATGTGATCGTGTCTTGCTCGATCAATTCACACAAGCCGGGCTCGATGTCCAAAAAGGCTTTGATCCTTCCACGCTCGGTCCAGCCAAACTTGCGGGCCTACAGCGTGCCCTACAGGATGCTCTGTCCATCGTGCAAAATGGCTTTCCCGGCTACGCCACCTTCCGTAATGGATGGGGCTCCTTTTCCCCCATCGGCACATATGGAAACCAGTTTCTCGCTCGTTCCTTTATCGCCTATTCCGGTATTGGAGCCAATGTGCCGAGCGAGGAAGCCTACTATCGAGCATTGACAGATGGATCAGGAAAACCTCTTACAGGAGTCAAAAGCTATAGGCTGCATTTTACAAAGGAACAGCTTCCCAAGACGTCTGCATTCTGGTCGATTAACGTCTATGACAACCAGCTGTTTTTAGCCAAAACAGCGGCCGATCGCGCATCCGTTCGCAGCAATACAGGAACGCTTGCGTACAATCCGGATGGCTCCCTCGATCTGTATTTGCAACAGCAACCGCCCAAAGGCAAGGAAGGCAACTGGCTCCCGCTCCCTGAAGGCGAGTTCAATCTCGTTTTGCGAGTATTTGCACCGGAGCCTGCAACGCTGGACAAACAGCACGCTTGGCCCGCTGTCATGGAAAGCAATCCACTCCCATAACACAACGAAAAAGGCACCGCCCCATCGTGAGCGGTGCCTTCTGTATTAAGTCTGTTACTTCTTCAAATCTTCAATGGAGTTGATCTCCATGTAAGCTGGAACGGCCAATCCGAGCTTGGTTCCTTGCAGGTTCGGACCGAGGTCCTCCACGTCTTTCCCCAGCTTTTCCATGTAGTCTGCGTGCGTGGTTGGCAGCCACGCTGCTACCATCCCATCCACATCGCCGTTCGATACACCGACCCACATTGGGCCAGCTTCTACTTGGCTCAGCTCTACTTTATATTTCAGCTTTTGCTCTAGTACAGTCTTCACCACATTCGTGCTAGCGATCTCAGAATCCCACGCGACGTAGGCGAGCGTCAATTTTTTGCCTTCAGCAGGCTGAATGCCTTCTACCCACTTGTTGACGGTAGCCTCATTGTTTTTCACCCATTCGGCTGCTGCCTCTTCCGGCTTTTTGCCGCCCGCGATATCGAGCATCACTTTTTCCATGTCAGCAGGTGTCCACGTAAACTTGTCGAGGAACGCATACGCACTTGGGTGCTCCTCCTTCAGTCCTTTTCGCACGATGGTATGAATCTGTTCATCCTTTCCGAAAGTTCCTTTCGGGTCTTCGAGGTATTTCATCTCGAACTTGGAGAACATCCAGTGCGGTGTCCAGCCTGTCACGATAATCGGCTTTTTGTCTTTGTAGGCTTGTGTCAGTGCTGCCGTCATCGCTGCACTAGAGCCCTCTACCAGTTCCCAATCTTTCAGATCGTAGTCTTTCATGGCCTTTTCGGTCGCTTTCATCAGACCAGCGCCAGGATCGATTCCGATAATTTTATGATCCACTTGTGCTCCAACGCTATTCGGTGCAGACGTACCCGTATTGCCCTCGGCAGGCTGATTTCCCTGCGGTGTTCCCGCGTTTGAACATCCTACCATCACCATGCTGAGTCCAAGTGCGACTGCCAGCCCTTTCAAGGTGCCTTTTTTCATTTTCATGAAAACCCCTCCTACGCGTTTTTTCTCTTTCCAACACTTTGTGTGAGACGATCCAGTAGAATCGCCAAAATAACGATGGCCAGTCCCGCCTCAAAACCTTCACCGATCTTGATCTGTGTTACAGCACGATACACGTCAGCCCCCAAGCCTTTCGCCCCAATCATCGAGGCAATTACGACCATGGACAGCGCGAGCATAATGCTCTGGTTAATCCCGGCCATCATTGTCGTCTTGGCAATCGGCAGCTGTACCTTCGTCAGTTTTTGCCAGTAGGTAGAACCGAACGCTTCAGAAGCCTCGATCAGATCGGCAGGAACTTGACGAATTCCCAGGTTGGTCAGACGGATCGTCGGTGGCATCGCAAAAATGACAGAAGCGATAACCCCCGGTACTTTACCGAGTCCGAAGAAAAAGATGGCGGGAATCAAGTACACAAACGCTGGCATTGTCTGCATGAAATCAAGCAGCGGTGTAACGACCTTTTGCACAGAATCATTCTTCGCGCACCAGACACCGACGGGAATCCCGATAATCACCGAGATCAACCCTGCCGTCAATACCAGTGCAAGTGTTTCCATTGAATGCTCCCAATAACCCAGATTCTGAATCAGAAGAAGTCCAATGAAGGTAAAAAGAGCAATTGCCACTTTGCCAGCGCGATACGCCAGCAGCGTAAACAAGATGATCAGGGCCCAAAAAGGGATTCCTGTTAGAATCCACGAAAACAAGTCAACGGTTCCACCGATTCCAGCTGATATGAAGTCGAACAAGAAGCCCAAATTCTCTTCCAGTCCATCTACAATCGTTTCTACCCAACTGTCGAGCGGCAGCTTCGGAAAAAGTTGGTTTTGACTCATGATGGATTCACCTGCCCCTCTTCATTCGTTGGCTCTGGAACTTGTTGATTAACTTTTCCTGCCAACCCACCCAAGACGGCTCCTTTAACAATCACGCCCAGGAGACGGTTTTGTTCTCCTATAACCGCCACGGGAATATCCGAAAACGCAACAAGGTCAAACATCTCATTGAGTAGCGTCTGCGGTCCGACAGTCGGTACCTCGGTTCGCAGCACGGATTCTAGCGAATGTCCTGCTTCCTTGGCTCCGTTTACTGCGTCTGCCGTCAGCACTCCTAACAATGTTTTTCGTTTATCCACCACGTACAGACTGGATACGCCGCGGTCTCGCATCAGTTGCAATGCGACGCGAGGTCCTTTGTCCAGTGTGATCGTTTCCGCACGCTTCATGACATTTTCAGCGGACAACACCTTGGAACGATCCACATCCTCTACAAATCGCTCTACGTATTCATTTGCCGGATTGGTCATGATTTCTTCCGGCGAGCCGATCTGCACGATCGCACCGTCTTTCATCAGCGCGATTCGATCCCCGATCTTCAATGCTTCGTCCAGATCATGCGTAATGAAAATAATGGTCTTCTGCATGGTGCTTTGCAGTTCCAACAGTTCATCCTGCATGTCCTTGCGAATCAACGGGTCCAAGGCACTGAAGGCCTCATCCATCAACAGCACATCGGGTTCATTCGCGAGTGCCCGAGCCAGCCCCACACGTTGCTGCATCCCGCCACTCAACTGATCCGGGTAGCTTGCTTCCCAACCACCGAGTCCGACGAGTTCGAGTGACTTTTTCGCTTTGGCCTCTCTCTCAGCTTTTGGCATCCCTTGAATCTCCAGACCGTACTCCGCATTTTCAAGCACCGTCCTGTGAGGGAACAAGGCAAACTTTTGAAATACCATACCCAGCTTCTTTCTTCTTACTTCCTGTAACTGCTCCGTGTTCATACTGACGATATCCGTACCGTCAATCAGGATTCTGCCTTCTGTCGGCTCAATCAACCGGTTCAACAATCGAACCAAGGTCGACTTCCCGCTTCCCGAAAGCCCCATGATGACGAATATCTCGCCTGCATGCACCTCAAAACTCGCTTGATTCACCCCAAGGGTAAGACCCGTTTCCTTCAGGATTTCTTGCTTGGTCTTCCCCTGCTTCACCTGGGACAATGCGCGTTGGGGTTGGCGTCCAAAGATTTTGGTCAAATTCTCTACTTTGATCTTGGGCATATGGTCACCTCCAACTTTTACGCCCGGCATCCGGACTGTTCTTTACCCTTACAATTGTAACCAGCCAATTTTTTTACCTCAAACTGGATGAGGCAGGATAATCGGGCATTTTCAGCGTTCAGAAAAAACTTTACGTACTTTACTTCCTGTATTCTCAGTTTATCACGTATATACTGTACAATATCTCCATTTACTTTTTGCTTTTGGAGACGTACAATTCTAGTCAGGTTACTATGACTAGAGGAGCTGCTTTTTTCAAAATGGATACCAATCAAGAAAAAATCCTCGAAAAAGCTCAGGAACGCGTGATTGAAACGCTAGCTCGCAACATGGATCTGTATGGAATTACCATGTCAACGGGACTGCTGTATGGCACATTGCTCTTTCAGGACAAGTCAATGACACTCGATGAGATGGGCGAAGCACTGGGCATGAGCAAAACCAGCATGAGCACTGGCGTCCGCACATTGATGGAATTAAATATGGTAGAAAAGATATGGAAAAAAGGGACACGGAAGGATCATTACGAGGTCAATCTGGATTGGTACCAGAACTTCATCGACCTCTTTTCCGTGAAGTGGCGACACGCCTGTGAACATAATGTACACGCCTTGAAAAAGTCGCTCCTTGAGCTTCGTGCTCTCCAGCAATCCGAAGAGCTTACGGAAGAATTCAGGGAACGTGTTGACCTTAGTATCAAGCGCATTGAAAATGGGTTGGAATATTATCTGTGGCTATCCCGTTTGATCGACTCCCTCGAATCACATGATATCTTTCAGTTTGTACCGAAAAAGGAAAATGAATCATAAGAAGTTCGTAATCGAAAAAGACTCGTTCCTTACCTGCCGATATGTAAGGAATGAGTCTTTTTTGTGGTACAATTATCCAGAGCAGTTTTCATGCTCTTCTATGATGAAAGGAGTGGTCAGTTATGAAAAAAGACATGAATCGACGTTCTTATAAAGCTGTGCGTGTACCAAACAACCAAAAAGGGGAACACCAACACTAACCCCCTTTCACCTAGGAGGAATTGGATTGATTCGAAAAACAGCTCTACTGATTATTGATGCGCAAGTGGGAATTATAGAGGGACAATTTGGTCCTGTTTATCAGCCGGCTACACTTGTCCAAACATTGAAAAAAGTACGGGAAGACGCCTACAGCAAGGATATTCCTGTTCTGTACGTTCAGGATGATGATGTCGGAGAAGTCGGTTCAGACGACAATGCCATCCACCCTGAGATCGCACCTCTGCCATCAGAAACGGTGATTCGAAAACTAGCGACAGACTCGTTTCACGGAACAGATCTGCACGAAAAACTACAAGCACTCGGGATTAACCACCTTGTCATCACGGGGTGCAAAACCGAATATTGTATCGACAGTGCCTGCCGCAAAGCGACGACACTCGGCTATGATGTGACGCTCGTCAAAGACGGACACTCTACGTCGGACAACGAAGTGCTGTCTGCGGAACAGATCATCGCCCATCACAATACATGCCTGCATGGATTGGGAAATATTGAGCCATTTATTTTGGTACGGGAATCAACGGAGGATGTCTTCGCCCCTACCCATGATTCTTACCGATAAAACGTTTTGCTGAACTTCTCGAAACCGTCCTTTCAGGCGGTTTCTTGTTTTGTCCTGCTAGGATTGAACTTTGCTATTATAGAAGAAACGAATCTGCCTATCGAAGGAGAAACCATGTCGACTACTATCGCTATACCAAGATTGGGCGTAGGAGCTGTCATCTTAAATGACAAGAATGAGATTTTACTGGTTTTACGAAACAGAGATCCAGAGAAGAATACGTGGAGCATTCCCGGGGGAAAAGTTGATCCCTATGAACAACTAGAGACGAGTGTCATCCGTGAAATCAAAGAAGAAGTTAATCTCGATGTCGAGGTAAAAGCCCTCTTGTGCACTGCAGAAACCATCCTTCCGGAAAATGGCGAGCATTGGGTTTCGGTCATTTACGAAGTCACGATCTTGAGTGGAGAAGCGCGTAATTTAGAGGAAGACGGGGCTATTGGAGACATGCGCTGGTTTTCGCTCGATGCACTTCCTTCGAATCTAGCTTGCTTCGCCGTACCAGCTATCGAGCATTTGCAGAACCGGAACCGATCATGAAAAGAAAAACGGACAGATGCCCATGTGGCCTGTCCATTTTTTCTGAAAAAGGTTACTTCCCTTTTTGGAAAATCTCTTGCACTCTCCCCACTTGTCCATCCGTCAAACGAACCTTGATTCCATGTGGATGTGTACTGGAGTTCGTCAGGATATCCTTTACAATCCCACGAGTGCGCTTGCCAGTGCGTTGGTCCTGTTTCAATACAATATCGACTTCGAGTCCTGCTACGATGTTTTTTCGGTTTTTTCCGTTCATTTTCCCTTCTCCTTTTTTCGTTCTGTGTCCCACCTATGATATAATCGACAAACAAATCCATCTCACCGGAGGAATCCATGCTTACTTTTGAAGAAAAACTAGCGATTATTGAATCTTTTCCACAACTGACTCGGAATGACGTCTCCCTGAAACGGGTTAATTTTCATTATGAGGAAAGCCTTCATGACAAAAAGACCGTGGTCTATCATCTGCATCCGAACGGCAACGGGTTTGTGTTCGTCGGCTTTGTGAAGAGCTACCAAAAGCAAAAAGACGATAAGGGCTTCATCAACATCCGTGATTTCTCGGCGGAAGAACTGCGCACGGTTATAGAAGCGTCGATCCACTCTCTCTCCCAAAAACGTGAGGAAACACCTAAAAACACCGCAGCAGCTGAGCAACTCGAGCAAACGTGGATCGACAAACAAAACCGCACGCTCTTGTTACAACAGGAAGACGCCCTGTGGAACGTATACCACGGAATGAACCTGGAAGCTTCCTTTGAATCGTACGTGGAAGCAGAGCAATATCTGATTGAAGAAGGATTTTCCCTGCAACAATAAGCCCTTCCTTCTCCCTGCTACTTGTACCATACCAAATTGTAGATGTTTTGATCAAACTGGCGCAAGCGACCGACTGCTTGCGCCATCCCAACACAGGGGGACGGTACGACATGATCAAGTACAGAGATACGCTTCTTACGAATATCCATAAACAGATTGAGACGTGGTACGACCAGGAGGTTCCCGTCTCTCATGATGATCTGTATCGCTTTCTCCATTCGTTAAAGGGGACAGCCGGGACGATTGGATTGATCGACTTGTCTGATCTGTCTCAGCTTCTCTTGGAACAAATGGACGACATGCCTGCCAAGAACTGGCCAACGAGTGAATGGCGAGCGTTTTTGCAAGAGCTGATCACCTTATGCTGCGAGAAGCGACCCAAACAGGAAGTTTTTATCGAGAACCCCGCTCTTCACCGGGAATCCCCTTGTGAGCAACAGCCTTTAGTCCTCATCCTGGATGATGACATCACTCTGCTCATGTATCTAAAAGAATATTTAGAAAAACGCAATTGGTCTGTCATCGCTACAGTCTATCCTCATAAGGCTCTCGACTATTTTCACGACATGAACCCTGACTGCTTCATTCTGGATTTGAACATCCCGGAAACAGACGGGTTCCAAGTGATGCAAACGATCAGTGAAAAAATAAAGAAGCAGTACGTACCTACCACCATCATCAGCATCGATTGCGAACGGGAGACCCGTCTGAATGCCTATCGTTTGGGCGCAGATGACGTCATGTGCAAACCGCTTGATATGGAAGAGCTGGTCATACGCCTCGGTCGCCAGCTTCGCCGCAAGCGCTGGATGAACAGCATCTTGTTTTTGGACGAGCTCACGGGTGTCAACAATCGCAATTCTTTTGTTGATACGTACCAACGGCTTCTTTCTGATGCCCAGCGAACCACCACCCCCTTCTCACTGGCATTTTTAGATATCGATTTTTTCAAAGGGGTCAATGATACGTATGGTCATCTGATTGGCGACGAGGTGCTGACTCGTTTTGCTGCTTTCATCGGACAGAGCGTCGAAAAACATGATGTATTATTCCGGTACGGCGGAGAGGAATTTATCCTGCTGATGCCGCGTACGACTGTACAGACAGGAAAGATGCGCCTGGAGCAGATACTCTCTGCTTTTTGTTCGCTCACGTTCGAAGCTCCTGAAGGAACGTTTTCTTTGAGCTTTTCCGGTGGAATCGTACAAGTAGAAGATCCTCATAAACCGCATACGTATTGGGTAGAAGCTGCGGACACTGCTTTGTACGCTGCCAAAAATGCAGGGCGGCGCCGGATTGAAACCGCTCAAATCACAAAAACGCATGACTCCCCTAAGGTAAAACTGAAGGTCGCCATTATTGATGACGATCCGATGATTCGCGTGATGCTTGCCGATTCCATCAAAACCAGTTTTGACGGTTGGATACACGTCGACATCCAGACTTACGAAGAAGGAGCAGCTTTCTTTGACTCCACCTGGCATCAGGGACACGAACCCTATCTCGTTATTTTAGACGGGATGATGCCACAGATGGATGGCCTCGAGGTTCTCCAGAAGATCCGGAATTTGCCGAATGCCAAGAAATATACGGTGATTATGCTAACAGGTCGTACAGAAGAGCAAGACATTGTCCGTGCCCTTCAGCTCGGTGCTGACGACTATATGACCAAGCCATTCCGTACACGCGAACTGGAGGCTCGCATCAAGCGACTGGTTAAGCGAATGTTGTAAGGAGGTAGAAAGATGGCAACGATTATGCTGGCCGAAGACGAAGCCGTGTTGCGCATGTTGATTGGCGACACGCTCGAGGATGAGGGACACGAGCTTGATATCGCTTGCGATGGAGAGGAAGCCCTGCAAAAAATCGGTCAAAATGAGTACGACTTGATTATTTTAGATTATATGATGCCCAAGCTGACAGGCTTTGAAGTATTACAGCAGCTCAAGCAGATGGACGACAAAAAGGCAGTGAAGGTCCTGATCCTCTCGGCAAAAAGTCAACATGCCGAACAGGAAAAAATGCGTGCAGCTGGTGCTGATGACTTCATGCCGAAGCCCTTTAGCCCGATGGATCTTGTCCGGAAAGTGGAGGAAATGCTCACATGACGGGGTTCTGGGCGTTTATCAGAAAAAGCATCACACGTCGCTTCATGGCGATGATGCTTCTTTTTCTGTCACTGCTGATTGCCGGCGCTGGCATCGTTCAAGATTTGAATAGCAACGCATTAACCCATTATCAGGCGGAGATATACAATACCAAGGAAAAACAAAATTTGGTTGCAGACATCGCTGAGCACACGAACCAGATCTTTTTTCGCGCAAGGGGTTATTACGCTTTCTTGAGCCCATCTGAGTACAATGAGCTATTTCTTGAGAAAAAGAAGCTGGAACAAGCGCTGGATAAATTTAAGAAGCTTCCGCTCAATGATGAGGAGCAAGCACTTGTCGCTTCGATCGAATCTTTCTTCACGAACTTTTTCGCCAATGTGTTTCCTACTTTTTCGAGTTATGCAAAGAACGGAGACTTTGAATCCCTGCGAAAAGCTTCGGCCAGTGGCGTGAATCAGGAAGTGAACAACCTGCTTAAATACGCCGGGCGGTATCAGGAAGAGCACGATCAGCTTTTATATACGAAAAACCAACTACTGTTCGAAGAGTTGTCACAGCTAAGCACCTGGTTTCTCGTGTACTCGCTGATGGTGCTGGTGATCATGGTAGTAGTCACCATTCAAACTACGCGGGATATCGGCAGGCCGTTGGTTCGTCTATCCCAAAATGCTGAACAGTTCGCTAATGGCGGTACACCTCTTTTGCAGGATTTGAACAGAATTGACGAAATCGGTAGACTCTCCCGCTCCCTCGACTATTTGATCAGGCAAATTCAAGCCAAAGAAGAAGTGCTCATGGCGCAAAACGAAGAGCTGCAAGCCCAGCAGGATGAACTGATGATGCAGCAAGAAGAGTTGCAAGAAGCATTGGGCAAGATGGAGGAAAACGAACGGTACTTGGAAAAGAAAAACCGTTTCATCCTCTCTTTGTCGAATACGCTGGATAAAAGCGAGCTACTGTCCAGTATCATTCGCAATATAACTGAAGTCATGGATGCCGATAAAGGTGTTATCGTCATGTTGAATACTGACAGGGACGCAGCTAGCTTTGGCGTTTCGCAGAATGGTCTGGAGCAATTGCGCAATGGATTGGATGATGGTCCGTTCGTACGAATCAGGGAAACGGGCCTGCCATATGTCCTGATGCGTGAAAGCACTGACGCTGAGCGCGGCTACACGGAGGAAATGTCACAAACATTTGAGCTTTACCTCCCAGTGCTAGATGCCCAGCAGACAATCGTTGCATGTATCATCTGCTCCCGTATCGGTCGAAAATTCACGAATCAGGAGCTACAAGTCATCATCGGCATCGCCAAGCAGATTTCCTTGGCACTCGACAAGCTCGCGATGTATGAGGAGACAGAGCGGCAGCGTAAAATGACGCAGGATATGCTCGATTCTGTTCAAGAAGGCATTCAGCTTATTGATCTGAGTGGAGAAACACTTCAGGTGAACTGGAATTTTTGTGAGCTCTTGTGTTACGACCATCAGCTCGCTTCGCAAGGATTTGACTTGGAACAGTTCCTTTCCCATCTACAGAGTCGAACCTCTGAGCCTGATCGGCTGATTCAGTATGTCAGATCTGTCGTTTTAGACGAAGGTGCTATTCCTTCAGGCAGTATTGTGTTTCAGATGACCGGACCGCAAGTACGCTATATTCAGCTCTATGCAGAGCCACTGTACCGGAACCAAGAGAAATGGAGTACCTTGCTCGTTTACCGTGACTTCACCAAGGAATACGAGATCGACCAAATGAAATCGGAATTCGTCAGTACGGTCAGCCATGAGCTGCGTACCCCTCTCGCCAGTGTGCTCGGCTTTGCGGAGCTGCTGTTAACGAAAGAACTCAAGCCCGAACGTCAACAGCGGTACATAGCGACCATTTATCAAGAAGCGACCCGCCTGACTGCGCTAATCAACGATTTCTTGGATTTGCAGCGCATGGAATCCGGCAGACAGACGTATGAGCTAGAGAACGTTGCGATTGATCAAGTGATTCGAGATATTTTCGGACTTTATCGAGTCCAGTCCCCTCTCCATCGATTCGAACTCGATTTGCAAACGGAGCAAACCGTTGTTTATGGAGACCAAGCCAAGCTGCGTCAAATATTTATGAATCTGATCAGTAATGCCGTCAAATACTCCCCGCAGGGCGGCCATGTCCGGGTGAGCTGTCGACAAGATGGGAATCGCTTGCTCGTAGTGGTCCAGGATGAAGGGCTAGGTATTCCTTCCGAAGCTATCCCTCACCTGTTTACCAAATTTTACCGTGTAGATAACTCGGATCGCCGCGAGATCGGCGGTACAGGACTGGGTCTCGCTATTGTTCGGGAGATCGTCCATATGCACCATGGTGAAGTTGCCGTTACGTCCGAATCGGGCAAGGGTAGTACATTTACAGTTACCCTTCCGCTGGCTGAGCACGATTTGTCCCCCAGCTATCTAGCAGGGACGGAGGAGGTAGTCTCTCCAACTAGTCAATGCAATGGAAGCGTTGTGATCATCGAAGACGATTTGAACTTAACCGAGCTGTTGCGTGATGAGTTGACGAGCTCTGGATTCCGTGTCAATTCCTTCTCTACGGCGACTGAAGCAGTAGCAGCAATCGAGGAGCTGCGACCGGATGCTGTCGTACTTGACCTTATCTTGAAGGACGGCGAGAGTGGTTGGAAGGTCATTGAGGAAATACGCAAAAACCCGGATTTACGGACCATTCCGATCGTGATCTCCAGTGCTTTTGAGGAAAAGAAAAAGGCATTTGATCTGGGGGCAACCGGCTATCTGATCAAGCCTTATCATCCAGATACCTTGTCTAAAGCGATTTTGCTGGCCATCACGAATCAAGAAGCAACGGGACAAATCTTCATTCCCGATGAACAGTAAAGTTGTCAATGGACAAAAGAGGTTGCGGCTATGCAAGTGCGGCCTCTTTATTTTTACCTTCTACCAAAGAAAATCTTGGTATATTCATGCGCTTTCCATCACACATTAATAGAGGTTACTTTGTGCACTTTTGCCCTGCAAAGGAGGAGTTCATGTGTATTTCTCAAAAAAAGCAATCGTTCCAATCGAAGAAGAGGAAACAGATGTATGGACGTGCAGTAACGAGGGCTGTACGTGCTGGATGAGAGATAACTTTTCCTTTGATAAGAGCCCGAGCTGCCCCTTTTGCCATTCTAGTATGGTAAAAGATACGCGCATGCTGCCAGTCCTAACCAATCACAGCAGCAGGCGGAACACTTGAGTCGTTCTTTTCTTTTTTCTTGCGGGTACTCTTCCTCTTCTCTACAATAAATTCATGACGTACGAATGTTAGAGGAGTATGCCCATGAACCGAAAAGAGATGGAAGATCAAGTGATTCAAGCCTATCAGCGCGACGAGGGCATGATGATTCTCGTTTTTGCCCAATGGTGTGTGAATCACGGTCTAGATGCACGCGAATTATACCGCCGCGCTTATCCCGCTCAAGGGGAAAATACGTTACTCGCTCAAATGCTGGACAATACCGTACCCAAAGAAGAAGCAGAGGACATTCCTGATGCGACTCTCCTTGGTGTATTGTCGCTGTTTGGCAATGACGATTTGGCCTTTGTGGTCAGTGAGACCATCGAAGAAATGAACAAGAATCCGAAATAATGTATGAAAGCCATACTCGTGCGAAAGCTACGCGCGCGGGTGTGGCTTTCTTTCTTTTTTCCCTTTCCAAAAACTCCCCTCCCCTGTCCAAATACGAATCAAAGAAAACTTTATTATCATAAAAAACATTCACAGTTTATTGTTTGAGCGACAACGTCAGCCGACAAACGATGAAATGGAGAATATCGAAATGTATACAGATTCAAAAATCTTGAAATCTCTGTTTTACATCCAGCTCTTCTCAAGTTTTCTTGTTGTAGTCGGTCATTTCACGGCTTCTGCCCTTTCTTTCACAGATCCGTTTTGGATCGTGGCCCTCAATCAGATCAGTCGCTACGGCACTGTCCTGTTGACGATCGCCACCGGTTATTTGACTGCTTATTCTTTAGAAGCCAAGAGCCCTACTGCTCGCGAGTTTTTTTCAGGGAAACTTCTGTATATTTTTGTTCCCTATTTAGTATCTGGTGTCCTGTACCATTACTTGTTGAAAAAAGGGATGCCCCATACTGCCCAGGACTTTACGAACATTGTTTTAGGCAAAACGGGTGACCATCTGTACTTTGTGTTTATGATTTGCCAGTATTATATTTTTGCTTATCTGTTTCGCCGTGTGATCACCAAGCGCAACATTTTGTATGTCATTTGGATTTTGCTCGGTATTCAGTACGTGTACATCAACTTTATCCATCAGGGCTGGTTCGGGCTTACCACGCGTCATATGCTCCCGAGCTGGATTTTTACCCTGTACATGGGGCACGTGTTGTATTGGTACCGTGAATCGATCCTTTCCTTTTTGCGAAACAACCGCTCCATCTTGACGCTGATGACGGGTGTTTCCACTGCGGCTGCGATGTTTTTTGTTGTCTCAAACAAGCTGTATGTGGCTGTCCATTTGACTTTTGTCTTCGCCACGCTTCTTTCGTTTCTCGTGCTCATGGTCTTCTTTCTGGAACGCGTCGATCGTTTGCACATCAAGTTTCGAAAAGGGCTGACGTATTTTATTTTCTTGTTCCACTCTGCTTTTTTGATCATGTTCAAAGATTATCTGTTTGAAAAATACGGCGAGGTCGCTTGGCTGTTTGAAAACACGTGGTACTCGCTGCTGTACTTGCTCGTCATTATCGGGTGCAGTTGTTTGTTGGCGCTCATGCTGGTCTGGCTGGTAAACAAACTGGAGCGTATCTCCAAAACCATACGACAAACACACAGGCAGCTTCACGCTAGCAAATAAACAGCTTTTTCACAAAAAAATGACCTATTCATGCTGCACGTCTGTTAATGATCGTGCCTTCATGGATAAGTCGCTTTTTTTGTGGCATTAGATGTGCTGGCTCATCGACATCAAGCCACTTGTACATGTGTCGCAGGGCTTGAACTGCATAGAAAAATTCGTCTGCTGATCAGTAGACTCGCACGTAATCGTTCCTCCGTGCCGCTCAATGATTTCTTTGCAGACGTATAAGCCAATTCCAGTACCGAGCTCCTTCGTTGTGAAAAACGGTTCAAAAATAACCGAGAGCAGGTCAGGTGGAATTGGTGATCCATTGTTGGAAACGGTAATCAAGGACCTGTCAGGCGTTTGGGACACCTCAATGACAATCTCCTTATCACCTGTTTTTTTATGTAACGCATCCAGCGCATTGGAAATGATGTTGATAAACACTTGCTTCATCTCATCCTTGTAGCCTTTTAGTTGAAAGGTGGGATCGATACTGCATTTGATATCCACATTCACGTCAACGATATTCGGATAGAGGAAGGAAAGAATCTCATCGAACAACTCCCAAACGCTAAAAACCTCCATTTGCTTATAGACCGCTCCTTTTTTCGAGACCAGCAAAAACTGCGAAACCCGATAGTTCAATTGCCGCAGCTCATTTTCAATAATCTCTACGTAAGGGAGATTCGGATAATCTTCTTTCAACAAACGAGAGAATCCCATAATGGAAGTAAGCGGATTTCGGAATTCATGGACGAAGCTGGACGCCATTTGCCCCAGGATCGTGAGCCTGTCTTTGTGAGAACGCTCGATAAATAGCTTCTTCTCTTCCAAATCGTTGTCTTTGATGTCGGTGTATTTGAAAACAGCGTGAACCAAAAAAACATCAAAGCATTCGTTTATTTTCAATAAGGCAGGCATTAAAGCGGCAGGCGTAAACGGACCTTTTTGGAGAAGATCGATAACCATTTCTCGGCCCATGCACACGTTGGAAACGAAATCGCCAATGTTGGTCTCTGCCCGGTTTCGTTCATATGCGACCTTGTAAGCCAATTCTTTAATATCCTCAAGAGTGATTTCCGAACGAAAATATTCAATAACCATACGATACAGTGCTCGCCCATTCAGATGGATCAATCCCTTGTATTGATCACTGTCCGAAACGGCAATTCTTCGCTTGAATTCTTTCACGATCGTTGCCTCGTGCTCGCCCAAATATACTGCCAAGTCATCCATCGGCATCTATCCCCACTCCGAATAATAGGCAAATCCCCTTCCAACCTATTATACTATTATTGTTGTTAATTAACTAAATATTTTTACTATTTTAATGAAAAAGAAATAACAAAGGGAAAGGAGCTACTTGTCATCGTAGCTCCTTTTGTATATTACGTATTACTTATTTTTATAATCGTCAAGGTCGCTCCAGCCCCTGTCAGAAGGGTAGCTGTGCCCAATAATCCAAACAGTTGCAGCGTGATTGTGGCTCCAGCGGTGAGAGGGGCGATGACGGTATTATTGAACGAAGAAAGTGATAAAGCTGGTGCGATGATAGTTGGCGTGTATGGCGTCCCATTTATCAAGATCCTCGAGCTAACCAGTAAGGAAGCTGTTGTATTAATGGAATACGAAATTAAATAGTTGCCTGCAGACGGAACTGTAAATACCGTATTAGCGCCATTCACCGTAATGCCACCTGCTAACACCTGGTTGTTCGGTAGAGGGATATTCGTTCCTCCTAGAACTACTGCTATGAGAGCTCCTGTGGTATTGGCCCCGAAGGCGTTGATGTTGGTGAAGACTGTACCTGTCGCTCCGGTGGGGCCGGTCTCTCCGGTGGCACCAGTGGCTCCGGTCGTTCCAGTCGTTCCAGT
>NZ_PXZO01000031.1 GCF_003013475.1 Brevibacillus porteri
TCACTCCCTCCTACTCGATTTAGAGAGGAAAGACAGGATTACTTGTTCATCGGCAAAACACCATCGCGCGCTTTTCTCGTCCAAGGTGTTCCGAGATACGAAAGCGCCCAGCGATCAAGACCATACCAGCCCGCAACCTTCCAAGCCAGAACGAGCCAAGTGGCAAAAACAAAAAGAAGTGGGTTGGTGCTGACCGTTCCTGCGAACAGAAAGCTGACGTTCATCAAGCCGCCGAAAAACGCTGCGATCCCTGTCAGGCAACCGAGGATCAAGCCGAGTCCGACGAGTACCTCACCCCAAGCAACGAGGAAGCCGAACACCTTGGCATTTGGCAATACCATATTTTCCAGGAACCAGGCGTACCACCCTGTTACGTCCTTTCCTTCGGCTGCTTTTGCCAAGGAGCCTTTTACGAACCCTTGAATCGCGCCGCCAGCTGCATCTCCAGTCCAGCTATCGGACTGGACTTTTTTCCATCCGGCAGTAATCCATGCATAGCCGACATACAGTCTGATGATCAACCAGATCGCAGCCGATTTCGTGCTGGTGAACAGGAAGTGTGAAACAGGATTTTCAGGAATAATAATTTCGTTTTGACGATTTTGCATGTGGGTGTCCTCCTACATACGTTTTGAACATCTTCGTTCGAGCCGATTTTAACATATCAAATGGCGGCGCAGTGCGGTTTTGGGCATAAGTTCATACGGTGTTCATTGACACTATAAGCACGGTGTTAATGGTAAATCCTAGTGTATATATTGCCAAAATACAGTAAATTCATGGAAAGATTGACAAGTTAAAGTGTGGTAAATTATGTTAAGTTATGTTTAAAAATAAAACTTCTTGGAGCAGACTTATGAAACGAATGTGGATGTCTTTTCGTACTAAGCTTACCTTGATGATTTCACTATTTACGATGCTGGTAGCCATTGTGTTGTCTATTATTGACTATGTTCAGTTCAAGGCAAATATTATTTCTGACCAAGCGATACAGTACCAGCTGGTAGAGGATCATGTCACGAATGCAGTGAAGAATGTGGATATGGCATACGGCGTTTTTGAGAATGACATGGAAACCCGCATGCAGCAAACACTGCAAGTATTAACGAACAACTATCGGCAAAATCCAGCGGTGGAGACGTGGGACTATGCAGTCCTGCGTGAGCAGTATGGGATGGATATTTTCATCATTGACCGAAATATCAAGGTCGTTCATTCCAGCATCAAAACCGATATTGGGCTTGATTTCAGCAATGCTGGGGCATTTACGGAGCTGTTGAAAAAGCGAATCAATGGAAATGAGTTTTCTGCTGATGGCATGGAGGTTGCGGTCAATACAGGTCAAATTAAAAAATTCGCTTATCTCCCTACGTTTGACCAGAAGTACCTGTTTGAAGCCAGTGTGAATTTGCAGGACAGCTCTCTTTTCCAGACCTTTAATTTCTTGGCTGTATCGCAGGCGATCACGGAGAAATACGACATGGTAAAAGACATTCTGGTCTTTTCTCATGATGGTTACGCTTTGGGGAGAATAGGGAGCGACGGGAAAGCCTTGCGGGTGATCGATCATCACTTGCCGATTTTTACGGAAGCATACCAATCACAAGAAATCAGAGAGTTTCATGAAAAAACAGAGGAGAAAGATCTCACTTATCGCCTCGTACCGTACAAGCTGGGCAAAGATCCCAATGATCTCAGCCGATCACGTGTCATCAAGATTGTGTATGACAATACGGAGCTGAACCAGAAGCTGGCGGACAATCTGGAGTCCGTTGTCTGGAAGCTGATATGTTCCGTGGCAGGAGCGTTGCTGCTATCCTTCCTGCTGAGTCGCTGGATTACCCGCCCGATTGATCAAATGAGGGAGATCATTACGCAGACGGCTCAATTTGATTTGCGGGAAAAAATGGCGGTGAACGAGCAGGGCATGCAGGATGAGATAGGATTGACGGCACAGTCGATCATTGTTATGCGTGAGCAATTGTGCGAGGTTGTGAGCAAGCTGACAGCCGTGTCTCGCTCGGTCGCTGAAAATGCGCAAAGCGCGAAGCAGTCTACTGACAAAGTAAGCGAGCAGTCCAGCGGAACCGCGGAGGCTACGGGAATCTTGCTCGCCCATATGCAGGAGACGATGGCGGCCACAGAAGAGATGAATGCGACCTTGAACGACATGGAGACCGTCATTCACTCGATTACGAAAAGAACGGAAGAAGCGGCTGCGACCGCGCAGGATGTCAGCTCACGGGCAACTTCTTTACGAGAACATGCATTGGCTGCGGATAAAATGACGACAGAGCTCTATATGAATGTGAAGGCGCAAACAGAAATTGCGATCACCGACTCGAAGGAATCGATGGGAAAGATCAACCTGTTGGCAGAGGCGATACTCACGATCTCTGAGCAGACGAATCTGTTGGCATTGAATGCGGCGATTGAAGCTGCACGTGCGGGAGACAGCGGTAGAGGGTTTTCTGTCGTAGCGGATGAGATACGCAGACTGGCGACGCAATCGTCTGAGGTCGTGATTGATATTCAACGCATTATTCAGGTCGCGCGCGAATCCGTAGACAATCTGGCGACTCATTCGTCGAGCGTATTGGACTTCATCGAAACGCGGGTCAGTCCTGACTACGATAGTATGATGGAAGCATCAGAGAAGTACAATATGGATGCACACCGTTTCCATACGTTGCTGGCGGAATTCAGTGCTTCTTTTGAAGAGTTGAATTCAACGATTAGCAATGTGGTTACTGTGGTGGAGCAAGTAACGAACTCCATGGAGAAAAGTGCACATAGTGTGGAGGCGATTACGGAGCAATCTCGCATAATCGCGGACAATAATCAACAGATTACGTCTATTTCCGAACGGAATGTCGGCTTGACGCAGACGATGGAAGAGATCGTGCATCGATTCAAAATGTAAGAGGGTCCCCCTTTCTGGTGAAAACGGAGAGGGGGATTTTTCGTAATACATGTACAGGGATGAAAGTATCAGAAAGAAATGATTGGAAATACTCCACGGGAGGGTACTCATGAAAACCTTTATTTACATGGTCAGGCATGGAGAATCACCAAAAACCGAAGGTGACGAGAGAACACGAGGGCTGACTGATAAGGGGAGGTCAGATGCAAATCTCATTTCTCAATTGTTGAAAAGCGAGAGAATAGATGCGTTCATTTCAAGTCCGTATAAAAGGGCAATGGCAACTATAGAAGAACTAGCCCAGTCCGTAGGGAAAGAGATCGTCGTTTTTGAAGAGCTGAGAGAACTCGTTTTTATAGGAAATGATCAAATCATGGCCGATAACGAAGTATACCCACTAGTAAAGCAGATGTTTGCTGAGCCAGACTTTTCGTTGCCTGGGGGAGAATCCATCCGAATTTGCCAGAATCGTGCGGTAGGAACGTTGCGAAAGATTTTAGAGCAATATAGAGGGCAGAAAGTTGTAATAGGAACGCATGGCGCCGTTATGACACTGATGATGGGGTACTTTGACAATCAGTACGACTTGGCCTTTTTATTAAAGACGTCCAAGCCTGATATTTACAAAATGGAATTTGAGGATGAGGTACTCGTGGAAACTACGCGATTATGGAAGGACTGACTATATATAAGAGACAAGAAATGAAGGTAGCTGATTTCGATGGAGGTTTGTGAGATTTTTGTGAGAATCGTTTGATACGCTAGGTGCCGACTACAAGTACAAGACTAGGAGGCATGAAAATGACTAGCGAAAAAGACAGAGAATCGAAGCGAAAGGAAGAACCTCTCCATTTTCGAAAAGGATTAGCTACCTTCCTTTGTCTCGCTCTCCTGACGTTGGGGATCGAGAGTCCTGCTTTTGCGGCTTTTGGAGCAGAGAATTTGGCTTCTGGGAAAACCGTTACATCCGGCGGGCATTATCAAACCTATTTACCAGACAAAGCTGTAGATGGTCAGGTGGGGATTGAGAGCAGTTGGATAAGTGATACAGGTCGTACGGGATGGTTCCAGGTAGACTTGGGGGAAGAGACTGAGTTTCGTTTATGGGAAGTAGAAGCAGCGATTGATCGTAACAAGGATTATTCGTTACAAATAAGCAGTGACGGAATCAATTTTTCTGATATTCCAGATGTAAATGCGAAAGTAACAGGAAATCAGTCATACAATACATCTCTATTATTGTCTGCTCCTGTTAAGAGTCGTTATGTCAGAGTCAATTTTACAGATACGAATGATGGTTTCAATCCAAATATTATGGAATTTGGCTTATTCAACATCAAAGAGCCTGAGGCCCCATTAGATGTGGAGGCAACGCTCGAAAAAAACAGTGCCATTGTAAGTTTCCAGTCTGGTAATCCAAATGGAAAACGAATCACGAGCTACACGGTTACCTCCCATCCTGGAAACTTGACGGCTACCGGGACAAACAGCCCGATTACCGTTGAAGGATTGAACGATGGCACGGAGTACACATTTACAGTCACCGCAACAAATGAAATAGGGGAATCCGTTCCTTCTGCACCTTCCAACGCCATTACGCCTGTCGAAGCTACTCCATCCAAGCCAGTCATGACCCTTAGCCATAACGACTGGACGAATCAGGATGTGGAAGTAACCATGGTGGGTGAGCTGGGAAATACCATTCAGTACAAGCTGAACAATGGCTCCTGGCAAACATACACTGACAAAATAAAAGTGTCGACCGAAGGAATCACAGAGGTTGTCGCTGTTCAGGTTAACGGTTCGCAAAAGATGAGTGAAGAGGAAAAAGTGGGGGTCCGCATCGACAAGACAGCACCGGTCATTACCTTAAAGGGCGATGCGACGATGACGCTGTACAAAGGAACCCCATTCACTGATCCTGGCGTAACCATCACAGACCGAGAAAGTGGCTTGGAGGCTGAGGTCCAAGGTCACATCGAACCTATCCAAACAGGGACGTATACACTGAAGTATCACGCAAAAGATTCGGCTGGGAACAAAGCTGACGTTGTTACACGCATCGTGAATGTCGTGAATAAGCCGACGCCACCACCGCAGCCTTCTTACTATCCGGTTTCTGAAGTAACACTGGAGGAAGAGGCATTCACTATGACACTCGGGGATGAGTCTGTCCAGTTGCATGCTACGATCCAGCCAACGTACGCTTCCTACAAAGCTGTAGAATGGACCAGCAGCAACCCTGAAGTAGCAGAGGTAGACAAGGAAGGCAACGTAACAGCAAAAAGCGCAGGGAAGACAGCGATTACCGTAAGAGCCCTCGACGGGAACAAGACAGCAACTACAGAAGTGACCGTGAAGCGAAAAGTAACCTTTACCCTGGAAGCGTCCCCTGAGGAACTGACGATAAAGCCAAATCAGTCTAAAAACCTCAAGGTGTATGTGGTAGACGGCAAAAAGCGCAAGGATATTTCGAAAGACAAAGAAACTACGTACAACATCGACAATGATCTGATCTCTTTGAAAAAAGGACGCATTACTGCTGGGAAAACAGAAGGCGAGTCTATCATTACCGTCCAGTATCAAGGGGAGGAGCTTACGATTCCGGTGAGCATTTCGGGATTGACTGTCAAGTCTATCGAATTGTCCGAGCAAACGCTTGTGTTGGAATCAGAACAGGAGAAGCAGTTGACCCTAACAGCTTTCTTCCGGGACAAGAGCAGTAGGGATGTAACAGAAAAAGCTACTTGGACTTCGAGCAATCCAGATGTACTAGAAGTGTTTGGTAACGGTGAGGTCAAAGCAGGAAAGAACGGAAAAGCTTATGTGACTGCCAAGTACGACAATAAGTACATGCGAGCAAAAGTTTTGGTGGTCGATGAAAAAGAGACGAAACAGTTAAAGCTGAATCGTTATATACTAGGTCTTTCTCCAGAAGAGACCTTTACCCTCCGAGTTCATGCCGAATATGAGAGAGGGTATACAGAATTGGTTTCTGAAGGGGTAGAATGGGTATCGGAAAATCCTGAGGTTGCAACTGTAGACAATGGTGAAGTGACGGCAGTTTCCACTGGTAACACAATACTGACAGCCAGCTACGACGGAAAAGAAGTGACGATTGAGGTAACCGTCGAATAAGACCGATCGAAACACATACAAAAAAAGCCACCTGATCATGGTGGCTTTTCGTTTTGATGACTACGACACGATGAATCTTAGCTTATCAGGATTTCTGACAAAGTAGAGGTTACGAATAACTCCGTGTTCGATATGCAAAAACACCACGGTGTCGATCTTGCCGTCTTGTCTGATCACAAACCCGGTCTCGTTGTTCAAAGGCGCGAGCTCTACAGAGAAATCTGGACGCTTCGAGAAGCTGCGCATCAAGCCGAGTAAGAAGGAAGCCACGCGTTTGCCAGACAAGATCGGATGCAGGGCTGCGGTGACCTTACCGCCGCCGTCGGAGAGCAATACGGCATCTGTGGCAAGCAGAGTGAGCAATGTCTCGACATTTCCGTGCTCCAGCGCAGACAGAAAACGGCCGATCCATTCTTCGCCGAGCTCTTTTTCTGGGGTGAAATGAGGTGCCTCAGGGTCCATCCCCATTTTCTTTTTCGCCCGACTAACGATCTTGCGGCAATTCGCTTCGCTTTTTCCAACCAGCTCGGCAATCTCGTCATATTGGAAATCAAAGGCTTCTCGCAGGACGAACACCGCTCGTTCTGGGGGAGATAGCCGCTCCAACAGGACGAGCATGGCGTAGGATAGCAACTCTTTGGTAATGACAGAATCATAGCCGTCTGCATCAGGGGTAGAGATGGGCTCTGGTAGCCATGGTCCAGTATACAGCTCCCGTTTTTTGCGGGCCGATTTTAACAAATCGAGGCAGCGGTTTGTGGTCATTTTGCACAGGTAAGCCTTCGGTTCGGGCATCTGTTCCAGAGAGACAGCATGGGCCTTCACGAATACGTCCTGCACGATATCCTCCGCATCCGTGGCCGAGCCGAGCATCTGATAGGCGAGGTGGAACATGAGCCCCTTATATTGTTTGTACAGAGCCTCCATGGCTGTGTCACTTCCTCTTGTGTCTTCGTACGTCCCTATTTTTTCCTATTTTATCATGCTGGCAACATTCCAGGTGAACTGGCGAAGCTTCCACCCCAATTTCCCTGTCAAAATGATATCGAGTCCCCATTTTCTCGTCCAAACCATTCCGCGTTCAGGGCCGAGTCCGACGCAGTAAATGTCCATGTAGCTTTTGTGTGCGGGGGCAGGGGTGCCATCCAAGTCGGCCAGCACAATTTTGCCCAAACGCATCGCCTGTCCGGAGGCTTCCTTGCATGTCATCGTATCTGCTTGCCTGCTGGCTGGATCTACGATGCGTGCACAATCGCCAATACTGTACACCCCCGGCGTTCCCGCTACACGATAGGATTCATCGACGACCACCTGGCCGTGTGTGGTCAGTGGCACGCCCATGCTGCGCAATGCGGGATTGGGTTGCAATCCGAGCGACCAGACGCATAGTCCGACAGCAAGCGTGCGGCCTCCAGATAGTGTTACGAGTCCATTCTGCTCATGAAGTGCCTTTTGACCATGCAAAATGGTTACACCGCCTTCCGTGAGTGCACTCTCCAGCTTGCGCCCCATTTTGGGAGGGCCTTCGGTAAACAAACGATCTTGTGCGTTGATGAGATAGACTTTGACTTCATCAGGATGGATGCCGAGGTTCTTCGCTTCCTCGTGCATAGCGAAAGCCAGCTCCGCGGAGGTTTCCATCCCGCTGATGCCTGCTCCTGCAACGGCGATGGTCAACAATCGCTCGCGTTCGGACGGCTGCTTCTCATGGACGGCTTGGCGCATGTTTGCAAGCCACTTTTCCCGAACCGCCTCGGCCGTCTCGACGCCCGTCAAAGCGATGCCGCCTTGTTCTGGCTCAGGTTGGCGAGTGACGCTTCCTACTGCCAGGATGAGCATGTCGTAGGGCAATGCGTGCTCTTGACCATTTTTGTTCCGAAGTAAGAGGATTTTCTCTTGCCCTTTGATCAATGTGACTGTACCTTGTACGAATTCGACGCCCTCTGGAAACAGGCTTTTTAGCGGAATCGAGATATCCGTTTTGGCAGCAGCTGGTTTGAACAACAGGACTTTGCGAAGGTGATGAGGCTCTTTATCGATTAAGATGAAGCGGATCGGGCGTCCTTTGCACGTATCGCGAACGGCTTTTAGCGCGTTGATACCTGCGTACCCGCCTCCGACAATCACACATGTTCGTTCTTTCATGCCAATCAGCTCCTCGTTTGGTTTGACCATATAACGAGAGAGGGAGCGATTGTGTGACACACCACAAGAGGAAAATGTAGAAGAAAATCGAATAGGGAATAGATGGGAAGCTAGACATCTGAGGTCGTAGGAGGATTCCAAGCATGTCATACAACATCTACACTTTCGCACAAAGATCGGATTTAAACGATCAAGCTGATGCACTAATCGAAGCAAGCTGGTCTGCCTTCATGCTGAATGACGAAGTGGCTAACGAATATTACGGTCATCTGTATGACTGGTTCTCTCCTTATCAATTCATGCTGACGGACGAGGCTGACAAGCTGATGGCTGTAGGAAATGCGATTCCATTTTACTGGGATGGCACTGCGGAAGGGCTGCCAAAAGGCTGGGATGATGTCTTTCTGCAAGGGATTGAAGACTACCGCCAAGAAAAACAGCCAAACGCGTTATCGGCACTCTCTATCTCCATCGATCCCCACTATCGCGGCCTCGGTCTCAGCAAGCAGATGGTTACGGCGATGAAGGATATCGCCAAGGAAAATGGTTTGGCGTACTTGGTGGCGCCTGTACGTCCATCACTCAAGCACAAGTACCCACTCACGCCAATGGACAAGTATGTTCAGTGGAAAACGACCGATGACGCTCCGTTTGATCCGTGGGTGCGCACACATTGGAAACTGGGAGCGACGATCATGCAGGTGGCGCCGGAATCCATGCTGATCAGAGGAAGCTTGACGCAATGGGAAGGCTGGACAGGGATGAAATTCCCGGAGTCCGGTTCGTACATCATTCCAGACGCATTAGTTCCCGTGCAGGTTGACGTAGAAAAGAAAGAAGTCGTATATATCGAGCCGAATATTTGGATGCAGCATTTTTTATAGAGCGATCCAAAAGGTCTGGTTTTTGGAAAAGGAAGAACAAACAGCGAAGTAGCCGTTGTGGAAACCACTGCGGTTTCTTTTTCATTTCTGTCACCTTTTTGCCGTGAGACGGATCATACCTAATAGCAAGCAATCAACGGATGAGGTGAACGGGTTGAACGAAGCAGAAACAATGCCAGCGAGTCTGGAGGTTACACAGGAAGCCAGACTGAAATGGCTGATGCAGCAATACGGGGAGAAGATTTTTCATCTGGTGAGTCTCACGGTAAAGAATCATGCCTTGGCGGACGATATTACCCAAAACGTGTTTATCAAAGCATATCGGCATCTCGATCAGTTCCGCGGAGACGGACAGATCAAGCATTGGCTCTACAAGATCGCAATGAATGAAAGCAAAAAGCATTTTCGGTCGTGGTCCTTCCGCAACATTTTTCCGACGATGGATGATCATCTGGGCGACCTGATGGATCGGCAGGCAAACAATCAGGTTGAGGAAGAGATTTTAAATCGGGTGAAGCGGGAAGAGGTCGTCACGTACATTCAATCCCTCGCACCGAAGTACAGGCAGGTTATCCTCCTGCACTATTATGAAGACCTGTCGATTGCGGAAGTGGCGGACATTCTCTCGGTTTCGCAGGATGTCGTCCGTACGCGTTTGCATCGAGCCAGGAAGCAATTGAAGGAGACCATGTCGAAGGAGGTAACAGGATGAGCGACGATCGCATGTGGAGGGAATGGAGTCAATCAGCAAAGCAATCCGTTCGTGAAAAATATCCGTTTCATTTGGAAAAATTCGAGCAGGAAGTACTCACAAAAATTCAGCGTGAGAAGCGTCGCCGTCGCTGGCAAGTAACCTCTTGGGCAGCTGGAGTGGCTGTTGCTGCTACTTTTTTCTTCCAGATTGCTCAGCCCTTTGGTGGAAGCTTGTGGGGACTGACTGGTGCAGAGCAAGGCCAGGAAGTATTTGAATGGATCACACCAGATGAAGGCTTCATGCATGCTTTGAAGAACGGCTATCCGATACTGCCTGAGGTGAAATTGGAGAAGGACGGTTTTGTTTATCAGATTAGGGATGCCATGGTCGATCACAGACGGATTACGTTTACGCTGTTAATCTCTGGTGAAAAAATGGAGGAGATCGCGCGAATTCCGGACGAATCGAAAAGAAGCGACATGCTCTATGGGAGTCTTCGTGTAGATTTGGGGGAGCTGACAGAAATAGGTCATGCTCCGAAAGATTTTCAATTAATCGATGGTGTGCATTATCTTATCATCACACCGAATTACCGAATTGATGAGAAAAAAATGCGAGAGTTCATGAATCAGACCAAGCCCGTTCTGCCTGTGCAAATTGTAGATATGCGCAAGAAAGAAGCTGATGGAGTGGTAGCCGAGCTGTTGCTGCCCCTGCCAAGGTCCGTCACTGTAGCAGAAAAAGTAATCCAACCGGATGCAGGTGTAGATGCTGTGCTTGAAACAGACAGCCTGTTAACGAGTCTGAAAGTAAACCAGATCGTAGCTTCTCCGACTGTGATGGAAGCGGAGCTGGAAGCTACTTTGCAGGATGGGTTCGAGCTGCATCGCTTGGAGAATGTCAAGCTGGTAGATGGGAGTGGAAAGGAATATCCGGCAATGGATGACCGAATCAATAAGAATCTGGAACGGGTTCGAGGTGGCGATGCTACCCGGGTTCAGGGCAGCGACAAGTATACCATGCAGTTTTTCCCATCTCTCTTCTTTGGAGACGTACCGGAAAAACTCGAGCTTCGATTCGACGAGGTATCTGCTTTCAAGCAAATTGAGGAGCATCTCGTGCTGGATCGGAATGCCAAATATCCGCAAAGCATTCCATTTGGCAAAAAGAAAAAGCTGAACATAGAAAAGGTGTATTACGACAAAGGCAAGCTTTTCATCGTCATCCCGAACAAGAGACCGGAAGATATTAACTTGCGTGTAGATGGTCAGTACTACAAGGATTTCATTATCGCAGAGAATCTGGAGACTGTTTCGCTAACTTACAAGGTACCGAAACAGGATACGTATCAGCTGGAGATGAGCGGACTGGAGTTTGAAAGATTTCTCATTAAAGGTGTAATACCTATTACGAAATAAGAAAGCCTTTGCACGAACCAGGGGGTCTGGTATTGTGCAAAGGCTTTTTACTGTTTTTTACACCCAACCGAGTACTCTTGCCACCTGGGCAGTCAAGAACGTTACTCCGATCGCAATGGCTAGAGGGATGAGTGCGGATAGAAGTGTCCATTTCACACTTTTCGTTTCCTTGTAAATATTGAACAAGGTAGTGCCGCAAGGGTAATGAAGCAGAGAGAACAACATCATATTGAGTGCGGTCAACCAAGTCCACCCGTGCTGCAAGAAGACATCCTTGATATTGTCGATCCCTTCCACATCCACCATGGCACCGGAGGACATATACCCCATCAGAAGGATCGGCAGCACGATTTCATTAGCGGGCAGACCGAGAATGAAGGCCATGAGAATATAGCCATCGAGCCCAATGATTTGCGCAAACGGATCAAAAAAGGCAGCCATGTGGGCGAGGATGCTATCCCCTCCAACATAGATATTGCCCAAAATCCAAGTGATGACACCCGCAGGGGCGGCTACAATGACGGCCCTTTTCAATACGCTCCACGATTTATCTTTGCTTGCGATGAGGATGGTTTTCCAAATCTGCGGTCGGCGGTAAGGGGGCAGCTCCAGCGTATAGTGTGTCGGTACCCCGCGCAAGGCTGTTTTGGATAGCGTCCAGGAAACGGTAAGAGTGATAACGATTCCAAAAAGTACCATACCCATTACGATAAGAGCAGTAATCAGCGATTGCCATCCACTGGTCGCGCTGGTCGCCATAAATAGTGATGCCAATAAGATCAAGGTAGGCCAGCGACCATTGCACGGGACGAAATTATTGGTCAGAATCGCCAGCATTCGCTCCCGGGGAGATTCGATAATCCGGGTGGAAAGGATGGCCGCTGCGTTACAGCCAAACCCCATGGACATGGTCAATGCCTGTTTTCCGTGTCCGCCTGCATTTTTAAACAGACGATCCATGTTGAACGCGACACGCGGCAGATATCCGAAGTTCTCGAGCAGGGCAAAGACTGGGAAAAAGATAGCCATCGGCGGCAGCATCACGCTGACAACCCATGAGGTACCGCGAAAGAATCCGAGAACCAGAATCCCGTGCAGCCAATCAGGTGCATGTACAGCCTGAAAGCCAGCAGTTAGATAACCCTCGACAACACCGAACATGTCGGCAAGCATTGCAGATGGAACATTGGCACCTGCGATCGTGATCCAGAATACCGCGCCTAAAATCGCCAGCATGATGGGGTAGCCCCATATTTTGGACGTTACAATATTATCCAGCTTATATGCACTAGAAAGCTTTTTCTTGTCTTCGTATGTCACAGCTTCCTTGCAAATACTGCGACTGGTGCGGTAAATGTCACTCACAATCGTGTCCCGAACTGCACTGCCTTCCACTGAGTTGCGGGCTACGGAAAGAAGTGCATCCAGAGGATCAGCCGAATTAGTGGCAAACGGTTTGCCCATGGGTCAAGCACTCCTTCCCTGAAGAGGTAGCTGGTTCTTGCATGCGCTTCTTCAAGGTTCGCAACAAGCTTTCATCTCCATCTAACAACCGCAGAGCGATCCATCTTGTCGGAAAACGGCTACCCAAGGTTTTCTCGATGAGCGGCTCCAACTGTGCCAGCTTGGATTCAATCTGGTCACTGTAGGTTATCTGTACAGGATTGGGCACGATGGTTCCGTTCGCTACTTTCTCCACCTGATCGAGCAAATTCTCGATCCCGATATGATTTCTGGCGGAAATGGCGATACAGGGAACGCCTAATCTTTGCGAGATTTTTTCCAGATCAATACGAATGCCAAGCCTTTTCGCCTCATCGATCAAATTGACGCATACGACGACGCGGGGGGTCATTTCCAACACCTGCAAGGCCAAATTGAGATTCCGTTCCAATGAAGTTGCATCCAGTACCACAATGGTGACATCAGGTTGCTCGAAGATAATGTAATCCCTCGCCACTTCTTCATCCGCCGAGTTGGAATACAAGGAATACGTACCTGGCAAATCGATGATCCGAAAAGTCGTATTTCCCCGAGAGAATTCTCCCTCAGCCATTACGACTGTCTTTCCTGCCCAGTTTCCTGTATGTTGGCGCAGTCCCGTCAATGTGTTGAATAATGTACTCTTACCGGTATTCGGATTTCCTGCCAAGGCAATCGTGTAGGAATTCATTTTTCGTCACTTCCCACGTACTCCCCGAATATGAGCGAGCTTTCTTCTTTGCGCAGGGCAATGATCGTGTTATTTACCCGAAAGGCAATGGGATCGCCTAGCGGACTTTTTTGCATGACTTCCACGATGTTGCCGGGGACGAAGCCGAGATCCAGCAATCGTCTGCGCAGTATACCCTGAACGTCAATACGATCCAGACAGATGTGGCTACCCATCAAGGCATCAGACAAAGGAATGCTGATAGATGGCATGATGTTCACTCTCCTTTTTCGTTAAGGACAAACTGTTGGCTTAGGGCAAAAATGAAAGTAAAAAAAAGTGCACGTAGTCGTTATCTTCATGATTTTAGTTTAAGGTAAGATTCTTTCCCAGGCAACAAAGTTTTTGCTTAAGGAAACTTTTTCGTCATAAAAAACTGCACCTCCAATCGTTAATGCTCTAACAATGGGGGTACAGTTTGACCTTGATGGTCTACTATCAAGTATATCTACCCGCTAAATGCGTTCCACCGGGCTTGTCAGGCAAGTAGGTCCACCTGTTCCCTTATAAGAAATCTCCTCGCCCTCATAGTCGTACACAGTCGCACCTGCATCGAGAAGGCGTTGTTTGGTAATCGGGTTGCCTGCCACGACCATGCACACTCGTGGAGCGAGGGCGAGAACATTGCTGCCCAGATTATCGTACTCATCATCCGGTACTTCAATTAACTGAATGCCTCTGTCGATGAGCAGTTGGCGGAAAAATACTGGCATCAGCTTGGAGTAGACGACTGCCAAATCATGATCGACCATGCTGATAATCGACATCAGATGCAGACATTCCGCAGGACCGCGATCATACGGGAGCTGTACCACGATGATTTCATCTGTAAAATCCTTGACCATTTCTGTAATTTGAGCAATAGCCGCTTCGTTCGTACGGAAGCCAAGGCCAATCGCGAGTGTTTTGTCATCCAGCCATACGAGATCGCCGCCATCTGACAACGCGTCGCCTGTGAGCCGCCCCAGAATTGGGATGTTGTTTTCTTCTAAAAAGGCTTTGTATACATCGGCTTCTCCCTGACGAAGCTCCTTGCCAGATTTGAGGATGATTGCCCCTTTGGAAGTAAATTTCACCGGGTCATGGGCGTAAATGGAATCCAGTCCAGTTTTATCGGATTGTGGCAAGTGCAGGACGTTTTCCACATGCTCGCGCAAAATCGATTCGAATTTGGCGTATTCATGCAGAGCGCGGTCCCAGTCAGGGCGGTCTGTATAGTTGAAGGTTTTCCACGATTGATCGAGATGTTCTTGACTGATAAATGCTTGATTGGGATGCTTGATGATGACGGTTTTCATCTTTTTGACCATGGATTGGCTGCCTTGGAACATAGTTGCCTCCCTTTTTCCACATTGCAGAATATTATTCATATTTCGAAATGTTCACCATTAGTTTACACATTCTGATTTCTGACTGTCAATCTGTGATTCCACAATGGAGTTTTTTTGCGATTCACAAAATTAAAGCAAATGGTTTAACATAGTTTCATATGAGAAGATAGAAAAAAAGGGGGGATGACCGTGATTCAATCGTTTGATCGAGCGATGGCAATTGCAACGGCACTTTCGTCGGATGAACATAGAAAATGGTGGACGATCAATGATTTAGCGAAAGAATGCCAGCTCCCGGTCAGCACCATTTATCGACTGTTGTACACGTTGATGAAGCATGGACTGGTAGAGCAGGATGCTGCGACCAAGCAATATACGTTGGGGATTAAATGGATGGAGTTCGGCTTGCGCGTGCTCGATCGGATCGATTATCGGAAGGTGATCAAGCCGATGATCGAGGAGCTTGCCAGAGAAGTGAACGAAAGTGTTTATTTCAGTCAGCCTAGCGGACTCGAATCGATTGTCGTCGAACGCGTAGACAGTCAGCACAATATCCGCATCTACGACCAGTTGGGCTTGCGGATTCCGATGCATATCGGTGCGGCCAATAAAGTCGTGCTGGCCCATATGCCTGTGGAAGAAGCACGACAAACCGTAGTGCAGCTGGTGGATGAAGAGCAGGTGCCTGCTTTTATGGAGAAGCTCCAGGAAATCAGAGCAGCTGGTCATGCGGTCAGCTTTGCGGAGCGGACGGAAAATACGGCGTCCGTCGCAGCACCGGTGATTGATTACAACCAAAAGGTAATCGGGGCGTTAAGCATTGGAATTGTTACGTATGATTTGAGGGAGGAACGATTGCAGTATTTGATTGAACGGGTAAAGGATGTCGCTCACAAAACCTCGCAACGGCTAGGCGGCCTGTCAAAGGCTTGACTGGCCTTTTTTTATGTTCTTTTCTCCTTGTGCATTTTGTTAATAACACTAAATAAAATAAAAAACAAAACAATAAAAATAAAAATGATATTAACAACGTTTATACATATATTGTAAAAGTGTATTTGTATCAAATTTGGGGAGGTTTTTACATCGTGGGGTTTTCAATTGAACGGGTAAGAGAAAGTGTATCTCGAGTTAAAGAGAGAGCAGAACGAACAGTTAGGGAAGCGACGGAGAAAGTAAAGGAGAAGGCAATCGAAAAAGGGAAAGAGATTTTCCCAAACGATCCAAAAGCTGTTGGTAAAATAGTTGCCGAAAAAACTGCGACAGGTATGGCCATGGGTGCTGCATTTGGCGTAACAGTCGGGGGAATGGGACAGGCAAAGGACGCTAAGTATAAAGGAACCGCAGGTGCTGTGATTGGTGGACATTTGGGCGCTATTAGAGGATCAATAGAAGGAAATGTGCGACACGAAATTGGAAAAGCACTGTGGGGTAAAGGTGACTAATATCCAAGAGAAGCAAGAAGGTAAGAAGTTATATGATAAAATCAATTGTGGTTTGTGAGGATACAACAAATAGTTACGAGCCCATTAATGCACAACGCCGCTATTTTCCAGGGGTTCATGGCACTGTCCAAATTTTAGTTCGACTCTCTAAAATCGAACAAGATTCCAATGTTACTTTTCAGTGGTATATATCAGGAGAGCCTGAGACACCGCTTGCAACATACGTGGTACCGATGTTACGAAATAATAATGCTGACAGATTTGCAGTTGGAGTATTAGATTTAGAGGCTTTACTAGTGTTGAACTCATTTGATATTTATCAAAAATGGTTTGTTATAGTGAGTTATGGGGGTGAAACTTATCGTGAAGATTTCGAGTTGAGGAAATTTAATAACTATCTATCAAATGGATCGTATCCTGCTACCCAAAGAAATACAGTGAGTGCAACAAGGATTAACTGGAGGGGCTAGAAAAATGGCTTTGATTATTGCAACAGAGCTAATCAGAATCTTTCTTGCTTATGTAGGCGGTTATATAATTCTACTAGGATTGCAGACTTCCTATAAATGGGCAAATGGCAGAGAAGCCAAGCTTAGCTTTTCTCAAAAAATGATGGTTCTCACAATAGGTGTAGCCATAGATATCATTTTCCGATATGTTTTTTAATCATCAAAAAACTCGATCTTCCCAATAGTCCGGGGAAATCGAGTTTTTCTTGTTTCCGGGCCAAACACTAGGACCGACCTTTATCCAATAGCTTAAAATCCTTACTGATACAAGCCTGTTTTAGCCTTTTTGTCTTCATCAAGTATTTCATACTGTAGATACTTCAAAAGGCGAACAAGCCAAATCGGAGTGATCGTTCGATTTTCCCTTTTCAATCCGTTCCATTTGAAATACCAATACACGCTCCCTTGCAGGAAAAGAAATACCAAAAGAAAAAACGAAGCCCAGAAAGAATAGAGGGAAAATAATCTCTATTTCGTGTACAAAAAATCAATAGGGAAGCTGAGAAGCAGAAAAAACCAATTACGCCATAGGCTTCGCCAGTTTATAAAAAAGAAAACCTTGCCTCTACATATTTTTTCGTATGTTCACCTTATGTAGAAAAGTTACATTTTGACAACTTGCAGAGAAAAAATCCATTTGTTTCTACAGAAATTTTGATTTCCTTGTAACATTTCCCTTCTGCTTTCGACTATTGGGCTAGGAACATAAAAAAGTGAAAGCCAGGAGGAAATTCAAAATGAAACCATATGCAACCAAAAAGCTGATGATCACAGTAGGAGCTGCTGCTTTGCTCTTCTCAAGCCCATTGTGGGTTACGCAACCACAAGTAACTGTACAAGCCGCGGCAGTTAAATCAACACAACCCCAATTGAGTAAAGCAGCCCAAAAAACCATAGACAAGCTGAACAAACACTACCCGGAATTAAAAAATGCGGAAAAAACCATTTCGCGTAACAATCAGGAGCGAGATGTCTTCCAGATCCAATTCCGCATCTTCAGCAACAAGGAGCGGACGGAAGTATCCCTGTATGCGGATGCCAAAATCGATGCAAACAACGGTATGCTGTTATTCTTCTCTGCACACGACATTCCCAAAAAGAAACCGACTAAAAGTCCTACGGAAGCGATGGGAAAAGAGAAAGCGCCGAGTGTTCTGAAGAATTTCATCGGTGACGCCATCAAGCAATACCAAATAGACGAGGTAACAGTTGATGGTGAGGGTGCAGAGGCCGTGGCAAATGTGCGTTTCGTTCGGGTTGTGAATCAAATTCCGGTAAAAGACGATTCTTACGTAGTAGCGATCAATGGAGTAGGCGAGCTAGACTATATAAATGCAGGAAACACAACAGGATTGCAGATGGACGCAAGTAAATTCGCCGCTCCGTCAGGGGTTAAGAATCCAGACGAATTCGGCAAACAATTAGAAGACATGCTCCACCTTAGCTATGAGCAAAAAGCAAGAGACATAAGCGCTGGCTTCCGCCCAGTCTACAGCCTGAATTTTTCCGGATATCTGGATGCACGATCAGGAGCCGAGGTAGAGTCCGGATGGACCAAGAAAAATAAGTACGGGAAACTAATCCCGATAACGCCTGGCAACCAGCGGGTCTTCGCCAAAACAAATGAGGAGATAGCCGCCGCACTCTCCACTTTTATTCCATTGCCTGAAGGAATTGTGTTTAAAATAACCAAAGGTGCGCCAGTTCTCGAAGGAGAAAAGGAGTATGATGCCGTGGTTGGAAACAAAAAGTTCTCAGTGAGGACAGTGAATGATCAGATTGCGTACTTCCATGTAATTGAAAACCCACCAAAGCAGAAAGTGATTACTGAGGCAGCTGCCGAGGAAAAAGCAGTGGCGTTTCTGCAACCGTTTGTAGACGCAGAGGTAACGGAGCTGGTACCACAAATGGAGCTGGTACCACAAATGGTTAACAGAGAAGCAGGCAAGCAAAAGTTTCTATTTTCTCCTGTACACCAAGGGATTATGGTTAAGGGACAGGGCTATTCCGTAATAGTTGACATGCATACGGGAGACATTGTATCCGCCAGTTTACCAGTAACTACTGGTAAATTATCCTATGATGATGCCTCAAATGTCGTAGGGCCCGAGCAAGCCGTACAAGCATTGTTGAAAGCTAACCCGCTTACACTTCACTACGTGTTTCCTTCCCTTAACGGACGGTACCAGGGAACACCTGTCCTTGTTTATGAGCCGAAAGAAAGAAACGGAAAGATTGACGCGGTTACCGGTCAATTTATCAAGTAGGGAGCAGGGAGAGGAAATCCAGTGCAGGACACAGCCGATTACGAAGCGCGGATTAAAGCGATCTATCGCGAGCATTACCGTGATGTCTATCAATATCTCTACTACTTTACGGGGAAGCGTGAGCATGCGGAGGATTTAACGCAGGAAGTATTTATCCGGGTTTTGGACGCTTTGGCCAGATATGAAGAGCGTTCCAGTGTGAAGACATGGATTTTGCATATTGCCAAGCATGTCGCCATCGATGATTACCGGAAGAGGCGGGTGCAAACGCTTTTTGGCATGGAATTGTTAAAAGGGCTGCCTTCTCTTCTGGGAAGGCCGGAAGCGGAGCTGGCTTCCAAGGAAGAACAGCTGGAAATTGAGCAGGCGATGCAAAAAATGAAGCCGCATCATCGGAATGTACTGATTTTGCGTGGTATCAAGGCCTACAGCATTCGGGAAACGGCTGAAATCCTCGGAACAAGCGAAGCCAAGGTCCGCGTAGATTTTCACCGGGCAACAAAAGAACTCAAAAAAGTTTTGCATGTCGACTGGATAGGAGGGTTGGCCAATGAATACTCCAAATGACGAGCAATTCTTCGCGGCTCTTCCTCAGTCAAAGGATGCGGAGCCAAGGAGCGAATTCGTCGAAGCGCTGGAAGCAAAGCTGGTGCAACGGGCGCGCACCAAAACGAATCGCTCGAAAGGAGTCGTCCTCAAGCTGGCGACATGGACAGTTTCCGTTGCTACGGTGGCCGCAGCAGTATGGATGATGGGTGTAACCCCGGAGATGTTCACGCAATCTCGGGTTGAATCAAAAGCGCATTTGGTTCCCCGCTCCTTCTCCTCGACAGAAATAACAGAAAGCGAGCTAAGCCAAGCGGCGATCAGAACGCTGGAAAAGCTGTACGAGAAATATCCTCCTTTTCGGGAAGCGGAAAAGAGGGTCTACGTAACGAAAGCTCCTCGCGAGGTGTACGACATAGATTTTCGCACGTTTAGCAACAATGAACGAACAGAAGTGTCGCTATATGCCAGAGCGAAGCTGGACGCCAAAAGCGGGCTCTTGCTCGGATTCGATCTGGAAAAGATTCCAGGGCAAGAGAATGTCGAAGGAGCGCCTTCCAAGGAGAGAATAGAGCGACAGGCGAAGGCATTTATGGAACCGTTTCTGGGCAAAAATCTGGAACAGTATCGGATCGAACAAATAGATGGGCAAGAGGGAGCAGATACCGTTTCGCATGAAGCCGTCCGCTTGCAACGCTACGTGAATGACGTGCAGGTAGAAGGAGATAACTATGTGATTGGTATGAGCGATGTCGGGCATATTCGTTATATCAATTCAGGGGATTCAACCGGAATGAATCTGGACGCTGGGCAGTTTCCTCCAATAGCTGAGAGGCCTTCTCCGAAGAAAACAGAGAGCGGACTTGCAGAAGTCATGCAGCTGACGTATGAGAGAGTTGGGAAGAAGGGCGTGGACTACGTTCTTCGCTACAGCGAAAACTTCTCCAGGTATCTCGATGCTCGTACTGGCAAGGAAGTGAAAACGATCTTGTGGCGTGGGGAGTCGTTTGGCGACAGCATTGCCGTCAATCCAGGAGGCAAGAAGACAATGGTTGCATCGGCAAAAGAGGCTGCGGCAGCCATAGAGTTTTTCGGTCAGAAGGTGGAGGGCTTCACATTTACGGCGAGTAATGTGCCCGAATATATGATGGGAGACAACGAACGAGAATACCAGGCCAAAAAAGGAGAGCGATTCATGCAGGTGACTACCGTCAACAATCGGGCAGCAGCGTTCAAGATCTCTTATCCTGAGCTACGAGAAGGTGATCCGACACTTACCATCGCAGAATTGCAGGAGAGAGCGATCTTGTTTTTAGAGCCGTATTTGGATTCACGGGTGAAGACGGTTCGTATGCAGGAGCAAGTGTATGTGATGGGCAGACAGGTTGAATTGAAATTTGTCCGAGAAATAAACGGCGTAATGGTGCCGGATCAGTATTATAAGGTCACGATCGACGGGCAGACAGGAGAAATTATCGGGGTGAAATTGACATTCCCGCATGAGCAGGAGAGCTTCGCAGATGTAGCCAAAGTGATTTCACCAGAAGAGGCGGCGCAGGTTTATCTCCAACATCATCCGCTCAGTCCTCGCTATGTCTTTCCGCTAGATAACAATTACAATAGGATTCAAGAGCAACCAGTCTTGGTCTATTCGGCAGAAATACTGAAAAGCAATGGCGATGTGGATGCCATTACGGGAGAATGGCTGCCAAACGAATAAAGAGAGACACCAGGGGGAGACTCCTGGTGTTTTGTTTTGCATAATGGCTTCCCAGAAATTGCATAGTAAAGCGTGAGGGGAGGGACAAACGTGGAAGGATTCGGAGAAAGCATGCTCGTCATCGGGCGCGTATGTACGATTATTCCTTTATTACTGCTGGTCACCTTGTTCATGGGCAAGCGTTCGATTGGGGAGCTGCCAGTTTTTGACTTCATCATCATTATTACTTTGGGATCAGTGGCAGGGGCTGACATTGCAGAGCCGGATGTCCGTCACATATCGATCGCATTGGCGATTTTGACGTTGGGTATCTTGCAACGGGTTGTATCGCAGTTGTCCATTGTCTTTCGCTGGTTTGCTAGAATGGTTACATTTGAACCGACCGTCATTTTCTACAACGGGACTTTTCACGTCAAAAACTTGAAGAAAATCCGCTACTCGCTCGATAATGTCCTCCATATGCTTCGTGAAAAAGACATTTTTGACCTGGCAGAGATTGATTTGGCTATTATCGAGGCAAACGGTCGGTTGACTGTGCTCAAAAAAGTAGAGCAGCAGGTCGTAACGAAACAGGATGTAAATATCCAGACCTCCTCTTCGGGAATGTCGTTGCCTGTCATTGTGGAAGGCAAGATTTATCCGGATGTGCTGTCATACCGGAATCGGGATGAGCAATGGCTTGTGCACGAATTGAAGAAAAAGGGGATCGCGTCCGAACAAGTCTTTCTTGCAACGATCAATCGCCAAAATGAATTGCAGTTGTCCTTGAAAAATAATAAAGAACCACAAGTACCCCCGCTGCATCATTAGTGTTCCAATGGAAAAAGGCACAGTCCCTCTGCAAAATTGCAAAAAGTTACTGTGCCTTATACGGGAGCATAATGGTGAACTTGGTTCCTACTCGTGGTTTGCTTGATACATTGACCGTTCCACCAATCGCATGAATGACATGATAGGAATACGTCAATCCAAGACCAGTCCCGGTTGTTTTCGTAGAAAAGTAAATCGTTCCGAGACGGCTAATCTGTCCTGCATCCATGCCGACGCCGTTATCCTTGATGACCAACAGGGCTTTGTTTCGCTCGATGAGCAAGTCCAGGGAGACTTTTCCGTCCGAAATATCCGAGCACGCCTCGATAGCATTTTTGATGAAATTCACTAACACCTGCTTGAACTCGTCTGGATTAGCCTTGATCGTCACAGGTCTCTCAAAGTCTTGTAGCGTAAGCTCCACGTTATGCATATTGGCAAAGGGGAGCATCACCTCGCGGATGGCATGCAGATGCTCGCTCACATTAATGATCTCATGTCGTTCCTTGAGCGGCTTGGAAATCGCAAGGTACTCGGTCAAAATGGCTTCTGTGCGTTGGACTTCATCGAGACTGATGCGAATGTATTGATCGATTTTCACCAAATTTTCCGGGGATTCCTGTATTAATTTCAAAAAGCCTTTGACAGCTGTCAGCGGATTGCGAACCTCGTGTGCGAGCGATGCAGCAACATGGCTCATCGTCTGGATTTTTTCGTTTTGCGCGTGGCGAATAAACAGCTCCTTATCCGAAACGCATTTGCTGAAAAGCGACATTAACAACCAGAGGCCGAAAAAGTTCTGAATAGGAATCACTATAGTGTAGAAAACGAGGTGTTGAGTTACATACGTGGGAAAAAAGTAATAAGTAGTCCCTAAAGCAACCGTAGAAAAAATCGCACTCGTCATAAAAAGATACAGTGTTTTCCGATAACTGGCTTTGTAGTGTCGATACAAAAAGAGTGACAAGACAAAATTGACTGTAAGGATCAGCAAGGCAACCCATGTTCCTTCGCCATCAAGGTAGTACCGATAAACCAAGGCTTCAATCAGAAGGAGTAAGGCAATCTCGATTCCGCCATAAACTAGTCCGAAAAATATGATGACATGTCGGATATCAAAAACCATGCCATTGGTGACGCTCGGGGCGAAGGTCATCGCGAGAAACATGCAGGCTGAGCTGGTGATGACAATAAAGGAACGGCTGTAGTTCCTCATTTTGTCACGGTAATAGATGTTGAAAAACACAAACGGGATAATGGCGAAAAACCATTGAAGAATAACTTCTTTTAATAGACTCATGTAGCATCCCCATCGCAAATATTTGCTAGGCTTGTATCAATCTACGATAATTCGACAAGACACAACAAAATCCCTCTTGTTGTTACAGAAGAAACTGGAATATTTATCAAGAAAATTCTTTCGGTAAACCTAGTTGACAGATAGGTAATTGCCAGATTATATTCTGTATATACTTATACAAACGTTTTGAAAATAGAAACTACTCTTATCAAGAGAAGGCTGAGGGAATGGCCCTATGAAGCCCGGCAACCTAGCACGAGAGATTGTGTTCTTTCGAGCCAAGGTGCTAACTCCAACAGGTAGAATACCTGACAGATAAGAGGCGAGAATCTTGTCGATTTTTGTCCTCTTTCTCTGTGAAAGAGGATTTTTTGCGTAGCTAACGTGGGGAAGCTTCTTTTGTTTCCTTCTTGAAAGTGAAATCAAAAGAAGCTTCGGTGAATCACTAACAAAACGTTGTAAAGGCTCCTACTACACACCAGCTTTTCGTTAGCACTGGCACATGTCTGGAAGGAGACCGCCCGAACGCAGAGAGGATACAGGCGACTGGAAGACATGTGCCAGGGCTACCCCAACCGATTGAGGGGAAACAAAATTTTTAATCTTGTTATCTGTTTTAAAAAGAAAAAGGGGGAGCATCTCAATGAAAAAGAAACTCGGTCTGATCACATCACTTGTTTTGGCAGCATCTGTTCTTGTGACGGCATGCGGCAGCGGGGCAACAACGGGAACCGGCAGCACAAGCGGCGGTGCTTCGGGAGAGAAGGCAAAGAGAATCGCATTGATCATGCGTCAAAACGTAGGGACATTCTCCGCACAATACATCAATGGCGTGAAGACAGAGGTGGAGAAAAACGGCGGTGAGTTGACCGTATTCAACGCAGATACCGATCTGGCAAAAATGGCGTCCAACCTCGATGCGGCTGTGAACCAAAAGTTTGATGGCATTCTGATCGACCATGGTACGGCAGAAGCGTTGCAGCAGGGTACGCAAAAGGCCGTGGATAAAAAAATCCCGGTTGTCCTGTTTGATACAGACATCAACATTCCGGGTGTGCCAGTTGTGGCGCAGGATGACAACAAGTTGGCAGAGCTGAGCCTGGAGAAGCTGGCTGCAGATACAAATGGCAAAGGCAGCATCGTAAAAATTTGGGTAGCTGGCTTTGCGCCTATGGAAAAACGCCAAGTGACGTATGAAGCTTTCCAGAAGAAATACCCGGACATCAAAGAGATTGCTGCATTCGGTTCTGCTACCAATAATACGGCACTCGATACACAAACGCAGATGGAAGCGATCTTGAAAAAGTATCCCAACAAAGGCGACATCACAGCAGTATGGGCGGCATGGGATGAATTTGCCAAAGGGGCGACACGTGCCATCCAGCAAGCAGGCCGTACGGAAATCAAAGTATACTCCATCGATTTGAGCGATGAGGATCTGCAAATGATCCAGGCGGAAAACTCTCCGTGGACAGCGACGGCAGCGGTAGACCCATCCAATATCGGGCGCATCCATGCCCAAACCGTGTTCCAAAAAATCAAAGGCGAGCAAGTGCCAGACAACGTGAAGCTGAATCCAGTGCTGGTGAAACAGGAAGACCTGCCGAAGGATAAGAAAGTAACGATGGGCGACCTGTCCCAATACGTACAAGAGTGGGGCAAGTAAGAACCAAATTGGCTTTTCCCGTTGATCTGTATCCGTCAACGGGATTTTTCCTTATAGAGGTTGGAACACGCAGGTAAACAGGAGGTGTGAAAAATGTCCACATTGCAGATGAAAGGGATGGCGAAGCAGTTTTCTGGGGTTCCTGCCTTGCGATCCGTCGATTTTGAGGTGCGCGCTGGAGAGGTTCATGCACTTCTCGGTGCTAATGGTGCGGGAAAGAGTACCCTGATGAAAATTCTCACGGGAGCGTATCAGGCAGATGGAGGTACGATCACCATCGATGGACAGGCCGTGTCGATTCAATCTCCGCAGGACGCCAAAGCACAGGGCATTCAATGTGTATATCAGGAAGTGGACACCGCCTTGATCCCGTATTTGAGCGTTGCCGAAAACATATTGGCGGGCCAGCTCGTCCAGGCGAAAACCAAGGGACTAATCAACTGGCAGAGCTTGTACAACGAATCGGAGCAGATTTTAAAAAACTTCGGCTTCTCTATTCCGGTGAGGATGCTCGTCGAAGAATGTACGCTGTCGGAAAAGCAATTGATTTTGATTGCACGGGCTACCGTTCAAAAGGCGAAGTACGTCATTTTCGATGAACCGACAGCGCCGTTGAGCACGAAGGAGAGCGAACGGTTGTTTCAAATCATTGCGCAGTTGAAAAAGGCTGGAGTCGGGATCATTTATATCTCCCACAGGTTGCCAGAAATCTTTGAAATCTGTGATCGGATCACCATCATGCGCGATGGACAGCATGTCGTGACCACAGACACGGCAAAGACCAATATGGACGAAGTGATCGCGAACATGCTGGGCAAAAGCTTTGACGAGGAGTTCCCGAAGATGGAAGTGCCGATTGGCGAAACGATTTTTGAGGCGGCAGGTGTGGCTGGTGGCAAAGTACGCGGAGTCGACCTGCAAGTTCACGAGGGAGAGATCGTGGGTGTCGTCGGTCTGGTTGGGGCAGGGAAGACTGAGCTCGCCCGATTGCTCTTCGGTGCGGATGGGGCAAAGGCCGGTGCCATTCGATTGCATGGAACACGTATCCAACTGCGCTCGCCAAAAGATGCAGTCGATGCAGGGATCGTACTCGTCCCGGAGGAAAGGCGCAAAGAAGGAATTTTCGTAGAGGAGTCGGTACAGAACAACCTGTCTGTCGCCTCGTTGAAAAAGAAGTCCTGGCTCGGTTTTATCAAAAGAGGGACGGAAGCGGCTAACGCAAGAGAGCTGGTGCAGCGCCTTGGTGTAAAAACAGCCGATATCAAGCAGCTGGTCGGTTTTCTCAGCGGCGGAAACCAGCAAAAAGTCGCTATCGGCAAATGGCTGGATACAAACGCTCACCTCTTTATGTTTGACGAGCCGACAAAAGGGGTGGATATCGGCGCGAAAAGCGATATTTACCGTCTGATCGGAAATCTCGCTGAGCAGAAAAAGGGCGTCCTGTATTTCTCCTGTGAGTTTCAAGAAGTCATCGGGATCGCAGACCGGATTCTCGTCATGTTCGAGGGCAAAATTGTGAAGGAATTGAGTCGCGAGGAAGCAACACAAGAGCTGATTATGTACTACGCAAGCGGAGGTGAATAACGTGGCAGATAAAAAGTTTAGCTTTTTTGATTTTGTTTATAAATACGGAACGGTTGCCGTCATTGTCATTGTCATGTTGTTATTCAGTTTGACCAACCCGTATTTCTTCACGTACGACAACTTGACGGACATTCTTCGCTCCATCTCGATTGTGACATTTGTCGCGATTGGCGTTACGTTCTCGCTGATTGTCGGAGGCTTTGACTTGTCTGTAGGATCGACGGTTTCATTGACCACAGTCGTTTCTGCTTCGATGATGGTTTGGTACGAACAAGGAGTCTTTACGACACTGGTGGTTCCGATTGTACTCAGCTTGCTCGTCGGGCTGGTCAACGCCTTCCTGGTCGTGAAAATCCGCATTCCTGATTTGCTGGCTACGCTGGCGATGCTCTACATCGTCAACGGTATTCATATGACGTATTCCCAAGGCTACTCGATCTACGCAAACATGCCGATGCAGGACGGCTCACAGGCTCCGGGAAAATTCCAGGAATGGTTCCTCTGGCTGGGCCAAGGAGAAATTCTCTCCGTACCGATTCCCGTTATCCTGACCTTTTTACTTGTCGCGATTACGCATGTGTACTTGACCTATACGAGACAGGGCCGGATGCTGTACATGACAGGCGGCAATTTGGAAGCAGCTCGTCTGTCGGGGATTCCTGTGAATCGCTATCGTACCTTGGCTTATGTGCTCTCCGCTCTTTTTGCAGGCTTGGGTGGGATGCTCTTGGCAGCGCGGATCGGTACCGGGCAGGTGAGTAGTGGCGGCTCTATGCTGATGGATGCAGTAGCGGCTGCTTTCGTAGGATTCTCCGTATTCGGTGCAGGAAAGCCAAACGTATTCGGTACATTTGTGGGAGCCATCCTGATCGGGGTGCTGCTCAACGGCATGACGATGCTCAATCTGCCGTATTACGCTTACGATATTATTAAGGGGACGGTTTTGGCGCTTGCCCTGGCTGTGACCTATTATCAACTGCGCAGAAAACGAAACGCTTAGAATCGTAACGTTCTTCTTGCTTTTCTCTCATCATTTTCACATCTTCCTATTATTCCCTTCTCTTTTTTGAAGCTTAGTATTGGTCTTACTTAAGTGAGACCAATGCGAAAGCAAATTCAAATAAAGAGAAGGGATGTTGTTTTTATGCGTATACTCGTTGTGCCTTCGGGCTTTAAGGAAAGTTTAGATGCCGAGCAAGCAGCGGAGTGCATGAAAGAAGGAATTCTGCGCGTACTCCCGCTCTCCCAAGTACAGACACTGCCGATGGTGGACGGAGGAGAAGGCTTTACAAAAGCGATTGTGAAAATTTCGAATGGCTCGATTATCGATAAGGAAGTAACTGGCCCCGTAGGAGAAAAGGTTTCTTCCCATTTCGGGATATTCGGATCAAAGACGACAGGTCAAACGGCTGTGATTGAGATGGCGGCAGCAGCGGGACTGCGACTGGTTCCAAGAAGCTTGCGTGATCCGCGCAAAACGACGACACATGGCGTCGGTGAATTGATCAAAGCGGCGCTGGACATGGGGGCAGATCGTATTTTGCTAGGCTGCGGCGATTCTGGTACTTCCGATGGCGGGGCAGGCATGGCGCAAGCACTTGGCGCGAAATTTTTGGATGCAAGTGGTCAAGAAATCCGTATTGAAGGCGGAATCTCGCTGGCAAAAGTAACGAAAATCGATGTTTCCGGCATGGACAAAAGACTCAAGCAGGTGCAAATCGATGTGGCTTGCAATTGGTTTAACAAGCTGTGTGGGGAAAACGGAGTCGCTCGCGTGTTTGGCCCGCAAAAGGGAGCAACACCGGAGCAAGTGGTTGAGCTGGAAGAAGCACTTGAACAATTCGCGGCTATCATCGAGCGAGACTTCGGTATCGACGTCAGAGAGATGCCGGGCAGTGGTGCATCGGGTGGCTTGGGTGCCGGACTGCATGCGCTGACGGGTGCGAATCTGTATCCACGCTACGATATCATCATGAAGTACATTGATTTGGATCGGATGCTTCAAGAGACAGACCTTGTATTTACGGCGGAAGGCAGCATTGATTTTCAAACACCGCGAGGAAAAATTCCCGTGGAAGTGGCAAAGCGAGCGAAAAAGCATGCCCTGCCGGTAGTGGCTTTAGTTGGGACTGTTGGCAAAGGTGCCCGACTCAATTATGAGCACGGAATTGATGCGTACACGAGTATTTTGCCGATGCCGTCTACGCTGGAGGAAGCGTTCATGCATGCGCAGAAATGGCTGACTGATTGCTCGGAAAGCTCCATGAGAACCATCATGGTGGGCCTGCAGCTCGCAAATCGTTTAATGGCGAAGGAGCAAGTATCGTGATTGCACAGACTGTTGCAAAGGAAAGACCTGCCTGGGTCCTTCCAATTGTCCTAATTATGTTTGTTGAATTACTGCTTATGCTGCCGTCTTCCCTGACATTTGAAGCCAAATGGAGCTTGTTCTGTTTCTGTGTCGCTGTGATCCTGTGGACGACAACCTCGCTGAACTCTGCCTATGTAGCGATAGGCTCCGTATTACTCCTCGTCGTGACAGGAACGGCTGACCAGGAAATCTTGTTCGACTCGCTCGCCTCCGATGTCATTTGGTTAATGATTGGCTCGTTCATTCTCGGCGGTGCTCTTCAAGTGACAGGCTTGGCAGGCAAACTCACAGATCTCGTCGTGAGCAAGGCAAAGAACGTCAAAAGCTTGTTTTGGCTCTTGACGATCGTCGTTCAATTTCTCGCTTTCTTTATCCCATCTACTTCTGGACGCGCAGCGGTGCTACTGCCTGTTTTCCACTCGCTGACCTCAGAAATCGGGAACAAGCAAATCACGAAAGCCATGGCGATCCTGATTCCGACGATTATTTTAGTATCGACGAGCTCCACTATGATCGGAGCGGGCTCCCATTTTATCGCACTCGATATGCTGAAGGAGTTCAATGGGGAAGGGATTAGCTTCGCGGAGTGGCTGCTGTGGGGACTGCCGTTCGGGGTAGTGGCCAGCATCGTTACTTGCCGGATTGTTCTGGCTCTATTTCTCACCAAAGAAGAGATGCAGCGCCCACTCGCGAGCAAAAAGCTTTCCCTCACCTTGTCCCGCAATGAAAAATATACGGTTGCTGTGATTGGGGCGATGGTCATTTTCTGGCTGACAGAGCGTTTTCATGGAATAGAGATTGCTACCACGACAGTCGTCGGCGCCTTTCTATTGACACTCCCCAATGTGGGCGTCATGAAGTGGAAGGATGGCGTTCAGTCTGTCTCATGGAACCTGATTCTGTTTGTAGGGGCAGCCATTGCACTCGGAAAGTCGTTATTGGAGAGCGGCGCGGCAGAGTGGATCATGAAGAAGCTGTTCACGATTACCGAGCAGCTGGAAGGGGAATCGTCGCTGTTGATCATTGTGGTCATTACTTTGCTGACACTGACCTCCCATCTGTACATTACATCGCATACAACGAGAGCCGTCATTCTTGTTCCGCCGCTTCTCTACTTTGCGAGTAGCCTCGATTTAAATGAAGTGACCGTGTTGTTCGTAGGAATCGTCGGCATGAACTACTGCCTGACCTTCCCTGTAAGCTCCAAAGCATTGCTCATGTTCCAGGAAAGCGGCAAGGAGACCTTTTTGCCTAAGGATTTGCTGCGATTGAGCTTGTACGCAGGTGCGGCCCACGCGATCCTGATGGTCGTCTTTTATTACGCGTACTGGCAGTGGGTGGGGTTATCGATATAAGTAAAAAATTATATCTTTCGTACGGATTGCTCTTTGATCCACAGCCAATATTTGCTAAACTCAATTGGATAATGGATGCAAGGCTTAGGAGGATTACATGTCGGAGCGAATATTAATTGTGGAAGATGAAGAGAAAATTGCTCGTGTGATTCAATTAGAGCTGGAATACGAAGGATATGAAAGCGAGATCGCCAAAACAGGGCTCGAGGCGCTGGAACAATACAATCAAGGCGAATGGAACTTGATTTTGCTCGATGTACTGCTGCCAGGTTTGTCAGGTATAGAAGTGCTTCGTCGGATTCGGGTAAAGGACTCCGCGACGCCAGTCATTTTGTTGACGGCCCGAAATGCTGTCGTGGACAAAGTAAATGGACTCGATCAAGGCGCGAACGACTACATCACGAAACCTTTTGAAATCGAAGAGCTGCTGGCTCGCATCCGTTCCTGCCTCCGCTTGTCCCAAATGACGAGGAAAGTAGAAGCCAGCTCCAAAGTAGAAGTAGCGGATTTAAGCCTGGATGAAAAATCCCGGGAAGTGACGAGAGGTTCCAGTCAGATCGAGCTGACGCCGCGTGAATTCGATTTGTTGCTTTATCTGATGCAGAATAAAAACCAAGTTCTGAATCGTGAACAGATTCTAACACACGTATGGGGATTTGATTATTTCGGAGACACAAATGTCGTTGACGTGTATATCCGCTACTTGCGTAAAAAGGTGGACCAAGGGTATGAAACCCCGCTTTTGCATACAGTACGAGGCGTTGGTTATATGCTGAAGGGGTAGATGATGAAAATCAAAAATAAAATTCATTTGTTCTCCACGGTCGCACTCTTGCTCCTGTTGCTCATGGTCAACAGCTTCATTTACTTCATGTTCTATAAAGTGACAACAGACGGAGAGCTGGACCGTTTGCAGCGAGAAGTTCTGCATATCCAGAGTGGACTCAATCAGATCGGTGTAGAAAGTTTCGACCCTGCCACGCTGCTGCAGCCGTATTTGCCGTCGAACGGGATGATCCGGATTATCGACCAGCAATCGCGGGCCATCGTCACGCAGGAAGTAGACAGCACGCAGCCAATCCCGGCACCGCAGCCCATCTTTGATAGAAAAGCGAGTGACGGTGTCTTCGATGTCAACGGAGCGAAATACGCGTACGTCAAGGTCCCGATCATTTGGACGAATGGAAAAATTGTCACGTTAGAAGTCATTGAAAGTATTGCGGGTTTGCAAGAAAATTTGAGCCTGCTGCAAAACGTTCTGCTATTTGCTTCGTTGTTCGTGCTGATTCCTGCTTTTTTTGCCGGACGCATGCTGAGCAATCTGATTTTGCGACCAGTCAACTCGATGATTCAAACGATGGAAGACATTCAAGCGCGCAGTATTTTTAAGAAAATACCGCTTGAGCACACATCCAAAGATGAATTGCACGCGTTAGGAAGTACCTTTAACAAGATGATGGATTTATTACAGCAAAACTTCGAGAAGCAGCAGCAGTTCGTCTCAGATGCTTCCCATGAATTGAAAACGCCGCTGACTGTAGTAGAAAGCTATGCGAAGCTATTGAAGCGTTGGGGAACGAAAAAGCCGGAGGTTCTGGCAGAGTCGGTGGAAGCGATCTATTCGGAAGCCGTGCGCATGAAGGATATGACCAATCAAATGCTTCTTCTCGCCAACAATAGCGCCGAATGGAATCTGGATGTCAAAGAAATCGACTTGATCCCAATGTGCCAAACGACCATTGCACAATTGACCAATGCGTATGGCAGGTCCTTTCAACTGAGCGCAAACCATGAATCGGTTCCTGTAATGGCCGATGAACAAAAACTAAAACAAGTGCTCGTCGTTTTACTCGACAATGCGATGAAATACAGCTCGAATGAAATGGAAGTGGATGTAGGGATTCAAGGAGATCGTCCATTTTTCTCAGTGAAGGATTACGGAATGGGGATTCCCGAGGAAGATTTGCAGCACGTTTTTGATCGTTTCTTCCGTGTAGACAAAGCCCGCAGCCGCGAAACAGGGGGCGTAGGACTCGGTCTTTCCATTGCCAAACAGATCGTCGATGCCCATCAAGGCGATATTGCACTCGATAGTGAAGAAGGGAAATGGACGCTCGTGACCGTTTTTCTGCCGGGGCAGGCTAAGAAATAGCAGGAGGTACGTATGAATAAAAAATGGAAAATAGGGCTGCTGGCGAGTTTTCTGTTGGTCACTACGGCATTTGGCATGCAACGGATCTTCGCGAGTATGGATTTGCAGTCCTTGTCAGAGGAGGAAGTCAAACAGATCGTGACGACCCGCTACCCGGGAAAGATTGAATCGATCTCCATGACGGATGTAGGGGAAAACAGTATTTACAATCTCCAACTCCTTAATGAGCGCGGAACATATAGTGTGATGGTAAATGCATATACGGGCGAAATTATTGATTTGAAGGAGCTCTCCTTGGTCGCAGCCACTGCGCAGCCGAAGGCAAACGAAACGGCGACGAAACCAACGCAGCCGGGTTCAAATCCGACAGCTAGCACAGCGCCGCAACCGAATAACGGCGGGAAGGATGCTTCAGGCAGCGCGACCAAGCCAGCAGGGACGGGGACGGTAGGGACTGTTGCGTCAGCTAAACAACAGCCAGCTACAACCCAAACCCAAAAACAGCAGCCGAAACCGAATCAAAGCGCGAACCCACCAGCGCAGCCACAGACCAAAATTACCGAACAGCAAGCGAAACAGATTGCGACGGAAAGAACAAGTGGCGGCAAGATCGATGATGTTGATCTAATCGAGACAAAGAGTGGAGCAGTCTATCGGGTAATCACGAAAAAAGACTCCAAAACGGTAGATGTACGGATACATGCCATTACCGGAAAAGTGCTTTCGACGACCACCATTGATAATAGCTCTACCGATGATGATCCGACACCAGCCGATAAAAATGGTAGTGCTCCGGCGGATACCTCTTCAAGTGATGACACGAGCACCATCGATACCGACGACGATGAACTGGATGATGGTGATGATGATTAAGATATAGCATTCAAACAGAGAAAGTCGTCAGTGTCTGCATTGACGGTTTTTTCGTTCGGGAGGAAAAGAGATGGTGACATATCCGACAGAAGCGGTTCGCCTGACGATGGAGAAATGGTTTGCTATGTTTCCCGGTATGCGTGAATTGTCTCAGCAGCGAATCAAAACGTGCGATAACTGGAGAACTTGGGAGATAAAATTAGGTCATGAGCGTACAAAGCTGGAAATCGACAAAAAAACGGGTTATATAACGGAGTTTCGTTTGGAGGATGAAATTCATCAAGATTCGGTTGCTTCTGGAGTGCCAATCGATGCCGAGACAGCAACGCAGCGTATCATAGAAGTTGCAGAAGCACTGTATGGCGACCATCTGAGTGGGATGGTGAGAGATGGTATGGCGAGCTTGTCGGAGTATCGTGAGGAAAAGAATTGGAAACTTTCTTATCGTTATTGTTTTCACGACAATCGGCTTGCCAGCGTGTATCTGTTTATTACGTTAGACGAGTGGGGGAACTTGACTGACATCTACTACCGAGGATTTCATGATTTTGATCCGAAAAACAAGCCCTCCAAGCCAGAAGTAATAACGAAAGAGGAGGCGAAACAAGTATATTTTGCTCTCTATCAGGAAAATTTGATGCTCGCCTGCGACGAACAGGAAGAAGGGATACTCCAGTATCTCCCTGATGAGCCACCGATGGCCTATGCGGTTGTTCATGCCGAGACAGGGCAAATCACCAAGACCGTGATAGGAGGTAGACACCCTAATGAAAAACACTCAGAGGTCATTCCAGTAGTAACCCAAGGAAAATCTCTAATTTTTTCAAACGTGCAAGAGATTGAGTTGTGGGTGAAGGAATCTTTTCAAATTGATGTAATCGAAGCGGATATCAAAAGAGAAACGCTTGTGACACCGAACGAGGATGGGGTCACTTATAATCCTAGGAGCGGTTATTTCAAACATATTGATGCTGCGAAAAAGCCGGACTGGCCTTCTACGATCCATTACTTCTGGTCGCTGCCAGAAGCAGAAGACGCGGAAACCGTCTACGATCCTGATTTTGTATGTGTGACTCTCAATCGCCAGACCAACGAGCTACTTGCCTTTACGTTTAATCAAAAAATGGAGTATATAACGCCACGGATGTCGGACCGCGATGCTCTGCGAATAGCCACGCGCTATTTGGAAACATACATCGAGCAGGGAATTACCGAGTTGCACTATTATGAATTATGTTATTTACGTGGCACGGGAAATACGTATTACTTCTATGAGCGACGAAATGGTATCGTTTTAACAAATCGGATGTACTCCGTGAAAGTTAATCCTTGGACGGGCCAAGTAACGGGTTTTTACAAGCATGATGTACGTAAAAATAAAATAATTCCCGATCCGGGCTCGTGTGTGTCTCTTAGGGAAGCTGCGGAGAGCTTCATGAGCTTGTATGACGTGGAGCTGGAATATGTGCAAGTGGAGGACAGAAATACAAGTAGAAGGGAAAAGTCTCCTGTTCCGTTCCCGGTCTATCAGCTCAAATACGCACGCACAGAGCGATATCAATATTTGGATGCCGTAACCAATCAATTTAAGCCCCGGACTCGGACGTAATGCAAAGTGAAACGGCTGATACTCTTTCACGTAGAAAGAAAAGAAGGGAGAGGATGTATCTGTTTTTTCTTGGATTAACGGTTTGCATGATCGCATGGATAGCGGGAGGCGTATTTCTATACCAAGGTGATTATGTAATGGGCGTAGTCTTGATCGGAATCGGTCTTCTTCTTTTTATTTGCATGATCATCTTCTATCGTAAGAAACGTAAGAGTTGTTCGTTAGATTGCAACTATATTCCAGCTGATTGTCCTGTTCCAGATTGCGGTATACCTGATTGTGATTGCAAGCCAGATTGCTCACATTGAGGTGGCTAATGAAGATCAATACGCAGTGGATTCCATGTCATCGGCGCGCAGATCGATCCTTCTATATAGCGGGTAAAAAAATGCCGCTATGTGCCAGATGTGTTTCGACATTGGCTGGATACTTGATCGCGCCAGTTTTTGCAGGGATGCATCTCGTGACCTCTTACTATTTGATTGGATTGCTTTTACTGCCAATGCTCATTGACGGCTTTACCCAACAATGGAAGTGGCGGACAAGCAATAACAAGCTCCGATTTTTAACAGGGTTTAGTTTTGGTGTCGGACAGTCGTTACTCATTTCCAATCTCGTTTGGTTTTTGGTTGAGAGACTCAGGTGATTGAATTTCAATATTATGGTAATCCTTTCACCTGGGACATCCCTCCTATATAATACTGGTGGGGGGATATTAGTGATCCATTATAAGACATACATACGTGGTGAAGATTGCGAATGGGTGACTTTTGTCCATGGGGCAGGGGGCAGCTCATCGATTTGGTATAAACAACTGAAGGCATACAAAGAGAATTTCAATGTTCTTCTAGTAGATATGCGTGGTCACGGAAAATCTAAAAACATCTCAGGCAAGCTGTTCAAAACATACACCTTTGATGATGTCAGCAGAGATATCATTGAGGTTTTGGATCATGTAAAAATCACTTCCACCCATTTTGTGGGGATTTCCTTGGGGACGATCATTGTGCAGATTATTTCGGAGCAGGCCCCAGAGAGAATGCGCTCGATGGTTTTGGCAGGAGCTGTGACGCACATGAACGTGCGGTCGCGGGTGCTAATCACACTGGGGAATATGGTCAAACATTTCATCCCGTACATGTGGCTGTATCGACTGTTTGCATGGGTGATTATGCCGAGCAAGCGTCATAAAGAATCGCGCTCGTTGTTTATCCGCGAAGCCAAAAAGCTTTGTCAAAAAGAATTCAAGAGATGGTTCAAGCTGACAAAAGGCATTAATCGATTCCTAGGAACCCTCTTTGATAAAGAGCCTCCCATCCCTACCTTGTTCATTATGGGTGACGAAGACCATATGTTTTTGCCGTTCGTCCAGATGCGTGTGAAAAAAAGACAATTTGCACAGTTGAGTCTAGTCGCTGACTGCGGTCATGTCGTCAATGTCGATCAGCCGGAAGAATTTAACCGAATCTCCATCGGGTTTATTCAAAAGCAGTCGACAATAGCGCAAGGAATGTATGTATGGAATCCAGCATAGCTTCGTAAGATAAGAGCCGCAGAGGATGCTTCTGGGGTTCTTTGTTTTTTCTTCGGTTGCGATTGGCGAAGAAAAATGTTCCAATGTGAGTATGAATATGGGAAATAATTATATTTGTAGACAGGAGGGAGACACATGTCGATTCAAAATGAACATGATTTGCTGTGCTTGAAACGGATCGGTAATATTGTGGCAGAGGCAAGAGAGACGATGATTAGGGCCGTGCGAGCAGGTGTGACTACAAAAGAACTCGACCAGATTGGCGGAGAGATCTTGGCAAAGTACGGAGCACGGTCTGCACCGAATATCACCTATGATTTTCCAGGGCATACATGCATCAGCGTCAATCACATTGTTGCGCATGGCATCCCTGATGATACCGTCCTGCAAAATGGCGATATCATCAATATTGATGTCTCGGCAGAGCTGGATGGATACTTTGCCGATACAGGTGCTTCTATCGTGGTAGGAGAAGGCGAGCCTGAAAAGCAATCCTTATGCCAATGCGCCGAGGAGTCGTTGTATAAGGCATTGGATGCGGTAAAGGCGGGATCGAAGCTAAGCCAGATTGGTCGCGTTGTTCACCAGGAGGCCAGGAAAAAAGGCTTTACAGTCGTCAAAAACCTTACGGGTCATGGCATCGGCAAAAGCTTGCATGAAGAGCCTGCTTACATTTTGAATTACTATGACAAAAAGGATAGACGCTTGCTCACAGAAGGTCTCGTGTTGGCGGTTGAAACATTTATTTCAACGGGGACGGAATATGTGGAGGATGGCAGGGACGGTTGGGCGATCATTACGCCTGATAAGAGTTATGTAGCTCAATACGAGCACACCATCGTTATAACGAAGGGGAAGCCAATTATTTTAACAGCTTGATTGCAGGGAGACCTCAGATTGATGAGGTCTTTTTTTGTGAAGAAAAACTTGCAGAATAGCCAATGATTGTATATTCTTTATATAGGAATATATGTTCGTATTATATGAAGGAGGTTTCTTTCCATGAATCGGTGCGGCTGGGTGAATCAAGACCCTATCTATATGGATTATCACGATCACGAGTGGGGAGTTCCTGTCTATGAAGATCGTTTGCTCTTTGAATATTTGAATTTGGAAGGCGCTCAAGCCGGACTGAGCTGGTACACGATCTTGAAGAAGCGGGAAAATTATCGAAGAGCGTTTGATAATTTTGAAGCGGAGAAAATCGTTCAATACGATGAAGCCAAGATCGAGCAATTGCTGACAGATGAAGGCATCGTTCGAAACAGGCTGAAGATTCGCGGCGTCGTGAAGAACGCCCACGCGTATTTGCGGGTTGTGGAGGAGTTTGGGTCCTTTAGCAGCTATATTTGGTCGTTTGTAGGCGGGAAGCCGATTCATAATCATTTTCAGGAAATGAAGGATGTGCCTGCTTCTACCGAAATCAGCGACAAGATGAGCAAGGACTTGAAGAAGCGGGGTTTTACGTTTGTCGGTTCAACCATTTGCTACGCCTTTATGCAAGCAGTCGGCATGGTCAATGATCACGTAGCGACATGTGATCTCTATCCAAAAAACTAGGACGAGCTTATGGAGAGGGGAGAATGGCATGAACGAAAATGATCTCTTACTCTTAAACTTTGAGGAAGTAAGACGTAGAAGCATCAAAGTTTGGAAGGCAATTCCTAAAGAAATGCTGAACTGGAAGCCTGACGATAAAGCGTTCACGTGCGGGGAAATGATTCGCCATGTCATCGAGGGTGAGTTTTTGTATCACCAGATTTTGATCCAACGGGGAAGCGCCGCTTTGTCTACTATCCCCAATCCGTATGAAACCAAAGAGTTTTCGACCGTAGAAGAAGATTTGGCCTTTGCGAAGCCGTATCGAGAAGAATTTCTCCGCTTCGTCAGAGGGTTGTCCAAGAGCGATCTGGAGAGTGTCCGCATCGATCGATCCGATGTAGGCTATGTCCGCACGCTTGGAGACATGCTTCTGCGAATCGCCTATCATGAGTCTGTACATACCGGTCAACTGTTAGATTATATGCGAACGATGGGTGTTGAACGTCCGAATATATGGGATTAAATGAGTGCGAAAGATAGAAAAGCAGGCAAGCTCTTCTGTTGTGAATGCGAGAGGGGCTTGCTTTTTTATTTATAAAAAAAGGTCCTTCTTCATTTAAGATGTTTCTTGCGTGATGGGCAGATAAAACTCAAAAAGTATGAGGATTATGTACTTTTAAAGAGTAGGGACATCAGTTGTGTAAGGATAATTTCATACTTCTACACAGGCACGATCTCCACTTGAGATCGTGTTTTTTGATGCCTTCTTTGAAATTTATGCAGAGAATCGACCAAAAAATTATCTCCAAAAATCTGGTGGAAAGAACTTGAACTTATTACCATAGTATGAGATACTTGTACTACAAAGAGAACGAACGTTCCTATTTCCGGATGAAAAAGACAGAAGGTGAAGCATGTGACAGATGAGCAGTTGAAAGAGCATTGCAGAAAAGTGCTCAAGAGGATTGCTTGGCGATTGCAGTACGCTGCCAAGAAGCGTTTGTACAGGGAGACGGTGATCAAAGAGGGGATGCGGGGAACGGAAGCGATCGAGGACAACCTGTCGCACCTGTATGTTCAGGAGGTGTTGATGCAACTCCCAGAAAAAGCCCGAATCATTATCAAGCATGTCGTCCTTCAAGGAATGACAGAAGAACAGGTAGCCAAAAAACTGAATATGACCAGACAAGGAGTGAGTAAATGCAAAAACAAATATTTGCGCCAATTGGCCGAGAAGCTGACTCGTTCAGCCTGACCCTCCAAAAAGCACAGTCAGGGGATAATCGGGCTGTACTGACGATCCTCGACTTTCTGCTTCCCGACATGGAGTACCTTGCTTCCTTTATCAAACTACCTCGCGAAGAGAGCATGCAAGAAATGAAAACCGCGATGCTCGAAGCGATCCGCAGTGGAGAAGTGATGCTATGATGACGATTGATTACGTTCAGGTTCTCGCGGTTGTCGTGTGCTTCCTTGCTTTAATCGTCACGTTTAAGCAGGTAGATTTGCAGATTCGGATTAATAATCTGTTCAACCTGCAATTAAAGGCAAACAAAGAGAAAAAGAAAGAGCAACTGGAACAAAAAAAGGAGACTCCGACTGACGATCGGAATCCCCATTAAAGGCTTGGGGCAAAGAATACAACTGGTGAGTATCCTCTTTGCCCTCTTTCATTATACAAGAAAATGTCTATGCAAAGGAGATACGTACGAAATGATAGAAGCAGCATTAATCGGAGCAGCTGTTTTATTGATCGGAGTCATTATCGGACAGATCGGTTTGTCTCAAAGATTAAGAAAAGGCGCAAGAGTCAACGAAAACCGTTAAGCAATCATTTGGACTTCATATATATGACCGAGGGGGAATAGTGCCTTGATCAGCAAAGATGTTTTCATGGAAGCAGTATGCGAGGTGTGTCCGGCGACGTGCTGGGGAAAGAAATCACATTGCCAGGTTCATGATAAGCACGTAGGAAAAATCGATTCTTGCCCGGAGTGGGACAAGTACATGCGGGATCAAGAGGCAAAGGGGCAGAAAAAGACAGCATTCGCTAGAAAAGAAGGCTTCGTCCGGCTGAGTGAGCAAGCACCCATCGTAGATTTTCTACAAAAGGCCGAAGAAGAAATTCGCGACTACAATTATATGCAGATCGAGATCGTGCGCATCCAGCGGTTTTTGCGTGAAGCAGGGGAAGGAATGGTCGCACAGTACGGACTGGATGCAGGGATGCCGAAAGGAAAAGGCAGCAATGGAGATAAGACGCACGCAGAGGTTGCACGCCGGGAGCGGAAATGGAAGAGGCTGCAAAATCTGCAGGATAAAATCGAGCGGATCAACCAAGCGGTCGAGACGATTCCGGGGGAGCAGGAACGCTTGATAGTCGAAGCTTTGCTGGATGGCGATAAGAACAATCTGATTGCTAAAGAAATCGGCGTGTCCCGACAGCGGTATTATGAAATCAAGCGCAGTGCCGTGATGAAGATGGCATGGGCGATGTATGGCGATCAGGCTCTGCAGACTGGATAATGAAAACACAACCCGGCTTACTAAACGAGAAGCTGTCTGATAAAGACAGCTTCTTTTCATTTTCACAAGCATGTTGAATCTGACAAAGGTTGACACTTCCTGACACATCGGGTCATTTTCCCAGTTTTTCCTCCAGTTCGGTTATACTTGAGTCAAGCGAAACAAGTAAGAGAGATACGAGCCATCCGATGAAGCTGTCGGGTGGCTTTTTATGTACGCCGACGACTCAAATGTTCGGCGAGCGGGGAAAACGGCGATTGGCGCCACACGATGGCGAGTTCAAAGCTATAGGCTACTCGCTCCCTGCTCGGCGGGCATTTGCCGTGAATGCCTTGCCAAATGAAGTGAAATAGTGGGGGGAAGAGTCATGTGACGAAGACAGAAGAGAATACCGCAAGTATGGGAGGTGAAGCTGGATGGATCGTGAGCTAGCCGTTCTCATTGAACTGGTGAATGAAGCGTATCCAAAGCTCGCTACAGTTGTAAACGTGGACGATTGGATGGCGCAGAGATTCCAACCGCCAATCGCGTTTCTGTTGACGCAAGGGGTCCGTGAAGAAGGAAGAAGCCTCACTTCCTATCAGGTGGTCTCAGAAGCAGCCATTGTCCTCCACTATCCAAAGGTAGAAGGTGCCTACCAGCCGCTTTCAGCAGAACCGCTGCGTGAGCTCCTTCGCCAAAATCAATTTAGCTATCAAGGCAAGACGTCTGGATTGTCCATCGAGATCGACAGCTCCACCTTGCGTATTTGGCGGGATAAAAAGGACCGGACGGAAATCGCGTTTCAGTTCACCTACAACGTGGCGGTGCAGAGAGCAGTCACAGACAAAATCAACGAATTTGATGTAGAGGGGGTCCGATCATAGTGGCACGAAAAGAACAACAAGCACAGGCCCCAGAGCTTGTGCAAACCAAACAAGAGTGGATCAAGAGCGCCGCTTACCTTGGAGCCGAACGGTTCGAGGTAGCAGGTGCTCTTTTTTCTGAAGCAGATGATCAACTACTGGCAGAAGGACAAGTGAAGAGCCGACTGACCAAATACAAAGGCGGGGTGTAAGCATGACCATTCAACGTGAACGTCCGGGTGTAACGGTCGAATTGATCGCAAAAGCAAAAGAACGTGTAGTACCGAAGAGCGGAGTCGTACTGGTGCCGTATCAAGCAGAGTGGGGTGCGCCAGATGAGCTGGTGAAGCTGGGTAGCTTTGAGGAGCGACTTGCTCAGACATTTGGCAAGGTCGATACCGTGGAGCTGGCAGCAGAAGGCGGCGCGACGATTCTCGCATACCGCATGACGAATGGCACAGCCACAAAAGCAGCGTATGAGCAAGCCGATGCGATCAGAGTCGAGGCTCTGTATCCAGGCTTGGTGGGTAACGAGCTGAAGGTTGCCATCACTTCCTCAACGTCCGAGCCAGGCAAAAAAGAACTCCAAGTAACAGGCCCTCTGCAAACCGAGAAGTTTTCGTTTGCGGATGCGAATGAGCTGGTAGCGAAAACAAGCCAATCCAACTACGTGCGTGTGAAAAAGCTGGGCGAGACTGCCGTTACAATCGTGCCAGAAACAGCGCTGACAGGAGCGAAAAGTGGCACAGTAGCGCTGACACCAGCTGACTCGACTAAGCTGTTCATGGCGGTTTCCGGTGCTGATTTTGACACGATGTATCTACCTTTTGATGATGCGGCTGTACAAGCGGCAGCGAAACAATTCATGAGCGATCGTCGCACACAAAATAAGAAGCTCAGCACGCTGGTGATCGGCGGCAAGGTGGCGGATGACGAGAACATGGCGAAGCACATCGAGCGTTCTGTGGCGCAAAATGCCCGTTTTGTCGTGAATAGTGCCATTGCTGGTCAACACAACAACGGAAAAGTATACGGCAGCCTGGTGTGGGCCGCATGGGTAGCGGGTATGATTGCCGCGACACCTGCGCATGAATCGCTGACGGCCGTCGTCGTTCCATTGAAAAAAGCGCTCAAGGATTGGGGGCACACTGATATTTTGAGCGCACTCGGCTCTGGTACGCTGATCGCAACTCGCGACGGAGATGTGTACATCATCGAGAGCGCCGTGAATACGCTGGCGGTGCTAGGCACGCATGAGCGCGAGGACTATGGAAAAATCCGTGTCAGCATGACGTTGGATCAGATCGTCAACGACATCAGCCAAGTCGGCAAGAAATACAAAGGCAAGCTCGGCAACAACGATTTGGGCGGCGCGGTGTTTGTTTCTGCTGTCAACGCGTACCTGACCGTCCGCGAGCAGCAGGGCGCGATTGATACAGGCTGGACATTTACGGATCAAAAGAACGGCATCGGGGATCGCCGTGGTTTCCTCTTGTCTGCGAAGCCGCTTGATGCCATCGAATACTTTGACATTGACTGGGAGGTGCTGTAATTGGCTATTGCACGCGATATTAAACTGAAGAACTGCCAAATTTACGATGAAAACGGAGACCCGATCTTCGGTACCCTGGAAGGCAAAATGGTCCTCAAGGTAGAGTACGGTGACACGAACCGTCTGCAAAAAGGAAAAATCCAGACCGTCAACGACTGGCATGTAGAAGTGACGTTGAAAATTACCGCAACCAACGCTGCGTTGAAATACTACTGCGTCGATCAATTGACGCAAGGCAAGACCCCAGTCCTCCCATTCCTGATCGGCGAGACACTGGACAAGGAAGCGGGCAACTCCGAACGCGTCCGCATTTCCAATATCGTGCTGAACCCAGACGAAATTACGCTGTGGGAAGCCAAAGCAGACGGCAACGATCACGCGACCTACGACCTGAAAGGGATGTCCATCGAAAAGCCGGACTACCTGGATGAATTGCCAACCTACACGGAATAGGAGAGTGCTTGCATATGAACAAAAACAAACTCGAGAAATTTTTGGCCAAAGCCAATGAACAAGCATCGCGAAAAGAAATCACCGTAACCATCGACGGTGACGAATGGAAGGTTCGCCAACTGAATTTGTCCGAGCTGCGCGATTGCGAACGCATGGCTGACAAAGGCGAGAAAACGGATTGGTTCCTGTACAACGATGCACGTCTGGTGAAAGCCACCGAGCACGATTTTCCTTGGAATCAGGAAGAGCTGAAGAAAGCGTACAAGGTCGGCACCAAGTACGAGCTCGTCGAGAAAGTTTTCCGCGACAATCCAGAGGGATACACCAAGCTGCTCAATGCGGTCCGTGAAGTCAATGCAACCCAGACGGAAGAAGAAGCTATTGAAGAAGCAAAAAACTAATCCGATCTGACGGCGAGGCCTGGCATATTTGCCGCGCCTTTTTAAAAGGCAGAGGCCGCCCGTCGGATCTACTCGAGTACGAAGTCGATTTGTACAAGCAGAAGCTGTTTATTTTTGCTTGTCAGATGATTGAGGCGGAGGACGAGGAAAGAGCTGGGGGGTAGGTCTCCCGGCTTTTTTCGGGTTTTGCTGAGTGTAGACATCTGGGAGGACAAGGAGGTGAAACAATGGCAGGAACAATGATGGAAACGTTTGATGCTTATAGTGGAGTAGTAGGTAAATATGACGATTTCGCAAAAGGACTCCTGGGCTCACTAACTCCCATGATCGAAAAGGCTGTTGGAACAACGCTGAGTTCGGTTGCCCAAGAAGCTCAGGCGACAGAAAGAGAAAAGACACTTTTTGAAGCTGGTGGCAAAGGTAAGGAGCAACTCCTGAAGATAGAAGAGACTTCCATAACCATACGTGAGCTCAACCCTGATATAAAGAAAGATCAAGCATACAGTCTCATCGCCAAAGCCGAACTTGTGCATGCATCCAATGGTTTAAAGTACGCAGAAAAAGCAGGCATGCTGAAAAATACGACGAGGTTTACGGAAGATGAAATCATGAAAATGATGAGCTCCATTGAGATTTCTACTGGTGATGAAAGTACCGTTAGGCAGTCAAATGCCGTTCAGTATTTAAGCAACAAGGGAGGGGGAGCCGCGACTGGAAAATTTGTGGAGTCTATGGCTCACTTCAACCTTCAGAATGGCAATTTGCTGAATACGCCTGAAAAAATGTCCGCTACCTTTGTCTCAATCGGGAACCTTTTGAATGATTTTAAAACGTATGGTGCGTTGTATGAGAATGCGATGAAGATGTCGGATAATGGTGATCTCGCCGCAATCCTTGAGAAGCATTACAAGGCTCAAAATAAGAAGGATGCAAAGGCCAAGGCTGCCCAAGATATAGCAACGCTGAATCGAAGTCTCGCAACGGGGGAGAAAGAAACAATAAATATCGCCCTTGGAAAACTCCTGATGACTTTTTCTAGCATCCAGGATAAGACGTTACAACAAAGTGCATTCGATACTTTGACAGGCGATGCCGGAGTTGACGTGGCGAAGGGTCTGCGAGAAGTAAAAGATATAACTACAGGGGCTTTTGTGCCGGAAATGGGGAAAGAGAGCCCATATAAAGTCGGGAATGAAGCGGTGAATGCGCATCAACTGTCCGCACAGAATGATGTTTATTTTAAACCTGGGCAGGCACAAGCGATGGCGAGAAACGAGGCCATCGAGATCGCGACTCAGTACGCAGAACAAATGTCTGGGATAAATACAGGGATTTCGAAAGCAGCTGAAGGAGTAATGGGCTCGTTTAACTCTTTGGACGAGTCGATAAAAAGTACTGCGATTTTTACCGGAGGATTACTAATCCTTGGCAGTGCTCTGTACCATATAATATCTCAACTGAGAAAAATCAAAGATCTTCGGACAACCAAAGAAAAGTTTCCTCAAGAAGCGACTGGTGGAAAAGACTGCTGCTGTTGTTGCGATGGCACACAAAGCCCTTCTTCTAAAAAGAAATCAAAGAAAAAAAGTTCTCCGGATCACCGCCCTCCAACAGGAGAAAAATCTGCTTCGAATAGTGACGGTCCTCAAGGACAAGCGGGGAAAATTGACGGCAAAAACAAAAACCAAAACCAAAACCAAAACAGTGCGCCAACTACCTCTTCTGCAGGAAATCAGCCCGGACCAGATAGTGGCGGCAATCATGCTGAGGCTGGTAAAGCTGCCAGCAAAGGTGGCTGGAAACAATTGCTGAAAGGAGGACTCAGAAGGGTTCCTCTTCTGGGAACTTTATTAGGCGTCACAGCTATTGCAGGCTCAGCGAACAAGCTGGATACTGCAGCACAAGTAGGGGCAGAAGCACTTGGTGGCTGGGGAGGGGCAGCAGCGGGAGCGGCTACTGGAGCAGTTATTGGTTCGGTGTTACCTGGGATTGGTACAGCAATCGGGGGGATAGTTGGTGGACTTATTGGTGGCATGGGTGGATCAATGGCGGGTGGAGCCCTATACGATGGGATCAAGTCATGGTGGCAGGACAAGACTCCTGCGCAGTCTGCAACTATGCAACCACCAATTCAAGCAGGTCCTCCTGTTCCGAATCACTCACCTATCAGCAACTCAACCGGAAATCCGCAGCCTGTCTCCATTGCTATTCCGCAAGTATCGATTCCACTGCACGTACAAGGTGTATTGCAAGATATCCCAACCATGTTAAAAATGCTCAGTGATCCATCTGTCGCGCAGAGAATCAAGGACATCATCGAGCGCTCCCTGCTGGATGCAATAGAGACGAGGGGAGGGGTAACGACATGATCCGTCTACAAGGCAAATACAGGCTGACGTTTCCGGTAACTCCTGCGGAAATCCAGTTTCGCGGCTATGGCAACGACATCGAAAGCTCGACATCGATTACGTTATTGTCCGGTAATCGCATCTCTTCCAGACGCCCAAAGTCTATCTCCTTTGACTTCATCTTACCCGGAGACAGAACGGCTCCCTATGTCGAGGTACAGGGTTATCAAGGGCCCAGACAGTGGCTTGCTGGATTGGATCGCTTAACGGGTTCAGAAGCACTTTTGACTATTGACGAGCTTGATCTGGCTTGGAATGTGCTCATCGGGCCATGTGACGGCAAATTTCATGGGAAAAACGTCGATTTTCACGGCTCGATTGAGCTGCCGCTGTTTGTCAAAGATGAATTCATTACGTGGAGCAATCAGACGCAGCTTCTATCCCCGGGGGCGGTCATCACGCGACAGCAGCCAGCTCGTCCGAATACGAGCGGGAAGGTAGCAAAGAAGACGCAGAAGCAGCAAGCGGCCCCACGGATAGACAGTAAAAGGTTGGAAGACAGGAAAAGAGAGATTCACGAAAAGCTAGAAAGAGAAAATAGAATGTAACGGAGGGCAGACGAAATGAAAGTCATTTACGGAAAAGAACAGACCCGCTATGACCTGACCCCAGCCGTTACCGAGCTTTCCTGGTCCTCGGCCAGGGGACAAATTGCTCAAAACTGTGATGTGAGAATCAAAGAAGGCCCGCCGCTGCAATCGGCGGGTTTTTTGATGCTCTTTGCAGGTGCAGAGTTAAAAGAATCCCAGCAGCTTTTTCATGGCCCGCTCGTTCGTTTTGACCGGGATGATCGGACAGGAGATTTATCCGCAATAGCATACGAACTTGGCTGGTATTTGCAAAAAAACGAAATCTCCAGACTCAAGCTGGATGGAGATGCAGGGACAGAGCTTGCACGAATCATCAAGTCGGCAGGTATCCATTTTAGCTGCCCGGCGTTCGGTTTTACGATCAAGGAAAGAATACCGGCTCAATCGTATACATCACTCTTTACATCGCTAACCGAGCAAGCGTATGAAAAGACAGGCATCCGCTATTTTGTGCAATACCAGCGAGACAAGCTGACGGTACTCCCCGAGGGGAAAAACAGCATCATTCCGATGTTCAAGGCGAGCTTGCTCTCAAGCAGTTCGACGGGTGAGAGCATCGAGGAGGTTTACACCGTTGTGACAGCAGAGCGTTACCGGGATGATCGAGTGGTGAGCAGTGCAACGAAATCAAATGATAGCCTGGTCAAACAAATAGGACGCATGCAAAAAGTCATCGATGCAGGAGAGGACAAAAGCGTGGCTGGATTGGCAGCCAAGCAGCTTGCGGAGTTGTCCAAAATCCCCAAGACAAGGTCCATTTCGGTCAAGCACGAGGATGAAAATGCTGCGAGACTTCGCGCGGGCTGGCTCATCAAGATTATGGAAAAGGACAATAAAACCATCACAGATTGGATCGTCACCAACTGCCAAGCGCGTTGGCAGGGCGGTCAATACACGATGGATCTCCAATTGGAAAGGAGGACGTAAGGGATGCATTCCGTCATTGCAAAACTGAGAGGGCACGCACAGGACGGCATCGAGAACACACAGGGGGAATTCGGCAAGCTTTTGTCGCTCTCGCCCTTGTCTGTAAAGTTGGATGAGGACCCGACACCCTTGGAGCCGTATGAGCTGTCTGTACTGCGTTCTGCCCGATTGATGCAAGAAGATGTGGGCAAAAAAGTAGCTCTGTTTCGATGCAACAACGAACAATACCTCCTGCTTGGGGTGGTGGAATGATGTTTCCACAATTGCTAGGGACTGAAGAGATATTAGCGCAAGGAACCGAGCTGCCCATTCCGTGGACATACCGGTTCGATTGGGAAACGAAGCAGCTGAGGCAGGGACCAGATGGCAGATATTTGCGCACTACGACTTACGTAGAGTACTTGGAGGAGACGGTGAAAAAGATCCTCCATACGAGGCGGTTCCGTTATGCGATCTACTCGGAGCGGTATGGCGTGGATTTTTTGTCCGACAAAGGGAGGATGAGGTCTGCGCTGTCCTTGTCTGTGATTAAGGCACAGGTGCAAGAAGCGCTGGAAGCGCACAGTGAGATTGAACGCGCGGAGGTGCTCGATATCCGCTTTGAGGGAAATCGGGTTATTTTGCATGTGGAGATTGCTGGGACGCGTGGTTCGACGAGAATGGAGGTGGATGCATGGCAACGTTAGAGAAGCCGGAGATGCCGATACTTCGGGAGACGGCTGACCAGATTTATCAACGGATGGCGAACCGGATGGCAAAATTGGCTGAGCAGCGCGGAGATACGCCGCCTGCTACGGAGGAAGGGGAAATTTACTATGATCTGGGCTACCCGATTGCGGAGGAAATCAGCGATCAGCAGCAGCTTTTGGAATATGGATTTCTACAGAGATTCCTTCCTTGGGCGGACGGAGAGTTTTTGGATGCAATCGGCGTATTCTTTGGACTGCAAAGGAATGTGGCAGAAGAGGACGATGTCTACAGACAAAGGCTGATCGACAGGGCTCGAACAGAAGAAGGGGACGGACGCAGGCAAGACTATGAACGGTGGACCCGAAATGTTGAGGGCGTAGGGGGAGCAGTCGCCGTCGAGAAAGCACGACACGATTTGTCTATTGATGTGTACATTACGGACTTGGCTGGTCAGTCAGCTACACCTGCGCTGGCACAACAAGTACGGACGAAGCTGGAAGACAAGCGACGTGCGCTGCACGATCTCCAAATCCATCCTGCAAAAGTGTTTCCGGTAGCTGTTAATGTCAAAGTGATTACGCGTCCAGATGCAGATTTGGCAAAGATTCAAGAACAGATCATCAAGCAAATCCAAACCTATTTAAAAGGGCGTTCGCAGATCGTATACCAGCAGATCGGTGCGCTCTTTTTCGTGGATGGCGTGACGGATTTTACAGGTTACACCTTAAATGACGGGGAAGTGAACTTGACGGTACCTGCTGATTCTGTGGCGACGTTAACCGTGGTGGTGACGACATGATTCCAGAGCGCTATCGGCGGATGCTGCCGCCGCAATGGTATGAGAATGAAGTGGCGGAATACCACTTGGAAGGTGCGGGTACAGCGGTAGATGCTTTCCATTCTCAGCGCGAGGACCTCCTGCAACAGTTTAGCCCATGGTCAGCAACCTGGGGACTGGATGTTTGGGATTGGATCTACTTTGGCAGTAAGCAATTGCAGACCATTGAAGAGCGACGTAAAAACATTCAAAGAAAGCATTGGGCTAGGTCGCCATTTACTTTACCTGTACTAGAAGCAATGGGGCAAGCTGCTGGAGAGCTAGAGAAAGTAACAGAGGATTTCCCGAATAAGGAGATTGTTTTCGAATTCTCAGCGGAACAACCAATTAATGCTGTTGGATTGTCCAAGGATTTTGAGTGGATACGGCCTTTGCATGTCAATAGTAGCAGGGTGGCAGTTAACAGCAGAGGTGAAGATATCCTTATTTCGGCTCCAACTCGGTTTATTGAGGTTGAATATCCAATCTGTGGAATGGTCTACCCTGAAGACGACATGGAAGGACGCATTTTCCGAGAAACGGTGCAGGTTGCTGAGGCTACCCGTTTTCATGCGGTGAACTATCCGCTAACAAACATGATGTATCCAGAAGGGGAGGTGTAAGGCTTGGCTATCATTCAAAATCGGTTACTAGAATTGTTGCGAGATGATTTAAGTAATCAGATTAACGGGGCATTGATTAACGTAGACGGTACGCTACGATCCTATCCGATCTACAAAACAATAAAAAATGGCTTCAAAGTAACCAAATATATTTACTTAGACGATGTACAGGCACAAGGGCGCATTCAGTCCGTGGTATTAGTGGATAGTGAGGGCAACGCTCTAGCCATTAAAAACATGCAGGTGGTAAAGGGTGACAGCGGGCTGTTGGTTGCTTTTGAATTTTCTCTGGAAGTGAAGGTGGTATAAGTGACTTATCAAAAGACGAGCTGGGTTGACCATATTGTTGACCCCGTAACGGGGGATGTAGTACAGCAGGGAACAAAGGTAACGGCGACACGGATGAATAAAATGGAGCAAGGGATTGCTGACGCGCAAGTACTTACTGAGGCCTTGGCGCAGACAGTAATTGGTAGTCCGGTGATTTCAGGATTGGAGTTTTCAGCAAGTGGATTAACAGCTCAATGGACAGAAGGGGTGGCTTATGTAAATGGTGTGCGTTTTGAAGTAAATGCAGGGAGTATTCAGTTAAGTGCCACGCAAGGTCAGTATATTTACTTGGATTCAGATGGGGTTTTGAAAAACACTCCTTCTCAGGCAATCGCCGATGCTAAATGCAAACTGTGGTACTTTGCCACCGATGCGAATTCTATCATTACTTCGGTTGATAGTAGAAACATCGTGTCGAAGGATATGTTTGTTAAGCAAACGGAAGTTGCTGCGAATGGGGCAAATAAGATTCCTCGGTTGGATGTTCAAGGGAAAGGAGCTTTCAGCGTTACTGGTGAGGCTACAGGTACTCAAGCGAAATTGGATGCTCATACTGCAGCTGCCGACCCGCACACGCAATATGCGCTAGAAAGTGGAGCGAATTTCACAGGGTCGATCAAAAGCACTAGCTTTCTTCCGTTCATCGTCAAGGCAGCAGGACGAAAGAGTTGGGTGATACACAAAACAGAAAACAGTAATGATTTCGTTATCGCTCCGTCTGGTACAGTTGATGGAGAAGATTGGGACTGGACGAAAAGCTTTACGTTTACCGAAACAGCTCTGCACATCGCCGGGAGAACAATCGATGCTGTCGGAGAGATATCATTGACAAACGGAACGAAACTTCGCGAACAAACCGACGTAAGAACATTGCTTCTTTCAAACGGGAATCGATTCGATTTGGTTAGTGAGGACGGACTTAGATTCTTAGCAAATTTTGACGAAAATTCGGCAAGTGCTCGCTTTATGCGGTTTGATATGCTCGGATTGAACAAGACCATCCGCAGTTTAAAGGACGCAAACGGCAGGTTCCGACAAGTTGATTACTACAGAACTGACGGAACGACTCTTTTTATGCGAACCATACTGAACGGAACGCCTGACGCAAACGGAAACTACCCGTCAATGACGATCAAGCGATACAAGGATGACGGGGTAACGGAGGCGTACTCTGGCAACCACCCAATTGCTTATGACGGTGACGGGGACTACACATCATTCGGATAAGGAAGGAGGATTAAACAATGAATATAGCTAACTTACTAGCGGCTCATGGCGTTGGAGTCGGTAAGTACAGGAAAGGCACAAAGTTAAAGAGATCAGAAGTGACTTTCCAAATGGTAAAATCACCGGAAATGCAAACGGACACCACGAATAGTGGAGATTGTTGGTTGGTTTCCGATCAAAAGAACAAAAAGACGTATATTTACGAACCTACCGTGATCGGCCTTAAAAAAATCGACGATGCAACAAGGTCGTTTGAGTGGACGAAAGCACCGGGCACAGAAAGGAGTCCGTACAATTTCGATACCGCCAGATTCGGCCGCAATTTAGAAATCGACGAGGACGGCAACATTTATTTCGTTTTAGTTGCCACGTCCTCCTCTCCATACTTGGCTATTCTTCGCAAGATGAATCCGAGTGGAGGGGTTGTTTGGGATTTAGCTTCTACAAGGTCAATGAACAATACACGAGTCTCTTTGTGGCGTGATCCATCTACAGGTTATTTGTGGGTTGCTTACGATGCCGACTCTGTGACCTTTGATGTATTCGACAAGGCAGGGAATAAAATTAGATCAATCAACACTGGCGCTTCGAGGGAGGTATATTCTTTTGTTGTCGATGAATCCGCACAGCAGATTTTCATAGGTAGCGCCAATGGTTTCATTTACGTGCATTCCTTCACAGGCTCACAATTGACAAATATAAACACGGGGTACAATGCGCCGGTATGGGGAATCCAAATAGACGCAAACTATGTCTTTTGTGGTTTTTCGTCTCATTCGTATCTTTACAAATGCACAAGATTGGGAGCTAACGGAGTGGCTTATATCTTGCCACAAGGTGAAGTCGCTTCATACCTCACATGGAACAAAGATAAAACAACCTTGTACATCTTTGGGTTGAACAACGCTATGGTACTGAACTCACCAGCAAACGGCTATGTGTCGGTTATCAATAACGCATCACCGATTTCCGGCGGCTCTAATTCACGATTTGGTAAGTTCCTTAAAGAGAACGAGGATTTTGTTTTCGCCGGAAACAGATTGATGTCATGGTGGGAACAATCATATACCATCAAATAAAGGGGGCAAACAAGATGGCAATTATTTTTTACAAGAAAGAAAGCGAAACAAAGGCATTTGTTGCATCGATACTATATAACACAACTGGATTTGATCCACAGGATTTAGCGGAATGTTTAGAGGTTGGGGAGATTCCAGAGCCGGAAGCGCAACAGGGAAAACTGCACAACCTATACGTCAATCCAAAAACCAAAGAATTGTGGTATGAGTATACGGATAGGCCATTGACGGCAGAAGAAAAGATGGAAAAAATGGAAGCGCAGCTAAAAATAACACAGGATGCACTAGATGCACTCTTATTGGGATAAAAACAAGCAACGAAAACGGAGGGATTTATCATGCAAAGCAAATTGTATCCATATTGCGTAATGCGTTGGGAAAGTGGGGCATGGACAGAAACGGAATTGACTACAGCAGTTTCCAAAAACTATATCACCGAACCAGAAAAAACAGAGATCATGGCACAACCACAGCAAAGCGCATAGAGCGCCTTTTCCAAAATGGAGAGGGCGTTTTTCATGGGGAGCTACTAATGTGGCTCCTTTTACTTTTGCCCCCAGGGGGTGAGGAGGATGACCAGATGAAGTTTATTCAAAGCTTGGAAAACATAACAACCCCAGCAAACGCCTGGGCGACAACAGCAGGTGCAATCGTGTCGCCCGCCTTTCACTATCTATACGGCACCAACCGCCAAGACATCCTAATCGTCCTCTTCTTCCTAATCGCCCTCGACTGGATCACAGGCATCTCCGCCGCCAAAAAAGACCAATCCTACTCATCCGACTACGGCCTGTCCCGAATCCCACGCACTCTATTCCTCATGGCCCTACCAGCCGTAGCCAATCTCCTAGACCGCGTCATGGGCACACCAGGCTTCTTATTCTACGGTGTCACCTTCGGCCTCATCTACCACACCTGGACAAGCCTAACCGCCAATGCCCACCGCGCAGGCTGGCCGATGCCCAAATCCGTCGAGAAATTAGTCAGTGCCGAAATCAAGGCAAAGGCTGAGCGAGCCAAACGAAAGGAGTCCTAGTAAACAATGAAAATCACCGAGATGCTTCTGACCAACGTAAATTCCCGCCCCAAAAAGAAGATCGTCCCAAAAGGAGTCGTCATCCACTGGACGGCCAATGAGCGCAGCGGTGCAAATGCCGCCGCCAACCGGAACTACTTCAACAGACCAACGACAGTCGCGAGCGCACACTACATCGTAGACGACAAACAAATCATTCGCTGTCTGCCCGAGGACGAGATGGGCTACCACGTCGGGGCGAAAACTTATTCACAGGCCGCCTTGAGCAAATTGAGCAACTACCCGAACAACTGCACGATTGGGATTGAAATGTGCGTCAATGCAGATGGAAGCTATGAGAAAATGTACGAGCAAACAGTGGCACTGACTGCGGATATCTTGAAACGACATGGCTGGGGAGTCGAGCACCTGTGGCGTCATTACGACATTACGGGCAAAAACTGTCCGGCCTTTTTTGTCGTCAATACGACCGCTCAAACATATACGGGCATGTCAGCGAAGGACGCATGGGCAAAGTTTCAACAGGATGTCCACAGGTTTCTCACAGCTTATCCACAAAAACCACAGCCTGTTGTGGATAAGTGCGCAGTTGAGCTGACACTTACTTCCACTGGAAAATTAATCGATGATGTATCCTATGTACCCATCCGAATGATTGCGGAGGCAGTGGGTGGAGCAGTGGAATGGGAGCCTTCCACGCAAAAAGTGACCGTGAACGGACAGGAAGTCCCCTATGTAAACGACCAGGGAACTACTTTTGCGAAAACAAGAGAGCTTGCCGCCTTACTTGGATTGCAAGTGGAGTGGGACGAGCCGAGAAAAATGGTCGTATTAAAGAAATAAAAGAAAAAGCCGCAGATCCCGTCTGCGACTTTTCTATACATACTTTTACTCAATCAAAATCTGAATGATATCTGCTGCACTCAATACAGCGCTTGGCTTCGTCTCCTGCTCATTCAGACGAATATGCCCGTCCTTGATCTTGCGGACAATCTCGCTGCGGCTCCAGCCTTCTATCTGTTCAGACAGCAGCTTGTCGAGTCTGAACCGAGCTTCTGCGCGCTCAATGCGAATCGTCACTTCCTGAACGCCCTTTTCCTGGTATTCATGCAAGGGGAGAGTAGGCAGCGGCGCGATTTCTTCACTAAACTCCGTATCTGGCACCTCCCGATGATCCGTAAAGGCTTTGTAGATGGCTAGCTTTTCGTTCCACGTATGATTTTTTTCGCATTTATAGATAGCGAAGCGATAGATGTTTTTGCCGTTAGCGTTGTGGCGGCGGATGTTGGTATCGAAAAAGAGAACGATTCGCCCGCAATTGCTGCAATGTCGCCGCACTGGCTGATTTTCATGAATTTCACGTAAAACCCACGTATGCTCGATGATATGCATGGTCCTTCACCTCGTGTAAAAAGTGAAAGGAACGCACCTGCTATTTGGATGTCCTGTAGGCAGGCCTGTTTTTTTGGGACACAAAAAAACGGAGATTCCCCATAGCGAACCTCCGTCAGGATAAACACCTACAGATTTCGTTACGTTCCTTTGTAATGGGAAAAAAGGGCAGACTGCACCTGTGCGAAAAACAGTTTGTTTTCCGAAGGGCCAGCTATCCAGTTTTTTAGGCCATTACAAAGTAGTTGTTGGCATACGTAGTTACCGTACCTTTCCATCCAAATAGACGTGGAATGAATATACCATATAATGGTTTAGTTTCCAAGGGGGATTGTATTGTTGACGACAGGAGAGCGAGTGGTTTTGACGCGTAAAGGAGCGGAGCCGTAGATTTGCTTCATCCAGGTTCGCGCTTCCGCAAAGTCACTCTCCCGATAGAGATGAAAAGCGGGATGGTGTGTATCCACAAAAAGGGACAAACCCAAAGCCTGAGCCCGGATGCAGAAATGACGGTCCTCGCCCCAGAAGCTCAGATTTGGAATTTGCTTAAAGCTGACGCCAGCCTGCAGCGCTTTTCTGCGGATGAGGGTGCAAGCCCCTAAACCACCTACCTCATATACGCCGGGGACACGGAGTTGTCCGTAGAAAGCGTACTTCCGTAAGTATTGTTCTTCTAAGGAAATTTGTTCATGGCGTGCGCATTCGAATTGGGTGTATTCGTCTTTGAGCCACACCTGTGGGACGGGGACAGTATCTGGTGTCCAGCTCGTCCAGAAGATTTCAGATATGATCTGTTTGTCAGAAGCGAGCAAAACTTCCAAAGTAGTTGGCTGGAGAAGCAAATCCGAATCAATGAGGAAGAGGGCGTCGTAATCATGGTGTTTGGCGCGGGCGATCATTTCGTCCTTGAATCCACCGACCTTCCAGACGAGTGCGTCGCTCCAGTAGTGGGTCGTCTCATCGCATGTGTAAGGATGCAGGCTGCCAGCAGCGGGGATAATGTCGACCTGTTGCGTGTGTTTTTCTGCAAAGTTTTGAAGAATTTTGCTCGAAAGTGGATCGATATTGTCATCTACGAACAAATAGTGCAACGTCAAGTTTGAGGTCGATAGCCTTTCTAACGAAAACAAAAACATCCGGAGAACATCTGGTTTCTGACAAACTGGACTTCCGATTAGCACACTTGTTTTCACGCTCATAGCACCACCTCTCGCTTTTGTGCGAAGTGCGAAGCATGGAGGGAGCTTGCTGTGTAATCGTAGACAAGGGATTCATGTGCCTTGCCCATGCGCTCCATGCATCGTCCCAAAAAGTGAAAAGCGTAAAAGCTCCCCATTCCTTGCTCACTAAAATGCTCCCACTGATTGTCCCCGATCTCTAAGCAATACTCGAAAGCCTTTATCGCCTCGGCATACAGACCATGCTCCAACAGGAAAACGCCTTTGTAAAAATGAAGGTCTACGTAATTGGGGTAGATTTGAATAGCTCGTGCAATCCCCGGCCATGCTCCGCGCATACTGCCATGCTGGAAAAGAATATCGAATTTCAGCTTGTAGCAAATAGACGGGGGAGGTTGTTTAGTGGTCAAAAAGCCTTTCATTGCTTGATTCACTAGTGTAAATGCATGCTCCAATTGTTTAGCGCGAAAAAATTCGTTTGCGAGATGGTAATCGCACCACGGGTCTTGTTTGGATTGCTTTCTTTCGTGACGTAAGAGCCTCAAGTTGCGCAAAGCTTTTTGTTTTCGTTGAACGGCATCTTCCATATATCCGAGATGGTGGATATGTACAGGTAGCAAAGGGACGGCGAGATCCCTAGAAACGGTGGTCGGCCATTGAAGCACTTCGTGAATGTCTCGCACAAATCGGAACCCTTTTTTGTTACGAAATAAGCGGATTTGCCCGGATCGGAAGGCGGAGTGGTACGAAGCTTGCACCTTTTGCGATCCAGTGTAATGGATCATTTTCATAAAAAAGGCGTCGCCTTTGCTCGCACTCACAGCCTGACGAAGCACCCCCGTTTTTTCTTCCTGTACGATTTCATCCGCATCCAGCCATAAAATCCACTCTCCCTTGGCAACCTGCAATCCGGCGTTTCTCGCTTTCGCAAAGCTGTTTTCCCAAGGAATCTCCAGAACTTTCGCTCCGTATTTCCGACAAATATCCTGTGTACCATCGGTTGATCCTGTATCGACAACAATGATCTCGTCTACCACCATATGCACGCTGGACAGACAAGCTTCGATCTGGTCTGCTTCGTCTTTGACGATCATGCATAGGGAAAGGAGAGGCGGGCTCATTCGGATGATCACCTTCTTTTCGGTGTTGTAGAACATATTGGTACACCATATTCGTGCGAGGTGATGGTTATGAAAGTACGGATACATAAAGGGGGAAGGAAGGAAATAGGATGTTGAGAAAATGATTTTCTGGGGAGGGGGCGATCTGCATGTTCACGGTTAGCTTGTGCATGATCGTTCGGGATGAGGAAGAATCACTCGGTCGATGCTTGTCGACGGTCTACGATTTGGTGGATGAAATCATCATTGTCGATACAGGGTCGACCGATCGAACCAAAGAAATTGCATTGACCTATGGTGCACATCTGTTTGATTTTACCTGGGTGGACGATTTTTCAGCAGCTCGTAACTTTGCTTTTGCGCAAGCCAAGATGACGTACATTTTTTGGCTGGATGCGGATGATGTGCTTTTGGAAGTGGATAGGGAACGATTTGCAGCACTGAAGGCCTTAGACAATTTTGATTACGACAGTGTCTCGATGCCGTACCACTTAATGGTAGATGAGCGAGGGAAGCCCGTTCACTATTTGCGAAGAAATCGCCTCGTCAGACGGAAGTGTAACTTTGCTTGGCATGGGGCGGTCCATGAGTATTTGGCTGTCGCGGGGGAAATTCTGCACAGTGAAATCGCCATTACTCACGAAAAAAATAAGCCGTATACAGACCGGAATTTGCAAATCTATGTAAGGCGCAAGGAAGAAGGCGAAGTTTTTGATCCGCGTGACCAATTTTATTTTGCAAATGAATTGTTCGATCATGCGAGGTACGAAGAGGCGGCTGAGCAGTATCAGTTGTTTTTGGACGGAGGTTTGGGTTGGATCGAGGATCAAATATGGGCGTGTCAGAAGCAGTCAGAGTGTTACGCTCACTTGAAGCAACCTGAAAAACAGATTCAATCTTTGACCAGGACACTTGCGATTGACCTTCCGCGTGCGGAGATTTGCTGCAGGATGGGGGCTTTTTTTGTGGAGAAGCAGGATTTCCCGAAGGCCATTTATTGGTACCGGCAAGCGACATTATTGGAGCGGCCACACAGTTCCATGGGGAAGGTAGATGAATCGGCATGGACGTGGCTGCCGCATATACAACTATGCTACTGCTACGATCGGATCGGGGATCAACGAAAGGCAAAAATTCATCACGACATGGCAAAGCTGTATTACCCGACGCATCCAAGTGTAGCGTACAACGAAGCTTATTTTGCAAAACTGGAGCAACTGGATTGGGTAGAACAGTAGATGGCTATACTCCTTCTTGGTTGTAGGTATTGTATTTGGGAAATTGTTATTTGCACGGGTCTTCTCTACAAAAATGGAATCGATCCCCGTTGATTAAAGAAGGAGATTCTCCATCCGTTACTGGTAAGAGCTGCATGTCAGTTTGTTGGAATCCCTTTTTAGATTAAGGGGGATGGCTTCTTTTTTGGAGGAAGAGGATGAATGAAAACAAAGACCCCGTTTATGGTTTCGTAAAGCACTTCAATAACGATTACTCCTCGTATTGATTCCTCTAATGAATGAGCAACGGTTTCCTTTCTCCTTCTATTTTCTCGCAGTTGTCTGTAAGTGTCATTCTTTTTGTCCAATACTTTTTCAGGTGATTGGGAAAACAGTATGCCACGGCTTCTTGTGTAACAACTCATGAGGGAGGGGAAACATCCTTTTCAAAGAGGAGGAGAATCATGTCATTTCCAAATATACCGAATATCACCCCGACTATTCAGATAGGGCGTGACGATGCGCTCAATTTAATGTTGTCTTCTTTAGCTATGGAAGAGTTGGGGCTTAGTCATATTTTAAATGCGGAAGCTGAAAAAATTCAGTATGCACTCGGGACAATTCCCGGGCTATCTGGACCAGGAGCCACCATTTCGGATTTGCTCGCGTTAAACAAGAGTGTGCGGGACATGCTCGAAGCAACGACAAAGCAAGACCTGCTTTTGCAACAGAAGCTGGAAGCGGTGCTGGATGCTTCTGAATGTCCGGTAAAGAGGGTTACCGGGCCAACAGGGCCAATTGGACCGACGGGAGCAACTGGAGCGAGAGGTCCGACGGGAGCGACTGGGGCGAGAGGAGCAACGGGAGCGACTGGATCGACAGGAACAACAGGAACAACAGGAACAACCGGATCAACTGGAGAGACTGGAGCCACCGGAACCACCGGAGTAACTGGAGAGACCGGAACAACGGGAACAACCGGATCAACTGGAGAGACCGGATCCACCGGAACCACCGGAGTAACTGGAGAGACCGGATCAACGGGAACGACTGGAACGACTGGAACGACTGGAACGACTGGAACGACTGGAACGACTGGAACAACAGGAACAACAGGAGAGACTGGAACCACCGGAACCACGGGAGCCACCGGATCAACGGGAGAGACCGGAACCACCGGAACGACCGGAGCCACCGGAGCCACCGGAGCCACTGGAACCACGGGAGCGACTGGAGTAACGGGAGCAACTGGAACCACGGGAGCGACTGGAGAAACTGGAGAAACCGGATCAACTGGAACTACGGGATCCACTGGAGCGACTGGGGCAACGGGAGAGACCGGAGCAACTGGAGAAACTGGAGAAACCGGATCAACTGGAACAGTGGGAGCGACTGGGACAACAGGAGTGACGGGGGCAACTGGAGCTACCGGAGCGACCGGAGCAACTGGATCAACCGGAGCAACAGGAGAGACGGGGGCATCGGGAGCGTCCGGAACTATCGGAACAACAGGATCAACGGGAGAGACAGGAGAGACGGGAGAGACCGGAACAACAGGAGCGACTGGAACCACCGGAGCAACAGGAGAGACCGGAACAATCGGAGCCACCGGAGCGATTGGTGCCACGGGAACCACCGGATCAACTGGAACCACTGGAACCACTGGAACCACTGGAACCACTGGAACCACTGGAGCGACTGGTGCCACCGGAGCAACGGGAGAGACCGGAGTAACCGGAGCCACTGGAACCACCGGAGAGACCGGAGCCACCGGGGTAACTGGATCAACTGGAACAACCGGATCGACTGGAGAAACTGGAACCACTGGAACCACAGGATCCACAGGAGTGACAGGAACAACTGGATCAACGGGAGAGTCTGGATCAACTGGAGCGACTGGAACCACGGGATCCACCGGAGAGACCGGAGCCACTGGAACCACCGGAACGACTGGAGCGACTGGAGCTACTGGATTCACGGGATCGACCGGAACGACTGGAGTCACGGGAGAGACCGGAACCACCGGATCGACTGGAGCCACGGGAGAGACCGGAGTAACCGGAACCACCGGAACAACTGGAACGACTGGAACCACCGGAACCACCGGAGCAACCGGAGCAACCGGAGTGACTGGATCCACGGGATCAACAGGAGCAACTGGAGCAACTGGAACTACGGGATCAACCGGAGTGACTGGGGCAACGGGAGAGACCGGAACCACCGGAGCCACTGGAGAAACGGGAGAGACTGGAACAACTGGAACCACCGGAGTGACTGGAGAGACCGGATCATCGGGAACCACTGGATCAACCGGATCCACGGGAGAGTCCGGAGCAACTGGAGCGACGGGAACAACGGGATCGACTGGATCCATGGGAGCAACTGGATCAACTGGAACCACAGGAGCAACGGGAGAAACCGGAGTGACTGGATCCACGGGAACAACGGGATCGACTGGATCCATGGGAGCAACTGGATCAACTGGAACCACAGGAGCAACGGGAGAAACCGGAGTGACTGGATCCACGGGATCAACAGGAGCAACTGGAGCAACTGGAACTACGGGATCAACCGGAGTGACTGGGGCAACAGGAGAGACCGGAGCCACTGGATCAACGGGAGAGCCCGGAGTAACGGGAGCGACTGGAACAACAGGATCAACGGGAACCACCGGAGCGACTGGGACAACAGGAGAGACCGGAGCTACCGGAGCTACCGGATCAACTGGTGCCACCGGACCAACGGGAACCACTGGATCCACCGGAGAGACCGGAGAGACCGGAGCAACTGGAGCAACTGGAGCAACTGGAGAGAACGGAGCGACTGGAGCAACTGGAACAACAGGAGCGACTGGTGCAACTGGATCAACAGGAGAGACCGGATCAAGTGGAACGACTGGAGCAACAGGAGAGACGGGAACCACTGGAGCCACCGGAGTAGCTGGAACAACAGGAGCGACTGGTGCAACTGGCTCAACGGGAGAGACGGGAATAACCGGAACCACCGGATCAACCGGATCAACCGGATCAAGGGGAGCGACCGGAGTAACCGGATCAACCGGATCGACTGGAACCACCGGAGCAACAGGAGAGACAGGAACCACCGGAACAACAGGAACAACAGGAACAACAGGTGCCACCGGGGTAACGGGAGAGACGGGAGCCACTGGAACCACGGGAGCGACTGGATCAACCGGAGCCACCGGATCAACTGGAGAAACTGGAGCCACCGGATCCACTGGAGAGACTGGATTAACCGGAGCGACTGGACCAACCGGAGCCACGGGAACAACTGGAGAGACGGGAACCACCGGAGTAACCGGATCCACGGGAGCGACCGGAACCACCGGAGCCACCGGAGCCACCGGAGCCACCGGAACCACGGGAGCAACGGGAGAAACCGGAGAACCCGGAGTAACCGGAACGACAGGAGCAACTGGTACCACCGGAGCCACGGGAGCAACTGGATCCACGGGAGAGACCGGAGTAACCGGAACCACTGGAACCACTGGAACCACCGGAACGACTGGAACGACTGGAGCGACTGGAACCACCGGACCAACCGGACCAACGGGAGAGACTGGAGCAACTGGAACCACCGGAGCAACTGGAGAAACTGGAGCGACGGGAACAACCGGAGAGATCGGAGCGACTGGAGCCACTGGAGAGACTGGATTAACCGGAGAGACCGGACCAACCGGAGCCACAGGAACGACAGGAGCAACGGGAGCCACCGGAACCACCGGAGTGACTGGAGCAACAGGAACTACGGGAGAGACCGGAGTTACTGGAGAGACTGGATCCACGGGAGAGACCGGACCAACCGGAGCCACGGGAACAACTGGAGAGACGGCAGCCACAGGAACGACTGGAACCACCGGATCAACGGGAGAGACTGGAGCCACGGGAGCGACCGGAGCCACCGGATCAACGGGAGAGACCGGAGCAACCGGAACGACCGGAGCCACTGGCACCACCGGATCAACCGGAGCCACGGGAACAACTGGAGCAACGGGAGAGACCGGAGTAACCGGAGCCACTGGAGAGACAGGAACAACTGGAGCAAGGGGAGAGACCGGAGCAACTGGAACCACCGGATCAACTGGATCAACTGGAACCACGGGAACCACGGGATCAACCGGAGTGACCGGAACCACCGGAGAGACCGGAGAGACCGGGGCAACAGGAGCAACTGGATCCACGGGAACCACGGGAGCCACGGGAGCCACGGGAGCCACCGGAACCACCGGAGCAACGGGAACAACCGGAGCAACGGGAGAGACCGGATCGACAGGATCAACTGGAACCACGGGAACCACGGGAACCACCGGAGAGACCGGATCAACCGGATCAACCGGAGTCACTGGAACAACAGGAACAACAGGAACAACAGGAACCACGGGAACGACTGGAGAGACAGGAGCAACTGGAGCAACAGGAGCAACTGGAGCAACTGGAGCAACTGGAGCAACTGGATCGACAGGATCAACCGGAACGACTGGAACGACTGGA
>NZ_PXZO01000032.1 GCF_003013475.1 Brevibacillus porteri
CACTCCCTCCTACTCGATTGCAGGAGGGCTTTCTAATCTAGTGAAAAAGGGCGTTTCAACCAGACTGGTGCAGTACTGTAACCAAACTAAGAGGGCAATATAGGGCGATCAAAAGCAGGCGTAAAACATGAAGGTGATGGTAGAGCCTCGCGTATCGCAGCGGATACGTGGTTTTTTTCAGTGTTAGCGTGGTGAAACAAGGATAAATGACAGGCAGAATCGAACTTCACGTAAGAGAATTGATTCCGTGAGGTGAGTTTTTGAAGAAAATAATTGTTGTTATTTTGCTTTTTCTACTCGTTTTTCCACGGTTCCTCTTCACGGAGTATTTTGCAGAACGCGAAATGAAAATGATAACCACAAACTATTATCAAGCGCTTATCGATGAAGACTATGAAAAAGCATTCAACACCCTTTATCTTTATGATTTTGCGGAGGATAAGCATCCAGTTGATGGCACGACGTTAAGTGAACAAGAAGCGAAAGAATTTTACATGAAAAAGATCGCCTTCTTAAAAGCTCATCAGTACAAACTGAACGATTATGAGATCAAAAAGATTAGATACGAAGATGGGCATACCGCCTTTCTTGAAATGAAGCTTGAAGTTGAGCATGATGGACAAAAATTTCAATATGCTGAAACCGTACATATTTGGGAAGGAAAGGTATGGATTATGGGAGAGGAAGAAGATCCGTTCACAAAGTATCGGGATGGGAAAATGAATTTTCCCCTGTAAACTGAGCATAGAGGTGAGAGAAATGTTAAAGGTTGGAGACTCGGCTCCCGTCTTTACGGCGACGAGCACAAAAGGAACCATTGATCTTACAGCACACATCGGCAAAGAGAATATCGTCCTCGTCTTCTATCCGGGAGATGATACCCCGATTTGTACGAAACAGCTATGTGCAGTTCAGGAGCATTACACGACAATCGAACGAGCAAACACCGTTGTTTTTGGCGTGAATCCAGGTGGCATGAACAAGAAACGCTCGTTTGCTGATAAGTTCCGCTATGAATTTCCATTAATCGTGGATGAAGACGAATCGATTCGAAAAGCATATGATGTCGGAAAGGTTCTTGGATTGTTTTTCCAGCAACGCATCGTGTACATCATAGGCAAAACCGGAAATATCATCTACGCCAAAAAAGGCAATCCGCCGGTGTCTGAGCTGCTACAGGTAATCGAAAGCCAAGCCTAGAACGTTCTCGCTTGCGTCAATGGAGCAAAACAGGGATAATAGAAATGAGAATGTATGTTTGGTGGGTATCCCTATGAAAAAAATTCTTCACTTGGATATTGACGCATTTTTCGCGAGTGTAGAGCAATTAGATCGCCCCGAATTGCGGGGCAAGCCAGTCATTGTCGGGGGAACTGGCAATCGCGGTGTCGTATCGACTTGCAGCTACGAAGCTCGAAAGTTCGGTGTTCGCTCCGCAATGCCTGTCGCCATGGCGAGGAAAAAATGTCCGCAAGGCTTTTATTTGCCTGTCCGCTATAGCCGTTATATCGAAAAATCTGCTGAAGTCAGACAGATATTTACTTCTTATACAGAGCGTTATCAAACAGTGGGTCTAGACGAGGCTTATTTAGATGTGTCCCACTATGAGAATGCGGTGCCCATTGCCCGCGATATCAAGAGGCGAATCAAACGGGAGACTGGACTTACTTGCAGCATTGGACTTTCCTACAATATGTCGTTGGCTAAGATTGCCAGTGACTTGAAAAAGCCGGATGCCTTTGTCATCATTCGACCTGAGCAGGCTTTGGATGTACTGCGGTCGTTGCCAATTGGCACCTTGCATGGAGTCGGCAAAAAGTCGCAGGAGCTGCTCGCGAAAAAGGGGATTGAGACGGTAGAGGATTTTTGGCGGCTTACGCTCGATGAGGCTACTACCTTATTTGGGAAATTCGGTCGTTCCCTCTATTACCGAGCGAGAGGAGAAGACAATCGCGAAATCGAAATGGACCGCGCACCGAAATCATCGAGCCGCGAAACGACACTGCCCTTTGATTTGTTTGACAGGGATGCGATTGCTCCGATTGCCACCTCCCTTTTGCGTGAGGTCGAAGAGGACATCCGCGAGGAAGGGGTTGAGCCTCAGACGATTACGCTCAAAATTAAATACGCGGACTTTACCCAGCGGACCAAGCAGCTCAAGGCTGTAGCCGGGGCCAATTGGCAGGATCTGTTGGACGATCTACTCGACGCCTTTGACTATACAGCGGGCGTTCGATTGGTGGGCGTTGGCTTTTCGAATTTTGCCGAGCAGCAAGGGGAGCGGTACGAACAGCTCTCCATGTTTTCGTGGAAGCTGGGGAAGTAAGGGAGGGAGAGCCGTGGAGACAGAGAATGCCTTTCATTGCTGTGCGACCTGTATTCATTTTCGCGTGGAGAAAGGGACGGGAGGAGTCAGCTATCGATGTTCTCGTCTAACCTACGAGACACGTCCGGACTATCGATTCCAATGCTGGACTCCGACAGAGAAGGTCAAGCGACTGATGGAAGCGCGTAAAAGTCAACGATAGCGACAAAAAGAGGCACCTCCTTCGTCAGTATCGACAGAGGGGGTGCCTTTTCTATTCATGTGTCAGGTCGAGTTCCATCACTTCCTCCGGACCATCCATTTCGCCATTTGAGGTAAAGCCGATCGCCTCATACAGCTTGCGAGCGAACTCGTTTTCAGGATGAATACTCAAGTAAATGCGCGTACAGCTGTAGCGTCTGCACATTTCTTCAACGAGCATGCGCAGGAACCTTTTGGCGTACCCCTTACCCTGATGGCTACCATCAATCATAAAGCGATCCAGCCAAATCCGGCCATTCTCTACTTCGATTCCATGCATGGCATAACCGATAGCGATGTCCTTGTCATACAGACCGCATGATATCCATTCCGGTTCAAAACCTGATTGGGCGATGGAAAAAGCGTTGCTCTCGATAAAGGAGTGTTGACCCTCCGTTACAGTCAAGCAGGCTATTTGGCGCCAATTTTTTTTCGTAATTTCACGAATAGACAAGCTCAAAATTTCATCTCGCTTTCATTGGTGATGAGACGGGCGGATTTGCTTGCTTTTAATTGGACAAAAAGTAAAATGCCGAAGCCAAGGATGGACGCTGCCACGATCAGGAGGGCAGAGGATACTGGCAGTAAATCCGTCAAAATTCCCCCTGCCAGTGGGCCTGCAACCATTCCGATTCCGTGAAACATATTAAAGAGAGAGTATGCCGTGCCGTATGCGCCGCTTCCCCCTTGGTCAATGATGGCCCCCAGCGTAGCCAAGGTAGGCGATAAGGTAAAGCCAATACTAGCCCCGACCAATGCCATTGCGAGCATTGCCTGCCAGAGGGAGTTCGCCCACGCCAAAAATGGCAGAAACACAGCCAGCGTAATGATTCCGACAAACATGAGCTTATACGGATTCATGCGGCTGGAAAGAGAGCCGGCAACTGGGGCGATCAGTCCGTATGCGAGTGTCATGACCCCAAACAAAAGACCAATCGTTGTCGGCGTCATGCTGAGTTTCTCTGTAAAAAATACGGGCAACGTCGGTTCAAGCAAACAAAGGGAAATCTCAGCCAACAGGACGATTCCAGCAATAAAGATGACTTGCGGATTGCGAATGAATCCACCGACATGAAGCTTTTCACTGACAGTTCTCGTCGTGTCTTCCTTCAAGAACAAGTAGACCAGCACAATGTTGATCACGGTAAAGGCTGCTGCTGCCAAGAAAGGCATGCGATGGTCACTGATTTCAAACAACCATCCGCCAATCGGCGCTCCAAGCAATGTACCGGTCGAAATCGCCGTCAATGCAATTCCCATTACAGTTCCGCGCATTTTGGATGGGAACAAATCCGCCAAGAGGGCAAGGGCAGTTGGCCAAGTAGCCGCAGCAGCTATACCTTGAACAAAACGAGCGGTAATCAACATGGCCATTGTCTCAGAGAAAGCAAACAATAACGTGGAAACGGCGAGACCGAGCAAGCCGATCAAAAGCATGGTCCGTCTGCCAATCCGATCAGATATCGGCCCGAAAATAGGAGTGGCAATGAGCATCGCGACGGCATAGCTGCTAAACAGCACGCCCATCATGGTGGAGGAGGGCTGAAGCTTTTCCGTAAAATATGGAACAATCGGAATCAACAAGCTGTACAACAGCATGTCGATGAAAAGGATCAGGATGACAAACAAAAGTCCTATTCGTTGTTGTTTGGTCATTTTTGTAAAGATGGACATGATGGAACACCTCTTAACTATAAAAACTATTTTTGTTTTATCGGTTTTCTTGCGAAAAACGATATCGTGGCCTACCAAAGTTAGTGGAATGACCACGAGCCATTTGTTACCTTTTATTCGCTGGTACCAATCCAAACAAGAGGACATCTACAATAGCGGAAAGCGCCTCTGTAACTGTAATCTGGTTTTTCATGTAAAAACGCTGGTCGAGTGTAGAATTCAGGGCATCGACAATGACCTTCAGCATGAGCGTGACGTCCATATTGACGATGAGTCCTTCTCGAATCGCTTGCTCGAGAAGGACGCGAAGCGTCTGCCAATCCTCGGATAGAGAAGCCTCGACTTGGGCATATTGCTCAGGATAATATCGCTTCATCTGTTCGAGGATGCGCAAATCATAAAATTCATAGTGTGTCGGTAAAACCATCATGACGCCTTTGATTTTATGGATAAGAGAGAGACTGTCATCTGCGAGAATTTGCTGTGTTTTTTCATCGCCCTCTTCAAAGGACTGCTGAATGATTGTTTCCAGAATTTCTACCTTAGATGAGAAGTGCTCGTATAACGTGCGTTTGCTGATCCCGAGCCGCTTCGCCAAATCATCCATGGAAAATTTCATGCCTTTATCGCGAATCTCTTCAATAAAACCTTTCATGATCCGGTTTTTAATTGCAATCGACCCCCAGTCAAAACAACCTAACAGAAAACCAAAAAAACAAAAACAGTTTCCTTAGTAACGTCATTTTACACAGGATGACAGAGCAATGCAAGCAGTGATCATGCTTTTTGTTTTGCAACCAAGTGGTCGATTATGGTATAGTAGGTGCCGAAATCGCGGTTGATTGCTTCACATCATTTGGAGGTGCCCCGTGTTTTTAGAGAAGCTGATGCCTAGTCAGTTCGTCGAATCAATCCATCACATTGACATAGATCAATTGAAACGAAATAACATCCGTGCGGTGATTACAGACTTGGATAATACCTTGGTGGAATGGGACAGGCCACATGCAACCGAGGAGGTCATCAACTGGCTTGCTCGCATGCATGAGGCAGGCATACAGGTCACTGTTGTCTCCAACAACAACAAGGAGCGTGTAGACCGCTTCTGTGCCCCATTAGATCTCGGGTTTATTTATGCGGCCAAAAAGCCGACAAACCGTGCCTTTTTGCAGGCAGTGCGGCAGATGAATGTAACCATCGCTGAGACTGTTGTCATTGGCGATCAATTGTTTACCGATGTGCTGGGAGGGAATCGATTAGGATTTCATACGATCCTGGTTGTTCCTGTGGCCCAGACGGATGGTTTTTGGACGCGCTTTAATCGTCAGATGGAGCGTGTGGCCCTTATTTGGATGGAGAGGAAAGGAATGGTTTCGTGGAGGAGAAAAGCATGACGGAACAAATGCATGGCTCTTGTGCTGGATGTGGGATTGCCATTCAGACAGCAGATGCAAAAAAGCCTGGCTATGCACCTGAATCCGCGCTTGGCAGAAAGGTAGTCATTTGCCAGCGTTGTTATCGCATCAAGCATTATAATGAAGTAGCTCCTGTAGGAATGGGCGATGACGATTTCCTCAAGATTTTGGATGGCATCGGTTCTACGGAGTCTCTTGTCGTAATGGTAGTCGATATTTTTGACTTCCAAGGCTCCTGGCTCAAGGGTTTACCGCGCTTTGTCGGGAAAAATCCGATTTTGCTCGTGGGTAACAAGGTCGATCTGCTGCCGAGAAACATCAACCTGAACCGCGTGCGCAACTGGATGCAGCACGAAGCAAAAGAACGCGGACTGCGCCCAGAGGATGTCGTACTTATCAGCGCGCAAAAAGGGCTTCATATCGATGAACTGTTGAATCGCATTGGAGAGCTGCGCAAAGGTCGAGATGTTTACATCGTCGGTGTAACCAACGTAGGAAAGTCGACCATGATCAACCGCATCTTGCATGACTACGGTGCGGCTGAGCTGGAGATTACGACTTCGCCGTTCCCAGGTACGACGCTGGACAAAATCGAGATTCCGCTCGAGGATGGCCGCTCCATTTTTGATACACCGGGAATCATTAATCGCGACCAGATTGGACATATGGTATCCCCGACTGATCTGCGAAAGATTACCCCGACCAGCCGGATTAACTCCAAGGTGTATCAGCTCGATGCTGGACAATCACTCTTTTTGGGTGGTCTAGCCCGTATCGACTTCGCACGTGGAGAGAGACAGCCGTTGATCGTCTATGTCGACAACGACCTGTACATCCACCGGACGAAGCTGGAGAAAGCAGACGAGGTGATGCAAAAGCACCATGGAACCCTGCTGGTACCGCCAACAGGGGAGGAAGCTGCGAAAGCACTTCCACCATTTGTGAAGCACACCTTTAAAATCAACAAGTCCACCACGACGACCGACATCGTAATTTCCGGTTTGGGCTGGGTCAGCATCCAAGGAAAACACGAAGCGAGTGTTGTCGTGCATGCACCTAAAGGCGTAAGTGTTGGGATGCGCAAAGGGCTGATCTAGCTTAAGCAAGAAAAGTCGAGTTAGCCTTGCCCCTTGCCATATGCTATAGAGAGACGTCCGGGGAGGAAAAGCTCCATGATTACAAGCAAAACACAACTGGTTGGCCTGTTTGGACATCCAGTTTCCCACTCGCAATCACCGATGATGCACAATACAGCTTTTTCAGAGACCGGGTTGGGGTTTGCCTATGCTGCGTTCGATGTTGAACCGGAAAATCTGGAAGATGCAGTCGCGGGTATTCGCGCGTTAGGCTTGAAAGGGATTAACGTCACGATCCCCCACAAGGTTGCTATCATGCCGATGCTGGATGAAATCGATCCGCTCGCCAAACGAATCGGCGCCGTCAATACCGTCGTTTCTCGTGATGGACGCTTGATTGGCTACAACACAGATGGTATGGGCTATGTTCGTTCGCTTGTGGAAGAGACGGGAATCGTTCTTGAAAAGCAAGTGGTAACCATGGTAGGGGCTGGAGGCGCAGCGCGTGCAGTGGCGTTTACCTTGGCTGAACAAGGAGTCAAGGAAATTCGCATCATCAATCGTTCCCGGGAAAGAGCCGCGGTATTGGCTGAGCATGTCGGGACGATTGTACCTACGAAAATCGTAGAACAGGGCGAAGGGGCAGCTGCCATCGCAGACTCTTCGCTGTTGATCAATACGACATCGATCGGAATGCTGCCAAACGTACAGGAGACACCTGTGCCAGCAGAATGGCTTCATTCTGGTTTAACCGTTAGCGATCTGATTTATAACCCCCTCGAAACGCGTCTGCTCAAAGAAGCGCGTGCCATCGGTGCCACTGTACATTCCGGAATCGGCATGTTCGTGAACCAAGGTGCACTGGCTTTTGAGCTGTGGACGGGCGAACGAGCACCAACTGGGGTTATGCGTGAGGTCGTCTTGCAACAATTAAAGAAAACAACCTGATTTTGCAGGATGAAAAAGGAGGCATTGCCGATGTTGACCGGCAAGCAAAAGCGTTTTTTGCGCGCAGAAGCACATCATCTCACCCCGATTTTCCAAGTAGGAAAAGGCGGCGTAAACGAGAATATGATCACTCAGATCAAAGAAGCGTTGGAAGTACGTGAATTGATCAAGGTAGCGATTTTGCAAAACAATAACGACGATAAACATCAAGTGGCAGAAGATCTGGCAGCAGGTGCTGGAGCAGAGCTCGTGCAGTTGATCGGCCATACGGTTGTCTTGTACAAAGAGTCCCGGGAGAACAAGACGATCAAGCTGCCATAAGTGATCTGCATGCAATGAGACAGCCAATCAAGCAAGTAGGGATCATGGGAGGAACGTTTGACCCGATTCATTGCGGGCACTTGCTGGCGGCTGAACAAGCCAGAGAGCAAGCGGGCCTGGATGAAGTCTGGTTTATGCCTACACACGTTCCACCGCACAAAAAGAGAGAGAGTCTGACGCTGGCGAATCACCGCTTGCAAATGGTTCAGCTCGCCGTGTCTGATCACGAGGTGTTTCGTGTAACAGATGTGGAGTTCGGAAGAGAAGGTCCATCGTATACCTATGACACGATGATTCAGCTCATCAGGCAGTTCCCAGATTGCCGTTTTTCTTTTATCATGGGAGGAGATATGGTAAAAATCTTGCCCAAATGGTACCAGTACCAAGAGCTGATTCATATGGTACGCTTTATAGGTCTAGCGAGGCCTGGAACCGAACTAGATCAAGAATCGAGCGAGGATGTCACATTTGTGGAGATGCCTGTTTGGGACATTTCCTCCACGATGATTCGCGAGAAGGCAGCTGCCAGGAAAAGCATCCGTTATCTTGTACCTGATGCCGTGGAGCGCTATATAAAGGAGAACCGAATCTATGAGACTTTTGGATAATCGGGAAGAGCTTCTCGTTCGCGTACGGCAACAAATGCATGAAAAACGCTACAAGCACACGCTTGGGGTGGCTGCGTCAGCTCGCGAGCTGGCAGAGAGATTCGGGGCTGATCCTGACAAAGCCGAGCTTGCTGGACTGTTGCACGATTACTGTAAGTGCTGGCCTGTGGAAAAAATGTTCGAGATTCTCGTTCGCCACGATATGCCTACAGAGCTTTTGGAAGGGGAAAAAGAGCTGTGGCATGCCTTTGCAGCAGCTATTGTGATCCAGACTGATCTAGGTGTGACGGATGCAGATATTTTACAAGCTGTTCGCTACCATACAACGGGTCGGGCTGGCATGTCCCTGTTAGAAAAAGTCGTCTGTGTGGCAGACTATATAGAACCAAACCGGGTTTACCCGGGTGTCGATTTTATTCGCGGCAAAGCCATGCATGATTTGGATGCCGCCCTGGCACTCGCCTTGGGAGGCACGATTCAATTTTTGATAGAGAAGCAAAAGACGGTTTTCCCGTTGACATTGACCGCATATAACGATTTGGTTTCCCGCAAAGGGAGAGAAGGAGGGTTTTGATGGTTAAAACAGTAGAAGATTTGGCACAGTTGGTAGTGAAGGCAGCAGAGGACAAGAAAGCAGAGAACTTGAAGGTGCTCGATATTAGAAAGCTGTCCGTGATCGCAGACTATTTCATGATTTGCCACGGAAACAACGAGCGTCAAGTACAGGCAATTGTTCGCGAAATCCGTGATCAAGCCCACAAAAACGGCTTTGACGTCCGCGGTATCGAGGGAGCAGATGAAGGTCGCTGGGTACTGGTTGATCTGGGCGATATCGTTATTCACGTTTTCCATCGCGAAGATCGCGAGTTTTACAATCTGGAGCGCCTGTGGAAGGACGCAGAGGAAGTTTCCTTTAGCGTGCAAGGATAAGGACAGATGGCATACGCACATATGGCCGCTGTATATGACAGGCTGATGGCGGATACTCCGTATGACCAGTGGCTCGATTGGGTCGAGCGTCATTGGACAAAGGGAGAGAAGCCTGTGCGGGTCATTGATCTTGGCTGTGGGACTGGCACGATTGCGATCCCACTCGCCAAGCGGGGATACCGTGTTACGGGCGTGGATCTCTCAACAGAAATGCTTGCGATCGCCTATGACAAAATGAGGCAGGAACAAGTGGATGTAGCGTGGGTGGAGCAGGATATGCGCGAGCTGTCCTTGCCCGAAGCGGATGCGGTCATCTCCTTGTGTGATTCATTGAGCTACCTTACAGAGGAAGAGGATGTGCAGGAAACGTTCAAGCGCGTTTTCGCTCATCTCGCGCCCGGTGGGAGCTTTCTGTTTGATGTGCACAGTCCGTACAAGATGCTGCACATTTTCGGAGACGAGACGTTCACACATGTAGAAGATGAAGTTTCGTACATTTGGCAATGTTTTTGCGACCCGCTGCGTCTGGAGGTAGAGCATCAGTTAACGTTTTTCATTCGTCAGCCAAACGGATTGTACGAGCGGATGGAAGAAGAGCATTGGCAACGGGCTTACCAGCCTGTCCAACTGATGCGCTGGCTGACAGATGCCGGCTTCACAGACATTGTCATCACCGCTGATTACTCGGATATGCCGCCACAAGAAGCGAGTGAGCGCCTATTTTTTTCAGCCCGCAAGCCGAAAAGTTTGACATGATTGGTTCGGATTGACTATAATGGCGTTATAACTACAGATTCGACGCGTTTAAGAGGAATAGTAGGCATAGGATTCGAGCATTCACAGAGAGTTGACGGATGGTGCAAGTCAACCCGAATCTATCTGAACTCACCTCCCAGCACTTGCCCCCAAGGTCATTCAAGCAATGACTGCGTAAGGGTGAGCGGCTTATCCCCGTTACGGATGAAACAAGTGGGTGAATGCTTGTCATTTGCCAATCTGGGTGGTACCGCGGGAATGTTAAATAACCTCTCGTCCCTTTCGCAACAGCGATCTGGGATGAGGGGTTTTCTTTGTTTTTTCACCTATTTTAAGATGGGAGTGCTTTACCATGGTATTCAGTCATCAAAATGTCGAAAAGAAGTGGCAGCAATATTGGGAGCAGAACAAGACCTTCAAAACCTCCGAGGATGAGGGCAAGAAAAAGTTTTACGCACTCGACATGTTCCCGTATCCATCTGGAGCTGGCCTGCACGTAGGACATCCGGAAGGCTATACGGCTACTGATATTTTATCCCGCATGAAGCGGATGCAAGGATATAACGTTCTTCATCCAATGGGCTGGGATGCGTTTGGTTTGCCAGCGGAGCAATACGCTCTCGATACAGGAAACGATCCGGCGGAATTCACCGAGCACAATATCAACACCTTCCGTCGCCAAATTAAGTCACTCGGATTTTCCTACGACTGGGATCGCGAAATCAATACGACCGATCCGAATTACTACAAGTGGACACAATGGATTTTTACGAAGCTGTATGAGCACGGCTTGGCTTATATTGATGAGGTAGCTGTAAACTGGTGCCCTGCTTTGGGAACGGTTTTGGCGAACGAAGAAGTCATTGACGGAAAAAGTGAGCGTGGCGGACACCCAGTAGAACGCCGCCCAATGAAGCAATGGGTCTTGAAAATTACTGCGTATGCGGAAAGACTCTTGGCTGATCTGGATGAACTGGATTGGCCAGAGAGCATCAAGGAAATGCAACGCAACTGGATCGGTCGTTCTGAAGGGGCAGAAGTAACCTTTGGTATCGAAGGTCATGACGAATCCTTTACCGTCTTTACAACTCGTCCAGACACTCTCTACGGAGCAACTTACGCGGTATTGGCTCCTGAGCACAAGCTGGTTGAGCAAATTACCGTACCAGCTCAAAAAGAAGCAGTGGAAGCGTACCTGGATCAAGCGAAGCACAAGAGCGATCTGGAGCGTACTGATCTGGCGAAAGAAAAGACAGGAGTATTTACCGGAGCATATGCGATCAACCCGGTTAACGGCGAACGTCTGCCAATCTGGATTGCAGATTACGTGCTGATCAGCTACGGAACAGGCTCCATCATGGCGGTTCCAGCGCATGATGAACGCGACTATGAGTTCGCAAAAACATTCGATCTGCCAATCAAACAAGTAATCGCTGGCGGAGATATCTCCAAAGAAGCGTATGCAGGCGATGGAGAGCACATCAACTCCGGTATGCTCGATGGCTTGAACAAAGAACAGGCGATCACCAAAATGATCGAGTGGCTGGAAGCGGAAGGCAAAGGAAATCGCAAAGTAACATTCCGTCTGCGCGACTGGCTGTTCAGCCGTCAACGCTACTGGGGTGAGCCAATTCCGATTCTCCATCTGGAAGACGGCACGATGAAAGTCGTTCCAGAATCCGAACTGCCAATCGTATTGCCAAAAACAAAAGAAATCAAACCATCCGGTACAGGTGAATCGCCATTGGCAAACATCTCGGAGTGGGTAAACACCGTCGATCCGGAAACAGGTATGAAAGCACGCCGTGAGACAAACACGATGCCACAATGGGCGGGTAGCTGCTGGTACTTCCTGCGCTTCATCGATCCGCACAACGATAAGGCAATGGCTGATCCAGACAAACTGAAAGAATGGCTGCCAATCGACATTTACATTGGCGGTGCCGAGCATGCGGTGCTACACTTGCTCTACGCTCGCTTCTGGCACAAGTTCCTGTATGATATTGGTGTCGTACCAACCAAGGAACCATTCCAAAAGCTGTTTAACCAAGGAATGATCCTGGGTGAAAACAACGAGAAAATGAGTAAGTCCAAAGGTAACGTCGTAAACCCAGACGATATCATTGACAGCCATGGTGCCGACACACTGCGCATGTACGAAATGTTCATGGGACCACTGGATGCTTCGATCGCTTGGTCGACAAAAGGCTTGGATGGCGCACGCCGCTTCCTGGATCGCGTATATCGTCTGTTTGTAGGTGACAACGGTGAGCTGAACGGAAAAATCGTGGAAACCTCCAACGTGGCTGGCATGGAGCGCGTGTACCACCAAACGGTGAAAAAAGTAACAGAAGACTACGAAGGCCTGCGTTTCAATACAGGTATCTCTCAGTTGATGGTATTCGTTAACGAAGCGTACAAAGCTGAAGTTCTGCCGAAGAAATTCATGGAGGACTTGGTAAAAATGCTGTCTCCAATCGCTCCGCACTTGGGTGAAGAGCTGTGGGAAAAACTAGGCCACAGCGAGAGCCTGGCATACGAAGCATGGCCTACGTATGACGAAGCGAAGCTGGTTGAAGACGAGGTAGAAATCGTCCTGCAAATTAACGGCAAAAACAAAGAGAAGCTGCTCATCGCTTCTGATTCGACGAAAGAACAGATGGAAGAGATGGCGAAAAACAATGAGATGATTAAAGAACTGATCGAAGGAAAAACGATCGTCAAAGTCATCGCTGTTCCAGGCAAACTGGTGAATATCGTCGTTCGTTAAGAAAAGGACGGCAAGAAATAAGAAGAGGAGTGGAGCCTGTGAGTGACAGGTATCCACTCCTTTTTTCGTAAATCAACGCTTCTTCGTCTTGCGCTAATGTGGCTGATTGCTCAAATTTCGTGCAACCAGTTCCTGGTCCTCGGCAAACTTTGCTTGTGTACGACGAAATACTTGGGCGAAAAGACCGGGAATACCGTTTTGCAAAGGAATCAGACCTTCCCCAGTAATTCCACCGGGCACGCAGACCCTCTTTTGCAGAGTAGGAAGGGTGAACGCTTCTTCTCGTAAAAGATCTGCGATCCCAATTAGCATTTGCGTGGTCATGTAGGTAGCAGCTTCTTCGGAAATGCCAGTTTCTTCAACAGCTTCTTGAATCATTTGCTGCAAAATATAGCTGATAAAAGCTGGCCCACAACTCACAATGTCAGAAGTAATTCGTAAAAAAGGCTCCGAAATCTCAATAGGGGAGCTAATGTGGGCAAACAAACTTCGTATAAAATGACGTTGTTCCTCTTGGATTCGTGATCCAAATTCACATAAGCTGACACCACTCATTACGGCATTTGTGATAGAAGGAACGACTCTGGCAACCGCACATGGAACTTGAGTCTCCAAATCCGCAAGCTTGATCGGACTGGTGATCGTAATCAATAGGTGGTCTGGCGTTAAGGCAGGAGCAATTTGTTCGAGCATCACGCTATATTCCAGTGGCTTGACGCACAGCACGATCGTTGTAGCTTCTTTGACCAAATCGGCATTGCTGTGCGCGACAATGAGCCCGGGATGTTTTTCTGCCAGTTGCTGCGCCTTCGAAAGGGTTCTGTTGCTGATAATGACATGACCAGGAGTCAGCGCCTTGGCTGACAGCAATGATTCAATCAAGATACTGCCCATGCTGCCCGTACCAATAAACCCAATTCTATTCATGGGCATACCTCCCTCCGATATTCTTTTCCCATTCTATGTAGGAGTGCCTATGATCATGACCGGATGCTGAGCACTCATTTTACCACCAGCCGATCTTTTATCCGTGCAAACATCTTCTCACCAATTCCCTCAATCTGTTTCAGGTCATCCGCTGAACGAAATGGCCCTTGTTTTGTCCGGTACTCCATGATTGCCTTGGCACGAGCTTCTCCAATCCCGGGAAGACTCATGAGCTCTTCGACAGTTGCCATGTTGAGATTAATGGCTGAGGAGGCACCAGTGGTGGATACGCTGGAAGCAGATTGTACAAGGCCAATGGATGCGGAGACTGGCGCGGTGGCCCCTTTAGCCGGGATGACAAGAGCAGCTCCATCTGTGAGCGGCGCTGCCAAGTTGATCTGGACAAGGTCAGCATCAGGAAGTGCTCCTCCTGCTTTCTCGATGGCATTTGCGACACGCGTACCTGGTTCGAATTGGTATAATCCAGGATTTTTCACTTGCCCTTTCACATCGACATAGAGAGGAGAGAGGAGTGGTTCCTTGTCCTTATCTTTTTCCGGTGTCGCTTTTACAGATTTGGCAGGTTGAGCAGCTGCTGAATCATCTGTCAGTTCTTTTGTTTCAAGATTCGATGCTGCATAAGCAGGAGAATGCAACGGTAGTTCGTCAGTCTTATGTGATTGATCGCGTTGATAGATCCAATAGCTACAACCGACAAACAGAACAGCCGCAGTCAGCAAGATGATACGACGATAACGCTCCCACCACTCCAGCACCATAACAAAAACCCTCCCGTCCTTCACATAGCGATACGTTCATAGAGTGAACTTGTTCTCTATCAACGATGCTACGAAAAGTAAGAGAGGGTCTGCAAATCTATTTATTGCGTTGCCGCTGTTAGCCGATATGCAGCAACGAATTTTTTTTGCGGCGAAGGTCTACATTTGGGCTGACAAAAGGCTCAAAATTGTGCTTTTGCTCAATGAAGATTTGATGCCACAACATGAAGACCAGGATCGTCCAGATTTTGCGACTGTAATCCGCATTTCCTTCGCGGTGTTCATCGAGCAAGTACAGCACATAGGCCTTATTGATCAAATTATCCACCTTGGATTCAAAAATGATCTCTTTTGCCCATTTGTAAAATTCGTTTTTGAGCCAGTGACGAGTCGGAACAGGGAAGCCCAGCTTCTTTCTCGTTTGGATCTCAGGTGGCAGGAAGTCTTTCATCGCTTCTCGAAGCACGTGCTTGGTCGTGCCGTTGGCAATTTTGTACTTCGTTGGAATGGTAGCGGCGAATTCAAATACCTTAAGATCAATGAAAGGTACTCGTAACTCCAAAGAATTGGCCATCGTCATCTTGTCGGCCTTCATCAAAATGTTGCCTCTGAGCCAAGTGTGAATGTCCAAGTATTGCATCTTGGTCACATCGTCATATTCGGAAGCGCGTTTGTAAATCTCTTCTGTGATGGTGAAAGGAGATACATACGATTCCGAACGGGTGATATCTTCCATGACGACACGCTTTTTCATCTCTTCGCTGAAAATCAGTGCGTTTCCGAAGAAGCGTTGCTCAACTGTTTTCGATCCGCGGATGAGGAAGTTTTTCCCTTTTACCTGATCGGGGAGGCGTTCTGCCATATATCCGATGGAATGACGCATCCAGCCAGGCATCCCGGAAAACATTTTGAGAGAATGAGGCTCTCTGTAAATATTGTATCCGCCAAAAAATTCATCTGCACCTTCACCGGACAATACGACGGTTACGTGTTCACTCGCCATCTGCGCTACAAAATAGAGCAGGATGGCAGAGGGATCCGCTACTGGTTCGTCCTGATGCCAGATAAGTCGCGGCAATTCATCCATGTACTGCTTGGCGTTTATCACGCGCTCGAAATGCTCCGATCCCAAATATGCGGCGGTTCGCTTCGCATAATCGAGCTCGCTGTAACCAGGAATATCTGAGCCGACAGAAAAAGATTTGACTGGCTCGAATGTACGCAACATCCCAACGATACTGCTAGAGTCAACCCCACTAGACAAGAAGGCTCCACGAGAAACTTCGCTAATCCGGTGTTTGTCGACAGATTCGAGCATGACACTGCGCGTACCCTCAACAAAATAAGAGAACGGCTTGCTTTCATCTGGCTTGAATTCTACATCCCAGTACCTTTCCAGCTTGATCTGGTCGTTTTCAATCACAAACGAGTGAGCAGGCGGTATACGGTAAATGCCAGCAAACATCGTGTCAGGATCGGGTACATATTGGAACGTCAAATAGTGATAAAAAGCGGTTGGATTCACTTCGCGGTTGAATCCTGGCAGCTCCAGCAAGCTTTTAATCTCGCTGGCAACCCCGATCGAATCATTTGTCTCGACATAGTAGAGAGGCTTGATTCCAAAATGGTCGCGTGCCCCAAACAGACGTTTTTTACGGGAGTCGTAGATCGTAAAGCCAAACATCCCACGCAAATGCTTAGGTGCATCTGTTCCTACCTCTTCATAAAGGTGGAGGATGGTTTCAATATCAGAATCGGTATGGAAAACGTGACCGATGTCCTTTAACCATTGTTGTAACTCTTTGTAATTGTAGACTTCACCGTTACCAATAATCCAGATGTCACGTGTTTCGTTAAACAGCGGTTGATGTCCGCCTTCCACGTCAATGATGCTTAAACGACGAAAGCCCAGGGCGATGTTGTCTTCAAGGTGAAAACCATCGTCATCTGGACCACGGTGCAGGATGACACCCGTCATTGCACTAATCGCTTCTTGTTGAACAGGCTTTTGCCGCTTGTTATAGAGTGATACGATTCCGCACATAAGAAATGACTCTTCCTCTCACTGGATTGCTCCTGCTAACTCTATCATGTATCGACCATCAGCGCAATCTCTTATGAGTGCCAGTAATTGACCTCGAAAACGCTGATTCTACAAGGGAATTAGCCTTTCGTCTTTTCTATTTTTGTCCCCATTCGGTTAGATATACTCCCTTAGGAGACCATGATTCGTTCGACAAAACGGTTCATGAAAGAACAGGACGGGGGAATTGCAGTGTCAGTATGGATAGCAAGCCTAGCGATGATGATCGGCCTCATTTTGTCCGCCTATTTACATCCTGCTTGGCTGCTGTTGGCTACAGGCGTATCATGGGCAATCGTTGCATGTATCCCGTTACCATACCGCAAATTCGTTGCATGCTACTCACTGATTATTATTCTAGCAGGTCTCTTTTTTTGTGGGTACGAGATTCTCCACAGCTCTGAAGTGAAACCACTGGCAGAAAGGGAGCAGAGCATCTGGATAGAAGGCGTCATTGATTCACCTGTGAGACGGGACGGGGATGTAGCACGATTTTTTGTCACGATAACATCCTGGGGTGAAAATCAACCTGATCAGAACGTGCATCGGTCTCTCGAAAAAATCGCGCTTCGTGTTAAACTTGCTTCTTTCCAGGAAGCAACACAAATAGAGCAGTGGAGACGTGGCAGTGTTATCGTGGCTCCAATCCGATTATCCTTACCAGCTCCTACGCGTAATCCTCATGCCTTCGACTACGCCAGCTACTTGTATTGGCAAGGCGTCCCTGTTACAGGAGAAACAAACTATCAAGCGATTGATGTGATACCTGCTTTTTCCGTGTCGGCAAGCTTTCAAGAGTGGCAGGACTCGGGTGCAAAGAGAATTGAATCATTATTTACTGATCCAGAAACAGCGGGTTACATGAAGTCGCTGCTGCTTGGTCTTGGACAAGAGGTGAACCTTGAGCTTGCGGCGATGTATTCGAATTTGGGCTTAAGTCATATCCTCGCGATTTCCGGTTTGCATGTGACGTTGGTTAGCTCCATGTTTATGTGGTGCTTGGAACGGATTGGAATCAGACGCAGACTCGCATTTGTCGTAACGATTTTGTTTTTGATCGGGTATGTGCTTCTGGTGGGAGCCAGCGCGTCCGCGATCCGATCTGGACTGATGGGGAGTGTGGGTCTTCTCTGTCAAGTATTTGGAAAGAGGTTGGACGGCAAGGACGTCTGGGCAGGTGCACTCATTCTTATGCTGGTGTTGAATCCGTATCAGCTGTGGCATGTCGGTTTTCAGCTTTCCTTTGCGGTGACACTTGGTCTGATTATTTTTGTGCCATACAGCTTGCATGTGTTTGTGCGGGTACCCGTCTGGATTCGTACACTTGTGTCGGTTACTTTGTCAGCCCAGCTCGTTTCTTTCCCGTTTCTCATCTATCATTTTCATTTGTTTTCACCAGTGTCTTGGCTGGTCAATTTGGTAGTGACACCGATTCTCTCGGCTATAGCGCTACCGTTCGGGTATATCGCGGTTGTCCTCGATTTCGTCCATCCGTTTTTGGCCGTGATCCCTGTTTGGGTATCAACGGCTATGCTGAAATGGATTCATCTCCCGCTGTTTGCTATCGAAAAAATGAGGCTCCCTTTCACATATTGGCCGCATCCTTCGTGGTGCTGGCTTGTTTTGTATACCTGCTTTTTGGGTGTTCTGCCCATTTCATGGAAGTTGGGCTATCATCGAAAGCGTGATATAATGCTTACTTTCGTTATATTTCTCATGTTTATTGTAGCAGCTAGACAGCCGTTTTCAGGAGTCGAAGAAGTGCGAATTACCTTCCTTGATGTCGGACAAGGGGATTCCATCGTTGTCGAAATTGGTGATCAGAAGGTATACTTAATGGATGCAGGTGGGACAATGCGGTTCCCAGCTGCTGAACCATGGATGGAAAAGCGTGACCCATTTGAGGTGGGGAAAGACGTCGTTCTGCCGTTTCTGATGGCCAGAGGAATCGAGAAAATCGACCGCGTCGTCATGACGCATGGTGACCTGGATCACATCGGGGGAGTAAAGTCGCTTATTCCTCATTTTTCTTTTGGAGAGGTATTGGTGAATGGGACAGCACCTTCCAAATTGGAGGGCGAGATTGTCCAGCTTTTTCAACAAGAAGGGGTTCCGATTGTAACTGGGCTCCCGGGTCAATCTTGGTCAGATGGGCCGGGAATCGAGTGGAAGTGGCTGCACCCGGGGGAATCGACCTTCTCAGGAAATGATGCATCCGTAGTACTCCAGCTGACTGCTTATAACAAGACTGTATTGTTTACGGGTGACATTGAAAAGGATGGGGAAAGCCAGCTTGTTCAAAACGGTTTGACTTCTGTGGATGTTTTGAAAGTAGCCCACCATGGAAGCAATACCTCGAGCACCGAAGAGCTCCTTGCAGTCACAGCACCAAAAGTTGCTGTAATCTCTGCCGGGGTGAAAAATCGGTACGGGCATCCATCGTCCGAAGTACTGCATCGCTTAAAAAAATCGGGTTCCGCCGTGTACAGGACTGATGCTCATGGAGCGATTACGCTGGTTATTACACCTACGGGATTATATTGGCAGACCCAAATATTGGATACATAAACTGTTTGCAACTTTTTCAATGAGCGAACCGTCTGTAGGGGGGAGAAGAGAATATGCATGAAGCAGAGTTGATCAGGATGGCGCAATCCGGGGATCATGACGCGCTAGTCGAACTGCTTCGATCTATTGAGACCTCCGTTTACCGAAGCGCTTATTACATTCTAGGGAACGAACAAGACGCGCTAGATGCCTCCCAGGAAGTCCTCATTCGTATTTATCGAAAGTTGGACACCTATCAGGAAAAAGCAAAGTTCTCAACCTGGGTACAACGCATTGTCAGCAACGTCTGTATGGATAAATTTCGCGCGAAGAAGGAAACGGTCTCAATTGACGAGCACGAGTTGATCATTCCTGATCGAAACAACGTAGAAGAAGAAATCCTTCTCACCGGGCTGTCGAATGACATCCAGGAAGCCATCGGAAGATTGCCAAAGCAATACCGGATGGTTGTAGTACTCCGCTATCTAGAGGATTTGTCCTATCAAGAAATAGCGGAGGCACTAGATTTGCCGCTTAACACGGTAAAGTCGTATTTATTTCGGGCTAGGCAACAGTTACAGGAGCTGTTGTACGACTACCAGAAAGGGGGGATCGGTTGATGACCAACGAAGAGATTTTTGAACTCATGCAGCGGGATCTGGATCGAGATCTGGTGGAGTCAGAGCAGCAATTGCTCCATCGTTTGATTCAGAAAGATGTTGATCTGCAGCTTATGTACAACCGTTTGAAAGATGTGTCACAACAATTGGAACATCTGCCCCCTGTCGTACCTCCGTTCAGCATCGTAGATTCTATCCTGCCCAAGCTGGAATCAGCCGCTGCAAAGCCTGCTGCGGTGACATCTACGATGAACGAGGAAATCCTGCCCACTCTGGAAGTTAAGCGTGAGTCGTCTTCACTGCCGGAATCAAAAAAGTGGAAGCGGATGAAAGTGTGGATGGCCAGTCTTGGTAGTACGGCCGTCGCTGCTAGCTTATTGGTTGGCATGCTGTTTTCGGGCGGTGATGGTAAGAAGCAAGAAGTCGATTCGTTCCAGAACGGAACGGACATGACGCCAGCGGTCGTGAAACAACCCAAAACCCCTGGGCCAGATGATCCGACTCCTCCAAGCAATAATCCAATACCATCGAATTCAAAAGAGGAAACGGACAAGGCAAAAAAGTCAAGTGGAGCAACTACTCAGACGAAGAGTAAAAGGCCACCGGCAAAGACCGAGAAAAAGCAAACATCGCCACCGAAGAAAACGAAAACGCCGCCACCACCACAAAAGAAGCCTGTACCTCCAACGCCAGTAATAACAGATGATAAGCCACCGGTATGGCCGATCGGACTGGAGGAGAATCCGGACAGAGAAGACAAAGAACCTGCTAATGACGATAAGGACGACGGTGGGGACAAGCAAGAGGAGAAAAACAAGGGAAAAAATAAAGAAAAGAAAAAAGATAAAGATGATAATGACTAACTTTTTTCCACGTATGGACCGGCACCGCTTGCGAGGATTTTGCGTATAGTACATTATCAAGCACCCCCTGCTTACCGTTTGGGGAGGAGGAATCCCGGGGCTTTTCCCTAAACGTTTACATAGAGGTGCCAACGGATGAAAAAACCGCTACCGATTCACTGGTGGCGGTTTTTTTTCGCTTTGTTCTGAGCAACATGTGCTATAATAACGCAGGTAAGAAGAAGGAAAGGGGAGAAAACGTATGCCACTCCTATCGGCTATTCGCGAAATACGGCAAAAACAATTCTCGCCGATCTACGTCTTATACGGGCCGGAGTCTTTTCTGGCCGAAGATTTTTTGGCGTTGGCTCGTAAAGAAATGATTGATCCAGAATTTACGGATTTGAATATGAGTGTGTATGATTGTACTGAAATAGGATTGAGTGAAATTCTACAGGATGCGGAAACCTTGCCGTTTATGGGCGAGCATCGATTGGTGATTGCCAGACAAGCCTACTTTTTAACAGGAAGTAAGCCTTCGACTAAGGTAGAAAGCGACCCGGATGCTTTGCTCGATTATTTGCAAAATCCGCCTCCCTACACCACACTTATTTTACATACAGAAGCTGACAAGCTCGATGAACGAAAAAAGCTGGTCAAAACGCTGCAGCAGAAAGCGAAAGTGATCCCTTTTCCGTTGTTAAAAGACGGAGATTTGTATGGCTGGGTAGAGCGGCATGCGGGTAAATACCAGGCGAAAATCGATCGTCAGCAAGCCATGAGGCTTGTGGAGCGAGTAGGAGCCGAGCTGCGGCTTCTGGACAAGGAAATCGAAAAGATGGCTCTGTTTGTCGGGGTGGGTGAAAGCATCACGGACGACGTCATCGAGCTGCTTGGAGCACGTACGCTGGAGCAGGATGTATTTGCGCTAATTGAACAGGTCGCTTCGGGGAGATTGGACAAGGCACTCAGGATGATGTACGACTGCATGAAAACAGGAGAGGAGCCGATTAAGCTGCTGGCTCTCTTGGCGAGGCAGTTCCGCATGCTGTTGCATGTCAAGCAATTGGCGCCGCGTGGTTATTCGCAGCAACAGATGGCAGGTATGATTAAGATGCATCCTTACGCGGTGAAAAAAGCAATGGAGCAAGCGCGTCATTTTTCTGAGGAGTCGTTGAAAAAACTGCTGGGCATTCTGGCGGAAGAAGATTTTCGGATGAAGTCAGGGCAGGTAGACAAACGTCTCGCCCTCGAATTATTCATTGCACGTGCACATGACGAACGAACAAAACGGTCATGACGTTTATTACAGTAAAAAAACCCCTAGAACAAGTTGTTCACGGGGTTTTTTTGCGCTTGGTCTCTTACGCTACAGGAGCGCTCAGAACGTTAAGCTTTTTCATCAAACGAGACTTTTGACGGTTTGCTGCGTTTTTATGAATGAGACCTTTCGAAGCGGCCTTGTCCAGCTTTTTCACAGCCACCAGAAGAGTAGATTTCGCCAATGCTACATCGGAAGCAGCGACAGCTTTCTCAAAGCTCTTGATGGAAGTACGCAGATCAGACTTTTGAGAAGCACGGTGTGCGCGACGCTTTTCGATTGTTTTGGTGCGTTTAATCGCGGATTTAATATTTGGCATGTGTGTCACCTCCTTAGACGACCATAGACATACAGTCATACAACAAAGTAATTCTAGCATGGGGCGAACCCATTTGCAAGAAAGGATTCGGAATAAAAATGAAGGATTCAAGCAAGCTAGTAGCAGGAACAAAATGGTCAGTACTTTTTTCACTTCGGATCAAAGGAGCTGATGAACATGGCACATAACATTGATTTGTCTGGTTATTCCATTCGTACGGATCTTGCAGTGGAGGCCCACGAGCTTGCCCAGCAACAAAACCAGAGCGATATTGAGGGCGTTTGGCTGCAAGCTGACGACAGCGAGCCCAATGTGAAAGTAACGAGATTACATGTGGAAACAGAGGGAGCGGGGAAGGAAATCGGCAAGCTTCCGGGGCATTACCTTACGATTGAAGTGCCAAAGCTGCGGGATAATGATACCTCGATCGAAGAGCAGGTGGCCAAGCGATTCTCTGTCGAATTTGCCAAGTTTCTCAAACAACTGGGAATCACTGAAGACAAAAAGGCTCTCGTCGTTGGTCTCGGCAACTGGAATGTGACCCCGGATGCGCTGGGGCCGATGGTTGTGGAAAATTTGTTGATTACACGTCATCTGTACACGCTGGCGCCTGAAACCGTTGGAGAAGGCTATCGGGAAGTCAGTGCGCTATCACCGGGTGTCCTTGGGATTACGGGTATAGAAACGAGTGAGATTATTTTTGGTGTCGTGGAAAAAAGCAAACCCGATTTTGTCATCTGTATCGATGCTCTTGCGTCCCGCGCTCTGCACCGGGTCAACACGACGATTCAAATATCGGATACAGGGATTCATCCCGGTTCAGGGGTCGGAAACAAGCGCAAAGCGATTGATCAGGCGACGCTTGGTGTGCCTGTGATTGCGATAGGGGTCCCTACGGTCGTTTTTGCCTCCACGATTGTAAATGATGCAATTACGTACTTGATGGGGCATTTTGGACAATCGATGGTGGAGAGCAAGCGGGCGTTTAACAAACTGGCAATGAGCACGCTGCCAGAGCGTAAGGAACCGTATACGGAAGAGGACTTGCCCGACATGGAATCACGTAAGACATTCATGGGATTGGTAGGTTCACTGCCGGAAGAAGAGAAACGACAACTGATTCATGAGGTCCTCCGACCGCTGGGACAGGATCTGGTCGTCACCCCAAAAGAAGTGGACGATTTTATTGAAGGGGTGGCGAATGTGATCGCAACAGGTCTGAATCGCGCCTTGCACAGTGCAGTGAATGAAGAAAATAGCGGCTCGTATACCCACTAAGTCGTAAAAAGCTAGAGTGAGAGAGAAAAGCTAGAAAAGGGTTCTATCGTCTCTATGAGCCTCATAAGCTAAAGCATAGACAAGCGCGAGGGGGAAGTTCTCCCGACGTGCAAACATGCTACAGCTAGAGGAGTGAGACAGATGGCGACCCTCATTCAACGCCAATTCGTTGTTCTTTCATTTATAACCGCCTTCCTGTTTGTCATGACAGGTGTGCTTTCGCTCGGCGGGAACCGAATCGCAATTTCTTCCTCCGCCATTCAACAGGCCGCTTCTCATATTTCTAGTCTGGCGATTTTGGGGTGGATGGGGCAGGAAATTCCGGTTTTGTCCGAAACGGTGCAAGCACAGGCTGATGATCGCACGAATAGCGTAACGGGTTTTCTCTTTCGCTTGGCAACCAATATACAGCCAGGAGACTTGCGTAGCTTACTAGGCAGGGAGCTCCCTGGGATGGTAACGACAGAGGATGCCAGGTTTGTCGTGCAGGGAAAAGGAGCTTCTCTCGCAGATTTTTATTTGGAGTACCCCGCTCATCCGAGACAGGTAGAGGATCAATCGCAAGTAGTTCCGATCGTAGAGCCAAAGCCGGAGGATACCACGAAGTCAGGCGAAACGAAGCCAGTTCCTGTGCCCAATTCCATCACGAACGGCAAAAAAATCGTTTACGTCTACAACTCGCACAATCGGGAATCGTGGTTCAGTGAGACGAAGCCAGTGGGAACCTCCGTCGATCATCCTACGAGAAATATATCGTTAATCAGCAAGTATTTATCAGAAGCGTTGAATGACAGAGGAATTGGTTCGGACGTGAGCACCGACGACATCTATCAGCAGCTGTTGAACAAAAAAATGCACTACTCCTTCTCCTACGCGGAATCTTTGCAAGTAGTCAAATCAGCAACGGTGAAAAACAAGGAGCTGTACTACTTTTTCGATCTGCATCGAGACACAGCGCCACGAGAGCGTACAACGGTCACGATCAAAGGAAAAACGTATGGAAGAGTATTGTTCGTCATCGGGAAAAGAAACAAAAGCTACGAGAAAAATGAGGCGTTTGCAACGGAGCTTCATGAGTTGATGGAAAAAATGTACCCAGAGCTTTCGCGTGGCGTGATGGAAAAAGGCGCAAAAACGGATCATGGCGAGTATAATCAGTCCCTCTCCCCGGGAAGTCTGTTAATAGAAATAGGTGGTACGGAAAACAGCGTGCAGGAAAGCATGAATACGGCAGAAGCATTGGCTGATGTTTTCGCAGCCTATTATCAGCAAGCTGAAAAAGTAGGCAAAACAGTTTCTGACGAGCCTGCAAAGAGGTGACGGGCATGAACGTGACGATGAAGCTGACTGGACTGTTAATCATCTTGCTGGTCGGGGTAGTTTTGGGATTGCAAACGGCTGAGCGTGGAATATCCAAGGTAAGTGGAGTGCCTGAGGGGCAGGCTCAAACCTTTTCCATCAAAAAAGTGGATCAAGGGCAAGTGGAGATCGCGGTAATGGGCAAGCAGGTTCAGACCGCCAACCCGAAGGAAATGGTCAACTACGTCAGTCGGATCGGTTTGACTTTGGGTGGAAGCATTAAAAGTGGGGCGCAGAGTTTTGTCGATTGGGTAGGGAGTTTTTTTGAACCGTGAAAATGGTTTATGCGCAAAAAGAAGGGGTGCAGAAAGCCCCAGTGACAAAAGGCCCGTACAGGCGGGTCTTTTGCATGCGACCACAGATGCTTCATTCGATCTGCTAAAACAGTGCAAGTGAGGCTACATCAACAATGAAAGGGCTATCATAAAAATTTTTTACATAATTTTAAAACGCAAGTCAAATATTCTTTTTAATCAGTAAAGAGATAATAGTTTGAATTTATTGTGTTGCGAAAAAATTGAATAAATGGCATAATGTCTACTGATAGGTCTATTTTGGAAGTATATATCGGTGAGAGAGGTGAGCCACGTGTCACATCCTGTCCTACAAATCGAAAACCTGCAAACGCACTTTTTCACGGACCGCGGCCAAATCCCTGCCGTTGATGGCGTGACGATCACGGTACAAAAAGGAGAAGTAGTCGGTATCGTAGGCGAATCCGGCTGCGGAAAGAGCGTTACCTCCCTTTCCGTTATGAAGCTAGTACCCAATCCCCCAGGGAGAATCGTGGGAGGCTCGATTAAATTCAAGGGGGAGGACCTCGTATCTGTCGACGAAAAGCGAATGAGAGACATCCGCGGAAATGAAATTGCGATGATCTTTCAGGAGCCGATGACGTCGTTAAATCCGGTGTTTACGATTGGAGACCAGATAGGAGAATCAGTCCGATTACATACGAAGGCGAGCAAAAAGGACGCAAGAGCACGTGCCATTGAGATGTTGAAAAAAGTCGGAATTCCTCGAGCGGAAGCCATCGTCGATGAATACCCGCACCAGCTTTCTGGGGGCATGCGGCAGCGTGTCATGATTGCGATGGCAATGGCTTGCAATCCTGAGCTTTTGATTGCAGACGAGCCTACTACCGCGCTTGACGTGACGATTCAAGCGCAGATTTTGGACCTGATGCGCCAACTCAACCGGGAAGCAGACACAGCCATTCTCCTCATTACCCACGATCTTGGGGTCGTTGCCGAAATGTGTCACCGCGTCGTGGTGATGTACGCAGGAAACGTGATTGAACAAGGCGATGTTCGTACGATCTTAAAAAATCCGAAGCATCCATATACGATCGGCTTGTTGAATTCGTTGCCGAAGCTAGAAGGATCACAGGAGCGTCTCTATTCGATTCCAGGCAACGTCCCGATTCCGGGTTCGCTTACTGTCGGATGCCGTTTTGCACCTAGATGCGATAAAGTATCAGACCGATGCCGCAGTGAGATGCCAGAATTAAAAGTGGTAGGGGACAATCACCTTTCCCGCTGCTGGCTGACCGAATAACCCGAGAGGAGCATGCAGGTGGCAGAAGATCTTCTGATTGTAAAAAATTTGAAAAAATACTACCCAATCACAGGCGGTGTTCTTGGAGGGGAAGTAGGTGTAGTAAAGGCGGTAGATGATGTATCGTTTACCGTTAAGAGTGGAGAAACCTTGGGGCTGGTAGGTGAGAGCGGCTGTGGAAAGTCCACGACGGGACGTTCCTTGCTGCGACTGATTGAACCGACCTCCGGTGAAATCACCTTTGACGGGACCAATGTCATGTCGCTTTCCACAGATGCGATGAGAAAGATGAGACGTGACATGCAAATTGTCTTTCAGGACCCGTTTGCTTCACTCAACCCTAGACATAATATTGAGAAAATTTTGGAAGAGCCCTTGATTGTACATGGTTTGGGTTCTTCGGCAGAGCGAAAAAAGCGCGTGCAGGAAATGCTGGAGATCGTTGGTCTGAGCAGCTATCATGCGAGCCGTTATCCGCATCAATTCAGCGGAGGACAGAGGCAGCGGATCGGTATTGCGAGAGCGCTGATGCTCAAGCCCAAATTGATCGTTGCGGATGAGCCCGTGTCTGCACTGGACGTGTCCATTCAGTCACAGGTGCTCAATCTCATGCAGGATTTGCAACGCGAATTCGGCCTTACATACTTGTTCATTGCCCATGATTTGAGTGTAGTGCGTCACATCAGTGATCGGGTAGGCGTGATGTACCTTGGCAGAATTGTCGAACTGACGACGAGCAGCCAATTGTATTCCAATCCGCTTCATCCCTATACGAAAGCATTGCTGTCGGCGGTACCTTCGCCAGACCCTGATGCTGTACGAGAAAGAGTCATCCTCCAGGGAGATGTGCCGAGCCCTGCAAAACCTCCAAGTGGCTGTACATTCCATACGAGGTGTCCCCATGTAACAGAGGAGTGCCGTACTGTGCGACCAGAATTTATGGACGCAGGCGACGGACACTTTGTTGCTTGTCACTTATACAAGTCCTAATCGACAAAAGGGAGTCTGCCTGCCGAATAGGAAGTCTTGTAAAGGGGGGATGCAAAGCAATAGGTATTGTATCGACCATCTACCAAAAAGGAACATGCGAACATTATTTAGAAAAAGGGGGATGTTTTCATGAAGAAGAGAGTTCTCTCCGCAACCATGACCAGCCTAGTGGCGCTGGCCATGCTGATTGCTGGATGCGCTAGCACTCCAACGACACAAGCGCCGGCAGAAAAACCAAAGACAGAAACTCCGGCACCTGCAACTGAGCCTGCAAAAACTGGACCGAAGCAATTAATCGTCGGTCGCGGTGCAGACACAAAGGGGCTTGACCCAATCACCCAAACAGATGGTGAGACCTTCAAAGTAACAGAGAACATCATGGATACTTTGATCGGTTTCGCTGACGGCTCAACAGAGCTCGCTCCATCGTTGGCTGACAAGTGGGAAGTATCTCCTGATGGTCTTGTTTATACGCTGACACTGAAATCTGGCGTGAAGTTCCACGACGGTACTGATTTTAATGCAGAGGCGGTCAAATACAACTTTGAGCGCTGGAGCGACAAGAGCCATCCACAGCATTCGCCAGAGGGCTTCGAGTATTACATTAGCCAGTTTGGTGGCTACAAAGGCGATGCGAATCACATAATCAAATCCGTGGAAGCAGTAGATCCAACGACTGTAAAATTCACACTGACTCGTCCACTCGCTCCATTCCTTGCTAACCTGGCTATGTCTCCTTTTGCAATCGGTTCGCCTGAAGCATTGAAAAAAGATGTTAAAAAGTTCAATGAGCACCCAATTGGTACAGGACCATTCAAATTCGTTGAGTGGAAACGTAACGACACCATCACGCTCGAGAAAAACCCTGATTACTGGAACAAAGGGTTCCCGAAATTGGATAAATTGGTATTCAAGGTCATTCCAGAAAATACGGCACGTCTGACTGCTTTGGCATCAGGTGAGATTGATTTGATGGATGGTCTGAACACAGATGATATCCCAGCAGTAAAAGACAACAAAGACCTGCAACTATTCCTCCGTCCTACTAATAACATTGGTTACATTGGCTTTAACGTAGAGAAGAAGCCACTCGACAATCCAAAAGTTCGTGAAGCCATTGCTTATGCAATTAACAAACCTGAAATCGTAACGGCCTTCTTCGATGGCGTTGGAGAACCAGCAGTCAACCCAATGCCAAAGACCATGTGGGGACATAACAACGATATTAAAGATCGTGAGTTCAACCTCGATAAAGCAAAACAATTGCTTGCAGAAGCAGGACATCCAAACGGTTTCAAAATCAAATTCTGGGCAATGCCAGTACCGCGTCCATACATGCCTGAAGGTGTGAAGATTGCAGAGGCAATCCAGCAAGACCTGAAGAAAATCGGGATTGATGCTGAGATCGTGACGATGGAATGGGCAACGTATTTGGAAAAAACTCGCTTGGGTGAGCAAGAAATGTTCATGCTTGGTTGGACAGGTGACAATGGCGACCCTGACAACTTCCTGGCTGTGTTGCTCGACAAAAACAGCATCGGTAGCAACAACTATACACGCTGGGCAAACAACGAAGCTTCTGAATTGATGATGAAAGCTCAATCTACTCCAGTGCAAGCTGAGCGCGAAAAACTGTACAAACAAGTACAAGAGATCATCTTCAAGGACGTACCAATGGTTCCACTTGCACACTCTACACCAGCATTGGCAGGAAAAGCGAATATCATAGACTACAGCCCGCATCCAAAAGGGACTGAAAGTTTAGAAAAAGTAGACTTCAAGTAAGCTGATTCATCGTAAAAGGGTAAGAGGAGTGCATACCTCTTCTTACCCTTCTTTCATTATTTGGCGATTATTTTATGCAGGAAGGCGAGGAGATGGCATTGCTAGCTTACAGCATTCGAAGAATTTTAATGCTCATTCCTGTCTTAGTGGGCATGTCAATCATCGTTTTTTCCATTATTCGTGCCATCCCTGGTGATCCGGCTTTGACGATTTTGGGAGAAAAGGCAACGCCACAAGCGATTGCAGACATACGAGAGGCATTGGGTTTAAATAATCCGTGGTACATACAGTATTTCGATTATATGAAAGATATTTTGAGCGGAAATCTTGGGGAATCGTTACAAACGAATGCGCCGATTTCAGATGAAATCTTGCCTTATTTGGCGGCGACGACTGAACTTACGATTGTGAGTATGCTGATTGCGGTGTTTATCGGTGTAAATGCAGGAATTCTTTCTGCGTGGAAGCAAAACTCCTGGTTTGACTACTGTGCGATGTTGATCGCCTTGGTTGGTGTATCCATGCCAATTTTTTGGCTAGGTTTGATGGAGCAGTGGGTGTTTGCCCAAGAACTGAAATGGCTGCCATCAGTTGGTCGCGACGATTCGCGTAATCCCGTAGAGGCCATTACGCACTTTTATATACTGGATACGATGATCGCTGGTAGTTGGGATCAGCTGTGGGAAGTCATCAAGCATTTGATCCTGCCAGGAATTGCGTTAGGTACGATCCCGATGGCGATCATTGCGCGTATTACTCGATCGAGCATGTTGGAAGTCATGCGTGCCGACTATGTCAGAACCGCTCGTGCAAAAGGGCTGGCACAGTTTTGGGTGGTGTACAAGCATGCACTGAAAAATGCGATGATCCCTGTCTTGACGGTAATTGGTTTACAAATAGGGTTGCTGTTGGGTGGAGCTGTTTTGACAGAAACGATCTTCGGATGGCCAGGTGTCGGTCGTTATATTGTGACCGCCATTGGAAACCGTGACTATCCGGTAATCCAATCCGGTATCCTTGTGATCGCGACGATTTTTGTCCTGATCAACCTCTTGGTCGACCTTCTGTACGCCTATATCGATCCACGCATCAAATATCGCTAAGGAGGGACGAAGAGACATGGCACAACCACAATTACAACCACAAGCACCTATAAAAGTGAAGCAAGAAGAAGTCGTCTCTCCTTGGAAGGATGCATGGAGGACGCTACGAAAAAATAAGCTGGCGCTGGTGGGCTTTGGGATTATTTTGTTTTTCATTGTTGTGGCGGTTTTAGCTCCATGGATTGCTCCGTATCCGTACTACGAAGGCCAGCTCGTGATGAAAAACAAGCCACCTTCCGAAGAGCATTGGTTTGGAACCGATTACAATGGTCGCGATGTATTTAGTCGCGTTATTTATGGGGCACAAATCTCCTTGTGGGTAGGGACGTTCTCTGTCATTGGCTCCGTTCTCGCGGGAACCTTGCTCGGTCTTTTGGCAGGATACTATGGCAGATGGATCGATACGATCATTTCGCGTCTCTTTGATATTATGCTTGCCTTTCCAAGTATTTTGTTGGCAATCGCTGTCGTTGCCATCTTGGGTCCTTCCTTGCAAAACGCCTTAATTGCGATTGCGATTATTAACATTCCGACATTTGGACGGTTAGTACGCGCCCGCGTATTGAGCTTGAAGGAAGAAGAATTCGTTATGGCCGCACGGGCAATTGGGATGAAAAATTCCCGGATTATCATGCAGCATATTTTGCCAAACAGCCTCGCACCAATCATTGTGACCGGGACGATGGGGATCGCAACTGCGATTATCGAAGCAGCTGCACTTGGCTTTCTTGGACTGGGAGCACAAGCGCCAGAACCGGAGTGGGGAAAAATGCTTGCTGATTCACGTCAGTACATTCAGAAAGCACCATGGACTGTTATTTTTCCGGGGCTCTCTATCATGCTGACAGTTCTCGGCTTTAACTTAATCGGGGACGGCTTGCGCGATGCACTCGACCCGCGTATGAAGAGCTAGTCAAAACGCAAAAAGACAGAAGGGGCTGGAGGTACCCGTCCTTCTGTCTTTTCTTTTTTTATCCTTCTTCCATGAAGGTGCGGCACAACTGATTGAAAGCAGGAGCAGCTTTCGTGATGACTTGATGCTTCACGTTAGGGATCATTTCGAGTTTTGCTTTTGGCAATTTCATGGTAAGCATCTGCGCATAATGGTGCATCCGTTGATCTTGTTTGCCATAAGCAAGTAAAATCGGAAGCTGGATGTTGCCCAGACGCTCCGTACAATGATAACGATGTCCGGCAGCGTAAAGGTATTTCAGGCTAGTGGGATCTGTTTTGGAGGCGTGTACTGTCCATTTTTCACGCATTTCTGGGTCAGCGACATGTGAGGAAGCAATCGAACGGGCAAGAAGAGGGACTCCGTGAAGCATCGACATTGCCTGTGCCATCCAAAATCGTCCATGTAAATACAGGTCATTCACTTCGGAAAAGCCGCTTACGAGTATGGCGCCTTTTACAGCATCCGAATAGCGAAGACAATATTCAAGGGCGATGGAAACACCTTGGGAGTACCCCAAAATAAAGGGACGTTCAATGCCGAGTGACCGGACAAGCTTATGGAGCTGCTCTGCCAGTTCTCCAATGGAAAAAGGCGTCTGCGCCGGTGAACTGTCGCCATGTCCGGGCAAATCAGGGACAATGATCTGATATGTATCTGCGAGTGTTTGCTGATAAACAAAATTGATAGAGCCGATGCATGGCGCATGGATACACAATAACGGCTGGCCTTTTCCCGATATGTGAAAAGCAAACTGCTTGCCATCCTGATGGACGAGTATTTGTTCCATTTTCATTTTCACCCCACCCTTAGGTTGTCCGATATGAAGTAGATTTTTCATTTGAACTCTTCTTTTTTTGATGGGGAAGTGGTATTCTCGCAATAGAATAATTGGTGAAAGCAGGGTGAAGAAGTTGTTTCAAGAGCGCATTTCGAAGCTCCACACGTTTTTGACAGAGCAAGAGCTGAACGCGGTGTTGATTACCTCCCCTAAGCACGTTTACTATTTGACCGGATTTTTTACAGACCCGCATGAACGTTTTATGGGTCTCGTTATTCCTGCTGAGGGAAAACCTTCTTTGATTGTACCTGCTCTTGATCGTGAGGCAGCCGCAGAGGCTTCGTTCGTTCAAGATATCCATACACATACGGATATCCAAAACCCCTATGAAATCCTCAAGCAAGTGTTGCCAGCGAACTTGACGAAGCTCGGTATTGAAAAAAGTCATATGACTGTCGAGCGCTATGAAGCACTTGGACAAGTTGTTCTGGCGTCGAGCTATGTGGATGTGGAAGAGCCACTGCGTGAAATGCGTTTGATCAAATCGGCGGATGAAGTGGAGCGTTTGAAGCACGCTGTTCAGTTGGTCGAGGAGTCCTTGCGGGAGACCCTGAAAAAAGTCAAGACAGGCATGACGGAGACAGAAATCGTAGCTGAGCTGGAATTCCAGATGAAGCGCTTGGGTGCCGAAGGTCCGTCCTTTACGTCCATGGTATTGGCAGGGGAGAAGTCGGCACTGCCACACGGGAAACCAGGAACGCGCCAGGTGCAAGAAGGCGACTTGCTTTTGTTTGATATCGGGGTAGCAGCCAACGGATATGTATCCGATATTACCCGTACCTTTGCTGTAGGCGAGATCAGAGCTCAGCTTCAAGAAATTTACGAGACAGTATTGGCTGCCAACGAAGCGGCCATTGCTGAGATTCGTCCGGGTGTGACTTTTGCGCATTTGGATAAAACCGCTCGCGATGTCATCACCGCAAAAGGCTACGGAGAATACTTCATGCACCGTCTTGGGCATGGACTTGGGATGGATGTACATGAATATCCATCTGTTCATAGCCAGAACCAAGAAGTGCTTCGTCCAGGGATGGTCTTTACGATCGAGCCAGGCATCTATCTGCCAGGTGTAGGTGGAGTGCGGATTGAAGACGATGTATTGGTTACGGAAACGGGCGTTGAAATTCTCACGCAGTTCCCGAAAAAACTGACTTCTATCAATGAATGAATAAATCGTAAAAATTGAATACGTATCGAATGGTGCTGGATGGCATATGCCGTCAGCTTAAAAGGGAAGTCCGGTGAGAAACCGGCGCGGTCCCGCCACTGTAACGAGGAGCAACTAGCGAATAGCCACTGTTTTTTGCGAGACAAAAAATGGGAAGGTAGCTGGGTGTGTTGATCCGTAAGCCAGGAGACCTGCCATGCGATCATATACAATCGACCCACGAGGATGGGGCAGATGTGGAAGTAGTCTATAATGGGCGCGTTTGTGCTCTCCTATAGCTATACCTGCGTTTGTCATGCACCTCCCGATTGGAAATGGGGGGTGCTTTTTTGTGGGAGCATTTGGTTTCACTTCACAATTCACATACAGAAAAGGGGATTACAGATGTTTAAGACAAACAAGACAAATTCCGTTATGAAAGGACTAGGACTCGGTATCATGACAGCTGCAATGCTTTTGGTGTCGGCATGCGGCTCCACCACGACAACACCGGCTCCAGCCCAAACAGAACAAGCGGCTGCCCCTGCAGCAGAGAGCAAGCCTGTAACACTCGTTAATAATGGCATCGAAATGACCTATCCAAAAGCACCTGAGCGTGCAGTGACATTGAACCAACACGTCACGGAGATCATGCTGGCATTGGACCTTGCTGATAAAATGGTCGGAACCGCTTACCTAGACGATCAAATCCTTCCAGAGTTAAAAGCGGACTACGACAAGGTTCCGGTACTGTCTGACAAGTATCCTACGAAAGAAGTGTTGATGGCAGCGAACCCAGACTTCGTGTACGCCGGATGGAAAAGCGGATTCGGTGAAAAGGGCGTAGGGTCGATGCAGGATTTGGAGAAGATCGGCATCAAATCGTACCTGCAAGAATCGTCTAGCAAGCCTGGCCCGACAATCGACGATGTGTTTGCGGACATTACGAATATTGGACGCATTTTCCGTGTGGAAGACAAAGCCAATGCTTTGATCAATAAAATGAAGAGTGAAATGGATCAAACGATTAGTAAAATTGGGAAAGTGGACAAGCCTCTGAAGGTGTTCGTGTACGACAGTGGGGAAGACAAACCATTGACAGCAGCAAACAATTACATGACAGACTTAATCAAGACTGCTGGCGGCAAGAACATTTTTGACGACATTCAAAAGGGTTGGGCAGATGTAAGCTGGGAAGAAGTATTGAGTCGCAATCCTGACGTCATTATTATCGTAGACTACGGTGACAAAACAGTTGATCAAAAACGCAATTTTCTTTTGAACAAAAAGGAATTGGCAGATATTCCAGCCATTAAAAATCAACACCTGATCGTATTGCCATTGTCTGCTGCTTCTGAGGGCGTTCGAGCACCCATCGCGCTGAAAATTTTGGCGGAAGGTCTCTATCCAGATAACTTCAAATAAAGTAAGCCCTTTTTAAGGGAGGGAATGGCACTGCAGCAGATTAAATTACCCTATATCATCATTGCTTTACTGGTCGGGCTCTTTCTCTCGATTACGTTTGCCATTACATTGGGGTCGGTTGAAATCAGACCGACCACCGTATGGAAAATTGCTTTGTCGAAAATCCCGATGTTCACCCAATGGATTGAGGTAGACTGGTCCAAAGGGGAGCAGACTATCATTTGGGATATTCGTTTTCCTCGTGTGCTCATGGGGGCGATTGTCGGGGCAGGTCTATCTGTCGTGGGAGTAGCGATCCAGTCCTTGGTACGCAACTCCCTGGCGGACCCGTATGTGTTAGGTGTATCTTCAGGTGCTTCGGTTGGAGCTACCTCGGTCATTATATTCGGAGCATTCAGCATGTATGGGCAGTATGCGCTATCCTTTGGCGCTTTTACAGGCTCCCTTGTGTCAATCATTCTCATTTTTACGCTATCCCGTATCGGAGGACAAAACTCGACGGTACGCCTGCTCATGGCTGGAATTGCGATATCTGCAATCTTGTCTGCCATTACCAGTCTCCTTGTCTTTTCAGCGCCGAATGAGCATGGAATTGGGACGGTCCTGTTTTGGTTAAGTGGAAGTCTGGCTGGCGGGAAATGGGAGTACCTGACGATCCCTACATTGATTGTCGTCATCTGTCTCATCGTCTTAATGGCCCAATACCGCTCGTTGAATGCGATGCTGATGGGCGAGGAGTCAGCGGGGACATTGGGGGTTAATACGGTACAATTCCGCAAGCTTCTCCTGGTGATCACGGCACTTCTCACGGGGGTAATCGTGTCCATCGCGGGATCAATCGGTTTTGTCGGATTAATGATGCCCCACATCGTCCGTGTGATGGTCGGATCAGATCACAGACGTGTTCTTCCTGTCAGCGCTTTATTTGGCGCGATATTTCTAATCTGGGTTGATGTAGTCGCCAGACTCGCATTTGCACCGGAAGAGCTGCCAATTGGTATTTTGACAGCGCTGTGTGGAGGTCCATTCTTTATCTGGTTGATGCTGCGGAGTTCTTATTCCTTTGGAGGTAGCGGACGATGAATTTGCTGGTGGAGAATATATCGGTCGAGCTGGAGAAAAAGGGAATCCTTCGCAACGTCAGTCTGGAGGTGCGCTCTGGAGAGTTTGTGGGGTTGATCGGGCCGAATGGCAGTGGGAAGTCCACATTGCTAAAAAGCATTTATCGCGTATTGAAGCCGCGTTCGGGATGGATCTCGCTTGATGGCGACGACGTGTATAAGTTAACCTCACGTCAAAACGCTCAGCGAATGGCGGCAGTACGGCAGGAGTCCTCTGTTGAATTCGATTTTTCGGTAACCGAAATCGTGAATATGGGACGTGCTCCGCATAAACGGCTGTTTCAGTCCGATAACGCAGAAGACGCTCGAATTTGTGAAGATGCGCTACAGCGGGTAGGGATGCATACATATGCCGATCGCAGCTTTTTCAGTTTATCGGGTGGGGAGAAGCAGCGGGTGCTGATTGCCAGAGCGTTGGTGCAGCAAGCTGAGTTTCTTGTCCTTGATGAACCGACGAATCATTTGGATGTTCGATACCAATTGCAGGTCATGGATCTGGTCAAAACGCTGGGAATTACGGTCTTGTCTTCGTTGCATGATCTCAATATCGCAGCGATGTACTGTGATCGTCTGTACGTGATCTGTGAGGGGGAAATCGTTACCTCAGGGACGCCAGAGGAAGTCTTGACACCCCAGCTTATTCGGGATGTTTTCGGCGTAGAGACAGAAGTGACGACCCATCCCATTACAGGCAAAAAACATGTGTATTTCTACTCGGAAGCGATCTGTGTGAAACCATCTATCCAGAAGGTAATGAGTGGAGCCAACGGATAGGGGCGGAGTTGAGTTTCTGTGATTTTCATAAGGGGATGCCTAGTCGGCGTCCTTTTTTGTTAAGGCTACAGTATATGGATTCAAATAATTTTTTTATCATACAAAAAATTGTTGAAGAAGAATTTACAGAATAGTATGGTTAAAGAAAGGGATGAAATTGATGACGAGGTGATGTCCTTATGTCCAAAGTAGAGGAGCGTTTAAAAGAGTTAGGGTATGAGTTGCCTACAGTTCCTCCAACCATGGCGAACTATGTGTCATGTGTACAGACTGGCAATGTCATTTATACATCCGGTGCTGGGTGCTATGTAAATGGAAACCCGATGTATCTAGGCAGGCTCGGATTGGATGTGACGATCGAGCAGGGCTACGAGGCTGCAAAGGTCACGGTTCTGAATCTGCTAGCCATTTTGAAAAGCGAGATTGGTGATTTGGATCGAATCACACGGATTGTCAAGCTGTTCGCACTCGTCAGCAGCGCCCCTGATTTCTACGAGCAGCCGCGGGTAGTTAATGGAGCTTCTGATTTCCTCATCGAAATTTTTGGTGAAGCGGGTAAGCATGCGAGAGCGGCAGCTGGGACATCTGTTCTTCCGTTTAACAATCCGATCGAAATTGAGATGATTGTGGAAGTGAACGAGGGGTAATATGAAAAACGTACATCCGATATTAGCAAGCTACATTCCGGTAGTAGAGGGACTGGCACGGACATTTGGCGAGCATTGTGAAGTGGTGTTACATGATCTGACAGGCGATATTTCCTCATCGATCATTGCCATTTCCAACGGCCATGTCAGTGGCAGGCAAATCGGTTCGCCGGTAACGAATTTGGCACTGCAAGCTTTACGTACGGCGAAGGTCAGTGAAGAAGCTTTTGACCTCAACTACCGCAACGACACCATCAAAGGCAAACAGATCAAATCGAGCTCCATTTACATCAAGGATGAGCAAGGAGAAGTCATTGGCAGTCTGTGCATCAATCTTGATATCACTCATCTCGCAATGGCACAATCATTCATCGAATCGATGATGGTAATCCAAGACAAGCGTGAGGCAGAAAAAGCGGAAGAGAACTTCGCCCCGACTGTCGGGACTTTAATGGAGCAAATGATAGACGATTGCTTGAAACGAACAGGCAAACCAATCGCCCTGATGCAAAAAGAAGAGAAGATTCAATTTATCCACCAGTTGGATGAAATGGGACTCTTTTTGATCAAAGGAGCCGTGCAATACGTCGCGGATTTGTTGGATATATCCAAATTCACGGTTTACAACTATCTCGATAAGAAAAATCCATAGAACAAGATGGGAGATGACCCGTATGACGGAAGTAACGAGAGAACAGGCGCGCAAGTTTCATGACGGTGTTCACGTTCTAGATGGGCATTTTGATCTGCTGATGGATGTGGAGATTCAGCGTGGATACGGTCGAACCAAAATGATCGAGACAGAGTATTTGCCACGGTTTCAGCAGGGTGGCGTGCATTCCATCGTAGCAGCAGTGTTCGTAGAGGATGCGTTTGTACCGGAGATGAGTCTGCGCAAGGCGCTCAACCAGATCAGCGCTATGCATGCAGAAGCGGCAGAGTCTCCCGAGCACATCGTAATCGCCAAAAATCTGGATGATTTGCAGCGGGCAAGAGCGGAGCAAAAAGTATCGTTCATTCTGTCGTTGGAAGGGGCAGAGCCACTGCATAACGACCTGAGTCTCTTGCGTGTCTTTTATGAGCTCGGAGTACGGATGATGGGGCTGGTCTGGAGTCGGCGCAACTTCGTTGGGGACGGCAGCTTTTTTGCACCGGTTCGCGAAGGGAAAAAAGGGGGCATCACCGATTTCGGTGTGCGTCTCATCGAGGAAGCGGAAAAGCTGGGCGTTGTCATCGATGTGAGCCATTTGAATGACGAAGGGTTCTGGGACGTGATGGAAATTGCTGAAAAGCCCGTGATTGCATCTCATTCCAACAGCCGAACAGTCGTGCCGACGATGCGCAATCTGACAGATGAGCAAATCAAAGCGATTGCGGAAAAGGACGGACTTGTCGGGCTGAATGCGTTTAGCATGTTTACAGCGGCTAACAGTGCTAATGCAACTATTGAGAGACTGATTGATCATGTTGACTATATGAAAAAGCTTGTTGGAGCAAAGCACATCGGTATAGGCCTTGACCTGTGCGATGATTTGACGAAATATTTGCCCTTGGACAAGATTGCCAAAACCAAAGAGATGCCATTTGATGTAGTGAAAGGCCATGCGTCACTTCCGGAAATTACGCGTGAGCTAATGAAGCGCGGGTACACGGATGCAGAAATCGAAGGAATCTTGGGTGGTAATTTCCTCAGAGTGTATCAGGAAGTGTGGAAGTAGATCAGATAACAGGAGGAATGGCGGATGGTACTGACAGAGCATAAACTAGCTTCTTTTGGCTATTATCAATCTGGCATCAAGGTAGCTGATATACGCTTTGAGGATGGGGAAGTTCGGCATCGGAGTACAGGATGGGATACGGGCAGAGCGGCGGACGGTCTATTTGCACAACTGGCTGAAGGGGAAGCAGTCTACGAATTGCCTCTCCTCACCCTGGCACAAAAGCTACCGGAATGGGAGCAAATCGACTGGGAGAGCGAACAAGTCGTGTTTCCGGAAAGCGGAGGGCACTACCAACGCCACCTATCCATCGAAGGAACAGGTCCCACAGGGCAAAAGCAAGCGTGGATCTGGGCGGTGCGCGAAGCAGCGCAGCCAATTGACTTGATCATTTGTGAGAACGAAGTCATCGCTTTTGTGCTGACAGGTCGTGGCGATAGCGTTGTATTGGCGAAAACAGGGTGGGAGGATTTGACCCCGCTTACGATGTGGCAGGACCCTCTGCTGTCTGAAGTAAACTACGGCGTACACCACTTGGGTAGGCATGATGTCGTGATGAGAGATGGCGTTCGTCTGGCGACCGAGATCTGGCTACCTGCGGGTTTGGCGGAAGACCAGCGAGTTCCAACGATTTTCATGCGCACTCCCTATGGACGAATAGATGCCATCTTTCGCCGATTACCCTTTGTAGCTCGCGGATATGCACTGGTAGTTCAGGATACGCGAGGACGTGAAGATTCCGAGGGAGAGTGGATTCCGCTCGTTCACGAGCGCAATGATGGAGACGATAGCCTCAACTGGATCGCGAGTCAGGAGTGGTCGGATGGCAACATCGGGATGCTCGGCGGCTCGTATGTGGGCTATGTGCAGTGGGCTGCGGCCGCTAGCGGCAATCCGCATCTGAAGGCGATTTTTAGCTACGTGACAGTAGGGACGCCTTACGTGGACATCCCACGAAAAGGGGGAACGATTCTTGGTGGTCTGTCATGGATTTTCATGATGGCAGATCAGCGGCGAAATGTCGCGGCTCTCTCCCGGAATGACTGGAGTGAGGTCATCAAGGTGCGCCCGATCAAGGAAATCCCGCAAAAAGTGCTGGGAAAAGAAATCCCGTTTTGGAAAAAATGGATGGAACATCAGGACGGAGACGAATTCTGGGCGATGTCAGACTGGAAGCGGCATGCGGATCAGGTAAAGGTGCCTGCTACCCTTGTATCAGGCTGGTATGACGACAACGGGATGGGGACGAGCGAATCGTGGGAGGTCATCTCCCGAAATGTGCCAGAGCATGCCAGACTCATCTTGGGGCCGTGGTATCACAAGGCGAATACGACCCGAGAAATCCACCATGTGCCATTTGGAAACAATGCCATCCGCTACGATCTGGATGTGACACAGCTCCGCTGGTTTGACCGCTATTTAAAAGGAGTGGAAAATGGCGTCGATCAAGAGCCTCGTGTTGAGTACTATATGGTGGGAGAAAACGAATGGAAGACTTCGCAGACTTGGCCGCCAGCGGAGGTGACGCTGACGAATCTGTATCTGAATAGTGGGGGAAACGCCAATACGAGTGGCGGAGATGGAACACTGACCCTTTCTATCCCAGGTGAACAGGCGGTGGATACATACAGCTATGATCCGCTAGACGCAGCTCCGTATCTGCTGGATTTGTCCGAGAATGAAAACAGCGTTCCGGAAAACTATCGGGATGTGGAAGAGCGGGCAGATGTCCTTGTCTACACATCAGAGCCATTGGAAGAGGAAGTCGTCATCGCGGGAGAAATCTCGGCTGTAATCTATGCATCCAGCTCAGCGCGTGATACAGATTGGTTAGTCCGGCTGTGTGATGTAGATGAGGAAGGCAATTCGATTCGTCTATCGGACGGGATTATTTGCGCACGCTACCGTCACTCATTCGAAGAGCCCGAGCTACTTGTTCCCAGACAAATCGAATGCTATGAGATTCGCATGACCAAGATCGCCAATGTTTTCCGAAAAGGTCACCGCATTCGCGTCTCGGTTACATCTGGCGCCGAGAACTTCTCGTTCCCCAATCCGAATACAGGCAATGATCTGGCAACGGAAACGGAGACTCTCATCGCCGTGCAACGTGTCTATCATGACAGCCGGTATCCGAGTCATATTAAGCTCCCTCTCTTGCGTTCTGGGAGAAGTAAGCAATCTTCAGGAGGTATCTAAAGCAATATGACAGTTTACAGTTGTAGAATATGCAAGTTCCGTTACGACGAGTGGTTAGGTGATACGAAAAATGGCGTACCGCCCGGGGTGCCTTTTCCTCATTTAGCAGGTTCTGTGTGTACCGACTGTGGGATGGACGAGGAAGGTCGGCACTTGCCGCTTCCTGAAACGAAGTACACGAACGTAGAAGCTACGTATTACGATCAGTTTGCGGGGAAGGCTAGCATCGCTTTTTATCGAAACTGGTTGGTGCGGGAAGCGGAGCAATCATCAGTCTCCGTACTGGAGCTGGGGGTTGGAACAGGGAGAATTGCCATTGAACTGGCACGGAATGGCTTGTCAGTCTGCGGGATAGATTGGAGCCCGGATATGCTAGAGATGGCCGCAAAAAAGAAACGGCGCATGCTAAAAGGGAAAGAAGATCTGCTAGAGCTGGTCGAACAAAATATGTGGGGGCTGGAGCTTGAACGGAAATTTACGCATGTGCTTCTTCCAGAAGGGATTTTTCAGCAGGCCACCTGTAGAGACAAACAACGTCAATTGCTTTCGGTTATCCTCGATTACATAACGGAGGACGGAACTGTGGCAATTGACTTACTCTTGCCGCCAGTAAAAAATCAATGGACAACGATGCAACGCAAATTCGTTTTCCCGGACCGCATGGTGTATCAAAAGGTGGAGGGGGAAACCTCACTCTTGGATCAAAAGTTCCGCTACACGCTTACTTATGAGACTTTTCTTGATCAGATTGAGCAACCAAGGTATCGCGTAGAGCGCGAGATGGCGTTGCTTTTGCCTACAGAGCTTGAGCTGTTATTGGAAGGATCAGGCTTTCATGTCACCTATAGCAAAGAGAATGTATTCCACAAGCAAGACTTCGAGCTGAGTCAAGCGGACGAGGGCTATGATATGGATCGTTGGCAGCATGGTGGGTATCCATTCGCTGAACCTGTCGGGACACCCGGTGGCGCTACTCGCTGGACGATTTTGGCGAAAAAATTTCTTCCTCCACTTTGTAACAAAAAGTTTGCTACTGCATCTAACCAGTATGAATGCGAGTGAAGGAGGTCGCGCCCTTGGAAAAATTGCAGCCGACGACAGATGCTGCGTTAGAGCAAATCATGAGGGAATATGGGACCCGCGTGCTTCGACTCGTCACTTTTCTGGTCAAAGATCGCAGCTTGGCAGAAGATATTACGCAAGATGTATTTGTTAAAGTGTATCGGCATCTTCCCCGCTTTCGGCAGGAGAGCAGCGTGCACACGTGGTTGTATCGAATCGCGGTTAATGAGTGCAAAGGTTATTTACGTTCTTGGTCGTTCCGTCATATCCTTCCCCGCTCGTGGATTAGACAGGATGGGGAGCTTTCAACAGAAAGTCTTGTGCTCGATCAAGCCGAAAGGGACCAGCTCGTAGCAGAAGTATTGCATCTTCCTCCGCTCTATCGTCAAGCGATTGCCCTTCATTACTATGCGGATTTATCCATCGGAGAGGTAGCGGATGTGCTTGGGGTAACGGAAGGAACAGTCAGAACCCGGTTGCATAGGGCCAGACAGCAGCTTCGGCAGAGTATGGGAGAGGGGAGGGACTGGGAATGGACGAAAACCGATGGCTCAAGGACTTAAAGGAACGGGCAGATCAAACTATTTTTCGTGATGTACAGTTCACTGCATCGATGGAAGAGCGAGTGCGGCAGAGGGTGAGGCCTGGGACTGGGTGGATGACTGGTTGGAGGAAGCTAGCCTTGCCGGGCGTTGTGCTGACTATGGGCTTGCTATTGTGGTTCGGGCTCCCCATTCAGGAGAAGAGACAATCTGCACTGCATGAGGTGAGACCTTTACAACAAGAGACACAAGTACCCTCCTTGTTGCCAGGGGGCCAAATCGTTGAAGCGGATTTGTGGAAGCTGTCGCCTTCATTTTCTTCCACTTACAAAAATCAGTCCTTTTCTTATTTGGGAGAAAAGCCTGTCCGCATCATGACAGATCAGGACGGTTTCTACGAAGGGCAGATGCAGCGGGTGATTTGGCTGTTGAATGGGGACTACACACAAGAAGTAGAGATCGCTGCTTACAACACCGATGGGAGCCGGCTGTCATTGGGCAGCTACGAGGCTATGGACCCGTTATACGATGCGGATGGTCATTTTCCATCAGGGATCGTGTTACCTGAACCGGGAAAATGGAAGCTGGAAGTAAGAGCAGGAGGCAAACATCTCGGACAAGTTTTTGTCGAAGTGAAAAAAGGGATAGCACCTGCGAACCGTCAACTAGTTGGGCCTATCATTCATCAGTTTTTGCAGACGGAAAGCATTAAGCTGGGGTGGCTGGGAAAACACCGCGAGATTAACGTCGAGCTCCTCGGCGTAGAAGCACCAGATGCTGAAAAACGAACGGTATACGCTTGGGTGAAAATAGCGGGAAGCAATTCTTCCGCGCTCAGTGCACCAATGGTCTTTCAAATCGCCTACAATGGGAATGAGTATCGGGTAACTGACTTCCAAATGCCCGGAGATGGCAGCAACTACCAGGGCAGTCTGCAAAAACTATTTCCACCTAAAGTGCTAGAGCAAGTTCACAATCGATCAAAAACAAAGTAAGAATGACAAAACGGACCTTTGCCTAAAAGAAGGTCCGTTTTTAGCTGTTCATGTTTATCCGTATATTTGAGCTCCTATCGCCCAGTACGTCCCAGCCCGGCGTGGCAGGCTATCAGTATTCGCAACCATCACTGGGGGATGAGAAACCTGTATGAAGCCGTTTTGCTCCAAATAAGTGTGAAATGCTGTTTGCTCATCTGGTACGTCTATCCGCACACGTCCGGTATGATTTTGTGTCAGCTTGTACAGGATGTGTTCAGCCATGATCGCATTTTCTGCGACGATCGGTCCCGCGATAAGGTTGACTGGGCCTTGGACGGCGAAGCCATACCCGATGATTTTGCTGGAGCGATTTTTGACTACCAGACAGGTGGTGGCTTGTCTCATGCGTGTCTCGAGAAAATGAGTGCGTCTGCTACCCAGTGCTGCTTTGTCCAATTCAACCACACTCGAGAAATCGTCCAAATCCATTGGTACCATTTCGAATTCGTCAATGGCTTCGTTTTGCAGAGGTGCTTCAGGCACAAAGCGTTCAGCTATAAACTTTCGAATACGATCCACTGTCTGGAACCTGAGATTTTTGTACAATGGCTCTCCTTCTGGAGTTGCAATGAGCATGATCGTTGTATCGGTAGAAACAGACGTCATGCAAGCCTGCATGAGCTGGCGGCCAAATCCTTTGCCTTGTGACGAGGGATGGACGATCACCATACCGATGCTCGCAAGCTTGTCATCGTACGGGATGATAGCCGCACATGAAAGGAGGGTGCCACTCGCGTCTTTGTGACCGAATACGGTGCCGATAGACAGAATTGTGTGAATTTCAGGTTCGTCGTAATCCCAGCCTACGGAATCAGATAAGGTAATGAGTCCGGGAATATCTACTATCGTCAAGCAATGCAAGCAAGAGTCAACGCTGTTCACTTTGATCATTCTCCGTTTCTTTCGTTGTGTTCACGGCGGTATCGCCTAATGCTTCCGCAACTTTTTTACGTGTAGCGTCCAGGCGTTTCGCAGCTCCATGCTCATGCAGCGGATCACTCCATGCTATTTACCACTTTAGCACAGGAAAAGTTTGGATACGAGAAAAAGGAGGCAAATGCCCGATTCTCTTTGGTTGCTCTTTATATCATCGGTTTGTTATAATTACTGTTAGTGTATTTTTTGTGAGGCGCAATCTGAACGTTTGAATGGATTCGCGTGGGAGGGAACGAACAACACATGGATCGTCGTGAAAGACAAAAAAGGATACGAAATTTTTCCATCATCGCCCACATTGACCATGGAAAGTCGACGCTGGCAGACCGTATTTTGGAGCTGACCGGTGCTTTGACTGCACGTGAGATGGAAGCCCAGTTTCTTGACACGATGGAGCTGGAAAAAGAGCGCGGGATTACGATTAAGCTCAATGCCGTGCGTTTGAACTATAAAGCAGATGACGGTGAGGAATACATTCTCCACCTGATTGACACCCCTGGACACGTCGACTTTACGTATGAAGTATCCCGCAGTTTGGCTGCTTGTGAAGGGGCTATTCTCGTCGTGGATGCGGCACAAGGGATCGAAGCCCAGACATTGGCAAACGTCTATTTGGCGTTGGACAGCGACCTGGAGATCATTCCGGTTATCAACAAAATCGACCTGCCGAGCGCAGAGCCTGAGCGCGTGAAGCAAGAGGTTGAAGACGTAATTGGTCTGGATGCCAGCGACGCGGTTCTGACATCTGCCAAAGCAGGTATCGGGATTAAAGAAGTGCTGGAAGCGGTTGTGCAAAAAGTACCGGCTCCAGAGGGAGATCCAGATGCACCTCTGCAAGCTTTGATTTTTGACTCCTATTTTGATGCGTATCGTGGCGTTATTGCCTCTATCCGTGTCATCAACGGGACCTTGAAAAAGGGTATGAAAATCAAGATGATGGCAACAGGCAAGTCGTTTGAGGTAACAGAAATCGGTACCTCTACACCACGCCAAACACAAGTTGAAGAGTTAACGGTTGGAGACGTAGGTTACGTAGCAGCTTCCATTAAAACGGTGGGAGACACCAGTGTGGGGGATACCATTACAGATGCGAATCGCCCTGCACCTGAACCGCTACCTGGCTACCGCAAGATTAACCCGATGGTATTCTGCGGTCTGTACCCAATCGAAACAAACGAGTACAACGATCTGCGTGATGCGTTGGAAAAGCTCCAGCTCAACGATGCGTCTCTGCAGTTTGAACCGGAGACTTCCCAAGCACTTGGCTTTGGTTTCCGTTGTGGTTTCTTGGGACTTCTGCACATGGAGATCATCCAGGAGCGGATCGAACGGGAATTCAACATTAACTTGATTACTACCGCGCCGAGCGTTATTTATCGCATTACCAAAACGAACGGCGAAGTATTCGAAATCGACAACCCGTCTAAAATGCCAGAAGCGCAAAAGATCGAAATGGTCGAGGAGCCTTACGTTACTGCGACGGTCATGGTGCCAAAAGAATACGTCGGCGATGTTATGCAGCTGTGCCAAGGTAAGCGCGGTGAGTTTCTTGACATGCAGTACTTAGGTGAGAATCGCGTGCAGCTGAAGTACGACATGCCATTGTCCGAGATCGTCTACGATTTCTTTGACATGCTGAAGTCGGGAACAAAAGGATATGCGTCCTTTGACTACGAACTGGGTGGCTACAAAGCTTCCAAGCTGGTGAAAATGGATATTCTCCTCAACAGCGAAGTGGTGGATGCTCTGTCGTTTATCGTACACAAAGATACAGCCTATGCTCGTGGTAAGGTCATCTGCGAAAAGCTGAAGGAATTGATTCCTCGCCAGCAATTCGAGGTGCCGATTCAAGCGACGATCGGGCACAAGGTTGTAGCTCGTGAAACGATCAGTGCGTTGCGTAAAAACGTTCTTGCCAAATGTTACGGTGGGGATATCTCACGTAAGCGCAAACTGCTCGAAAAGCAAAAAGAAGGAAAGAAGCGCATGAAGTCTGTCGGTTCCGTAGAGGTACCACAAGAAGCATTTATGGCTGTATTGCGCATGGATGATAAGAAGTAGCACTCTCCCCCACCGTACTGCCACCAAATTGGCGAAATGGTGGGGGATTTATTTACCTTCATACATAATTTACCCGAAGGTTAACGGCATGAAATGGGATGTAGAATGCGACGACATACGCAGAATTTTCAAATCTGCTTCTGTCGTCTTTCTTTTTGCAGATTCCGTTCTGTTGACATGAAAACTCGACCCTGGGGAGGATCGATTGGTCACCAAGGATGTGGTGGTTGGGGATGATTAGTTACAGGTGGTATCGCTGGTGGGTGTGGTACAGGAGTTGGAGGATGAGGATCGAGGCTGTGTGGTGGCCAAGGAGTTGGTGGATGAGGGATTTCACTCGATGGCGGAAATTCTGGATTTGGTAAGTTACAATCTGGTGGACAATTAGATTTTGCTTGGGAATCGTTATTGGTTGGTGACAATCAGAACTACCTTCTTTACTTGTTTGTAGTATCAAGTAATGGAGGAGACATTATTCAAATGGATTAGGGAAGCAAGTAATAGTAAGGGGTACCGCCAACAATATGGAGGTACCCCAAGTGGGTTCTATTTGACAAGTTCGTTCTGCGCTCGATAACTTTCGATTACATGTTGATAGCCGGGAAGGTTACTGGCTAGTAAATCACCAAAACCTTCGACGTTGTTGCGCCAATCCCGTTGTAACTCGCACGCTACACTAAACCAGTTCATGAGTTGCACGCCAGCGTGTGCCATGCGCATTAACGAGGCCTCCGCTACCTGTTTGCTGAAAGTGCCAGAAGCGTCGGTGACAACGAATGCTTCATACCCCGCATGAAGAGCGGAAAGTGCAGGGAAACTTACGCAGACATCGGTAACCACACCGGCAATGATAAGTTGCTTCTTGCCGGTTGCCTGGATTGCTTTTACAAAATCCTCATTATCCCACGCATTGATCTGTCCTGGACGAGCAATCTTGGGAGCTTCTGGAAAGAGTTCGACAAGTTCCTTGATTAATGGACCGTTTGGGCCACTCTCGAAGCTTGTGGTAAGAATGACAGGCAAATTGAAAAATTTCGCGGTCTTAGCTAGAGCCATGACATTGTTCTTGAATTCATCAACCCCGTAATCACGTACAAGTCCAGAAATAAGGCCGGTTTGATGATCAATCAGAAGAACAGCAGCATCATTTTGAGAAATACGGGAATAGAGATCAGTCATTTCATAATCCTCCTCAAAAACAAGTAACAACTCTAACATGTCTATTCGAAATGAAACGTTTCATTCACGAATCTGAACAACCGACTTTTCGCGTAAATCTCTCCACTGAATAACGACTACTTTTAGGAGCATAGAAGTCATGTTTGACTCGATATAGAAAAATACACTATGATAATCAAGCTGTTACAAATGCTTGTTGTATCAATGTTTGCAGTCGATTCTCTTATTTACTGTGTTACAATAAAATTAACGAGGTCAATCAAAGGCGTATATGGCTGTTTTACGCATGGATGATAAGAAGTAGGCCTGACCTTGTGTCAGGTCTTTTCCATTAAAGAGGTTGTCAAAAAAGTTGTCTTTTGAACAACTCAATTATAAAAGGAGGGAAAGGGACATGATGCCACAATCGGTTTACATTCACATTCCCTTTTGTACAAATAAATGCTACTACTGTGACTTCAACTCATTTGTGACGAGCAATCCGCAGCTCATTTGGGATTACTTAGACGCATTGAAAAGCGAGATGGAGCTTACTTTTAGCCAGCAACCGATCGAGCAGGTGAAAACGATTTTTGTCGGCGGAGGGACGCCTACGTTTCTCGATCATGCCCAAATGCGCGCGTTTTTGGAAATCGTACAAAAGCAATTGGGCAAGTACTGGGCGGATGATATCGAGTTTTCAATGGAAGCGAATCCGGGAACGACAGACGTGGAAAAGCTGCGAATCATGCGTGAGCTGGGTGTCAATCGTCTGAGTTTTGGTGTGCAGTCCTTTGACGACGCGCTCTTAAAACGTTTGGGACGAATCCATGACCAGGAAGCCGTGTACCGCAGTATCGATAATGCGAAAAAAGTAGGCTTCGACAACTTCAGCATCGACCTGATGTTTGGATTGCCGGATCAGACACTAGACATTTTCCGCCAGACGTTGGACAAGGCGTTTGGGCTAGGTACCACCCATTTCTCCGCGTACAGTCTCAAGGTGGAGGAGAACACGCTGTTCCACACGCTCTACCAGAAGGATCAGCTGCCACTGCCATCGGAAGAGACGGAGCTTGAGATGTACATGGTATTAATAGAAGAGATGGAGCGTCACGGGTACAAGCAGTATGAAATCAGCAATTTTGCAAAACCGGGCTTCGAGAGCAAACATAATAAAACCTATTGGCTCAATCGTGAATATTATGGGGTGGGTGCAGGTGCCCACGGCTATGTGTGCGGCCATCGACATGTGAATGCTGGCCCGCTTGCGATTTACATGCAGAAGTGCAAGGAAGGGCTGCCGCGTGTTGAACAATTCGAGGTGCCGCGCGAGGATGCCATGGAGGAACAGATGATTTTGGGGCTGAGGTTGAGAGAAGGAGTTGACCTTTCGGCGTTTGCATCCCGTTTTGGTGCAACTGTTCATGATGTTTTTGGGACAATAATAGAAGAGGAGGTAACCAAAGGAATGCTGGAAGAACAGGATGGGTTTTTGAAGCTGACGAAACAGGGGCTTCCGCTCGGAAATGAGGTATTTGCGCGCTTTCTCCGTTAAGTACAAAGGAAACTCGCGAAAAATGAGATTTTTTGTCTCCGGAACTCGCTCAAGTTCGTTGACAAATCCTTCTACTATTGATACCTTAGTATATAGATTTAGCACTCGATAAGCATGAGTGCTAACAATCCAACAGGAGGCGAGCGACATCCATGTTATCAGATCGTCAACAAATGATTTTAAACGCGATTGTCGATAATTACATTCATTCTGCCGAACCTGTTGGCTCCCGAACCATTTCCAAACGGGACGACATCGGATTCTCTTCGGCAACGATACGCAACGAGATGTCTGACTTGGAGGAGCTGGGATACTTAGAACAGCCCCACACATCGGCGGGACGTGTGCCTTCTACAAAAGGATACCGCTTCTACGTCGATAACTTGATTCAGCCTCATCTTTTGGAGGAAGCTGAATTGGGTAAACTAAAGCAGTTGTTTGCCGAACGTATTCTCCATTCTGAACAAGTGGTAGAGTACACTGCCCAGATTCTCTCTCAGCTGACAAACTACACGGCGATTGTCTTGGGTCCAGAGATTTTTGAGCATCGGTTAAAACATATTCAAATCGTTCCTTTGAATGAAACACAGGCTGTGGCGATTGTGGTGACGCATACCGGACGAGTGGAGAACAAGCTGATCGATCTTCCAGAAGGCATTGGTGCCGGGGAAATCGAGAGACTCGTCAATCTGTTGAATGGAAAGCTGACCGATGTACCACTATGGCAGCTGCGGCAACGTCTTTATCAAGAGATTTCGGGTGAAATGCAACGTCATACGGAGCAGTATGAAGAAATTCTTCAGTTCCTCAACAACTCGCTGACACAAGAAGAAGAACGAGTATACTTACGCGGTGCGACCAAGATCTTGAACCAGCCGGAATTCCGAGACGTGGATAAAGTCAAGGATATTCTGGAGCTATTGGAGCAGCACGATCAATTGCTGAATGTGATCGGCATGCAGGGTGATGGTTTAACGGTACGCATCGGACAGGAAAACCAGCTAGACGCGATTAAGCAATGCAGTATTATTACCACTTCTTATTCGCTTGGAGGCAAGCCGGTGGGAATGGTAGGGATACTTGGTCCGACGCGAATGGAATACGGCAAGGTCATTACAGTGCTCAACCATTTGGCGGAAGGCCTATCGCGCATGCTGACTTCGCAGTTTGAGAAATAAATGGAGTGAATGGCTAAACAGTCTTTTGACTGGGAAAGGCCGCCAGGAGGTAGTGACGTTGAGCGAGGAAAAAGTAACGCAAGACCCGACTCTCGAAGAAGAACAAGTAGCAGAGGATGCAGACCAAACGACTGCAACCGAAATGAACGGGGAGCAGGAAGCTGCTCACTGGAAGGCTCAGGCCGAAGAGCATCAAAACCGCATGCTGCGCGCCATGGCCGATATGGATAACCTTCGCCGCCGTGTTCGCAAAGAGCAGGAAGATCTGGCTAAATACGCTTCTCTTAAAATCGTGGAAGAGCTTCTGCCAGTTCTCGATAACTTCGAGCGAGCACTTGCCGCTGACAAGGATTCCATGACGGTAGACTCCCTCTTGGAGGGCGTAAACATGGTATATCGTCAGATGGTCCAAGTTTTCGATAAAGAAGGCTTGGCCGCAATCGAGGCTCAAGGAAAACCATTTGACCCTCACATCCACCAGGCGGTTATGCAAACACAAGACCCTGAGTTTGAATCAGGTGTTGTGGTAGCCGAGCTGCAAAAAGGATATATGTTCAAAGACCGCGTCGTTCGTCCGGCGATGGTTCAAGTGAACGAGTAATCTCAAAAAACGTAAATTCACTAGAAGCATAGTGTTAGGAGGACATTTTGTATGAGTCGCGTAATCGGAATTGACTTGGGAACAACCAACTCTTGTGTAGCAGTAATGGAAGGTGGAGAGCCTGTCGTTATTGCCAATGCGGAAGGTAACCGCACTACACCATCCGTGGTAGCATTCAAAAACGGCGAGCGCATCGTTGGGGAAGCGGCAAAACGCCAAGCTATCACAAATCCAGACAATACCGTAATCTCAATCAAGCGCCACATGGGTACTGCTCATAAAGAAACGCTTGAAGGTAATGCATACTCCCCTGAGCAGATTTCTGCTATGATTCTGCAAAAGCTGAAAGCAGACGCGGAAAGCTACCTTGGTCAACCTGTGACGCAGGCAGTGATTACGGTTCCTGCATACTTCAATGACAGCCAACGCCAAGCAACAAAAGATGCTGGTAAAATTGCTGGCTTGGAAGTACTGCGTATTGTGAACGAACCAACCGCAGCTGCACTTGCATACGGTATGGAGAAAACAGAAGATCAAACCGTTCTCGTATTCGACTTGGGTGGCGGTACCTTTGACGTATCCATTCTCGAATTGTCCGATGGCTTCTTCGAAGTAAAAGCGACCTCCGGTGATAACAAGCTGGGTGGAGACGACTTTGACGATGTAGTGATGAACTACCTGGTGAGCGAATTCAAAAAAGAACATGGCATCGACTTGTCCAAGGATCGTATGGCACAACAACGTTTGAAAGACGCTGCTGAAAAAGCGAAGAAAGACCTGTCCGGTGTTCTGACTACGACCATTTCTCTGCCGTTCATTACAGCAGATGCAACAGGTCCAAAACACTTGGAGATGAACCTGACTCGCGCAAAATTCGAAGAGATCTCCGCTGATTTGGTAGAGCGTACGATGGGCCCAACTCGTCAAGCGCTAAAAGATGCTGGTCTGACTCCAAGCGAACTGGATCGCGTTATCCTGGTTGGTGGTTCTACTCGTATCCCAGCGGTACAAGAAGCAATCAAGAAATTTACAGGAAAAGAACCACATAAAGGTGTAAACCCAGACGAAGTAGTAGCACTGGGAGCGGCTGTTCAAGCGGGCGTACTGACTGGTGACGTGAAAGACGTCGTTCTTCTCGACGTAACTCCACTGTCCCTCGGTATCGAAACATTGGGTGGCGTATTCACCAAGTTGATCGATCGTAACACGACGATCCCAACAAGCAAATCCCAAGTGTTCTCTACAGCTGCTGACAACCAAACATCTGTAGAAATCCACGTTCTCCAAGGGGAGCGTCAAATGGCGAACGACAATAAATCTCTCGGTCGCTTCAACCTGTCTGATATTCCGCCAGCGCCACGCGGCATCCCGCAAATCGAAGTTTCCTTCGATATTGACGCGAACGGAATCGTAAATGTACGTGCAAAAGACCTGGGTACAGGAAAAGAGCAACGTATCACGATTACTTCCAACTCCGGCCTGTCCGACGATGATATCGATCGCATGGTAAAAGATGCCGAGTTGAATGCAGAAGCGGACAAACAACGCAAAGAGCAAGTGGAAGTTCGTAACGAAGCGGATCAGCTTGTATTCACGACTGAGAAAACACTGAAAGAAGTAGAAGGCAAGATCGATCAAGCTGAAATCGACCGCGCTAACGCTGCGAAAGATAAAGTGAAAGCTGCTCTGGAAGGCGGCAACATCGAAGAGATCAAGACAGCGAAAGATGAACTGTCCGAGATCATCCAACAAATTTCTGTGAAGCTCTACGAGCAGGCTGCTCAAGCGCAAGCAGCACAAGGCGGCGCTGAAGGTCAAGAGCCGAAGAAAGACAATGTTGTTGATGCTGACTACGAAGTGGTAGACGATAAAAAGTAACACGCTGGAACTGTGAGGGGAGAGATTTCTTCCCTCACTTCCCACGATGTGACCCATGAAAGTCAAAGTCACGGAATGCTGACTTTGACTTTTTTTCAAGTCTGTCACATGCTATGATAACAGTTGACTGTCATGGGAGTGATGTAGGAGATGAAACGTGATTTATACGAGGTTCTAGGCGTTGCCAAGGACGCGGACGCTGATGAAATTAAAAAAGCGTATCGCAAGCTGGCTCGCCAGTACCATCCGGATGTAAATAAAGAGGCTGACGCGGAAGAAAAGTTCAAAGAAGTAAAGGATGCGTATGACATCCTGTCCGAGCCACAAAAGCGTGCGCAGTATGACCGTTTTGGTCACCAAGACCCGAATCAGGGCTTCGGTGGCGGAGGTTTTGATGGATCAGGCATGGGCGGCTTCGGAGATATTTTTGATATGTTCTTCGGTGGTGGCGGCAGACGTTCGAATCCAAATGCACCACGCAAAGGATCTGATCTGCAATTTGGCCTCAGCATTGACTTTATCGACGCGATTTTTGGAAAAGAAACCGACGTGGAAATTCCAAAAGAAGCAGAATGCGATACATGCCTTGGTTCTGGCGCGAAGCCTGGTTCCGGTGTAGATACATGTAAGACTTGTAGCGGAACTGGACAACAAGAAGTGGTGGCGAACACGCCATTCGGCCGAATCGTCAATAGCCGTGTTTGCTCGACTTGCGAAGGAAAAGGGAAAGTCGTCAAAGAAAAATGTTCAACTTGCCGTGGCAATGGACGTGTCAAGGTACGCCGCAAAATTCATCTCAACATCCCAGCAGGTGTGGACGATGGAGCACAATTGCGCGTAACAGGCGAGGGAGAACCGGGCGCAAACGGTGGACCTCCTGGAGATTTGTACGTCGTATTGCGTGTGAAGAGTCATGAGTTTTTTGAGCGTGAAGGAAATGATATTTACTGTGAGGTTCCGCTTACTTACGCACAGGCAGCACTTGGAGATGAGATCGAAGTGCCGACTGTCGATGGTCGCGTGAAGTTGAAGATCCCGGCGGGTACCCAAACAGAAACATTCTTCCGCTTGCGTGGTAAAGGTGTTCCGCATTTGCGTGGAAACGGCCGTGGTGATCAGCATGTGAAAGTGCGCGTCATTACACCGACCAAGCTAAGCGATAAACAAAAGGAATTGTTGCGTGAGCTCGCCGAACTGTCTGGAGAAAAGCCAGGGCAGCATGGGGGAGAAGACGAAAGCTTTTTCGAAAAAATGAAACGGGCATTCCGCGGCGAGTAATCCGTCGCGGTTTTGTCCGCTTTCTGCCTAAAGTTTCATGTAGCGAAGTCGATTAAATGAAAAGCCCGATTGGGAGCTTATGTGGGGAGTGGTAGATTCGTGAAATGGTCAGAAATCAGTATCCATACTACAGCGGAGGCTACGGAGGCGGTGTCGAGCCTCTTGTATGAATTGGGTGCCAATGGTGTCGTAATTGAAGACCCGGAGGTGCTTTATCGTGAGTGGGATACCCCCTTTGGCGAAATCTACCAGCTTTCTCCTGATGATTTTCCAGCCGAGGGCGTATTCGTTAAAGCATACCTGCCGGTTGACAGCAGCGAGCTGCTTGATGTAGTAGAAGAGCTGAAAGAGCAATTGGCGCAGTTGATCGAGTATGGTCTGGATATCGGCAAGGCATCGATTGCTGTAAACGATGTCCACGAAGATGAATGGGCCCACGCCTGGAAAAAATATTACAAACCGGTTCATGTGTCTGATCGCATGACCATCAAGCCAGTATGGGAAGAGTACGAACCGAAGAATTCCGATGAGATTATTATCGAGATGGACCCAGGCATGGCATTTGGAACAGGTACACATCCGACGACCATCCTTTGTCTGCGTGCACTCGAGAAGTACATGGCAAAAGGCGATCAGGTGTATGATGTTGGGACAGGCACAGCTATTTTGAGTATTGCTGCTATCAAGCTCGGAGCAAAAGATGTGCTGGCGATGGACTTGGATGAAGTAGCCGTACGCTCTGCACAGGCCAATACCGAACTGAATGGTGTGCATGAGCATATCAACGTGAGACAAAACAACTTGCTCGACGGCATCGAGGAGCAGGTGGAAGTGGTCGTGGCTAACATTTTGGCAGAAGTCATCGTGCGTTTCACCGACGATGTATTCCGCGTGTTGAAGCCAGGTGGTACCTTTATCTCTTCAGGTATTATTGCTGCACGTGAAGCGGATGTAAAAGCGGCGTTGGCGGCTTCAGGTCTTGAGGTCGTGGAAACCATTTTCATCGATGACTGGGTAGCAATTGTAGCAAAAAAACGATAGAATAGTGGGGTTGGCGAGATGCAACGATATTTTGTCGAGCCACATTCCTTTAGTGAGAATGAGCTAACGATTGTCGGAGACGATGTACACCATATCGTAAATGTAATGCGTGCTCGGGAAGGCGAAGAAATCATCGTTTCTGATGGAGCGGGCAGGTCTGCACGGGCCAAACTTGTCTACCTTTCTGCCAAGGAAGTGCGGGCAGAAGTAATGGAAATGCTTCAAGAAGAACGAGAACTGCCGATCCGGATCACAATTGGTCAGGGGCTTCCAAAAGGCGAGAAGCTGGAGTGGATTTTGCAAAAGGGGACGGAACTTGGGGCGTACTCTTTTTTCCCGTTTTCTTCTGAGCGAACCATCGTAAAGCTGGATGCCAAAAAAGAAGCAAAAAAACTGGAGCGTTGGCGCAAGATTGTCAAAGAGGCTGCTGAACAGTCTCATCGCACTGTTTTGCCAGAGCTTTTATCTCCTGTTTCATTTCGTGAGATACTTCAAGCTGGCCAGTCTTATACGCATTGCGCCATTGCCTATGAAAAAGAAGGCAGTACGACGATTCATCAAGTGCTAGAAGAGATGACTGTGGACGATTCACTTCTCGTCCTCGTTGGACCGGAGGGAGGCTTCTCTCCTGAGGAAGTGGCACAAGCAGAGAGCAAAGGGTTCCTGACAGTTTCTCTCGGCCCGCGCATTTTGCGCACGGAAACGGCAAGCCAGTACGTTTTGGCCTGCGCTTCCTATCAGTTTGAACGAAAGGCTTCATCACTTCGCAAAGGATGAGCAGGAATCAAACGGTTATGACCGTTTGGTTGACCGCAAGCGGTCACATCCACTTTTATGAAAAACATCGAGACGTTTTTCACGGAAAAGGAGGAATGGCAATGTCTACCGTTGCTTTTCATACATTGGGCTGCAAAGTAAACAGCTATGAAACAGAGGCCATCTGGCAATTGTTCAAGGCAGACGGCTACGAGAGAGTCGACTTTGAACAAGATGATGCAGATGTTTACGTCATTAATACTTGTACCGTGACGAACACGGGAGATAAGAAGAGTCGCCAAGTGATTCGTCGTGCGATTCGTCGTAATCCTGAGGCGATCGTAGCCGTAACTGGCTGCTATGCGCAAACCTCTCCAAGTGAGATTGCGCAAATTCCCGGTGTGGATATCGTAGTAGGTACACAAGGGCGCGAGAAGCTGATCGAGTACGTGGATCAAATTCGTACAGAGCGCCAGCCGATCAATGCAGTTGGCAACATCATGAAAGCCCGCGAATTCGAAGAGCTGGATGTTCCTAACTTTACGGATCGCACACGTGCTTCCCTCAAGATTCAAGAGGGCTGCAACAACTTTTGTACGTTTTGTATTATTCCTTGGGCGCGCGGTCTGATGCGTTCCCGCAAACCGGAAAGCGTCGTCGAACAGGCCCAAAAGCTGGTGGAAGCGGGCTATCTGGAAATCGTTTTGACTGGGATTCATACGGGTGGATACGGCGAGGATTTGGAAGACTACAATTTGGCCAAGCTGTTGCTTGACCTTCATCAAGTAGAAGGCCTCAAGCGCATCCGTATCAGTTCGATCGAGGCGAGCCAAATCACCGATGAAGTGATCGAGGTCATCAACAATTCCGATCGTGTCGTGCGCCATCTGCATGTACCGCTGCAAGCGGGCGATGACGAAGTGTTGAAACGCATGCGCCGCAAGTATACGACGGCTGAGTTTTACGAAAGAATGGTCAAAGTACGCGAAGCATTGCCAGGAGCAGCGATTACAACAGACGTCATCGTAGGCTTCCCGGGTGAGTCCGAAGAGCAATTCTGGAACGGATACGAGTTTATGAAGAAAATCGGTTTTGCCGAGATGCACGTATTCCCGTACTCCATGCGTACAGGTACACCAGCAGCGCGTATGACGGATCAAATTCCTGAAGAGAAAAAGAACGAGCGTGTAGCGAAGCTTCTGGAGCTTAATCAGGAATTGACCTTGGCATACTCCAAGAAATTCGTAGGGGATGTACTGGAAGTTATTCCGGAGCGTCCATTTAAAGAAGCACCTGATAGTGGTCTTCTGATGGGCTATTCGGACAACTACCTGAACGTCGTCTTCCCTGGCGATGAGAGCATGATCGGCAAGATTTGCAAGGTCAGACTGGATGAACCAGGCTCGGAATACTGCAAAGGGACTTTTGTCCGCGTAGTGGAAACAGAGGCGCTGCCTTACCTGAAGGAGCGAGCTATATGAGGGAGATATCGGCAGGAGGCGTTGTATACCAGAAGCAAGACACAGAGTACATGCTCCTATTGATTGAAGACCGCTATGGCAAAGTAACACTCGCAAAAGGGAAGCAGGAGATGGGCGAGACCATCGAAGAAACGGCTCTGCGCGAAGTTTTGGAAGAAACAGGCGTAGCAGGACGATTGGGGTCCAAGCTCGACATGATCACCTACGTGTATACGCATCCGGTGACGGGCGAATCCATCGACAAAGAAGTCCATTATTATTTAGTAGAAGCTTACAACACAGAAATCACCGTACAGCTAGAAGAAATCAATGATGTTCATTGGCATTCAGCTAAGGAAGCTTGGGATTTGCAACTGCAACGAGGATACCGTAACAATGACAGCATTTTTCGCCTTGCATTCGAACAATTAGGGATAGAGGTGTAGTTCTATGAACATGAACAAATATATCGACCACACGCTGTTGAAGCCTGATGCTACACAAGAGATGATTGACAAGCTGTGCCAAGAAGCAAGAGAGCACGATTTCATGTCTGTATGCGTAAACCCTTACTGGGTAAAACGCTCTGCTGAACTCCTGGCAGGCTCTGATGTAAAAGTGTGCACGGTTATCGGATTCCCTCTGGGAGCGAGCACGATCGAGTCCAAAGCAGCCGAAACCCGCGATGCGATTGCAAACGGAGCGACTGAGGTAGATATGGTACTGAACGTAGGTGCCCTGAAATCCGGCGACCTGGAAACTGTCAAAAAAGACATCGTTGCTGTGAAGCAAGCTGCTGGCGATATTCTCTTGAAAGTGATTCTGGAGACTTGCCTCTTGACCGAAGAAGAAAAAGTAGTTGCGTGCAAGCTCTCCGTAGAGGCTGGTGCTGATTACGTAAAAACCTCCACAGGATTTTCAACAGGTGGAGCAACGGTTGAAGATATCGCCCTGATGCGTAAAACCGTAGGACCAAATGTAGGTGTAAAAGCGTCTGGTGGCGTTCGTGACGGCGAAGCAGCGGTTGCGATGATCGAAGCAGGCGCGAGTCGTGTCGGTACAAGCTCCGGTGTTTCCATTGTAACTGGAGCAAAAACAACAGGCAGCGGATACTAATACGAAAGAAAAGCCTGGCCGAGGAAAGGCCGGGCTTTTTCCGTCCTGCATGCTGATGTTCCTATAGAGAGAGGATAGGGAGCGGGGAGGAGATTAGCAAAATGAAATTTGTTAAAGGAATCGTCATCCTGTTGGCTTTTTATGGAGTAGGCGTAGCTGCGAGCAAATGGCTGCATATTCCCCTGCCCGGTAACTTGGTGGGAATGCTGCTGTTAACTCTGGGACTTTGTATGGGATGGATACGAATGGATTGGGTGGAACAAGCGGGTACTTTTCTAATCCGACACATGTTGCTCTTTTTCGTACCGATCATCGTCGGAGTTGCTTCCTATTTAAACGTATTCACGCAAAATCCATTGCCAATTATACTATCGATGGTACTCGGTCCATTGTTAGTCATGCTTGTGACGGGTGTGGTCGTGCAATGGTATTTGAAGCATCATAAACAAAAATCAGAATCGTCCTCGCAGCAAGAGAGGAGGACTCTGGATGCTTAGTCAATTTTTCGCCATTTTGGTATCGATAGCAGGGTACAAAGGTGCAACAATGATCAACGCCCGATTCCAACGATTGCAGCCTCTCCTGGTGGCTGTGATCTTGGTCTGGACCATGTGGTGGGCGTTTAGCGGCGATTGGGAGGCGTTTGCAGCTGGAGGCCAGTGGATTTCCTTTTGGCTAGGCCCTGCAACGGTTGCACTCGCTATTCCGCTGGCTAAACAGATCAAGGAGTTTGCTCATATTTGGCGTGGTGTATTGCTTGGTGTATGTGCAGGCTGTGCAGTTGCAATCATCGTCGTTATGGCGGTTCATTGGTGTCTGGGATCAGATGAGCTCGTATACAAAAGCATGCTGAGCAAATCCGTGACCACCCCGATTGCGTTGGAGCTGAGTCGTTCCATAGGTGGGGAACCTGCGCTTGCAGCCTTTTTTACCGCGTTGACAGGGATGGTCGGTGTAATGATTGCCCGTCCTGTTCTCAAATGGGGAAAAATCACCGATGATTGGGCAATCGGTATCGCCATTGGTACGAGTGCACACGCCATTGGTACGGCTAGCTTGAACCGCGTTTCTCCCGTTCAAACGGCAGCGTCCAGTGTCGCAATGATCGTGGCAGGCGTCATTACTTCCATCTACTTGATACCATTTTCTTTCTGAAGGTGAGGTCAGTGGGACGACGCCTATCAGGGATCAGCCATTGAATAAACCGGGCTATCTGCGGCACGAATGGCAGCGCGACCAGCGAGCAGACGAGATTGAAGATCGTCTGTGAATGGGCGATCTGCATAGAAGGACTATCCGTTAAAAATGCACTGACGAGGGCAAGCTGGGAAAGAAACGGTAAAAAAACAATCGCGCCTGCGACGTTGAAGAGCGTATGGCACCATGCGACCTGTTTGGATGCCGTATTCGTGCCAATGGCAGCGATGACAGCGGTAAAGCAAGTTCCGACGTTCGCGCCCAATACGATGGCGAGTGCCGTTTCCATCGAAAGAATTTGATGACTGAGCAGGCCCATCGTGATCACGGTCGTAGCGGAACCGCTATGAATGAGAGCGGTGAAAATGATCCCGGTGATCAAACCGAGCCAGATGGAATGGCTGCTCTCCAGAAAAAGGGAACGAAACGTCTCAGACTGCTCCAAAGGCTTCGCCATGACTTTCAATGTATCGATTCCGAGGAAGATCAGTCCGAAGCCGGCGACGACGAGACCAATGCAACGAATGTTTCGGCGCGGCATCAGCCACAGAGCGACTCCGATGAGAAGCATGGGAATGGCAAAGGACTCGAGCTTGAGCGCAACCAGCTCCGTTGTCACTGTCGTGCCCAGATTGGTTCCCAAAATGATGCCGACGGTTTGTGTGAACTGGATGATGCCTGCGTTCGTCAGCCCAATTGTCAGGACGGTTACCGCACTGGAGCTTTGCAAGACAAAAGTAGCGAAGAGACCAATCCAGAAGCTATGGAGCGGGGTACGTGTAAAGCGCCCCATCCATTCTTCCATTTTTTTGCCGGCGAGGTTTTGAAAGCCGGAGCGCATGGCGTACATACCGAAAAGAAAAAAAGTGAGCCCAAAGGTAAAAGGGGCGAGGATGGAGACTATCACAAGATACGTTCCTCCCTGTCCATTTTTAGCAAGTTACTATAACGCTATGCCTGTACAAGGGCAAGCATGACAAGAGGAGGAATAGCTGCATGGCACGTGTGCTATTGAATCAACATCGGAAAAAGCGGCTAGAAGTAGGACATCCGTGGGTTTTTCAATCGGAGGTATTAGAAATTCAAGGGGATGTAGAACCAGGTGAAATCGTCGAGGTCACCAATCACAAAGGGTATTTTTTGGCAAAGGGCTACATTAACCCAGCTTCCCAAATGATCGTGCGCATTCTGAGTTATGACCAAAAGGAAGAGATCGACTATGACTTTTTCTTGCGCAAAATCAAACAGGCGGCAGAATTCCGGACGAGATTTGTGGACAATCCGCGGGCTTGCCGTGTCATTTACGGGGAAGCTGACTTTTTGCCAGGACTCATCGTCGACCGCTACGAAGACACATTGGTTGTCCAAGTCCTCTCATTGGGGATGGAGAAGCGCATCGATTGGATTCGGGATGCACTCGTAGAGGTATTTGCACCGACCGGTATTTATTTGCGCAATGATGTACATGTCCGTGAACTGGAAGGACTGACACAGGGCAAAGAAGTCCTGTATGGAGAGTGCCCGCGTGAGGTATTGATTGAAGAAAACGGATTGAAATACTATGTGGATATCGTAGAGGGGCAAAAGACCGGCTTTTTCTATGATCAGAGGGAAAATCGTGCTTCCATCGCGCCTTTGATGAAAGGCTGGGGCGAAAAGCACGACATTACCCTGACGAGCATGGAAGTAGACGGCGAGACAAAGCAGGTGCCTGTAGACAAGCGCGGTAAAGTGGTCAAAAATCCGTTTTGGGATGGCGCTGAGGTATTGGAATGCTTTACACATACTGGTTCCTTCACCCTAAATGCTTGCAAGTACGGTGCGAAAAAGGTGACAGCCCTCGATATTTCCGATCACGCCATCGAAACAGCGAAGCGAAACATTACACTCAATGGCTTCTTGCATCGCGTAGATTTTGTTGTGGCTAATGCGTTTGATTACTTGCGTGAAAATGTAGAGGCAGGTAAGAACTGGGATGTGGTCATTCTTGATCCACCAGCATTCGCAAAATCGCGTGGAGCAGTGAAAGGCGCTTGTCGCGGTTACAAAGACATTAACTTAAACGGGATGAAGCTCGTTCGTCCAGGCGGATTTCTCGTTACCGCGTCTTGCTCGTACCATATGTCACCTGAGCTGTTCCTGCAAACGATTCAAGAGGCAGCGGTCGATGCGAAAAAGATATTGCGTCTGATTGAATGGCGAGGCGCGGGCAAGGATCATCCGCAAATTAGTGGGGCCGATGAGGCTCATTACTTGAAATTTGCCATCTTTGAAGTAAGAGATCGTCGATAGAGAAAAAGAAAAACAGCGTCCGCTTTCATACGGCGCTGTTTTTCTATTCGGTTTCAGTTTGATTTAAGACTTTGGTTTTTCAAAAATCAATTCGAAGTATTTGGCCATACCATCGCCCCCGATGCTTGGAGCAAAGATTTGCACCAAACGCCAGCCTTCCTTGGCTTGCTCGTGGACAACGGTCTGATAATCTTCTTTTGGTTGGCGTCGAAAAGAGGACAGCTCAACTCGGACGAATTTGTATTCAAACATGTTCTTTCCCCCCGCTTGTATCATCGTCTCTCTTTTTATACGCGCGATGAGCGGAAAGAGTTGCAAAAGAATGTGAATCATTTCGAATAAAGAAATAAGTGCTCATGACAATTGCTTGTCATTTTTTACACGCCTGACGAGATCGAGAGCCTGCTTGAACCCCAGCTCCTTGCCTAAAAAAACTTGTCCTTCGGCGGGGGTAGAAGCGCGGGCCTGGCTTAAGTTCTGAAGCTCGTGGTTCAAGAGATGCTCGACCAAATACAGCTGTACCTGACCCATTTCCCGTTCGCTTTTCCGATCACGCTCCTTGAACTTAGCCCGCTGCTGACTTTCCTCCACGTACTTGTCGATATCATCCTCCAAAAAATGGGAGGCGTTGCAGATGATATGGCGGTAGTCATCCGTCTTAGAGGGAATGGTACGGATGGTATGACCGAGATGGGCGAGGAGAAATTTGTTCAAGACGATTGCGTCTCGGGTGTAGTTGTTATGCAGCAGGGAGTATTCCCCCAAGAAAGACCCGCTTTCCTTATCATAACTGTGCAATAAAGTGTAAGAAGAGCAATATGTGCAGTACAACAAATAATCTCTCATGGAAATCCCTCCAGAAAAATAGCTCCATGACAGGAATTTTATTTATATGTATGAGAAAAAACGTGAGCTGGTGATACTTGCTTCTCTTGTTTTTGGCGTTTGGTTTGTGTATGCTAAATGACGGGCTCGGCCCGGTAAATAGAGCAGATGTTGGGCTTTTGCATAGCATAGGAGAGAGTAGAAACTGGGTAGACTCTCCGGTTTCATACGGAGGGGAAAGGAGCATGACACAGATGGGAAATCAAAAGATCCGACTGGGCATTATTTATGGAGGAAAATCCTCAGAGCACGAAGTTTCATTGCGTACGGCCATGTCCATTATGCAGGCCGTGGATGCAAATAAATATGAGGTAACCCCTGTGTACGTTCAATTGGATGGCTCTTGGGTGACTGGAGAAACACTGGCAGGTCAACTGCCGGAGACGATCGAAGCGTTGCGCTTATCGGCAAAAACGCCAGCCATTACTGAGGCAACAGAGACAGGGAAAGAGCTGGCGGTTGCAAGCCAGCCAGGGCCGCTGTTTGCTATGAATGAGCAATTGGATGTTGTTTTCCCTGTGGTTCACGGACCATTTGGCGAAGATGGGACGATCCAGGGATTGTTGGAATTGGCGAATATCCCGTACGTGGGAACCGGAGTAATGGCTTCCGCTATCGGAATGGATAAATGGATGATGAAGACTGTCTTTGCACAGGCTGGACTTCCGCAAGTGAAATATGTAGGCTTTCTGCGCTCGCAATGGGAAAAAGGCCAGGACGATGTCATGGATCGGATCGAGCGTGAACTTGGCTATCCGTGTTTCGTCAAACCAGCGAATATGGGTTCCAGTGTAGGGATTAACAAAGCGAAAAATCGTGAGGAGCTCAAGCACGCATTAGAGGTAGCTGCCAAATTTGACCGCAGATTGATTGTGGAAGAGTTCGTTCAAGTACGTGAGTTGGAGATTGGCGTTTTGGGGAATGAAGAGCTGATGACATCTGTCGTTGGGGAAGTCATTGCTGCTAAAGAATTTTACGATTACGAAGCCAAGTACAAAGGGGCGGGAACAGAGCTCTCCATTCCTGCGATCGTTCCCGAGCATGTATCCGAACAAATCGCGGATATAGCCAAGCAGGCCTTCCAAGCACTCGATGGCTCTGGCCTTTCCCGCATAGACTTTTTCTGGGATGAGAAAAACGACAAGCTCTATATCAACGAAGTGAATACGATGCCAGGCTTTACGCCGTTTAGTATGTATCCTATGCTTTTCCAAGCTGCGGGTGTGAGCTACGGCGAGCTGATCGATCGTCTGGTGCAACTCGGTATCGAGCGACATGCGGATAAAGGTCGCAATGTCGTAGACGCGGAAGAGTTGGACTAATTATGCGAAAAAAGATGCTGATGAATCGGCATCTTTTTTCTTTTTGTATAAAAGTTGGTAACCAAATGGTAATGGGGCACGTCTGAGTATTGATAACAGATTAGGAGGATCTTAATGAAAAAACAGTTCTTGCTCTCATGTTTGCTAGCTACTCTGCTAAGTTCCTTCTTTCCTGGACAAACGGGTGCAGCCATTCCTACATCACAGGACCCGCGAAAACCTGACATGGTGACGATTTATCATGCGACCCCGGATGGAAAGACGAAAAAAATCCAAACCAACATGCCCTTGATTCATCGCGCAAGCATTTCACCCTCAGGGAGATTTGTGTACGGAGAACGAATCGGGTATGGTAAGGAAGATCCGACAATCCCTTTCCTGTACGACATTCAGACGAAAAAGCTGATGCAATTGTCGGGCATTGCCAAGTGGTCAAACAAGCAGGACGTACTGTACATCCGTGAAAATGACGGAATCGTTAGGCTGACAACGACAGACGGTAAAAAGACCGTGCTCGTTCCGGGCATTGTCCAGTATCCAGTGCTCGATTTTGCGATTTCACCGGATGAACAGTACTTGGCTTTTACCCGCAAGGATGAAAAAGCCGCTGATTCAAAAGGAAGTGCTCATCTCTACATTCAACATCTGCCAACGCTTCAAATCAAAAAGCATGATCAATATGAGTGGAGACAAGACAAAGCTGCACTAGAAGAGAAGTATTATTGGATGCCAAATTCCAAAAAGCTGTTTTACTTAACGAAAGAAGCTTCCAAAGAATTGGACATGTCCACAGGGATGAAAACGGATCACAAAACGACCGCTCTTCCCTCTTACTCCAGCGATATGAAGTATCAGTATATCAAGACAGAACAAGAAGAATATGTGCTGGATTTGCAAACGGGGAAAAAGAACTTTTTAAAGGTCGTAGAGGAGTACACAGCAGCCCTGCGAAGAATCCTATGGTCGCCAATTGGCCATCAGTTTGCTGCTGAACAACTTTTGAGCTGGTCCAGTTCCCAGGATAATTACATGTTGATGTTCGTCTTCAATGAACCGAACAAATACGGAAATCCTTTCGGCAATCATGTAAATCCTGGGCTGTTGAGCACCTACATGCAGGATAAGGACAATTATCAACTGATTGGGTGGGCAGGTGATGGTAAATCGTTTTATTTTGCTGATCTTGCTTCTATTCATATTTACGATTTTGGTCCGGGCAAGCTTAACTGGGAAACGTATGAATTTTATGAAAAACGTTAGCTTGTAAGCACGCCGGGAGATAGTCTTTGTCTATGCAGAACAGATGGACGAATCATGAGAAAAAAGATGCTGATAAATGTGCATCTTTTTTCTTTTTATGTAGGAAGGAGGAACTAATTTCTGTCAGCTCATCTCTCCTAACTGTACAAGATGAATATTATCGCTTGAAATGAGAATGATAATCGTTTACATTATTTATGGGACGTTTTACCAGTTATGTAAGTCACAATGCTTGGATAAAAAATTGGATCAAGCAAGAGGAGAGGTAACATGTTCGTAGTCAAGCATATCGCAGAGCATGCAACGATGCAGAGCTTTCTCAATTGTTATCTCCGAGAAACAGGTAGGGGCGAGTGGATCGATCGGAAAGACGAGATTACGAAGCAGCTAACGAAAATCATACAGCCGAGTACAACAGGTACGTACCTTCATTGCGAACTCCCGCATCAGGGGATTTCCCTCTATGTCGGTGTCAAATATCATTCGGTGACTGGCAGGCATTTGTTTCATTATCCAGCTTGCTACCGAAGTGGTGACTGTACGCGTTTCGTTCAGGCGGACTATTTGACATTAGCGGTTCTTTTGATTAAAGAACTAACGCTTCCGCATGGGGAAAATGCCGTTCCAGATGAATTAGTCTTGCGCATGATTCAAAGCTGCCAAAGCATTGAGAAATTTGTTCGGACTCGCCAAAGTAATGAGGAGATTTTATACGGAGTGGAACAAAGCTTCATCGAAGCAGAGCAGGCGCTTTTGTTCGGTCACTTGTTCCATCCGACACCGAAGAGTCAGCAAGGAATTCCTGAGGCCAAGCAAGCGTTGTATGCACCGGAGTGTTGCGGGAAGTTTCAACTCCACTTGTTTGCTGCCCATCCGTCAATTGTTCACGAAAAATCTGGGCTAACAGAATCCGCTACGCAATTACTGAAGGGTGAGTTTCCTTCGATATCTGATGTCGATCCATCATTTTCAATCGTCCCGATTCATCCGCTTCAAGCAGAATGGTTGCTTGAACAGGTAGCCGTTCAATCCTTGATCGAGAAAGGGTTACTTCTTTACATAGGACCAGCAGGTGAGGAGTATATGGCAACATCTTCTCTCAGAACGGTTTATCATCCTGAAAAGAAATACATGCTCAAGCTGTCCGTCCCTATCAAAGTTACGAATTCTTTACGGATCAATAAGTTAAGTGAAATGGAGATTGGTTTAGAGGCGAAACAACTTTTTGAAACAGGGATTGGTGAGGTAAGTCGCAAGTATCCAGGCTTTGGTTTTATCTCTGATCCGGCTTACATTACGATCACGTTGGATCAGGCGGAAGAAACGGGATTTGAAGTAATCCTGCGTGATAATCCCTTTATGGGGAGTCATGCTCGTCAGGTCACCCAAATCGCTGCACTCGTACAAGATCCACTTCCTGGGTACAAGAGTAGGTTGGCAACGCTCATTCACCATCTGGCACAAATAGAAGGGAAGGCACTGGAAGTAGTTAGTTTGGAATGGTTTAAGCGCTATGTAGATATTTCTTTGAAGCCAATGGTATGGCTCTATCTAAAATACGGAATCGGCTTGGAAGCCCATCAACAGAATAGTGTTGTCACTCTGAAAGACGGATACCCCGCTCAGTTCTTTTATCGTGATAATCAAGGCTATTATTTCTCAGAATCAATGCAAGAAGTATTAGAGACAGAATTGCCTGGGATTGGCAAGGCGAGTAAAAACATCTACAAAGATCATCTTGTAGACGAGCGAATCACCTATTACATGGTTTTTAACCATATGTTTGGACTCATCAATGGATTTGGAACGGAAGGATTAATTGATGAAAAAATCTTATTGGCAGAGATGCATGAGGTTTTGACGGAATTTTTACCTATGAATCGAGAGGCGTCGAAGTTTCTGGAGAATCTACTTACTCGCGAACAGCTTCCGTGTAAGGCGAATCTGCTCACGCGCTTCTATGATCTGGATGAATTAACCCAACCAGAAGAGCGATCATCTGTTTTTGTTTACATAGATAATCCTTTAGCAAAAGTAAAGCAGACCGAAAAGGCAGGGCTGCATGCTTTTGGATAGCTTACTAGCGTCTAGCTTGAAGAGATTTGGAGGATAAGGTATGGAGTTAACTTTACAGGATTTCTCGATTGAAGAGGCACTTCACTCGACACAGTACGTGCAGGTGAGAAGAAGGGTGTTTCGACAATGCATAGAGTCTTTGTTATATGAGGGAATTGTGATTCCTGAGACCCTGCAAGAAGGTGACGAGACGATTTACACCCTACATGGACTTGATGAGGGTGACCTGCCTGTTCGCTATCGTTGCCGAGGGCGGAGGAGTGCTAGTTTTGGGCTTGTTCGTTTAGGGAACGACCCTGTTACTCGTGTTGTTTACGATCAAAGTGGAGTTGCCCAGCAAGAATTTGAAGCGATATCCCTCACTCGTTTTTTAGTGGAAGTCTTCCGAATGAATACGGTAGATGAACAAAGACTGAAGCTATTTGCCAATGATTTGGAACAAACGTTGTTAAAGGATACATTGTCCCAATACTATCGGGTACAAAATGATATTCGGATGCAGGGCAAATCGTACGATGAGCTCGAAGGTGATCTGATGGACGGTCACCCTTACCACCCTAGCTATAAATCACGTGTTGGATTTACCTACATAGATCATTTTGCTTATGGTCCTGAATTTAAGCAGGAAGTTCGTTTTCTTTGGTTAGCGATAAAAAAACAATATTCTCAAGTGTCCATTGATCAAGGGAAAAATTTCGATGACCTTCTCTTGGAGGAAATAGGACGGGAACAAAAAGAAATCTTTCAGCAAATCATCGTCAATCATGGATGCGATCCTGAGCAGTATGCCTTCGTGCCTGTCCATCCTTGGCAGTGGCGTAATCATGTTGTGCCAGGATTCCTGGACGATATTCATCGCAAAGAGATCATTGTGTTAGGAGTAGGGGCTGATGGTCATCGTCCACAACAATCCATCCGGACCTTTGCTAACAAAAGTAATCCGCATAAACCGTATCTGAAACTCTCGATCAACGTGGTGAATACATCAGCGCCACGTCATCTCACTCCCCATTCACTGGCAAGTGCCCCCATTGTTTCGAGGTGGCTCAAGGGGATTACGGACGCAGATTCGTATTTACGAGACGAACAAAAGGTGATCATGCTCCAAGAGTTTGCGGCAGTGGCATACGATCCTCCACCTGCTTCTGATCTGGTGGAAATGGTTACATTCGGAGTAATTGGGTGCATGTGGAGAGAAAGTCTCATCCCTCATCTCGAAGCGGGAGAAGATGCGGTACCTTATAACGCATTAGCGGCAGTAGAGGTGGATGGGGTGCCATTCATTGATCGTTGGATTCGTGAGCAAGGGCTTGAGAATTGGCTTGCGCGATTATTGGAAAACAGTGTAGTGCCGGTCGTTCATATATTGGTGAAACACGGGATTGCGATGGAATCCCACGGGCAGAATATGGTCTTGGTGCATCGGGATGGTGTCCCTACTCGGGTGGCATTAAAGGATTTTCATGAAGATTTGATTTTTTGCCAACCGTTCTTGAGTGAGCCAGACAAATGCCCGAACTTCGCGGACGTGCATGAATATTACGCAACGAAGCCAGATGATGTAATGTTCCACATGAATGAAACATCAACAGTCAGAGATTTGACGTTAGAGACTTTATTTCTGATCAATCTGGGGCAACTCGCACGGGTGTTAGAGGAGCATTACGGATATGCCGAAGAGCAATTCTGGGAAATGGCCGTAAAGGTATTGGAGGGTCACCAACAACGATTCCCGGAATTGGCGGCGCGATTTAAGCGATTTGATCTGTTTGTTCCAAGCGTGCAGGTAGAGAAATTGACCAAGAAAAAGCTATATACAACAAACGAGAACTATCATTTACATGAAGTTCCCAATCCTTTGTTCGAGGCAAGGAAAAAGCTTCATTCCATGGCTGGAGGTTACTAGCATGATCATTGTGAATCAAAATGAGATTTCTGTGCATGAAATGGAGAGACATAAGCAAGGGTTCGAAAGCATGGATCATTTCCGACAGCCGGAAGGACAGAGGTACGCAGTCTGCATAGCTGACCCACTTGACGTGATTAGTCTTGTTCAATATTTACGTGAGCATAACGCTTCGGTGCTATTAATTCATGGGGAAACCCCAATGGAAACCGCTTATCAAATGGCGGTGAAGGCAAGATGTTATGGGCTTGTTTATCAGGAGACGAAACACTTCTTGTCCATCGCGGATAAACAACAGAGCGAAAAACCATCGCTCTATCAATATAGTTCAGGTACTACGGGGGACGCGAAGCTAATCGGGAGAAGCTGGGATGATATCCAAACCGAAATTCATGCCTACAACCAATTGTTTCAGGGAGAGGAAGCGTTAACCCCGATCGTGCTGGCATCGGTGACACATTCGTATGGATTGATATGTGGCGTTTTGGCAGCACTGGAACGGGGAAGTAAGCCTTCGATTGTGACGCACAAAAATCCGAAGTTTGCTCTGCAAGTGATTCAAGATACTCCCCAGCATATTGTTTATGGTCTGCCAGTCTTTTATCACATCTTATCAAGCTTTACGCGAGAGCAGGTACGCTTTCACCGGTTAATGACATCTGGCGCTCCAATGCCAGAAGGCTTGTTTCAAAAGCTGCAAGGCATGAGCGACATCTTGATGCAACAATATGGATGCTCCGAGGCGGGGTGCATCAGTATGAGTAAACAGATGCGGACGCATACAGATCTGGGTGTCCCCCTTTCCCATGTGACAATGACAGCAGGTGAGAATGAAGAACAACCTGCGGAAATAGTCATTCGAATTGGACAGAACGAAATAGCGACGCAGGATTTAGGTTTCTGGACGGGAGAAGGCCATATTCAATTTGTGTCGAGGATGGATGATGTGATTAACGTCTCTGGCTTAAAGGTATTTCCTTTAGAGGTTGAGGACGTCATCTTGAAAATGAATGGGACAAAAGAAGTGGTTGTGTATCGCGGACGTCATCCGGTCATGGGAGAGATTGTGAAGGCGCAGGTTATTACAGAGGGAGGAACTACTCCTGAACAAATCAGGGAATGGTGCCAAGATCGTTTGCCAGGATATAAAGTCCCATTCGAAATCCAATGTGTGACGAGCATTCCTAAGACAGCCACAGGAAAAATCAGCCGTCGATTATTAGAAATGGAGACGATCAGCAAATGATACGAACAGAAAGAATGAAGCAAATCCATACGATCATGACCGAAAAATTAAAATTATCGCATATCCTCACGCTGGAGGAGTCCATGCGATTGAATGAGGATCTACATATTGATTCAATTATGCTGTTACAACTGATTGTTTATATCGAGGAAGATTTGAAATTGGTAGTACCTGCTCATGAGTTAGATCCACGAATCTTCCAAACGGTTGGATCACTCCTTACTTTTGTTGAACAGCTGGCACCGCAGCATGTGTCGAATTAGCAACTATACAAACATCGAGTGGGGGATACAGAATGGTTAAGGTTCATTGCATTATTTCGTGCCTATGCGAAGTGATTAAGCGTCGCACAAAAATTGATTATCGTCCCTATTACTTTGGCATATGGGATGCCGAGTACTCCATAACGGATCAAGGTGTGGTTACGTATTACATTGATAACCATGAGGAGATTATCAAGGGATATGAACGACTTTTTCGAGCGAACGTAACGGAATGGTATGATCATTCCAAAGATAAAGCCTCCAATCTGGACATGTTCTTAGAGCTAATTGATAAGCGTACCGAGGATCAGTTTGTCCTTGTTCAGATAGACATGTCGCTGGTTCCAGAGCGAGATAATAAATTTGCGTTGAAGCCATTCCCGCATTTTTTGATGATTTCAAAAACGGAGAATGAAGATGAGTGGTTTATGTTTGACCCGGATTTTCGTTGGGAAGGCAATGTGAAGAAGGATACGGTGATCAAAGCCTTCTTAGAAAATCCGTTTGGTGGCGGCTTTATGGTGGATGCGAGTGAAATTAAGGAACCAACCTATGAAATGATCCACGACTACTTCTACGCAGCACTCAAACGTGATCATAATCCTTTTACGGTTGAATTGAAGCAATTGATTACGGACATGGCAGAAGGGCGCAATGGATACAACTTGGACATGTTACTCCCAGCAGTGACTCAGGTTAAAGTGATTGCGATCCGTAAATACAGCTATGAGTATGCATTTCTATATCTGCAAGATTACCTGCAATACCATCGTGATGAGTTTTTGCGCATTGCCTATAAAGTGGAGGACATCTACCAAGGGTTTACGACAGCGCAGTACTTGTCTGTCAAAATGGCGATGACCAAGAATATGGCGTTGTTACCTCCGATTATCGAGGCGTTAGAAGAGATTGATCTGATTGAACTTGAAGTGAAAAAAGAGTTGGAACGTCAGTTTGTTCTGTGGACCCAAATGGATAAAAGTCTCGTCACTGTAGACGAAAAAGGGTGGAGGTAAAGGTCAAATGAAACTCTCATTGTGCACAATCACTTTTCGCCACCAGTTGATTTCGTTTGCGGAAATTGTTCGGTTTGCTCATCGTCATCATTTTGATGGAATGGAGTTGTGGGGAATTCACGCTCAAGATCTGTACGATCATGATCGAATAGAGATGGAGGAACAGCTAGGAATACTCAGGGATCAAGGCATGTGTATCTCTATGCTGAGCGATTATCTGGATATTACGACCTCATCTGGATTTCATCGTACACTGGAAAAAGCAAAAAGACTCATTTCATTGGCGAAATGGCTAAATGTAAAGCAAATTAGGACGTTCGCTGGACAGAAGGCGAGTAAGGAAGTTGGGCCAGAAGAGCGGGCGCGTTATGTACATCATTTGTACATCTTATGTCAGATGTGTCAGGAGCACGGAATTCAGCTCTTGGTCGAAACACATCCGAATACGCTCACGGATTCTATGAGTTCGACGCTTGCTCTGTTGCAGGAAGTCAATCATCCTGCACTAAAAGTTAATCTTGATTTTCTTCATGTCTGGGAATCAGGTGCTGATCCAATCGACGCATACAACCAATTGAAGCCGTGGGTGGCTCATTATCATTTGAAAAATATCTCTTCATCGAATCATCTGTCGGTATTCGCTCCGCATAATGTATATGCTCCTAACGGGGATCGTGAGGGAATGGTACCACTCGGTGAGGGAGCTGTAGATTATGGACCTATTTTAGAGAAGATTGCAGATACCGATTATTTTGGTTCTATCGAATGGTTTGGTCAGAATCCGAAGCTTGTGTTAGCTGAAGAGGTAGAATGGCTGCGGAAGGGTATGCTGTTAGTCCGTAAGTGAAAGAAAGGTCGGGAGCGAGGGGATTGCTTCCGATCTTTTTTTATTCCAAAAGAAACCAAATGCCTTCAGTGAACGTCTTCGTATTGATCACTTATTCAGGAGGACCCTAGATGAAAAAACGCATATTGCTCTCATGCTTGCTGATCTCCTTGCTGGGTATCCTTGTCCCTGGGCAAATCAATGCCTCTGCTCCTGCGAAGGCAGACCCTCGCAAGCCAGAGCTGGTCGTCATCTATAAAGTAACGGTAGATGGAAAAGTGACAAAAACCGTTACGAACATGCCCTTGATCCACCGGGCGAGCATGTCGCCATCGAGCAGGTTTGTATACGGGGAGAGAATCGGATACGGGAAGGCAGACCCAACCATACCGTACTTGTACGATATGCAAACAAAAAAGATGACGCAGCTATCCGGTTTTGGCAAATGGTCACAGAAGCAGGACGCGCTCTACGTTCGTGAAAATGGCGGAATCGTGAAGCTCAGTCTGCCAGACGGCAAAAAAACGATACTCGTCCCGGCAGAAGCTCAGTATCCCGTCCTTGATTTTTCCGTTTCACCGGATGAACAGTACATGGTCTTTACCCGTATGGACATGCTTTCATCCAATACCAAGGTAAGCGCCCACCTGATCTTGCAGCATCTGCCTACACTCAAAATGAAAAAGAATGACCAGTATGAGTGGCGGAGTGGAACAGATGAAGAAATGTATTACTGGGTGCCGAATTCGAAAAAGCTGTTTTACAGAACGCAAACCGCATATAAGGAGTTAGACTTACCGACTGGCCTGAAATACGATCACAATATGATCACATTTCCTTCTTACTCCAATGATATGAAGTACCGTTATATCCGAACAATGACAGAAGAATACATGCTGGATTTGCAGGCAGGGAAAAAGAACAATTTGAAGGATCCAGTGTTCACTGAGAGACACTTGGACAAAATTGTTTGGTCGCCATCAGGAAGTCAGATGGCAGTAGAACAGCACTCTCGTACTTCTAATTCTCAGGATTCGTATATGTATATTCAATCATGCAAACAAGTCACAAAGTGCAGCTATCCATTCGGTTCTCCTGACAAGGGAATGCCTGGTTATTATCGTTCAAGTGACAATCATCGCATCATCGGCTGGGCGAAGGACGGGAAGTCATACTATGTAGCTGATCTCGCATCGATCCACTATACCGATTTTCCGCTTGAAAAATTGGGTCCTTCCAACAATGTCATTGAACTACGATGATAAAAAAGAAGCCGTCTCCCGTATATACGAGAGGCGGCTGTTCTTTATCTATTATTCGTGACCTTCCAAATCAGTGATAAGCGTCCATAATGACATACCTTTGGAGGCTTTAAACAGGAAAGCGTGTTTGTCATCGCGTAGCGGCAGTAATGCACGCAGTGCCTCTGCTTTTGTGGCGAAATGCAGCTTGTTCCCCGCGTAAGCATCATGGAGATGGCGAGTATTCTCACCAACTGTCACGAGGAGCTCGAAGCGCTCAGCGATGTCTTGAAGCGAGGCTCCGACGCCCGCATGCATAGCCGCACTGTCTGGTCCGAGCTCATACATATCCCCTAAGACAACGACTCTCCCGCGATCAGGGTACAAGTCAGCAAATGTGCGGACGGCAGCTTCCATGGAAACAGGGCTGGCATTGTACGCGTCACTGATGTACACCGTACCGTGCTTGGATGTGATCTGCTCAAAGCGCATGGCTGAGAGCTGGACGGTAGACAAGGCGTGCACAATTTGCTTCGTATCCATCCCGAGCCTTTTGGCAATCGCAACAGCGGGCAGAGCATTCAGGACACTATGCCGACCGTGCAGTGGCAGGAATGCCTCGAAATGCTCCCCGGAGGCAAAGTTCACTTTGAAGCGGGTCCCACCTTCAACCGATTCGATTTGCTCCGCCCAAATATCCGCCTTCTCATGAACAGAGTAGTACATGACCTCTCCCGGATACAGATGGGCTACCAATCGCAGATATTCGGAATCTTTGTTGAGCAGTACGAGCCCGTCAAGAGCGGTATGAGGAAGCAGCTCTGCCTTTGCGAGAGCAATTTTTTCACGCGTGCCAAAATGCTCAATATGGGACTCACCGATAAATGTAATCACGCTAATATCTGGCTGGACCAGCGAAGCGAGCAGATCGATTTCCCCGGCGTGGTTCATCCCGAGCTCCAGTACAGCAGCTTGATGTTTTTCTTCCATCTGTAAGAGCGACAAAGGCACACCGATGTGGTTGTTGAAGTTTTTATACGTCTTGTATACGGGCGAACGGCTCGCAAGTACGTGTGCCACGATGTCCTTCACGGTTGTTTTCCCGATACTTCCTGTAATGGCGATGCGAGGGAACGAAAAGCTTTTCCGATAAGCCGCAGCCAGCTTTTGAAAGCCACGCAGTGTATCATTGACGAGAATTAACCCAAAATCGCTTGGCAAGTTCGCAGGAATCTTCTCCTGATTCGAAACGAGTGCAGCTACAGCTCCTTGTTCAGCTGCTTGTAACAAAAAATCATGTCCATCCCGTGCGCCGCCTGTCAGCGCTACAAACAAAGATCCCGCAGTCAACTCGCGGGTATCAAAGTGAACGGATGACAAGGCAAGCCCTGGGGAACCAGTGAGCAAAATCCCTTCTGCGTTGATTGCTGCCTGATCCAGTGCAATTGGTTTCATCTGCACGAACTCCTTTTGTAATCCAGTTTCAACCTCGAAGTCATGCTACCATGCGTTAGGTAGCGCCGCAAGACAAAAGTGAGGGGATATGATACGATCAATTCTTACATACATAACGATCCACATACAGAGGAAGAAAGGAGTCTCCCATGGAAAAAAGTATTTTTACCAAAATCATGGACGGTGAAATTCCTGCTCGTATCGAGTATGAGGATGAGCACGTCATTGTCATCCATGATATTGCACCAAAAGCACGCGTACACTTGTTGATTATCCCGCGTAAGCCAATTCCCACGCTCATGGATGTAAGCGCCGAGGACCTGCCGCTTATCGGGCATATCCATCATGTCGCACAACTCTTGGCGAAAAAGCTGGAGTTGCCAGGTTTTCGCCTGATTAACAACTGCGGCAAAGAGGGTGGACAAGAGGTTTTTCACATTCATTATCATCTTTTGTCCGGTTTTTACGAATAAAATTGAACTAAAGGTTGACCTTCTTTAGTCATCTATCCTATAATGAAGTGTGACAGTCTGTTCGTACGTTCGACTCAGGCGTCCCACGGTTTTAGCGGAGGGAGGGAAGACAAATGGCAGAAATTCGAGTCAAGAAAAACGAGTCTTTGGATAGCGCACTTCGCCGCTTCAAGCGTGAAAGCGCAAAATCCGGGGTGATGGCGGAACTGCGTAAACGTCGCCACTTTGAGAAGCCTAGCATTAAGCGCAAGAAGAAATCCGAAGCAGCTCGCAAGCGCAAGTTTTAATTGACGGAGGGCTCATCATGAGTGTAATGGAGCGACTCGATCAAGATATGAAGCAAGCAATGAAGGACAGAGCTGCTCTAAAACTCTCTGTTATTCGCATGGTGAAAGCCGCATTAAAGAACGAAGAGATTAACAAGGGCAGACTTTTGTCTGAAGACGAAGTGCTGACCATCTTGACTCGTGAGTTAAAACAACGCCGTGAATCCCTCCACGAATTTGAGAAGGCAGGCCGCGTGGAACTTGCCTCGAAAACGCGCGAAGAGATCGACGTGCTCTCCGCTTACTTACCCGCTCAGCTTAGCGAAGACGAAATTCGTGATATCGTTCGGGAAGGTATCGTAGCTACCAATGCCTCCTCCAAAAAGGAGATGGGCAAAGTGATGGGTGCGATCATGCCGAAAGTGAAAGGCAGAGCAGACGGAAACCTCGTGCAAAAGATTGTATCTGAGGAACTACCATCGTAGACGAGAGTAACACCTCATATAGATACGAACAGAAAAACTCAACCTGTAAAGGTTGGGTTTTTCTTTTTTTCCCCAGATGTGAAATAAATATGAAACAATTGCCTCACTCTTTCGTATACCTTATTGCACATACGTTGAAGCTGATAGATGGAAAGGAGGTACATGCAATGAGTGCAACAAGGCTAGTAAAAAGCCACGTGCGATTGCTTTTTTCACTTCTTTGCCTGATTATGGGAATGACGATGCTTCTTGCTCCCGCATCCACAACAGCGCAGACCTATCAAAAAGCTGTCTGGATTCCAGTAGATAGCACGATCGAGCGAGGGTTGGAGAGCTTTTTAGAAAGAGCATTTGCTGACGCACAGGACCAGCAGGCAGATCTTGTAATCCTGCATATCAATACGCCAGGTGGAGAAGTGAATGCTGCCGACCAGATTGGTCAGTTGATCCGTCAGGCTCCCATGCATGTGATAGCCTATATTGATAACCAGGCTTTTTCAGCGGGAACGTACATCGCCCTGAATGCAAATGAAATTATTATGACTCCAGGTAGTAGCATGGGGGCAGCCGCACCGATTGACTTGGCAGGGAATGCAGCAGATATCAAGTTCATTTCCGGTTGGAGCAATAAAATGAAGGCGGCAGCGGAGTTGAACAATCGCAATCCTGACGTTGCTCGCGCGATGGTGGAAATTGATACAGAATTCCCAGGATTAAAGCCAAAAGGCACGGTGCTTTCTCTCGATGCCCAACAAGCGAAGAAGTTGGGTTATGCAGATGATGTGGTGTCCAATAAGGAAGCGCTGCTCAAAAAGCTCGGCATTCAGTCGGATTCCCTTCAGGCGATTGAGCCAACAGGTGGAGAGCTAGTCGCTAGATGGGTGACGAGTCCCATTGTGATGAGTCTGCTGCTCGTCATTGGACTTGGAGGAATTGTAGTAGAACTGTTTGCCCCTGGCTTTGGTGTTGCGGGGACGATTTCGCTCGTCGCGTTCAGTTTGTATTTCTTCGGGCATTATGTAGCGGGATTTGCCAACTGGTTGCACATCGGACTGTTTGCCATCGGAATCTTACTGATGCTTATGGAAATTTTTCTTCCGGGCGGCATTGTCGGAGCCATTGGCTTCGTGAGCATTGTGACAGGCCTTGTTATGGCAGCATATGACACACAGCAAGGGCTCGCATCGCTGGGTGTAGCTGCATTGATCACGGCAATTGTAACGTTCCTGTTAGTGAAGAAATACGGGGTCAAAGGTCTATTCAACAAGTTTGTCTTGGGTGACACGCAGCGCAATGAAGAAGGCTACGTAGCACCGCGCGATCAGCGTGAGCTGGAAGGAAAATCAGGCATCGCCCTTACAACGTTGCGCCCGGCAGGGGTCGTCAAGGTGGAAGGAAAACGTGTGGATGCAGTATCGGTTGGTGGTTTCATTGAAGCGGGTACTGCCATCACCGTTGTGCAAGTAGAAGGCACGCGTATCGTTGTTGCCGAACTAGAACAAAAGGAGTGAGTTCTTCATGTTTGAAGGCGGTTTGATTCCCCTTATTTTTATGGTGGCAGTAGCCATCGTTGTACTTTCTATTTTCTTCTCGTTCGTACCCGTTATGCTCTGGATTTCTGCACTGGCTTCCGGTGTGAATATCGGGATTATTACCCTCGTCGCTATGCGCTTGCGTCGCGTTGTACCATCTCGTATTGTGAATCCTTTGATTAAAGCACGTAAAGCCGGCTTGCAGTTGGATACAAACCAATTGGAGAGCCATTATCTCGCAGGCGGTAACGTAGACCGTGTAGTAGATGCGCTCGTAGCAGCACAACGCGCAGATATTCCACTTGGCTTCGAGCGAGCAGCAGCCATTGATCTGGCTGGTCGTGATGTATTGGAAGCGGTACAAATGAGCGTTAACCCGAAAGTGATTGAAACACCTGTGGTAGCAGCAATGGCTAAGGACGGTATCGAGCTGCGCACTCGTGCAAAAGTAACGGTTCGTGCCAACATCGATCGATTGGTCGGTGGTGCTGGTGAAGAAACGATTATCGCCCGCGTAGGTGAGGGGATCGTATCGACAATTGGTTCGTCAAAAGGACATAAGGACGTATTGGAAAATCCGGATTTGATCTCTAAAACGGTATTAAACAAAGGTCTGGATGCCGGAACTGCTTTTGAAATTCTCTCGATTGATATTGCGGACGTGGATGTAGGGAAAAATATCGGGGCACAATTGCAAACCGACCAAGCAGAAGCAGATAAACGTATTGCCCAAGCGAAAGCGGAAGAGCGTCGCGCCATGGCGGTAGCCCAAGAGCAGGAAATGATTGCGCGCGTACAAGAAATGAAGGCAAAAGTAGTAGAAGCCGAAGCGCAAGTACCACTCGCTTTGTCCGAAGCATTGAAAAGTGGCAAAATGGGCGTAATGGATTATTACAACATGCAAAACATTGCTGCTGATACACAAATGCGTCAATCCTTCGGGCATGCAGGTGACAAACAAGATCCTGCTATGCCAGACGAGAAAGAATAAGGGCGATTGCCATGGAAGATCTCATGGATCTCGTCGTAGATTTACTGGGTTTAGTCGAGTGGATCATCCCGCTCATCGGCAAGTTCTGGTTTGTCATCCTTGGTTACTTAGGATATAAAGCTCTTGGCAAAGCCGGAAAGAAAAAGATGTCTCAAGGCAAAAAAATGCCTCCGCTTACCCCGGCCACAACGTCGGATATCCCTAGGGAAACGGAGGATTACGGTAGAGAGACGGTGCGGGCATTCTCCAAATACGAGCCACTTCAGCAAGAATCGATGGAAGGGATTGGAGTCGAGCAGGAATGGGCATTCTCCAGTACAGCTCGTGCTTCAACGGGTCCAACTATCACAGTGAAGCAATCGGAAACGATGAAGGTCGCTGATTCGGAACGAGCGGGAACACTCTCATCGAAACACGGCAACCCGCGTGATGGGATGAAGTGGGCGCTCATTTTTGGAGAGCCGCGCTCAAAAGCTCCGTACGCCCAGCAGGTTAGGCAAAGAAAAATGATATAATAGCAGCTAGTTAAACAGGTGAACCTCGGTTCGCCTGTTTTTTTATGGAAACCAATGTTTTCGTGTCGAAATATATCGAATAACTTGTCTTGTTTCTCGTATCCCTGTTGACTATCCTGAATGTAAAGAAAATTCTTCCAATAGAAGAAGGGGTAGAGGTCAAGCGATGAATCAACAAATTTTTGAACAAATGGGGCGGTTTCGTCAAAAAGTGATTCGGCTTGCCATCTTCGAAAACAAATCGATATATGAAACGGCGATCGCGTGCGGTTGTTCAGCTGAAAAAGTAAAACGAGTCATGAAAAAATGGAAGGCGCTTACAAAAGGAAAAGAGCTGGTTTCTCCTGCAAAAGAAAGCAAATAATCAATGGGGTTTGTTGAAGTATTCCAAAGTCTGAGTTCTCAAGTGCTTGCGAAATTGCGAGCGACGAGAGCTCTTTTTTTGTGACTGTTTTTGATGAATGCCTCTTTATGCTCCCGCATACGCATAGATAAGAATGGTTTTGCACCTGCAAACAGATGAGATCGTCATATTCGCCAATATATAGAACGAGAAGGGGGGCTAATCCATGAAGCGTTGGAGCCGCCGTCTGCGCCAGTTGGCCGGAGGGGTGTTGGATCTGCCGCAAGATGTAGTCCTGGAAGTCCCGCGCATCACGATGATCGGTCATTTGCAAATGTATATAGAGAATCATCGAGGAGTCTTGCATTTTAGCGAAAAAGAGCTTCGCCTGCTGTTGACGAACGGTCAAATGATTGTTTCAGGTGAACAGCTCGTCATCCGAGCGATTTTGCCTGAGGAGGTTTTGTTAGAAGGCAGAATTGGTGGCGTGAAATTTTTGGAGACGGGACCACAGAGCTCGTAATCTTTGTTAGAGGGAGGGGGCGGCACGTATGCGGAATGGAATCAAGGAGTGGGTGGATGGACATGTAACCATTACCGTTCGGGGAAAACGATTTGAGCGGATGCTGAATATGGCCGTACGGGATGGAATTCGAATCTGGAATATTCGCAGGGTAGGAGAAGAGGTGACTCGCTGTGATATTTTGATTCGTGATTATTTTCGTTTACGGCCGCTTTTAAAAGAGACAGGCTGTCGTAGTCACGTTGAGGCAAGAGACGGGCTGCCTTTTTGGCTGCTGCGGTTACGCAGACGAACTGGATTGGCGATTGGGGCTGCTCTTTTTTTCATCGGCTTGTACATGCTCTCCTCTTTTGTCTGGAGTGTCGAGGTAAGTGGGACAAAAATGGTCGATCCACGACGGGTGATTCAAGCTGCCGAACAAGTGGGGATTAAAGAAGGGGCATGGAAGGTCAAACTAAAAGAACCGTTGGTTTTGCAAAAAGAGCTGTTGAGTCTGTTGCCTGAAGCGTCCTGGGTTGGAATCGAGATTCAAGGAACCAAGGTCATGCTTCAAGTGGTTGAAAAAGAGGCTCCCGTTAAGCCGCTTGCAACAGGTCCCCGTCATCTTGTAGCCAAAAAGAGGGCTGTCGTCCATAAAATTCTCCCAGAGGTTGGTCGTAGTCAGGTTGTGAGCAATCAATTGGTGGAAAAAGGCCAAGTGCTCATTTCTGGGATCATTGGCAATGACGCCCGTCAACAAGCTGTATCAGCGCGAGGCAAGGTGCAAGGGGAAGTGTGGTATATGAGCAACACATCGGTCCCGCTCAAACAAACGATGCACCGTCTGACGGGGGAAAAGCTGGAGCAGCAATACCTGCTTGTTGGCCCCTATGCGATATACGTGTGGCCATTTGAAAAACAGTCCTTTGCACAAGCTGAAATGGCAGAACAACGGTTTTTGCCCTCGTATGCGGGATATACCTCACCACTTGGCTGGAAGACAGTAACGTATGCGCAAACAGAACCCGTTCAAACAGAAATGAGCGTGGAGGAAGCGACGGAACTGGCTAAAAAATTCGCCAGGGAGGATATCTTGCAAAAAGCTGGAAAAGATGCGTTCATTCAGGACGAAAAAGTTTTGCACGTCACAACAGAGAATGGTAAAGTTTACGTAAGCATTCATTTTTCCGTCATTGAAGATATTGCCATTGAACAGCCTTTCGTGGGGCAGTGAGGGATGGCAAGCAAATGACGCATTGCTGATTACCGTTGCAAGGAGATGGAAGCCTGTTGCACGTACAAGATGAGGTAAGAATCCCGTTTTCAGACGCATCTGAGGCCTTGCTGTTGTTCGGACCACATGACGCGTACCTAACACTGATCGAGCAAAGAAGTTCCGCTAAAATTATGACCCGAGAAGGCGAACTGGTTATTAGCGGGGATAAGCCGGAAGTGGACAAACTGACAGAGTTGATTGAAATTCTGCTACAGTTGATTCGCAGAGGGATTGCCCTGTCCGAACGAGACATCTCTTATGCGATGTCGTTGATTGAACGGGGAGAAGGTGCCCAACTGCTCGATGTGTATGATGAAGAAGTCGCTCGTACCCAACGTGGCAAAGTAATCAGGGCAAAGACATTGGGTCAGCGTCATTACTTGTCTGCGATCAAGAAGCATGACATTGTGTTTGGAATTGGACCAGCTGGTACCGGCAAAACGTATTTGGCTGTTGTCACAGCAGTAAATGCGTTGAAAAATGCGCGTGTCAAACGGATCGTTCTTACCAGACCGGCCGTAGAAGCGGGGGAGAGCCTTGGATTTTTGCCAGGAGATTTGCAGGAAAAAGTAGACCCTTATCTGCGTCCGCTCTATGATGCCTTGTACGACATGCTGGGCAATGAACAAGTCGCCAAAATGATGGAACGTGGACTCATTGAGGTTGCACCTTTGGCGTACATGCGTGGTCGTACGCTCGAAGATTCCTTTGTCATTTTGGATGAAGCCCAGAACACAACTCCCGAGCAAATGAAAATGTTTTTGACCAGGCTTGGTTTTGGTTCCAAAATGGTCATTACGGGTGATGTGACGCAGGTGGATTTGCCAAAAGGCAAGAAATCCGGATTGCGCGAAGCACAGCGCATCTTAAGTCCGATTTCCGATGTAGCCTTTATTCATTTCCAAGAGGGAGACGTCGTTCGTCACAGTCTGGTACAAAAAATTATCGCTGCCTATGCCAAGGAAGAAGTAGATCACGGCTATTAATAAATGGCGTCACAAAAAGGAGATCGTTTATCTGTGTTATCTGTAGAAATCCTTCATGAAGAAATCGAGCCGATCGATGAGAATTTGCAAAACCTGCTTGTCCGTTGCCTGGAAGCAGCGGCTAAGCTGGAAGACGTACAAGGAGAAGTCGTTGTCACGCTGGTGAACAACGAGCGCATCCACGAGCTGAATCGCGACTATCGAGGCGTTGATCGGCCTACGGATGTTCTGTCCTTTGCGATGAACGAGCCGGGTGAAGGGGAAATGGAAATCTTCATCGATGAGGATGAGGCCAGCGAGTTTCCGAATATGCTTGGAGATATCATCATCTCCGTGCCAAAAGCACAAGAGCAGGCCGAAGACTATGGTCATTCATTTGAACGCGAACTCGGATTTCTCACGGTTCATGGTTTTCTTCACCTTCTTGGCTACGATCATGGGACGCCAGAAGAAGAGAAGGAAATGTTTTCACGTCAAGAAAAGGTGCTGGAAGAAATCGGCTTGACGAGGTAGGAGATTACGTTGAAGGAATGGCGACGATTGACTCGCAGCTTCGCCTATGCTCTACAAGGAATTTCCTATACCGTACGGACACAGCGAAACATGCAAATCCACGTAGCCGCAGCCATTGTAGTGCTGGCGGCAGCGTGGTGGCTGCAGATACCACGCAGCGATGTTTTGCTGGTCCTTTTTTCTATCGGATTGGTCTTCTCCCTTGAGCTGGTAAATACCGCGATTGAAGCAGTCGTTGATTTAGCTTCCCCAGAATGGCACGCCAAGGCGAAGATTGCCAAAGATGTGGGAGCAGGAGCTGTGCTTGTGGCAGCGATCCTGTCCCTTCTCATTGGAGTCCTTGTATTTGGACAGCCACTGTTGCAAAAAGTATGGGGATAGTTTTTACTAGTAGAGAATAAGAAATTTTTTCATAGCCAAATGAGGTACCGGACGGGTCATTCTAGTTGACCTTTCAGTCTGGTTTCTTCGTGTCTCATTGGACACATTCTGTTGTGAAATGATGTTAAAGATCAATCATATGAGGAATGATGAGAATGGATAAACAAGCATTATTAGCACAAGCAATCGAAGCTAGAAAGCTCGCTTATGTACCGTACTCCAAGTTTCAGGTAGGAGCAGCTCTTTTAGCTGAGAATGGCAAGGTTTATTTGGGAGGCAATATTGAAAATGCAGCGTACTCGCTGTGCAACTGCGCAGAGCGTACGGCTCTTTTTAAAGCGTACTCGGAAGGCGATCGGACTTACAAGGCATTAGCCGTTGCTGCCGATACGCCGCAAGCTGTATCACCGTGCGGGGCTTGCCGACAAGTCATGGCAGAGCTGTGCCCGCCGGACATGCCTGTATTTTTGACAAATCTCAAAGGCGACATTTGGGAAACGACAGTATCTGCCCTGCTTCCAGGCGCATTCACCAAGGAGGATTTACGTGGATAATCGCAAGACCAAGCAATCGTTTAAATCGGGCTTTGTTTCCATTGTGGGACGGCCAAATGTTGGAAAATCAACACTGTTGAATCATATTGTAGGACATAAAATCGCCATCATGTCGAATAAGCCGCAAACGACACGCAATAAAATTACGGCTGTTCATACGACAGAAGAGGGTCAGATCATTTTCTTGGATACACCTGGTATTCATAAGCCGCAGTCCAAACTCGGAAACTACATGGTTTCCGTTGCCGAAAACACATTGAACGAAGTAGATCTTGTTCTGTTTGTTGTCGACGCAACAGAGAAACGCGGAGCCGGGGACGACTACATCATCGAGCGTCTGAAGCAGGTCAAAACGCCAGTATTTTTGGTCATCAACAAAATTGACAAGGTGCATCCGGAAGCACTGCTGCCGATTATTGATGATTATCGCAAATTGTATGATTTCAAGCAGATTGTTCCAATCTCTGCGCTAGAAGGAAACAACACAGGTTCATTGCAGGAGGCTATTTTGGGCGAAATGGAAGAGGGCCCCATGTATTATCCTGCGGATCAGGTGACAGATCATCCTGAGCGTTTTGTAGCAGCCGAGCTGATTCGGGAAAAAGTTCTGCATTTGACGAGAGAAGAAGTACCTCACTCTATCGCTGTCGTGATTGAAGAGATGAAGCGAGGGGAAAATGGTAAAACGCTTTACATTTACGCGGCCATTTACGTAGAGCGGGATTCCCAGCGCGGTATTTTAATCGGGCAAAAAGGTCAGATGCTCAAAGAAATCGGTCAACGTGCGCGCAAGGATATCGAGCGACTGATGGGGGACCAAGTATTTTTGGAGCTCTGGATCAAAGTGAAAAAGGATTGGCGCAACCAAGAGCGGATGCTGCGTAACTTCGGTTTCTACGACGAGCAATAATATTCCCATCGCGATGTGTTAATTTTTCCAAGGCATAGAATAACGGGCAAAGGTGATTCTAAGAAGGAAGTGGATAGACCCGATATAGGAAAGGATGATGCTCCATGCTTCGTGACTTTTCTTGGAGAGTTTTCGCTTCAACCGGTGACATCCATGCTTACCTTCTCTACCGTGATCACCATCAAACGGATGTTTCCAGCGAGGAAACCTCGTTTGATCTCGCCCAGGAAGAATTGGGTGACACGCAGGCATGCTTGTAAAGTGGGAAGGGATTGTCATTCGCAGTGTGGACTATGGTGAGTCCAGTAAAGTGATGACATTGTTTACCCGGGAGAACGGCAAATTAGGCGTGATGGCCCGTGGTGCCAAAAAAACCAAAAGCCGCATTGCCGCCGTCTCCCAGTTGTTTTCGCATAGTTATTATCTATGCAAGGCAGGACCCGGTACAGGAATGCCTGATCTCTCTCAGGGAGATATGTTGGATTCGTTCCGGGATATGCGGCAAAGCCTGACTGCTACGGCTTATGCTGCATACATAGCAGAACTATTGGATCGACTGACGCAGGAAAGGGAGCCGAATCCCTACTTGTTTCAGCTACTCCTTCATACGTTCCGCTATTTGGATGAAGGACGAGATGCTGAGATCCTGTGTCGTATTTTTGAGACCAAGATGCTAATTGTAGCGGGGATCTCCCCGCAGCTCACGGCGTGTGTAAACTGTGGCGAACAGCGGGAGCCCTATGCAATCAGTGTGGGACAGGGCGGCCTGTTGTGCCCAGTTTGCCAGCCTTCCGATCCGTATGCGATGGCAGTTACACCCTCTACCTGGAAGCTGTTACGGCTATTCCAGGTATTTGATTTGGAGCGGCTTGGTGACATTGAAGTAAAACCGGCTACACGCAACCAGCTCAAGCATGTGCTGCGGAGTTTTATGGACGAGTATCTGGATCTCAGGCTGAAAAGTCGAGCATTTCTGGAACAACTGGAGCGTATGGAAAGAATGACGCAATCCGATCATGACTAATTGACATACGAATTTGTTTTCGTTATGATAAGAACCAAACTTGTATACTGAATGTTGCCATGAAGGAAAAGAGTAGTCGGCCACTGGCTGTGAATAGCGAATCGGGGGTAGTGAGAGCCCGATCACCATGCTGATGAAGGGCGTTCTGGAGCAATTTGATTGTAAGGTGGGCGAAGAAGTCATTCGCCAAGTAGGGTGGAACCGCGAGAATCCTCTCGTCCCTACACTGTCGCATCAGGCAGTGTAGAGGCGGGAGGTTTTTTTAGTTTCGACTTAAAGCCAAGTTCTAATAAGTTTAGAGGAGGAAAAAGCATGAAAATGACATTTCAAGACATCATTTTGACGCTGCAAAACTTTTGGGCAAAGCACAACTGTCTCATTGTCCAGCCGTATGACGTTGAAAAAGGGGCAGGTACGTTAAACCCAATGACCTTCCTTCGTTCCATTGGACCTGAGCCGTGGAATGTGGCATATGTAGAGCCTTCCCGTCGCCCGGCTGACGGACGCTATGGGGAAAACCCGAACCGTTTGTATCAGCATCACCAGTTCCAAGTAATCATGAAGCCTTCCCCGGACAACATTCAGGAGCTGTACCTGGAGAGCTTGCGCGAACTCGGAATCGAGCCACTGGAGCATGATATCCGATTTGTAGAGGACAACTGGGAGCACCCAGGGCTTGGCGCTTGGGGCTTAGGCTGGGAAGTTTGGCTGGATGGAATGGAGATCACACAATTCACGTACTTCCAGCAAGTGGGCGGTCTGGAATGTAAACCAGTGGCAGTCGAGTTGACTTACGGACTGGAGCGTTTGGCTTCCTATATTCAGGAGAAAGAAAATGTGTTCGATCTGGAATGGTGCAACGGGTATACGTACGGAGATGTATTCTTGCAACCAGAATACGAGCATTCCAAATACACATTCGAGCTGTCTGATGTCGACATGCTGTTCTCTCTCTACAATACGTATGAGGCAGAAGCGAAGAGACTGATGGCGGAGCGACTGGTTTATCCGGCTTATGACTACGTACTGAAATGCTCCCACACCTTTAACTTGCTTGATGCGCGTGGAGCCATCAGTGTGACGGAGCGTACTGGCTACATCGCTCGTGTACGCAATCTGTCTCGTGAAGTAGCACAAACCTACTATAAAGAGCGTGAGCGCCTCGGTTTCCCGCTTTTGCAAAAAGGCAACGCACACGCTTCGGATCAAGTGAATCAGGTGAAGGGAGAGGATACAAATGAGTAAGCGCGATCTACTTGTAGAGGTTGGTTTGGAAGAAATGCCTGCTCGTTTTGTCGCACAGGCAGCGGCACAATTCAAGGAAAAAGTAGAAAAGTGGCTGACTGCTGAGCGCGTGCCGTTCGATCAAATTACGGCATTGGAGACACCTCGTCGTTTTGCCCTGTTGATCAATGGATTGGCAGAAAAGCAGCCTGATCGCAATGATGAAGCGAAAGGCCCTGCACGCAAAATCGCACAAGATGAAGCGGGGAACTGGTCCAAGGCAGCACTCGGATTTGCACGAAGCAACAATGTTGAGCCTGACCAACTGTATTATAAAGAAGTAAACGGGATCGAGTATGTTCATGCGCGCAAATCCGAAGCGGGAAAACCAACTACCGAGCTGTTGCCGCAACTGGCTGAAGTGATCACCGGTATGAGCTTCCCGAAAAACATGCGCTGGGGCGCACGCGATTTGAAATACGTTCGTCCGATTCGTTGGCTGGTTGCTTTGTTCGGCGATGAATTGATCGATCTGGAGATTGCAGGCGTAAAAAGCGGACGCGTTTCTCGTGGACACCGCTTCTTGGGAACAGAGGTTACGCTAAATCACCCAAGCGAATACGTGAGCAAGCTGGCTGAGCAATATGTCATGGTGAATCCCGACGAGCGCAGAGCAGCCATTGTAGAACAGATTCATCGCTTGGAGAAGGAAAATGGCTGGACGATTCCAATGGACGAAGGACTTCTGGATGAGGTAGTCCATCTTGTAGAATATCCAACCGCTCTTTACGGTACGTTTGAGCAAGAATTCCTTTCCATTCCACGTGAGGTTTTGGTTACCTCCATGCGTGAGCACCAGCGTTATTTCCCTGTGGAAAACGCACAGGGTCAATTGCTGAATCATTTTGTGACAGTGCGTAACGGAGACAGCCGCGCTCTGGAAAACGTAGCGAAAGGAAATGAAAAAGTTCTTCGCGCACGTCTGTCTGATGCTCGTTTCTTCTACGTGGAAGACCAAAAACTGTCCATTGAGAGCTGCCTGAAACGCTTGGAGACAATCGTTTACCATGAAGAGCTGGGAACAATCGGTGATAAAGTTCGTCGTGTACGCAAAACAGCTGCGCAAATTGCAAGCAAGCTGGGTGTGAGCGCGGAAGAGACGAAACAAGTAGACCGCATTGCAGAAATCGCAAAATTTGACCTCGTTACCAACATGGTAGGTGAATTCCCTGAACTGCAAGGGATTATGGGTGAAGATTACGCGCGCAAAGCGGGTGAGTCCGACCTCGTCGCAAGTGGCGTATTCGAGCATTACCTCCCGCGTTTTGCAGGGGACAAAATGCCTGCTTCCGCCCAAGGCGCTATCGCCAGCCTTGCTGACAAGATGGACACGATCGTAGGCTGCTTCTCGATTGGGATTGTGCCTACTGGCTCACAGGACCCGTATGGTCTGCGCCGTATGGCAGCGGGGATCGTTACGATTTTGGTGGAGCGCGACTGGCAAATTTCTCTTGCTGACCTGTGGAATGCCGCGATGGAAGGCTATGTAGCACAAGGCGTAAACAAGAGAGCGGCAGAAGACGTGAAAAAAGACCTCGTAGACTTCTTCGCACTCCGTCTGAAAAACGTCTTGCAGGATCATGGCGTTCGCTACGATGTCATCGACGCCGTTCTTGCTGCTGACCTGACACTGGTTCCAGAGGTGCTGGCAAAAGCGAAAGCACTGATGGGAGCTGTACAAACAGAAGAATTCAAGCTGATTGTGGAGCAGTTTAACCGGGTGAACAATCTGGCACAAAAAGCGGAAGCAGACCAAGTCAGCGAAGCTCTGTTCGCAGAAGATGTGGAACGTGCTTTGTATCAGGCATTCCAAGCTGTTCAAAAGGATGTAGAGGGTCTGAAGGATCAAGAGAAGGTGCTCGCAACCTTGTCAACCTTGCGCCAGCCGATCAACGCATTCTTTGATAAGGTAATGGTCATGGCCGAAGATCAGGCTGTTCGTGCGAATCGTCTGGGGCTTCTCTTGCAGCTTTCTCGTGTGCTTTATCGCTACGCAGATTTTTCCAAAGTTGTATTCGCGTAAACAAAATAAAACCGGTGCCTTCGTCTGAAAATCAGGCGGGGGCACCTTTTTTCCGCGTGAAAGAAGGAATATCCCGTCGAATAGAGTAATACTAGGAAGAGGTAAAGACAGAACCGGGGTGATTGGTCATCGAGCTTACCAAACGACAAGAGCACATCTTACAGATAGTGAAGGATGACGGACCGATAACAGGAGAGCATATCGCGGAGCGGCTAAATTTGACTCGCGCGACGCTACGCCCTGATTTATCCATCCTCACAATGTCAGGATATCTAGAAGCCAGACCTCGGGTCGGGTATTTTTATGCCGGCAGACCCGCAAGCTCAGTCATAAGTGAACGGCTTCACAAGCTTCTCGTCAATGACTACAAGGCGGTACCGATCGTGGTTTCCGAATCCGCCTCGGCATACGACGCCATCGTTACCCTCTTTCTGGAGGATGTTGGCACGTTATTCGTCGTCAATCAAAAAGGATATTTGGCTGGCGTGATCTCACGAAAAGACCTCCTGCGGGCTTCTTTAGGCAATAAGACGCTGGAGGATGTACCGGTCAGCATTATCATGTCTAGGATGCCGAATATCATTACATGTGCACCTGATGAGACCTTGTACGCAGCCGCCAAAAAGCTGATTGATTTTCAGATCGATTCTCTGCCTGTCGTAAGGCCGAGTGAGGAAGATCCGAAGCAAATGGAGCTGTTGGGGCGCGTCACCAAGACGACGATCGCGAAAGCATTTGTAGAATTGGGTAGCGAACCGAAAGTGTAGGAGGAGAAGCGATGCAAGGTAATCAGCAAGGACAGCTCATCTATGTAGTCTCAGACTCCATCGGCGAAACGGCCGAACTTGTCGTTCGCGCAGGAGCTAGTCAGTTTGATCGTTTTTTGTTTGATGTACAAAAGTATCCGTATATAGAAGACAAGGAATCGATTGACGAAATTATTGCTTCGGCAAAAGAATCGCGGGCAATGATTGTGTTCACTCTGGTCATTCCGGAGCTGAATGCGTATATTACACAACAAGCTGCTCTTCACGGAATTCCAGCTCTGGATGTTATGGGGCCTCTGATGAATACATTGCAGGGCATGTTGAAAGAGCCACCAACAGGAAAACCGGGCTTGGTTCGCCGTCTGGATGAAGAGTATTTCCGCAAAGTAGACGCCATCGAGTTTGCCGTCAAATACGACGATGGTCGGGACCCACGCGGCCTGTTGCGCGCAGATGTGGTTTTGATCGGCGTTTCGCGTACTTCCAAGACGCCTCTTTCCATGTATTTGGCTAACAAGCGACTTAAGGTTGCCAATGTTCCGCTTGTCCCGGAGGTAGAGCCACCAGAAGAATTGTTCCAACTGCCAATAGAAAGGTGTATTGGGCTTACTATCAATCCGGAGCAACTGAACGGCATTCGGACAGAGCGTCTGAAAGCACTAGGATTGACTGCACAAGCAAATTACGCCAATCTCGAACGGATTGCTGAAGAACTGGCTTATTCCAAGCGCATTATTGAGCGCCTTGGATGTACCGTTATCGATGTATCCAACAAGGCAGTGGAAGAAACGGCAAACATCATTTTGGAGATGATTAGAAAAAACAATCTCCGTAATGAAAGGAAATAGGCCGAAAGAAGGAATTTGACGTTTTTTGTAGAAAATCAATTAGCCGGGGTACTTATCATAGGTGAGTTTCTCAGCGTTTATTGCACTTAGAAATGTGGAAAAGTAATAAAAGAAGAAAAGAAGTTTGATGCAAAGAAGGAAATTGACGAATTTTGACGAACTAAATATTCTCACGTGCGATTCTCCTTATAAAGGTGGAAAGACATGACTGGTCCCACTTCAGATGAATTTGTAAATCAAGTGCGTGCCGCTGTCGACATCGTAGACGTTGTAGGAGAGTACGTTCAACTGAGAAAAAGCGGTCGTGCCTTTCTCGGTCTATGTCCGTTTCACTCTGAAAAGAGCCCTTCCTTCAACGTAAATGCAGAGCGACAGTTTTTTCATTGCTTTGGCTGTGGAGCAGGTGGGGATATCTTTTCCTTTTTAATGAAACTGGAGCAATTGACTTTTCCAGAGGCACTGCACAAATTGGCGGAGCGTGCCGGGATAGCTGTGCCCCAGCCGCAGCAAGTAGAGGATTCACCTGAAAAACGGATGAAACATGCGATGCAGGAAGCGCATACGTTCGTTTCACGCCTCTACCACTACGTGCTTACGAAAACCCCTTATGGCGCAGAAGCGATGAAGTATCTCGCAAAGCGCGGAATGTCTGAGGCGACAATAGCCGAATATCAAATCGGATTCGCTCCGGATTCCTGGGATTTCGTAACGCAGCAGTTGACAAAGCGGGGATTTTCACAGGAATTGATGGTGGAAGCAGGGCTTTTGGCCAGAAGCGATGCAGGAAAAATCTTTGATCGCTTTCGAGGTCGTATCATGTTTCCAATCCATGATTCCCAAGGTAACGTCATCGGATTTGGTGGACGCTTACTGCAAGGATCAAAGCCCAATTCCAACCAAAAGTCTCAACCCAAGTATCTGAATAGCCCGGAAAGCCTTTTGTTCAACAAAAGCGCTACGCTGTTTAATCTTCATCGTGCGCGCCCCATTATTAGAAAGAGAAAAGAGGCGCTATTGTTTGAAGGATATGTCGATGTCATATCGGCATGGCAGGCGGGTTTTATGCAAGGTATTGCCACTTTGGGAACAGCCTTGACGGAGCAGCAGGCCAGAATTCTGCGTCGCAATACAGAGTCAGTCGTACTCTGTTATGACGGAGATGCTGCAGGACAAGAAGCAACGAGCAAAGCGATTCATGTTTTGCAGCAAGCCGGTTTGATCGTTCGAGTTGCTCCACTTCCACAAGGAGTAGACCCGGATGATTACATCCGCCAGCATGGGGCTGAAGCATTTTCCCAGCAGGTATTGTTACAGGCGATGCCAATTACGGCTTTCCGTCTGAAACATTTACGCAGTCAGTTCGTAATAAAAGATGAGACGGACAAAGCTCGCTTAATCGCGAGGGCGGTCGAGATCATCAACGAGCTGGGCAGCCCGGTGGAACGGGACATGTATCAACGGCAATTGGCAGAAGAATACTCCCTTACTCTCGGTGATCTCAAATGGGAGTCCAAACGCGCGTACAATCAGCAAAAAAGTGAGCGCCAAAGGGATAAAGTGACGCCAGCATGGAATAATAGTATAAATAATGGCAAAGTTACGCTCGCGAAAACACTGCCACCCGCTTATCACACGGCTGAGCGCATGCTGCTTTACTACATGATGCGGAACGAAGAAATAGCCGCCCGCGTCCAACAGGAATGCAGCGCCCACTTTCAGGTGGATGAGCACGATGCGCTGGCTGCCTACCTGTACGCCTACTATGCAGAGGGAAACCCGGAAGACCCTGGAAAGTTTATACATTACGTGCAAGACGATTTGTTAAAGCAATTAGCCTCGGGATTGGCCATGATGGAGTGTAACAACGATGTATCTGAATTAGAGATCGGTGACTACATCAAACAAGTGAATAACTACCCGAAGCGTGCCGAGTTGGAACGATTGCGCGATGAGCAGCGGAGCTTACACCTCCAAGCGGCCGCAGCGGACAGCGAGGATGCGCGCAAACAACTTGAACTTCAAGCAGCCGTTACAGGGATGAAGATTCTTGAATTGGAAAATGCTTTAAAAGAAGGGTAGCTTCAGATCATTCCCGGGGAAGGAGGGAAAGTAGATGAACAAGCAAAATATCACTTCCGACATGGAAGCAACGTCCATCGAACAAGTGAAGGAACAGCTGGTCGAATTAGGTAAGAAACGCGGCGCACTGTCGTATAAGGAGATTACTGCTCGCCTGGCAGGTTTCGAACAGGATTCTGATCAAATGGATGAGTTTTTTGAATATCTTGGTGATCAAGGCATTGAGATTAACAACAATGAGAATGAAGATGACGATGATGAAGTCGATCAAATGATCATCAAGGACGAGGACAACGAAGAATTCGATTATGACGATCTCTCCGTTCCGCCTGGAATCAAGATCAATGACCCTGTACGGATGTATCTGAAGGAAATTGGTCGAGTTCCTCTGCTCTCCGCAGAAGAGGAGATTAAACTGGCACAGCGAATTGAACAAGGTGATGAGGAAGCCAAAAGACGTCTGGCTGAGGCGAACTTGCGATTGGTTGTATCGATTGCGAAGCGTTATGTAGGACGCGGCATGCTATTCCTTGATTTGATTCAAGAAGGGAACATGGGTCTGATTAAAGCGGTGGAAAAGTTTGACTATCGCAAAGGCTACAAGTTCAGTACGTATGCGACCTGGTGGATTCGCCAAGCGATTACCCGTGCCATTGCGGACCAGGCTAGAACGATCCGTATTCCGGTTCATATGGTGGAAACGATCAATAAGTTAATCCGTGTTTCCCGTCAGCTTCTGCAAGAGCTAGGTCGTGAACCTATGCCAGAAGAAATCGCTGAAAAAATGGATCTCACTCCGGAAAAAGTTCGGGAAATCATGAAGATTGCTCAAGAACCAGTATCCCTGGAGACTCCAATTGGGGAAGAAGACGATTCCCACCTAGGTGATTTCATTGAGGATCAGGATGCATTGGAGCCATCTGATGCAGCTGCCTATGAACTCTTGAAAGAACAGTTGGAAGACGTTTTGGATACTTTAACAGACCGGGAAGAGAATGTACTGCGTTTGCGTTTTGGATTAGATGACGGTCGTACACGGACGTTAGAAGAAGTAGGGAAAGTGTTTGGCGTAACCCGTGAACGGATTCGTCAGATCGAAGCAAAAGCGCTTCGCAAATTGCGTCATCCGAGTAGAAGTAAACGCTTAAAAGATTTCCTGGAATAACCGATATAAGAAGTATGTGGCCTACGTTAGCCGACGTAGGCTTTTCTTATTCATGAAAGTAAACACTTTTTGTCGTAGTTAGGAGGGGCCGCGTTGGACGACCAGCGCAAGCGCACGATTATCGCCGAAATTGAAAACTGGCGGCGCAACCATTTACTGCCTGAACATTACTGCATCTTCTTGTTAAATCTGTATACAGAAGGGGATCGGCCAAATACACCGGCATCCGCAGGCGGGAATGAGCGAATGGGAACGGCACCGGGTGTACTGTCAGGAAAAGTCAATTCAACATCATCTGTCATAAATACATATGCACCTAGAACTGTCTCTCCAGTGACGGGGAAAATGGTAGTGGCATGGCTTCTTGGTGCCTTTGTTATTGCTGGTTTGATCTTACTTGCTTTTCATTTTAACCGTTTTCAAACCCCAATGCAAATTACCATCTTTGCCTGTTTCGCTCTTGTTTTCTATATTCTGGGACTCGTTTATCGAAGGTCGGCCCCGCCATTGACGCATTTATTCCTGGCTTTGTCATTTTTGATCTTGATCGCGGGAGGCGTGTATTGTATCCAAAAACTGGATGGTAGCATGCCGTTTGTCCTGTTCTACTTAGGCTTCGTTTGCATGTTACTGTGCATTAGCGCAATTGTATTCGGCTACGCTTATTTGCTCTATGCAGGGTTACTGGGTTTGGCCATCTTGTATGGCATTACAACCGTTCATCGGGTAGGGATGGACTATACATGGTGGACATCGGAGTTGTACTGGGTACCGCTTGCGTGCTTGCTCACAGGTATGGGCTTCTTGATGAATAAGGCCAATGCGAAATGGGCGGGAGTATTTGCTGTATGTGGACTTGCCTTTTTCTTTGGTGCAGAGATACAGGCTTTGTATATTCCAGAAGCGAAGCGGGATATGATTCAATTACTGTTGTTCATAAAGGTGTTCATCGCGTCAACTTTGTTCTTCTTCACGCGAGGATATTGGTATGCGTGGTTGCGACTATAGGACTCTGCATGACTTCTCGTTTTCCTCTCCCTGCTTATCTGTTACAATTTCAGAAGAGAGCAAACGGGGTGAATAGATGAACAACAAGTGGAAAGTATTAATCGGTATTTTGCTGGCGGCTATTTTTCTGGGCGGAGAAACAGTTGCCAAGTTTATGGGTGTAAATACATACAGTCTCGGATTCATAGCAGCCTCTGTATCTTTTTTGGGAGCGATTTTATTAGGAGCACGCCGATCATAGGCGTGTTTTTTTTGAGAAATTACCACATGAATCCAAATCGTGGTGTATAATGGTAAGAGTATTCTGAACAAACGCTCAGTCAAAATTGTGTATTTCTTGATAGTTCTTTACTAAAGCGTTTTCAAGGGGGCAGCGATTATGAACTTCGATTTGACTTCAGAACAGCAAATGTTAAAAAAAATGATCCGCGAATTTGCTGATGAGGTAGTAGCACCAGGAGCAGATGAACGCGATCAAACCAAACAATTCCCTGTCGAAATATTCAAGCAGATGTGCGAATTGAACCTGATGGGTCTTCCATTCTCTGAGAAATACGGGGGAGCCGGAGCCGATTCCACGAGTTTTGCGATCGTGGTAGAAGAGCTTAGTCGTGCATGCGGTTCTACAGGAATCACGTATTCTGCGCATATTTCGTTAGGTGGCGCTCCACTTGCTTTGTTTGGAACGGAACAACAGAAGCTGAACTATTTAACCAAAATCTGTTCGGGCGAAAGCTTTGGTGCGTTTGGCTTGACGGAACCGAATGCAGGGTCTGACGCAGGTGGTACGAGGACGAATGCGGTCTTGGCTGATGGGCAGTGGACGATTAATGGCTCCAAGTGCTTCATTACCAATGCCTCCTATGCTTCGTTTCTCGCCTTGACAGCTGTAACGGACAAAGAGCAGGGCTCACGCGGTATTACTGCTTTTATCGTTCCGACTGATGCATCTGGTTTTCAAGTGCTGGCTAACTATGAAAAGCTCGGCTTGCACAGCTCCAATACGACCGAGCTCGTGCTTGAAAATGTCCGGGTGCCAGAGGAAAACATCCTTGGGAAAAGGGGCGAAGGCTTCAAGCAGTTCCTCATTACACTTGATGGTGGGCGAATCGGGATCGGCGCTATGGCAGTAGGAATTGCACAGGCTGCCTACGACAAAGCGCTGCAATACTCCAAGCAGCGTACGGCATTTGGTAATTCCTTAAGTCATTTTCAAGCGATCCAGCACAAGCTGGCGGATATGGCGATGCAAATAGAGCTGGCGAGAACGATGGTGTATAAAGCAGCGTGGCTGAAGGATCATGGTCGCAAATTTACGAAAGAAGCAGCAATGGCAAAATTGTATGCTTCAGAGATTGCCATGTCTGCTACTCATCAGGCCATTCAGATTCACGGTGGCTATGGTTATATGCGGGAGTATCAGGTGGAACGATTTTTCCGCGATGCCCGTCTGTTAGAGATCGGCGAGGGGACTTCAGAGATTTTACGTAATGTGATCGCTAGAGAAATCGGGTGCTAGCCTTTCGATGTTTACAATGAAAGAGCATGACTGCCAGCGAAAACTGACAGCCATGGCTCTTTTTTTGTTTCTTATTATTTTATTGATCGCCAGGTTGTACAGTTGGGAATCCAAAGCCACTAGCGATATCGTCACCTACAGCAGCGTTGGAGCCACCTTTGATGTCATTTCCTGTCGCACGTTTTTGCAATTCTACGCGAACATCTTGATTGCTCCAAGATGGGTTGGATGCCCAGATTTTTGCAGCCAAACCTGAAATGTGTGGTGTTGCCATGGAGGTTCCGCTAATGGAGTTATAGCCTCCGTTATTCCATGTAGACTGAATAGCGCGTCCTGGTGCTGATACTTCCACATCGCGCTCTTGAATCACGTAGTCTCCCGCTTGCCCGCTCTTGCCACGAGAAGAGAAGTCAGCTACACGGTAGGTACCGTTTTGTTGAACATTCTCTAACGCTGCTACGGCTACTGTATTCACTAATGCGCCAGGGTAGCCAATGCTATTCACTGTCGGTCCAGAGTTACCGGCTGCAGCGACGACTAATACACCGTTTTGGTTTGCATACGTGATGGCACTTTCCATAAGGGTACTCTTTCTGCTAGAGCCAAGGGACATAGAGACGATCGTTTTCACGCCTAATTGAGCGGATTGGTCAGCAGCGTAACGAATGGCATAGGCAATGTCATCCTCATAGCCGGAGCCTGAGTCATCCAATACTTTATATGCCCATAGCTTTGCATCTGGTGCTACACCATAAATACCTGCGCCACTGCCACCGTCAGCGAGAACAGTTCCAGCGACGTGTGTTCCATGACCATGCGCATCGTTGCAAGCACCGGTAACAACAGGAGAAGCTTGCGTGAAATCGTTGCACTGCTCTGCGTTAGCGGTTAAGTCCGGGTGCTGCGTAAACACGCCAGTATCCAGGACTGCAACACGAACATCTGCACCTCCGGCCGTAGCAGAGAGGGACTGGTTCTTATAGATGGCTTTAATTCCCCACGGAACGACTGCCGCAGGAGAGAACTCTGGCTCGCTTGCCTGATCTTCTTCTATATACTCAGCGATCTTTAATTTTTTCAACACGGTAATTTTTACATTGGGATCGCTTTTCAGCTGGTTAAGTTGATCGCTATTTACATCGAGAGTAAAGCCCTCTTGACCAAAATCATGGCGTACGTCCAGTGGTTCAGCAAAATAACCAGTTCTCACATCCGAATCTGACTGAATTAATACCCGTGCAGTACCAAGTTCACTGAATTCACTGGTTGAATCATTACTGGCTGCCCCCACACCTGTGAAGACACTCATCACTAGCGCCGAAGAGAGTAAACCCATTGCCCACCACTTGCCGGTTCTTTTTTTCAAACTGTTCTCCTCCTTAAAGAAATTTAGTCTGTGTAGTTCATGATGTGCATGGCGTTAATATACATATCTGTAAAAAATTTGTAAATATTTATTTATTAAAATAAAGTTCACAATTTGGTAAAAATTAAGTTAAATTACATAAAATACCAAAAATGTTGTCATGTTTAAAAACTTTCCTTGTTATTCCGAACATTACATCCAACAGAATGGCTACCTGTAAGCCTCCCGACTACTACCCAAGAGCCCCTCTTAGTTGCATTGTCCCTGCTCGGATGCAACAGCGAGGATTTTGTCGTTCTTTGCTGATCATCTGTTAGGGAATTAGCATTTCGCAATTGTTGCCAAATAGGGTAGAATAGAGGCAACGGAAGGTGAATATACAGATGACATCAGTATCAATATCCAAGCGGCTACAAACGATTGCCCGCTATTGTCCAGAAGGAGCCCGCGTCGCCGACATCGGGTCGGATCATGCGTTGTTGGCTTCTTATTTGCTTGTAAAAGGAATGGCTTCCTTCGTGATCGCAGGCGAATTGAATGAAGGGCCTTTTCAAGCGGCACAAAAACAAATACATACATTGCAGGTAAAAGATCGCGCTTCGGTGCGTAAAGGAAACGGACTCGCGGTATTACAGCCTGGCGAAGCAGATGTAATCTGCATTGCGGGGATGGGCGGACAACTGATCGTTTCCATTTTGGAAGCAGGAAAAGACAAACTCGAAGGTGTGCAACGCCTGATTCTGCAACCAAACGTAGGGGAAGAAGCGGTTCGCCTGTGGATGATAGAGAATGGTTGGCAGTTAATCGCAGAGTCCATTTTGCAGGAGGACGGCGTGATTTATGAGATTCTCGTTGCAGAACGAGGCAATCCTACCTTGCCTTATGAGGGCAAAGATCGTACACAGCAAGAGCTTCTGCGCATTGGTCCATTTCTTTGGGAGGAAAAATCAGACGTATTACAAGAGAAGTGGCTGAGCGAGCAAGAAAAATGGCAAAAGGTCATCGTTCAATTAAAGCGTTCGGACAAGCCGGAAGCAGCAGAACGAATTAAAGAAATCGAAGCAGAAGTAAAATGGATCGATGAGGTGATTGCATGCTTGCGCACGGACAAACAGTAATCCAGTATGTAGAACGTCTGGCGCCAAAATCGTTGGCGATGGAAGGCGACAAGATTGGCCTTCATATAGGCACCTTGCAAAAAAAGGTAAAAAAAGTAATGATCGCACTAGACGTGCTGGAATCTGTGGTGGATGAAGCAATTGCAGAGGGTGTAGACCTGATTGTGGCACACCATGCCGTCATTTATCGACCACTCAAACACCTCCGGACGGATCTCGCCGCAGGACGTGTGTTCGAAAAGCTGATCAAACACGACATTGCTGTATACACAGCCCATACCAATTTGGATGTTGCGTACGGGGGGATGAACGATTGGCTTGCAGAAGCGGTTGGACTCACTGACATTGATGTACTGGATGTTCTTTCACGAGAGGCTTGGAAGAAGCTCGTCGTATTCGTACCCGCTACCCATAAGGAAGCAGTATTTTCCGCTCTTGCAGAAGCGGGTGCAGGGCATGTAGGCAACTATAGCCACTGTTCTTTTCAGACAGAAGGGACTGGAACCTTTTTACCAGGAGAAGGAACGAATCCCCATATCGGTTCGACAGGCCAGTTGGAAAAAGCAGAGGAAGTTCGCATCGAGATGATTGTTCCCGCTTCCAGACAATCGGCTGCGGTCAAAGCCATGCTTGCTGCCCATCCCTACGAAGAAGTCGCCTATGACATCATTCCTTTGGAGCAGTCCGGAACTGTATACGGAATTGGACGTATTGGCATTCTACCTGCACCACTGACGCTGCGTGAGTTTGCTTTGCTTGTCAAAGAACGGTTTTCCCTCCATGGTCTTCGCGTAGTTGGTGACTTGGATGCGACAGTCAAAAAAGTAGCGGTAGTAGGTGGAGACGGTAGCTCTTTTGTTTCCAAAGCCATTTTTAAAGGCGCGGATGTTTATTTAACCGGAGACATTGGGTATCACACCGCACACGATGCACAAGCAGAAGGCTTGTCGATCGTAGATGCAGGTCACAATATCGAAAAAATCATGAAGGAAAAGCTGGCGGCCATCTTGCTTGAACAATTGCAGGCAAATGGTTACGAAACAGAGGTTATTCCTTCGCGCGTGCACACAGATCCGTTCCAGTTTGTATAAGACGTAGCAGGATCAATCTTTGGTTGCCTGCCAGATGAAGTGTAGGAGGATTTTATGTGCAAAAACTAATCCGAACGATTTCTTGTGGATTATTAACGTTAAGCTTACTCACCCCCGGCGTCGCATCAGCGGCTGGGGGCTTATTGCCATACAATGACATCAACAAGCACTGGGCGAGAAACGCAATCATTCAAGGTGTGCAGCTCGGTTTGTTTGAGGCTGGTCCAAATGTTCCGAAGTTTTACCCAAATCGTGACATGACACGTGCGGAATTTCTCGTTATGATCGATCGTCTTTATTACGGTGGGCAGTATCAGATCTATCCGCTTACTTTCTTATCCGAGCATTCGGAGTGGGCGCGAGCAGAAGGTTTTCAGGAACCGTATTTGCCGTATAAAGATGTTGATCGCCTGACCTGGATGTACAAACCAACGTTGCGCATTTCCACGATCTTGGACAGACTGTACGGGCCAAATGCGATTCAGTACATTTTTCCTGGTGAGATGATGAAGCCGAATCAGCCGATCACCAACGAAGAAGCTGCCAAGATATTGCAAATGTTCACGATGTCTCCAGATAGTAAAAATGCTTGGGAAGAAGTGCGTTCATGGGGATGGCTAGAGGGAGAAAAAACGGATCGGGTGAAGCGGGGAGATGCTGCAGTCGCAGCTGATCGCATGGTGAATTATTTCCTTCAGGATGGAATCATGCCTCTGTTGGATTATGATGGGAAAAAGTTCCCGATGGTCCCGGATATCGAAGAGGTATTGCCGTTATTCGCAACCTATGTAGATCCCAAAACAACTGAAGAACAGATTTATGTAGATGCGGCTGCCGCTATTCGCAGTAGAAATGATAGTGAAGAGACATTTGCGCAGTTACGCAAGCTGGCCGATTCCTCCTTCCCCAATCAAGTCGGTGTTCACTATTTATTGAGCTGGAATCCTGAAACACCGCTTGAAACCAATCTGGATGAAGCTTTTCTTGCTATCGACGCTTACCTCGAGGACAGAATCATTCTCCCGGGCACACTCGGGCTATTAACTGCCAATGTGTACGATATTGCCTTGCAGCTAGGGAACACGGATCAAAGCCAGTATCAAAAAGTGCTCGACCGCTTCAGTGTCTATGAACAAAAATTCAAGCGAAATCCCAAAGAATGGGAATCGGTTGCCGTGTATTTGGGGGCACTAGAAATCAGGGGTGGTCAGATAGACCTGGCGTTGGCACGTTACAAGCAATTTGCTGACAGAAGCCCAGAAGCATTGTTGAATACTTCCTATTATTATTTGCAGGAAGGACGTATTCAGGAAGCAGAAGAAGTTCTTGCTGCGATGAAACCGAAAGCGTCAGACAGCAGAATGAAACAACTGGACAAAATGTTGCGTCAAGAGTTTGCCTCTTTAAAAGATCAGCCAGCTATTATTTCTGATTTGGGATACTCTTTGCGTCAGTTGGACAATGCCGACACCTACCAAGTGAAGGGCGAAGCGGTGTTGAGTGGATTGACGTTCTCATACACGCAGGATATTAACAAGGAAAAACAAATAAGCAGAATATCCGGCTTTTATCAATCTCCTCAAAAACTAATATCAGACAAGTTGCTCTCTTATACAGATGGGAAAACAAACACGCAATACTCGTACGATACGGATCGGCAGACATGGGACAAGAATAGAACGGACAAAGTTGACTTTTTGCACGAGTGGGTTGGTGCTGTCAAGGTAACCGATCGTGCTAAGGAGCTTCATGCTCGCTACTACAAGCAATCTTACGGGAAGTACGATGTCATTACGGAATGGATTCCGGGCTCTATGCTAGTAGAGAAATCAAATAAGGTTACGCTCGGACAAGGAAAAGTGAAAGACGTTCCTTTGTTCATGAACAAGTATTATATTGATCGGGCCAGCGACCAAATTGTTAAACATACGTGGCGTTATGAAGAAATTTATGAGGGCGACGGATATGTAGCCTATTCGGGTACCGACAATTACGACTTTACAAGCAATGTTGTATTTTCGATACCTGATGATGTTCGAAAAGGGGTGGCTCCATGAAGCGAATTAGTCAATGGGCAATAGCAATTGTCCTACTACTTACAACTGTTCTTCCTGTGCAAGCGGCAGAGTATCCTTACGAAGAAACGGAAGAAGTGTTCCTGCACGTCATGGAGAGCCACTTGAGCAAGCCGGCAGCCAAACAATTGGTAAAAGGGGCTCTAGAGGTGGTCAGCGAGCAGGCCAAACTGAAAAAACAGCTTCAGTTCGAAGTTTCTGAAGAAGATGATACTTGGGACGAGTTAGAATTGAGGCTTGCAGAATGGCAGAAGAAAGGCGGGTTTGATACGCAGACGATGAACACTTGGGCGATTGATGGAATGATCTCCACGCTCAATGACCCGCACAGCGTATTTTTTACCCAAGATGAATTGCGTCTGTTCCAATCTGACGTTGAAAATCAATTTGTTGGATTTGGCTTTCGTCTGCGGCTGCAAAATGATCATATTATCATCCGTGAAATCGTTCCGAATTCTCCAGCAGCAGCATCGTCCTTGCAACGAGGCGATCAATTGATCAAAGTCAATGAGACCTCGTTGGTCGGAAAGACTTTTGAAGAAGCGTATGCTTATTTGAAGGGCAACGAAGGGACCGAAGCCGTTCTTACTGTATATCGTCCATCCGACAAACGGGAGCACCAAGTGAAGCTGAAGCGTGCCTTCATGACCTTGCCGGAAGCGGAAGGACAGATGTTTACGAAAGGCGCGGTTGGCTATATCAGTCTTGAAACATTCGGATCAGAAGGAGCTATCCAGGTAAGGGATAAGCTCGCAGACCTTTCCCGTGTGCAAAAACCGTTGTCCGGATTGGTGTTAGACCTACGTGATAATGGCGGGGGATACTTGGCCACAGCGCGGGACATCGCGAGCCTCTTTATGGAAGAAGGCTTGCTGATGTACACCACGAATCGCAATGGGGTAGAGGTAGAGACGTGGGTACGAAATGGGCAGGATATCGGCATTCCAGTGCGAATTTTGGTAAACGGCGGAACAGCTTCTGCATCTGAGCTGTTGTCAGGTGCGCTGCGTGATCATAGTATCGCCAAACTTGTGGGTACCAAAACATTTGGAAAAGGGAGTGCCCAACAAGTTATTCCGTTGTCAGACGGTGACGCACTCAAGCTTACACTGAATGAATATTTTACTCCTAAGCATACCGTGGTGAATCACGTAGGGCTTCAACCAGATATGGTTGTGGAGGATTATGGAGCACAAGTAGTAGAAGCTCTCCATTCCTTGAACGTCAGGACGTGGGAACTGAGTGACGCAGAAGGCGACACAGTCATCAATGGAATTCCTTTCCCGACAGTGGATCCTCTCTTTAAACAAATGCCTCAAGGGCTGCAAATCCGAGCTGCTGTACTCTCGCATTTGCTGGGTGATCCGTCCATTGGTGAAAAAGATTATGTGGCACTTGCTCCTTATTTGAAAAAGTATCCTGCACTCAAACTGCAAACGAAAAATGGTGTCAACACCCTCACATTTACTTCGTAAGCAAGATCCCCTGTCGCTTTTTTGAAGTGCACCCCTTAGAATAGACATTGGAAAAACCCATAGGGAAATCCGATGTAATTCTAGGGGGTGCTTTTCGTCATGGCAGTGAAAGGACAGAAATTTAAACATTATCCAGAATCACTCAAAGTAGAAGCAGTTCGCTTGCACGTGGAAGAGGGATGGAGCTACAGAAAGATTGCCGAACACCTAGGGGTCCAGGATAAATATCGCGTCAGAACTTGGATGAGGAAGTATCGCGAAAGTGGAGAGGTATCATTCAAGGACGGGCGTGGAAATCCTCATCGGGTTGAAACGGAGCAGGACCGGGAGATTCGGCGTCTACAAATGGAGGTAGATGTTTTAAAAAAGTGGTTACAAATCTTGAATCGGGAGGGTTGGAAAACAAGCACATCGT
>NZ_PXZO01000033.1 GCF_003013475.1 Brevibacillus porteri
TTTTCAAAGAGCATTTTTTGTCGAACGTTTTACATCTTATCACGTTCGTTATTTGCGAGTCAAGAAGTTTTTTATCGAATCTCGTTTTCTTTTCTCGTATTTTGTCGTCGTTCTTGGCGACAAGGAATAATCTATCACATATAAAATTCTAAATCAAGAGTGTTTTTAAAAGTTTTTTTACCGATAAACGCGCAACAGCTAAAATACCGCGATACGAAAGTGCTAACTTGCAGAAAATCCATCCCCAAAATGATAGAAGCAATCATCATAAACAGCAAAGTCATAAACAAGCTTCCCAAGCCCATCATTAAAATAATATTAGCCAGCTTCAAGCCTAATCATGAGTGCCTCATGAATTTTCGACAACAGGGACCTATTCCTTCGCTCGCTGATAAAACTCTTCGCGTAGTAGCCCCATCATAATGGTGTCATAATACTGCCCATCTACATATTCATTTTGGCGCAGTCGGCCTTCTATCACAAAGCCTGATTTTTCATAAGCGCGAATGGCACGCGTATTTCCGCTCCACGTATCCAGCTGCACCCGCTTCAAGTTCAGCTTGGAAAAGAGGAAGTCGAGCAGGAGGCGCAACGTATCTGTACCGTAGCCTTTGCTCCAATACTCTTTTGCCATGATCGCAATGCCAATTGTTGCGGCCCTCGTAATTGGATTCACATCTCGGTAATCACAATTTCCAATGTGCTCTCCGTCCAAGGTATAGACAGAGAATACAAACTCCTTTAATTTATCATCCAGCCGTGAAGCACGAACGTTTTCCTCATACATGGCTTTCAGTGAGTCGAGCGAAACATAACTATAGGTTACCAGACTTGAGCCCGCTGCCCATTTGACCGCTTCTTCATCGTTGCGCCAATGGAACAGTCTCTCCATATCCTCAGCAATAACTGGCCGTAATTCTACTAAATTCCCTTTGATCATTTGGTATCCTACCCTTCGATTGGTGTTTGAAAATGGAGTCTTTTTGGTTTGAAGTGAACTTGAATTTATTCACGGTCACCACACCTTTCGCAGTAAGATACCGATTATTCTAACAAAAAAACCACACCCTGGAAACAGAGGTGGTTATTACTATATTTGTTAACGACGCCTCTGAAGCTCCGTCAGCACTTCATCCAGCGGCAGCTTTTGCTCCCGTAACAAAACCATTAAGTGAAAGATCAGATCAGAAGCCTCATACCGCAGCTCCTCACGACTTCGATTTTTCGCTGCAATAATGACCTCGGCAGCCTCTTCCCCGACCTTTTTCAGGATTTTGTCTACGCCTTTTTCGAACAAGTAGGTGGTATAGGAGCCTTCCGGACGCTCTGCCTCCCGCGCAGCAATCAGTTCTTCGAGCTCACCCAAGATTGCAAACCGATCTGCTTGTACCGGCTCCTCATCTGTATCGGTGAGAACTTCTTGCGAGAAACAGCTGTAAACTCCCGTATGGCAAGCAGGCCCGTTCGGTTCGACCATCACAACCAGTGCATCTCCGTCGCAATCATACCGCATAGAGACGATCTTCTGCGTATGACCCGAGGTCTCACCCTTGTGCCACAATTGTTGTCGGGAACGGCTCCAAAACCATGTTTCTTTGGTCTCTAATGACTTTTGTAGCGACTCTTCATTCATATAGGCAAGCGTCAAGACTGTCTTGCTTCCGGCATCCTGCACGATGACAGGAAGCAAACCCTTTTCGTCAAAACGCAATTTTTCCACTGCAAATGCTTCTGCTCCTGTCATGGTCGTACGACAACTCCTTTGGTTTGCAAATACTCTTTGACCGAGTGAATCGACGTTTCGTCATAGTGAAAAATGGAAGCGGCCAGCGCGGCATCTGCCTTTCCTTGCGTCAGGACATCGTAAAAATGCTCCCTTGAGCCCGCTCCACCAGAAGCAATGACCGGAATTCCGACCGCTTCTGATACCCGCTTGGTCAATTCGAGTCCAAAGCCTTTCTTTTCTCCATCGTCGTCCATGCTTGTCAAAAGGATTTCGCCCGCTCCGAGCGCCTCTGCCTCCTGCGCCCAACGGATGACGTCTCTCCCCGTCGCATTCCGTCCACCGTGGGTATACACTTCCCAGCGATCTTCCCCGACACTTCTCGCGTCGATCGCTACGACGATACATTGTGATCCGAAGACTGTCGCTCCCTCGCGGATCAATTCTGGACGCAAAACAGCCGCTGTATTCAACGAGATTTTGTCCGCACCCGCACGCAATATCCTTTTCATATCGTCGACGCTGTTAATGCCTCCACCAACCGTGAAAGGAATCGTAATGTTTGCAGCCGTTTTTTCGATGACATCCACCATCGTCTTGCGCCCTTCGTGGGACGCAGAAATATCGAGAAAGATCAACTCGTCTGCTCTCTCTTCGCTATACTTTTTTGCCAGTTCAACCGGGTCTCCTGCATCGCGAAGTCCGACAAACTGCACGCCTTTTACCACCCGTCCGTCTTTTACATCGAGGCACGGGATGATTCGTTTAGTCAGCATGCGATTCACGCCCCTCCATACGCTGGAGCGCTTCTTCCAATGTAAAAGCGTCCGTGTAGAGTGCTTTGCCAACAATGGCGCCAGAGACTCCGTTCGAAGCATGGGCAGCCAGCGTCAACAAGTCGTCCAGTTGGCTGACGCCTCCCGAGGCGATCACCGATTTACCTGTAGCCATCGCCAATGCTGCAATTTCTTCTACATTGGGTCCTGTCATCGTGCCATCACGGGCGATATCGGTGTAAATAAACGTCTCGGCACCGTACGTAACCAACCGCTTGGCAAGCACTGTCGCTTGCACATCTGTCGTGGTCAACCAACCTCTGGTAGCCACCAGCCCATTCCGGCAGTCCAGACCAATTGCGATTTTGTCCCCATAGTTTTGAAGAATTCGCTTCGTAAAAGGCTCGTCTTCGATTGCAGCAGTCCCGACGATCACTCGCGCGACACCTGATTCCAAATAGTCCGCAATCTGCTCTTCTGTTCGAATGCCGCCCCCAACCTGCACGGGTACAGGGATCGAGCGCGCTATCTCTTTGATGAGCGCTGCATTTGCAGGCTTGCCTTCCTTTGCCCCATCCAAATCTACGAGATGAACCCAGGACGCCCCTTGTTCTACCCAGCGCTTCGCCATCGCGAGCGGCGAATCAGCGTACACTGTCTCTTGCCCGTAATCTCCTTGGAAAAGTCGAACACACTTGCCCCCGCGAATATCGATCGCCGGATAAACGATAAAGCTCATGTCAAAACCCCCTCGCATTGAACGGCAAAGTTACGCAGCAGTAGCATTCCTGTCTCTCCGCTCTTTTCCGGGTGAAACTGCATACCATATACGTTGTCACGATTCACAATGGCCGTGACCTCCTGGTGATAGTCACTCGTCGCAAGCAAGACATCAGACTGGCACAGGACATGATACGAATGGACAAAATAAACGTAATCGCCATCCTGCACACCGTTTAGTAACGGTTGCTTTTGCTTTATCATCAGTTGGTTCCAGCCCATGTGCGGTACCTTGTAATCCCCGCGAAAACGAACGACCTCACCACCGAGCAGTCCCAAGCCCGTATGCTCGCCATGCTCCGCACTTTTCTCAAATAAGAGCTGCATACCGAGACAAATGCCCAAGATTGGACGACCTGTTGCTACGTATCCCTTGATCGCTTGCTCTAATCCAAGCTCACGTATGTTGGCGATAGCATCCCCGAACGCCCCGACTCCTGGCAAAATCAACCCGCTATATTGTTGTAGACGCTCTGCTTGAGAGACGAACTCGTACGAATAGCCCAGCCTTTCCAACGCCTTGCTCAAGCTGTACAAATTCCCCATGCCGTAATCGATGATGCCGATCATGTTACAAAACCCCTTTTGTTGACGGGACCCCTTTTACACGCGGATCGATCGTCGTCGCTTCATCCAGTGCACGGCCCAGCGCTTTGAAAATCGCCTCGATCATGTGATGCGTATTGTGACCGTAGTGCAGGATCACATGCAGATTGATCCGCGCCTCCAGTGCGAGCTTCCATAAAAATTCGTGTACCAGCTCCGTCGGAAACTGACCAACCATATTCGTAGGGTACGTAGCGCGATATTCCAGATGAGGACGGTTGCTGATGTCAATGACGACCTGCGCTAGCGCGTCATCCATCGGGACAAACGCATTTCCATAACGCTTGATGCCTTTCTTATCTCCCAACGCTTCCCGCAGAGCATGCCCAAGACAAATCCCGATATCCTCCACCGTATGGTGATAGTCGATTTCGATATCTCCCTTTGCCTTGACAGTCAGGTCAAAATGTCCGTGTCGGGCAAACAGGTCTAGCATGTGATCCAGAAATGGAACACCCGAATTTTGCTTGCTCTCACCCGCGCCGTCTACAGCAAAGGAAAGCGCGATCTGCGTCTCATTCGTATTGCGTTCGATCTGTGCTGCACGTTGTTTCCCTTCACTCATCTCTTTTCACTCTCCTGCTCTTCGGTCTCAAAATCTCGCAATCGCGCAAGGATAGCTCGACCGTGCCCAGACAATCCTTCCTGCTCTGCCAGTGCCACAATTTTATGTCCATTGTCTCGCAAATCTCGCTTGCTATAGGAAACAACACTCGACTTCTTGATAAAATCATCGACGGATAATGGCGAGGAGAATCGCGCCGTTCCATTCGTAGGAATCACATGATTGGTACCAGCAAAATAATCGCCGACTGGCTCTGAGCTGTATGGGCCGAGGAAAATCGCACCTGCATTTTCCACTTTTCCGAGATGCTCAAACGGCTCCGCCATCATGATTTCCAAATGCTCGGGTGCGATACGGTTGATAACGGCAAACCCTTCGTCCAAATCGTCGACGAGTAAAATAGCGCCGTAGTCGCGTATCGCCGCTTCCGCAATCGATTTGCGTGGAAGATCGGCAAGCTGTCGCTCGATTTCCTGTGACACCTGCTCCGCCAACGATTTTGATGTCGTAACCAATATAGCGGCTGACATCGGATCATGCTCAGCTTGAGACAGCAGGTCTGCCGCAACGTATTGCGGGTTGGCCGTTTCATCTGCGATCACCGCAATTTCACTTGGCCCTGCCACCATGTCGATACTGACCAATCCGAATACTTCTCGCTTTGCCAGTGCCACAAAAATATTGCCAGGCCCGACGATTTTATCAACCGCCTTGATTTGCTCCGTTCCGTAGGTCAGTGCCGCGATTGCCTGTGCCCCACCTACCTTGTATATCTCGGTCACACCTGCGATTTGAGCCGCAACGAGTATCGCAGGGTTGATTTTCCCATCCGCTCCTGGTGGTGTCGTAATCACGACTTCTGGAACACCTGCTATTTTCGCAGGGATGGCATTCATCAATACGCTGGAAGGATAAGCTGCCGTTCCACCTGGCACATACAATCCAGCGCGCTGCAACGGACGTATCAGTTGGCCCAGCAATGTGCCACTCTCTTTGGTGGTAAACCAGGACTGACGCACTTGCCGCTCGTGGAACGCCCGAATATTTTCGGCTGCTTCCTTCAATGCTGCCTTTACTTGTGGAGAAACAAGCTCACTTGCTTCTGCAAATTCGCTTTCGCTCACACGGAAGTTTTGTAGAAGCACACGATCAAATCGTTCCGTGTAATAGCGCAGCGCTTCGTCCCCTTGCTGGCGAACCGAGGTGAGGATCGCCTTCACCGCTTCTTGCTGTTCTCTCGTCCCTGCGTCTACCGATCGTTTCCCGTCATACTGGCTGGCTGACATGATACGCATGGCTGTCTCCCCTTTTTCTCTAGTTCCCGCGAGGAACGACCTCTAAAAATTTTCCAGCAATCTCATCCACCGCTTCACTTTTCATCCGATAGCTGGCTCGATTGGCAATCAGCCTCGTCGTAATTTCACAAATACTCTCCAGTTCGACCAAGCCATTTTCCCGCAATGTCCTACCTGTTGAGACAATATCCACAATACGATCAGCCAGTCCAATCATCGGTGCAAGCTCTACGGAACCATTCAGCTTGATAACCTCAACCTGCTGTCCCTGCTCACGAAAATAACGTGACGCAATCTTCGGATATTTCGTCGCAACACGCAGCGCTTCCGTCGGTTTCCAATCTGATAGACCCGCTACCATCATGCGACAATAGCCGATATGCAAATCCAACAGCTCGTAAACATCTCGTTCTTCTTCCAATAAAACATCCTTGCCAACCACGCCAACGTCAGCCACCCCATACTCGACATAAGTAGGAACATCGGTAGGCTTCGCCATAATGAATTCGAGCTTGGCATTTTTCACAGGAATGATCAGTTTACGAGAATCTTGTAGATCCGCAGTAACCTGCAAACCAGCCTGCTGGAGGAAGTGGACGGCCTCTTCAAAAATCCGCCCTTTTGGCATGGCGATCGTCAGCTTTTGGTCGTTTTTCGTAAGTGCCATCTCCTAATCCCCCTGTTGTGTTATGCAAATGACCTTGGTAAATCCCGCTTCTTGGCCAACCTGTTTATCATCTATTTTGGAGACGAGACGTGTCACCACTACGAGCCCGTCCTCACGCAATTGCTGTGCCTCTGCCAAAGCGGCACGACGGCAATCCTCCGTGTAAACAAGCAACACGCGAGCATGTGTTTGCCTTTTTACGAAAGGAGTGACCTGGAGCAGCCGATCCATCTTGATCGCAAAGCCTGTGGCGGATGCAGCACGCCCAAATTGAAAGAGCAATTGATCGTAGCGTCCTCCACCCAATAGTGGGGAGCCCAAGTCCGCAGCGTACCCTTCGAAAACAACGCCTGTATAGTAGTTCAAATTGATGATCAGATTGAAATCAATCAACAAATCTTCGGTCACTCCGTATGCTTCTAACGACTCCCACAAGGAAGCAATCGTCTCGACTGCCCTCCCTGCCTTTCCCTTGCCTGCCAGTTCGCGGGCGACCTCAATCTTCCCTTTTCCCCCTTGCAGGCGCAATAAGGATTCCAATCGGCTTTTTGCCTCCGTAGGGATGTCTACTGTCGCGAGTAGCTGCCGGAAGCCAACGAAGTCCCGTTCGTACAAAAACTGTCGGAATTGATTGCGAATAGGCTCATCCTCAATCTCTTCCTCCAAAAGACCGTCTACGAAATCGACATGCCCAATGGCAATGCGGAATGTTTCCACACCCGCTGCCCGCAAGCAAAACACAGCAAGCGCAATGGCTTCTGCATCCGCATCGACAGACGCATCTCCGATTAGCTCGATCCCGGTTTGAGAAAACTCTGCATTCCGTCCCGCTTCCTTTTCTTGTGCCCGAAACACATTTGCCTGGTAATACAACCGAATTGGCAATGCAACATCTTTATAAAGGGAGGAAACAACCCTTGCAATTGGCGTTGTCATATCCGGACGCAGGACTACGGTGTGGCCTTGTTTATCCAGGAGGCGAAACATCCGGTCTGTTAGTGTCGCACTTGCTGCTCCTACTGTATCGAAGTATTCCAGAGAGGGTGTGGATATTTCGTCATAGCCCCATCTCTCGATACACCGCCTCAGCTCCCGCTCCAAGTGCCGTTGTTTCGCCAGTGATTCCGGCAGTATGTCCCGCATCCCGAGCGGCTTTTCGAATCCCAACGGCTTTGCCATCTTTGTTCCCTCCATTGCATTCGCTTTACTCTGCTAATATGGTAACAAACTAAAGTGTTATGAAGAAGATTACCACGACGAGAATCTTAGGTCAACCAAGATAAGAATAGTCGGAAAATTTAACACAAAACAAAAAAACCGCCAGGATAAGCACCTGACGGCTGAACACAATGGAAGAGACGCTACATAACTTCTTCCTCAGAAGCTTTCATTCGAATAAGCTGCATGGGGTTCCCACCTACAAAGGCGCCAGACGGGACATCTTTATGAACAACCGTTCCCGCTGCGACAATGGCCCCTTTGCCAATCGTTACTCCAGGCAAAATGGTAGTGTTGGCCCCCACTAGGACAGCATCCTCAATAATCACTTCTCCCAAACGGTATTCATCTATTAAATATTCATGCGCAAGTATGGTCGTATTGTACCCGATCACGCAATTACGACCGATCTTGATTTTCTCCGGAAACATGATATCCATCATTACCATCAGCGCAACCGCACTATGCTGGCCTACTTCCATACGCAAAAATGTGCGATACATCCAGTTCTTCCACGAAACAATCGGCGTATATCTGGAGAGTTGGATGACGATGAAATTTTTCATGACTTTCCAGAAGCTTACCGTTCGATACATGTGCCAAAGCGGATTTACCCCATTTACGGGATAACGTGTTGTCTTCCTCATATGCGTCTCTTTCTCCTACAAGTCAGAATCGGCATCTTCTAAAATGGCATTCGACTGTTTGCGTGTGAAGTGCATTGCTGCGTTGTAACCCATCCGTTTCAGACGGAAGTTCATCGCTGCAACCTCAATGATGACTGCCAAGTTTCGTCCTGGTCGAACAGGAACGGTAATAATCGGAATTTCGGTATCCATGATCTTCAATGTTTCCTCATCGAGCCCCAACCGCTCGTACATTTTATGTGGCTCCCACAGCTCTAGTTGAACAACCATCTCGATGTTTTTCACATTGCGCACGGCACCAGCACCAAACATCGTCATAATGTTGATAATCCCCACACCGCGGATTTCCAAGAGATGCTGAATCAGCTCAGGAGCGCTACCACTTAGCTGCCCGCCCTGTGTCTGCTTAATCTCCACTGCGTCATCTGCTACGAGTCGGTGTCCGCGCTTTACAAGCTCAAGTGCAGCCTCACTCTTCCCGATCCCGCTCGATCCCATAATCAAAACGCCGACGCCATAAATGTCTGTGAGTACCCCATGAATCGTCGTCGTTGGTGCAAGACGATTCTCCAGGAAGTTGGTCACTTTCCCGACTAGCGTCGTCGTTGCCAGCGGGGACTGAAGTACAGGTACCCCCAACCGATTGGAAACGTTAATCATCTCTTCAGGCACCATCTGATTACGGGTCACACAGAAGCAAGGAACCTGACTTTGCATGAGAAAATTCATCCGTTCCAGCCGTTCCTCTGGGGTCAGCGTCTGAAAAAAGTTGATTTCCGTCAAGCCGAACAATTGAATTCGCTCTTCCACAAAGTACGAATAGTAACCGGCTAACTGCAGGCCGGGACGACTCAAATCCGTTACGGTAATCTCACGCCCCAAGCCCTCTTCCCCGCTCAAGATCGTCATATTGAAATGGTCCACTAGATGGCTCACATTCGTCTTACGCATGAAGCTTCCCCCTCACATGGGATTTTCCGTCCCTATGGTTGTGTCTCTATTGTATCGAAACCTCTGTACTTACGACAACCTAATAAGACCGAGCATCCTTATTAGGCAAAAACCCCGCGACTCGTTTGAGAGAATACGGGGCTTTTTCGAACATACTATCTCTTTTCTCTTTTCATCCCTACCACAACTTCAATGAGGTAGCCAAAAATACTCATCAGTGCTGCTGCTACGATGACAGTCCCAATGTTGTCAGGCCATGGCCCTACTTCAAATCCATCAATAAAGTAGGCTGTCAACCCAAACGTCACAGCATTAATGACAAACCAGAACAAACCGATCGTCAATACTTGCAAGGGAAAAGTAAAAAACAGGAGAATCGGCCGAATCACTGTGTTTACCATCCCCAATATCAACGTAGCCCATAGTGCTACTGTGAAATTCGCGACATGAATGGAGTGGAACCACTTGCTGATCAGAAGTAGCGCAGCCCCATTTAAAAGCATTTTGATTATCCAGCGGCTCATGGTGCATTCCCCCTATACAGTCTTGCCTTCGCGCAACGATTAACGAATCCCCGTTACTTCCCATTCCCATTGCTCAAAAAACGTTGTCATGAATCGATGCCTGTCTTCGGCGATTTTCTGGGCAGTCTTGGTGAAAAGCTTGTCTTTGATGCGCTGCAGCTTCCAAGTGTATTCCTTATACGGTGTATGCTGATTGGGATCATCCGATTGTATGGGTTGCCCAATAACCCCAGTATAAGCAAAAACCCGAGCCACTCCAATAGCCCCAATCGAATCCAGCTTGTCGGCATCAAACAGGACCTTTTCTTCCAAAGTATGTGGAGGCCGTTCTTTGCGAAAACGATGGGCGAGAATTACAGACTGTACGCGTGAGATAAATACTTCCGTCATACTGCGTTCGGAGAGCCATACCCCTGCTAGTCTTGCACTGATTTCGGCATGGCACTCACCTGTTTGCCGTTCTTCTGCTCTCCCGATGTCATGCAGCAAAGCAGCGAGGCGCAGCACTTCCATATCTGCCCCTTCCTCACGACCAATCCGCTCACACATTGCCATCACACGCAAATTATGCTGCCAATCGTGTGCAGGATCTTGTCCATCAAAGCGCTTCTGTGCTTCTGCCACCAGATCGGCAGGTAGTGCGGCAAGAGAATCCTTCACGTAGTCCATCTCTTCCTCCCCTTTACGTCCACCTAGAAAAGATGCCCCCCTGGATCAGGGAGGCTATCTCTTGATTACTTCGAAACGAATTGCTCTAGCTTGGCATTCGTCCGTTCTCTATCTCGTTCCAAGATCGGCTTCAAATAGATACCCGTATAAGAGCCTTCTAGTTTGGCCACTTCTTCAGGTGTGCCCGTTCCGATAATCTCTCCACCTCGAGTACCGCCTTCTGGTCCTAAATCCACGATGTAGTCAACCGTTTTGATCACGTCGAGATTGTGCTCGATGACAAGAACCGTCTCACCGTTTTCCACCAATCGTTGCAGTACCTTCAACAAACGATCAATGTCATCTGTATGCAGACCCGTTGTCGGTTCATCCAGGATGTAAAGCGTACGTCCTGTACTGCGGCGATACAGTTCAGAAGCGAGCTTGACGCGTTGCGCTTCCCCGCCAGAGAGCGTCGTAGCAGGCTGCCCAAGCTTTACGTATCCTAGCCCTACATCTACAATCGTCTGTAGTTTGCGCTCAATCTTTGGCAGGTTGCGGAAAAACTCTACGCCATCCTCAATGGTCATTTCCAGCACATCTGCAATGTTCTTGCCTTTGTATTTTACATCGAGCGTCTCGCGATTGTAGCGTTTGCCATGACAAACTTCGCAAGGCACATACACATCCGGCAAAAAGTGCATCTCGATTTTAATGATCCCGTCACCACTGCACGCTTCACAACGGCCGCCCTTGACGTTAAAGCTGAAGCGACCTTTTTTATAGCCGCGCACTTTGGCTTCGTTGGTGGAAGCAAAAAGGTCGCGAATATCATCAAAGACACCTGTATATGTCGCCGGATTGGAACGCGGTGTACGTCCAATTGGAGATTGGTCGATGTCGATCACCTTATCCAGATGCTCGAGTCCCAGGATGCGTCGATGCTCCCCTGGCTTCACCTTTGCCTTATTCAAATCGCGAGCCAGTGTCTTTTGCAAAATTTCATTGATCAATGTACTTTTTCCTGAACCAGATACACCTGTTACGGCAACAAAAACGCCTAAAGGAAGCTTCGCAGTGACGTTTTTCAGGTTGTTTTCCTTCGCACCCTCAATCTTGATCCATTTGTCCGAAGGCTTGCGACGCTCCATCGGAACAGGGATGAATTTGCGCCCACTCAAATAGGCACCAGTCAAGGAGTTAGGGTCCTTCATGACTTCATCCGGTGTTCCTGCCGCGACAATTTGACCGCCATGTATGCCGGCGCCCGGTCCAATATCAATAATATAATCGCAAGCCATCATCGTATCTTCGTCATGCTCGACGACGATCAATGTATTCCCCAGCTTGGTCATATGCTCCAGCGTCTTGATCAGACGCGCGTTATCCCGCTGATGTAGTCCGATACTCGGCTCATCCAAAATGTAGAGAACGCCCATCAGACTAGAACCGATCTGCGTAGCCAGTCGAATCCGCTGCGCTTCTCCCCCGGACAATGTTCCCGCCGCACGGCTCAGCGTCAAGTAATCCAGTCCGACATCAATCAAGAAGTTCAGTCGCGCCTTAATTTCTTTTACGATCAGGTTCGCGATCTTCGTTTCCCGCTCTGTCAGTTCCAGCCCACCGACAAACTGATGCGCATCGAGAATCGACAGCGTAGTCAGCTCAGAAATGCTGCGCTCCCCGACCTTTACCGCCAAGCTCTCCTGACGCAAACGTTGGCCTTTGCAGACAGGACACGCCTTTTGGCTCATGAAGCCTTCGATTTGTTCACGGATGTAATCTGAGCTCGTCTCCAGATGACGTCGTTGCAGATTAATGACGACACCCTCGAACGGTACGACCGCCTCACGCACTTGCCCGAACTCGTTCTCATAGCGGAAGTGAATTTTTTCGCCTTCACTGCCGTACATCAAGATTTGTCGGTGCGCTGCCGTAAGCTCCTCGTATGGCACATCCATCCGAATGTTAAAGTGGCGGCAAGCTGATTCCAACAATTGTTGATAGTAAGTAGAAGTCTTCGGCTCCCATGCGCCAATCGCCCCATCATCGAGCGTCTTCGTCGCATCGGGAACGACCATATCCGGGTCTACCTCCAACTTGACACCCAGTCCATCACACTCCGAACAAGCACCAAACGGGCTGTTAAAGGAGAAAATCCGCGGCTCCAGCTCCCCGATGGAGAATCCACATATCGCGCAAGCATGCTTTTCACTGAACAGCAGCTCTTCTTGCTCCATTACATCGACGATGACCTTGCCATCTGCTAAACGAAGTGCCGTTTCCAAGGAGTCTGCGAGACGCGCCTGTACATCCGGCTTCACGACGATCCGGTCAACGACAACCTCAATATTATGCTTCTTGTTCTTTTCCAGCTTGATGTCTTCGGACAGATCGGTAATTTCACCATTGACCCGCACGCGGACGAAACCTTGCTTGCGGATGTCCTCGAGCAGCTTGACGTGCTCTCCCTTGCGTCCTTGTACCATAGGCGCGAGAATCTGCATTTTCGTGCGCTCAGGATACTCCAATAGTCGATCGACCATTTGTTCAATGGTCTGAGATTGGATCTCGATGCCATGCTCCGGGCAAACCGCTCTCCCAACACGCGCATACAAAAGGCGCAAATAGTCGTAGATTTCCGTAACCGTACCTACCGTGGAGCGAGGGTTGCGGCTCGTTGTTTTCTGGTCAATCGAGATCGCAGGGGAAAGTCCCTCAATCGAATCCACGTCCGGCTTGTCCATCTGCCCAAGAAATTGACGGGCGTATGCAGACAGAGACTCGACATAGCGTCGTTGTCCCTCCGCGTAAATCGTGTCAAAAGCAAGCGAGGACTTACCCGAGCCAGACAAACCCGTCAGAACGACGAATTTGTCCCTCGGAATGACTACATCAATATTTTTCAGATTGTGGGCACGTGCACCCTTTACGACAATATGTTCTAATGGCATGAAAAAAACCTCTCCTTAGAGTTCCGCCTTCAGCTCAAGAATCAAATCACGCAATTCGGCCGCACGCTCGAACATGAGGTTGCGTGCCGCTTCCTTCATTTCTTCTTCCATACGTTCTATAACAGCCACGCGATCCTTCTTCGGCATTTTCTTAAAGTCTGCATGTGGCAAGTAATCTGCTTTTTCCTCCGCGACCTTGGTCGCCTCGATCACTTCGCGGACGGACTTTTTCACGGTTTGCGGCGTGATGCCGTGTTCTTCATTGTAAGCCATCTGAATGGAACGACGACGTTCTGTCTCTCGAATCGCAGAGGTCATCGAATCTGTCATTTTGTCCGCGTACATGATAACGCGTCCCTCTGAGTTCCGCGCAGCCCGACCAATCGTCTGAATCAGCGAACGCTCATTGCGCAGGAAGCCTTCCTTGTCTGCATCCAAAATCGCCACAAGCGATACTTCCGGCAAGTCCAAGCCTTCCCGCAAGAGGTTGATTCCGACTAGCACGTCAAACTCACCCAAGCGCAATGAACGTAATATCTGCATCCGCTCAATCGTTTTAATATCCGAGTGAAGATAGCGGACCTTGATTCCGATTTCTTTCAGATAGTCCGTCAAATCCTCAGACATTTTCTTCGTCAGAGTCGTGACGAGAATCCGCTCATTTTTCGCAATCGTGGCTTGGATTTCGCCAATCAAATCGTCAATCTGTCCCTTGATCGGACGTACCGTAACCGTTGGGTCAATCAAGCCTGTCGGACGAATCACCTGCTGCACCATTTCTGGGCTGTGCTCCAGCTCATAAGGGCCAGGTGTAGCTGAAATGTAAATCGCTTGTTTCAGCTTTCCTTCAAACTCCTCGAACTTGAGTGGGCGGTTATCGCGTGCAGAGGGCAGACGGAATCCGTGATCGACCAGTACATCCTTCCGTGCGCGGTCACCGTTATACATCCCCCGAACCTGCGGCAAGGTCATATGCGACTCATCCATCATGACGATAAAATCTTCTGGGAAGTAATCCAACAAGGTATACGGAGCATGCCCGGCAGGCAGTCCTGTCAGATGGCGCGAGTAGTTTTCAATACCGGAGCAAAAGCCCATCTCCATCATCATCTCAATATCATACCGTGTACGTTGCTCCAGTCTCTGTGCTTCCAAGAGTTTTCCCGCATCACGGAATTCTTTCAGTCTTTCTTCCAGCTCGGCCTCGATGCTTTGGACAGCCAGCTTCATTTTCTCCTCGCGCGTCACATAGTGAGATTTAGGGAAGATGGCAATGTGATCACGCTGTCCCAAAATCTCGCCGGTCAGTACGTCAATCGAAGTAATCCGCTCTATTTCATCTCCAAAAAACTCAACGCGAATCGCCTGCTCACTCTCTGAGGCAGGAAAAATCTCCACGACGTCACCCCGCACACGGAACGTACCGCGCGTGAAGTTGATGTCGTTGCGTGTGTACTGGATATCGACCAGACGATGCAAAATCTCGTCCCGTCCTGTTTCCATGCCAACACGTAAAGACAAGAGCAGCTCCCGATACTCTTCAGGAGAACCCAATCCGTAAATGCAGGAGACGGAGGCAACAATGATGACATCTCGGCGTTCAAACAAGGCACTCGTAGCCGAGTGACGGAGCTTGTCGATCTCGTCGTTAATGCTCGAGTCTTTTTCAATAAACGTATCCGATTGGGGAATGTATGCTTCGGGTTGATAGTAATCGTAGTAGCTGACGAAGTATTCCACCGCGTTGTTCGGGAAAAACTCCTTAAACTCTGCACAAAGCTGAGCGGCAAGAGTTTTGTTGTGTGCCATCACGAGTGTTGGTCTGTTCACCTGAGCAATTACCTGGGCAGCCGTAAAAGTCTTTCCCGTTCCCGTCGCCCCCAGCAATGTCTGGTGTCGCTTGCCAGCTTGTAACCCTGCCACCAGCTCGGCAATGGCGGTCGGCTGGTCACCGGACGGTTGAAACTCCGATACCAATTCAAAACGCTCCATTCCCTCGTTCATCTCCTCATAGCATGACTGTTTCTACTTCCATTATAACACAATTTCTGCTAGTTTAAGCCCAAAATTCGAACAAACGTTTGTCTTCATCTTTCCACCGATTTTTCCGATATAAGATGAAGGAAGTGCAAACATGCACAGATAGACTCGCCACCTTCAGGGAGGATTGACATGTCAGATACCGGAACAACCGTTAAAAATAACCCATATATACAACCCCATATGAGCTATAAAGGCAAAAAAGAATTCACCACCGAGCTCGACCAAAATGCCTTTATGAAGCTCATGCTCGAGCAGTTAAAGCATCAAGACCCTATGTCCCCAATGGACAACTCTCAGTTCATCCAGCAAACAAGTATGCTGACCATGGTAGAAAAAATCACAAAAATGACCACGCTGATGGAGCAATCGAACAACAGCATGGTCACTTTGGAGAAGTATGAAAAGCTGGTAGGTCGTACTGCTTCGTATTCCCTTACTACAAAAGACGAGATGACGGGAGAAACTAAGACGGAGAAGAAAGAAGGCGTACTTGATGCCGTATACATGGATCAAGGCAAAATCTACTTCCGTATCGCAGGCGAATCGACACCGATTCCGCTGGCAGACGTCTCCGGATTGGAATCGCAAGGTCTGGCCGGCAATACGCTCGACAACAGCGTGAAGTACATGGAAATGATCGGTCGTGAGATTTCCTATAAAGTAACCAAGGAAGTCGACCGGGATGGCAATCCAGATACCAAAAACGACGTTTCCAAGGTTGATGAAATCTTGAATGGCGTCATCACTGGCTTTACCACCAAAAACGGTACCGCACAATTCCAACTGGATAATGGATCAACCGTAAAAGCCGAAGAAATCGTAGGCATGACGGTGAAACCTGAAAACAGAACAATGGGCAACTCCCTTGCCTATGCGCAAATGATCGGCTACAACATCACGTACAATCAGTCTCAGACGAATCCGGACGGTACCACTACCAATACGCCTCTTACAGGCGTGGTCAAAGCTGTCAGCATGAAAAACGGAGTAGTCGAATTCGTCCTCAAGGATGATAAGAAAGTCGCTCTCAACCAAATCACGGGATTCGAAGCAACTGCCTAGAATCGTATACAAAAAGCCGCAACTCTTCGAAATCGAAGAAGGCGGCTTTTTCTTATACAGGGTCCTATTCGTTTACGATCACTTTTCCGGTTATCGCATCCACATAAAATGTATCATCTACTTTAAATTCTCCCCCACAGAAGCAATGCGAGCGAGTCTGACGAAACGAAAGGTCATAGCCGAGCTTCCATGTAATCGTGTCTTTCTCGTAATCCGACTGGTGGATGTAGGTCAGCTCAAGTGGAAAGGTTTGCAGTAAACGGGTCATGGCCACTTGTTCTTTAAGTGCTTGGGAATGGGCCGGGTATTTGACACTGGCCGGTTTGTTTATGCTTACCTGTTCCCATGCACCCGTCCATGAATCGATCCGAATCGTATACATCCCTTCCTCCACACTCTGATTGATCCCATAAACCGGAATGCCGTTCACGAGAGGATCAGCTACGATCGAGGTGTACCTTTTATTTCCATCCTCTGTTATTTGGATTTGATTGCTTCCAGACGGAGTCAGTCTTTTCAAAAGCTTATCCGCTTCTATTCGATCTCGCTTCTTATCCGTTTTCACATTAGACCATTGCGGATTGTTCACCCTCGTAGAAAATTCAAGCAGTTCACCAGTCTTTGCATCCGTCACGAGAAGATGATGCTGCTCGCCGTTACTGCTTCCCTCGGGAAAGGTAGCCATTCGTGATATCTTGTCGGCATCGGGAACCCCCTCACCAAAATTTCCCCATATGAAATAACGAAGGGCTGGACCATCATCGTAATTCGCCTCGTAGATGGATAGCGGCAGCTTTTCTGTTTCGATTCGAAACAACATGCGTAACAATTCACGCGCTTGCGACTCTGTTTGCGCTACCCACTTCTCACCTGTTCCTGTCACATTGATGGTCTGAGACGGGTTTGTCCCTCGGGTCTTCTTTGTTACTAATCGTTTGCCACTAAAGGCATCCAATGCACTACCTGTATGTTGCTGCGTTATAATTCCATTTTTCAGGACATAAGCGAGCTTTGCTTCTACCTGATCGCTTTGCTTATGAATGGGCAATAAATAAACAAGTTCCAATGGACGGCTTTCTTGCCACTTTCGTACAGCTTGTTCGGAAGAGATGACGCGCTGTGGAGATGGGAGTGAAGAGGGACTTACTTTTTCGTATAGCCTGCCATCAAACGTGGAAAACCAAACAATTCTTCCCGATGCATCAAAACTGACGAGACAATCATAATCGTCATCGAGCACAACATTATTCAGGACTCGCACCAGTCGAACCGTCAATAAGTCTTCTTTTTTAAAAACCGCTCTCGCTTGATAGGCGTTACCTGTACCTGTTCCCTGCAAACCAGCGACAAAAGCCAGCGCACGTGTTTTGGCCTGCTGCTCAGTCGGGTAGGCAGGCTTTGTTGCTATTTTCGGAGTAAGATTCAGTCTGAGCAACTCCCCTGTCTGTCCGTCAAAAATCGCATCATCCATGGACGATTCGGCCTCAGCAGCAGACTGTGCAAACGTTACTACCACCCCGCTAACACCAGGTCCATCCACATCGCCACCGTAAACGACATAGCGCGAAGACAGCTCCGGTAAAAGCTTGACTAGCTTTTGGACACCTTTCGTCACGTGCATCGGGACAGCCACAACCGATTGAGCCTGCGCTACGGTCACAGGAATCGTTGCTCCTACTCCTGATAAGGGGGAGGCAAAAATTGTGGCTGCAGCTAATGTACCCGACAAAAACCACGAGACCGTTCTTTTCACTTTGAACACCGAACCCACTCCCTCTTTTTTCCTTCTACATTGAGACGCAACTGCCACCAGTAAGTTTCCGAATGGACAAGCTTTTCTAGAAAAAAAGAAGGTATGCATTTTTGACTGCATACCTTCTCCCCAACTATCCTTATGCTCCTACATTCAGCTTCTCCAGCTTTTGCTTGATCAGCTCGACTACACTGGCGCGTTTCAAATCAACAAATGCACGGGTATTTGCATCCGGAACCACAATGATCCCCAATTGGTGATGATTACCCGCATAGACTGCACACTGTACGAACTTCAGCTCGCCTTCACGCGTGAGTACTTCCATTTTGCAAAAGGCAGGATTGGCTTGTAGTGCTGGATACAAATCTTCTTTTTCCCGCACCAAAATGCCATTTACTTTCACGATAATCTCACCGGGCGTGATGCCGATTTCCTCTGCTCTCGTCCCTGGAATGACACCCATTACTTTTACACCACGCGAAGACTGGATGAAATAAGGCGAACGCTTTCTTTCTTGATACTGACTCCAGAAAAACAACGCCTCATGACCGAATAGTGCGAAGATCGCGGCCAGCAAGATCAACGGATAAAACCATACAGCCAGAGCACATAACCCCAACAAACCAATCGCATACAGCATCAAATTTTTCGCAACCTGCGTTGCTTTTCTATAAGGTGTCATCGTTTGCGTCATATCGGAGAACCCCGTCACCGTCGGCAAAAGCATCAGTCCGAATGAAGCGGCTTCCGGCGAAAAGAACGGCCACCCCGGATACAATGCACCACTGATAGCACCTGGCTCCATCTGTACGAACAGCACGGCTGGCGTCAGCCAAAAAGAATGAAGCAAATAGGCACCGACAATCCGACCACGCTGCCCTTCCACGAATAGCGGAGAAGCGTCCCGCCCACCATTCCAGCGTACGAGCATCGCTTCAATCAGATGCATGACCGCAACTAACGCAAGCAACGGCAAAGGTTTCGCCTGACGTATTATTTCCCAGACATAGCTCAATCCAGGAACATCCGTAACCGGTGGAATGACCTGTGTGATCGCGTGTAAAATCGCCAAAATCCCTGCAGCATATGCGAAACAGAGAAACCGTAAACGAATCAGCGCCAAGATGAGCGCCAATCCCCATAGTATCCACAAATCCTGTGCTTGCACGACCACGCCGAGTCCTGCACTAAGAAGAGAAATAAGCAAGCCTCCCACCAAGCCCATCCCTACAGCCCGTATCGTCGAGAGCAAGGGGGACTGAATGCGTGCAGAAAAAAGCTGTCTTTCCAGGTTCATCTGTCTGCGATAATGCAAATAAATAAACACCAGAAAGAGATAGAAGACAGGATTGATAAAAAATGCGGCAAAGCCATATGCAATGGTAAGCATATCTGCCTGTATCGCCAATTGCCTCACCTCAATTAAAAGAAAGAAAAACCACGGCATTTGATTTGCCGTGGTTATCATTTCTACGGAAAGCAGGGAATTACCTGCTTCCATTTTCTTGATTATTCATTACTTACCCGTGACTACATCCAGCGCTTTTTGCAATTGCAGGTCATTTTCTGGCTTCGTCATCGTTTTACGGAGACTTTCTTCCAGCGAAGAGCGTGTCTTCGCGTCTACTTTGCCAGTTACCTCAAGTTTGTTGGAGGTTTGGAACTGCTTGATTACTTCCTCTGTCTTTTCATCAAAATAGCCATCTTCTCGTCCTGGGGACAGATTCAAGCCCTTCAGGATGAGCTGCAGGTTTTTCACGTCAGTGCCAGCCATATCGCGCTGCAATACTTTATCTGCCGGCAACAGGGTTGCGTTGAAATAGTCTGGTTGCTTGACTGCAAAGTCTGGTGTAATGCCTTTTTTATGGACCCATTCGCCCTTCGGCGTGACCCACTTGGCAATCGTCAGCTTCAATTGGCTCTTGTCGTTCATTTCCATTGTACTCTGAACGGTTCCCTTACCAAAGGTCTTCTCGCCGACCAGCTTGTAGTTGCCGCTATCCCGCATGGCACCTGCCAGAATCTCCGAAGCACTGGCGCTTCCGCCATTAATCAGTACCGAGATTGGATAAGACTTAGCAGCTTCTGTTGTCGAGAAATATTCTTCTTTTTGCTGTCCGCCATTTCCATACTCGATTTGCACGATCTTGCCTTTATTCGGTACGAGGATTTCTCCGATTTCTTTCACAGCCAGCAAATACCCGCCCGGATTGCCTCGAACGTCAATGACCAAACCGCCAATCCCCTTCTGCTCGAGAGCAGCCAGCTGTTCTTTGAAGTGCTTAGCTGTGTCTGTAGAGAATTGGGTAATGTTGATTACGCCTACTTTAACACCATTCTTCTCGAGGATCTGACTGTTTACCGTCTCAATCGGAATATCATCCCGCACACACACGATGGTAAGAGGCTCTGGCACTCCGGCTCTCACTACTTTGAGAACCGCCTTTGTACCTTTAGGCCCGCGAATCTTCGTCACTGCCTGATGCAGGTCCAATCCTTCAAGAGATTCATCATTTACACTCAAAATTTGGTCGTTTGGTCGCAGCCCTGCACGCTCCGCTGGAGAGTTTTTGAATGGTGAAACAACCGTTACCCGACCATTTTGCATCGTAACTTCTGTCCCGATCCCTTGGAAAGTCGAGTGTAGGGTAGATGTGAACTCCTCAGCAGAACGAGGGTCCATGTAATCACTGTACGGATCTTCGAGCGACCCGACCATTCCGCCAATTGCACCTTCTACTAATTGCTCATTGGTGACATTTTGGATGTAATCTTTCTTGATCGTGGAAAACGCCTCGTACAACTTCTGGAACTCTTTCGGATAATCTCCACTCCCAGAAAACAGCGCCATGCTGGATGCTGTTAAGGCCCCACCTTGACTTGAACTGGCGCTAGCCGATGTCTTCATGATCGCCATCGTAATAAAACTGCTGGCTACCATCGAGATGAGTACAAGCGCGATTACGGTACGTCCTTTCCATCTCACTGTTACGTCACCATCCTTTGTGCTACCGGAAAAAGATATGCTGCTAGTTTATGCATGTTCCGTTAACAATATTTGTCTGGTCGCACGAGGGTCTACTTCAAGTATGGCATCGGGTTGACCTCAACATCGTTTTTATAGACGGTAAAATGCACGTGATTCCCAGTTGAGCGACCGGTAGAGCCTACCTCCGCTATCTTTTGGCCCCTCGATACGGACTGGCCAGCAGACACCTTGATACCGCCCTCGCGAATATGACCGTACAGAGTGGTAAATTCTGCGTTATGCTTGATCATTACAGTATTCCCGTAGCCGTTGGAATATCCGGCATAGATCACTATTCCGTCAGCCGCAGCCATGATTGTGGTTCCTTTTCGTGCTGCCATATCTACACCATTATGCCCAGCAGATCTACCCGTAAACGGGTCCTTTCGTACACCGAAACCAGAAGTGAAGCGAAATTGACCACTCGCTACTGGTAAAGCAAACTTTCCGCCCTTGTAGGCTGTACTGGAGGAACTCATTGCTCGTACCCGCTCGGCGTATTTAGCTGATTCCATTTTAGTGATCGACAAAAGCTCCTGTCCATACTGAACAAAATCTTCTTGAAGGGCAGATTCTTTCTTTTCCAATTCAGCCTTGACCACCATACTTTGCTTGTACTGCTTGTCCAATTCGACTTTTAGATCCTCAGCCTCATCAAACATCCCGGCGTACACAGTCAGTTGATGATCAATTTCTTTCTTTTTGGTCTCGATCGTTTCCTTATCGCGAATGTTATCCTCTAAAATACGCGTGTCCTGTTCTAAAATAAGCTGCAGGGCCTGCATGCGCGTCAAAAAGTCCCCAAAGTCAGAGGAACCGAGAAGTACATCCAAATAAGAGATCGTACCGCGTTCATACATGGAAGTCACACGCGTTCTGAGCAAGGCATCCCTTTTGGCTACGCGGTCTTTTGCTTCATCCAACTGATCCTGAGCGTTTGCTGCTTTTTCCTTGGTATCATCCATTTGCTGCTCAAGCTTGTCCAGCTTTTTCTGTGTATCGTTGCGACGCAAATCAATTTGCATCAATTGCGTCTCCAAGCCTTTTTTCTCTTTTTGCACGACATTGATCTGTTCTTCGGTCTTCTTCATTTGCTGCTGCTGGCTTTTCTTCTTCTTTTGGATTTCTTTTAGCTCTCGATTAATCTTGTCCAAAGAGGCCTTACTAGGCGCTGCCAAGCTCACATTTGTCGGGAGCACAGTACCGACCACAAGCCCAGTGATTACGAGTGCTAGCAGGATTCTCTTTCTCATGTTACTCCTCCCACGCTCTTCAAATTATTAAACTCGCAAGAAGCGACGTACGGACACCAAACTTCCCCAAATCCCGATGAATGCACCAATCGCTAGCAAAGCCAGCGCCACTTGATACACGAGCGGGAATAGCGGCAACAGTTTAAACAGTTGGGAAGCTTCAAAGCTGGAGTGAATGGCATCCAGAAGATAGTAATATCCAACCGTTAACATAATGGTAGGAATCAATGCCCCTGCCACACCCATCAACAGCCCTTCCACAAAGAATGGCCAACGGATAAACCAGTTCGTGGCCCCAACCAACTTCATGATTTCAATCTCTCTGCGACGTGCCACAATCGTCAGCTTAATCGTGTTGGCAATCAAGAACATCGCTGTAAAGCCAAGTCCAATAATAAAGGCAATCCCGACATTACGAACTGCTCCTGTCAAGGAAAACAGCTTATCCACAGTGCCTTCCCCATAGGTTAGGCTTTTGACATACTGGAGATTTTTAATTTGAGCGGCAACAGCAGCAGTGTCTTGCGGTTGCTTCGTTTTTACGGTAAACGCATCCGGCAGTGGATTGCTCTCCTCCAAGCCTTCAAATAAGTATGCTTTTTCACCAAGGCTCTCTTTAAACTGCTTCAGACCCTCGTCTTTCGGTATAAATGAAACGGATTCCACTTGCGGAAGTTTCTTGATGTTGTTCTCAACCTGCGTGATGTTTTCTTTTGTCGCCAGCAAGTCTATGAAAACGCGAATTTCCACTTGTTTTTCGACGGATTGTGCAAAGTAATTGACGTTCATCGCCAACACGAGAAAAACTCCCAAAATAAACAGGGTAATGGTCACGGCACTAATAGAAGCGAACGACATCCAGCCGTTCCGCCCGAGGTTCTTGACCCCTTCACGGACATGGCGCCCCAGCGTCCTAATCTTCATAACCGTATTCCCCTCTCTGCTCATCACGGGCAATTTGGCCTGCTTCGATCGCAATCACCCGTTTTCTCATGGTGTTTACAATTTCTCTATTATGGGTAGCCATGACGACTGTCGTGCCACGCTGATTGATTTCTTCAAACAGCTTCATGATTTCCCATGAGGTCTCTGGGTCCAAGTTCCCCGTTGGTTCGTCCGCGATAATAATTCCCGGACTATTCACCAGTGCACGCGCTAAAGCAACACGCTGCTGCTCACCACCGGACAACTCGCTCGGCAGCATTTTTGCTTTATGCTTGAGCTTTACCAGTCCCAAAACATCCATCACGCGCGGCTTGATTTGTTTCGGATTACTCTCGATTACTTCCATCGCAAATGCGACGTTTTCGAAAACAGTCAATGTCGGCAGCAGCTTGAAGTCTTGGAACACAACACCGATACTGCGGCGGACTAATGGAATTTGACGCTCTTTGATTCTGCTGACATTGAAGCCACCCAAAAAGATTTGTCCTTTCGTCGGCTTCTCTTCACGGTACATTAATTTGATAAACGTAGATTTACCCGCTCCACTGGGGCCTACTACGTACACAAATTCACCCTTTTCGATTCGAATGTTGATACCTTTCAAAGCATTCGTACCATTCGGGTATGTTTTCCACACATCGAACATTTCGATCAAGCAAATCACATCCTACTTCGTCAGATCCTTCTTTATGTATCTTGATCCTGATTTTTTGTTAACGGTAAAATCGACAAAACCCCTCTACCCACCGCTGACATACCTTGTTGAAAAACAGCGGGATTTCCCATCCTATCCATTATACCACCACGATTCAAGGATGGTATCCACTAAATCTCTCATTTCTTGTCGAAACAGCTTCGAATGTTAACAACTGTCACGAATTAGGGAGAAAATAAGATTGCACATTCCCGCCTAGCTTCATGGAAAACAGTTGGCTACAATGAGTGTGACAAGCAAGTCATCATGTAAAAGGAGCTGGTTATACCGTGGAAAATTTTGTTTACCATAACCCGACACAGCTAATTTTTGGACGGGGTCAATTGGCCCAGCTCGAGGAAAAAGCAAGACAGCTAGGTCCCACTGTTCTTTTGGTATATGGTGGTGGCAGTATAAAGCGAACCGGTCTCTACGACAAAGTGATTTCTCTCCTCCAGTCTGCGGGCTGCCGCGTGCATGAGTTGGCAGGAGTGGAGCCAAATCCACGTCTGAGTACCGTGAACAAAGGAATTGAGCTATGCCGCCAAGAAGGCGTTAATTGGATACTCGCTGTTGGTGGAGGCAGTGTAATCGACGCGGCCAAAGCAGTCGCGATTGGTGTGCCTTACGAGGGAGATGTATGGGATTTTTATACGCGTAAAGCGGTCGCACAAAAGGCTCTGCCCCTCGGTACCGTACTGACACTTGCTGCTACTGGTTCTGAAATGAACCGGGGAAGTGTCGTCACCAACTGGGAGACACAAGAAAAGCATGGAGCTGGCACGACGTTTCCGGCGTTTTCGATTCTGGACCCTGCGCATACGTTTAGCGTACCTCGCGACCAAACAATCTACGGAATCAGCGACATTTTGTCCCATGTATTCGAGCAGTATTTCACGCATACAACCGAAATTCCATTGCAAACACGTTTTGCTGAGTCGATCATGAAGACCGTCATCGAAAATGCAGAGCGCGCCCTCACGAATCCGGAAGACTACGATGCTCGCGCCAACATCCTGTACTGCGGAACAATGGCATTGAACGGCACTCTACCGGTTGGCGTCACAACAGACTGGGCAACTCACTCTATTGAGCATGCTGTCAGTGCTGTTTACGACATCCCGCACGGTGGAGGTCTGGCGATCATCTTCCCGAAATGGATGCGCTATGTGTACCGTGATAACGTCGCTCGCTTCGTGCGCTTCGCAACAGAGGTATGGAATGTCGATCCTTCCGGCAAGACAGATGATGAGATCGCCCTGGAAGGAATTACTGCTACAGAAGCTTTCTTTGCCCGTATCGGTGCCCCGACCCGCTTGGCTGATTACGACATCACTGACGAGCACTTGCAACTGATGGCCGAAAAAGCCACTCCGTTTGGGCCGATCGGTACTTTTAAACAGCTTACAAGCAAAGATGTTCTACTGATTTTACAAAAAAGTTTGTAAGGAAGATTTTCTCAATTCTTGTAGTCTCCAAGGATCGTTTAACAAAGAAGAATAACCAGAGTGAATATCCCCTTAGATAATTTATAAAGAAACATTAAGTATACACCTTTCTTAGATGGCATGGTTGCACGACACTTCCATGACTCAATTTAAGAAAGGTGTTTTACTTCCTATCCATGGACTAGTCTCAAATGCCGAATCAATAAGGTATCAAGAAATCCCGCTTCAATGGGCCCTATATTGTAATCCGTCTCCTTGCTCATAGATTTGGATATTCGATCCAACAAACAAAAAACATTACCTATGAAACCACAAAAATGTACATAATAAAAATGGTTAATTTTACCAAATTGCACTTTACATGAAATTGATATAATGCTAATATTTGGATATTCCTGTTTTAAATGGAAAATTTTTAATTTTCGGAGGTATAAGTTTTATGAAAATCAGTCAGCTTATATTCACAGCTACACTCGCTGTACCGCTTCTCTTCGGAGTTCAAGTAGCGAATGCTTCTGAAAACGCGACTTATTTTGCTCAAGCTGCCGCTGACCCTGTTTCAGTATCTCTTAAAGTTGGCGGAACTTATCAACTTCCAAAAGGTTATACTTATTCTGTGTTTCCAGGTGACCCAGATCAAATGGAAGCAACTGTATCAGTAGATAAAAACTCTGTTTTGAAAGCAAACGCAACAGGCAAAAACTTAGTTATTCAATTAAAGAACGGAAATCCAACTGGAAACTCTTGGAGTGTATCAGTTACAAAAAAATAATAGTGCTTTTACAAAATCAGTATATTAAATAAAAATATGACCCGTATGATGGACACTTTAGTATAGTGCTTCTCATATGGGTCATTTTTGTTTTACTATTGATTGTCTTATCAATACAATTTAACTTTTCTCTGTTCATTAGGAGTGGTAGTAGTTCCACTAGTTAAGCTCTCTACTTCTCACTTTTTTACTGTCCTAATGATCTTTTCCTAATTGTATGCGCGCATAACAGCACCAACGGTACACCGAAGCTATAAGTAAAATCATAGAATGGCCAGTACTTCGAAATGATGTCGCCAAAGACGACGATATTGGGTGAGAAAATCGTGGACATCACCATGAGCAAAATGATGTACGGAAAGATTAGAACCTTGAAGTTGTCGATTCGAAAGACGTGACGGATTCCCAAATGAAAAAACAGGCAATACAGCGTAATTTTGACGCTCACTGCGATAAACCAGATCACCGCGATAATCGCTTCTAGCCGCTGAATGAAATCCCCGAGCTTCAACTGTTTGATGAGAACATAGGTCGGATAAAAATGCCGCGCAGTCTGATCTGCCCCCAAAACAAGGATGCACATCAGCATGATGATGAACAGCACAATTCCCCCAAGCAATGTCCCCAAGAAAAATGATCTCATCCGTTTTTGGATGGGCGAGACGAACGGAAGAACCGCCATAAAAATGACCAGCTCTGAATAAGGAAAGGCAATTGCAGCCGTAGATCCCTGCAAAATAGGCTTCCACCCATTTTCAAAAACAGGTGAAATTCTCGATATTTCCGCCTGTGGCAGCAGAGTAATCATGAGTAAAACAAAAAAGAAAAAGAACCAGACAAAATAGATTTCTGCCGATTCTGCGACTGTTTGCAGTCCCAAACTCACACCAAACATAATCACAATGACAAACAACAGCTGTATCGCGAATCTTGGAGTCGAGACTAATAGATGCGTGCCAACAAAGTCGCCAATTTCCATCACATGCGCCCCTGCTGAAAACAGCGTATAGCTAATAAACGAGAGTGTAATGATCGTTCCTAATACTCTCCCAACGGTTTGATCAACGAAGGTGAAAAAGTTTTGACTCCGACAAAGCTTCCCCACCGCTATGAGTAAGACAATATTGAGCAGTCCCACCACAAGCCCGATTAAGACAGATATCCACGCATCGTGTTTAGCGAGTGCAGCCGTCATGCCAGGTAGGACGAGAACGGAGTCCCCAATGGTAACAAGGGTGACGAGCATCAATAGTTGACGAGGACTGATCTTGTAGCTCTCTTGCATGATTGCTCCCTGCTCTCTTTAGGCCTTCGATTCCTTTGTACAATTATTTCCTCCATGAATCGGCGCTAAACACATAGGCATTTCATGCTATGATAAAGAAATATATGTAAATTTCGAAATGGACTGGAGGACTGCAACTATGTACAGAGTAAAAAAGCAGGACGTGATTTATGCCATGTCTCCTGAGAATCAGCCAGTCTTGAAGGTAGAAGCAGGCAGTATCGTAACGGTTGAAACCTGCGATTGCTTCGAGGACCAAATCCAATCAGCTGACACCGTGTTTCAAGAGCTTGATTGGAATCGGATCAACCCCGCTTCCGGACCTATTTATATAGAAGGAACAGAACCAGGCGATATTTTGGTTGTTAATATTCAGAAAATTGAGATTAAAAATCAAGGTGTAATGGTTACTGGACCAGAACTGGGTGTAATGGGATTCGACCTGCAAGAAAATGTAATCAAAATGATTCCGATACAAGATGGACAAGCTGTATTGTCAGACAAGCTTCAGGTTCCAATCAATCCCATGATTGGCGTAATTGGAACAGCTCCTGCCAAAGAAGCCATTTCATGCGGTACGCCAGGCGATCACGGCGGCAACATGGACTGCAAGCAAATGCGCGAAGGTACTACATTGCTTTTACCCGTAAATGTTCCCGGCGCATTATTTGCCCTGGGTGACCTTCATGCTGCAATGGCTGACGGTGAAGTAGCTGTATGTGGCGTGGAAATTGCTGGGGAAGTAACCGTAAAGCTCGATGTGATAAAAGGAAAACAGTGGCCGCTACCGATGGCAGTCAACCAAGAGCACCTGATCACGATTGCATCGGAAAAAGAGCTGGACAAGGCAGCGGATCGAGCGGTAATCAACATGGTACAATTTCTACACGAAGAGCTGGGAGTAGAAAAAGCCGAAGCCACCTTCTTGCTCTCCGCTGCGGGAGATTTGCGTATCTGTCAGGTCGTCGATCCTTTAAAGACAGCCCGCATGGAGCTGCCTCTTGCGTACGCAACTGCATTAGGCTTTGATTCGAAAATAGTCGGTAGATAAGGATAGAACGCAAAAAAACCCCAAAGCTCTGGGGTTTTTGCTTTACCTACAAGTACGTTTTTATGCAGGTGAACCGACATCGATCAGGGATTCAATCATGACCTTTTGACTGTTTTTGTTTACCCAAGCATGTGTTTCTACCAGTTGCTTGCGGTACCAATCCATTTGTACTTCTACCTGATTACGAGCGGTCCCACCCAGCACGTTGCGTGCATTGACAACTGTCTCAACAGCGAGAGCGTCATACACATCTGCCCCAATAGCCTCTGAGAAGCTCTGGAATTCTTCCAAGGTCAGATCGAGAAGATACTTTTGCTGTTCGATGCAGTACAAGACGGTTCTCCCTACGACTTCATGCGCCTGACGGAACGGCATGTCTTTGCGAACCAAATAATCTGCCAAGTCTGTCGCATTGGAAAAATCGTTGGTAACTGCTTGACGCATGCGATCTGCTTTGACTTGCATCGTCTTAATCATCGGCGTGAGCAACGCTAGCGCACCATGAATGGTAGTTACCGTATCGAACATGCCTTCTTTATCTTCTTGCATGTCCTTGTTGTAAGCCAGCGGCAAACCTTTCAATACGGTCAACAATCCAAATAGATTGCCGTAAACACGCCCTGTTTTTCCGCGAACCAGCTCTGCTACATCAGGATTTTTCTTTTGCGGCATGATACTGGACCCCGTGCAAAATGCATCGTCTAGCTCCACAAAAGAGAATTCCTGACTGCTCCAGATGACGAGTTCTTCGCACAGACGGGAAAGATGGGTCATGACCAAAGAAGCATCAGCCAAAAATTCGACAATGAAATCACGATCACTCACTGCATCCATGCTGTTTTGATAGATACCATCAAATTGCAGCAATTCCGCTACAAACGTGCGGTCAATCGGGAATGTCGTACCTGCGAGGGCACCTGCTCCAAGCGGCAGCACATTCACACGCTTCCACGTCTCGGTCATCCGTTCGATATCGCGTTGCAGCATGGACACATACGCCATCAGGTGATAGCCAAACAATACTGGTTGCGCACGCTGCAAATGTGTATAGCCTGGCATGACGGTATCGAGATGCTGGCTCGCTTGCTCGAGCAATGCCTCTTGCAAATACATCGCCAATTGGATAATCTCCATCAGCTTTTCTCTGAGGTACAGGTGCATATCTAATGCAACCTGATCATTGCGGCTGCGACCGGTGTGGAGTTTGCCCCCCACCGGACCGATCTCTTCAATCAGCATCTTTTCAATATTCATATGCACATCTTCGTGCGCAACGAGAAACTCAGCTTGCCCGCGCTCAATTTTCTCTTTTACCTTTTTCAAGCCAGCGATGATCTGTCTTACTTCCTCCATCGGCAGGATGCCGCACTTGCCCAACATGGCAACATGAGCCAGGCTTCCGACGATGTCCTGTCGCCACATTTTCTGGTCGAAAGAAATAGAAGCAGTATACTCTTCTACGAGTTGATTCGTCGGCTTCGTGAAGCGTCCTCCCCAGAGTTTCATTGCTTGATCGCATCCTTTTCATCCAAAATCTTAATGGCCGTGTTTTTATTCTCGTGCAGTACACCCTCGTTTACCTGTGCGTATACCTTTGTTGGCAGACCCCACAGCTTGATAAAACCGAGTGCTGCTTTGTGGTCGAATTGGTCACCTGCATTGTAAGTCGCCAGCTCATGGCTGTAGAGAGACGATGCAGAGGTGCGGCCTACAACGATCGCATGTCCTTTGTGCAGCTTCACACGTACGACACCCGTTACGTGTTTTTGCGTTTCTTCAATGAATGCCTGAACAGCATTGCGAATCGGCGAAAACCAGAGACCCTCGTAAATCACTTGCGCCAGTTTTTGCTCGACAATCGGTTTGAACTGGGCGACCTCACGTGGTTGCGTCAAGAATTCCAGCTCACGGTGAGCCAAAATCAAAGTAGTTGCAGCCGGTGTCTCGTAAACTTCGCGAGATTTGATGCCCACCAAACGGTTTTCCACATGGTCGATACGGCCTACACCATGGTTTCCAGCGATTTTGTTCAGCTTGAGAATCAGCTCAGCCAGCGGGAGCTCTTCGCCGTTCAATGCAGTTGGCTTCCCTTGCACGAAGGCGATTTCGATTTCTTCTGCCTCGTCTGGTGCATCCGTGATTGACTTCGTCAAATCGTATGCACCTTCTGGAGGAGCAGCCCATGGATCTTCCAGAACACCGCACTCGCAGCTTCTGCCCCACAAGTTTTGGTCAATGCTGTATGGATTGTCCAGATCGATTGGGATCGGGATATTGTTCTTTTTCGCATATTCAATCTCTTCGTCACGCGTCCAGCCCCATTCCCGAACCGGCGCCACGATTTTGATATCCGGGTTCAACGCTGTAAAGGAAACATCGAAACGTACCTGGTCGTTTCCTTTTCCTGTGCAACCGTGTGCGACAGCTACCGCGCCTTCTTTTTCCGCGATTTCAACCAGCACGCGCGAAATCAAGTAACGCGACAGTGCAGACACCAGCGGATACTTCCCTTCGTACATGGCGTTTGCCTTCAAAGCTGGCAATACGAATTCTTCTGCGAATGCATCTTTTGCATCCACTACGATTGATTTCAATGCCCCTACCTGCAATGCTTTTTTCTGTACGAAATCGAGATCTTTCCCTTCCCCCACATCCAATGCAACTGCAATGACATCGTAGTTATACGTATCTTGCAACCATTTAATTGCTACCGATGTATCTAAACCGCCTGAATAGGCCAACACAATTTTTTCTTTTGCCATCATTCTCTCTCCCCGTTTCGAAGTTTCTCTCATGCGAGTAATTATACAAACGAACTAATAAAAATACAACTATTTTTATTGTATATTTCTTGTGAATTCGCAGACAAAAACAGGAATGCAAAGAAATTATACATTTCTCGCATAAAGAGTATCTTGTTTTTATGCATACTCATTGTCTGTTTATGCATAAACGTTGTGCGATTGAAAGGAAAACGAATCCAAGGTAGAGAATGAGTGAAAGGAAGAATTACATAGGAGAAGTCTGTTGGAGGGATTATGAAAACAATTTATTTGGTACGTCATTGTCAGGCTGCGGGCCAAGAACCCGAAGCTCTGCTCACGGAAAAGGGAGAAGTACAAGCCCGGGAGCTTGCCACCTTCTTCGCAGATTCCCCCATTGATCGAATCATTTCGAGTCCATATCATCGGGCGATTGCTACCATCCAGCCTCTTGCACAGGAGCGCGGAATCGTGGTTGAAGAAGACGCGCGTTTGGTCGAGCGCGTCCTTAGCGGAGTGGCACGTGAAGATTGGTTCGAGCGACTGCGCGATACGTTCGATGACCTGACTCTTGAATTCGAAGGGGGCGAATCCAGTCTCACTGCTATCAACCGGGCAAATTCGTTGCTCACTGAGATTTTGGCAGATGCGCACAAAGAAATCGTGCTTGTTAGCCACGGATGCCTGCTGGCCTTGCTCATGAAATCAATCGATGACCGCTTTGGCTTTCACGATTGGGAGAAATTAAGCAATCCGGATGTATTCAAGCTTACCTGCCATTTAGAAACCAGAGAGATCGTCCGCATATGGTCGTAAACGAATAAAAACAGTTACAAGGGGCAGCTCATCTGATTGCCTCCTGTAACTGTTTTTGTGGGATGGACTCTATTCCGATAATGCTTTGCAACTCTTCGTACGGCAGTCGCTGAACGATTCTGATAAAATGCTCCGCCAATATCGGATCAAATTGGGTACCAGAGCCCCGTCTGATTTCTTGAAGCGCTTCCTCCACAGGCAAACCTTTTCGATAAGGCCTGTCCGCAACCATCGCATCGAAAGCGTCTGAAATGGCTAAAATTCTCGCCATCAACGGAATCTCATCCCCAGCTAAACCATCCGGGTATCCCCTTCCGTCTATTCGCTCATGATGGGAGCGGATCGCAGGAAGCAATTCGTTGAACATCCCTGCTTGCAAAATAATTTCGTAGCCAATGACTGTGTGCTGCTTGATCTTGTCGTACTCTTCCGGGGTCAGCTTTCCTTTTTTATTGAGAATTTCGTCTTCAATGCCGATTTTTCCAATGTCGTGCAGGATTCCCCCGATATAAACATCCTCCACTTTGCGTTCGGACAAACCAATATCTCTCGCAATTTCTCTTCCCCAGTAAGCTACACGCTGAGAATGTCCACTTGTGTAGCGATCTCGTGCGTCAATGGAAGCAGCCATCGTCGTTAAGAAGTTGTGATTGAATGATTTGACCTCTTCTACTTTTTGCTGAAGCCTTTGGAGGTTGTCATAGTAATGATGAAATACGTAACTGATCGTAATAAACGCAATCATCATAGGAATTAGTGGTAGCGGGCCATATGACTCTACTAAGCGGGAACCTACTCCGGCTAAAATTAAAAGCAGCAAGTAAGTCGAGGTAAATCCTTTTGCCATCATCTTTACGGTTCGCGCCCAGGTCATTTGATGAAAATAGGAGATACCCAATCCACATAAAATCAGGTTCACAAACCAATAAACCACAGCCAAAATCAAATCGCTAATAATAGGAGAAACGGTTCCGAAGCCCTCGATCCAATCCTTCAAAAACGCTACTGTCCATATCGTCATTAACAATTGCCCAATATTAATGATAGCTTTTAGCGGATTAAACCTTACCAAGAAAGCAATGATTAAAGATTCAATAACAGCAGCCCATACTCCGACCCATACGCCGTACAACAAGATACCCGAAAAGATTACAGCATTGTTCACTGTTAAAATCGTATTCGATATACGCACGGGAGCAAAACAGGAGAAAATGGTCAGGAGAGTATAGGTAGATAATACCCCCCAATGCTCACGAACTGCCCATTCAGATGAAGATGTGTAAAAAATATAGATTGCTGCAATGACAAATCCAACCTGTACAACAATCCCCTTTATCCAATTTGCATAATCAGTTTTTTGTCGCATAACTTTTACCTTCGCGAAGTTGTAGTAATGAAATGGGTTTATTCATCAATCGCTGAACAAGTAAAAAGGCGCCTAGCATAATAAAAATATCGCCGATGCTAATAATCCGAGGAATGATAGATGGCATGTAGATGACATCCGTCAAAAACGGAAAATTTGAACTTTCCGTCAATACACTATGCTTGAAATTCGTTCCGTTTATAACCGGCTCTAAATCATAAGGAAGCTTTGCTGCTTGAACTAAATCAATGGGCATTTTCCCATTGTTAGACCAAATTGCAATCGCATTCAGAAACCAGCCGATTAAAAATATCCGCATATCCTCAAATTCTCGATTAAAAACGAGGAAAGCCAAAATAAACACATACGCGATCGATATGAAAATGCCACCGATCGCAGGGAATAAGACCGCACAAGCTTGGAGCAGTATGGTAACGACAAGAAGTTTTATTTGCTTGAATTTAGGAAAATCCTTGATTCTTCCCCCTCGCAGCAATGCTACGAGAAAAGATAGGGCAATAACATCCAATAGCATGTTGTTTCCTCCAAGCTTGAAGAAAAAACACCACTCAGCCAAGCGGTGTTTGTTTCTCCAATACGCTTATTATCCAATATGGAAGTTTGCAGAAGTAGCTGCTACGATTGCTACCACCATCATAATTGCCGCGAACCATTTTTTCATTTTCTTTTCCCCCCTTCAGGCATAGTGGAGAAAGCTGGCTTCGCTACTGTCCGTGATGCAGAGGCCAAGCGACCAAGTACAACCCCTGCTCTTCTTTCCTTTTCCATTATGGAAAAGGTTGGATTCGCTACTGGCTCCATACGGACCAAGCGACCAGATACAGTCCGTACTTCTTTGCTTCTTTCTTACCTTTATTTTACACATAAGTGACAAAATTCGGCAATCATAGATTCATAGTCTATTCGATTTAATTACAGATAGTTCTATTTAACTAGAACTATGTTCACACCAGCGCCGCCAATATCGCCTTTTGTGCGTGCAATCTATTTTCAGCCTGATCGAAAATGACAGAGCGCGATCCGTCGATAACCCCTGTTGTCACTTCTTCCCCACGATGTGCTGGCAAGCAATGCAAGAAGAGATAATCACGATTTGCCGCTGCTACCAACTTTTCGTTCACTTGATAGTCGGCAAATGCTTTCAATCGCACCTCATTTTCTTCTTCAAAACCCATACTAGTCCAAACGTCCGTGTATACTGCATCTGCCCCCATGACAGCCTCTATCGGATCGGTGGTCACCATCATGTTTCCACCGCCTTGTTTCGCATATTCTGTAGCTTTTGCGACAATTGTTGCATCCATTTCGTAGCCTGCCGGAGTCGCCACCCGCACATCCAGACCTAGCAGGGCTGCGCCCAGCACCAGTGAGTTCGCCACGTTGTTGCCGTCTCCTACATAGGCGAGCTTGACTCCTTTCAGCTTGCCTTTATGCTCCCAGATCGTCAGCAGATCAGCCAATGCCTGACAAGGATGGTACAGATCGGTCAAGCCATTGATAATGGGGATCGAAGCGTGCTCAGCAAGCTCTTCTACATAAGAGTGGGAAAAGGTGCGAATCATGATGGCATCCACGTACCGAGAGAGAACTTTTGCTGTGTCGCTGATCGGCTCCCCGCGTCCGAGCTGTAGCTCTTTTCCGCTCATGAACATCCCTAGGCCACCCAACTGATGCATCCCTACTTCAAAGGAGACGCGCGTACGGGTCGAAGCCTTGTCAAAGATCATCCCCAACGTCTTGCCTTGCAAAGGCTGGAATGGCTGTCCCAGCTTTTGCAATTGCTTGACGTGAGCAGACAGATGGAGCAGCTCCATCAATTCTTCCCCGTTGAATTCATCGATGCGTAAGAAATCTTTTCCTTTATGCTTTTGTAACGGCAAGTTTTGAAAGTGTTCCAATATCTTCACTGGCTGCATGCGAGCCACCTCTTTTCTTCATAATAGACTTCACGTATAACTCGAACGTATCGACAGCGGAGAACAACGGCACACCTTGTTGTACCATACGGCTTCGCAGAGCAAATCCTGTCCGGCCCTGACGATTGCCTTTCGTCGCAGTAACAAGTGCGACGGCCGCTTCTTCCTTTTGCAATAGCTCGATCCACGCCGTTTCATCTGCCACGACATGCTTCACGACAATTCCTTCGGCTGCAAGCCACTTGGCCGTTCCCGGAGTCGCTGCCAGATTGGCACCGTCTGCTTGAATTTGTCCAATCGACTCTCTTATGCCGTCCTGCTTATCTCCATCTGCCAGAGAAATCATAACTAACTGACCTTTTTGCCAGTCGCCGTACAAATTGTCTTTGAAAGCAAAGGCTTTGCCTGCTGCCTCTTCGAAAGAATACCCCAAGCCGAGAACTTCTCCCGTCGATTTCATCTCTGGACCTAGTACCGGGTCTACGCCGTTCAGCTTGATCGTGGAGAAGACTGGCGCCTTGACGACTGCAAAAGGAATCTCTGGCAAAAGCCCTGTACCGTAGCCCATCTCTGACAACTTTTCACCCAATTGTGCGCGCACTGCCAGTTGAACCATCGGGATGCCAGTCACTTTGCTCGTAATCGGTACGGTCCGTGAAGCACGAGGATTTACCTCCAGTACATAAACCGTTTCACCATCAATGACGAACTGGATATTGATTAACCCCACCGCTTCCATTTCTCTCGCGATTGCTTCTGTATAGCTCGCGATTTTTTGCTTGCTGTCATCTGTCAGCTGAGGAGCCGGGAACAAGGCTACACTGTCGCCTGAGTGGATTCCCGCTCTCTCCACATGCTGGAAAATCCCTGGGATAATGACAGATTGTCCGTCGCATACCGCATCTACTTCTGCTTCCTTACCTGGAACGTATTTATCCACAAGGAGTGGGAAAAACATACTCATGTCCGGATGGTTCAGCCAGTCGTGAATGGTCGCTTTCAGCTCGTCGATATTGTGGACGACTACCATACCTTGCCCGCCGATGACGTACGAAGGTCGCATCAAAACAGGGAAGCCGATTTCCTCCGCAATCACGGTCGCATCCTCCAAGGTCGATACTCCTTTACCGGGGATATGCGGAATGTCCAGCTTGCGCAGCATAGCGTAAAACAGCTCGCGGTCCTCCGCACGTTCGATGGCTGTAAGCGACGTACCCATTACTTTCAGCCCCGCGTGCTCCAGCTTAGCGGCCAGATTGATCGCGGTTTGACCGCCGAACTGAACCATGACGCCCTCAACCTGTTCGCGTTCTGCGATATGCAACACGTCTTCTACGTGAAGCGGTTCAAAATAAAGATGGTCTGCTGTTTCATAGTCAGTGCTGACCGTCTCTGGGTTGTTGTTCACAACGACAGCCGCAATACCGCTTGCCTGAAGCGCTTTGGCTGCATGCACGGAGCAGTAGTCAAACTCGATACCCTGACCGATGCGAATGGGACCTGAGCCAAGTACCAGTACTTTGCGTCCAGACAGTGACTCGACCTCATCTATTCCTTGCCAATCCGAATAGTAGTAAGGGGTTTGGGCATCAAATTCTGCTGCACAAGTGTCCACGATTTTATAAGTAGGCGTAATGCCCGATTCTTGACGCAATGATTTGATTTCGGCAGGTGAAGCACCTACCAGTGAAGCAATGGTTTCATCGGCAAACCCGCGACGCTTTGCTTCCAACAACAGCTCAGGGGTCAGTGTTTTCCGATCGTGGCAAGACAGCTCTACTTCCAAATCCACGATTTTACGCAAGCTCCGCAAGAAAAACGGATCGACACCAGTCAGACTGTGCAGCTCACTTTCTGTAAAGCCTTTGCGGATCGCCTCGGCAAAAACAAACAGTCTGATATCAGTTGCTTCTTGCAAGGAATGTGCAAGCTCGTCACGTGTCCAGGAGGCCAGCTCTGATCGAGTCAAATGTGTGCAGCCCTGTTCCAGGGAGCGAACTGCCTTCAAAAGTCCTGCTTCCAGATTGCGGGCGATCGACATGACCTCGCCAGTCGCTTTCATTTGGGTCCCCAGCTTGCGGTCTGCCAGCGGGAATTTGTCAAATGGGAAGCGCGGGATTTTGACAACGATGTAGTCCAACGCTGGTTCAAAACTAGCGTACGTATAGCCTGTGATTGGATTGAGTACCTCATCCAGCCCGTAACCTAGTGCGAGCTTGGCGGCGATCCGCGCGATTGGATAACCTGTTGCTTTGGATGCCAACGCACTTGAACGGCTTACACGAGGATTTACTTCGATCAGCACATACCGATCGGAATTCGGATCAAGCGCAAATTGAATATTGCAACCGCCTACTACCCCTAGCGAACGAATCACTTTCGTTGATACGCTGCGCAGCATTTGGTACTGGCGATCTGTCAGCGTCTGAGATGGCGCGACGACAATACTGTCTCCCGTATGAATACCTACTGGATCCAAATTTTCCATATTGCACACGATTATGCAGGTGTCATTTGCGTCCCGCATGACCTCGTATTCAATCTCTTTCCAGCCTTTTACACTGCGCTCAATCAATACCTGACCGATTGGGCTAGCTGCAATGCCACCCGCTGCAACTTTGCGCAAGGACGCTTCATCCCCTGCGATCCCGCCGCCTGCTCCTCCGAGTGTATAAGCAGGACGGACAATCACGGGATAGCCTATAGTGTTCGCAAACTCGATTGCTGCTTCTACAGATTCGACTGTATCGCTCTCTGGAACAGGCTCTCCGATTTTTTGCATCAATTGCTTGAACAGCTCACGGTCTTCCCCGTTTTGAATGGCAGCCAGCGGCGTACCCAACAGTTGGACGTTGTACTTTTCCAACACACCCGCTTCTGCCAGCGAAACAGCAAGATTAAGTCCCGTTTGGCCGCCTAACGTAGGTAAGAGGCCATCGGGACGCTCTTTTGCGATAATAGCTGTCACGGATTCCACCGTGAGCGGCTCCAGATATACTTTGTCCGCTACTTGTTCATCTGTCATGATCGTAGCTGGATTGTTATTCACCAGCACGACCTGCACGCCGGCCTCCTTTAGGGAAAGGCAAGCCTGTGCACCTGCATAATCAAATTCCGCTGCCTGCCCGATGACGATCGGACCAGAACCGATGACCAATACTTTATGAATGTGTGGCAATTTAGGCATATCTCTTCGCTCCTACTACGCGCATCGACTGCAAGAATTGGTGGAAAATGTGGGATGTATCACTAGGGCCCGGATGTGCTTCTGGATGGAACTGCACACTGAAAACAGGCAGACTAACGTGACGTAATCCTTCGACTGAACCGTCATTGACATTGCGATAGGAAACCGTTAACTGACGTTTATCCAGAGACTCTTCCTTGACCACGTACCCGTGATTTTGTGAACTCATGTATACTTTCCCAGTCATCAGATCTTTGACCGGATGATTGCTACCGCGGTGACCGTATGCGAGCTTTTCTGTCTTGCCGCCGTACATCAATGCCAATACTTGATGCCCCAAGCAGATGCCTAATGTCGGGTACTGCTCCACGGCTTTACGCCATTCGCTGCAATACGCAAGCAAATGCTCCGGATCGCCAGGCCCATTGGAAAACAACAAGCCGTCTGGTGCGAGAGCATTGATTTGGGCAAAACTCGTATCAAATGGAACGACCGTGACACGGCAGCCCTGTTCGAGAAGTGCATCCAAAATCGATTGCTTCATGCCGAGGTCAATCAAGACGACATGCTCGCCTGTTCCCGGATACCGCTCCACCTGCTGTCTGGATACGTTGGCAACTAATGATTTCTTGGCGTGCTTGTAGCGCAGGGACACAACTTCCTCCACCTGCATAGGCTGATCGGAAATGACACCGAATACGGTACCGTCTTGGCGGACGCGCTTTGTAATCGTTCGCGTATCAATCCCTGCAAGGATCGGGAACCCAAATGCTTCTGCCGCTTGGGCCAAAGTCATGTTTGATTCGTAATGGCTTGGCTCTGTGCATAGCTCGCTGACAATCATCCCTGTCAAAGCTGGCTTGGCTGCCTCATAATCCTTTTCGTTGATCCCGTAGTTTCCGATCAAGGGATACGTGAAGGTAACGATTTGCCCTGCAAAAGAAGGGTCTGTCATCACCTCTTGATATCCTGTCATTCCTGTATGAAAAACCACTTCTCCGAATCCGTTAATGGGGGCGCCATACAGCTTCCCTGTAAAAACCTCACCGCTCTCCAGCGTTAAATATCCTGTACCTAACGCTTGATTCTCTCTATCCATCTATAAAGCCACTCCTCTCCAATGGGCACCGGCCTGATCGCTCTTACCGAAAATTTATGCAACCTTTTGTATTAATATACATTTGAGATTATAAAAATGCAACGAGTTTTTTGACCACTTCCACTCGTTGCATTCTTTGCTTTTTCATCTAAACCTGAAACAGTGCCTCGCTTAATACGTCAATGGCCTGCTTTACTTCATCATCGGTCGTTACAAACGAAGGCAAGAGTCTCACTACTTGTGGACCAGCCATCAGCAGAATGACTCCTTTTTCCCGTGCATACGCGACCAGCTCACCAGCAGGAATCGTTAGTTCCACACCGAGAAGCAATCCTTTTCCCCGAACCGTAACCACTTTGTCTGGATGCTCTGCCTTGAGCTTCTCCAGCTCTTTGATCAATACATCATGGATATGGGCTACCCGCTCCAAAATCTGCTCTTCTTCCATCGTCGTAAGCGTCGCGATTCCAGCAGTTGCTGCCAATGGATTCCCGCCAAAAGTAGTACCATGCGTACCTGGAGCAAACGCTTCTGCTACTTCCTTAGTCGCGACGACAGCTCCAATCGGGAACCCACTTCCCAAGCCTTTTGCCAATGAAATCGCATCTGGCTTCACGCCATATTGCTGGAAGGCAAACCATGTACCCGTGCGACCAATCCCAGTCTGTATCTCATCGATTAACAGGAGCAATCCGTGCGCATCGCACAATTCACGCAGCGCCTTCACCCAGGCCTCTTCTGCTGGATGTACGCCACCTTCTCCCTGGACCAGCTCCAGCATAATCGCGCATGTCTTGTCTGTAATGGCTGACTTGACTGCATCGAGGTCGTTGTAAGGAACGGTGACAAATCCTTGCGGCAATGGTGCGAATCCGTCCTTCACCTTTTCCTGTCCAGTAGCCGTCAGGGTAGCCAATGTCCGTCCATGAAAAGACTGTTCAAAGCTGATGATTTCGTAACGGTCGGTCCCTTTTATTTTTTGTGCATAGCGGCGAGCGAGCTTGATCAAGCCTTCATTCGCCTCCGCCCCACTGTTGCAGAAAAAAGCCTGATCCAGTCCAGACAGACGGCTCAGTTTTTCCGCCAAAATTTCTTGCTGAGGAACATGCACCAGATTCGAGCAGTGCCACAACGTATCGAGCTGTTCGTGCAGCTTTGCCGTTACTTTTGGCGGGACATGCCCTAGTGAGGTCACGGCAATTCCTGAGGTAAAATCGAGATATTGCTTGCCTTGATCATCCCACACCTGGTTTCCTTGTCCTTTTACCAAACTGATTGGCCATCTCGCATAGTTATTCATGAGATGCACAGGCGCTGTAGTTGTATGCATATTCATTTTCCTCCTCACCTAAGCGTAATTGACATTCATACGTACGGTTGTCCCAACTCCCTGCCCCGCACAAACACCGAGCAGATCATCAGCGGTTCCCCGGCAGATGACTACCTGCTCCACGCCCTGTCCGAGAGCGTCGAGAGCTGCCTGAACCTTCGGAATCATTCCACCAGTAATAATCTCTGCCTGAATCATTTCCTGTATCTCTTCTGCACTTGTAGCTGGCACTACTGCTTTGGTTCCGTCTGGCTGAGGCTGCATGATGCCCGGAACGTCTGTCACCATGATCAGTTTTTCGGCGCTGAGTGCAGCTGCAATCGCTCCTGCGGCTACATCAGCATTGACATTAAATGTCTCTGTGCCATCTTCACTAACGGAAAGGGGAGCAATCACTGGGACATAGCCCTGCCCAAGAATCGCTTTCGGAATGGTCGTATCAGCCTTCTTGATTTCTCCTACCCACCCGAGTGGCTTTGACGTTTTTGTTGCCAAAAGAGTCTGACCATCGATGCCACTAACTCCCCACGCCTTGGCTCCTGCCTGCGTCAGCCTTTTTACCAGCGCCTTGTTGATACTGCCGCACAAGACCATCTCTACCACACGCAGCGTGTCCTCGCAGGTAACACGAAGCCCATCGACAAATTGCGGAGTGATCTGAACTCGATCAAGCATACTGTTAATAGCAGGTCCGCCCCCGTGGACGATGACGATCTCTTGTCCTTGCGCCTGCAGTCCAGCAATCGCCTGAAAGAAAGAGTCAGGTAGCTGATCCATAGTGCTTCCGCCACATTTGATCACGACAATTCCTTGCATCTGCTCTCCTCCTCTACGGGTATACTGGTACGAGCGGCAAGCCCGTTTTCTCAGGCAAATCAAACATGACATTCATGTTTTGCACAGCTTGACCAGCCGCGCCCTTCATCATGTTATCGATGACCGACAGCAAGATAACACGCTTCGTGCGCTGATCAACATGGATGGCGATATCGCAGTAATTGGAGCCATAAACTTCTTTTGTATGTGGATGACTGCCTGCAGGACGTACACGCACAAAAGGCTTATCCGCATAAGTAGCTTCATATAGCTCCTGGATTTGCGCTTGAGTGACATCAGTGGTTAGTTGTCCGTAAGCCGTGACTAAAATCCCTCGGGTCATCGGCACCAGATGCGGCGTAAATTGAACAAGCGTCTCTTCCCCGCTTTGTTTATGCAGCTCCTGTTCAATCTCTGGTGTATGCTGATGACTCGCCACTTTATAAGCATGGATGCTTTCATTACTCTCGCTGTAATGAACACCGAGCGATACTCCACGTCCAGCGCCAGACACACCTGATTTGGCATCGACGATCCAACTGTTAGGCTGTACCCAGCCTGTCTTTACCAGCGGAAGCAGGGCGAGGAGCGTAGCAGTGGGATAGCAGCCTGGATTTGCTATGAGACAGGCACCCGCCACTTGCTCTTGATTCCACTCGGTTAAACCGTAAACCGCCGCTTCTACCCATTGGGAAGGGGCAGGCTCATGTTTGTACCACTTTTGGTAGACCGCACCGTTTTCCAGACGAAAATCCCCGGATAAATCAATGACCTTTACGCCTTTTTCGACCAGCTTCGGAGACAGCCCGCTACTTACTCCCGCAGGCGTAGCGAGGAAGATCAAATCGTTCACACCGCTCATGCTGTCTGCATCAATCGGTGACAATGTCGGCAATCCGAGCCCAGCTGCATGTGGAAACGATTTTTCCAAGCTTTCTCCTTCTGATGAACTTGAATATAAATTTGCGATCTCAACATGCGGATGCCCAGCCAAAAGACGGATCAACTCCGCGCCACCATACCCCGTTGCTCCAACAATCCCGACCCGAACCATGCTCTCTCCCCTTTATCTCATTCCGTATTTTTATACATGAATAATAATAAAAATCCATTTGGAATACAACAAAAAAACTTTTTTACGTCCAAAGAAAAAAGCGCCCGATTGCTCAAGCGCTGGTTTGTTGCCCTGTTTACTTTTTGTCCGCTAACCATGCAGCGATGTTTTCTGCATCTTTTCCTTTGACGAGACCAGGAGGCATTGATCCTTTTCCTTTTTCCAAAATGCCCAGGATCTGCTCCTTGTTCAACTGACTACCGATCTTTTGCAAGTTCGGTCCAACTGCCCCTTCCAGCGTCTGTCCGTGGCAGCCTGCACAGGTATTTTTGAACATGGTTTCTGCAGTTGCTGCATCATAGCTGCCGGATGGCGTCGTCGAAGGTGTTTCTGTTGCTGGTTTTTCGGCTGCCGGCGTTTCTGTCGCTGGTTGTTGTGCTGGCGGCTGTGTTTGCTTGCTGGTACCACAGGCACTTAGCGAGAATGCGAGTACAGCCGCTATCAAAACGAATGGAATACGTTTCAAGGCTGTTCCCTCCTTTATTCGGATTCTTCGCTAAGTATGCCTCCGACTACCAATTCTCATTCTTGCCAGAGCCACATTTAGGACAAAGGAAGCTCTAACGGGCTCCATTCACGTAACTCCAACGTCCTTGCGCCTTCCACGACAACTGGATCAGCCTCAGCCAATTTGCGAGCTTCTTCCAGAGAATCCGCTTTGTAAATAACCAATCCGCCAAGCTTATCTGTGAAGGGTCCTGCCATGATCACTTTTCCCTGCTTGTACAAATCATTGATATACGTAAGATGCGCAGGTCTTACTTGAGCATTCAGCTCTTGATTCACGATTGGCAAAAATGCGGCATACAACATAGACGGTTTCTCTCCTTTTTCATGACCTTGTTCTTTCATGAATTATAACATAATTATGAATACGGACTTTGGTCTGGTAGGATTTTTCCTTTCTACAGCGAACGATTCAAAGGTAGCAAGTAGCAACAGAGAGGCGGATAGGTATGGGCACGCAGATACAGTTATATACATCTCTCTTCCACAACAATCCTGACGCTGTTTTCATGTTCGACATGCAGGGAAGATTCACAGGAGTAAACGCTGCTGGCGAAGCATTGGTAGGATACACCTCTCAAGAATTGCTGCGCATGCAAATTTGGGAAATTCTCGCTTCTACAGAAGATCTCGACAGTAAGAAACAACAACAAATCCTCTCTGCAGGAATCAGAAAAAATAAGCATTATCAGTTGATCCATAAAAACGGGCAGGTTGTTGATATTATCGCTTCCAGCTTTCCCATTTTTCAAAACGGCGAAATCATCAGTCGCTATTCCATTGCCAAAAACATCACGCAGCAAAAGAAAATGGAAGAGGCTTTTCACCAGATGCAAGAGAACTTTCGGTTAATATCCGAAAACATTATGGATTTGATTTTTATTGTAAATGTGGATGGAATTATTACCTACGCTTCCCCTTCTGTTCAGGCAGTTACTGGTCTCACGATTGATCAAGTGATCAATCAGCATTTTTTAATCTTGATTCATCCTGAGCAAGTAACCAACGCCAAGAGCGATTTTGCTCAAATGATGAAGCAGAAGATCACACTCGATGCCGAGTACCATTACCTGCACCCAGACGGAAGAATGTTGCTGTTCGATGTGAAAGGAACACCTGACATTTGTTCGAACGGTCATATTCTCAGCACGGTTTTTGTGGCACGTGATATTACAGAACGTCGGCAATCAGAGGAATTGCTTCGTTACTCTGACAAGCTGTCAGTTCTAGGAGAGCTTGCCGCGGGAATCGCCCATGAAATTCGCAATCCACTTACGGCCTTGAAAGGGTTTATTCAACTCATGGAAGGGGACGAGTTCGCCAATCAGCAATACTTGCAAATTATGCGATCCGAAATCGACCGGATCACTTCGATTACCAGTGAGCTTTTGATCATGGCGAAGCCGCAAGCGTTGCGATTTGCTCCCAACGGCCTTTTGCCATTGCTTTCGTCTGTCATTAAGCTTTTGGAACCACAGGCACTTCTTAAAAATGTATCTATTCTTACTGATTTTCCGCAAGTGACTTCCCTCATTTTGTGTGAGGAATATCAAATCAAGCAAGTCTTCATAAATATCATAAAAAACGGCATGGAAGCCATGCCGTTAGGTGGGAATCTCACAATCAAGGTTGTAGAGCGCTCTTCCGATGTTGTCATCCGAATCAGCGATCAAGGACAAGGTATCCCTGCCGAGCTACTTCCCCGATTAGGAGAGCTTTTTTATAGTACAAAAGAAGCAGGAACCGGCCTGGGGTTAATGGTAAGCTCAAAAATTATTCGCGATCACGGCGGTACAATCAACATCACCAGTGATGTCGGCAAAGGAACCACCGTATCGATTTCCATACCAAAAGCCTTGAAGCCTTCTGTTTCGTTTACCGATTAATCTGCGCGCGTAGATAAGCATCGATAAACGAATCAATCTCACCATCCATGACTGCTTGAACGTTTCCTGTCTCCATATTCGTCCGGTGGTCTTTTACCAGACTGTATGGGTGGAAGACATAGGAACGAATTTGGCTGCCCCATGCAATATCTTTTTGTTCACCTTGAATCGCGGCCAACGTTTTCTCTTGTTCTTCCCGTTTTTTCTCGAACAGTCGTGCCGTCAGCATCTTCATCGCACGCTCCCGGTTTTTAATCTGGGAGCGTTCTGTTTGACACGTCACCACAATTCCAGAAGGCAAGTGAGTAATCCGTACAGCGGAGTCAGTCGTGTTGATATGCTGACCACCTGCACCGCTGGAACGATACGTATCGATTTTCAGGTCTTCTGTACGTATGTCTACCGCATTATCGTCTTCGATCTCCGGCAGGACGTTGCAAGACACAAATGATGTGTGACGACGTCCAGAGGCATCAAACGGAGATATCCGCACAAGACGATGAACCCCTTTTTCTGATTTGAGGTAGCCATACGCATTGTAACCCTTAATGAGGAGAGTAACACTTTTTACACCGGCTTCATCACCAGGCAAATAGTCCAATGTCTCCACCTTGAAGCCCTTGGCATCCCCCCAACGTGTATACATGCGCAGAAGCATGGACGCCCAATCCTGGGACTCTGTCCCACCCGCTCCCGGATGTAGCTCCAGAATGGCGTTGTTCTTGTCGTATTCATCACTCAAAAGCAATTCCAGCTCAAAGCTCTCAAATGACTTCCGCAGCTCCTGCGTACTGTCATACAGATCTTGAATGAGGGACGCATCCCCTTCTTCGATGACGAGCTCCAGCATTACCTGGAGATCCTCGTACTGGGAATCCAGCTTGGCCATCGTCTCTACGAGGCTTTTGATGGCATTCAGTTCACTGATTGTCTTCTGCGCTGCATCATTGTCATCCCAAAAATCGGGTGCCAGCATGCGCTCTTCCAGTTCACCGATTCGTTCCTGTTTTACTGGGAGGTCAAAGAGACCCCCTGATATCCGCTAATCGCTTAGCCATGCTAGACATCTCTTGTTTGATGTCCGCAATATCGATTAATGCCATGTTGCGAATCACCTTCTCTTTACGTAAGCTATGTTTTATTGTAACGTAATTTGCCAGATGCGCAAATACGGCAGCATGTCACGTTTAGAAAAGGGACTTCGCCGCTACCCTTTGTCACGTTGCCACCGGTGGTGATGGCGAGGATCTCAGGTCTCGGATTTCATGTGGTTGTTTATTTTCCGTCTGTGGTACAGCAACCAGATGGAGATGCGTACGTCGAGCTTCGCTTGCTTTCAACTGATAAGCTTGCTTGATGAAGGCTTGTCTCTTCCAGTTGTGTGTTTTTCGATATTTTTTGGCTAGCGGACTTTCACGCGTTCGATCCACCATTCCATTCGGCGGTGCGATCAAGGCCTCATTCCAATTCGGCTCCGGAATTTCCTCTATCAGTCGCTTGTCCTCAAAGACCGGGTCTTGCGCAGAGATGACTCTCGGTAATTCGATCCCCTCCTCCTTTTCAATCAGCTGTACTTTTTTATTTTCTTTTCCTGTCTTTAGCACTGCTTTTAAAGTAACAGAAATGCGCTCCATAATATTCTTCGTTTGTATCCCCATCACGTTCACTGACGTTCTCATTTGTTCATTCCCCCGTCTTCGTGAATTTTTGGTAAAAGTGTTGTACTTACGATTCTATTTATTTTTCAGATAATTACCACTTGAATCGTTCGATCACATTTACCAGTGTTAGACAAATAGATCGTTAATATCAGACGAGGAAGAATAGATGAGGACGAATACTGTCAAGGCATTAGGAATGGGCAAGAAAAAAACATTCCCCTCGCACCGAATTTGCCGATACGAGAAGAATGTTTTGTCATATTCCTTAGTGTTTCTTATTTTGGCGTTTGCGTTCTTGCTCCTGAGCGCGACGCTGTGCACGGTTTTTCGGATCAGCATCACCGGAGGTCTCCGGATCTGGACGATCAGATGGTCCGGAAGTTTGCAAGTTGTCCGGGTCGATTCCTTGACCGCGAATAACATCCTGACGCTCCAGGTTTTGACTGACTTCGGCCTTCATGATATACATAGCGACTTCTTCCTGAACAGCAGCCAGCATACCTTGATACATTTCGTATCCTTCGAACTGGTACTCACGAAGCGGGTCGTTTTGTGCGTAGGCGCGCAGGTGAATACCTTGACGCAACTGATCCATCGCATCGATGTGATCCATCCACTTGCTGTCGACAGCACGCAGAATGACGACTTTTTCAAACTCGCGAATCGATTCGCCGATTTCTTCTTCACGCTGTTTGTACTGCTTATCGACTTCTGCTTTCAACAGCTCGAGAATTTCTTCTGCTTCCATGCCTTTCAGCATTTTAGCTGTAATCGTTTCTTCATGGAGGAACCCATTATTGGCAGCATCGGCCAATGCTTGCAGATCCCAATCCTCTGGTACCTCTTCTTTTGGACAATGCAGAGACACTGCACGCTCCATTACTGCGTAGATCATATTCAAAGCAACATCGCTGAGGTCTTCCTGCTCCAGGATGTCTTTACGCTGTTTGTAGACAACCAGACGCTGTTGATTCATCACGTCGTCGTACTGGAGAACGCCTTTACGTGCATCGAAGTTCGATCCCTCTACACGCTTCTGCGCAGATTCCACCGCACGAGTAACCAGGCGGCTCTCGATCGGCATATCCTCTTCCATACCTAGACGATCCATCATATTCATGATATTGTCCGCACCGAAACGACGCATCAGCTCATCTTGCATCGAGAGGAAGAACTGGGATGAACCCGGGTCCCCCTGACGACCAGCACGACCACGCAGCTGATTGTCAATCCGACGGCTCTCGTGACGTTCTGTACCGATAATATGAAGACCGCCCTGCTCTGCAACACCTTCGCCCAGCTGAATGTCCGTACCGCGACCCGCCATGTTTGTCGCAATGGTAACCGCTCCATACACACCTGCACGCGCAACGATTTCCGCCTCGCGCTCATGCTGCTTCGCGTTCAGTACGTTATGCGGTACGCCTTTTTGCTTTAGCATTTGGGACAAGCGCTCCGAGTTTTCGATGGAGATGGTACCTACCAGGATCGGTTGGCCCTTTTTGTGACGCTCGACAATGTCGTTTACAACCGCACGATATTTGGCTGCCTCTGTTTTGAAAACAAGGTCTGGTGAATCAATACGCTGCACAGGCTTGTTCGTTGGAATCACCACGACGTCGAGACCATAAATCTTTTTGAACTCCTCTTCTTCCGTCTTCGCTGTACCTGTCATACCGGCCAGCTTCTGGTACATACGGAAGTAGTTTTGCAAGGTAATGGTCGCCAGTGTCATGCTCTCGCTTTGGACACGCAAACCTTCTTTGGCTTCAATCGCTTGATGCAAGCCATCGCTGTAACGACGTCCAACCATCAGACGGCCGGTGAACTCGTCAACGATCACAACTTCGCCTTCCTGCACTACGTAATCAACATCGCGCTTGAACAGCACTTGTGCCTTCAACGCCGCCGTAATGTGGTGGTTCAACGTGATATGTGCCGTATCGTACAGGTTGTCGATGTTGAATGCCTGTTCGACTTTGCTCACGCCTTCATCCGAGAGGTTGACGATTTTCAGCTTCTCATCGATTGTGAAATCTTTTTCTTCTTCCAGGCGTTTCACAAAATGCGAGCAGATGTAGTACAGCTCTGTCGATTTGTTAGCAGAACCGGAGATGATCAACGGCGTACGTGCTTCGTCAATCAAAATGCTGTCCACCTCGTCGATGATAGCGAAGAAGAGTGGACGTTGCACCATTTGTTCCTTGTACAGAACCATATTGTCACGCAGGTAATCGAAGCCAAATTCGTTATTCGTACCATACGTAATGTCACACGCGTATGCTTCGCGTTTTTCTTCAGGGCTCAGTCCATTCTTGTTCAAACCGACTGTCAGTCCAAGGAAGTTATACAGCCTACCCATGATAGTCGAGTCACGCTCAGCCAAGTATTCGTTCACGGTAACGACGTGGACGCCTTTGTCCATCAAAGCATTCAGGTATGTCGCCAGTGTCGCAACCAGTGTTTTACCTTCACCCGTCTTCATCTCGGAGATACGGCCTTCCTGAAGAACCATACCACCAATCATCTGGACGTCGAAGTGACGCATGCCCAGTACACGGATCGATGCTTCACGTACAACGGCAAACGCTTCATTCAAAATTTTGTCCAGTTCTTCTCCATTTGCCAATCGCGCCTTAAACTCAGCTGTCTTCTCACGCAATTGGTCATCCGAGAGTGCCTTAATCGTTGGTTCCAGCGCGTTGATACTTTCTACGCGCTTAAACATTTTCTTTACTTCACGTTCATTGCTGTCGCCGAATATCTTTTTAACGAGTCCTAACATAAGGACACCCCTTCCATATACTGCCAAACGAAAATGCACAAGCCGGCATGAGTCCAGATAATAAAAAAAGGATACCGATTCTACGAAAATAATACTTTCTAAAAAGATATTTTATCAAATAGAGCATCCTCTACACAAGTAAAGGGAGTTGCTAATAGCAACTCCCTAGTCTTATACGAATGAGAATGTGTAAAGTTTCGTTATTTTGGTTCAATCAATCCGTAACGCCCATCATTGCGGCGATACACCACACTGACGTCATTGGTGTCACTGTTTTGGAAAACGAAGAAGCTGTGTCCCAGCATATCCATCTGCATGACCGCTTCCTGTGCATCCATCGGCTTCAGATCGAAGCGTTTGGTTCGAACGATATCGATGTCTATATCCATATCATCCTCATCCACATCCGGGATCATGACTGCTACTGGTTGACTCTCACGCTGTGCGATTCTTCCTGTCGAATCAACTCGAAGCTTCCGCATCAGCTTCGTTTTGTGTTTGCGAATCTGACGTTCCAGCTTTTCTACTACCAGATCGATAGCAGCATACATATCTTCGTGCGTTTCCTCCGCTCGGATAATGACCCCACTCAGTGGGATAGTTACCTCGATCGTGCCTTCTCCGCGATGTACATGCATGGTGACTTGTACTTCTGTAGGCTGTGGAGTTTCAAAATATTTTTCCAGACGGCCGACTTTCTTTTCGACATATTCTCTAAGGGCAGCGGTGACTTGAATGTTTTCTCCACGAATGTTAAATTTCATGGTTCCAACCTCCTTCCGTCTATACATACTTATTCGCCGCCTCTGTAAATAATCCTTCTACTCAGCTTAAAAAAATCTTTGCAAATCTTTTACAAACCATCAATATCCGACATTTTTTTACCAATACTTACTAGATTCCCTATGCTATAATAGTTGAGGTAGTCATCCCATCCTATATCGCGGTCGTACATCGCACTGGAGGAATCCTCATGGCCGAGGTAAAACCTTCCCATTCACTTATCGGAACAACGCTCGCTCAAGACGTCTACAATGAGTACGGCCTGCTTTTATTACCCGCTGGTGCAACCCTTCATCTAACTGATATACGACTGCTAGAGGCTCACCAGGTGGAAGCCGTACACGTTACTACTGACTCGGAAGCACCCGAAATGCCTTTTCCTCTCCTTCATTGGAGTGAGGCAGATGCTGCAAAGGCCTATATGGTGGCCGTACAAAAAACCGAGTATTTATTTAACCAGCTCGCAAATGGGGATACCCCCCGACTGCAACAATTTAGCGACGCTGTTCATCCTATGCTCGATCAAGTTCTTCATCACATGAGATTTCTGCGCTTTATTTATTTGAATGAAGGAACAGAAAGTTATACGTATCGCCACTCCCTGCATGTAGGTATCGTGGCAGCCTTAATAGGAAAAATTATAGGATTGCCGCAACGTGATGTTCATTTTTTGGGCCTTGCAGGTCTTCTCCATGACATCGGCAAGATGAAAATTCCCGATGAGCTGCTGTCCAAGCCAGAGCGTTTGACAGACGAAGAGTATACGATTATGAAAAAGCATACCGTTTATGGCTACGAGCTCCTGCGCACCATGGACGATGCCGACAACTTGCTGGCACAATGCGCTCTGATGCACCACGAACGTTGGGATGGAAGTGGATATCCCCTCGGACGAAAAAAAGATGGCATCCCTTTTGAATGCCAAATCATCAGTGTCGCAGACGTATTTGATGCCATATGCACAGATCGCGTGTATCGGAAGGGAACCTCTCCCTTTGAAGCAGCGAATGTTCTGTGGGAGTTAGCTTGTTCAGGTCAATTAAATCCGATGATTGTGTCTCGTTTTATCCATTACATTATCTTACTTTACATTGGTTCCCATGCGCTTTTGAGCAATGGCGACCACGTCGAAATCATTATGATTCATACTGATGAGCCTATGCGCCCTCTCGTTCGAAGAGGTAATGATTTTATAGACCTGAGACTGCAGCGTTCCCTACGCATTCAAAGAATGATCAGTTAAACACGTGGAAAAAACGAATCCCCCTGTCCTATCAAGGAACCAGGGGGATTTTGCTATTGTTTCGTTTAATCTTCACGACGTTCGCCGCTTGTGGACCATGTTCCCCTTCCACCATGTCGAATTCTACGGCCTGTCCCTCATTTAACGAACGAAACCCATCCGACTGAATCGCCGCAAAATGGACGAATACGTCATCACCGTGTGGAATATTTTTTCTCTAGTCCTCTCACGACTACACGGGACAAGAACAACGTAAGGACCAGGTAAACCGCCGCCTCTGTTAAATACGGGGGGTAGCGCTCAAATGTACTTTTCGCCACGTTCATGGCTGCGTAGTTTAATTCCGGTGTCGCGATTACTGCCAGAAGGGATGAATCTTTTAAAAGAGCAATAAACTCATTTCCGATTGCGGGCAGCATTCGTGTAAACGCTTGTGGAAGTATAATTTGGCGCATGGCAAGGCCCTTGTTCATGCCAAGTGATCGTGCCGCTTCCATTTGCCCCGGATCAATGGATTGGATGCCAGCCCGAAAGATTTCCGCCATATAGGCAGCCGCATTGAGCGAAAGCGCCACGAAGCCTGAATAAATCGCTTCCGGGCTGCTCGCTCCCGGATACAGAATACCCCAAATCGACGGAATCACCGCAAAATGGATCAGCAAAATTTGGACCAGCATCGGGGTTCCCCGAAACAGCTCTACGTAAATTGAACAGGTCCACCGTATCATTCGCTTGGAGGACATTTTCCCCAAGCTGATAAACAACCCCAAAAATGTTCCACAAACCGTAGCCACTGCGGTCAGTAAAATCGTATTAATAATGCCGCGGATAAACAGTTCACGATAGTCGTAGATGACACTCCAGTCCAATGGCTAATCCTCCCTTCTTCATGTCAGCAAGCCCTGTTGCGAACAAACGCCGGCTACGTCGTAGAGACGCACCCGGCCATTTTGCTGCCTACTTATTGCCAAAGTACTGGGTGTAAATTTCCTGCAGCTTTCCATTTTCTTTTATCTTTTTCAATCCGTCGTTGATTTTGTTCATCGCATCGGTATTACCCTTTTTCACGATAATTCCGTAAAATTCCTTTTCAAAGGAATCATCTTTAATCAGCTTAAACTTCTTATCTTTAACTTTATTCACGTAGTAGGACAAAACGCCATTGTCGCCAATCACTGCATCTACTCGACCATTAAAGAAGTCATCGACGGAGGATGGCATGTCGTCATAGCCTTTCAAGCCTTCGTACGTATCTCCAAACGCTTTTTTGACCACTTCTTCACCCGTAGTTGCAGCTTGGACCCCGATCTTCTTGCCTTTCAAATCTGCCAGCTTCGTCACTGGCGAATCTTCCGCTACCAGAATGAGTTGGTTTGCTTCAAAGTATGAGTCCGAAAAATCGTATTTCTCCTTACGCTTCTCCGTGATCGTGATGGACGAGATCCCAATATCAACCGTCCCTTTGTCCAGTCCATCAAAAAGCGGGTCCCACCCGGTGTTTTTCCACTCGATCTTGAATCCGCCAGCATCCGCGATCGCGTTCATCACATCAATGTCATGCCCACTAATCTTGTCAGCCTCAAGCATTTGGAACGGTGGATATGCCGCATCTGTACCGACTACGTACACCTTGTCACCCGAACCACCACTTGCTCCGCCACTGCCAGACGTTTGCTGACCACCCGATCCACAGCCTGCGAGGAGTACCCCCACACCGACGACCAACGCGAGCGATTTGAACCAATTTGTCCCGATACGCATTTCGAAATCCCCCTTGTGTCTCTCTATCTGCCCATTTTGTCCCCAGCAATGTCCACATGGAAATCACGGTTTTTTTGCGTTCTCCACAGAGTTATCCACATTATCCACATGACCTTGTGCACAAGCTGGGTATAACTATTTTCCTGTATATTCTGCCACTTTGGTACGAAAGTAAGGGAAACGAACAGGGAGAATAAGTAGGTATAGCAGCAAAAAAACAGGATTCATATATACGGGATATAGTTCTATCCTGCATATAAAAATCCTGCTTTTATCTGAAAATAATGAATTATTCTTTTTCTGCCAAAATCACGACCTCTACCCGGCGATTCTTCGCACGGTTCTCCGCGTTGGAGTTGTCCACAAGCGGTTTGTATTCGCCCAAGCCTGCCACTGTAAAGCGAGACGCTGGTAAGGAGTGAGCATCCACCATTTCACGCATGACAGAGATCGCGCGCGCCGAGGATAGCTCCCAGTTGGATTGGTAGGAACTGCGCGATATCGGTACATCATCTGTATAGCCCTCGATTCGCACCTTGTGCTCGAAACGCTTCAACACCCCTGCTACTGTCCCGACGACTTGCTTCCCTTGGGCCCGTAGGTCTGCCGAACCACTCGTAAACAGGATCGTTTCCGGCAAACGGATACGCAGGCCTTCTTCGGTCTCCTCGTAGTCAAGATTCAGCTCAGCCAAAGCAGAGGATAGCTGGTTGCGCACCGTCTCCATATCGCGCTCACTCGAGTCAGACATGCCCATTGGCGGCTTTGGCACGTTTACGGTGTCTTCGGAGCCTTCTTCTTTTTCGCCTTTGAGCTCCTTCTGGCGAGCCTCCAATTTGTAGACCTCTCGCTGCAGCTCCAGCTTTTGCAGATTGAGCAGGTCGAGACTCTCATGCACCTGCTCCAAGCTCGCTTTTTCCTTTTGGACCTCTTCTTTTTGTGTCTGAATGCTCTTCGTCTGCGTCGCCGCGATAATAATCACGATCACGAACAACAGCGTAATCAGGTCACTGTAGCTAAGCAGCCAGCTTTTCTCTAGCTCTTTTTCGTCGTATAACCGTTCGTCATGCATAGCGGTCCTGCCTTTCAATCGTGCCCTTCATGCTGCCTGCCTCTTTAATCAGCACCAGCTTTTGGTCACCTGGCAAGAATGAGTTCAGCTTTTCAAACAACAAGCGTGGTGTCTCCATGCGCTGGAGACCAATGCATCCTTCGATGAAAAGACGCTTTTCAAACATTTCCCGGTCGTACAGATCCATCAGGCGATAGTAGCATGGCAGCGCGAACAAGTTCGCCAAGAGCGCGCCATACAACGTCGCTACGACCGCTGCGCTCAGACTGTGTCCGGTCAAGGCCATGTCTTCGAGCGACTTCAGTACACCCGTCATCCCCAGAAGCGTACCGACCAGACCCATCCCTGGCGCCAACAAGCTGATGAGGCGGAAGAATCCTGCTGACTGTTGGTAGCGATACTGCTCGCCCTTGAGCTCGTTCTCCAGGATCAGGCGCAGCTCTTCTTCAGGAACACCCTCGATCGCCAGCAGACTGCCGCGTTGGACAAAGGTATCGGTTTCTTGCTGGAGCTCCTTTTCGAGCGCGATATAGCCCTGCTCCTTCTGGACGAGCGCGTAGTAGTAGAAGCGCTTGATCGTTTCTTCGACGTTGCTTTGTCGGCCGTGGATGAGGAGATGCCAGATTTTTTTCAAGTCGAGATGCTTGCGTTTCACTGCATAGGACATGACTACGGAGAGCGCGACTAGCTCGATAGCGGTTACGTTGAGGAGGTCCGATAAGGTTCCGTTTAGGTAGACCGCGTGTATGAAGATGAGGAGGACGGCTCCGATTAAGACGAGTGAGCGGCGTTTTGTGGACAAAAGTGATTCACCTTCCTAGTTTTTCAACAAGATGTTCTTAAAGTATAGCAGATGGTGGAAAAAAGATGAGAGAATAGAGTCATGGTTATAGTGAAGCTTGGTATAGAAAATGTCGATAATGATAAAGAAAGTAATTCTAGCAAAGAGGTGATCATCTGTGAATGCCGTACAATTAAAACAAGCTGTTACTATTAGTTTGACGAAGCAAGTGCAGGAGACTGCGCAAGCGCAGGCTTCCATCATGTTGGAGGGTTTTGCTAAGACGCAGCAAAATGTTCAAGCGGCTCAGGCAAGTCATCCAACGTTAGGGAAAGTATTGGATATTAAAGCTTAAGCCTCTAGACCGGGTTACTCCGGTCTTTCTTTATATTTAAAAATAGGAGTATTCATTTTGGCAAAGGATTACCAGGTGAATTAGTCTGCACACCCTAACATCTACAACAATTATAGTGAAAGAACGTATAATTTCAATTTTCCGAACCAGAGGCTGGAATAAATCCAGATACCGGTTTATTGCTACTAATAGCAGGATTTAGTGGTAATACTAATTTGAATGGCTATAAGAAAATGTGGAGAGAGTTTGCAGATCAATATAACCTTGTTACAGTACAATGTGATTATTTTGGACAAGAGCTCATGCAAAGTTATCAATCACTACAATTAAACCTTACCCCGCAAGATATGGAGCTGGTGTTTACTCCAGATGAAATTAAAATGATCTATAATGAAGTTTTTAATCCATCGCTATTCTTAGACATAACAAGCAAATATCATATCGGAGTGGCTGCATATAAAAAACCAAACGAAAGTATGGAAAATTTTAATGATATGGGAATAATGTAAGCCCTGAATAACATTACTGCCATTTGCTACGTCATCCAAATTCTTAAAGTTAATAACTTAAAGTTTAACCCTAGAATAACGATTATTTATGGCCACTCTATTACACTGCTTCTGCAATTGATAACGATCCAGAAATCCTTCACTTACCTACTCTTTACAAGAAGTTTAATAATTTCTGTGAGATACAATCTTTCCATGGTACTATTGACACTTTAATTAGTCATATTAATAAACAACAGTTTTGCAAATCACTGAAGAATTGTACATACCATGAAATTTCTGAAGAAAAGCTTGATGGGATCACCTTTCAATCAATAAATCATGGTTTGGACGTAGATTTACTAACTCTATTTGATTATGTGATGAAAAATAAGCCCTTTGAAAAATCTGATGAGTTACAGTTAAATCCTATCAAACGAAAACTCGTAACTATCTTTTCAATTACACTTCCGGTATTCCCTTACTATACAAATAAATCAATACACGATTAAATGGGCTGAACAGAGTCAAGGGGAAAAAAGGCGAAGCGAATCCTCGACTCGTTGGTGGAGAGAAATAAAATCCTTTGGGGAGTAAGCCTTAATCTACTCTTTTGACATCAATTATTTTACAGAAACCACTTATATAAAACAAACGTGTATAAAGGTAATACCTGTCGCCCTTAATACACGTTTGTTTTTGTATTACGAGATACTTTACTACACCAATTATATTAAAATCATTGTCTACTCAATAATAATATATGAAGGTACAGTAGCAAATTTTGATCTTCTAATTTGATACTTGTTTATACCCAATACCTCAAGTAATGCCAGAGTTTCTCCTGGGAAAGCAGGGTAGTTAAGCTCATCAAAAGCAATAATACTTCCTTTTGTAACACGCTCCATAATTAGTTCCAGACACGCTTTTGTTGGCTCATATATATCAAAATCAAAGTACGCCAATGAGATAATGGTCTCCGGATGTTCCTCCAGATACTTCTTTAAAGTTTGAGTAGCATCACCTTTAACCAATTCGAATTTGTTAATATGATTTAAGGGGCTTAATTTTTGCCTTGTGAATAATAAATTTTCTAAGTACTCCTCATATCCTTCGGTAACAGCATAGGCACCTTTTTTAATGATACTGTCAGTGCCATCTTTTTCATTTACAGATGGAAAGCCTTCAAATGTATCAAACCCTACAATTTTTCTAGTGTAGTTATATGGTTCATATATGCCCCTTAACGCCTCATAGATTGCAAGGTTGGTTCCCCAGCGAACACCAAATTCCATAATCACACCATTTACATTTAAAATCTGCTGAAAAATATCATTTATAAATAGTATGTGTGATAACATTTGTCTATGAGTATATAACGCCATATGATCGATCATTTCATTTTTGGGGATTGGGCTATTTATAAATAAATCTAGCAATTCCAGTCGAGTCTGTTTTTCATCCTCAGCATATCTTTGAAGAAACTCTATTTTATTCATCTTGTATCGTCTCCTTTATACATTGGTAGTATATTGTTCTATTACGGTATTAATACTACTAGATCTACTAGGTGGTAATTGCACGCAGTCAATTCTATCTATCCAGAACCCATCATTTCCGTTCATCAATCCTGGATTAACTGTAAATCCTTTTCTAAAACCGTTTTCTCGTAATATCGGAGTTATTTCATTTCTCATTCTTTCGTGCATTTTCCCACCTCCAAAGGCCGGAGTATACCATTGAGAATTAATACCCAATGTCTCCTTTAAAAATGCCTTGCAAGGCATAATTTCATTCTTATAAAATTCATGTGGATTTCCATTGTAAGGTGCATGATGGTGGCAATGCACTCCTATAGCCATCCCTGATTGAGACATTTCCTTCAAATCTCCTACATTCAAGTAAAAATTTTTAATGAATGATAAGCTATCCGGGAAAATAGTCTTAAAAATAGATTCTAATACTTCCCTTGATTCTGACTGCGATAACATAAAATTCAAAACATACTTATTGAACCTTCTTAACCTATTTGGTTCATAATGATATATACTGCTCTCTTCTTCCACATTAGAAACATCATATCGAGAAGAAAGTAACTCCCAAATTTCTTCGTCAGTCTTAAAAGAAAGAATCACATGAACTAGATGAAAAACGGGGATAATGCCAGTTAACATAGGACCTGACATAACTGTAAAGTACGCAGGTATACCCTTTTTTTTCAAAATATCGTAAGCATAAACATATTGATCTCTAGTTCCATCATCAAAAGTAAGAACGCACTGAGGTTTTACTGACTTTTTATTTAATTCGTCAAGGTGGACTATGTTGTGTGTTTTACTGATTAGATCAATCTGTTTTTCAAATTCCTCTGGTAGTAATGGAAAAATACCGTTCCATCCACTCCTTGGACGTACATAGTGATACATTACAGCAAAATCCATATTTCACCCCAGATAATCATTCTTCACTCCATTCACTAGGTAAGGGCCAGATATTTGGCCTATCCATGTCACAATCTGATTTAACAAAATAAGTATCGTTAATGTCGAAATTAAGGGTTTCTCCCAATTCATTTCTCACTTTCCAAGTGAAGTTTATTGGGTTGACCTTATAACGAAATGGTTGAAACAGACCTGCCAAACCGTTTAATGCGGGAGTATAGTCATAGTTCTGTTTTCTAAAACCAACCTTAAGCAGTAAATGTTCCAACCGATTCGTACTAATTTGAAAATCGGCTGCTACACATCCCATATCTCTTGCCCAGTTCAATATTCCACCTAAAATTTTTATGAAATCTGGATCTGTAAAGCCACTCCAAACCTCTTTATTGGCCGGAATTAATTCAATGATACGTAAAATTTTTGTACCATGAATTTCTGTGTCATTCGGAGAATAGACTCGATCTATCCTAATTACTGCAACACCCTGATGTTCATTTCCGAAATATAAATATTTAAATCCATTACTGTTCTTATAACGCCAATCCCAAAAAGAAGCATTTCTATGTTGAGAAAAACGAAACTCTCCTATAATACTTCTTTTATACAGAGCCTCTAAGTCTTCTACCCTTATTTCAGTATTGGGTGTCTGTGTCTTTTCAGCAGAGAAATTTTCTGAGATTTCATTAACCCACTGATCTATCTCCTCTGTATTTACCTGTTCTTGAAGTAGCAACTTGTATTTATCGGAATTCAACGGTAATACATACCGATTAAGATTTTCTGAATAGGAGTATCCCATTCTTTTGTACATCGGAACCACATTTAAATTACAGCCAAGAGTAAATGTAACCTGCTTTTTCTTTTCCGTTTCTTTTAAAAGTAATATACCTAGCCCACTGTTTCTATACTCTTCATCTATTACCCACATAGTCAGACCAGCACCCTTTTGTACTGTTCCATCTACGTCATAAAAGCTCGGGATATTTCCTAAAAACCCTATTATTTTCTCTTCCTTTAGTACAAGAAAAGAATCTGTTGCTTCCTCTTCCTTTATCCGATACTGCCAATTAAAAAGTGACTTGTCATATATAGCGTGCTGAACTGCCCAATTTTTCTTGAGAAATTGAACTAACGGATCAAAAAAGCTATCCTCATACGGAATGATCTTCAATGGAAGGCTTCCTTTCTAATAGTTCGAATAATCCCCATACTGGATGGAATACCCAAGCGATTTTTCGGCCTCCAAACGCTACAGCTGGGGTAGGATTTTGAATCACCTTGAATTTATGAGAAATTGTGTGGAGTAATCCGTCATCAATATCATCAACTTCAAAACAAAGATGGACCAACTTATTGCCCTTTTTAATGCTGTTCTGTACAGGAGAGTCTTCAGTAGTTGGTTGTATTACTTCAACATGACAATCTCCAATGTTCATAAAGCCAACTTTTACACGTTGAATTGAATCTTCAACCATGTTTAAGTTACCAATCAGAGATTGTTGTGTATTAGATATAGCCAGCCCAACATGATGAAAGGTGGCAGAAGGTCCAAAAAAGTTTGCATTAACCATAAAATTTCTCTCCTTACTTATTCCTATGTCTTTTAAGGAGATCCATAATTCCCTGAATTGTCCGGATTTCAGCAATTTCCTCAATACCTATCGAGACATTAAATTCAGACTCAATTTCCATAATAAGATTTAAGTGGTTAAGCGAATCCCACAATACAAAATCATCCTTGCTTGATTGTAAAGTAACACTTTCTAAAGGAGCTTCAAAGAGTGTAGCAACCATATTTTGTACCTTGGTGAAATCATCCATTAATTTTGCACCTCATTAATTACATTGATAAAATCTGGACTTGGTACTTTATTCATGTCTAATAGGTAATCAGATGAATCAGTATACTTATCCTTAATAAAATCAAAGAATGGTTGGTTTTTGTCTGTTTTCTGATACCTAGCCCTTACTGAGTCAATATTCATTTTCTTAATTTTAGACAAGACATTGAATAACAATGCCTCTTCTATTTTTTTCCCCATTACTCTACAACTCATGACGAAGTCAACAATTTCCGCTTGATTATTGGATACTGAAAAGCTTATTAAGGCAGTTATTCCAGAATCGCCGAATTTATCTTGCACTTGGAACACATATACTTGATTTTGATCAAAACTGCTCCAATTCCAGTACTCATCTTCTGTGTATCGATTCGTAGCCATATTGAATTGGTTAGTTTTATTCAAAAGCTGGACTGCACGTGTCAATAGATTTTTCTCTAACGGAAGTACTTTAACGATAATATCCAAAGATTTTAACCAATCATCTATTGATGACGCATTTGAAAGACTTATTTTTCGTTCAGATTCTTTTTGATACATTTCTGTTCTAACTCTGTCTTCACGAGTAATTTCAATAGTTTCAAAACAATCAAGCATACGAATAAATGTTGGATACGCCGTATAATCCTCAGGTAAATCAGGAGTATATATCTCTGGGAATGCCTGCTTTACTCTTTCTCTTTCAGTAGGATTATCATCTAAAAAAACAACAGACTGCAGACCAATATTCAATTCGTTTACCATTTCTGCGATATTCTCCGCCTTATCCTTCCAATTAATCCGATAAGAAGAAAAGTCGAACATTCTCAATATCATTTCCGGATGATTCTCTATCATATCTTTTGCAATGCTCTCATCATTTTTACTGCTTATGGCAAGTAAAATTCCACGTTCTCTAAGTTTTTTTAATTCCTTTTGGAATTGAATGAAGCTCTCTCCAATGGGATTAATTCCACCTAAATTAATATTATCAATCCCATCATCTCCGATAATACCTCCCCAAAGAGTATTATCCAAATCGCAAATAATTACCTTTTTAGTTTGTCCTTGAAATGCTCGAATGACAGACTTCATTTCATAAGCAGCTTTCTCAAAGTAATCTCTAGAGTAGTTAATTTTCCCAAGTGCGAACATTTTATGGTCAAAGCTCTTCTTTTGCAAAGAAATATACCAATAGTTAGAATCTAATAGAACAATATGATTGTAGTTACTGAAGTGTTGAGCTAAGCGGAGGTTCATTTGCATTAATATATTGGTATGTCCTACATTATGTTTATATGCAAGAGTCTGAATCTCTCGATAATGAGGTGGCATTGACCAAGAAACAACAAAAGTAAGTTTGCTTCTTTGACTAGATTCTATTATATTCCTTGCAAAGTAATCGACTTCGTCCATTAACGAATTGATTTCAAATTCCTCATAACCCAATACTTTTTCAAAAGATGGAATACTTCTTTCAGGGGTTGTCCACACGATTAATAGTTCATTTTCTTCCTTCCAGACACTGTGGTGTGGATCCATTAATATCTGTTGGACTTGATTATAAGGCCCTGTCTTCGCCTCAATGAAAGGAGTGGTTGAACGATCTGACAAAAATCTCAGAATAGGGTCAACAATAGTATCTGCTAGTATTAGTGCTTTAATATCAGGCATAATAACACTCCATTGAAGTTAAATATTATGTACAGGCATCATCGGCTATTTCAAATATCGGTAAATCTAGTCGTAAGCAAAATAGGACAATTGTATTAAACTGAAGTCTTCATTCCTCAACTATTCTTAGATTACGTTGACGTAACGTAGTCTTACTTAAACGTAAGAAAATCCCCTCCGATCGAAAGCGTTACGTTTATCTTTTCAGACAGACGCTTTTCACTCTCTATCATAAAGGGATTCTATTACGTCCCACTTGTTCCTATTTTTTTCTGTCAAAAAACGCTCCGTAACCAGTTGGTCCTGCATCCTGATAAGAATTCGTAACCATCCTGCTACGTTGAACATTATTCAATTTTTTTTGGATCTCTTGCTTGTGTCCCTCTATCAGTGGAAACAGTCTTTGATTGATGGCAAACACTTTCGAAAGTAGTTGACGATTGGATTCTGTTAGCATATCCTCCAGCCCTTTTTCTTGCAGCGATTCAATGAGCTTTTCCCTCTCATCCAAAATAGTCAACCACTCTTCTGGCTCCGAGTCATCTTGCATCACGATCTCTTCCAAACGAAGAGTCTCTCTAAGCAAACGTTCCAAGAGTTCCTCAATTGTCTTTTCCATCATTTGCTCCTTACCCTTGTGATTTCGCGAGCTGCATGGCCTCTTTCCATGTGTCTCGGAACTGAAGGAATAAGCTTTCCACTTCACTCAGAATCTCTATATCTTTACGCATATTTGCTTCAATCGTACGGTGGAGCATATATTCATAGAGCTTAATGAAGTCTTTAGAGATCGTATAATCGCTATTCAAGGTAGACATCAGCTCATATAAAATATTTTGCACTTTGAGAGATGCTTCGTGTGCCTTTGCTACATCCTTATCCTCAATTGCGCCTTTAACTTGTTTAATAAACTTAAGTGCTCCATTGTATAACATCAATGTCAAATCAGCAGGAGTAGCGGTCGTTACCTGATTAGATTGGTATGTTTGAGCAGCATTTTGTAACATCTGCATCACTCCCTATTATCGTTGCCCTAACATTTGTGCGAACCAAGAGCCTTGGGACTGGCTTTTTGACATTGCTTTCTCCATAGCAGAGAATTGCTTATAGTAACGATCCTCAATTACCTTTAAGCGATCTTCCCATTGCTCAATATCTTCATCAGTTCTGGCAATCTTCCGGGTTAGATAACTATCGTCGTATGCTGTAGAGGAGCTACCTGCCTCCTTGGTTACCTCTTTTATTACCTTCGTGAGATTACCAAATAACCGTTCCGAAATACCGCTCTCTTTATACTTAGTAGCGGAATCGGAAGAAGAACTATAATTGGTGAAAAGTTTAATTACATCATCACCATGGTTGTTAATTGCATCTCTTAGCTTCTCTTCATTAATATACAGCTTCCCATTTTCTTGATACGCATTTTTACCAGCAGGAGGTCCACCAATGCCAATTTCAGAGAGGGTATCGAATGCAGAATTGACCCCTGTTCCACTTAATGGCATACTCACCGAGCGACGCATTTCATTCAATGCACTTGTTAAAATAGGATCACGCAGCAACATACCACTTTTTGCCATTTTCTCCATTTTTTCTGCTGTTTTATCATCTAGTGCTTCTTTCTCTTCATCAAGTAAAGGCTGATATCCCTTATACTTAGGTTCGGATATTTTTTTGTTGATAACCTCAATTGCAGCGTTGTATTTATCAACAAATCCCTTTATTGAGTTAAAAATGCTATCTACATCTTCCTTTGTACTAACTAACAAAGGATTACCCACATTGGTTTGCTTAATAGTGAATTCCATTCCGTCAAATTTAGCTGTATTTCCTGTTACAGTTTGTTCAACACCATTTATAACCACAATAGCCGATTGGCCTTCAATTCTTTTACCGGATGTAATCGGGGTACTGCCCATTCCTAGCTTACTTCCGTCCCCCGCTGTTACTTGTACGGCGAACTCATTATCTCCACCCAGATTGTTGCCCGATACCGATTTAATGACAAGCTTATTGTCAATAAATTGTGCCTCCACACCTGCACCGGAGCCTTTAATCTGTTGAATAACATTATCAATGGTATCAGTAGCAGCAACATTAATCGTTTTTCCTTCAATAGAAAAGGAGAAAGCCGAGCCAATTGCTTGTCCCGAGGAAGTAATAGCTGAATCAACAGATAAAGAGACTGCCGCTGGCATTTCAGCTTTGGCCAACTGTTTTACCTCAATTGCATAAGAAGCAGACTTCGGTGAACCCGTAGCTTTTGCAGATACAATGGCATCATTCTCTGAACTTGCTATCTTTTTATTAAAGTTTGCTGTATATCGGATACTGTTCACTGTGTTTTGCAAATCAGCCATCACTGCGTTAATATCCCGATATGCATCTCGTTTCCATTCCGTCAATGACTTTTGCCTAATTAAACGATTCACAGGCTCTCGCTGTGTTTTCATTAGGTCTTTAACCATTTTCTCAGTGTCAAACCCTGAGGCCATACCAGTGATACGAATCCCCATAGTAATCCCTCCTACCTTTTTTCATCAACAATAATGCCCAGTGTCTCGTACATATTCGCAACCATGTCCATGATTTTTTTAGATGGAATTTCACGTACTACCTTATTATTTCCGTCCAACACCTGAACGTAGTATTCATTCAATTTCTCATGCAATGTAAATTTAAGATGGGTACTTCCCGATTGGAGGAATTTATTAAGGTTTTCCAACTCTTTTTCAATACTCTCACGTGACTCCCTCTTCACAGCCGGATTGCCAGGGACGGCTTCACTTCCCACACCAATCTCTTTTGTTCCAGAAGAAGTAGATAGTTTATCAGCATACCCTAACAAGTTAGGTCCGATCGAGTTGTTTCCACTGATACTCACGCTATACCCTCCCCAAAATATTCCTTTACTAGTTTTATCGGAATAATTTAGTTGAGGATTTACTATTCATTGCATTTCACTGAATTTCTCCTGCTTTAAAACTTCCTCCACCAACAAAAAATCCAAATGTGTATCGATATCATGTGATCGATTTTTCGGCATGACATAGCCGATTGTTTCCTCATTAAGGAATGTTTGCTGCTGAAGGAACCAATCTGTTTGAGCAACATATACAGCACCATTCAAAACATAAACATCTGGCGCGTCCTGTCTTCTCATAATTTGTTGATCTGGCTCTATTACTGGCTTTAATCGGTCCTCTGCATGCAATTGATACATCCAATAAGGGGGCTTATCTGATAGAGTTACCGTTACACAAGCATTTGCTACTAAATCTATGCACTTCTCAATACTTCCATCTATATCTCCTACGGTTCGAAGAGGGGAGGTTGGCTGCAATAGTACTACATAGTCATAGCCAGGTATCATCTTCAACGCATGAAGAACAGGAGCTAAACCTGACGTATTATCCTGTGCCAACTCAGTTGGACGCATGTATGGTACTTCACCCCCATATTTCATCGCAACCTCAGCAATCTCCTCATCGTCAGTCGATACAATTAGCCGATCTATATATGCTGACTTTTTAGCTTCGTCGATCGTCCACGCAACAAGCGGTTTACTGCCAAGAGGCTTGATGTTTTTACGGGGAACCCCTTTAGAACCACCTCTAGCTGGAATTACTGCCAATACTTTTTTCCCGCGGATCATCCGAATACCTCCGCAAATTCGACATTCGCCCGTTCAAAATCAGATAATCTGCCGATATCAAGCCAATATTCACGTATGGGGAAAACGATCGTCTGTTGTTCTTCCAGAAGAAACTTATCGAACAAACTTGGCATATCAAAAAACTCATTAGAGGGAATCATCTCGATTACAGATGGATCTAGCACATAAATTCCCGCATTGACAAAAAAGCGTTGAACTGGCTTTTCTTCAATCCCTACCATCCGTTGCTTATCTACCTTTACTACTCCATATGGGACTTGAAAATCATATTCTCTAACACACATGGTTCCCTTAGCTTGATATGCAATATGGAAATCAAGTAATTGTTCAAAATTTATTTTGGTTAATAAATCTCCATTCATAACAAGTAGAGGTAATGTAGGTTTTTCCGGTAATAAACTAAGCGCTCCTGCCGTCCCTAGCGACTTTTCTTCGTTCAAATATTTTATAGTGACATTCCAACGAGAACCGTCACCAAAATATTCTTGAATCATTTCCGCTTTATAATTTACAGATATATAAAATTTATGGAACCCATGCTCAATAAAATTTAATAAGATAGTCTCCAATAACGGTTTATTACCTACTTTTAAAAGTGGTTTGGGACAATCGTATGTAAGTGGCTGTAATCGTGTCCCTTGCCCCCCTGCCATTAATACTATCCAGTTATCTTTTAAGATCGGACGTAATAAATCGTTCAACATCTCTACATGAATTACTCGCCCATCATCGTCCACAACGGGAATTTGGTGTAGCTGCCTTACCTTCATCAACGCTAAGATATTTTCACGAGTATCATAGGGTGATGCAACAGTCGGATAAGAGTTCATGACTCCCTCAACTGGATCATTCAACAATTTTCCTTTAAGTAGTCCCCTGCGAATGTCCCCATCAGTAACTGTCCCCAGTAAACGATTATCGTCATCGACGACCAATGCCAATTGTCTTGCACCTGCGTCGATGATCTCAATTGCCTTTAATATCGGAGTCGTAGGGCTGATAAGTATATTCGTCCAATCATTCATGAAAAATCAACCCTCTCTTTATGAAAGAATTTCAGCGACTACTCTTTTTCTCCGCTGATAATCCACTCTTTAATATCCCTCTCAACAGAAAATTCGCCGATTACCTTTCTAGAAAGGAGCTGGATTTCAGAGATTTTAAAACCCGATATTAGCTCTGGTATTTCCTCAAGCGTTGTAAAACGTGAGTAGCCCTTCTGATATAGAGGCCCTTCACTTACAAGATAGGCATTGTGCCCCACTTTTTGTCCGGTTCCGTCTCCCCAGCATCCTGCAGCAAATGTACGAGAAAACAATTTACCACCTTTTTTAGTTACTCTTGATATTTCTTGGTAAATACCCACTGAATCATCAAAAGAATTGCAATAGATAGCTTCATTATCAATAACAGCATCAAAATATTGATCTGGATAGGGTAGCTTTGAAAAATCCCCCACTCGTACTTCTCCCTGCCATTGGGGGCACTCTATATTCAAGCGCTCTTCGGCTTTCTTAACTGCAGTTTCTGAACCATCTATTCCATATACGCGAAAACCTTCTCTCGCAATATACCAAAGATTTGCACCAGGTCCGCAACCGACTTCAAGGATTTTGACTTCATTACGTTGAGGCGCCTTATAAAAGTTTCTTGCAATGAAACGTATTGTATCTTCTCCCGGGTATTTTCCCCACTCTTGTTTTGTAAAAACTTCTTCCCAAACGGGATCCCAACTCATAGACCAACTTCCTCCTAACGATAGAATAAAATACGATTGGAAACTTCACCCTTTTTATCTTGCCATTCTGCCTTTAGATTCTCGTAAACGTCAGGAAGATGTATGTACTTACCAATATGATATAGCCCCCGGTGATTTGAAAACCCAGCCTTAAATTTATACAGAGCATTGTCAGGCAGATTATTTGTTCCTCCACCTAAGTGTAGCAATTTGCACCCTAATTCCTTGCCACGTTTGCCAGCCTCATGAAGCAGTAACGTATTGGCAGCATATTTCTTACCAATTTCATTCGATGCAGACAAGTGATACTCCATGATGTCATCGCAGTAATAAAAGACGCTTGCTGCCACTACCTCCCCGTCCTTTTTGCAAATAGCATACTGTCCGAAATCGCTTTGTATCCAAGCGTCATAGTATTCATCTGAGAAATTATAAAAATCAGATGCTTGTAACTGATTCATTAGATTCTCATACAAAGGAGTGAACAATTTGAAGAACTCTGTTTTCTCGTACCACTCTACGGTCAAACCACATTTTATCGCTTTACGGAGCATATTCCTGGTTTTCGATTGATACCCAATTACTAAATCATATTCGCGCAAATCTATCCAAACTGTCTCTCTATCAAAGTGAACAACTCCATGATAGTATTCCCAGTTCCCTACGACAGGATGAAAACGAATAAACTCTGCCATGATATTATTTTGACTGCACCATGACTTATAAGCAGACCAGGCTCGCTCTAGAAAGCCTTTATCCCGTGAAGTGGACACAGGCCCTCCATAACCATAAGGAGATTGGATATCGTAATAATCTGTTTCAAGCACTGGTGTTACTTGAAAAGCATGATAATATAGATAACCACTTTCTTCGTAAACAAAGTAGGTAGGTACCGTTTCTTTCTCCCTTTTGCAATCGATCTGTAAATAAATTGGGTGCTGTGAAGGAATTTTTAATTTTGGATCGATTTCATTAAACAAAGCTGTCGCTTGTTTATAAGTGATCTGCATACTCTGTAAGTACCTCGTCCTCTTTGTAGCTTTTCCCCGCAGTCTTCCCAAGCAATTCCCAAAAGCGCATAGGTGAGATCCCCGTTCCAGGACGTTTGGTAGTAAGGTTCTGTTCTGTCCATACTTGACCCGCCAGTATATCTTCTGCTGCCACCAGACTTTTCCTAGCAATATCTTTATTCTTATGTTCAGATGGAGATGGGGCTTTTACAGCTGAACCTAAAGCTTTTTCAACCTGTCTAATTGCTTGAACCATTTCTCGTAATTCGCCTGGTTCTAATGACGCTTTATGATCTGGACCCGGCAAATTTTTATCAAGTGTGAAGTGTTTTTCTATAATATTTGCGCCTCGAGCTACAGCAGCAATTGGTACAACAATACCTTCCGTGTGGTCTGAGTAACCGACCGGTAGCCCAAAAGCTGCTCGCATAGTGTCCATAGCCAGAAGATTAACGTCTTCCAGAGGAGCCGGATATTCCGTTGTACAATGAAGCAACATTACTTTTTCCTTTAAAATCTGTCTACCAGCATTACTCGTATAGGCTGCTTGACATGCATGAATACTTGGTTTTCCATCAGGGTATAAATATCCAAAAGCAAGTACCCCCAACGCTTGCTCTATTTCGCCCAAAACTGCCATTCCTGTCGATAAAATAACAGGTAATCCCGTTTGAGCCACTTTTAACAAGAGAGGACCGTTGGTTATTTCACCGGAAGGTACTTTTAGCAAAGATACTCCCATTTTTTCAACAAGTAGATCTACACTTTCCAAATCAAATGGAGTAGACAGAAACTCAATGTCCCTTTGCACACAATACCCTCTAAGTTCATGATGAGCCGCCTCATCCAACTCTAGTTTTTTGACCATTTCTAGTTGGCTTTCTTCATTCCCGGTTGTTTGTTTTTGGTACGCTGCTTTCTCGGCAAATTTACTTATCACTTGATTCGATTTAAATGTTTGAAATTTCACGGCATCGGCTCCCGCTTCTGCTGCGGCATCAATCAACTTTTTTGCCATTTCTAGTGAGCCATTATGATTTACACCTGCTTCTGCGATGATAAATACATTGTCGGTTTTCATGTATTTGTTATCTCCCCGTAAAATTCACTTATTTTGTCAACCATATATTGTATCTCTTTCCTCGATAGCCTTTGATCAATAGGTAGTGTAAGAATCGAGGTACTGAGCTGATAATCTGTGTAATTCTCTATTGACCGGCTTCTATTCATAGGAATCGGCCAATGGACTGGACAAAAGATATCATAGGAAGCAAGATAGTGTTTTAGTTGGTCTCGTTTCTGGTTTTTTACAACGATCGGATACCCCAGTGGGACCTCTTCACTCTCTAACTCATCGTATAAAGGGTGGAGCATATTTGGATTACCTTTTAATGCCTTAATAGAAGTCTGAATGTAGGTCCAATTATCTCTTCTTACCTGCTTTACTTGCGCCAAATTCACTCGATCAAACAGAAATCGAGAAAATACAGACATCATCCGTGGCTTTATTTGACCATCCACACTCTCTTCGCTACTCGAGAAGAGTTTTAAAAAAGTTTCTGCGTCGGCGTCGGCCCCTCTTAATAGCTTTCCAATCACTTTTTCTGATATAAATTGCTCGTTCGGTTCCAATAATTGTGGAGAAATAGTTTCTCCGTTATACGCCAACAATGCGCCATCCGGTTGAGGGAGATACTTCCGGAGACTATATATCACATAATCCCCATTGTTACCTACATTATCACTTAAAACTGCTTGTACATTATCTTCAATTACGACGGTGCTCTTTTTCCTGTTATGCTCCAACCACTCAATGATCGTCTCATTTTTTTTTCCAAAATAATTAATGAATAAAAACGTTATATCTTCCAATGAATTCGGCAATTTACTAGGGGAGCGTAAATCATCTCCCATCGAATAGTAATTTACGGTAAAGCCCAACTGAATAAATGGAGCTACAACCGAATCACAGCAAAACATGGGTATCCATGCTTCTCTTTTTCTAACCTTCTTTATTATCTCTTGTAATGCAACATATAGAGCCGATCTTCCAGTATCAACTGAAATATACTTCTCTTTTTTTAGAGAAAGCATGTTATAGTTTTTCGGGGATTCTTTTAATACGTCCACGGATAGCTCAAATTCTCCCCCAATTTTTATCCCCATCTGAATCCCCTCATTTTTCAATCACAGAAATTAAAAGATAATGTCGTAAAACTTCTTAACAATCACAGAATGAATATCTGCATGTTTTAAAACATGCTTTATTTTCTCTGCAGTATTTCCCTCTCCATATAACGATGTGACCTTAGACACCCGATCCTGAAATCCATCCGACAATGATTTCTCAATTGCAGATTTTATTTCTTGAGCTGTCCCTCCACAATCGATAATAGATGCTGCTTTCAATCGACCACTTTGTCTATTGCCTATGTTGACTGTGGGCTTTTTTAATATTGGCGCTTCTACGATGCCACTCGATGAATTTCCAATAACCACATTACAATATTTCATCGTACTCAAATAACGGACTTGACCGAGGGACGTAAATGCAAATACTCGCTCAGGTTGATTGGCAGCATACTTATCAATCATTTGCAAAATGCCCCTGCTACCAGTATCCGCATTTGGTTTCGTAATAATCACTTTTGCCTCTGGAAAAGCATCCATCGCTTCAAAAAGTGCGTGCACTGCCATAACAGGATCAATATGACTTAAAGATTCAGGATGATAGGTGACAAGAAAATTCAGAGCACCTAAAGGGAAACCTAGACTCTCTTCCAACTCGGTTTGGTTTAGCAGCTTCAATCTGTTAATGTTATCAAGCCCAACATCTCCATAATTAAACACTCGGTCGGGCTGTTCCCCTAATTGAACCACTCTTCGCTTGTATTCATCAGCTCCTACAAAATGAAAATGAGCCATCTTTGTGATTGCGTGCCTGATCGCTTCGTCAATGACTCCTTCAGTAGTTTCCCCTCCAGAGATATGTGCGACGGGAATACGTGCAATTAATGCGGCTTGTGCTACTGCCAGAGCCTCATAGCGGTCTCCCAAAATAACGATTACATCTGGTTTCAACCTCTCAAGAGCTTCAGCAAATCCTATTGTTGCTAATCCAAGAGATTTGGTAATACCTACTGGTGAATCGCTAGACAAAAGCATTTCTAGCTTTTCGTTTATCACAAAGCCATCATTTTCAATTTGTTTATAGGTCATTCCGAATTCTGGCGATAGGTGTGATCCCGTTGCAATGATTTGCAGTTCAAGATCAGAGTCATCATTTATTTCTTTCATTAACCAATATAACAATCCGTATTCAGCACGTGTTCCAGTAACAATACAAATTTTTCGCTTAGACATTGTTTGCCCCCAAATAAGGACTACTTGGAATGTTTATCATTCTTTGCTCAATACTCTCCGCAATTGAAACGTCCATTTTGGGAGAATTACAGAACATGGGTAACTTATGTAACAAGGCCCATGCTGGTCGAGTCATAATCCCTTGTTCATTAGTCTCTGTCAGTATGTCATCACGAAGTGGCGCATACTCAGGATCGAGGATAAGTGCATGTAACCAATAATTACTTTTAGAATGTGTTGGCTCTGTTAAAAGCTTTATACCGTCCAACATACTGAAAGCCTCTTTGTATTTCTTTGCCAAAGCCCTCTTCTGCTCGATGAACTCTGGTAACATCTCTAATTGAGCACACCCCAGAGCTGCATTAATATTTGGCATTCTGTAGTTATATCCAATCTGGTCATGTTCGAACGCCCATTTATGTGGTTTCTTTGCTGTAGTTGTGAGATGCTTAGCAAGCCTGCCCAACTCTTCGTCGTTGGTAAGGATCGCGCCCCCACCTCCAGTTGTCACTACTTTGTTTCCATTGAAACTCAGTGCTGAAACCTTTCCCCAATGTCCCGTATGTTTCCCTTTATAAAAGGAGCCCAGGGACTCTGCTGCATCTTCTACAAGCTCTAACCGATACTTCACACACACCTCTAATAAGTAGTCCAGATCTACTGGATGCCCAAAAGTGTGCATAGGGACAACTGCTTTTATTCGCTTACCCGTCTGCTTGTTAAAGCATCCCTCAGGGCGAACTTCGGCAATTTCTTGCAAATAGAGTTCAAGCTTACGCGGGTCAAGCCCTAGCGTTTCCTCATGACAATCTACAAAGTGGGGAATTGCCCCACAGTAAGCTACAGCATTTGCAGTGGCGATAAATGTAAGAGTAGGGATTAATATTTCGTCCTCAGGCTCTACACCTACTAGCAAAAGCGAAACATGCAGAGCTGCTGTGCCATTCATTACAGCGACAGCTCTTTTCATTCCAGTGTATTCCTGTAGCATTTGTTCAAACTTGTCTACATATTTCCCAACTGATGAAACCCAACCGGAATCGAGGCATTCTTTCACGTATACCCATTCATTTCCCTGAAAACTTGGCTCATGTAGAGCAAGAAAACTCATATCTTTTGGCTTAAAATCTTTCAATATCGAAATGATTGATTCGGTTCGAAGTGGCTGCTTCATAGGTTGTACATCCCCACCTTATATTGGGCCAAATTGTCTTTCAATGAGAACCATTCAATCGTTTCTGTTAAGCCTTTTTTAAAACCAGTTACACCGCCATAGTTAGGTGTCCACCCCAATAATTCCTTTGCTTTCGAGTTATCTGCCCACAGGCGCTCAACTTCGCTTTTTTCTGGGCGTAGACGAGTATCATCAGTAATAATATCTAATTCGACATCCATTAGTTCAGCAATTATTCTTGCTGTCTCACCTATAGATATCTCGTAATTACTACCAATATTAATTACTTCACCAATCGATTTATTTGATTCTAGTACAGAGATAAAACCATTTACCGTATCCTTTACATAGTTAAAATCTCTCGTTGGATGTACTGAGCCAAGTTTAATTTTGGTTTGTCCTGCCGCGATTTGAGAAATAATCGTAGGGATAACTGCTCGGGCAGATTGCCGTGGACCGTATGTGTTAAATGGTCTAATAATGGAAACTGGAAGATTAAACGAACTGTAGTATGAATACGCCAGTTGATCCGCTCCTATTTTGCTAGCTGAATAGGGGGATTGTCCTTGTAACGGATGTTCTTCTGTAATAGGAACGAACTTTGCCGTCCCATATACTTCACTCGTAGATGTGTGAACAATTTTTTCTATCCCAAGTTCTCGTGCTGCCTGTAGCACATTAAGTGTCCCTTTAATATTAGTATCTACATAGGTGTCTGGAGAATGATACGAGTAAGGAATTGCAATCAGTGCAGCGAGATGAAGTACAGCATCACATCCCTGCATGGCTGCTTTTACTCCATGTGGATCACGGATATCACCTGTAAATACCTCACAGTGACTCATGATCTCTTTGGGAGAATTGTCTAACCATCCCCATGAATTAAATGAATTATAGTATACAAAGGCTTTCACATCATATCCTCGACGGATCAACTCTTCTGTCAGATGTGAACCGATAAAACCATCAGCACCAGTAACTAGTACTTTTTTTGTATTTATCTTCATAACATACTCTCCACTATTTCGCGCACGTAGCGTATTCGTTTACTTCCCGGTGCAATGTATCCATTATTTCTTTTACTTTTTTAATATCGAGTCGACAGTTTTCCATGTAGGAACGAAATTCTTTCGTGACTCGTTCGGCCTTCAAAAAGGTATCATTGGAAAAACGTAACTCTTTAAACATTTCCATAATGAATTCAAACTCAGTTCCATTCATCGTTTGAACTAGTAGTACGAAAAAATGATTAGCTTGTAGTTTATCAAACGCTTTATCAAATTTATTAAATAATCTTTCCAATTCTTTAGCGTTTTTACGTTTTAGTTGATATTCCATATCCGCGAGTAAATTATCTAAAGTGCGGTAAACATTGTCCAATTTAATTTGAAGTTCATTCATCCAGTCTGCCTTCTCCTGAAAATGAACAAGATCATACTGGACAGCGTTTTTAGTAATCCAATCATTACTTACAATATTCTTATCTAGGAGTCGTTCGCGGATTACCTTTTCTAATGGAATGTAAGTTGTCTTTGCTATGTGAGCTCCGCCTTTTGTTGTGTTAATCACTTCCAAATCCGTGTACAAATTCACATAGTGTTCCATCTCTTTGCGGAACATATCTAAACCTCTATTTGTATAAACATCATTACCTTCTACGTCCTTTACAAGGATTGCTTCTCTTCGTTGTTGTTCACTTACCTTACCAACGTAAGTGATTGCTTTTGAATACCAGCGATCGCCTGAAAAAGCTAGATTTTGGCCTACCAGAATAACTGGATTGCATCCTAACTTATACAAAAGTTGCAATGTAATAATCGCAATAGACTTAGAGTTGTCTAAAAACTCAATACTCTTCTCATCTTTTCTTTTCAAATAAAGCGGAGCAACATAATCTCGAGCCACGATAAAATTAGCAAGCGGGCCAAGATATTTTGGAATCAATTCATGCCCTACAACACTGCCGTAAATTAAAGGAATGGAATTAATACCTCTCTCAATTACCTTCTCAAAAACCATTTGATTTTCTTCACTACCATCATAAGTACAAGCTGCATCAGGATAAATACCATTCTCTATTAACGAGTTAATAGAAGTACCTACAGAAAAAATATAAGCCAAGCCATTTTCCTTGATATATCGAAGATTTTCATACTCCTCATCGAGGGAAGGTCCCGCTGAAACCAAAATTACTGGTTTTCCTACAAAGTTTCCTGGCTTTTCATGAAGTATATTAGGGGTCTTGATTGTAGTTGGCAAATTTATAATACTGTTTACGGTAAGTCGTTTAGCAAAACTTAAATTGGCACTTATATTAGCACGTTTTAAAAAGACCTTATCCCGAAACTCCTCAATAAAATACTTCGTCTCTTCTTGAAACACCCGCTCGTATGAAGGAAGTATAATAAACACAACTTCCCTTTTAGCATAATTAAGAAAATGAGTGAGATTTTTGGTTAAGTATTTTTCTTCCAAACCAATGTATAAATTTTTTAGTTTGCGACTCAAAACTTTGTGTAGTTGCCTATTACTTAAAAATTCGTTGAAAGCGCACAACTTCGGTTCATAGAGACTGTATGATACATTTGGATGTAAACGTATAAATGCTTCTACATGATACCCCAACCCTATACCAAAAAAGATAACCTCTTTGCTTTCGTCAATATCTTTATACTGAGATATGATCTTTTCCGCCTCTGCTGCTGGATCATATTTGCTATGGAGATAATTAAAGCCTAATTCGTTTTGGACTGTCAAAGTCGATTGCCCGTTTTTCGCTGCTTCAACGTGGAAGTTTGAACGATCTAATTCTTTCTGGTTCTCTTGGAGAATTCCCCATGTTTCTTGGAAGTTTTTTTTTAAGTACGTTATGTTATCAATTAGTATCATTACGACACAACCTCATTTTTCACAAGATCTGGTAACCCTCTGAGAATCTCTTCAAAACGTGGTTTAATCTCGTACTGTAGGATATCACCAATTAAAATTTTGTCTTCCTGCTGAACAGCTTCCATTAACACTTTAGCCTCCTTGGAAAAATCAAGGAATTCCGAAGCGAAGTCTTTTATATCAGCTCTTACTTTCTGCTGTTTAATAAAGCTGGAGGTTTCCTGGAACCATTGAATCCCCTCAACCACGTATTGAAGCTTTCCCCATATGTCATTATTTGAAGTGCTTTGATAGAAGCTATCGGCAAGGACCTTTACTTCTGCAAGAGACCCTTCTATGTATTGGATCGCCGAGGTTAGCGTTTCATATACGAGTTCATTAGGAGATGTCATAATCACTTCTATATTATTTACCACGGTAGATTGACTAGATAGATAAGCTTGAAAGCTTTCAAACACTTCAATCCCATCTATACGCAAGTGGCTAAATAGCAAATTTGAATTATCAATTTTTCCTTGAATAAACTCAACTATATCCATATTGATACTTTCTTTATTTTCAAAATGGAATTCTTGTCCGAGGATTGAAACTCTCATATAGAATGCCTCCCAGTATTGTCCTTCTAGTTATTTTATCGGCGAAATCCTTGAATATAGTTAAAGGAAAAATAGCCCATCTATATGGGTACTTTGTCTCTAAAATAACAAAAAACATAGACTTCTGTAAAACAGAAGTCTATGTTTGATTGAACTATGATTAACGGAGCAATTGAAGAACACCTTGTGGCAATTGATTAGCTTGTGCCAACATTGCTTGGGAAGCTTGTGTAAGAATGTTGTTCTTAGTGAAAGCCATTTGCTCTTTCGCCATATCAACGTCACGGATACGGGATTCAGCAGCAGTCAGGTTTTCAGTTGTGATATTCAGGTTGTTAATTGTGTTTTCCAGACGGTTTTGGTTAGCACCCAGGTAAGAACGTGCAGCACTCACCAAGTTGATAACATCATCGATGCTAGCCAGTACACCGGAAGCTCCGCCAGGAGTATTAATGCTCCAAGCTGCCAATGCAGTGGAAACCCCACCCAAGGAGAATTTCGTAGCGTCCAAAGTCAATTTTTGACCAGCTTCTTGACCAATTTGGATAGCGATAGAGCCAGCGTTGTTTGCGAGCAGAGAGATACCGTTGAATTTGGTATTATCTTTAATGTTTGTAACCTCGCTAGTCAGCTCAGTCAACTCTTCTTGCAAGCGAGTACGGTCATTTGTGCTATCATAGGTTCCGTTCGCAGATTGTGTAGCCAACTCTTTAATACGAGTAAGCATGTTGTTAACAGTTTGCAGAGCACCCTCAGCTGTTTGGATCAGAGAGATACCGTCTTGGGAGTTACGGGAAGCTTGTTCCATACCACGGATTTGTGCACGCATACGCTCGGAGATGGAGAGACCTGCAGCGTCGTCAGCAGCACGGTTGATGCGGTAGCCAGAAGACAGCTTCTCAACGTTTTTGGACAGGCCGCTAGTGTTTACACCCAGTTGACGGTGTGTGTTCATTGCGGAAATATTGTGGTTGATAATCATTCGTTTTTCCTCCTTGATTGTTCGACAGTCACGTCCCTGTGACTGTTCCTAAATTTTTAGGACTTATCGCAATCGCGCGCTTACGACTTTATCCCTACATTATTATTATCGGTTCATCCCTTTAGGGTCATTAGCGTTTTTTTACTTTTTTCTGCAAAAATAAGAAAAAGATGATCTACAGATCATCTTTAGGCCCTTCACTTGTTCGCAAAAGCTGTTTAATAGTTGACCAATCGGCTTGTCCACTAGTCGCCAATCGATTTTCTTCCTGAATGGCATCAAAAATCTCTTTACGGTAAACTTCTAGATTCCTCGGAGCTTCTATTCCTAAACGTATCTGCTCACCGTCAATAGAAATGATCTTAATTTCAATGGTGTCACCAATCATTATTGATTCATTTTTCTTGCGAGAAAGGACCAACATGCGCGCAACACCACCTTATTTCTTGTCAGTAGCCCCTGATTCAAACAAAGGCTGACGAATTAAATACGTATCTTCCTGCAATATGATCTGTTTACCCATCCGATTAGAAAGATTGACTACAACTGGAGCTTTTAAATTGACTGTGACTTGATTATTTCCTCTTATGGTCACTATACAAAATACAGCTATTCCTGTATTATCTCCTATGCTAAGTGAGGTTTTCACTGTTGGTGTTAAAGAGAACTCATAATTAGGGAAATAAACAAATGGATCAATCGCCCAAAATCCAACATCTTTTTCTTCAGTAGATTGAATGAGAAAAAGCCGGCTTTCTTCTTCCTGTATCAATTGGAAAAACTGCAAATGAGAAAAACCTGGAATACCATCCTCAAAGAATATCTTTCCCAATTCCACTTGCTGGCTTGTATTCATGTTTTCCCCTCGCTCACATCATTTGATCCATTTGACTTCCTATTACGCTTATCTTGAGACTATTATACTGAAGCATATACGGTTCTACCTTCCCTTGTGTATACGACAGCTCAGGGGGGCTCAACACCGGATTCATACTCATGCCATTACGTTTGATATTTATTATAACAGGTTTTGCTTGAATACTAACTTCTACACCTTCATCACTAGATGCAGGAGGGGGTCTAAACCCTCCCTCTAGTGCTCTCAGCCCTTTTTCTCTTCCGATTTCTGCAATCGCATTTTCCTTTGTATAAATCCTCATCATCCGATCGCCTTCTTGGCTTTTTTCAGCTATCGCCTGCAACCATTTTTCCTTACCATAAGAGGCGTTGCTGTCACTGAATTCCATAGAAGTCATTATACCAATGTTCGCCCTAGCCTGACTTGAATCTATTTGCAAGTCTGTCCGAGCTTGTTCAATATTAAGTTCCGCTGGCTTTTGACTTAGATTCATCTCAGCCTGCGGTTGCTTGATTTCTTGTACAGGCTTTCGAATGTTTAATCCTAATTGTGCAAACTTACTCTCCATCCGAAGTTGTGGAATATGCATATCGCTATCCCCTTCCCTATTTCTATCTTAGGAAGTCTAATAATGTAGGCTGAATAATGCGAGCCCCCGAGCCTAGTGCTGCCGAATGAACGCTTTCTTGTGTCTTTAGGTTGGTCATAACTTTTGCCATATCAGCATCTTCATTTGCTGCCATTAACTTGTTAATGTTAACACCTTGAGAGTTTAATCGTTCGGCAATTAACTCTACACGATTAACGCTCGCACCTAACGAAGCTCTCTCCGCAAGTAATTTATCATATTGTTGGTCTATCGCCGTTTGAAATTGCATTGCATTTCTACCGTTGCTTAACTCTGTAATAATACCATCCAGTTTTTTAAACAAATTATTGGCATTATCAGGGTAATTAAAAACCTTCTGTGCGTTAATATTTGATGTCACAAATACATTTTGACTTACTTCCAAATCAATGAGGGAGCTATTTGTACTGACGAAGTCCCCTTTCCCACCGTTTGCAGTAGCATCATAAGGAGCTTTGTTCGTATCAGTGCCTGCAAAAATATACTTACCATTAATTTGCTGATTTGCAAGTGATCCCAAATGATTCTTTAGTTCCTGAACCTCAGATCCCATCGTCTTTAGATCATCGGGAGAAACCGCTCCATCCCCAGAATAAACCAAAAGCTCTTTAATTCGCTTCAAGACGTTACCCACTTCATCCATCGTACTATCCGTCATATCTAACCAAGACTGCGCTTCATCTATATTCCGCTTATACTGATCATTCTCCATCAATGAAGATCGATAAAACATACCACGTGCTGCTACAACAGGATCATCTGAAGGTTTTGCAATCTTCTTACCAGATGCTAATTGATCTTGCAGCCTATCCATGTTACGCATGGAATTATGCAAATTCCGCAGCATATTATTATTCAGCATGTTCTGTGTTACACGTACTGCCATATTCTATTCCCTCCTAATTAGAGGCCCACTCGGCCCATGCCGTTGATGACTTTGTCCAAAATTTCGTCCATGCTCGTCATGACGCGAGCAGAGGCACTGTATGCATGCTGATATTTCACCATTTCTGCCATCTCGTCATCGATCGATACGCCAGATACAGATTGACGCTGGCTATCTACAGTACCGACGAGCATCTCAGAGTTCAATTGGTTACGCTCGGCTTCCTGGGCGTCAACACCCAATTGGCTGATCGTATAGCGGTAGTAGTTATCCAGCGTAGAGCTTTCTGCCAAGTCATTAGGGCCAGTGCCTGCAGCCAATACCTTGAACTTAACCGATGCAATGGCGAGAGCGCTCTTGTTATTCCCTACAGGAGTACGACCTGCTTCTTCTTGTGCTGCCGCGATCGCATCTAGGCTCTTCATGATCTCTGGGTTAATAACGAGGCTAGATGCACCTTTCGGATAATCTTTTGTCGCTGGATTAGCGGCCAGTGAATTCGCATCCACGAAGAATGGCAGATCCTGTACAGTACCATTGTTAATATCACTCAAGCTTCGACCTGCCCGATGCAGATCGTTGATTTCCTTCGTCAGATTCACAGCCAAAACATCCAAGCGTTTCAACATGTTCGGCACGATCTGATCACGAGATTGGAGGGTTCCTGCCATGTAGCCAGTTGTCGGCACAAAGGCCGCCCCACCCAGCGTCATGTCACTCAGGCCCGTAGCTGGATTCTGTACAGTAGCTACTGGCTGCGATGTAATTCCAGTAACAAATTCACGACCTTCAATGGTCACGTTTACCATACCAGCTGTTGATTGAGTTGCACGAATCTCCACCAGTTTGGAGAGCTTATCCAACAATACGTCACGTTGGTCATAGAGATCGTTTGGCTGATAACCATGCGGTACAACGTTTGCAATCTGATTGTTCAAGTTAGCAATCTGTTGACCCAAGGAGTTGATCTCCATCGATTTTACATTGACCACGTTGTTGAGATCGGTTTGTACTTCTTGAATATGCTTTGTCAGCGTATTAAACGTATCCGCTACTGCCTTGCTTCGTTCCCGAACAACCGCACGAGCCGATGTATCTGTCGGGTCTTTGGCCAAGTCTTGCCATGCTTGCCACATTTGGTCCATAACCTTTTGCAAGCCAGTGTCAGAAGGCTCGTTCATGATGCCTTCCAGTTTCTCCAACGTTTCCAAACGACCATCCCAGTAGCCTTGACGTTTGTGTTCGTTCCGATACTGAATATCCAAAAACTCTTCTCGCAGACGCTGGATACTAGTAGCTTGAACCCCTGTCCCGAGCAACCCTGGCTCGATACTCGCTTGCATCCCTACATAAGGCAAACCAGTCGTAGCCTGCATATTCACGCGCTGGCGACTGTATCCTTCCGTATTCGCATTGGAGATATTATGTCCCGTTGTATTTAGCGCGGATTGTTGAGCGAACAAGCCGCGTTTGCTGACTTCAATTCCATGAAAAGTAGAGCGCATTTCGACACCTCTTTACGCTTTTTTGTTGAAAAAAGTTCGATTAGCCTGACGATACGTATCCGAGGTCGGCTTTCCGTAGATGAAGTCGTCCTCGGGCGTATCCGTGATCAGGTCGAGCGTCATGTTTACAAAAGAAAGGGATTGCTCCAGTAACTGCTGATTCAGGTCGTTAGCATCGCGCAGTTCGGTCACAATCCGGCTTAGCTCATTACGACAGGAAGTGAGTCGCATCTTCTCTTCCGCACTGGTCGTCAACTTGATCAATTCAGCCAGTGTGCCTTCTTGCAGCGCAAAGCCCTTCTGTGCTGTCAGTTCTTTTACGACTTGCTGGCGGGCTGCTTCAGCTTCTGTGACGCCCTTGATCAGTTTTTGCTCCTGGCGTGTAATGGCTACCAGTTCATCCACACTCCCTTTTACCAGCACTTCTTTCTTGTGCGAGGCTAAGGTGTACAAGGCTTTGTGCAACTGGATCAAGTTGTCGAGCAGATCGTAGAGTCTATTCATTCCTTGCTTCTCCTCATCTTCCATCGAAAACTATTTAAAGAGGCTGTTCAAAAGGTCCTCTTCAGATCTGTGTTACAGCTTTTTCCAAAAGGACAGGAGCTTATCAGCGATCCGCTCACTTGAGACGTGATATTTTCCTTCCTCCACTTGCTTCTTTAACTGCTCCACTTTTTCCCGACGTTGTGGAGAGTTGACATCTTCTACTTGTTTTTGCATTTCCAGCGCTTCAGTGGAAATGTTTACTTCATCCTTGCCCATCGGGATTTTGCCGCTTTTGCCTACTTGGTTGTTGCCTGTCTTGTTGTAAGCATTGATCATCCCGACACGGTTAGGTTCATTAATCCGCATCTGATTACCATCCTCTCATACCAACGGTCTTTTCATAGAAAAAACCGATGACACCTCTTAGTAGTATCATCGGCAATTTCATGATGTACGATTAGTTTTTTTGCACAAAACTATTCGTCACTATTCTGCTTTCTTCGATAAGCTGCCTGAGCCAGATCGGCGCGTTGGAATTCGTCCAATCGTTGCTCTACCTCGAGTTGTTGCGTGATTTCGTGCTTCAAGCCTTTTAGACAAGATTCGCAAATGTTGCCTGCTCGAATCAAAAAACCGCAGCGCTCACATGGATAGCCAAGGTTGGGATTTCCGGCAACCGAAATGCGCCCTTCTTTGATAAACTTCGTAATTTGCTTCACGCTCACGCCAGTGGCTTCGCTCACCTGGTGAATATTCGATCCGCGATTTTCTCGCTTGCGCAAAAATTGGGCGCATGCTTCATATTCTTGTTCCACTTCTTTATAGCATTTGGGGCAAATGTCACGGACTGCTTGTACAAATACAGCATCACACCGCGAGCAGTTTGCCAACTTGCCCATAGACATATCGGACAACCCCTTTTCCGTTCAGAAAGTTCATACGGTTCCACATCCGTTATATGCCTACATCATAGCTTAATTTTTCCAAACTGGCTATCGGTATATTGTCAAGGAATATACTTCACAGCTTGGCCCCAAATGTTCTCTGATTGTTTTCGCGCACGAACGCAACGTCGAACCAGTCGTATAAATATCGTCAAGAAGCAGGATTTTAGCAGCAGAGGGCACAGGCACATCCTGGCCATCCCACACAAAAGCTTCGCGCATGCTTTCGTGACGTGCTGCGCGCCCTTTTTGCTTGCTCAGCTTTGGGGTATCCTTCGTCCTGAGAAGCAACGGTTTGACAGGAATTTTGATTGCCGCTCCTAAATGCCCGGCCAGCAGGTCAACCTGATTGAAGCCGCGTTCCCGCAATCGTTGTGGATGTAAAGGAACCATCGTGATCCAGGTAAAACCCATAGACCTGTAATAACGCTGAACCGTAATGGCGAGAAGCGTACCGTAGTATAAAGCTAGCCGCTCATCACCGCGGTATTTAAACAATCCGAGCAAATCCTTCTCTCCCTTTTCATAGCGAAGCAAACTCCGATTTGCCACCAATATCTGATCATCTTCTCCATGAAAACAATCCCGGCATAGCCCTTCGTTGCCGATACTAGCCTGCAACTCCCTGTCACGCCCGCACTGCCGGCAAATATCATGCCCAATCAACGGCAAAGCATCAAGACAGACTCCACACAACACAATCCCTTTTAACATGCGGTAGATGACCGGATAGCTCGCCTGATCGGATAGCTGGCGTGCCTTTTCACGAACGACTGATTCCTTTTGGAGAGCTGCGATACGCCCACCACAACGGACACACATCCCACTAATCACGAAAGGCCTCTTTGTTCCACGAGCCTTTGAGCTAAGCTGTTCATCTGTAATATCTGTCTGACGGCCCGCTTTGGAGAAGTAGCGCGTTCTGCTTGCAAAAATAAAACACTACCCGACGTATCATCAACGGATCGTCCTACTCGTCCTGCTATCTGCACCAATGACGCCTCGTCAAATACAGGTGCCTCCGCGCCTACCACTACTACGTCACTCTTCGGTATGGTCACACCTCGCTCTAGAATCGTAGTCGTCACCATGACGGTATAACGTTTTTCTCGAAATGCGAGTACCTTTTCCTCCCGCATATGGTCTGCCGCATGAACACCGGCCATCTCCCCCGCGTGAGCAGGAAGCCACTTTTGAAGGTACGATAGCACCCTGTCAATTTCATCAACTCGCGGGACAAAAACAAAAACTTGTCGGCCTTCATTCAGAGAACTACTCACCGCTTCTATAAACGGTGCCACGATTCGATTCGTCTGAACGCGCTTATGTAAGTCTTGTACCGCGAGAATCTTGGGGACAGGAAGCGCAGCACCGTGGTAGCGTCCAGGTAACAGAACATGTGTATCTGAGAATAGCGGTATCGCCCCAGACGAGCCTAGGGTTGAGCGTCCTTTTCTAACGAGCCGCTTTTGCAAATATCCCGGAGGTGTTGCACTTAAATAGAGGAGCTTCCCACTCTTTTTCACCGCTCTGGATAGAGCGCGATACAAAATAGGATCATTATGATAAGGGAACGCGTCGGCCTCGTCGAGAACGACCAGCAAAAAACGCCGATGGAAGCGCATGACCTGATGCGTGGTCGCAATCGTGATGTCACTCTCTTCCCATTTCTCTGAGCTCGAACCGTGAACAGCAATCACTTTAGCCCCGGGAAAGACTCGCTTAATACGCGGGGCTAACTCTAGTACGACGTCTTTTCGAGGTGTCGCAATCAAAACACGACCGCCAGCAGCAAGTGCCTCTGTAACCGAAGGGAATAACAACTCTGTTTTGCCCGCTCCACAAACTGCCCAGATCAAAAACTCCGATAGCCCTGGTCTCGGATTGGCAACAAAGCAACGCGCTCGCTCAGCTGCCCGCGATTGATCTGCCGAATACTTCCCCGCCCACTCCAATCTCGCCACGTTCTGCAAGTGGTCTGCGCTACGGATAAGAGATTCTCCTACATCCATTAAAAAATACGGAGTGCAACACTTACTCCTGCCCATTCCTAAACAAGCTGTGCAGTAAGCGCACCCTTGCTCACACGTATGACAATAAGTAAACTCCACCTTCTCTCCTGCGCTTCCGCAGCGTTCACAGACCAACTCCAACCGATTGCGCCACCATCCTTTTATGACCGCAAAACGAATACCCGGTCGCCACTCCGCTTTGTTTGCAAGCACGAGTGCATGCAAAATGGCTGACAAATCATTCACGTCCACCCCTCGTTTTTTCAGCAAGGACTCCACTTCATCCCAAAGGAGCGCACGCCCGTCCAAAATCTCTCTCAAAACAGCTTCTTGTATATTCACCCGAGATGAGCTCCTTCGAAGAAGCTCGTGACCACCCAAATAGTCCAACCGAGCCCCCGGCAATTTCCCTAATTCTTTGTTACCTAGATAAGAAACTTCCACACTCTCCTCGATTGACTCCCAAGAAAACCACCTCTGTTCTCGGCGATCCTGTACACTCGCTGCTTCCCTTCCATATAAGTTGCTCGCTTCGCACACGCTACTTACCGCCAGTGCTCTCAACTCTTTTACATATCCATCAGTCAGCATCCGTCCTGTGCCGACTCGTTCCATCAAATACCCGTTCACCTTTGCACGCAAGGAAAAGGCCAGAGCAAGCGACGATGTCTTCCCGATGACATGCAGGACACACCCTTCTCTCTCCTGCCAAAAAGAACGATCTACAGAAAAGCTCGGCGTAACATAAGTCTGCACCTGTGGTATTGATCCGCCGCAAGCTTTGATATACAGCAAATACTCACGCATACGCTCACTCCCCCGCCCTCTTGCTCTTAGTGTGCAAAAAGACAGACAGGTCCGGCAAATAAATTTCGGAACCAAAATCAGGCCGTAGAAAAATAAAAAAGCCGCCGATCTATTGTCGACAGCTCGTAATATTTACGCTTAACAAACTTTTATGCTCCCTCTTTTTTCTCCCGCAGATCAATGACGATGGTTCCAGCCGCCATATCCTCCTGTCCGTCTCCCAAACATTGTCCGTACGGATAACGATTCAAGACAGCTGTCATCTGTTTCGTATCATCGTCTGATCCATCATCTATCAAGGTAATTCGGATAGGTCTGCCACTCCAATACGAGCGAAACAGCAGACTCCGCACTACACGTTCCAGCACCTGTTCCGAATTGCGCACCAGCAACCGATAATGCTCATGCGGGAGCTCGCTCGCGCTATCCTTCCGATTGGTCCAGCGCTCCGCGATCATTACCAACAAAGAGGAGCAGCCAAATGCTGCCAAAAGCCATACAATCAGCTCTTCCATCACGGTCATACCTCCTCCTATACCAAGGTATGCCGCACGGCTTGAACAGCGTGCAAATAGGAAGCGCTTCCTACAGTTTCACCCAGCCGTTTTTAATGGAGATGACAACAGCTTGTGTCCGGTCTTGTACATTGAGCTTTTGCAAAATGCTACTAACGTGATTTTTAACCGTCTTTTCACTAATAAACAAGAATTCCCCAATGGCACGATTGCTTTTCCCTTCTGCCATCAGCTGCAATACTTCTCGCTCGCGACGGGTAAGCGACTCGATCACTTTTGGATCGATGGCTTGTGATTCATCTACGGAGAAGCTACGCTCTGCCGTCCCTTCCTGCTCGCTCAGACGACGGAATTCTTCAATCAGCTTGCCCGTCACCTTCGGATGTATGTATGCACCACCACTCGCCACTACACGTACAGCGTCAACGAGGTCTGACGTTCCCATTTCCTTCAGCAAGTAGCCAGACGCTCCAGCGCGGAGTGTACGATACACATATCCCTCATCATCATGAATCGAGAGCATAATCACACGAGTAGAAGGGCTTACCGAAATCACATTTTCTGCAGCAGAAACGCCATTTATGTTCGGCATGTTAATATCCATCAACAAGACATCCGGCTTGTGCTCTTCCGCCAATACTGTGGCTTCTCCTCCGTCCGCACCTTCCCCGACGACCTTGAAATCATCTTCCATTTCCAATATTCGCTTTACACCTTCGCGAAATAATTGATGGTCATCTACAATCACGATGCGGAGTTCTTGCTGTCTCTTATCCATGGTTCATCCCCCAGTGCTTATTTACGTATCATGTCACAATTTTATCGGTATTTGGAATATAACCTTGGTTCCCTCTCCCGGAGCGGATTGCATCTCAACACTTCCCTCTAAGAGCTGTACACGCTCCCGCATTCCCAAGAGTCCAAAAGAGTTGCCATTCGCCATGCGTTTTTCCAGATCGAATCCGACTCCATCGTCTTTGACGACAAGACTTAACGAATCTTGTACAAATTCCAGCTTCACTTGAACTGTCGTAGCACCTGCGTGCTTCTCCACATTGTTCAGACATTCCTGAACCAAACGGAAGATCGCAGCCTTTACTGAACTGCGCAAAGGAGGCTCCACACCGAATACTACCAGATCGATGGAAGACTGAATACGCTCTTCACACGTTTGAATATATTTTTGCAAGGTAGGTACTAGCCCTAAGTCATCTAATGCCATTGGACGCAAATCAAAAATAATACGTCGAACATCCGCCAAGCTCAGGCGTACCATTTCCTTCAGCTCATGAAGTTCCATTTGCGCTTCCAAAATGCGCTCGTTCTTCAACATGCGTTCTACAATTTCCGAACGCAGCACGACATTCGCCATCGATTGAGCTGGACCGTCGTGAATTTCGCGCGCGACACGCTTGCGCTCTTCTTCCTGAGCCTGGATTACCTTTAAGCCCATCAACTGATGCTGCTTAGCCGATTCCAGCGCCTCGCCTATCTTGCTTAAGTCACCCGTCAAGTAACCTAGCACAACGCCCATTTGAGAAACCAGCTTTTCTGCACGGACGATGGTTTCTTCCAAGGTACGCAGTTGACGCTCCAAATCATTTCTTCTGCGCTTCAAATTATTTTCCCGTTCGCGGTAAATGGACAGCTCTACCTGAATACGGCTCGCCTCTTCATACGCAACCCGGATATCTTCCTCCGTGTACATATGAAAATTACGACTGACCAACACGAGCTTGTTGCGCGATTTGCGATACGCAAGTTCAAGCGCATCGACCTTTTGAATCACTTTGGAAATTTCTTGTCGAAGTTCATGTAAATCAAACTTCAATGAGTTGCCATGCTGTCTGGCGTTTTCAGCTATATCAAATATTTGGGTTTTACTCGTTTCTACGGTTTCAATGGTTCGCTTGATCACCCCGTCCAGCACGCTGATGTCTATCGCTTTGTTCATGATTGCTCTCCTTCAAACTCATTTTTAGCCTTCGTGAACAACTGTTGGAGGTGCTCTTCTTCAACATCTCGCAGTCCCATGTCATTGCGTGGAATGGCAAACGGATCTGTTCCCTGTTTTACGAATCCACGATTGGATGTAAATACATAGCGGTAGCCAGCTTGACGAGCTGTCTCCAGTACGACTGGACTTGTGTAGCCGAATGGCAACGAGATGACTTGGATCTCTTGCTTCATCCATTCGCTTAAACTAACGCGAGATATACTGAAATCCACATAGAGTCGGTCCCTGTACTCTTTTTCTTCCTCTAAACGCTGCAAGTCTTTCAGATAGACCGGAGCTGTTTCTGGGCCAAGATCGCCCCACTCATTTCGTTCTTCCTCTTCATGCAGACTGTACGTATGGGAACCGATTGTAACCAGTCCCGAATAAATCATTTCGTTAACCTGTTGACGCGTAAGTGGTGGCGTCATATTCTCCCGTTTTCGATCAGCTACATCTCTTAAGCGCCCCGCAATCGCGAAGTTCACTGAAGGGTAGCCGTATGTACGTAAGATCGGAAATGCTTCTGTGTAGTAACTCTCATACCCATCGTCAAACGTAATCAAAACAGCATTCTCAGTCGGTAAGGTACCCGTCTCCATAAATCGCAGGAACTCATCCAACGAAATCGGATTCAGGTCGTTATCATGCAAAAATTTCATGTGTCGGGCAAATTGATCAGGAGCTATGACATACCGCTGATTCGATTGATCCGTGACATGATGGTACGTCAAAACCACAACCTGATTGTTATACCACTTTTTCGTTTGAACCGCTGCTTCTTCAATTAGTGTGACGTTTGGCTCAGCATTTTTTGTCTCACTTATGCTTATAGACGTATCCACTTGGGGAAAAGGTTGCACTTCTTGTTTATTCTTTTTTTCCAGAAAAGATTCGCCTAACAACCCAATAGCCACTGCAAAAAACAAAAAAGTAAGAAATACGATCAGGAAGAGCCTTCTGTTCGGCAAAAAAACCCCTCCTCTACTTCCTCACTAGGAGATTCGACACAGTCCTACAAATTCCTGTGCAACAATTGGCCCAATAATTGGATGACTTTGCTCCTAAAATGAAAAAGAGCCCAGTAGCAACACCAGGCTCTTTTTATGTCATTCATGATATTACAGTTGAGCAGCCTCTTGCTTCAGGATTTCTGCCTTGTCTGTTTGCTCCCAAGGAACATTCAGGTCATTGCGTCCGAAGTGGCCATATGCAGCTGTTTGTTTGTAGATAGGACGACGCAGGTCGAGCTGCTTGATGATACCAGCAGGACGCAGGTCGAAGTGTTTGCGAACCAATTTCACCAGAGCTTCTTCGGAAATCGTACCTGTGCCGAATGTATCTACTGCAATAGAAACTGGTTGTGCTACACCAATTGCGTAAGCAACTTGTACTTCACATTTGTCTGCGAGGCCAGCAGCCACGATGTTTTTCGCTACATAACGAGCTGCGTAAGCACCGGAACGGTCAACTTTTGTCGGATCTTTACCGGAGAACGCACCGCCGCCATGACGAGCATAACCGCCGTAAGTATCTACGATGATTTTGCGGCCAGTCAAGCCAGCATCCCCTTGTGGTCCGCCAATTACGAAACGACCAGTTGGGTTGATGAAGTATTTGGTTTCAGCGTCCAACAGTTCAGCTGGAACAACTGTTTTGATTACGTGTTCAACCAGATCTTGCTTGATTTGCTCCAGAGTTGTTTCAGGAGCATGTTGGGTAGAAATAACGATTGTATCGATACGAACTGGTTTGTCGCCATCGTACTCAACGGTTACTTGTGTTTTTCCGTCAGGACGGAGGTAAGCAAGTGTTCCGTTTTTACGTACTTCAGTCAGACGTCGAGCCAATTGGTGGGACATGCTGATTGGAAGTGGCATCAGCTCAGGTGTTTCATTGCAAGCAAAACCAAACATCAACCCTTGGTCACCAGCACCAATTGCTTCGATCTCAGCGTCAGTCATTTTGCCTTCGCGTGCTTCCAATGCTTGGTCTACACCAAGTGCAATGTCAGCGGACTGCTCGCCAATTGCAGTAATAACACCGCAAGTGTCAGCGTCAAAACCGAATTTCGCACGGTCATAACCGATTTCACGAATGGTTTCACGAACGAGCTTTTGGATATCTACATAAGTGTTTGTAGTGATTTCTCCTGCTACGAGAACCAAACCAGTAGTTACGGAAGTTTCGCAAGCTACGCGAGCGTTTGGATCTTTGGACAGGATCGCATCCAAGATGGAGTCGGAAATTTGGTCACAAATTTTATCCGGATGTCCTTCGGTTACAGATTCGGATGTAAACAGACGACGACCTTTTTGCAAAGCCATGAGAAAATACCTCCTTTGACCTCATACAAATAGTGTGGTAGCCGAGTCAGGATTTTATCTACGTAAACGCAAATAAAAAACCCTTTCCATTTTTAGGAGGAAAAGGTTTGAGCGTTTTTTGCTTCCTTCATCCTCTTATCGGCCAGAACAGATGTCCGTTCTGCTGGTTAGCACCGCTCTAGATCGGTTGCCGGGCTTCATAGGGCCAGTCCCTCCGCCTGCTCTGGATAAGAGTATCCATTACGGATAATAGAATAATTGTTTTTTTCAGAGATGTCAATAGGAAAAATTTTACTTATATTTGATAGGCCTTGGAAAGTACCACTACTACCTCTGCGCGAGTTGCCCTTCCATTCGGTTTAAAGGAAGAACCGTAACCACTGAGCCAATTTCTAGATGTCAAAGCTTCAATGGCAGGAGAAGCCCAATGACTCGTTGGCACATCCTGATAATTCGAGGTACCACGGCTATACATTAAAACATCACGTGCCCGCGCGATCATGACCGCCATCTCTGCACGCGATATCGGCTGATCCGGCTTCATTTCATTCTTCGGGTACCCTTTCAAAATTCCTAATTGATAGGCTACACCTAAGTTGTGATACGCCCAGTGCCGCTTTTTCATATCCCGGAAGGTCGTGTTTCCTGTATAGGTAGTCGCTACCTTGGAACCGGTCGCACGCATCGATTTAAGCAGCATCGTCGCAAACTCTGCACGGGTCACTGCCTGATTCGGCTTGAACGAAGCATCATTGAATCCATTTACAATATCGCGAGAGCTAAGTCTGACGATCTCTGAGCGCGCCCAGTGGTCCGAAATATCGCGATAGCCCGCTATCAATTTCTGCTGCGTCACCGTGAGTCGGTACGAATCATATTTGAACGAAGTACCACTATTGAGGCGTACATAGTATTTTCCTGGCTGCAAGCGCAAACCGATAACTTCATTCCCACTATTGGAAAGCTCGGCTACCTCATTCGTCGAAGCAAGCGCATAGTTCATGTTTCGATCGCTGTAGAGTGCGAAACGAAAGCCACTATCCACAGGAATATACGGTGCTCGGAATGTCACATATGATTCGCTATTGACAGTAAATTGGAACCAGTCGGGATCAGCTGCTGTCGGAATTGTTCCTGACATCACTGTCCCACCGCTTAACGGAGACGCTTTTTGATAGGTATCATTCGGCTCATTGAAATCTTTTTTAACTGGCGTGTACCCCAAATCCAGCTGGTATTCGCCATTGACTGCATTCCGCGAATACTCGCTCACACGGATGTAATATTTACCCGGGGACACCTCTTTACTGACCCGCTCTGTCGGATTGTCCCTTGTCCCATTATCGTATAGAGGATCCCAGACTACTGCTTTTTGACCAGGCGCTTGTTTGCCAAGACCCAGCAACAGATCCACTCTCTTGTTGTCAGGGCTTACAGTGACATCTAAATGCCCGTACTCGCGAACATAGTAAGAGAACCAATCCTGATCGCCTTCATCATGAAAATTGCCTGTTACACTGATTTGGTTCCCTACAAGCGGTCTGGCCGTTTCTTGTGTATCGTTCGGTTCATTTCGGTCAGGGTTGATCGTAAATTTACTCGTCAAAACGTAGTTAAAAGCGTTGTTGACGCCTCCATTGCGCATTAAGCGGATGTTCATACTTCCTGCCTTGACCGGGACCGTTATCGTATCGCCATTCCCGAAGTACTGTGTAATCGGTTGACGATTCTCAGGGTAAAAGGTAGCAGCCACCGCCGAAGAAATACCCGATGTTACTGTAGCCGTAAAGCTGACCTTTCCATCGTAAGGGATGTCCATCTTCAGCCAATCTACGGTATCTTTTGGACCCAAATTGCCGCGTATTTGTGACTCAATCGGAAACGCCTTCGCTTTGGAAGGAGAATCATTCGGTTCTAAAAAGTCGTAAGAAAGTGCCGTTTTCACTGCTTTGTTGACATCTAACAAGCCGTATCCAGTCTTCCGATCCCATCCTTTCTCCCCCAAGTCAGTAGCCGTTTGATAAAGCAATTGCCTCACATCAAATGGACTGAGATTAGGGTGCCGAGCGAGAATGAGCGCAGCTGCACCAGCTACTTGCGGTGCCGCTGCTGAAGTACCACTAAACGAGCCGTATTTTCCCCCTAGCTTCGTCGTGTATACATTCAACCCAGGAGCCACCAAATTCAGTTCCGGCCCCGTATTTGCCTGAGACAAGACTTCATTGTTACTCCTCACAGCCCCTACCGCTACGACTGTTGGATAGGCAGCTGGATACGCCACACGGCTACTTTCATTACCACTTGCTGCAACCAAAACGGCTCCACTTCTCTCCGCTCGTTGTACAGCAGCTGCCAACGACTTGGAGTAAGCCATACTGCTAAAGGACATCAGAATAACTTTGGCACCACGATCCAAAGCTACATTGATACCTTTTGCAATCAGTTCTTCATCCGATGACGCCTTGCTATTCAAGATTTTAATCGGTAAAATCTTGGCATTCCAAAGAACACCTGAAACACCGATATTATTATTTCCACTAGCAGCAAGAACACCGGCTACTTCTGTGCCGTGCCCGTTGTCATCCTGTGCTGACTTCCCAGCATTGACGAGATTCACACCAGGTAAAAGGTTGCCCTTTAAATCAGGGTGTTTATAATCTGCCCCAGTATCCAATACAGCAATAATAATCTGCTCATTGCTATTTACCGTTGGCCAAGCTTTATCTGCTTTAATTTGACTTAGATGTAGCTGGTTGGTCAAATAGTAGTCATTGGATGCCGGAGGTGCTGCTGCAAAGACTGATTGGTTGTTTGCCATAATGAGCGTGACCATTAATGTAACAGTCACTGACATGTTCACTGATCTTTTCATGTAAAACAGTCCTTCCTTCTCTCCCCTGCAAAAGTAGCAGTCTAAAAGGAATTCAGGTATTTGTAATCTGGTCTTTAGCATAGCGGATGAAAAGGGGGACATGCAACCCTCATCCTCCAATATTTGGGACATTCTCACAGAAGAAAACCCTTTTCACCATCGGCAAAAAGGGTTTTCTCCTTACTGTAACAAACCTTTATTGTCTTCTACTTCAGGTGCTACCTGAGCTATTTCTTTTTTTCGTTGTTGTGCTTTCGGAATAAAGGCAGTCAGTTCCGCAATATTTACTGCTTCTTTTTTAAAGGAAGAGGAAGGAATATCGAACGCCCACACGCGATGGCTGTTCGCTTCTACCTTCATGTTTTCCAACGTGAAGTGTACGCGTGCTACCGTATCGCCAGCTTTATCATGAACAATAATTGGCACTTCGGTAAACTCCAGACGTTTTCCTAATCCGTTACGGAAAGCAACGATAACTTTCAAGCCGTTATCTTCACCAGGCTTGATATCGAGGACTTGCAAATCTACTTCGCCCTCTGCAATGGGGTTCTTCTCTTCAGCCTGTTGCAGATACTGCTCCGACTCATCTGCACTCAGACCCCAGTTATAATTTTGGTTATCCTCTACTCCGTGCTTTTTTGGCTTGATAAAAGTCAGCATCAGAGGTATTTCTTTTTCAGGGATACGGTCGAACTCATCCCAACGGAACATAAATTCCATCGGGCGACTGGACATTTCTCCTACTGGTCCTGAGGAAATCAGGTCAAACGTTTTTTTCGCGACCTCTTCTCCGTCCTCCGTAACCAAAGTCAACGGAAGCTTTTGTAGCAAAACACTGCGGTCTGTCGCATTGCGAATGTAAACAAGAACCAGATAACCATCATTGGTAACCTGCGTGAAGAACGGAATAATACCGACTTCGTTACGAACAACCGGAGGCATTTCATCATGCGCGTATTGCAATAGCTCCTGCTCAGCGTCATCCAATTGATTTTCCCAAGGACCATTCATCACCAAAAACAGTTCCTTCGAGTCCACGCGGTTCGCAGATTGTTGCGGATTATCCAGTCCAGATACACCCAAATAAAACTCTCTATGAAGATTCTCATGAATATCTTCGCGTACTTGCTCCAAGCTCTCTTTGGAACCAAACCAATTTTCCAATAACCAACTCATATAGCAACCTCCTCTTTCCCATCCCTAAAAAATGTGCGATCTACTCTACAGAAAGCGCCCATCTTTTCAGGTCGGCATCAGGCTTTTTCACAAATTTAGGTGGGAATACAATCAGCCACGGACGGCTGTTTCCAGGCTTTACACGAATGGAGCTTGCATCCAGAGAACCTGTCGCAACTACATCTCCATCCGAATCCGAAATCGTAAATTTGAGTTTTTCCGGATGGTAATCATGGTTGAGACCATTTCGGAAAAGCATGGCTACTACCAGGTTCCCTTCCTCGGTCTTTCGGATGTCAAAACCCGTTACTTCCACCGTATTAATAGGAACTAACGGCAAAGACTGTGTCAATGCTTCCAGACGATCCTTTTGACGATCAGTCATGCGCTTCTCCATTTCAGGATCAAGCTCCAGTGTACGAGGCCAAACATGTGAATTTCTGCCGGCCTTCATTACCACTTTCCAACGGCTAAAGGTGAAATTGTCATGCAAATAGCTTTCTTCCGGGAACAAAACCTCCCATGGACGGCTGGAATGCGGTGGAATAGCCTCCATATCTGACAAATCCACTCTCATCCGCGCAAAAGGCTTGTCGTCCAGATAAATCGCTAATCCTACGTTTTTAATACGCACAGGTTTATTTGTGGCGTTGCGGAAAAACATAGCGACAGTCATTCCGTTTGGCTGTGGAATCATACTGAAGCCTGTTACGCTAATCATGCCTGGTACCATCTCAGGCAATTCAGCTTGCAAAAAGCGGAGAGTATACTTTTTCTCCGAATCCAGCTCACTTTCCCATATCGGGCTCAACGATAGCTCAGTTCGAATTTTCTCAGCCTTCGTAGCAGACTTTTCTGGTCCACCATTGCTATCCATTTCGACTTCGTTGCTAGTCATGGAAGCTAAATCAATTGTCGACTCTTCCTGAATCTCCTTTTTCAGATCCTCCAGGGAGCGCTTCTGTTGATCTTTACCTAACAAATTCTTCATAAAAGAAAACATATGATACCTCCTCACACGTCCGGGCACGAACGAAGCTTCTCTTATCATCATAAACGTTTTAGACTAGCCCATGCAAATTGGCCACTCAAAAAATCAAGCTCCTTGGGGTACGCTCACTTTCCAACGCGACAAATCTGGTGCTTCCTTTAGGATGCTTGACGGCGGAAAAATAAACACCCATGGCTTGCTGGTATTTGCATTTACAGTCAAGCCGTCCAGTTCAAATAAGCCTTCTGCCACTTTATCTCCACTGGCATCAAACAGCGCCAACGGCAATTTTTCAAAGGAAAGGGACTGCGCAGAACCGTTACGTATCAGAAGCATGATATGAAGATCACCTTCTGACGAACGACTAAGCTGTACACTCTGGATATTGACCTCTCCCTCTTTTAATGCAGGAAGATTCTTGGCTAACTGAATCAAGTAAGTTTTCTGTTCTTCAGACAACGCCTTAATCCAGGATTCCTCTAGCTCTAGCTGTTGTGGCAGAACCATTTTCTTCTCGGCCAATTCAAAAGCAATTTTCCAATTTGCCAAAAGAACATCCACTTTCAGGAAGTGTTCTCTATCAAATACAAACGACCACGGCCTTGCGGAACGCGGTGGAATTTCCCCGATCTCGCTTAGATCGAACGTCTGGCGGGTAAACAACTCCTGATCACCGAACAGTATCACCAGTTTCGTTTCATTCAGGTGTACAGGTTCATCAGAACTGTTCCGGATGAACGCTGTCACTTCAATCCCTTCATCATGCGGAACAAGAGCAGTCCCTGCCAGGGAGATTTTTCCCACCTGCAATGGAGTCAGTTCTTGAGCCATAAAGGAGAGCGAATACTTCTCCTGTTGACTAAGCTTATCTTCCCATGATTTATGCAGGGAGAGCGTTGTGATGACGCCAGAAGATGCATCCTGTACCTGGCCTTCTTCTTGATGTGACTGTGCGGTATCAGAAGCAGACAAGATCGATTCCTCCTGAACCTGCTCTTGAACCTCTTTCGCCGTTGGTTTATTCCCCATTAAATTCTTCAAGAAGGATAACATATCGTCGCTCCCAACTTTTCTCTACATCTATATACAGTTTGCATTCGTCATCCACTATAGCATAGTGACATCCTTTTGCAACATAGAAAACTTGGCATTATAAACAGCAATGAAACGGTTTTTGCAACCATAGAACGGAGCCATTCGTAATAGTAGTTATGTTAGGATACCCGTATGATGCAGATGATGTCAAGGAATGTAAAGTTGTGCACAGAAACAAAAAAAAGAGAGTTGATTACACGTGTAAAAATGTCTTGCACAACATTTCCATAAAGAGTTAAAGTTTACAACTTTGTTTATTATTGATAAAATATAAGGGTCTAAACAAATAACTTGGGGAATTTCCTTTGGGCCAATTGTCTTGTACAGTTGGTTCTTTTTTATGTGGATACAGAAAATAGCCAATAATGAAAGCGTCTGGATCTTTCCTGTATTCCTAATTTCCATGATTTATTGGATTCATAGCTTTTTCACCTGCAAATACTCGGATGGTTTATTCCCTCCACCATACCTTCGTCTGATATACCCTGACTTGGACAAATGGATTTTTTTCAGTTCCTTCTATATATATGGTTGATTTGACAATAACGCAATCTACGTAACTGTTTGTATTGGTTAGCGAAGCCGTCTGGTGCTATTTTTCTTTACCGCTATCGCGATTTCCATATCACTTTTTCCGCCTTGAGCAAAGGCCACCATTGGTTCCGTTAGTATGAATAGAACGACAAATACCTGGTACCACTGTACTTTTCATTCATTTTGTTTGCCTCCATAACTTTATGAGTTATAAAAACCAACAAAAACAAAGCTTATCCTACTCAAGGATAAGCTTTTTGCTTCTATTTCTATTATTTGAGAACTATTCGTTAAAACTATTTTCCTTAAAAATCAACTTCCAAAGGAAAAACTACACTTCCATATTGTGGGGATTTCCATTACTTAGCAATCAGCTACATCCATATTCCTTTTTTCTACAAATGATGGGTAACATCGACTATATGAAAATACTGGTAGGACATGATTTGCTGTAATTGGTGAACAATTAGAAATTATTGTAAGGGTTAGTGCTATTAACGGTACAACTGTTGAAGTTAAATTCAACAAAGAAGTTGATGCTGCATCTTTGTTTGACAATAATGGCGCATTGCTCTCAACTGCAGTAGCAATCACCACGATTGATAATGTACCTTCTGGAACATTGTCTGGTAAACTCAGTGAAGATAACAAGACATTAACTGTAACTGCAACGAATGCGCTTTCCAAGCGTTACACTGTTGTTATCGATGGCCTCAAAGCTAAAGATGGTTCTACTTTTGTTAAATATGACGACGTTGTAACTTTCGCTGCTGATACCACTGCTCCAGCTATCGTTTCCACTGTAAAAGATTCCGCTAGCACTTTCACTGTTACATTCTCTGAGCCAATTAAAGAAATCGGTACTGTAATATTCAAATATGCTGATGGTACTCCTGTTACAGATGGTCACGTTACAAAAGAATTTACTGCTCCATCTAACAAAGTGACTTTCACTTTGACTTCTGATATCGCAGCTGGTAAAACAGTAATTGCGACATTTATTGGTACGCAAGATAGTGCGAACAACCTGCTCACTCCAAACCCTGCAACTGTAACAATGGTTAAAGGTGCTATGGACGGAGTAGCTCCAACAGTTTCTGCTATCGCACAAACAGGTGCAGATACTTTCACTGTTAAGTTCTCTGAGCAACTCGTTAAGAACCCAGCTATTAAAATCGGTACAGATGTAGTTGCTACCGATAAAGTTGTGAAGGATACAACTGATCCTACTCTTTATCATGTAACGTCTCCAGTTGTACTTGAAGGTGCTAAAACTGTAGTAGTTTCTGAATTCCATGACCTCAGTGGTGAAGCTGGTACAGAAACAAGCAAAGTTGTAGTATTTACAAAAGATGCTGCAGCTCCAAAAGTTGCTTCTTCTAATGTAGTAGTAGATGCTACTGATAGCAAGCAATATCTTGAACTGACATTTGATAAAGATGTTAAAGTTGCTGCTGGTAAAGTAAATGGTGCTGGTACTTTCGTAAAAGACCATATCACGAACACAATCGCTGCAACTGAAACAGAAGTAAAACAAGATGCAACTAACAAGAAAGTAGTTCGTGTAAACCTCGATGCTTTCTTGGGCGACGTAGCTACTGATGTTGAGGGTGCTACTTACAACCTCGACCTGACTTTCACTGGTGTAACTAGCACTGCAGATGTACCTGTTGAAGCTGCTAAAGCGACATTTACTCGCGGTAAAGATGGAGTACCAGCTAGTGGTGCTGTTGCGAAAGTAACTGCTGTTGAGCAAGGTACTGACAACAACAAAGTAAAAGTTACTTTTGACCAAGCAGTAGACGGAGCTTCTGCTACAAATGCAGCTAACTACAAAATTGACGGCGCTGTTGTTGAATCCGTAACATTGCTGCCAGCTGAAACTGCTAATGGTGTAACTACACAAGTTGCAGTTCTGAATCTGAAAGCAGGTTCTAACGAATTCACTGGTAAACGCAACATCAACATCTCTGATGTGAAAGCTCTCGGTTCTACTAAAGTGATGGAGCCATACCACACTAACGGAACATCGCTTAATGAGAACGTTGCACCAGTTGTAACTTCTGCTAAGCTGACTGGAACAACAGAAATCACTTTGACTTTCTCTGAAGCTGTTGCGGATACTACCGGTGAAGACTTCGAAGTTTTGATTGGTGGTCAAGCGCAAACACCTGCTAACAATGTAGATGCTGGCGTTGGCGCTGATGCTAAAACTACTGTTAAAGTAACTATTGCAGAAGTTGATGCAGACAAAATTGCTAAGGGCCTCTCTTTGAAAGCATTGGAGACAATTGATGTGAAAGATGCTGCAGGAAACGTTCTGTCCGTTCCAGCTAACATCGTTGTTACTCAGTAATCGAAACATTATTTCATAAGCTCAGCGAAAAAGAGCAATGGAAGTGGAAAGAGTGCCCCATACGCAGAAATGTGTACGGGGTCTTTTTCGACCCTCCCTAAAAATTTGTAAACTGTTGCAAATGGTGGAAGGGACTATCGCTATCATGCGCTAGTCCCTTTCATTTACATTTACATATACTGAATACTTATAACTTTTTTAATCACACAACACTTTCGTTTCACTGTATGTAAATATCCAAATAACGGTTATACTAACGATATTCCATTTTTTGATGTTATTCCTTCTGCTTACGTACACTGGCATTCATGGTGGTGTTTCGAAAAAATGGTTTTAACTCAAGCAGTTGATCTATTCTTGCAATACCTGTTCTCTATTGGCCGGAGTGAACAAACAACTACAGGATATAAAAAGGATCTTTCCTACTTTACCCGTTTTTTAGAATGCAAATATAACTGTGAACCTTACGTCGATGAAGTAACAGTTACGGATATTGAGGATTTTCTCTTGTATCTTAAATCAGAGCGATCCTATGCTCCTTCCAGCAGACAGCGTAACCTTCATACATTTCGATCATTCTTTTCTTATGCGCATAAAAAAGAATGGGTTCCGAAGAATATCGCGTTGTCCGTAGAGAAAATAAAAGTGCAACAAAAAGAAAGAACATACCTGGAGGAAGATGAGGTAAACGATTTAGTTAACGCAATCGATCATTCACTAATCAAACTAGTTGTCATGGTTCTCTTCTTGACTGGTATGCGCATATCAGAGTGCCTGAACCTCAAATTACAAGATGTGAAATGGGATCAGCAGGTGATTCACGTAGTTGCTGGTAAAGGAAACAAGGATCGGTTTATTCCTATCTCGCCCCGTTTACTGCCATTATTGAAAGAATATGTACTTCATCAGCGGCCATATTCTGATTCCAATCGATTCTTTTGCACGAAAAAGACCGGTAAGCTGTCTCCTGTATACGTTAACCGAGAAATTACGGAAGCAGTCAAACGATTAGGGTGGAGTAAGAAAGTGACAGCCCATATTCTCCGTCACAGCTTCGCAAGCCAGTTAGTCAAAAAGGATGTTAATCTGGTACAAATACAAAAACTTCTAGGACATTCATCTTTGAACGTAACCAGTATTTATACTCACACCAATTTAGATCAGCTACGAGATGCGATCAACCATTTGTAGATGAGAGTATAAAAAATCCAAACACTTAAAAGAGAGAGAAATAGGAGTGTAGAGTGTGGATATACGTACAGGGAAAAAACCAATCTATGATGAGCGAGTCAATGAGATATTGCGAGGCATGATTGAGGGAAAAACGAGAGATGAGTTAGCCCAAGAACTGGGACATAAGAATTACAAGACTTTAGATATATACATGCGTCGCAAGAACTTTATGTGGGATCGTTATAAACAAGCCTATGTACCTATACATACACAAACCGAGAAGTGGGACCCAAGCAAAGATTTAATGAAGTCTTCAATGGAGTCGACGATTCTCTCGCTCTTTCAGAAAGAAGGAGCAGATGCTAAGACGATTGCTAAACGCTTGGGCTTTCAGGATCATCGGGAGCTGGCAACATATATGAAGGCAAAAGGATACAAGTGGTGCTCTGACACAAAGAACTATGTGAAGGAATATGGAAGACTGGCTGATAAAGAAATGGTTCACAACGAAGCAGTAACGAATTTCTCTAATGAATATTCACTGGAAGAACTAGAGGAGCCTTTTGTAGGGGCTAGAACCGGTCTTACGGGTTCGAACCAGATGGATCAGTATTTTTCCCTACTCGAGCTTTTGGAGCGCAACAGAGGCCGTTTAATCGACCTGATCGTCCCTGGGTCGGAATCAGGAAAAGTTCCTCGATATGCCGTACCTGGCGTTTTCGTTACGAAGTCTGTTCATATGACAAATACACTTGATCAAATGGTGCGTGAATACAGTAAGGAAAAAAATATTAGCCAGCGAGATATATTTGCTGTAGCATTGATTGAGTTTTTTAAGCGGTATGGCTATGAGAGAGAGATTAGTACGTTGATTGGAAAGTTTTAGATTCAAATAGTCACTTTCATTATATATAATTTGTAGCAACTGGCCTCCCCATCTATGTCTTTACGCTTAGTTAGGGAGGCATTCTATGTAGTGGTGTCTAACTCTTGCCGTCATCAAAGCGACTTTTCATTGTAACTTATGCTTTTTAGAATGAGACTAACACAAGAAGATTAGGTAAAAAAGAGTCCGCCTCTGAGAGACAGACTCTTGTGGCATATTACGAAATTGGCCGGCAGATATGATAAGCCCCGTATTAAGCCATTGTTTTAAACTTTTGGTTAAACTTCGTTTCCAACTATTTTGAGTAAATTACAAAACGGTTATCACAATTTCTTACTAAAAACTAATTACGCGTCAACGAAATGGTTATATTTTGGTCAGCTAATGTTTTCGTAGACGTAAATATTACGCTCGCCCCAGAAACAGTGATATTTTGGCGGAATATCCCCTTGCCATCATTGAGTGCATGAAAAGCAGATGCAATTTTGTCTGCAACTTCAGAAGGTGTTTCTGTACCTTGTAGGGTAACAGTAACAGTCTCGTTTAAAAAGAAGGATCCGTCGGTAAAGTTAACGCGCACATCCATCGCTCTAGAACCACTCTCAGTAATTTCAAGTTCATTTACCTCAGCTACTCCTCCCGTACCAGCGACTCCTTTGTTCCATTCTGAGCCTACTCCAGTGACACCTGTCGCGTCTGGATCTTCTAACGTGATGATAATATCTTTGTCTGCCTCTGGAGTCGGTTCATTAATATAAATAGACGTTCCACTTCCTGTAATATTATAATCTGCTTTTAATTCTTGATAAATCGCATCATATAGCTGGAAAAAGATCGCTGAAGCACTGTCATTCATTTTCACCGATTGAACAATGTCTTTTCGAATCTGACCATCATCAAATACTACCTTAATCCTTCCGTCTTTATTTGCACCTGTTAAAATTTCCAACTGATTCGTCTCTTCCCTACCGCCGGTCGGTGCCTTACCTTTTACTACTTCCTTCGCATTCCAGACAATTTCGCTATTCTCGTCTTATCCCGTTTGAAAATTGGGGATTATCACGAGCCTACACCGTACGGGCGACTTTCATCGCATACGGCGTTCCATCAACGAAGAAGGAAATGTTACGTCTTACAATGGGCAACTTCATCCTATCAAATGCGTCTCACAAATTTCTCACAAACTTAATCGTCTTAGCCCGCTATACTTGCAACCGCCTTAAAGCAGGATTAAACGCCAAAAAGGACTGCAGAAATGATCTCTCTGCAATCCTTTTTGGAAATTGTTCACTTGTAGACTTGAGAAACTACAACGCCCATTGTAAGTTCTCGTATCCTTCTTATCCGCTGACTGGGTTCCTTCGCTCCGGCCAGTTTTTTCCTCCCCGCCTGTGTTACCACTACGGGTACAAACGGCAAGCCATCCACACTACTACGAACCCGCCGCCATCTTATCAGCCTCACTGGTGCTACCCCACCTCTTCTGATAAGACTTCAAACGTTCCATCTTGTCTATCCCTTGTTTTGCTGACCTTAGGTCTCCACTATACAATCCGAGAAAAACAGGTTTAACAGCCTGAATTGTTCCTATTTCGTCTGCACGATCTCGCGTACATCGACTGTTGCCCAGTCCCTAGCGTTTATTTACCTGACAACAGCTATCTCGTATTGGGTCACCATGGGTTCGTCTCCTGACCATAGCCAACTTTTAAGGAGCCCCGCCTTGCCTTTCGCAAGTACGACTTCACCTGACTTCACGGTAGCAGTTGGTATAGAGCCGCTTTCCATGCAGGAGGATTAGGCACATGAGTAAATGGCTGTTCTCATGAATTGGATTCACACCAATCAATTCAACAAGATAGTTAGAGATAACCCCCTCGGACGCATCATACTTGACTGGTCTAAGGGGGCTTCTCTACTTCTTTCACTCAGATGAGCTTATGAAGTAACGTTTCGTAGTTTTATTAAGAGACTTTACCAGCTTCAAAAGTTGTTACAGCAGCATCCAGATCAGATTTTGCCTGATCAAGTTCTGCTTTAGTAGCATTAGTATTGTCAGCTACAAGTTGAGCTTTATCAATTTCAGCTTGGAGTGTAGCTTTAGAACCAACTGCGTATTCACCAGTAGCAGTTCCTTCAGTAGCACCATTATGGGTACCTTGAGCTGCAGTGATAGCGTTGTTCAGAGCTGTTTTTGCAGCTTCAAGCTCTGCCTTATCAGCTTTCAATTGAGAGATCTTTGCTTCTGCAGCTTC
>NZ_PXZO01000034.1 GCF_003013475.1 Brevibacillus porteri
ACGGTTGGTACAGCCAACCCCCGTTCGGGACTTACACCCTAGAGTTATCGCCCATGCTGGGCGCACTGAAAAAAGCTGGCATTTCCCATATGGGTTGCCAGCTTTCACTTATTTATTACGATCACGCACGTAGTCGGCCAAAGGGCTGAGTGCAGAGTTCTCGATTCCCGCATCTGCAAGCGCTGCTTTTGCCTCCGCAATCAATTCGGTAAGACGCGCCTTCGATTCGGCTAGACCAAGAAGCGATGGATACGTCGCCTTTTCCCGATCCGCATCGCTGCCAACTGCTTTCCCCAGCTCTTGGGCATCTCCTTCCACATTCAAGATGTCATCCTGAATTTGAAAAGCAAGACCAATGCAAACACCATAGCGTGTCAATGCTTCCATTTGTCCTTCGGATGCTTCTGCGAGGTAGCCTCCCCCGCGCAAGGCTGCGATCAAGAGATCACCCGTTTTGTGACGATGGATGAATTCGAGCTGATCGAGGTTAAGGCGCTTACTCTCCCCTTCGATATCCGCCATTTGTCCACCCACCATGCCAGTTGCTCCTGCACGTTTTCCCAGCTCCGCAATCAGTTTCACGGTAGTAGCCGCTGAAACATCAGCGCGATCCATGTAAGCTTCTGCAATGTATGCGAACGCTCTCGTCAGCAAGGCATCTCCTGCCAGGATGGCTGTTGCTTCACCGAATACTTTGTGATTGGTTGGTTTTCCGCGACGCAGATCATCGTCGTCCATCGCAGGGAGGTCATCGTGAATCAAGGAGTACGTATGTATCATTTCCAAGGCAGCCGCAAATGCCACACCCCGTTCAATCGGCTTGTCCAGTGCTTCGAGGACTGCCAACACCAGCATGGGGCGCAGCCTCTTTCCGCCTGCCATGAGCGAATACTTCATGGATTCGTACAAGTTTTCCGGAACTCCTTGCTGCTCAAGGGCTGGCAGGAGTCTTTGTTCTATATAAGCGGTCTTTTCCACCAAATAACTCTCGAATGTATGCACGCCGATCATTATTCTCCTTCCACGCGAAAAGCCTTCTGCTTTACCTGCCCGTCTTCTTCTACCAACTGGGTAATCTTCGCTTCGATTGCATCCAGCTTTTGACCACAAATTCTGGAAAGAGTTACTCCTTCCTGATATAACGTAATCGCTTCTTCGAGGGGAATATCTCCTTCCTCGAGTCGATTGACGACTTCTTCCAGACGCTTCATCGCTTCTTCAAACTGCATATCAGTCTCTTGTTCTGTTTTCTTGCGAGCCACTCTTCTTCTCCTCCTCCCGATTCACTTTTTCCACACGCGCAGTCGCACTGCCATCACTTAATCGTACCATGATCTCATCGCCCGGGGCAAACTGTTCCACTGATTTTACGAGTCTGTCATTGGTGTATACAAGTGAGAATCCACGCTGCATGACCTTCAGCGGACTCAGTGCTTCCAAAGTAGCTACACGAGCTGCGAATGCCATTCTTTTTTGGTTGAGACGACCCAGCATCCGTTCGTCCAGGGTGGCCCGGAGTTTAGACAGATTTTTTCTTTTATCCCCGATTTGATCGGCGAGGCGATAGCGTTTGATCTGTTCGTCTAATCGCGTATAGCGTTCGCGTCTTCTTTCCAGCAAACGCTTCATCGATTGACGCATCCGCAAATGCGCCCGATCCAATCGTTCAGAAGCTTCCTCCAGCCTCCGCTCCGGTTGGCGCATCGCATATGAATTGCTCAAACGTGTCAACCGGTTTCTCTGCTCTGTCATGGTACCACGCACTGCTCGATGCATCCGTATTTCGAGCTGCCGCATTCTCTCGACCCATTCCAAATAATGTGGTACAGCCAATTCAGCTGCCGCTGTCGGCGTAGCTGCACGGACATCTGCTACGAAATCGGCGATCGTCACATCCGTCTCGTGTCCAACAGCGGAGATGACAGGGATGAGTGATGCAGCAATTGCCCTCGCTACGTTTTCATCATTAAACGCCCACAGCTCCTCGATAGAACCACCGCCGCGACCTACAATGAGAACATCAATGTCAGGCTGATCGTTCATAATCCGAATAGCGGAAACAATCGATGCAGGTGCATCCGCACCTTGGACAACGGCTGGTGAAAGTACGATCTCTGCTTGTGGATACCGTCTGCGAATCGTCGTGCAAATATCTCGGATGGCTGCTCCTGTCGGAGAAGTGACGACACCGACACGTTTGGGAAAACGCGGGAGCATCCGTTTCCTCTCCGCTGCAAACAACCCTTCTTGAGCCAATTTTTCTTTTAGCTGCTCAAATGCTAAATAAAGCGAGCCGAGACCATCTGGCTGCATCTCTTTGGCGTACAGCTGATACGCGCCGTCCCGTTCGTATGCAGAAATAGACCCGCGTACAATCGCTTTTGCTCCATCTTTGGGCAAGAAACGCAGGAAGCGGTTATAACTTGCAAACATGACGACTTTGATGCGTGACTGCTTGTCCTTTAGCGTGAAATACATATGACCACTGGAGTGGTGGGTAAAATTGGAGATTTCCCCTCTCACCCATATATCTTGCAGGTGGGGTTCCTGTTCCAGTACCAGCTTAATATAACGATTGAGATCACTCACTGATAAGATATCTTGTAATGCCATGCGGCCCCTCCTTTACAAAAAACTTGGCTTTGCCGTGCATGTAACAAAGACTATGCAAAAGAATGGATAAAGCTTATGCCTTATCCATTCTATAATAAGTTGCCGATTTTCTTCTATTGTTTTGCTTGCTTTTTCGCTGCCGCAACCGTATTTTTCAGCAGCATCGTAATCGTCATAGGGCCAACACCGCCAGGAACTGGGGTTAAAAAGCTAGCCACTTCTTTGACCTCGTCAAACTTGACATCCCCAACCAGCTTACCCGTTTCGATGCGGTTCACACCAACGTCAATGACGACAGCGCCCGGTTTGACATGCTCTTTGCCGATCATATGAGCCCTACCAGTTGCAACGACGAGGATGTCTGCCTTTTGGGTGTATTCCTCGAGATTTTGTGTGCGAGAATGACACATGGTTACCGTAGCATTTTCCTGTTGCAGTAGCAATGAGACCGGTTTTCCAACGATGTTGCTGCGTCCGATCACCACTGCATGTTTGCCTGCCATTGGGGTGCCTGTGCGCTTGATCAATTCAATAATCCCGTGCGGCGTGCAAGGAAGCAGCGTGTCATTTCCCAATACCATATTTCCTACGCTAATCGGATGGAAACCGTCCACATCTTTTTCAGGAGCAATGGCTTCAATTACCGCATGCTCTGAAATATGAGCGGGAAGAGGAAGCTGAACCAAAATCCCATTAACGTTCGGATTTTCGTTCAACTGTTGAATGATAACCAACAACTCTTCCTCTGTGATGTCCGCGTCCTTCATGATGATCTCGGATGAAATACCGACTTCCTCGCAGCCCTTTGCTTTACCACGCACATAGGAGTGAGAAGCCGGGTCGTCTCCCACAATGACAACGGTCAAACCCGGTACGATCCCTTGTTTTTTCAATTCAGCTACTTCGTTCGCCAATTCGGCCCGAATACTCTGTGCTACTTCTTTTCCCTGGAGAATGGTTGCAGCCATGGAGAAAATGCCTCCTTTATCAACGTCGATACGTTAAGTGTACCGATTTCCCCCTCCGCTGTAAAGCCGAATTATAAAAAGTTTTCATTTATTTAATGTTCGTCTTTTGCTTCATCCACCCCAACATAGCGACTCCATAGGCATTATCACCGGAGTAAACGGGGTCACAGAAGTACAGCTTCGCCTTCACGGCAGGGTGTTCCAGGCGTTTGATCAGCCGCTCACGTATGTAATAATTAGCAGCTACTCCTCCAACAATCAAGATGTCCTTCGGGTAGCCTTGCTCTACTGCATGACGTAAGGACTTCTCTAGAGTATTGGCAATACATTGCTCTGTCGCCCGCGCAATCTCAGCAGGGCTCGTACTTCCCTTCTCCACTTCACGCAAAAGCGAAGCCTCTGGACCAGAAAAACTAAAGGAAAGCCCGTCAACCGCCGAAGAAATCCGAAACGCTCCTGTTGAGTCCTTAGCTAATTGCTCCAATGCAGGACCCGCAGGAAAGGACAGACCCAGTGCCACACCAATCCGATCAACCAGCTGCCCAGCGTGCAGATCGATCGTCCCACCGATTTTCTCAATGGCATAACCAGCTGCATGACGCTCGCACAACAACAACTCGCTGGTGCCTCCAGACAAATGTACGGCCAAAAAGCGATCCTCTGTCGGACGCACCTCAGCGGTATATTCCCCCGCCGCGATATGTCCCTCTTGATGAGTCGTCAAGTGGAGGGGAACGCGCAAATAAGTCGCCAACGATTTCGCCAAACCCTCTCCTACCTTAAATACAGGCATATACGATCCGTCTTGCGGACGCGGCTTCTCGCTCACGCAAATCGCTGCAATCTCGTAATCCTTCCACTTCATCTCTTCACTTAATTCCGGCAGGTTCATCACATGCTGAAAGACGGCTTCGGATTGCTGCAGTCCGCGCTTGCCCTCCTTTACTTTCAGAAGGCGTTTTGCTTCTGCGACAATTCGGCCGTCTTCCTCAGCCAAGCACAGTGATGTCCGGTAATTGCTCGTGTCGATGCCCAACATTACCTTACTCATGCTTGTATCTCCTACCTATTACGCCTGCTTGGTTTCACGCGATTGCAAGAAGCTCGACAACACACCGTTAATGTATCGGTGGGACTGCTCGTCGCTAAAGAGCTTCGCGATCTCAATCGCTTCGTTCATCACGACTTTGTCAGGAGTGTCTTGCTCGAACATGATCTCGTAAAAAGCCAGACGAAGAATAGCGCGATCTACATTGGCGATGCGTTCCAATTGCCATCCACGCAAATACTTCTTGATTTCCGAATCAATCTCAGTCAAGTTTTTCAATACACCGTCAAGGAGATAACGCAAGTACTGCGCATTTTCTTCGGATTCTTCCATGACGAGGGCAACCGCATCCGTTAGCGGAACCTCTGCCATATCGATTTGGAAAAGACATTGAACTGCTTTTTCTCGTGCTGTTCTTCGTTTCATACCATTCATTCACCTACTAATTAGATTGAGCTCGGACTTTCTTTATGTCACCGAAACTTGCCTGGCAAAATCTTGTCGAGTATCTCACGCAAGTCTTCTTTATGATCGAGCTTGCGACCAATATAATAACCGGTCCCGACAAACACAACAAAAACCAGTGTATCCCAAAATCCCACGAGAAGGTAGATGATGCCGAAAAAAAGTCCGGCCAAAACCCCCATTAGCTTCCCCTTGTGTTCCCACATTAACTCCCTTACCATGGACTTCACCTTCTATTCCACCCGTTTACGAGCCGCGTAGTTTTCCTGCTGAGCTACTTCCGTCACGACAATGACCACCTCGGAAATGACAACCCCAGCAATCCCTTCGACTTGCTCCTTCACGTCAGCCTGTAGCTTCTGTGTCAGTTCAGGCAATGGCGTTTCTCCATCTACCGAAACACGCAGAGTGATAATATTGCCGCTCTCGAGTGCTTTGACTGTCGTTTTCATGTCGCGCACTCCTTTCACTCGGCGTGCTGCACGCTCTGCAATGGTCTGGATCGTCTGAATCGTAATGTTGACCTCACCCAAATCACTGCGCTGACGGATTCCCCGTTCTACTTTTGGCTTGTTAGAGCGGAAAGAACTGAAAAAGAAGCGAAGGCTGACTACGAGGAAAATAATCGCGACAATGAGATAGGTGATGTTCGTACCCGCCAGTATCTGATCCACGTACGGACGGAAAAAATCTGGATGGATCAATCCGCTGGTCGCTGCTATCGCGATGCAGGACAACACAATAAGCGCAAAGCTATAAATCGTCAAGATAAAACGGTCAAACAAGTTCACAAGCACCTCTCCTTTCAGCCATGTTTGAAAAAGGAGACAAACACGGCACGCTCCGGAACACTCCATGAATTTACGCTGAAAGCCTAAACTAAATCACGTTTTCAAATGAGGAAAATGCCCCCTGTTCGTAGGGGGCATCCATCCGCTGCTTGTTAGCGCACGCGCTGGTGTTCTTCAACCGGTACTGGTGCCGGTGCTTTTTCTTCAGCTTTCAACTCAACATCAACGATATGTACGTTTACTTCAACTACCGAAAGACCTGTCATGCTCTCAATCCCATTGCGTACACTATCTTGAATATTTCGAGCGACTTCCGGGATGCGATGTCCGTATTTGACAATGATAGACACATCAACCGCTGCTTCTTTGGAGCCAACCTCCACTCGAACGCCACGAGCTATATTTTTACGGCCTAAACGTTCAGCTATTTCTCCTACGAAACCGCCGCTCATTTGTGCTACGCCTTCTACTTCGGACGCAGCCATGCCGGCAATCACTTCCAACACTTCGGGAGCGATCTGGACCTTACCAAGTTCTGTTCTATCTAAATCTGGAGTAAACTCTTCCATGCTTCGCACCTCCCTTTAGATTTGTATTTCATTATACCAAGCACACCGTATTTTTACAAATCAGCCCTACTTACTCTTCATCCAGCTTCAAATCGTAGGTTTCCAAGAATTTCGTATCGAAATGACCGCTGACAAATACTTCATGCTCCAATACCTTCAAATGGAATGGAATCGTCGTCGTAATACCCTCTACGACGAATTCGCTCAAGGCACGCTTCATACGGTCAATCGCTTCGTTACGATCCTTGCCCCACACAATCAGCTTGGCGATCATAGAGTCGTAGTATGGCGGAATGGAATATCCCGCATACGCTGCACTGTCTACACGCACACCAAAGCCGCCTGGCGCCAAATATTCCGTGATACGACCTGGCGAAGGCATGAAGTTTTTCGCAGGATTCTCAGCATTAATGCGGCATTCAATAGCCCAGCCATCCATTTGGATATCCTCTTGTGTGAAGGACAATGGTTGCCCTGCCGCTACGGTCAGCTGCTCCTTGATCAGGTCAAAGCCAGTCACCAGCTCGGTTACAGGGTGCTCTACCTGAATACGCGTATTCATTTCCATGAAGTAGAACTTTCCGTGTTTATCCAGCAAAAACTCGACAGTGCCCGCACCATGATAGGAAACGGCTTTTGCCGCCGCAACAGCAGCTTCACCCATTTGTCGACGCAGCTCTTCACTCAATGCTGGAGATGGCGCTTCCTCGATCAGCTTTTGGTGACGACGTTGGATGGAGCAGTCGCGCTCACCCAGGAATACGGCATTGCCATGCTTGTCGGCCATGATTTGAATTTCTACATGTCGTGGACCTTCCACGAACTTCTCCAAGTAAACCCCTGGATTTCCAAAAGCCGTTTTCGCCTCGTTTTGCGCCTGACGAATCGCTTTTTCCAAATCTTCGTCGTCAACGGCTACGCGCATTCCGCGTCCGCCGCCACCCGCTGTTGCTTTGACCATGACAGGATAGCCAATCTGGTTTGCGGTGACTACAGCGTCAGCCACATCTTCGATCAGTCCTTCCGTACCTGGTACAGTAGGTACACCTGCCGTTTTCATCGTATCCTTAGCTGTGGACTTGTCCCCCATCTTCACAATTGCTTCTGGGTCTGGACCGATAAAGGTAATGTTGCAGGCGGTACAAATCTCGGCAAAGTCGGCGTTTTCTGCCAAGAAGCCATAACCAGGATGGATGGCGTCTGCCCCTACCTTGGTCGCTACACTCATGATGTTTGCTATATTCAAATAGCTTTCCTTGGATGCCTTTGGACCAATACAGTAGGCTTCGTCGGCCAGCTTCACATGAAGCGCTTCACGATCCGCTTCGGAGTAGACGGCGACCGTACGAATGCCCAGCTCGCGGCATGCCCGGATAATACGCACGGCAATTTCCCCGCGATTGGCAATCAATACTTTTTGAAACATTCCGCTCTCCCCCACCTTATTCTGGCTTCACCAAAAACAATGCTTGGCCATACTCAACCAATTGACCGTCTTCTACAAGCACTTTCACGATCTCGCCGCTTACTTCTGCTTCGATTTCGTTAAAGAGTTTCATAGCTTCCACGATGCAAACGACTTTGCTCGCAGTCACTTTGTCACCAGCTTGTACATAAGCCGGCTTGCCTGGTTCTGGTGCGCTATAGAAAGTCCCTACCATTGGAGATACAATCTTGTGGAGATTGGCGTCATCCGATGCTTGTATAGCTGCTGCTTTCGGAGCTTCTGCTACGACTGGCGCTGCCGCAACAACTGGCTGAGCCGGGATATGTGCAACTGGTGCTGCAACAGGAGCTTGAACCGCTGGTTGCGTGACGACAATCGTTTCCGTACCATTGGATTTTTTCAGAGACACCTTGGCACCTTCTGTTTCCAAGTTAAATTCTTGAATGGAAGATTGATCAATTAACTTAATAATTTCGCGGATTTCATGCATTTTCATTACGAACAAGCACTCCTTCTTTTCTTTCAATAAGGTTCGTGGAGTCCATTATGTATCCTTTTGGCAAACCATAAATCCATGGTAGCCTGTTGCCTAAACCACGTCAAGAAAGGATTTCCCCGCTTCTTTTCCAACAGAAGCGAGAAAATCCTTACCATCATGCCCGTTTCTCCTATCCCTTATAACGAGAAACTACCGCAGCTTTTATTAGGATGACTTGTATTGTACGTTTATGTTTGTCGCTGGGATATTCAAGTGCTGCTTCACGTTTGCAATGATTTCCACGACCTCGTTGGCGCTCAATTTATCTTTTTGTACAAGGACTGTCGCCTTGTCATTTTGGACAGTAACGACCGCATCCTGATAGCCACTCGCCTTGAGCATTTCTTCTGCAGTCATTGTGGCACTTTCCATGTTGGACAGTTCTTCAAACTTAGCCATCGCTTCTGCTACTGCCTGCGGAGAGGACTCCGTGCTGTTTACGATTGCGAGCTGTTCGTCTTTTTGTTGCTGCAGCATGGCTTCGCGTTTCATTTTGTAGCCTTGGAAGATTTCACTCGCCGTTTCCGCTACTGGGACCACCGTGTTCGTAGCCGCTGGTTTCGCTTCTGGCGCAGCAGGAGTTTTGGCTTCCTGCGTGCCATTTTTTTCGTCTACCGGAGTTGCCTTTGGAGCTTGATCGACAGGAGTTGCTTGTGGGGCGTGACCTACTTGCTTCGATTCAACAACCACGCCAGAAATTTGCTCTTGTTTCTGGACGGCTTGCTCTTTTCCTGATGTTGGGACCTGTTCTTGCGGCCCCTTCACCAAGTAATATCCGGAGAGCACAACCATGACAGCAAGCATTGTCAACAACCATACCGTTTGCTTTCGCAGAATCATTCGCCATTACCTCCTACCCTTTTTTGGGCAAAATGGATATTTTATAAGCGGGTACATCCAAAACCTTTTGAACGGCTTCAGTGATCCACGCTTTAACCTGGATGTTATCGGCCCCTTTAGCCACTACCAGGACCCCGCGGACTTTCGGCTTCAACGTCTTCACAATGACGGGGGCATCTTGCTTGCCGCCTTGCACGATGACGACCTGCTCATCTCGTGACTGGTCATTTTGATTGCGGGTTGCCTTTTCTTTGTCCATTTCCTGATTGGTTGAGGAACGAATGTTGCGATTTTTTTCCACAACCAGCTCTGGTGTTGATTCCAGATTGACCATGACCTCTACTTCGCCGACACCGACAACAGAAGCGAGGATATCGCGAAGCTGTGTCTCGTAAATGTTTTCATATTCTGCAATGACGTCGCTAGTCGCTGATCCCCCCAGCACCTGGGAAGTTGAATCACCTCCAGGAGGACCTGACGCCTCACTCCCTATATCTCCAAATCCGAGTGGCTGATCTTTTTCCACTCTGAGGAAATCCGTCAAAATCATGATGGCTACACCTACTCCCAATATGACGATGAAATAATGCAGCGGCTTTAGTTTTTGGTTTTTGCCCTTGCTCCCCACCACGATTTTCTTTTCTTCCTGCATCGTTTCGCCTTGTCGCTTCATGAACAGACTTTTCAGCTTTTCCCACAATTGGTTCATTGTTCTCACCTCGCTTCACTGACAGTATCCGCTACTGCTTCTCTCTTTCTCTCGATTCGTCTTTGATGACGACCTGACTCTTCGAAAGCCCCCACTCTTTGGCGACATCGTTTGTGATTTGCGCGTAAAGTGGGTTGTCATGGTGAGCTGTTGCTGCAATATCTGATTTGGGATCAGGTTGTATTTCAATGGGCTCGCCAATCGTAATCTCAACAGGCTGGACAGGTTTAATCGGTTCAATCGTGCTCTGCCCTTTTTGCTCTTCCTTGTTCGCGTCACCGACTACCAACTCGATTCGCTCAAGGGTTGGCTGTTCCGGATTTTGCTGATTGACGGTAATCGTGACATCTTCGACTGTTACGCCGTACTGCTCTTTGACACTGGCTTTTACCGAGGACGCTACCTGTGACTGTACGTAAGCGGTCATCTGTTGGTTTTGTTGACCGAGCAGCTTGTCAGTGATGCGTTTCCACTCTGCCGAAGCAGGCTTGTTCAGCTCTTGTTGGTAGCGATCCAGACGAAAGGCCAAATCTTCCTGTGAGAGGCTGAACAGACTAAACACGGGAGAAATGATCGTCAGCAAGAGAATCAAGCCCATCACCATTTTTACGTAGCGTTGCAGTGTCGTATTGGGCAGGATCAGATCGAGGAAGGCAGCCAAAAGGACGAGCAGGATAATTTTTTTCAACCACAGTGTTAACCACGTCATTTCATCACCTACCGAACCATCATGGAGATGTTGCCCGCTGCAATAATGATCGTAATCGCCAGAAAGAACATCAAGCCGACTGTCGCCAAAGCAGCAAAGACGAACAAAAGACTTTTCCCAATCGTACCTAACGCACTGATGATTGGGCTGTTTCCAAGCGGTTGGAGTACGGCAGATGACAGATTGTAGATCAGAGCCAGTACCAGTATCTTCAAAGCCGGAAACGCGCATAGCATGATCAGAATTAAAACTCCTGCCAAGCCGACGGCATTTTTGACAAGTAGCGAGGCATTGAGTACAGTATCTGCCGCATCGGAGAACACACGACCTACGATCGGGATGAAATTGCCCGTGATGTATTTCGCTGTTCGGAGAGTGACCCCGTCCGCAACAGCTGAAGTCGCTCCCTGTATGGAAATGATGGCGAGAAAAATCGTCAGAAATGAGCCAAGGACACCCATTGCAATATTGCGAAGTAAGGTCGCTAACTGTGTGACTTTGTACCTCTCTGAAAACAGGCTGACGATAGAGAGCATCGCAGAGAGAAACAGAAGCGGAAACACGACATAAGAGATCATCATGCCACTGGTGTTGATCATGAAGATAATCAGCGGGTGAAACATAGTGGCGGATGCCAGATTGCCTACCGAAGCAAGCAGCGCGATGACGAGTGGGATCATGGCTAGCATGAAATCAGACATGTTCGCGATTGCATCTTTGGCATAGGTAATGGCGACATGAAAGCTGTTGATCGCGAGTACCATCAAGACGAGATAAGTAATCGAGTACGCCACTGTCGATACCGCATTGCGTTCAAAGGCGTTCTGCATCGTTTCGAGAATCATCGCGAATACCGTAATGATAATGATGGAGCTGAGCAGCTTGCCATTCATCAAAATCTCATGAAAGATGAATTTGCCCATTCCTTGCAGGACTCCTGAAATACTGAGGTCACCTTGCTGCATGAGGATTTGGATAAAGCCTTCCGATTTCAAGTCGGGCAAGTACCCTTTATAGTCGCGCTGCAACTGATGCCAATACTGTTCGACTCTGTCTAGTTGCAAGTGATCGACCTGTTGTTGCACGATTTGATTGATCGGACCGGCTACAGGTGTCACAGCGGGTGTCACAGCAGCAGACACGGCAACTGGAAACAAGGCAAGAAGCAGGAACAAAAACAGGATCAGCTTGCAAGTGTGTGCCATGGACATCCCACCTCCCTTATGCCGGCAACAAATCGATCACTGTTTCGATAATGATTTGGATGATCGGTACAGCCATAACCAGTATGAGGACTTTTCCAGCGAGCTCGATTTTCGAAGCTATCGCACCTTGTCCAGCATCTCGGGTCATCTGTGCCCCGAATTCAGCAATGTAGGCAATTCCAATGATTTTTAGAATCGTTTCCAGAAACACAAGGTTCAAATCTGCTTGAACTGCCAATTTTTCCAAAACTCGAATGACATCTGCTATTTTTCCGACGAGAAAGTAAAAGATGATGACTCCGCTCGCGATCGCCAGCAAAAAGGCGAACATCGGCTTCTGTTCCTTAATGACTAGCGCGAGAATGGTAGCCACCAGTCCTAGTCCCACAATTTGTACAATCTCCATCTGGAGCCCCTCCTCAGTTGAACAGGAAGACGCGTTTTACCTCGGAGAATAGATCACCGATGTAATGGGACACCATGTACAGGACAATGATGAATCCGACTAGAGTTGCCCAATGCGCAATATCTTCCTTGCCCGCCTGCTTCAGGACTGTATGCAGGATGGCTGTTATGAACCCTACTGCTCCTATCTGGAAAACAGGTGTCAAATCAAAATCCACTGTGAACACCTCGCCTTTAGAACATCAGGATGACGACCAAGAGTCCACCTAAAAAGCCCAAACTCTTGTACATTTTTTCGTACTTTTCCTGTTCTGCACGAGCCTCCTCTTCCAGCCCTCGCAGGTGGGTGACAGCTAGGCGCAAATGCTTTTGCTGGTCTTCCCGATCGGATGATCCAAGTACCTGACCTAGACTCTCCAGCACCTCTCGCTCTTGTTTGCGCAAGGCGGTTTGGGCCCAGAGTCTATTCATAGCTTGTTGCAAGGCTTCCTCAGCCGAATGCGCCTTTTCTGTCTGCAAGAATTCAGCTGCCAGTAGAAATACTTTCCCTACCTCTTCGGAGACGCGATGACCGACCTTCACAAAAGCCCGCTGTAATGGAGTCATCCCGAACACGATTTCCGTTTCGAGCATTTGCAGAGCAACGAGCAGTGCCCGAAGCTGAACGGGACGATTCGCGTAATACTTGCCGATCTGCCAACCAACCATCGACGCTGAAAACAGGATGAGTACGGCTCCCATCAGCTTGACCATGAAACTTTCTCCCTTTCAACCAGGTTCATGCTTTGATCGTAGATGGCCTGGATAGTTCCAACACCTTTTGCACGGCTGAGTACGATATAGCGGGAAAAGGCACCATATCGAATCAGCTTGCCCAGCATGGGGCGTTCGGCTACTTCCTTGACGCTCGCTCCATGTGCCGAGCAAATGACGGCTACCCCTGCATGAATCGCTTCCCAGACTGCGTCGCCATCCTCCGCTCTTCCCACCTCGTCCACAATCAGAACATCAGGAGACATGGAGCGAATCATCATCATCATCCCTGCAGCTTTTGGGCAAGCATCCAGCACATCCGTTCGTGGACCGACGTCTCGTTGAGGAACCCCTTGCAAGCATCCCGCCAACTCAGAACGCTCGTCCACAATTCCTACCTTACGACTTGAAGACCACTCGCTCCCGTAGCTGATGGTTCGCGCCATATCACGCAACAAGGTTGTCTTCCCGCACTGGGGTGGGGAGATGAGCAGCGTGTTCAGCAATTTGCCATCCTCAAACAAATACGGCATGACCTTCTTGGCCGCGCCTTTTTTCTCGCGGGCAATCCGGATGTTGAAGCTGGTCACATCTCTGATTCCCTTCACTTCACCTTTGTCCAGCACCACTTTCCCCGCAATGCCAATGCGATGGCCGCCAACTACCGTGATGTAACCCCTTTTCAACTCTTCTTCCAAGGCATAGAGAGAATGCTGGCTGACCTGGTTTAAGAGCTTTGCAGCCTCTTCTGCTGAAAACAGCCAACCTTGCGCGGGTATCGAGGTGATTTGCCCCGACGGTGTCACATAGCTAGATTGTTGGCCAAACCGGACTTCTAGCGGTTGGTTTTGCCGAAGCCGAATCTCTTCCAAATTCTCTCTTACCGCGATAGGAAGGGCCGTCAAAATCGTGCGTAAAGTTGCTGGCAGAATCGCCAAAATTTCATTCATCCGGTACCCTCCTTTTACAGCATTCTGCCTTTGTACACGTTGTCTTACCTCCATCCTATGCTGAGGTGGACGAGATTTATGCAAAAAAAATAGCTTGCTCTCGTGCTAGAACGCGAGTAGCAAGCTTTTCCTATAAAGCTCATGGATTATCTGTTTTTCTTGTTATCCACCGGCTCTATTACATAGTGTCGGTAGCCTTCCTCATCTTTGCCTTCGTGCAGATAGATTTCTTTTTGGCAGCTAGGGCATGCGAACTCGTAGGTCGTATCGAGATGGGGATCTACTTGTACTTCATACAGATGTGCGTCTTCATCATCATCCAAATCGTACAAAGTCGCGTACTTGTCGTCATCGTCCTCACAATCGACAACGGTTTCGTACAAGTCATCATCATCTTCAAAAAGGTAGAGCTCAATGTCCTCTAAGTCTTCATCCAAGGCCTCCACATAATCCTCTGCCTCTTCCACTCGCGAGTGAAGCTCTCGTATTTGACCCTGTACCTCCCCTAGAATCTCAATCATCTCTACCATAATTTTTCCTTCGGGGCTCTTCTCCCCCACTTCCAACCCATCTGCCAACCCTTGCAAGTATGCGATTCGATTCGCCAATGATTCTGGCATCCACATTCCCTCCCATCCAATCTCTCCCACATATCGTTCCCCATCGTGATAGCATTTACCAATGGAAGGAAATGGATAACTACTTGCGGACACCAATCAAGATGCAGGAGACCCCCACCAGAATCCAGGCAATTTTGGCAAAGCTAACCCGATCCGACATGCCTAATAAACCGATCGTTGTAGTGGTGATCAAGATGATTGGCCCGACAATCGCAAGACCTGAATTAATGAGCAGAGCTTTTTCGACCTGGTTCACTTTTAAAATGAGCAAAGCTGCAATGATCTCGATACTACCTGAGAAGACCCTAAGCGCCGCCATACCCATAATTGCTTTTTCCAACATACCGTCTCGTCCTCCCCTCCTTTCACTCTATGCCTGTACCACATCATTTCAGCACTTTTTGCATTTCCTCTATAGGCTTTTGCCCTCACTCCTCCCCTCCGCTGGGCATACACTGAACCATACGCCTAGAAGAAATGAGGAACTTGCCGATGGTAGAGTGTGATCAATCGTTTTTGCCTGAAAGCTGGGCAAACCCGTCCGGGCAAATACGAGAGAAGCCCCGTGCGAAGGGCTTAACCATGGTCATTGACAAAGGCCTTGGGCTTACCGCTTATTCCGACTTGTTAGCGCTGGCTGCTCCCTATATCGATCTATACAAACTCGGTTTTGGCACCATCGCTCTGTATCCGCTCGAAATACTCAACCAAAAATTGACCCTCGCAAAACAAAATGGCGTACACATCATGCCAGGAGGAACTTTTTTTGAAATTGCTATCCGTCATAATACGATTGCAGATTATATGAAGCTGATTCGCACTCTCGGTTTTACTGCGGTAGAAATATCCGATGGAACGTTCCCTTTATCCTTCTCACAGCGTCAAGAAGCCATCAATTACGCATTAGACAATGATCTGGTGGTCTATACTGAGGTCGGGAAAAAAGCGGCCGATTATCGCGCTTGTCGAGAGGAATTGCTGGAGACACTTAGCTTCGACCTGCACAACGGTGCCAGTCACGTTATTGTCGAAGCGAGAGAGAGTGGTACTGTCGGCGTATGCGACGGGGACGGCAATATTGACGATTCCTTCGTTCGAGATATTGTCTCGGCGGCCAAAGAAAAAGCCTCCCGCCTGATCTGGGAAGCCCCACAAAAAGATCAACAGGTCTGCTTCATTAAGGCCGTTGGCAGCGACGTAAATCTCGGAAATATTGCCTATACGGATGTATTCTCTGTGGAGACGCTACGGCGAGGATTGCGCGGCGATACAGCCCTACTCATGGAGAGAGGGGGGGTTTATCCGTGCGAATAGAAGTGGTGCCGACCGTGGAAGAAATTCGTTTTGAACAGATCAGCAATCATGTTGTCATTGTCATCGATGTGCTTCGAGCCTCCAGTACGATTGTCACCGCATTAGGCAATGGATTTCGTAGCGTCATCCCGGTCGAAACCATTGGGCAAGCGAACTCGCTGCGCGCCAACGACTGTATTTTGGCTGGTGAACGCCACTGCAAGAAAATCCCGGAATTTGACTGCAACAACTCACCAACCGAAATCGCTTCTCTGGGGAAAACGGGGAGCCAGCTGATTCTCACCACGACGAACGGGACTCGCGCGATCCAAAAAGCAGAACGTGCCTCTGTACTCTTGATCGGCTGCTTCTTGAATGCCACTGCATGCGTGCAGCACGCTCTTTCGTATCATCTCGATATTACGCTGTACTGTGCAGGTACCCGGTCTGAATTCGCTTTGGAAGACGGTCTGGCTGCCGGCTTGATGATTGTCCAGGCACAACAATCGTTACCGAGCATCCAAATTTGTGATCTGGGTGAAGTTCTAAAAGCGAGCTATCTTTACTACGCAGGAAAACTGAGCGAGCTGTTACCCCACACAACAACAGGAAAAAGGCTCGTCCAGCATCATCTCGCAAGCGATATACGGTACTGTGCTCAAGTAGATCAGTATCAAATCGTTCCCTATATCAAGGAGAAACGCATACTCCCACACCTTGTCTCATAATGTGAAAGGAGAACAGGGACAGGGGTTATGATGCCAATGATGTCTGGAGAAGTGATGCTCGTCATCCTGATCGTTATCGGTCTTATTGGGCGCTCACCAATTATTGCGACTGCCGCGAGTATATTGTTGGTGTTGAAGCTAACGGCGCTGGAGCGTTTTTTCCCAACGGTAGAACGTCGCGGATTGGAGCTCGGCCTGCTCTTTTTGACCATTTCCGTACTGGTTCCATTCGCCAGCGAAAAAATATCGTGGAAGGACGTCACCCCACTATTCACGACGGTAGTCGGACTGACAGCACTAGCTGGTGGAGCCATTGCCACCTGGATGAATGGAAGAGGACTCGATTTGCTGCGCTCTGAGCCACATATGATTGTCGGTCTGGTGATTGGCTCGATTATTGGCATTGTGTTCTTTCGAGGCATTCCCGTCGGGCCTTTAATGGCCGCTGGTATTACTGCGTTTGTATTGAAGCTGTGGGAATGGTTTGGAAGCAGATAAAAAACATAATCCCCCTCTTTTACATGCAGGAGGGGGATTTGTCTATGTTGTTTTAGCGTTTGGTGTTATTGGACGTCTCAAATGGAACTTCCCAGTTGAGGTCTTGGTATTGGCGTTGTTGAATAGCGTGAGACAGCTTTACTTCTTTCGGCTGTTTTTCAAGGTCGCGGATGAAGAATGTTCCTGTAACATGCACTCTTCCATCCTTGCCTCTTGTATATGTTGTTCCGTTAAGAGATACATTGTATGTTTGTTTGGACTCATCCAGTGCCGACCATTCAGTCGTGTAGACGATCCCTTCTGGCAGTATAGCCGAGAACGGAATCAGTGCACCTTTTCCAAAATAGGTCTCATTCCCGATTTTTTCTTCGTCCTCCGTTGTTTTTAAGGTAAAGCCCGTTAAGGTATAGGTACTATCATTGTTCGTCACGCTCACCTTATCCTTTAACAAGCTATCCACCGGGATGGTTGCCTGAAATTTCGATGGCTCATACAGATACAGAGAGTGCATTTTCAATTTGTACGCTTGATCCTTTGCCAGGGGAGTTATCCCATTCCATTTCGTAACTCCTTTGCCGTCATCATGCACTTTTCCACGGTACGAGTGCTTGACGTTGTTCTTTCGAATTTGGTTAAGTTCTTCATGCAGGGCATCGTCCCATCCTGCTACTACATTCCCTTTTTCATCGAATATTTGAAACGCGACTCCCATGTCGATGAAATACCTCTCCATCCGCTCCCCCTCTGTGAATGTTCCTTGTTTTGGCTCTTTTACAATCCAGCCGTTTTGCTCTTTCCATTTTTGGATTTGTTCTTCTCTTTCTTTTGTCCAGTCTATTTCCAACTCCATCATACTTGTGCTCGGTAACGTCATAATGTTTTGCAACATGATCTCGATTCCATGCGGAGTCATATATTTTCGTCCGATCTCTGTATAGTTTGCCACTTCCCTCGCCTTCTTCATATCAACTGGAAACTCTACCTTCCAGCTACCTTCTTTCCCTCCCAACATGGTTGCTTCGACACCGACGATCAACTCATCTGGCAATGATTTGCTATCTTTCAGGAATCGGAAAATATCATGACTGACGACAAGATACTCTCCTTCTTCCCCGTAGGAATAGCCCCCTCCCCCAGGATTCAGGTCTTCACCTGACTTCGTTTTATAAGTAAGGGACAATGCGTTTTTTTCCATATCAAACGGGATACGCTTGCCGTTTTGATCCACGATATTTGCAATGATCGCCATCCGCGCCGGATCTGCAACCACTTCTTTTACAAGCAGTGTAATTCCTTGTTCCGTCACCTTTTTATTGATTTGCTGGACATACCCTTTCTCCGCTGCCTGCTTCATTCCTTGGTCGATGCCTTGTATGGATTGGATGACACTGTTTACATAGCTCGCAAAAGTCGGTGACACCATGGACCCAAACGTAATGATTGCCGTGACACTCGCTACGGCTAACGCAGTTTTCTTCACAATGTTTACGCTCCTTTTTTTCCAATCTGGTTTTGGCTTTGTTAATTTCACTTGCTCTAACGCCGTCATCACCTGGGCAGTAAAATTTGAGGGCAACGCGCTTGGAACATGCATGCTCGAAAACTCCTCGCTGTTATCCTCTTCCTCCATCATCTGCCGCTGGCAGAGCAGGCACTCTTCGACATGTCGTTCCAACAGTCTAGCTTCACCTGCAGATAGCTCACCAGTCAAATACTTGCGCAACTCTTCAGTTTTGGAGCAATTCATAGATAGAAGCACCTCCTGACATTTCTTGCGCGATACTAGCCCGGAGCCTTTTCTTGGCGTGATGGATACGCATTTGTACAGTTGTGACCGGAACATGCAAAAGCTCGCTAATCTCTTTGTAGCTCATCTGTTCCAAGTATTTCAGCAAAAACACGACACGGTAATCTTCACCTAACGCCATGATTTGCTGCTGCAAGCTATCTTGCTTTTCTTTTTCCAAATAAGCTTTTTCAGGTGTATCGGATTCAATCAGCCTTATCTCTTCCAAAGGTGTTTTGGTGTAGTGCTTGTTCTTGCGCCACGCGTCTATACACAAGTTGGACGCAATCCGATACAGCCAGGCCAAAAAAGCATCTGTCGGCTTATACTTATCCAGTTGACAGTACGCTTTGATGAAAGCCTCTTGTGTCAGGTCTTGGGCATCTTGCTGCTGCCCCGTCATTCGATAAAGATAGCTGTATAATCGATCTTTGTACTTGTCGACCAGGTACGCGTAGGCATCGCGATTTCCTGTTTGTACCTGTTGAATAAGCAACCAATCATCCTGCAAAGGAAGTCCTCCCGTTTTAAAAAAGTTCGCTGCGCAGCGTTCATTTTGGCAGGTTCATATGGATTAACGGATCATTTTGGATTTTCTTTCCACAAATGAATATATTTTTAAAAAAAGTTTGAGTCTAACATAGGGGAGGAGAAGAAAAAGCACAGTTCTCTTCGACTCTGACACGCCAGCAGGGGGGAATCACTGGCCGTCTACACTTAAAAAAGGGACCGTCGAGCCAAAGCCACCCTACGGGCGGAAGTTTCTCGAGGAAGAAGTGTTCGACAAGCGTGGTCCCCTTTTTGAAGTTCCGACTGGGTAGGCGTTGTCAAGGTC
>NZ_PXZO01000035.1 GCF_003013475.1 Brevibacillus porteri
ACTCCCTCCTACTCGATTGTTCGAGTAAAGCGTTATCCAGCGTAGATCAATCCACATGCCAGTCGTTTTCCGCTATTTCCTGCCGGCTGCGAATGGAAGTCATCGGGACTTTGATGAATGATCACGCTTCTGCCGACCACATCTGCTGCACTGATTTTGTTTGTGAAAAAAGTCATTCGTGCATAGCCGTCATTGGAAAACAGCACAGGGAAGTCGCCTACGTGGTTGCCATGTGGCTGATGCGTGGGGTTCCAGTGACTGCCTGCTGCGGTAAAGGGATCTTCCGGATTTCCTACTGTACAGACGCCATGCTCATGTAAATGAAAACCAAATGGCCCGATTTGCAGGTGATTGCCGGAAGCAGGCTGGAAATTGGGAAGACCGCTGACTTCCACGAACACTTCGGTGCCGTAGGGGACATCGGTAAACACAACGTAGCCGTGCAGGTTCGGTGCCAGTGGACCACCCTGAATTTCGGCAAAAGATTGTCCTGTTCTCCGTCCATGTTGTGAGGATACGGCTCGTAAGTCATGCTCATATGGGTATTCATAAGGCTGATATCCGTACATGTTACACACCACCTTACATTTATCCAGTTTGCCATATCTTATGTAAGGGATGGGCACATGGTTACTGGGCTGCGTAGGAGAACATTGACGCTGATAATTATTTTCATCTACAATCAGGTGGAATTCCCCGGCATGGGCAAAAGGGTGGGCAAAACGTGAAAAGAGTGCTGCTGATAGAAGATGAGATCAATATGGCCCGATTTATTGAACTGGAGCTGCGCTATGAATCGTTTGCGATTACAGTAGCGCATGATGGACATAAAGGACTCGAGCTCGCTTTACAGGAAGAATGGGATGTCATCTTATTGGACGTCATGCTTCCGGGGCTCGATGGTATTGCGGTTTGTCAAAAAATACGCAGCGTGAAAAAAACGCCGATTATTATGCTGACAGCCAGAGACAGTATTACGGACCGTGTCTCAGGCTTGGATAGTGGTGCCGATGATTATATTCCGAAACCATTCGCGATCGAGGAGTTGTTGGCACGCATACGCGTTGTGTTTCGCCGTCAGGAAGAGAAGGAGAATGTCCCCCAAACCTTGCTTGCGCACCGAGGGCTGGTGGTCCAAATGGAGGGGCGTATCGTCACCAAAAATAATCAACCTGTTGAGTTGACCAAAAGAGAATACGATTTGCTCGTGACGTTCATGAAAAACATCAATCGAGTCCTGCCTCGCGAGGTGCTACTCGATACCGTATGGGGATTCGAGGCGGCTGTCGAGACCAATGTTGTCGATGTGTACGTTCGGTATTTGCGCAATAAAATCGATTCTCCCAATGAGGACAGCTATATCTCGACTGTACGCGGGATTGGCTACGTAATGAGAAAATGAGAGGACCATCGAGATTCTTAAAGCTCCCGATTAAATGGAAGCTGACACTCTGGTCGTCACTTCTGCTTTTTCTCGTATTCATTGGCTATAATAGCTTCCAATATTTTTTTGTAGAGAAGTGGATGTTTAATAATGAGCAGCAGGTTGTGCAACAGACGATGCGAGAGTTCCTGAACTACGCGCTGGAAAAAGAGCAATCTTTTGAGGGAGAGGACCTCGCAGAGTTGCGCAGCTTCCTGGAGAAAATCAATCAACGAAACCAGATGATTCGCATTCTGGACGAAGAGGGTAATCCGATTGTCGTGGTCTCGGAAAACTTTCAAGATATCCCACTGCCAGCGCTTCCGCCTGTTCAGTCGATTCGCACCCAGACCCAAGAAGTCCGTGATGACCTGTTGATCATGAGCAGTCCGCTTACGATCTTTCAATTTAACGGGACCGTCATGATTCTGAAGAATATGAAAGAGTTTGAGCAGTTGAGTGGTGCGCTTTTTCAGGTCATGGCAATTGGGTGCTTGACCGCTGTGATCATCAGTGGTTTGGGGGGCAGATTGCTCGCGCGACAGTTGCTTAGGCCCCTGCAATCGATGAATGAAACGATGAGCAACGTCCGGCAAAAAGGATTCCATGAACGTGTGCAGTTTCACGATAATCAGGATGAGATTGCGACCTTGATGAAAATGTTCAATAAAATGATGGATCAGGTAGAGCGGTCCTTTTTGCAGCAGAGACAATTCGTCGAAGATGCCTCACATGAGCTGCGCACGCCGATTGCGATTATCGAAGGGCATCTGGGAATGCTACGGCGCTGGGGCAAAAATGATCCAGCTGTTTTGGAGGAATCCTTGCAGACATCGATTCAAGAGCTCGCCAGACTAAAAGGACTGGTGCAGGAACTGCTCGCTTTGACTAGAGCGGAGCATGTGGAGATAGAAGAGGATGTCGCGCTCCGTGATCCGGATCGGGCTATCTGTCACATGATCAAGAAATTCGCCATGATTCAGCCGACATTTACGATCGAGCAAGAACTTGCGCCTTTGGCTGGAGAAATCCTTGCCATATCAGAAGAACACCTGGAGCAAGTGTTACTGATCCTTTTGGATAATGCGGTCAAGTATTCCGGGGAGAGCAGAAGAATCTGCGTGAGGGCCAAGGTGCAAGAAAATGTAGTCTGTATGGAAATCATAGATGAAGGAATCGGCATACCCGAGCAGGATTTGCCGTATGTCTTGGACCGATTGTATCGGGTAGACAAAGCGAGAAATAGCGGGGAAAGCGGACACGGACTCGGACTCGGACTGGCGATTGCCAAACGATTGCTTGCGCGTTACAACGGCAGCATAACGATTCAAAGTGTGGAACAGAAAGGAACGACTGTGACTGTTTTTGTACCGCTTCGTCAGTGAGTTTCACCTGATCCACCTATCACGAAAAATAATTAGGGATGTTTTTTTATTTTCACAGCATTTTCTCATTTTTGTTCGTTACAATAAGCCTTGTCAATTGGCAATGATATTCATTATCAATAATCAGTGCGATAGAGAGGGAGAATCAAAATGAGAAAAAAATCGATGCTGGCGGTCATGCTGAGTACAATGCTGACGCTGCCTTTGCTTGCTGCATGCGGAAACGGTGCGAATACTGCCCAGCCACAAACAGAAGCACCAAAGGCACAGGAACCGGCTGCCACAGAGCAAGTCGTTAACGTATTTACTGCGCGCCATTACGATATTGATAGCAAACTGTTCGCAGAATTCACGAAGCAAACAGGCATCAAGGTAAATGAAGTGAAGGGTACAGCAGAAGAGCTGGTTGAGCGCTTGAAGCGTGAAGGAGAGAGCTCCGAAGCAGATTTGTTCATCACGGTTGACGGTGGTGTTCTGAACTACGCGAAGCAAAATGGCGTTCTGCAACCGATTCAATCTGCCAAAGTAGAGAAAAACGTACCGAAAGAACTGCGTGATCCTGACAACCAATGGATCGGTATGGCTACCCGTGCACGTGTAATCGTGTATGCGAAGGATCGCGTGAAGCCAGAGCAGCTGTCTACGTATGAAGATTTGGCTACAGATAAATGGAAAGGCAAAGTATTGGTACGCTCTTCTTCCAACCTGTACAACCAGTCACTCGTTGCTTCTTTTATTGAGCTGAATGGCGAGCAGGCTGCATTGGATTGGGCAAAGGGTCTTGTAAACAATTTCGCGCGCAAGCCTGAAGGTGGAGACCGTGATCAGGCAAAAGCTGTCGTTGCCAAAGTCGGTGACGTTGCGATCATGAACACCTACTATGTTGGACAAATGCTGAACTCAAAAGATGCAGAAGAAGTAAAAGTCGCGCAAAACATCGGCGTTTTCTTCCCGAACCAAGAAACGACAGGCACACACTTGAACATCAGCGGTATTGGTTTGACCAAGCACGCGAAAAACAAGGACAATGCCGTGAAATTGATTGAGTTCGTTACAGGGAAAGAGGCTCAAACGATGCTGACAAACGGAAGCTACGAGTTCCCTGTCAATGCAGAGGCTGACAAGCCTGCTCTTTTGAAAGAGTGGGGAGAATTTAAAACGCAAAAGCTCGACTTTGCTAAGCTCGGCGAGTATAACAAAAAAGCGGTAGAACTGCTGAATCAAGCAGGTTGGAAATAAGCATGACGGGAGCACTTTTGCGTAGAAGCCTGAGACGAAAACTGAACGGGTGGGTAACGCTGAGCGTGGTAGGGGCCTTTTTGGCCCTTCTCCCGTCTCTTTATATTTTTTTCGGACTCTTTCAAAAACAGAATGAAAACTGGCAGCATATCCAAGAGTACATGCTGCTGGATTACGCGCTGCAATCGTTATGGCTCGTGCTCGGTACCGGAGCCTGTACGATCATCGTAGGTGTGACGCTAGCCTGGCTGGTCGCTGCCTACGATTTTCCATTGCGTCGCTTTTTTTCATTTGCTTTTGTACTGCCGCTGGCGATTCCTCCGTATATCGCGGCATACACATACGGCTCCATGCTCAGCTACACGGGGAGCATTCAGACGATTTTGCGTGATACATTCGGGCTGACGCTCGATCAACGCTACTTTGACATTATGTCGATGAAGGGCGCTATTTTTATTTTTACTCTGTTTTTGTTCCCGTACGTTTATTTGATTACGAAAACCTTTCTCGAAAAGCAGAGTGCTGTGTTCATTGAAAATGCCAGATTGCTCGGAAAAAACCAAACGCATATCTTTTTTCGCATCGTCCTGCCTATGTCGCAGGCAGCCATCGTCGGTGGGGCCAGTCTTGTGGCCTTTGAAGTGCTCAATGATTTTGGTGTGACGAAGCATTTTGGGATTCAGTCTTTTACAGCGGCGATTTTCAAGACGTGGTTTGGCATGTATGACGTAGAATCGGCCATCCGTTTGTCCGCCTGGCTCATGACGTTGATCATCGGGATCTTTATCGTCGAACGTCTCGTGCGTAAACGGAAAAAATACAGCTCGCCTACGAACAGGAGCACGCCGCTCACACGCAGAAAATTGCGCGGAATCCCGATGTATGCTACCGTCATCTTCGGATTGGTTATTGTTTCGTTTTCGTTTGTAATCCCTGTTGTGCAGTTGAGTGTCTGGGCGACGTGGACGTATGGGGAAGTGTTGAATGAGACCTTCTGGAAGCTCTTGAGCAATACGTTGTTCATTTCCAGTATCTCCATCACCATCTTGATGCTGCTTGCGGTAATCGTAGCGAATGTCATCCGATTCTCCCGAGGCTCGATATTCGCAGTGGCACTGACGCGCTTGATTTCCATGGGCTATTCTATTCCGGGCGCAGTCTTGTCCATCGGTGTGATGGCGGTGGTGATGTCCGTAGATAAAGAACTGAGTTCCTTCTATAGCTGGCTGGGCTTGGGCGCCAACAAGCTGGTACTCAGCATGTCCTTGTTCATGCTGACGTTTGCCTACATCATCCGCTTTCTTGCAGTTGGATTCAATGCAGTCGAGGCAGGATTTGAGAAGACGGGAAACCGCTATTCAGAAGCGGCACGTATGCTCGGGATGAGCATGACACGGACTTTTTTTAAGGTGGATTTACCATTAATCAGAGGGGCTGTGCTCACTGGTTTTATCTTGGTGTTCATGGAAATTGTGAAGGAATTGCCGCTTACCTTGCTCCTTCGTCCCTATAACTTCGAGACGCTGGCAACAAAGGCGTATCAATATGCAAGCGATGAACAAATTCATCAGGCCGCGATTCCGTCGCTCTGTATTATTGCGGTGGGGATCGTCTCCGTTATTTTCTATCACTGGTTAGGAGAGAGAAAGGCAAAATGACTTTTTTTGAAGTGAAAAACCTGACGTTTGGTTATGCAAGCGGGAACGGCAGCGTCATCCGGGATTTTTCTTTGCAGATGGAGCAGGGGGAAGTTGTCGGGCTGCTCGGGAATAGCGGTTGCGGAAAAAGTACATTGCTTCGATTGATAGCCGGACTGGAGTCGCCCAAGAGCGGACGCATCCAGATCGATGGGAAAGTGTTGGTCGATCAGGGGCAGTTTGTGGAGCCAGAGCAACGCGGGATCGGTATGATTTTTCAGGATTATGCGCTGTTTCCTCATTTAACTGTCGAGCAAAACATCTTGTTCGGTCTGCATCGCTTATCCATAGCAGAGCGTCTGGTTCGTTTGAAAGAGATGTTGGCGCTCGTACAGCTCGAAGGATATGGCAAGCGATATCCACATGAACTGAGCGGGGGACAGCAGCAGCGTGTCGCATTTGCGCGTGCACTGGCACCTAGACCGGCTATCTTGTTGATGGATGAGCCGTTCAGTAATCTGGATGCCGAGCTGAAAACGAAAATACGCGATGACTTGAAGCGAATGCTCCGAGCTGCCAAGATGACGTCGATCCTGGTCACGCATGACAAAGCAGATGCGGAAACAATATGTAATCGCATCATTCGAATGACTCGCTAAGGGCAAAGTGCAGCTTTCAGCCTCCAAAGTGCATAGTCGTACCGTACGTTGTTGTATAATGTGCATACGACGAATTTTGTAGTGTGCGGTCTGCTGTCTTTTGGTCAGCACCGTTCAAATAGAGGAGGATGGAACATGAAAATTGAAATCTGGTCTGATTTTGCCTGCCCGTTTTGCTATATCGGAAAGCGCCGTCTGGAAGGAGCGCTGTCTCAATTTCCGCATAAGGATCAAGTAGAGGTCGTATATCGCAGCTTCCAGCTCGACCCGCAGATGGAACGCGATACCGATATGGACATGCATGAAGTACTGGCAGCCAAGTATAGCATTCCGCTCGCACAGGCGAAGGGCATGAATGACCAAGTAACCCAGATGGCAAAAGGCGTCGGTCTCGACTATCATTTTGACACGATGATTCCGACCAATACATTCGATGCGCATCGCTTGACGCACTTTGCTCATGCCCATGGAAAAATGAAGGAAATGAAGGAGCGAATGCTGAAGGCGTACTTTACGGAATCGCTCCATCTTGGTGACCATGAGGTGCTGGCACAGCTTGCTTCTGAGGTAGGCTTGGACAAGGAAGCGACGCTCGCCATGCTGGCAGGAGACGAATACAGAGAGCAAGTACAAGAGGACAAACAAAGAGGCAACGATTTGGGTGTCACAGGTGTACCGTTCTTTGTCATTAATAACAAATATGCAGTCTCTGGCGCGCAGCCAGGAGAAGTCTTTTTAGGTGCATTGAACCAGGTATGGGAAGAAGAAAGCGCCGCTCCTGCGCTGAAATTCGTACAGAACGACGAGAAAAAAGACGAGCAATCCGGCGACAATTGCGCGGATGGCTCCTGCAAAATATAAGCGACAGATCTCAAAAGCCGATACTCCTGAAATGAAGGGGGATCGGCTTTTCTCATGAAAAGTTGCTATAGAGGGAGGGATTGGATACGATAGCAGAATTAACGAAAAAAGGACGATTATCCTCGCGATAGCACAGGAGATTCGTCTTTTTGAATTTTTTAGAATATGTCTTAGTGTTTGTTTTTCGCGTTTTATCAGTTACTACCCTCATCCAGTTCAACAGCGGTGTAGGACGGAGCATCGCTCAGACAGTTTTTTTGAGCACCCTACAAATTTTCGATCGCCTGAAATCACTGAATAACGAGATTAGTTCCTAATACTGTGAACTGTTTACCAATATTAGAAGCAAATAGGGATGAAGCAGCGCTAACGCTTCCAATTTGCTTGCCAGAGCTGAAGTCATGACTTCCTTGGAGAGTAATATTCTCGAGACCATAAAAGAAAAGTGTTAATGTGAGCATTGCCGTATTCTGCGCTTCAGTTCCCTGATGCACGGTGCGCTTCGTACTCGCGTAATTAGCTACATGGTTATTTCCATCAAACACTTTACCACCTTCATATTGCCACCCACCAGCAGAGTCATCCACATTCGTCAGACTGAGTCGATTTAATGTCAGGTTCATGTTAGTTACCTCCCGTAGTAGTCCTGTGCCTTGTTTCTACTGGTCATCATATGCCCTGGCTGCCCAAAGTTGTCGGCATAACACGCCTATTTCCATGTTATTTATGATATGGTATTATGCGGATTATTATAATACCTCTTTCAGATCTCACCATCAGCTCCATTTCTTTGGTGGGCCCTAACAACTCGTTACCGTCTATTTTCGGTGATTATTCAAGCATATTAGTGACATCTGGTTTCGTTTTTTGTTCAAATACAGGCCGCATACAGCCGATTCCTTTTAGGGGAGTCGTTTTTTTATGGGAAAATTTTCTTAACCCCTGAAACAAAAAGGGAACTCATTCGAATAATGGACAGAGCGAAAAACGGCTGGGGCCCCAGCCCACTATCCAAAAAGAGTGAGGAATGAACGAACCATGAATAAATGGACGAAAAGTGTATTTGTACTCATGACAGCGAGTCTGGCTGTAACGGCACCAATCAGTGCTATGGCGGCAACAGAATTGAGCGTAACGGTTCAGGCGGAGAGCAAAGGCGATAGTGTAATCGATGAGAAGCTGTTCAAGAAAATAGAAAAGTCTGTAGAGAGACTCGTTCAAGTTGTACCTTATCTAAAGGACTATCCGATCACCGAATTTGAGATGAACGCAGAGACATCCCGGGTTGAAGTCAAAAAGTATCAAACGAAGGAAAAGAAAGCTCCTTATGTTCGAATACATGTCGACCAAAACACAGGTGAAGTCAAATTTTTTAGTCATATCACAGGTAAAGGAGACTTCTCTTCCACCTATCCCCTAGATGATGCGAAGAAAAAGGCAACGGAGTTCATGAAGCAATGGTATGGAGAGGACATGGCGGGCTATCAGTTGGACGAGGAAGCGTCCGAACGAAACTCTTCGATTAAGTTTCGCAAAATGGTAGATGGAATTCCGTTCCGCAATGACACACTGAATTTCGCCATCAATAGTGAAGGGCAGATTGGGCATCTGGCCAGAGGCGATGGGTATGTAGAGCCAGTGGAATTGGAACAGGACATCAGCAAAATTCAATTCGCTGATCCAAATAAGGTGCATGCAAAAGAAAAGGTAGAAGCGATGTTTGCTCATGCTATGACGCCTTATTACGGACAAAGTGCGGATGGACAAAGCTACAGGTTCTTGTACACGCCTTCTCTCGAAATCAATGCAAGCATCGGAGCCGAACTGCCAGCCAAACAGAACAACAAAATCATCCAGTTTCAACCAAAAGCAAAGCAAACGATCATCAAGTCAAAAGAAGAGGCAGCAGCTTTTTTGACAGCTAAGACAGGGTACAATCCCACAAAAGGGCGCGCGACTTTTCAGGAAGAGAGCGATCCGAAAACTGGAATTAGCAATTACTTGTGGATGACCGAGGACGAGGTCATTGCCAATATCTTTTTCGAAACCAAGACTGGAAAGGTCACGAATTATCAAGTATTGGATAGAAAGCGGAAAAGTGAAGCAGATAAAAAGCTGAGCGAAGAACAGGCGCTAAAAGCTGCCGTGGAAGCCATATCAGAGTTCCTTCCTCTCACCGATAAAGAAATGGTAATCATATCTGATCAATATGACCCCAATCAAAATTTGTACAAGTTTGACTTTACCATGCTTCATCAAGGGTATCCGGTAGATGGTATGCTTCGACAGGCTCACGTAGATGCCTCCACGGGAAAATCCACTTTACTAGACTGGCGAGTTTCTCACACGATCAAGCTGCCGGATATCAAGAACGCCATGACACAAGAGGAAGCAGCCAAGAAGTTTCTCAAAAAATATCCCATGAAGCTGTATTACTCCTTGGATGAGGAAAATAAAAATGCTGCCGAGCTTGTATATATGTCTCCACTGGTTCCTTTAGAAGAAATGGATGCCCTGACTGGCGAGTTCTACACCTATGGAGAAGAGGAAGCAACTGAATAGAAAGGGGGGAGCCTGTTGTCTCCCGATTTGGCAGAACGAATAGGGGTTATTTACGAGACCCACTATGATGACATCTACTATTTTTTGCTCTACTTTACGGGCAGACAAGAAGATGCAGAAGACATGGTGCAGGAAGTGTTTTCACGACTCTTAAAAATACTGCCGCGGTATGACGGACGGGTAGCGATGAAGACATGGTTGTTTTCCATCGCCAAGCATGTCGCAATTGATCATTACCGCAAGCAAAAGTGGCAACGACTGTTCTCAGACAACTGGTTGGCCCTCATGAAGTCTACGGAGGGCCTGCCAGAAACAGAGCTGGAGACAAAGGAAGAAATGCACAGTATTCAGCGTGCGCTGCAAAAGCTGAAGCCAGATCAACGGATCATTGTGATTTTGCGATACATAAAGGAGTACAGCGTCAAGGAAACAGCCGAGATTTTGGAGATTCCGGAGACAAAAGTGAGAGTGGACTGTCACAGGGGACTAAAGGCGTTGCAGAAAATACTCGGCAACGCTTGCGAGGAGAGGATTGCCAATGAGTTTGCCAGATGAAAACCACGTGATCGAATTACTGAAGCAAGTCAGGCAGGAGAGCATCCCACCTCGTCAAGTGTGGAAGCAGATGGGCAAGGAAAGGCTCATTCGTGAGGCGTATCGCATGCAGCAGGCAGCGAAGATCAAGCGAGTTGTCGCCGGAGCAGGTTCCCTTGCAGCAGCGGTATTCATGGGTATTTGGCTGAGCTATGATTCACCGCTGAAGCCATCTGTTAATACGGAAACAACCATCTCAACTCCTGCCGTCATAACAGCTACACCACCGAATGCTACGCCTTCTCCGTCAGTTGAAAACAAGACTAAGCCACAGCAGGGGCAGGAGGATACCGCAAAAGCAGACAATAAAATCGTTCAAAACCAAGCAGTTACTCGTGATGTTCCACAGCCGCAGACATTAGCACCAGAGGCCACAACGAACCCATTAGATATGAGCCGACCCACAACAACACGTGAGAAATCACCAGTGGAGGTACAGGCAGAGGCCTATTTGCAAAAGAAGCTAGGAGAACAGAGCAAGCAGTTTGAAGTGGATCATGTTCACTCGAATTTGGCACAAGGAGAAGTGGCTTTTCGCAAAATCATCAATGGCGTTCCTCTTCAGGAGAATAGCGCGATGGTCCGTATCTCCCCAAAAACAGGCGAAATGACCTTGCTTCTTTACCCTGATCTCGAAGATAGTGGAGTAGCGTCGCACCCTACCAATCGTGACGGGACGATCGACAAAGTGAAGGCAGCCCAGCAAATGGGTAGTGCGCTTCGACTCGTTTATGCAGGGAAGAAACAACCAGGGTTTCAATACGTAGTAGCATCAGATGTTTATGTGGATGCGAAAACAGGTAAGCTGATCGGTCAAGAGAGAGCAGAGAAAAAGTCCGTTGCTGTTTCGGGACAAGGAAAACCACCCGTGCTGAAAACATCTGATGAGGTGGCAGATCTGCTTGAGCGCAAGTTGAGCATAAAGGTGGAACAAAAAGCATTCATCGGTGTAAATCCGTATGGTATTTCATATTCTTGGAATGATGGGCAGGGCAACGGCGTTTCCGTTGAGACGACAGATGACGGAGCATTCCTCGGGTTCTCGCAGATGGCTGCAGATGGACGTAAGAACGAACGAGAAGCGACCTACGAACAGGCAAAAGCGCTCGCGATAGCCCACCTGGAGAAATTCCTCTCCACCGATGTTCGTGAATTATCATTGGAAGCGTCGCAAGAATCACCTAGCACCATTCAGTTTACCTTTGCGCCGAAGGTCAACGGGATTCCCGTCATGGATCATCCTTATCAAGTGTCGGTCGAGCTGGCTAGCGGGCTTGTTACCGAGCTTACGGGTAATTTTTCGGATTTATCTTGGATACAGACGGATCAGACAGCAAAAACGCTCTCCAAGGAAGAGGCACTTGATCTATTTGTGCAGCATGCTCCACTGGAACTCGTGTACTTGCCAGCGGAAAAAGGAACGGAGCCAGTACTTGCTTACCAAATCCGCCGGGATTCAGAACAGCCATGGGCAATAGAAGCCACGAAAGGCAAGGTCATCAACTAAAGAGCACGCAACGAACCTCCATGAAAAGACGATTCATGGAGGTTTTGCTTCTTTACTGGCGGTGGAGTACAAGCTGTTTTTGTAAAGCAAGCGCGATTTCCAGAGACACAACTGCATGATCAACATCGATAATCGATTGTGTATGGTCCGCAAAGCATTGAATGGCATGACGCAAGCTCTCTTCATACGGATTGACAGGTTTTAGAACGAGCTCATTCTTGCCTGAGGACGTGTATTCCCATAAAAAAGTTCCCGTCTGACCTTGGCTGTCAGCTTCCTGAAAGACGAGCTTTGCCTTCTCAAAGTACGCCTCGTAGCCGACAGTGAATGGATACGAGGTCGGCATCTGCGAGGAGGCGACTATTTCAGCATGCGCATCAGGGTAATGAAAGTGCGAGTGGACGATGGACTGTTTTTTATCCGATGATTCTGTCCCCCATGCGCTCATACTGGCATTGCGGCCGAACAGCCACGTGACGAAGTCCAGCTCGTGGATCATCAGATTGGTTGTAATGGAGGACAAGCCTAGATCCCCCCATAAAGGAGCTGTTTCTCTTTTGAGCGAGAGGGAGAGGAGCTGTCCGTACTTGTTTTCTGTCTGAGCGCTGCGAAGGTAGGCGTAAGCCGGGTCAAATTTGATAAACTGATTCACCAATAGCTTTTTCCCCGATCGTTCCCTTGCGTGTTTCATGGCTTGTGCATCGTCTAGCGTATAGCAAACCGGTGTTTCGCAGAATACATGCTTTCCGTTTTCGAGAGCTTCTACTGCGAATGGCCGATGCAGCTGCGAAGGCAAGCATATATCCACGACATCGATCGTAGGATCGCACATGATCTCGTCCATATGCTTCGTAATTTCCACATGCAGCTCTTCCTTCAACTTTTGCAGCTTCGATTCATTCCGACCGAAAACTACTAATCTATCTACACCATTCATTTTTTTCAGTAGATGCGCATGATACGCACCAAAGCCGGTTCCTAATACCGCAATGTTCATCTTGGATCCCTCCCATAATGATAGCTCTATGATATCTTTGTATTGTTGACAGCATTGTGTCATCAATTTGACTGCGTTGAAAAATAGAGTTGTTGCTTTGTCATGGAGGTTGGGGATGAGACTGCATCGATTGATTGCGATCTTGCTGCTGATCGAATCAAGAGGAAAAATGAAAGCAAAAGAACTCGCTATAGCACTGGAGACGTCTGTTCGCTCGATTTATCGGGATATTGACGCACTGTCCCAGGCAGGGATTCCGTTCGCGGCAACTTCGGGACCTAGCGGTGGAATTTATTTGATGGAAGGATATACGGTCAATCTGAAACAGCTGTACGCCGATGATGTTGTGCACTTGTATTTGACCGGGATGGGGATTCATGTTGGACAGGATACCGAGACTGGACACAAATTAACGTCTGCTTTGCTCAAATTGGAAAAGACATTGCCGCAGACTTATCGGCCGGATATCGAGAAAGCGAAGAAGCGTTTCTATTTCGATGAGACGCCGTGGTGGGAAGAGAGAGTAGTCATACCGCATCTGGAGGTTTTGCGGGCAGCGGTTTGGCGATCAAGCAAAGTCGTCATTGCCTACCGCAAAAGGGATGGGAGCAGCTCGTCACGTACCGTATGTCCCTACGGTCTCGTCGTGAAAAAAACGGAGTGGTATCTCGTTGCTTACTGTGAAAACGCCCAGGAGATTCGAACATTCAAGTGCGAGCGGATTCCTTCTGTTCATATACTGGAGGAGGCATGCGAGATTCCGGAGAGCTTTTCGTTGGCAGGTTATTGGACGAATCAGGAGGCGGCGTTCAAGCAGGCTTGTCGTGAAGTCGAATATTTTCCTGTAGTGATCAGATTGCATGCTGAAAATCTGGCCATGCGAGAGAGGCTGGAGGTGATTTCCGCTGTGCAGCAGGGAGATTACGAGCAATTGACGGTTAATTTGTACAGTTATGAAAGAGCATGTCGCGATATTTTGGATATGATCGGACATATGGAGGTAGTGGAGCCAGCGGAATTAAGAGCTTTTGCAAAAGAGAGGCTGCGAGAAAGGATGGCACTCTATAAGTAGCATACGCCAAAAGGCTTCGCACCAAGTCGATGCGAAGCCTTTAGCGGGAAATCATGGGATAACTCGCATGCACATGCTGTTTGAAGCCTTCATAGTCCGAGGCATGTATATGGGAGTCGTGGTCGCTTATACAGACATGCTTCATGCAAAGGCGCTGAGCGAACCGATTGCCAGCTTCTGTGATATTGTCCATGATGATCGATTGGATGCGGCAGCCACTCTGTTCGACATGAGCCAGTACATCGAGATAATGATGCAGCATCATGCGCAAGGCAGGGCTTTTCCGATAAGATTGATCGACAACGACACAGGACAGAAAATAATAGACTTGCTCGGGAGAAGTAGTTAAATCTTCGATATCCGCTGTCGTCATCAGGCTGTCTTTAAACGTCCCTTGCGCAATTTGCAGGTAGATATGCGGCTTGACGGGAAGTAGGTTCATAAAAGCGATGATGCGCCCATTCTCTTCGATCGCAACGACCGAATCGGGACGAAACAAATACCAATTGTAGCTCTCTTCATAAGGTGTAATAAATTCAGCATCATAGTATTGAAGCTCGAGTTGTTCCATCTGTCTAAAATGCTCAAGGTGCAAATGCTCCATGATCTTCACAAGCAAATCTCCTTCTTTACGCAAAGCGGCTTTGCCGGAGAGCTTCGGCTCGCTGTACGCTTTCTTTGGTTCAAGGTGGAGTCTTGGGATGATCTGTGCGCCATGCTTTGTGGGGTGTTATTCCATCTTACTAGGCGACAGCTCGCAGATATAGTGTATAAAGCGCTGGGTTTCCTTTGCTCGCTTGATTCTGTTCGAAAATAAAGATGGTTCGTTCGGTTGGTAGCGTATTCGCAAGGATTCTTTCAGTAAAAGATGCCATTCATTTGGGAGTTCTTGCAGAGCATGTTCTACGGCTTTTCTCTTCGGAATAATGTCCTCATGGATGAGCGCGTAATAGATTCGACATAAGGTGAAAACGGCGAAGTCTACCCATCCATCGAGCAAGAATTTCCGCATGCTTTTTCCTTTCGGTGACCAATAATCATGGACATTGTATTTCATCGTTTCCCCGACATCAAACCACTGGGTAGGGATGTGTAATGCTTCAATACTTTTCCCCATAACGGTAATGCCCTGTTGCTTGAGGATCCACCACGTCACATGATTAACATCATAGTGGCCGGATGATTTGAATGTCCCATTGTCAACGTAAGGATAAGGCTCCAAGGATGGATTGGTTTTTCCGATGTCATCCAGCTTGATATACATGCCGTCCATTCTTTTAGCGAGTGGGTTGGCGTTTTGGAGAGCATAATGAATGTTCTTGAGCGTTTCGATTTCTGCATTCGTTAACCCTCTATGCAAAAGTGTTACAAAATCAATATCGCTGTTATCTTCCTCGAAGCCTGACAGAGCAATCGAGCCATACAAATAGACACCGCAGATGACATCAGGCAGTTCTGCCATGAGTCGTTGCGTATAGTCGTGTAAGAAAGGTCTAACACTTTCTGGGATTCTCGTGTCCATAAGGAAACTCCTTCTCCCCAATTTTTTCGAAGTCGCCTGTGAAATTGATCACTTCCATAATTTTCATACCACCAGTAAATGAGATAAAGTTTACTTGGTTTTTAATTTTCTCGCAAGATGAATTTTTACCTGATAGAAAAATGGTTTGATAGCCAAGAAGGGACACGGTATGATAATTCGGATGGTAACAATTGTTAAAGGAGGCGTTTATTGTGATTGGGTACATGCTAACAAAGGGCAAATTTTTGATGGGGAACTCGCGTAAGTAGCCCGCAAACCAGCGATATTCCCCGAGGATGAAAGGGGTATTATTGTGAGTCAATTATCAACTGACATGATTATTCGGAATTTTCAAAAGGAAGACTTCTCGTTACTTGGCGAGCTATATCAAGCCGTTACCTCAAAAGAAAACGCCACGTTTTGGTGGGTCGGTGAAGAAGCAAACTGGAGTAATGTCTATTGTGCATTTGAAAATGGAAAGATGGTGGCGAAGGGTCAAGTCAGTATTATTACGATTATCCCTCCTGGACGTTCAGCAGCAAATAAGCATTCGATCTACCTGAATCTGAAGACGCTACCGGAAAGAGACAATGACTTCGATTTGCTAGAAAACGTTTATCAGCACCTATTTCTAAGAGCCTTGCAAGTAAAAGAAACGTTGCCAAGTGAATACCAAACGATGCTGTGTGTCGGTAACGATTCATCCGAACTAGAAAACAACCGCTTTTTTATCCAAAAGGGCTATACCCATTGGAATAGCTTGTTTCAGATGAAGCGTGATTTACTAGAACCTATCCCCGCGTTAACGCTGGATGAAAACTTTCACTTTTCGTATTGGAAAATGGAGAGCGCACAGGATGAAAAAGATTACTTGGATCTGGAAGCCACGATTTGGCCGGACGCTCCTTTAGGGTTTGAAAGACTTTCTGAATACAAGAACAAGGCGCTCTGGACATCCATGGTGATTCGTCAAAACGACACGATTGCTGCCAGCTTGATGGCATGGCTGGAGGAAAACGAAGGAGTAGTCGAGGATGTTTTCGTACAGGAACCTTGGAGAAAGCGTGGGCTTGCGAAGTTTTTACTGACACAAGCATTGGGATATCTAAAATCGCATGAGCTGAAATCCGCGTATCTCATGGTGGAAACGACGAATGAATCTGCTTTGTCTCTATACAAATCGGTTGGATTCGAGGTAGATAAAGAGGAGATCAGGTACTATATTGTGCTGAAATAAGAAGGACATGGGAGGAGCGCTAGAGTGGCGCCCCTCTTTTTTGTGCAAGTTGATTCGAAATTCTCTTGCAAGAATTACAAAGATAAGGTAAATGTTGGGTGTATCTCTTGCCGATACAATAGAGAGGACCCAGCGTCTAAATATGAGAAGGTGAGGATTTGCGATGAATTTTTTCAAGAAGCTATTCGGCGGTACGAACAACGGAGAAAAGTCAGGGGACGGCACTGCGATTTACACATATAACGAACAAGCTGATTATGAACCTCCAGCTCCCATGGAATATGTAGAAGAAATTGTTGCCCACTTTGAGACGGTATTTGCGGGAAGAGAAAGCAGTGTTTTTCACGAAATTATTTCCGATATGATACATATTGATGTGAATGTAATGAGTCCTACAGAAGAAGAACCATTTTGGGTTCTGTATACGACTGGGATGAGTGATTTACCGATGACGATCCCGGATGAAATACAGGAGCAGATGGAAGAGAATTTCGATCGAGCAGAAGTGATGATATTTTTGCCGGCTTCCTGGGAGCTGACACAAGAATCGCTACAGGATGAAAACAACTACTGGCCGATCAGGCTGATGAAGCAAATGGCTCGTTTTCCTCACCAGTACAATACGTGGTTGGGATACGGACATACGATACCGAATTATGAGGACTATGTACCGTATGCGGATGGCACTGGCTTAAATGGAGTCGTTCTGTTTCAGCTATCCGAAGAGATCAGCGTCATTCCCACCAAGGATGGGAACAAGGTTCATGCCTATTTCTTGATTCCTTTGTATAAAGAAGAGATGGAATATAAATTGGAGCATGGCTTGGATGCGCTGTTGGATAAATTGTTTGAGCTGGAAGATGATGCGCTAATTTTGAATCCGAATAGAAGAAATACGTGCAAGTAAAAATATATGAAAGCATGAGCGTGTAACAAAACGGGTTCCATATACGATATAGAACCCGTTGCTCCTTTGTTGTGACCTCCGAACTCAAAGTCAGTCTCTTTCTATACCGATCCCATAAATCGTTCCAACATCCCTATCAAAAAGCTTTATGGATAAACGTGGTTTCCCAGGAGTGTCACTTCTCAATATATAGCCGCCCCAATCCTTGCCGCCATAAGCCTTGTACCCAGTAGTGTCTATGCCAAAAATATCTTGAATAAGCGGCTTCGTGACGGGAATCGCTTCATCGATTGATTTGATGATAATATGCTTGTGTTCCGTTACATGCCGCACATCATATACTTGGCCTGTTTTTGCTCCGACTTCCACCTCATATCTTTCTTGCTCGTTGTGAAACGTCCACCTATCCTCTTTCTCATCTGATGATTTTACGGCTAGGGTGAAGGAGAGATCATTTTTATTGGTGAAGCGCGTCAAAGCTTTTTGCGCGATGTCCAGAGACTTTTGATCTGCATCCTTAGGGTTGTAATTCAAGGTATAATCAATGACTTTGTTTGTAGATAAATCAACATCAACATCCTGATCTTGATCCAAGTCAAAGCTTAGAATAGCTATGTCTTTTCTTTTATAAAATTCTGTTGTTTCGAAGTTAACCGGTTGTTTCGTAACCCTATAGGCTTCACGTGCAGTCTCTACATATTTTTGATAAGGTTCCGTCAATTCATGGATGGCAAAAGTTGCTTTGACGGCAATCACCTCTGTCGTATCGGCCTTAAAATATACCCAGGCTTCTTCATCCTTTGTCAGTACAACAAAGGACTCCTCGTTTTTCTCGATCTCTGCAAAAGTAAAATTCTTCTCAATGCCGCTCGCCGTAGTGATTGCCTGCTGGGCAGCCGCAAAATACTTTTGCTCTTCGGGAGTTAAAGCTGCACCGCTGGTTGATTCAACCGGGTCAGAAAATGGTTTCATCCAGAAAAAACCGAGCAACAAGCCGCAGGTGATCAATCCTTTTGCCATCCATCCGTAGTACACTCTTCGTTTGTTCACTTTTTGAAGTCTACCTCCTTCTTTTCGCACACCCTCTAATATTGCTTGGCTTCGTTCCCGTGAAAGGAGTTGCTCCGGGAATTGATTCAATTCTTCCAGAACAATCTGTTCATCACGTGACGGCATCGTTCATCACCTCCGCAATCGAAACATTTCGTTTGTTTTGAATCGACTTTATCGCTCGATGCATTGTGAGATTGACCTTGGCTTCCGTCCATCCCAAAACCTCCGCAGTCTCCTTGCTCGATAATCCCTTGATCCCTCTGAGTATCAACACGTCCCGATAAGAAGACTTTAACTGATTGATCATTTCATAAAGCAGACGCTTGTTTTCACTTAACTCCAGCGACTCTTCCGGTGTTTTGTCGTGCGAAACGAGATGCTGCAAGAAGATATCTGGCAACCAGCTAATCAGTTTTGTCTTGCGCCTTTCATCGATGGCTACGTTTCGTGCTATGGCAAACAGCCACGTTTTGGGATTCTCAACCTCTGTGTCGTGTATGGCTTTCAGGGCACGAATAAAGGTCTCTTGAACAAGATCGTCGATATCGGTTCGTCCCGTGTAATAGACGAGAAATCGATATACATCCTGGCTGTATGAGTGAAACCATTGCTCGATTCGTGCGCCACTATGATCCTCCACTGGTGTTACACCTCCTTGTCACTGTATAGACGGAAAAGCTGCTGACAATCTTTCACTTTCCCAAAAAAGTAGACACCCGAGTTGATCCATCAGATGTCTTTGCGAAATATCCATTTGGTTGTTGTCCTTTTTCCCGGTAAAACGCATCTGTAATGTGGAGGAGATGCTCTGCGGACATGCCTTTGCCGTTATCCTCGACTGCGATCACCTTATGTTCATTCTCCAGCTCAGTGACCACCTTGATATGTCCACCAGCACTACATGCCTTTCATGCAACGTATTCATGCGATATTCCCATGTAATCTGAGCGTCCTTCTCGGCTGCCAGGATAGTTAGCACTTGTTTGACGCCAAGCATCAATTGTTCCATACGAACGCTTCTTTGTTCAAGCTTACATATCAGATTTTTTTATTCTGAACGAATAGGAGGAAAAGAATAGCGCCAACAACACAATTAATCCCCCTAGCCAGCCTAAATTTTGAATGGCTGCGTACTTGATCACCACTCCACCTAAACCTGCTCCCAATGTCATGCCAATATTCATTAATGCAGTATGGAAGCTCAGGACAATTTCTGAGGATTGTGGTTTTAAAGAAATCAAATAAGACTGGTTTGCGGGAGTTGTTGTCCATGCAGCGGCCCCCCAAATCATAATGGTAAGAAAAGCACCTATTGTCGAAGCTGCCGTTGCCGTTAATGCGAATAACGCTACTGAATGGACGATTAAACTAATGGAAATTGTTCGGACAGGTCCCCACTTATCCACTGCATACCCACCAAAGCGAGAGCCGATGAAAGCAAATACACCTAGCACCAAAAGGGCAGAGCTAATCATTTCTATCGAAAAACCAGCCGAGGTGCTTAAAAACGGAGCAATATAAGTAAAAACCATGGTGTATCCAAGAATCCAAAATACGGTGGTGAGTAACCCGCTGATTACTTGCTTATCTTGGAGAAAAAGCAATTGCTGCTTGAAAGGAATTGGATTGTCAGCGTGTGCTTTGGGAATAAATTTGTTTAACAGCATAAGATTGACGAGTGTGACGACAGCGATAATCAGGTAGACAAAGCGCCAGTCCATATATGCTGCTATTAACGTTCCAATGGGGACACCCAACACTAAAGAAACAGAAAATCCTGTAATTACGGTTGCGATTGCATTTCCTCGTTTTTCAGGTTGGGCAAGCTTGGCTGCGAAATGGGTTGCGACAACGATATATAGCCCACCACTCATAGCAAGGACAATACGTGAAAGCATGAGAACATGAAAATGAAAACTGAAAAGGGCAAGGATATTTCCCGCAATAAAAATAATCATAGAATAGAGCAATACTTTTTTTCTTTCAAATCTTGCAGTCAGCATGACTAGTACAAGTGCCCCAAAAGCATACGATAAGGAAAAGACGGTGACTAATTGCCCTGCCATAGATATCGACACATTCAAATCAGTCGAGATGAGTTCCAAAATGCCGGATACAACAAATTCTGCGGTTCCAGTTACAAATGCCCCAAGAGCTAGTAAATATATGGCTATGCGATTCATACTCTCTTCTCCTTTTTCATCATCTTGCCCTCATTCTAAAACGCATGATAACATGAGTAAAATTGATATTTTTCATTTGGGAGATGAGTAAAAACTCATGACAATTGCTCGTTTCGAGGTTTTTACGAAAATCGTGGAGCTTGGAAGTTTTACGAGAGCCGCCGACCAGTTGAATATGACCCAATCAGCCGTAAGTCATGCTATCGCAAGTCTGGAGTCAGAATGGGGCGTTTCATTGTTCATTCGGGACAGAAAAAAAGGAGTCCTTCTTACAGAAATAGGACAGATGGCTTTGCCTCATATGCGAGAGATTTTGAATAGAATGGAAAAGATCAATCAAGAGGTAGCTTTAGCATCAAAAATTGAAGTAGGAACGATACGTATCGGTACGTTCGCCAGCGCTTCCGCTTGTCTATTGCCAAAAATTCTTTCAAAATTTCAGAAGAGGCATCCCAAAATAGAGTTTAAGTTTTATGAAGGTACCTATGAGGAAATTACGGAGTGGCTAAAAACAGGAGTAGTCGACATTGGATTTGTTGTGGAGCACAATTCTCAAGCCGAGTTTGAAATGATTCCAATTAAGAAGGATAAAATGGTTGTAGCCTTTTCTGTCCATCATAAATTTAACGGACAAGAGAACATTTCAATTCAGGATTTAAAGGAAGAAGCTTTTATTATGCCAACTGGAATGTATCAATCCCATGTGAATGAGATTTTTCAGGAAGCGAAGCTTAAGCCGTGTGTACGTTTTGAAGTACACGATTGTAACACCATCGCGAACATGGTAAAAGAAGGACTCGGGGTCACGATCGGCCCTGAATTATTTCTCAAATCACAGCCAAATATTCGAGTTGGGAATCTGAATGTATCGAACTGGAGAAATGTAGCGTTAGCCTGCCATTCCATTTCTGATGCTTCGCCTGCCGTAAAAGCGTTTCTTGCAGTGGCCAAGAGTGTTTTTGGGGACGAAGCATAGGCTCAGCAGGGGGAGTGGAAACTCTTTTCATCCCGAAGAAAATAAGTAACCGCCCATTGAGATTCCAACTCTGGCGGTTACTTGAGCATAAGTCTACTTAATGACTTCTAGTTTTGTTTTTGCTAGGGATTTACGCAATCTCTCTAGCCTATAAAAGTGATTTGAATTTGCGTGTTAAAGCGATCGGTAACAACCCAGCCTGCTGGAATCTGTTGATTATACCTGATCCATAGTTTCGCTCCCTTTGGAGCTCTTTGAATACTCGTAATTTCAAATTTATCCGTCGTACTATCTGTAATGACCCATCCTTGCGGCACGATTTGATTGTTCCGCATCCACAGTTTATCTCTGTAACCTGCGCCTTGTGTATAAATAATTTGCAGAGAAGTACCACTTTCCATCTATAACAGCCCATCCATCGGGAATCCGTTGGTTGTACTTGATCCAGAGTGTCGATCTGTACGTAGCTCCAATCACGCATGTAATTTCGAATTGAGTACTAGTACTGTCGGTAATGACCCAGCCTTGTGGGACCAGTTGATTGTTCTTGATCCACATTTTGAGGGCACGAGTCCCTCTTGCGAAAACTGCCTATACGTTAAAAAATTCTTGCGCAGTCTTGGTAGTAGCGCTGGCCACTTCCTCAGGGCTCAACCCCATACATTGTGCGACCGCGTGTAAGATATGTCTCAAATACATTGGCTCATTCCGACCATCCACAGGCTTTTCTTTCAAATCACGAGGGGTTAAAAATGGCGCATCCGTTTCAATCATCAAGCGATTCAAGGGAATCTTTTTGACAAGCTCCCGAAGATGTTTCCCACGTCTTTCATCACAAATCCATCCCGTAATCCCGATATGAAAGTCCATTTCTAAATAAGTATCCAATTCCTTGGAGGTTCCAGTAAAACAGTGCACAACCGCACGATTGATCTTTTGACGATGCCCTTTCAGAATCGAGACAAAATCAAGATGAGCATCGCGTTCATGCAAAAACAACGGCAGTTGAAGCTCTGTGGCCAGGGAAATTTGTTCAATGAACCACTTTCTTTGAATATCACGTGGGGAGAAGTCACGGTTATAATCTAACCCGCACTCTCCAATCGCTACCACATGGGGAAGAGATGCTAGTTCTCTTAATTTTTTGATCGTCGATTCATCACAGCTCTTTGCATCGTGAGGATGAATGCCTGCTGTAGCGTACAGCTTTCCTTTGGAGCGACTCGCATATCGGGAGGCATCCATACTGTTTCTCAAGCTTGTCCCTGTCAAAATTAATGGGTAAATTCCTTGTTTCTCTGCTCTGGCAACGACCTCATCGCGATCTTGCTGAAAGGAGCGGTGCATCAGGTTTACGCCTATATCGATGATCTGTGTATTCAAGAGAATCAATCCTTCCTAGTAAGAGGTGTGAGTAAGAACTAATTTTCACTATCATTCCTATTTTTGGTTGTTTTTCATTATAGCGGATCGAGTTGTTATGTTCTATAGATGAAAAAATCCTCCCTGCGGTGACAGAGAGGACTCGCTTTTTTCTATTCTCATGAAGGAATGGCATCTAATGCTCGCCTTACTTTTCTTGCGAAAGCAAGAGGTTTGTCAACTGCTTCAACATTTACATATATCAAGCGGGGACGATCGAATAACCATTCATTATGGATAGACGAGACTTTTATGCCTTGATTCCGAATGGCTGCAATGAACGGATTGACCTCTTTCTGTAGGAATGCCGCTCTGCCTAAACAGAGGGCTTTGCCCGTTTTTTGATTGAAGGATTCGAATGAAAAAGAAGACGTCACACGAAATCTTTTCCCCAAAATGGTCGCTTTTATTTGATTTCGATTGATGGTCGCGACGCATTTTCCACCAGCAAAGCCAGATTGCCCCCTGATCATTCTGGAGAACTGCTCACAAAGCGAGACTTTTTTGGGCATTCCTCGTTTCCTCCCAGGTTTTTGTTTATCCTATGTAGACATGTAAGGGATGGAAACGGATGATGGCCTATTCTGCTGGGGGAGGGGGATGAAACAGCTCAGCTCATTCTACACTTTTTAAAGACTCAATCATATTGAGGTTGGTTACTTTTCGCCGAAGTAGCAAGTTAGAGAGAATCGTAAGCAAGTAGGCAAGAATAACAGAAACCAATAGGATAGAAATATGTAACTGATCCGGGATCTGTTGATGGGTGCTAGACAGTGCTTTGACAATCATGGCATAAACATAGCCACTTATCGGTAAAGCGACAATGACCGCAAATGTAGTGAGTAGGATGTTTTCAAAAAAGATAAGTCTGTTTATTTTATGTTTTTGGTAGCCTAATACTTTAAGGGTTGCAAGCTCACGATTCCTTTCATAAATGTTTATGGAAGAGATCGTATAGATGGCGCCAAAGGAGAGGATGACGGCGCATACGATAAACATGATAAATACAAAGCTGTTTTGTTTCAAAATATATTCAGCGGTTTTCTTTAAATCATCTCTATCAGCGATGGTTTCTACTTGAGGATCTTGTTCAAAGAAGGTACGAACGCTATTAAGATCTACAGAGCTATTTGCTTCAACTAAAAGTGAGGTTGGACTGTAGTCTATGCCAAAGCTCTTTAAATAGTCTGGTGTGATATAAAACGAAGGATTCGAATACTGCGTAGATATATGTAAAACCTTCATATCTACAGATTTATTTGTAAGCTCGGGTGCTTTGAACGTTGTATGGATGATATCTCCTGCTGAAATATGATATTTGTCGGCATAGGATTTTGGTATCAGCACACCATTATTTTCTAAGGTGATCCGATTATCATTTTCGTCAAAGAAATGAATGAGAGAGTTTTCTCTTTCCGTAACAACGAGAGTGGCATTATCTTTTTCATCACCTTTTATGAATTCAACAGGAAAGGTGGATAGAGAATAACGATTTTTCATAACGGAGGGGAGCTTTACCGTATCCGTAGATGTTCCGATCGTATAATCTACTCGTAAATCATACGTATAAACATCTTCGATTTGGCTAGCTACTTGTTGCAAGGCAGATTGAGTGCCAAAAGCAGTTATCAATAAGACCGTGCTTACAACAACGCCAATTGAGCTCGCTATAGCTTTTGGTTTATTTAGGAAAATATTTCTCAAAATGAGTTTGTAGCTATAGGAAAGATGACTCCAAATACCCGGAATTCTTTCTATCAATAGCGTTTTCATCTGCTTTGGCGGTTTAGGACGCATAGCTTGAGCCGCACGTTCTTTTAATAGGGTTCTACCACTTAAGTAACACGCTAGGATTCCAAAAGCACTGGAGAAAATAATGGGAGGGATGAAAGAATAAAAAGAAAGGGAGTAGGTAATGCCAGGCAGAGAGTAGGCTCTTGCACTTGATGCCGTTACGAATGGAACAAATACGAGAGCGGCAATAGCACACCCAATGATTGAGCCTATGATACCTGCCAGCACAGGGTATCCCATGTAATGAAGCATGATGGTTCTGTTTTTGACACCTAAAGCCTTCATAATCCCTACTTGGTTTCTTTGAGAATCAATCATTCTCGACATGGTAAGAAACAGGATAATGGCTACTATCAAAAAGAGAACGAAAGGGATAACCATACTCATCAATTTATTATTATGGATCGTTTCCTTTATTTTTGAATAGCTGAAAGTCCGTTCTTTACTTACTTGGTTTACATAAGGAAGGCTTTTAGATTGTGCTTCAATGGATTGACCTAATTTGTCCATATCGTAACCTTCTGTAGCATCGATCATGATTTCATTATAGGAGGTGCCACCTAAGATTTCAGAGATTGTCTCTTCGGCAATATAAGCGACTCCGTAGGTTTTATGGTCTTGTATTTCGTTCTTTTTTGCATGTTCGACATTCTCACCGAAGCCGCTAATGGTAAATGTAAAATTTCTTTCATTCGCACGAATACTGATTTCATCACCGACTTGAAAAAGATGTTCTTTCGCATAACGGGAATCTACTACTATCTCATTCTTTCTTGACGGGATTCTACCCTCAATCATAGCAATCGTGTTTATTTCGTTTTTGACAGGGATGGAATGAATTTTCAAAAAAGCTTGATCATCTTCAAAGGCTTGCGTGGCATCAAAGGTATAACGTCCTTCTATTTTTTTAATGCCTTCTATTTCACTTAAAGCAGCGACATCATTTTTGGAAATTTGCTTGTAAAATACATGTAGGTCGCTTACGTTATGTTCTTTAAAATAACCTTCTGTATAAGTACTAAGATTATTGCTATAAGTTACTAGCCCCCCGTAGAAAAAGGCTCCTACTGCGATAACCAAAACAAAGGCGATAAATTGCCCGATCGATTGTTTGATATCCCTTACTAATTTTAAAAATAATTTCATTATCACCACTCAATCCCTTCCACACTTTGCTTTTCGCGATTCATGGTAACGCTTTCAATCATTCCGCTTTTTACCTTAATAATTTTGTCAGCCATAGGAGCAATGGCGGAATTATGTGTGACCAATACGACGCACTTTTTCGTTTCTTTGTTCAAATCTTGGAGAAGCTTTAAGACCGACTTACCTGTCACATAATCCAATGCTCCGGTTGGCTCGTCACAAAGTAGAAGCAATGGATTTTTGGCAACAGCTCTCGCGATTGCAACTCTTTGTTGTTCGCCACCAGAGAGCTGGGAAGGGAAGTTTTTCATACGATTTTGTAATCCAACTTTATGTAAAATCTCTTTCGCATCCAGATGGTTTTTACATACTTCCGTAGCAAACTCAACATTTTCGAGAGCGTTTAAATTCGGAATTAAGTTATAGAACTGAAAGACAAAGCCGACTTTTTCACCGCGGTATTGCGTTAATTTTTTTTCGTTGAATCTGGTGATTTCTTGATCGCCAACAAATACTTGACCTGAGGTAGCCGTATCCATTCCGCCAAGCAAATTCAAAATCGTACTTTTACCAGCGCCGCTTGCACCCAAAATAACGACGAATTCTCCTTCTGCTATGGAAAAATCAACACCATTAAGCGCCTTGATTGGCACTTCTCCGATTTTGTATTCTTTCGTTACTTTTTTAAATTCGATTAATGCCTTCACTGATTACATCTCCTCGTACCGTATTTTCGAGACTTAGATACCATAATATCCCAATGGAGAGTAGTTACATCCCGCAGTCGATGTATTTTGACCTCGGTCTCGAGAAGGAGTTTGATCTCGCTTGTAAGAAAAAAGCCTCTACACGACCAGTATCGCCTTTACATTCGCCTACTATTACAAATAGGAGGGCTTCGACTTGCTCGCAAAAAAACGGAGCACCCTCTAAAGGGCTACTCCGTTTGAATCATGACTAAGCCAACGTGATTAACACCTCACATGTTTCCGTTTGAAGCCAAGCTGACCTTTACTTACTGCCTTTTGAATATTATCGAAAACGTTTAGGAACTTGCTTTTTGCTTTGTCTTTTTGGACTTCTACAGGACCTACTGCCTTTGCGATTTCGATCGCCTTATCGTGGAGTGGTAAATAGGAAGTCCCCACCGTGTAAATGAAATTATTCATCGCGTATTTTGTTCGTTCGGGAGAATCGTGGATCGTATTTTTCACAGTATCTAGCATATTGGCAATTTTGCTTTCGGAAAATTCACGATCTGGGCGATTACCCAAAAGCCAGCAGTAACAACTCCAGCCCGCAGACATTCTGAGCTCTTCGCCGCTTGTGATCCAGTGATCGGCAACTTCTTGGGCAATATCTGCTTCAGATAAGGTTACGGCAACCACATAATCGGACAGCATATAAAAATAAGCTGAATCCATCCACCGATCAAAGTCTGCCTTGGTCATTGCTTTTGGGTCTGCGATCACTCCGGCAAAGTACATGGCGTCGTAGTTCCCAGTAGCGTAAAGCTGCTCAGCCAAGGGTTGATTGATCTTGATTTTTCTCGCCATGGGCTTCATAGCGCCTGTAGCCACGCCAAAAAGTGGTTCGTGAGCACCATTGGATAGATAAATTTTCTTGGTTCGTTCCTTGCCGAGAGCTTCCAGCTCTTGCATGATCGTTTCTAAATCCATCGTATATCACTTCTTTCATTGGCGGGTGTTCCCTTAAGATTATAACCATCCAATCCATGACTCATGTCACCTATTGACTATATTATTAGTGATTATTATAATAACCACCATAGAACTTAGAGGTTATTGCAATAATCACTAAAGATAAGTATGCAAGGTGGTGGTTTTCTTTGGATGAAATTTATAAAGAACTTCAGAAATTGGGATTCTCACAATATGAATGCAAAGCATATATCGGACTTTTAAAGCAGTCTCCTATAACTGGATATGAGATTAGTAAAAGATCAGGTGTACCTCGTTCCATGATTTATGAAGTATTAGGGAAATTGTTAGATAAAGGAGCAGTTTATACGGTACCTTCTGAACCTCTGACCTACTCGCCTTTGCCAGCTAAAGAATTAATCACGCGATTGCGTAATTCCTTCGAGCAATCATTTGATTATCTTGAAAAAAATCTATCTGCATTAGAAAGTGAACAGCAAGTAGACGTGGTTCGACGCATTAGTAGTGATGAACTGGTTATCACAGAAATGGTTGACATGATAAATAAAGCCAGAGAAGAACTATGGTTATCGATTTGGCAACCACAGATTTCTTTTATAAAACAGGATGCAGATAAGCGGGTAAAAGAGGGGGTCCCTGTATTTTCCATTTTATTTGGAGCACCCGATACCGAGATAGGTGCAACCACTCATCATGATTACATGTCTCCTAAAGTAGCAGAGGAACGTATGAGTGGTCGTTTAACCATTGTCTCCCGGGACAATGAAGAAGTATTAATAGCCAATTTCGCTCCAAATACCGCTGCATGGGCTATAAAAACACAAGACCCAGCACTAGTATTAGTAGCAATGGAGTACATCAGGCACGACATCATGTTTGCACAATTAGTTAAGGAAATTGGCCCCGAGAAAGCCGAAGCTGTCTGGATTAACCATCCTGACCTGTTCCATGTGGTCACAGGAAAACGGTTCAAGTAATTTGAACCGTATTTTCTTTCACTTTTTCATAGTAGTTATGATGATAACTCCTGCAATGTGAATGAGATTAAGGAGGGATAAAATGGGTTTAGCGAATGACCGAATCGAAACGGTGGCAGATGTAAGAGATAAGGATACTTTTCGCCAAGGTATAAAGGATTGTGTCCCTACGTTGTTGGGGTATTTAAGTATTGGATTTGCTGCTGGTGTTATAGAAAGGACAGCGGGTCTTAGTATAGCTGAGATAGCCCTGATGTGTTTAATTCTTTATGCTGGTTCAGCCCAATTTATCGCTGCTGGTATGATGGCAGCAAGCAGTTCGATTACCACCATTATTATTACGATTTTCTTTGTTAATCTTCGGCATCTTTTACTTAGTGCGGCCCTAGCACCATATTTTCGGCATCTTTCTCCGCTTAGGAACATGCTAGTAGGGTCTCTACTTACCGATGAGTCATTTGGTGTTGCTATCAACGAAGCTGCAAAAAAGAATTACATTAGTGAAAAATGGATGCACGGTCTAAATATAACGGCTTATCTAAACTGGTGCGCAGCTAATATAGCCGGAGCATTCTTCGGACAATGGATTTCAAATCCTGAAAAATTTGGTTTGGATTTTGCTTTGACAGCGATGTTTATTGGACTTTTGGTACTTTCGATGTTAAGTCGAAGGAAAATGAAACGTGATGTGGTTGTTGCGATAATCGCAGTTGTTATTGCTGTGGGAGCCAGTTCAGTGTTGTCTGGCAGTATGGGAGTTATTGTTGCTACCATTTTTGCTTCAACAATAGGGATGGTGATGGAAAAATGGAAGTAAGATGGGATGTTTTTTTGGTGATTGTAGGAACAGCTATTGTTACATTCATCCCTAGAGTCCTTCCTCTTATGGTACTGAGTCGTTTTCAATTACCAGAGTGGGCAACACGATGGTTAAGCTATGTGCCCATATCTGTTATGGCTGCTCTAGTAGCTCAAGAGATATTTAAACATGATGAAAAAATTTCTTTTTCCACTAATAACGTTGAACTTTTAGCAGCCATACCAACCTTTTTCATTGCGATAAAAACACGTAGTTTATTGGCAACTGTACTCGTAGGCATTATTGTCGTGATGGTTTTACGTTTTTTGTTTTCATCTTGATCGCTTCAAGATGTTCATGGAATTCCGTTTTCTTTCCTGACCATAACTGTCAGTGAAGTTGTTTTATAATTGATTTGTAAAAACATGACAAGGAGGGAATCACTTTGAAGGAAGTGTTCATTTTTATTACGGATGGCTTTGCTGATTGGGAGGCAAGTTACGTCAGTTCTGAGCTAAACAAGCCAGGCACAGGATATCGTGTAAAGACAATCGCCATTGATCAGGAACCGAAAGTTTCGATGGGTGGTTTAACGGTCCTTCCAGATTATAGCGTAAGCGAATTCGATCGGAATGTTGATATCGCCATGTTAATCATACCTGGTGGAACGGGATGGAGAGAAGAAAAGAATCAGCAAGCAAAAGTAGTGGTTGAGTATTGTGTGAGCAAGGATATTCCTGTCGCTGCCATCTGTGACGCTACGACTTTTTTAGGGAATCACGGATTTTTGGACAATCATAGACATACAGGCAATACGTTACCTTATTTGAAGGAAGGGGCTCCGAACTACAGAGGAGATCAACATTATGTAGACGGTCAGTCAATCCGTGACGAGAATCTCATCACTGCGAACGGAAGCGGTGCATTGGAGTTTTCAAGACATATCTTGGAGAGATTGGGTGTATTAGAAGGCGATGAATTGAATCAATGGTACGAATTATTTAAAAAGGGATACTTTCCCTCCTAACAGATTGGTTTGATAGGAAAGCACGAAAGCATAGAGACTGTAAAATCTTTTGT
>NZ_PXZO01000036.1 GCF_003013475.1 Brevibacillus porteri
TATTCTAAGGGGTGCACTTCACTTGAAGTGGGAAGGCTTCCTTTCCTAATCGAAGACGACACCGTCCAGCACGCCCTCATTCTTTAAATAGTCACGCAGCCAATGATACTTTTCGTCGCGCCAGAAAGAGTCCTCTGCTACCAGCTTGACAGTCTCCTGTCTAGCTACCTCCAGCGCTTTGTAATCACTTAATAAATCAGCGACTTTAAACTCCGGCAAGCCGCTCTGCTTTGTCCCGAAAAAATCACCCGGTCCGCGCAATTCTAAATCGCGCTGCGATAGCTCAAATCCATCCGTCGTCTCGCACATGACACGCATCCGCTCTTTTCCAATCTCGGATTTCGGATCGGCGATCAACACACAATACGACTGTTCAGAGCCACGTCCTACCCGCCCACGCAACTGGTGAAGCTGAGCAAGACCAAACCGCTCCGCATCATAAATGACCATATAGGTGGCATTCGGCACATTCACACCGACCTCTACGACCGTTGTACTGACCAGGACAGCATGCTCTGCCGCCAGAAAGGCTTGCATGACTGCATCCTTTTCCTTCGCTGGCAGTCGCCCATGCATCAGACCTACGCCGAATTCTGGGAAAATGTGTGTGAGCTGAGCATGTACATCAATCGCATTTTGCACATCGAGCTTTTCCGACTCCTCAATGAGCGGACAAATCACATACGCTTGTCGTCCTTTGCGCAGTTCATCCCGCATTTGCTCCAACACAGCCGGAAACTGATCGTGCTTTTTCCATGTCGTCTCAATCGGTTTGCGCCCCGCAGGCATTTGATCAATCGTCGAGACGTCCATGTCGCCAAATGCCGTAATTGCTAGTGTTCTCGGAATTGGTGTTGCAGTCATAAACAAGACATCAGGTGACAAGCCTTTATTCCGTAAAATTCGCCGTTGCTCCACGCCGAATCGGTGCTGCTCGTCCGTAATCACGAGACCTAGACGGGAGAAAAAGACATCCTCTTGAATGAGCGCATGGGTACCAACCACGACATCGATTAACCCCATTTGCAGAGAGCCGATGACTTCACGTCTACGTTTCGCCGTCAGCGAGCCAGACAAGAGCGCGACCTGAATGCCATAATCGGACAAAAGCTTCGTCAACGACTGCACATGCTGCTCGGCGAGAATCTCCGTCGGTACCATCAGCGCTCCCTGATAACCTGCTTTCACCGCAGCAATCAGCGCGATAGCAGCTACGACCGTTTTTCCCGAGCCTACGTCCCCTTGCAGCAGCCGATTCATCGCATGAGGTGCCCGCATGTCGTCCAATATTTCTTTTACCACTCTTTTCTGCGCATCCGTCAGCGGGAACGGTAGACCTTTGACAAATTCCCGTACCTCTTCCATCGGAATCGTCAAAGCAACGCCTTCCGTTTGCTGTCGATTAATCTTGCGCAGTGTTTGCATCTTCAGCTGGAATAAGAAAAGCTCCTCGAACATAATCCGTCGCCGCGCTTGACGACCATCTTCCGCATTTTCCGGAAAATGAATCGAATGAAAGGCATGCATCCGCGGCATCAGTCGGTAGCGCTCCACAATATCCGCAGGTAGGATCTCAGGAATCTCCTTGCCGTATTGACGCAACGCCAGTTGAATGGTTTTGCGCAGCAGTGTATGCGTCACATCGCCACCAAGTGGATAGACAGGGGCGAGCTCGCCTCGTTTTGTCGCACGTTCGGAGTCTACTTCTGTCATTTCGCTCACAGTGATTTGTAGCTTGTGCTTGTCCCATTTTCCTGTGACGAGTATTTCCTTGCCGGGCGACAGCCTGCTTTTGACAAACGTCTGATTGAACCAGACAGCCGTCACCACGACACGATCCATGACAACCTTGACCGAAAGTCGTGATTTTCTTTTTCCATAAAAACGAACAGAGGGTTCGCCGTACACCGTACCTGCCAGCGTGACCCTCTCTCCGTCTTTTACTTCTGTCAAATCGCGCACACGGTAATCTTCATAGCGAGACGGGAAATACTCCAGCAAATCACCAATGCTGTTGATTCCCAGTCCTGCAAATGCCTTCGCCCGCTCTTCCCCTACCCCGTGCAAAAGGGAGACGGGCGATTGATATCCACCAGCCATCTTACTTCTCCATCCGTACGCCGAACACTTTGGCTTCGATCATGCGGCCCGTTTGCGTGGCAGCAAGACCACCCTGTGCCGTTTCCTTCAGAGTAGTCGGCATGGCGCAACCGATTCGGTACATGGCATCGATGACTTCATCTGTCGGGATTACGCTCTTGATGCCTGCCATTGCCATATCTGCGGCTACCGTGGCAATCGCTGCTCCCATCGCATTTCGTTTGACACATGGTACTTCAACCAGTCCGGCTACGGGGTCACAGACCAGACCGAGCATATTTTTCAATGCGATCGCCACTGCTTGGGCAGATTCCTCAGGCGTACCGCCAGCCATTTCTACAATCGCCGCAGCAGCCATAGCCGTTGCAGAGCCCACCTCTGCCTGGCAACCACCTGCAGCACCCGAAATGAATGCGTTATTGGCAATGCAATACCCGATAGCGCCTGCTGTGAACAAATAATTGACCATATCCTCACGGGTCGGCTGCAGCTTGTCAGATACGGCAAACAACGTCCCTGGTACAATGCCGCATGCTCCTGCTGTCGGTGTTGCGACAATCGTACCCATTGCAGCATTTACTTCGTTAACCGCCACAGACATCGAAACGGCATTCAAAAGTGTGGGTCCAGACAAAAACGTCTTGGTCTCCATATATGTTTGCAGCTTCTTCGCATCGCCGCCCGTCAACCCGCTATGCGAGCGAATATCTTCAGTAAGCCCGCGACGCACTGCTTTTTCCATCACATCGAGGTTGGCGTACATATCTTGCATAATGGCATCCCGACTACGCTGGGAAACTTCCATTTCTGCTTCAATCATCACCTCGGAGATCTTCTTCCCCTGGGATTCGGCCAACTCAACTAGTTCAGCCACATTACGAAACATCTGGTTGTTCACTCCTCTAATCCTGCTCGTCCTTTTGCTTAGTTCAATGCGAGCAGGGATACGTCAAAGATATGGGGGATTTGACGGATTTCCTCTAGGACTTCCGGGGAGATCGTCGAATCCGTTTCGATTGCCATCAAAGCACGCGAACCGCGTGTGTGTCGAGACACTTCCATGAGCCCCACATTAATGTTGTGCTGGGTCAGCACCTTTGCCACAGCCGCAATCATCCCAAAGCGATCCTCATGCAAGACCAAGAGCGTCGGTGTATCGAAGCCCAACTGAAAGGAAAACCCGTTCACTTCCAACACTTCGATCTTTCCGCCACCAATGGAAACACCAACGATTTCAATCTGTTGCTCATCATCAGACAGCTTGATCCGCGCGGTGTTCGGGTGCTCTGTCAAAACGTCAGAAGTGGTCAACTCCACTTCCATGCCAGCTTTTTCTGCAATCACCAACGAATTTTTCAGACGCAAATCCGACGTGTCAAAGTCAAGAATTCCTGCAACGGTCGCCACATCAGAACCATGTCCTTGATACGTTTTTGCAAATGAGCCGTAAAAAACAATTTCTGCTCGCAAAGGCATTCTGCCAAACAGCTTGCGAGCCACACGACCGATACGGGCTGCACCCGCCGTATGGGAGCTAGATGGCCCAACCATGATTGGACCGATAATATCAAATACGCTTTTGTACTTCAACCGGTTCTCCTCCTGAATCACAAGGGGTGGGGCAAGATTCACTTTCATTGTATCCTACAGCCTTTGAAAGCGCTACAGAGGAAACTGTACGTAAAGCAATCATAACCGATTTATGTTGACAACATGCGGTCAAATCAGGCTATATGAAAAAACTCCCTCTGAAATTATTTCTTTGGAAGTGAAATTAGGAATACCTTTACGGGATCTAGTTCTCGATCGAAATCTGCAAATCCATCATGATACGAAAAATGAAGAAACTCGTTAATGATTAGTTCAAGCTGATCAATGATTTCAATCTTTCCGCTAAAGGGGAGTCTTTCATGAACCTGAGAGATAAGATTAAATTTTAGTCGCGAAGCCTGCCAATCGAACCAAACATATAACAGCATTCCATGATCACTATTTGATTTTAAAATTTGCTGTTTTCTATTCTCTATTACTTTATGGAAAAAGTTCATAAAATCAGAAACTGTGAATTGACTAGCTAACTGCTTACTTAAAGAAATAGACCACATATTAGCAGAAATTTCTTTATTCAAATCATCTTTATGACCGCCAATAAATAGAGAGTCATACACAATATCCTCCAACTCGATAAGGAAATCATCCTTATTCACCAGAACCTCCCCCTTGTTTTTCACGTATAAAAAAGAAGCCCCCTACCTCAGGGAAGCTCCTCTCCATATCATATATGCCTTACTTATCTTTTACCATGACGATCCCAAGTAGACCTGGACCTGTATGCGTACCGATCACGGGACCAATCTGTTCCAACCAAGAGTCCGTTACCGAAAACTCTTGCTTGAGTCGCTCCAAGAGCTCAGCCGCTTGATCTGGAACACTGCTGTGCAGCACAGCGATTTTCACAGGCTCGCCTTTCGCATACTCTTGCAAAGCTTCAAATACGCGATTCAGAGCTTTCTTCGTCCCTCGTACCTTGTCAAAAGCAGACACGTACCCAGCAGTATCCAGTGTCAAAATCGGCTTGATATTCAAGAGCGAACCGATGACAGCAGATGCTCTGCCAATCCGACCGCCTTTTTGCAGGAACTCCAGTGTATCCACAATAAAGTATACCTGCACCTCATCCAAATAACGATCAATCTGATCCAGAATTTGCTCTTTGTTGTTGCCTGCTTGTGCGGCTTTGGCAGCCTCCACGCAGATCATTCCATGAACAAACGAAGCTTTGCGAGAATCGATCACCGTAATGTCTATATTTTCATCCAACATCGACTTGGCGATCATCGCTGATTGATACGTACCCGATAAGGAACCCGATAAGAGTATGGCAATGATTTGCACGTCCTTGCCATAGTTCTCATAGATCGCTTTGTATGCTTCGGCAAATTCAAGCGGAGACGGCTGCGAGGTCGTCGGCATCACGCTCGATTGCTTCAGCTTATCGAAAAACTCCGAAGACGAGATAGTGACTGCGTCCACATACGTTTCCGCCCCAAACATGATTTTCAACGGGACGGCCACGATCCCCAATGACTGCCTCACAGACGCATCGATATCAGACGCGCTGTCGGTAAGAATCACAATTGGCATTCTCGATCGCTCCTCTCCCTATTCATTCGTGTTCAAAAGGTTGGCTTTTACTCGACAGAAAAAATGAATGGATACAACGGTTGACCGCCTGCCTGGATCTCTACTTCCACATCCGCGTACGCATCAGACAAAGCTTTTTCTAAAGCATGAGCCTGATCTTCTGTCGCATCTTCTCCTAAGAATATCGTAATGATTTCGGAGTCTTCATCCACCATTCCCAAGAGCAGCGTCGTTGCGCAAGCTAGCAAGTCGGGGCCTGCTGTGACGATTTCTTTCTCAGCCATGCCGATAAAATCGCCTTCTTTGATTTGTACCTCACCCATTTGCGTGTCGCGAACCGCGTGCGTCACCATACCTGTTTTCACCTGGGCAATTGCCTTGGTCATCGCTTGCACGTTCGTTTCCGATTCAACATCTGTACGGAAGCTGACCAGTGCTGCTAATCCCTGCGGAATGCTCTTCGTCGGTATGACAGATACAGGAACTTCAGCAAGCTCGGATGCCTGCTGTGCTGCCATGATGATATTGCTGTTGTTTGGCAGGATGATGATGTGCTGGGCATTCAGTCCTGCGATAGCCTTCATGAAGTCCTCTGTGCTCGGGTTCATCGTTTGACCGCCCTCTACTACCACATGCACACCCATACTGCGCAAAATTGTAGCGATTCCCTCACCAGCAGCTACCGCGATCAATCCGTATGGAAGCAACTCTGTAGCAGGTTTAGCAACTGTTTCTGGCTTCGCCTGTCCTTTGTTCTCTTCCGCTTTTAGAATGTTCGCATGCTGCTCGCGCATGTTTTCTATCTTCAGTCGATGCAGGCTGCCGAATTGCTGAGCGTATTGCAATACGCTGCCCGGATGCTCTGCATGAATATGTACCTTGACGACTTCATCATCAGAGACGACCAGTAGTGAATCGCCCATCGTATCCAGATGGTTGCGGAACAGCGCTTCTGAGAACGACTTTTTGTTCGGCTCGGTGCTATGCGCGACATGAACCATAAACTCCGTACAGTACCCGTACGTGATGTCTTCTGTTTTCATGTGGATTTGTGCATTATGCTGCTCAGAAATGAGCTTGTCCAGCTCTTCCTGACCGATTCTAAGTACCGAACGCTCACGATCGGCGGATAGCTCTTCCCCGCGCAATGCTCGCAAAAACCCTTCATAAATAAACAAGAGACCTTGTCCACCAGAGTCGACTACGCCCACTTCTTTTAGAACAGGTAGCATTTCCGGCGTACGCAACAGCGTAGATTGCGCCTGCTCGTATGTTTTTTCCATGACAGAGATAATATCATCTGACGTGCGCGCTGCACGCACAGCCATCTCCGCCGCTTCACGGGCAACAGTCAAAATCGTGCCTTCTACCGGCTTCATCACTGCCTGATACGCAGAGTCAACACCAGCTTTCAAGGCATCGGCAAACTGACGGGCGTTAACCTCATCTTTTCCATTGACTGATTTGCTGAAGCCGCGGAATAACTGGGACAAAATCACGCCGGAGTTACCGCGCGCGCCCATTAACAGACCTTTTGCCAAAGCAGTTGCCGATTCAGTAATTCGGGGGGATTCTTTTCGAGTCAGCTCCTCCACACCGGAAGAGAAAGTCAAATTCATGTTTGTCCCCGTATCGCCATCCGGCACAGGAAAGACGTTTAATCCATCCACTACTCTGACGTTGTCGGATAAAAGGTTCGCCCCCAGGTAAACCATCCGGCTAAACAGCACGCCATCTAGACGCGTATGTACCAACTGATGTTCCTCCTTACATATCCCTGTCTGTACGAACTCCCTGCACAAAAATATTAACAGCAGTCACATCAATGCCTACTGTTTGCTCCAAGGTATATCGAACACGGCGTTGAACGTTGCCTGCCACCTCAGAAATTTTTACGCCATAGCTGACGATAATGTGCATGTCCAATACTACTTCGCCATTTGTGTTATGAACGACGACACCTTTGCTCAGGTTGTCTCTTCCTAACAGTTCAGCGATTCCATCTTTCAACGCTTTGCGAGAAGCCATGCCCACAAGTCCAAAAACTTCCATGGCCGCGCCGCCAGCGATCCGTGCGATCACGTCTTCTGTAACATCGATCTTTCCTAGCGATGTATTCATTTCCACTGTCATGCAAGGACTCCTCCTCTGTTAAACAGCTTGACCGTCATAGGTAAGCGTAACCATGCTTCCTTACAATTCTACACTAACACAAAAGAGAAATGAAGCGTTTTGTCGATCCTATCAGCCCTACGAGAAAGACTAGGTAAATCATGTTGTCAAGTATTGCAATTGACAGCAATGTTGTGCTAATATAGTCGAGTATTTGTATTTCCCACAAAGGAAATCCCGTTTATATGTAACAAGGGAGGTGGATTGTAATGGCACGTCGTTGCTTTGTAACAGGTAAATCTGCTAAAGCTGGAAACGCTCGCTCCCACTCCATGCGCGCAACTCGCCGCACTTGGGGTGTCAACGTACAAAAAGTGCGCATTCTCGTAAATGGAAAACCGAAGCGCGTTTATGTAAGTACTCGAGCACTGAAATCCGGTCTCGTAACTCGCGTATAGTTGATCTCAGCTATGCGAAAAAAAGCACCCTCGAGGTGCTTTTTTGCATTTCTCCCGTTTCTCCACTCTTCTCCCTAAGGAGGCTCGGGGCCGAAAGTTCATTTTTTCTTGTTGAACGCCTCGATGATGCCCCGAATCATGCCACCCAGGAACTTCGGCAACTTGATGGTGTAAAACCGCATGCTACCCCTCCTCACCGAAATTACTACACACGATACAAATACACGCCGGCCCCTATGAGTGCTAATGCCAATAGGCTATACCAAACCCACGGAGGTGCCCAATACAGGAAAATGGTGATTCCCCCGACAGCCAACGCAACCCCGAGAACACGTCGCAAGGCGCCCCCCTGTCGCAGGCGATAGGAGCGCAATCCCATTTCGCGTAAGCACCTCCTTTAGGTGTTCTCAAAAACGTGCATATTACATCATATTCTGCTGTCGGATAAACATGTATCCTGCCACCTGAAAAAAGTATATGTCTAAGAAGTAAAAAATCAGGCAACGGAACTCGCTGCCTGATTACATTATGTGGATAGTTTGTACTTGATACCGATTTTTCCTGTTTCTTATGCGACTCGATCGCGTGCGGGGAACAGCAGCTGCGATGCGCTGCTAAGCACAACTGTCAAGACGACTCCCGCGATAATCATTTCTGGCAGCAGATACGTGATGTTATAAATGAGGGAATATTGCCAGACTGGTACACCTTCTGGCGCGTAGCTGCCAAACCAAATAATACCCGATAGAAAATGGCAGACAAATCGTCCAATCACGCCAATGAACAAGCCGCTCCACAGTACCATGATTCGTTGCTTCGTTCCTTCGTAGCCAGACAGGCGAACAAACCCAGCGAGACCCAGCGCTCCAAAAGCAAGCGGATAATCCAGCAACAGCTGAACTGGATGGACAACTGTGCTGCCCAAGAGCAATTGAAGAAATCCGACAACAAGCCCTGTAATGACACCAGCAGCAAGTCCACGGCGAACAGCGATCAATGCGATTGGCACCATCACCAAAGATACAGAGCCGCCCTGTGGCATTTCGAAAACCTTGATCTGACTAAACACAATTGCAAGAGCCGCCATCATCGCCATTTCCAACAAAATGACCAACCGTTGACGATCCAAAATAGTCACTCCTCAAAATAGAATAAACAAAAAATTTTTTACACTGATAATGTTTCTGATTCTAGCCCAAGTCTATGCGCGTGTCAAAGAAAAAAGCCGCTGCCTCATCGGCACTGCGGCTAGTTGTATTACCGAACCTTCTCCAAAAACTGCTGGGCGCGTTCACTTCTTGGCTTTTGGAAAAACTCTTCTGGTGGCGTATCCTCCAAGAGACGACCATCATCGAGGAACAAAATACGATCTGACACCTCTTCGGCAAAGCGCATTTCATGCGTAACGATTGCCATGGTCATTCCGCTATCAGCCAGCCCTTTCATAACCTCCAAAACCTCCTTGACCATCTCTGGGTCAAGGGCAGAGGTCGGCTCGTCAAACAGCATGATTTGTGGCTCCATCACAAGCGAACGGGCAATGGCTACACGCTGCTTCTGACCGCCTGACAAGCGTGATGGAAAGACATCCGCTTTGTCCGCCAGCCCTACACGCGCCAATAGCTCTCTCGCCTTTTTTTCCGCCTCAGCCGCAGACATGCCTTTTACTTTCATCGGAGCATAGGTCAAGTTTTTCAATACCGTCATATGCGGAAACAGGTGAAAATGTTGGAAAACCATCCCGATTTGCTGACGAATACCCATCACGTCAGCTTTTGGAGCCGTGATTTCCTGCCCGTTGATCGTAATTGTACCCGTCGTTGGTGTCTCCATCAGGTTGATGCAACGCAGTAGTGTTGACTTCCCCGATCCAGATGGACCGATGATGGCGACAACCTCCCCTTTACCGATATTCGTCGTGATGCCCTTCAATACATTCAGTTGTCCAAATGACTTCGTAATGTTATCGATCTTAATCACTGAGTCTCATCCTCCGTTCCAGTACGCGAGCTACCCAAGTCAGGATCATAACCATGACATAGTACAGGATACCGGCGATCATGTATGGCTCAAAATAGCGGAAGATGGTGCCTTTGACCACATTCGCGTTCTGCATGATGTCTGCAAGACCAATCGTGGAAACGAGTGCAGATTCCTTCAAGAGCGCAATCGTTTCATTGACGAGTGCAGGCAAGATATTTTTGACAGCCTGCGGCAAAATAATATCTAGCATCATCCGGTGATAAGGTACACCAAGCGCTTTGGCCGCTTCCCACTGCCCTTTATCCACCGCCAATATTCCACCGCGAATCGTCTCAGAAATGTATGCACCTGAGTTTAGTGTAAATGTTAGCACTGCTGCTTCCAGTTGCGAAATGTTGTAGCCAGTAAGCTGTGGCGTTGCAAAATAAACAAAGGTAAGCTGCAAAATCAAAGGTGTCCCGCGGAAAACAGAAGTATAAACAACCGCGAGCCAGTTTAGCACTTTCACATTCGAAATTTTAATAAGTGCGAGGATGGAGCCCCAGAAAAATCCCAATACAACCGAAATCAAAGTAACAAGTAGCGTGCCCTTTATCCCTTCCAATATGAAAGGAATATAGGGCACGATTTGTGCAAAATCCAAATTCATGCCCATTATCCCCTCTTGCTGCTTATACAGTTATTCTTCGTTGCCTGGAGAGATTATTGACCGAACCATTTTTGAATCAGCTTGTCCATTTCTCCGTTGTCTTGCATCTTTTTAATGACTTCATTAAATTTCTCTACGTGCGGCGAGCCTTTTGGGAACGCAACAGCGGAGCCATTCTGTTCATTTTCTTCCAATGTGGTGAATTGCAGAGAGTCATTGTTTTCCACGAAGCCTTTCGCTACCGTGTCCTCGATAATGGCAGCATCTACGCGGCCCGCTTTTACTTCTTCAACAATCTCAGGCAGCTTGTTCAGTGAAGTGATCTGCAATCCAGAAACAGTCTTTGCAATCTCCTTTGCTGCCCCTTCCTGAATAGAACCGAGCTGTACCGCTACTTTTTTGCCAGCCAATTGCTCAGGCTTGGTCAAATTGCTGTCTTTCTTTGCTACGATGGTATTTTTCGCATCGTAATAGATGGTGGAGAAATCAGCGTTCTTCTCACGCTCAGGCGTTGCTGTCATGCCAGCCATAACGAAGTCCGCGCGATTCGTTTGCAGTGCCGGAATAAGCCCGTCAAAGTTCATGTCATTGATTTGCAGTTCGTAGCCAAGCTCTTTTGCAATGTATTTCGCGATATCGATGTCAAAGCCTACAATTTCATCTTTTCCGCTGCTCAGATCGTGATATTCATACGGCTTATAGTCAGCCGAAGTAGCCATGACCAATGTTTTCTTGTCGCCAGCAGAAGGCGCAGGTGCTTGTCCTGTTGCTGTTTGATTGCCTGTACCGCATCCAGCGATCACGACTGCCGCAAGCATTGAAGTAAGTGCCAGAGAAATAAATGATTTTGTTTTCTTCATGATGAACCCCCGTTGTTATGATTTTTACGCATAAAGCAGTCTATTCGTAGCATTAATTTGCATGAAAACTTATATTTATGCATCACAATGATTATTTTACTCATAATCTAAACAATTTCAATCATTTTTTACTTACATTTTAAATGCGGAATATACAGAATTTTATGCGCAAATCTTTATTTTAGTGGCAGAAAAGCAAACAAGGCTTTATAGTGCTAGTAAAAGGAATTACAGGAGGCTGACATGGAGAAAAATTGGACGTCCTATTTTCGGCAGCAGCTCCCAGAAATTATCGAGGAACTGCGTACATATGTAGAGATGGAAACACCCACCCATAACAAGCAAGCTGTCGATCAATTAGGCAGCCTGATTGCAGAGCGCTTTCGCCAATTGGGGTGTCGGGTAGAGAGCTTGCCACAAGAGCAATACGGAAATCAGCTGCGAATGGAGTATGGAGATGGCGACGAACAAATCCTCATTCTCGGTCACTTCGATACCGTAAAAGAAATTGGTACATTAGCCGTTGAGCCTTGTCGCGAGGAAAATGGCCGACTCTATGGACCTGGTACATACGACATGAAAGCGGGGATCGTTTTTAGCTATTTTGCCCTGCGCGCCATGATGAAACACAATCTTTTGCCCAAAAATAAGCTCGTCTTTTTTTGGAACACCGACGAAGAGATTGGCAGTGTTTCCTCCGAAATGCTTATTAGAGAGGAAGCAAAAAGAAGTAAATATGCATTGGTACTGGAGCCTGCCGCTGGAGATGGCTCTTTGAAAACAAGCCGCAAAGGCGGCGGAGACTTCCTTTTAAAAGTCACAGGCCGTGCTGCACATGCAGGCAATGATCACGCCAAGGGGATCAATGCGATCGCTGAACTGGCACACCACGTCCTCGATATTCAATCGTTTACGAATTATGAGGCGGGCACTACCTTGTCTGTCGGTACCATTACAGGTGGAAGTGCATCGAACGTCGTACCTGACTTTGCCATGACAGAAATTGATGTACGTATCCAAAGCCGCGAGGAAAGCGAGCGTATTACCCGATTGATGAGTGAACTGACCCCTGTCCATCCGGAAGCCAAGCTGTTCGTGGAAGGCGGAATCACCAAGCCTCCTATGGAACGAACTGCCGGTACAGAGCAACTGTTCTTGCATGCGCAGGAACAAGCGCGTCTGGAAGGTTTTGAATTGACGGAGCAAGGTGTTGGCGGAACAAGCGATGGAAACTTCGCCGCTGATGCAGGCACACCAACGCTTGACGGTTTGGGACCTGTTGGTGATGGAGCCCACGCCTCCCACGAGCATATCGTCATTGATGCCATTCCTGGCAGGATTGCCGTAATTCTTCGGATGTTTTTAACCTTGTCATAATAAATTTACAGGTGTATAATCTTATGGAAAATTAAGGCTCCGTCTCGTTAACGACGGAGCCTTATCTGCACTATTTTCGAATGGGCAGTCATATATATTCCTATTCGAATAACAAGGAGAGGGAAAACATGGAATCAATCACCACATCGCCAAGCAATCCCGTAGGATTTTGGCGCCGGCTCGGTGCCGGACTGCTAGATGCAATCATTATCGGACTACCGCTACTACTGATCACCTATATCATTACAGGCAGTACAGAAGACAATATTGTTACCAATCTCATCTCCTCGCTGTACAGCCTCCTCGTGCCTGTATTTTGGCATGGCTATACGGTGGGCAAACGAATTGCCGGGATTCGCATCGCCCGAATCGATGGAGAGCCTGTAGGAATCGGAACCATGCTGTTACGCAACCTCGTCGGAGGAATCGTGTATGTCATTACACTCGGTCTTGGTATAATCGTCAGCGCCATCATGGTTGGTGTTCGTCAGGATAAACGCTCGATCCATGATTTGATCTCCGGTACGTATGTAACATCGAATCAGCCTTAATTTTCCACTCATCCGAAATAGAATAGCAACTCTGCGACGAGCCCTTAGAATCGTCATTGGAAAAACCACCCGGTTTCCCGATGAAATCTAAGGGGGCATTTTTATAAGATTGGCACCCAAAACAGCATGTCTCGACTAAAAAAGGCCGGATGATTATATCCGGCCTTTTTCCATTTCTATCTATCAAGCAGTTTATCGGAACAATACCTTATCTGTCGTTGCATCCATAAACACCATTGTTGTGTATGGCGGCAGGCTTGCCCGCACAATGATATAAGGGGTGTGCACCGCTGGCATTGTAATATCTTCTGGAGTAGGATTGGTCAGCTCTACATAAACCGTGAGCATTTCCCATCCTTGCTGAGTTCCAACAACCTTCAAGCTATAACCAGAGGTAGGCATTTCACCACGGGAGACCACATACAGGTCGCCTTGACGATGTACACCCTTTTTCGATTTTACTTTTCCTACGAATGCTCGTTCAGCCGCTGACAATCTACCTTCTTTTTCAATAGACAATTTTTTCGTTTGCACGTCTACTTGAGAAGTAGAGATCGGCCCCGAATGCTTTTGTTCAGCATGCACGGCAGTTTGTGAAAATGGCAGAATGGAGAGAATGCTTAGAACCGCTACACTGTTTTTCCATAACGATTTCATACATGATCAACTCCTGATTTTTTTAGAGGGCAAGAAACACTTCTTGATACTGGCCAGTATCTCTCAGATAGGAAATTTTTACCACTATCTGGATAATTTGATTTAATCATTATATTTATTAAAAAGCAATATTTTCCAAAATATTTTATTTTTGTTAATTAACCTTTACCAGTTATCACCTATAATCCTTATAGTAGTAAGAACAATTCGATTTTATTCTATTTGTAGTATGAACTATAATTATACTTTTATTTTTATTATTAATTGATTTATCATGTAATTAGTTACAATATTCAGATGATTACAAACCACATAAACAAGAGAAAACAAAAAAAAGCTGACGCCGATTGCCTATCGTCGTCAGCTTACAGCTACATGTTATTCTTACTGTCCACGAATCGCAGCGATCGCTTGACCGCGATCTGCCTGATTGAATACCGCGCTGCCTGCAACGAGGACAGTCGCTCCTGCTTCCTCGCACAAACGCGCTGTTTGTGCATTGACACCACCATCGATTTCGATTTCCACATGCCCCAAGCCACGCTCGTTCAGCATTTGACGCAACTGGGCAACCTTTGGTACAACGCTGTGAATGAATTTTTGTCCACCAAAACCAGGGTTCACCGTCATGAGGAGAACCATATCCAAATCAGCAAGGACTGGCTCGATCGTGGAAATCGGTGTAGCCGGGTTCAATACCACTCCTGCTTTTACACCTTGCTCCTTGATCAAGTGCAGCGTGCGATGCAAATGACGGCATGCTTCCTGATGAACAGTAATCCAGTCTGCTCCACTTTTCGCGAATTGCGGAATGTAGCGATCTGGTTCCTCAATCATCAAGTGCACATCGAGAGGCAGCTTGGTCACTGGGCGAATCGCCTCCACAATCAGAGGGCCGATCGTAATGTTTGGAACGAAGTGTCCATCCATTACATCCACGTGAATCCAGTCCGCTCCTCCCTTCTCGACATCGAGAATTTCTTCACCCAGACGGGCAAAATCAGCAGATAGGATAGAAGGTGCGATTTTTACCATGGTTTGTTCCTCCGTTGGTATTCTTTTAGCTCTTCGCGGAATTGTTTGTAGTGTTCGTAGCGCTGTTTACTGATCTCACCAGCCTCCAATGCGGCCTGCACGGCACAAGCTGGCTCGCTTACGTGAAGACAGCCACGGAACTTGCATTCCGAGCTGCGATCGGCAAAGTCCCGGAAGGATTCCGCCAGATCTAGCTCAGAGAAATCGATAAATTCCAGTGAACTGAAGCCCGGTGTGTCTGCCACATAGCCGCCGCCCGCAAGTGGAATCAGCTCGACATGACGCGTTGTATGCTTTCCGCGTCCGAGCTTTTGGCTGACATCCCCTGTCTGCAGGCTGACACCCGGAAACAGCATGTTGATCAGGGAGGATTTGCCTACACCTGACTGACCTGCAAAAACCGAAATACGGTCCCGCAAAACCTCAAGCACGTCCTCCACACCGCGTTCATCCGCTGTTGAGGTCGGAATCACGCGATACCCGATCGCTTCATACTTCTCCACGATTTCGGTTACCTCTTCTTCCGACACTTGATCGGCTTTGGATAGCACAATCACAGAATCAATCCCTGCACGCTCCGTGTGCGTCAGGAACTTGTCCAACAGCAACGGACTGAACATCGGCTTGTACATCGAAAAGACGAGTACCGCCTGATCCACATTGGAAACGGGCGGACGAACCAACTCATTCGTCCGTTCGCCCACCTCCATGATATAGCCTTCTTCCTCATTGATCGCATCGTAGACGACCCAATCCCCAACCAGTGGATTTACTTTTGCATCTTTTTTCTTGAAGAGCCCTCGTGCACGGCAACTGTAGATTCGCCCTTCGTCGGCTACATAATAGAAACCGCTGAGCGCTTTCACAATCCGTCCTTCTGGCATTCATGTCCCTCCACTACACTATGGCAAGCTGTTATACGAAACTGGAATTGTCTGGTATTCATTGAAGCCTTGATCAGTCGATCGTTTCACAAAGACCTTGACTACCGAGTCCTTCTGTGGCGCCAAGACAATTGGTACATCGTACTCTTTACTTTCGGTGATCGTTTCCGTGAGCGGAGCTTTTGCCTCTCCACGAGCATCTGTCACTTCAATCTTCACTTCCAGTGTTTCACCAGGCACAACCTCTACATAAACCGGAACGTTTGCCAGCTTGGCGTCCTGCGGATATTGGCCATTGCTGACCTCAAGCGGAACCGCTACATCCTTTTGCACATCCATTCCCGGATCGTAAGGGTGAGTGCTGAGAACAATACCTCGTTTGTCCGTCGTATAAGTAGGCACTTCGGTGATTTTCCCAACAGTCAGTCCTCTCTTGTACAATTCTACTTGTGCAGCTTCTACTGATATATTCCGCACATCCGGCATTTTCACGAAGGCTTTTCCTTTACTGATCGTGACCGTCACATTCGTTTTAGTAGGGAACACTTTTTCATTTGCGGCTGGAGACTGCTTGATAACCGTCCCTACCTCAGCCTTGTCGTCCTCTTCCTCTACGAAAGTGACATTCTCCAGTTTAAAACCATTGCTTTTCAATGCTTCTTCTGCGGTTGCTCGCGGTAGCGTAACCAGATTTGGCATGTTAATCTCTTGTTGTCCTTTGCTTACATACAAGGTTACAACGGAATTTTCCTTTAACCGCATGGGAGGTGCAGGGTCTTGGCGTATCACCATTCCCTTTTCTATCGTATCATTGGCTTCTTCCACGATACGGGCAACCAGTTTGGCATCCTGAATCTTCTTCTCAGCGAGCGTTACTTCGATCCCTTCCACATGAGGTACCTGTGCCTCTGGAACGGACGGGAACAGATTCAACAGTAAGTTAAATCCGAAGAATGCCAGTACGAAAAACAGACCGATACCGCCTACCCACAACAGAGCTTTGACCCACCATTGTTTCTTGGCTGGTTTGGCATCCTCTTCTTCCGTACGCTGCTCATAGCGGCTACGCCCCGCTCCTCCGGTTTTGCCATTGGTATGGCCTTCGAGCATGTCAGGTGTGATGATAGGCACCACACGCGTCATCTCTTCATCCACCGGGAACGTCAGCTTTTCTTCGTTTAATCGCTCTGGGAACAGGCAGGTCTCCAAATCTTCTAGCATTTCACTCGCGGACGCGTATCTGAGAAATGGATCCTTTACCAGCGCCTTCAAAATGACATTTTCTACACTCTGCGGGATAGCCGGATTGACTTGGCGCGGCTCTGGAAGCGGCTCCTGCAAATGCTTGAGCGCCACTGATATAGGCGAATCACCGGAAAACGGCAGTTCACCCGTCACCATTTCGTACAAGACGATCCCCAGCGAGTAAATATCGGATTTTTCCCCGGTAATCCCGCCGCGCGCCTGCTCTGGCGAAAAATAATGGACAGAGCCAAGCATCGCATTCGTATGCGTAATCGTTGCTGAAGTAACGGCTCTCGCAATCCCGAAGTCCGTAACCTTCACCCGACCATTTTTTCCAATCATAATGTTATGCGGCTTGATATCTCGATGAATGATCTGGTTTTGATGCGCATGATCGAGTGCATCGCAAATTTGCTCGGCGATCCGCACTGCCTCTTCTACCGGCAGCGCACCACGTTGAATGATGACCTCTTTCAACGTGTAGCCTTCTATGTACTCCATCACCATGTAATAGGTATCGCCTTCCTGACCGACATCATACACCCCAACCACATTGGGGTGAGATAAGCTCGCCACCGCCTGCGCTTCACGTCGGAAACGATTGACGAAATCTTCGTCCGTACCAAACTGTGAACGCAGCACTTTAACTGCCACTGGACGATTCAATATTAAATCTTTGGCCTTGTATACAATGGCCATACCGCCCCCACCGACGCGGGACTCTATTTGGTATCGTCCTCCCAGTCGTTGACCTTCCATCTCTCTCACCCCTCTTCCTGACCGGCATCAAGCGTATTTCGTACGGCAACCAGCGTTATGTTGTCTTCCCCACCAGCATCCAGTGCTTCTTGCACCAAACCGTCCACCTTCGCTTGTAACGATATCTGTTTCTGCAAATTTTCTTCTAAGGAAGGATGACTGACCTTGTTGCTCAGTCCATCTGAGCAAATCAAGACGATATCACCCTCTGACCATTCAAACTGCCCAAGATCAATGAGCACATCCGGTTCAGTCCCGACCGAACGCATAATGACGTTGCGATGAGGGTGGACAGACGCCTCCTCGGCTGTAATCTGTCCACTTTTCAACAGCTCATTTACAAGGGAATGGTCTTCTGTCTTCATGACCAGACCGTCTTGGTTGTAAAAATACAGACGGCTGTCGCCAATATGCGCAGTAATCACGGAGGATTGGTCGAACAAAGCAGCAACCACGGTTGTACCCATGCCACTGCACTCCGGATGTTCAATCGCATATTCATAGACTTCTTTATTCGCAAGCAGGATGGCGTTCATCAATTGCTCACGCACATCCTCTGCTTCGAGGTCCCCTTCTAGGTGACGCAGTTCTTTTACTATTCGCTCAACAGCAAGGCGACTGGCGATATCACCAGCCTGATGGCCACCCATACCATCTGCTACAATGGCGAGCACGCGTCCGTTTAAATCGGTCACACAGGCATAATAGTCCTCGTTAACCTGACGAACGCGGCCAACATGGGATTTCATCGCGATTTCCATGGCATCACCCCACGGTTTCTTTAGCGTGTTGTGCCCTCAATTGTCCGCATGCAGCAGCAATGTCACTGCCTTGCTCGCGTCTGATGGTCACATTGATTCCTTTTTCCTCTAAAATGCGTTTGAACTGAAAAATCTCATTGCGTGGCGTGCGCACATAATCACGCTCTGGTACGTAGTTCACCGGGATCAGATTCACGTGGCAAAGCATGTCGCCAATGAGTTCGGCCAGCTCCTCTGCATGCTCAGGCTGATCATTTTTCCCGCCGAACAGACCATACTCAAAACTGATACGACGCCCTGTCTTGTTAATGTAATGGTGGCATGCTTCCATCAGCGTAGCAAGCGGGAAGCCGCGGTTGATCGGCATCAGCTGGCTTCTCAACTCCGTGTTTGGAGCGTGCAGGGAAATCGCTAGGTTCACTTGTCCGCCTTGTTCAGCAAACTCGTAAATCTTCGGCACAATTCCACTGGTGGAAACTGTAATGTGACGAGCACCGATATTCAGTCCACGGTTATCGTTGATTACAGACAAGAACGCCATCAAGCTCTCGAAGTTCTCGAAAGGCTCCCCGATCCCCATGACGACAACGTGACTGACACGCTCACCTTCCGCATCCAATCTGCGTTGTGCCGTCAATACTTGAGAGACGATTTCACCTGCATCCAGGTTACGCTTTAGTCCACCTAATGTAGATGCACAAAACGTACATCCGATACGGCAGCCCACCTGTGTCGTAACACAAATGCTGTTTCCGTAGTTATGACGCATAATCACCGTCTCAATCGCATGTCCATCGACAAGCTGGAACAAAAACTTGATCGTTCCATCCTGCGATTCTTGATGCGTGATTTCCTTGAGCGGACCTATGCGGAATGTATCAGCCAGCTTTTCGCGCAGCTCCTTGGACAAATTGCTCATCTCTTCAAAAGAAGTGACACGCTTTACATATAGCCAGTCAAAAATTTGTTGCGCACGAAATGCTTTGTCGCCGGCACTAACCAGCCATTCCTTCATTTCGTCTTGCGTCAAACTGTAAATAAGCGGCTTTGCGCCAGTAAATGTCGTTAACGGCATTCTATCTCCACATCCTCAAAATCATTGCTTGCCTAAATCCATTCTATCATTGTACCTCGTGGGGCGTCTCGCTTCAAACGGTTTTGACATCCAGATTCATAAATGCATCGCTTTTCCTAGTGTAAACCAATCTGAGCACTCGCAAACAAAGGCAAAGGAGTGGCATTTTCCACCTGTTGGTGCGCCACCCCTTGTTTGTACGTCCGTTCCCTTATCCTCTTCGTTTCAATCGTGCGATAAAGAATCCATCACTCTCGAAATGGTGAGGCAAAATTTGTACGCAGGCTCCGGTTTCATCGACATGCCCTCTGACAACCTCAGGCAGGTCTTGTGCCAGTGTATCATCGAATACGAAATCAGGGTGTTCTTCGACAAAGCGGCGAACAATCTCCTGGTTTTCTGCTGGCTCGATCGTACATGTGCTGTAAACCATGACACCACCCTGAGCAAGCATCGGTGCCAACGTCTTGAGCAGTTCGTACTGTAGCTGAGCAATCGCACGGACATCTTCAGGCGTTTTGTTCCATTTCAGATCTGGCTTGCGACGAATCACGCCAAATCCGGTACACGGCGCATCCAGCAGGATTCGATCGAAAGTTCCCAGCGCTTTTTCAGGTAGGTCCAGCGCATCACTAACGATTGGCTCGATGATTGTAATCCCGAGTCTTTTCGCTGCACTCGCAATCAGATCGCGTTTGTGCGGATGCACATCACTTGCAATGATTTGCCCGCTGTTTTCCATCATTTCTGCTATGTGCGTTGTTTTTCCACCAGGAGCCGCGCAAGCATCCAGTACACGCATGCCTGGTTGGGCAGCAAGAGCTGGTGCTACGAGCATGGAGCTCTCATCCTGGATCGTGAAGTAGCCTTCCTTGAACAAGCGAGAACCTGCTGCATGTCCGCCTTCCATCAAAATAGCATGAGGACTGACAGACGATCTTTGGCCTTCCAGCCCTTCTTCCGCCAGCTTGTCCAGCACTTGATCCTTCGTCGTTTTCCATGCATTGACCCGGATAGAGCTATGCGGCGTTCTGTTGTTTGCTTCGCAAATCGCAATCGTCGTCTCTTCTCCATAGACAGTAAGCCACTGACGTACAAGCCATTCTGGATGAGAATAGGCTACGGCGATTTGCAAAGCACGGTCGCCTTTTGGCTGACGCTCCCACACATCAGGCTGGCGCAATACATTGCGCAAAACACCGTTGACCATCGAAGCAATCCCTTGGTGACCGCGTTTCTTGGCGATTTCAACCGCCTGGTGTACGGCAGCGCGCTCAGGAATACGGTCCAAAAAGTGAATTTGATATAAGCTGAGACGCAACAAATTACGAACCCAGGTCTGTACCTTTTTATTCCCGACAAAATGGGACAGGACATGATCCAGCGTCATCTTGCGCTGAATGGTACCGTACACAAGCTCCGTCACCAGCCCTGCATCTGCTGCACTGAGATTTTCACGATCTAAGACATTGCGCAGCTCAAGATTACTGTAGGACTTATGTTCTTCTACCCTGTTCAAAACATCGAGGGCGATATCGCGAGCTCCCTTTTTTGCCACGGACTATTCTCCTACCTTTGTGCCGATTTCAATGTTGCTGCCCGCTCCACGCAAAAAGTCGAGTGCACTCATACGTTTTTTGCCTTCTGGCTGCAATTCGGTTATTTTCACTGCACCGCTACCGCAAGCGACCACGATACCGTCTTCCTCACGGGCGATGATCGTTCCCGGCTCTTTGCCTTCGCCCGACGCAAGCATTTTTTCTACCCACCACAACTTCCAAATCTTGCCTTCACATGTAGTAAATGCGACCGGCCACGGATTCAAGCCGCGGACTTGGTTGTAAATCTGTTCCGCAGAACGGCTCCAGTCAATTTTTTCGTCAGTACGCTTAATATTCGGGGCAAAAGTCGCTGCCGAATGATCCTGTTGCTCTGCTACGAGCTCACCAGCCAACAGGCGTGGAACGGTAGCCAGCAACAGTTCAGAGCCTGCCGCAGCCAATTTGTCAAACATGGTCCCCACGGTATCGCGCTCCTCAATCGGAACGACTACCTTGGACAGCATATCCCCTGCATCGAGAGCTTCCACCATATACATGATAGTCACGCCTGTTTCCGCTTCTCCCTCGACAATTGATTTATGAATCGGGGCACCCCCACGATATTTCGGCAAAAGAGAAGCGTGCACATTGATGCAGCCATATTTCGGTGCATCGAGCAATTTCTTCGGCAAGATCTGTCCATACGCCGCGGTGATGATCAGATCAGGCTCGAGCGCTAACACTTCATCCAAGGCTTCTTCTGCCTTGATTTTCTCCGGTTGCAATACCAAAAGTCCATGACGCAAAGCCGCCTCCTTCACGGGGGGCGGCGTCAATACTTGCTTGCGTCCAACGGGACGATCGGATTTTGTTACCACTCCAACCACGTTGTAGCCTGCTTCGAGTACAGCCGTAAGACTCGATACAGCAAAGTCAGGCGTTCCCATAAACAGGATGCGAGCATCTTTCAAATGGTTATTCCCCTTCCTGGTTCGGGTTTACTTTGTACACCTTGTCAGCCACATCAATAAAGAGGACACCGTTCAAATGATCGATCTCGTGTTGAGCGCAACGGGACAACAGGTCGTCTGCCTCGAGCTCAACCACATTCCCGTTACGATCATGACCGCGCAGCTTGATCCACTTGTGACGACGAACGTCTCCTTGCAGGCCAGGAATGCTCAGGCAGCCTTCTGGATAATCGTATTGCTCTCCTTCATGCTCAACGATTTCTGGATTGATCATTTCAATCAGTCCATCACCGCAATCCATTACGATGACACGCTTGGAGATGCCCACTTGTGGAGCAGCCAAACCTACACCGTCTGCATCGTACATCGTATCTGCCATATCATCAAGCAGCTTGTGCAAGTTGGAATTAAATTTGGTTACGACCATTGCCTTTTCACGCAAAATCGGATCTGGATGTTTTACAATTGTGCGAATCGCCATGTGTTTCATATCCTCCCTAAAGCAGTACGTAAGGATCGACGTCAATCGTCATCAATACTTTCTGCTGTTTGTTCCATTCTTCAAACGCAGCCGTCGCCTGAGCGAGCAAGTCCGACAGTTGCGGTTCATCACGATATTTTAGCATGATCTGAAAACGAAATCTATCCTTCACCCTCGCAATGGGCGAAGCAACTGGGCCCAAGAGGACCGTTGTCTGTGCCAAACGCTGCCGTAAATAGTCAGCCATTGTATGCGCACCGCGGATAACAACAGGTACATCCTCGTGGCTGAACGTAATTAATACGAGCCGGAAATACGGCGGGTAGCCTGTTCGTCTGCGCTGCAACATTTCATCCTGATAAAATGCGGGATAATCATGCTTGGTCGCATGGACAATGCTGTAGTGTTCTGGCGTATACGTCTGAATCAAGACTTCTCCGTCCAGTTCATGCCGTCCTGCCCGTCCACCTACCTGCGTCAAGAGCTGAAATGTCTTTTCCGCTGCACGGAAGTCAGGCAGATGCAAGGAAGTATCCGCTGCAATGATTCCCGCTAGCGTCACTCGTGGAAAATCAAGGCCCTTGGCAATCATCTGGGTACCGAGTAGAACGTCGCCTTGACCCGCGCGGAATTTGTTTAGCAGCTCTTCGTGAGAGCCTTTACGCGAGGTCGTATCCACGTCCATTCGGATGACCCGGATTCCAGGGAAAAGTTTGGCCAGCTCCGCTTCCACCTTTTGTGTTCCGGTACCAAAAAAGCGTATATGCTCACTCTGACACTCCGGACAATGCTTAGGCTGTGCGATGGTATATCCACAGTAATGGCAACGCGCCGTATGATTCGTTTTGTGATAAGTAAGCGAGATGTCGCAATGAATGCAGCGCATCGTATAGCCACAGGAGCGGCACATGACAAAGGTAGAGAAGCCTCTTCGGTTAAGGAAAATGACCATCTGCTCTTCTTTTGCCAATCGATCTGCAATCATCTCATGCAGCTTCCGGCTGAACATCGAACGATTCTGGGACTGAAGCTCCTCTCGCATATCCACGACATGTACCTGCGGCATCGGACGGTTCCCGACACGCTCTGGCATGCGCAACAGCTCGTAGCGGCCTCGGGTAGCCAGTGCATACGTCTCCAAGGCAGGAGTCGCGCTTCCCATGACGAGTACACCCTGATTCTCTTTCGCTCGCCACAGGGCTACTTCCCGTGCATGATAGCGAGGGGTCTCTTCTTGCTTATACGAGCTCTCATGCTCTTCATCAATCACAATCAAACCAACATTCCGAAACGGAGCAAAGATGGCAGATCGTGCACCTACCACTACTTTGACCTGTTTACGAATGATCTTGCGCCACTCGTCATAGCGCTCTCCTTGTGACAACGCACTGTGCAAAACAGCTACGTCTGCACCAAAACGGGCCTTGAAGCGCTCCACCATTTGCGGAGTCAGTGAAATTTCCGGAACGAGAAAGATCGCCTCGCGCCCTTTTTCCAACGTACGTTCGATCGCTTCGAGATACACTTCTGTCTTCCCGCTTCCGGTAACACCGTGCAGTAAGTAAGAAGCATACGTCCCCGAATCAATCGATTGCAAGATAGGTGTCAGTGCCGCTTCCTGTACCGAGGTAAAGACAGGCTTTTGCTTTTCCTGGAAACGTCGATTGGCGTACGGGTCCCGGTAAACCTCTACTTGCTCGATCGCGATCCAGCCTTTTGATTCCAGGCTTTTTAGCGGAGAACGCGTTATTCCGTATTCATCCCGCAGCATTTGTACAGATAAGGACTGCTCCTTGTGCATGAGCATCAGTTGAAGGACACGGCGCATCTGCTCCGCCCGCGCTGGCAACGAACTTATCGCTTCCTCCAGCTTACCCTCATCCAATAAACTCCGGACAAATGATTGCTGCTTGCGGGTAATTTTGTCCCTTACTTGATATTCGGTAGCAAGCAGACCACTCTGTATCCAACCCGGAACGAGCAAATACTCCTCCGCAAATTGTTTCTCTACTTCTGCTAGCGGTAGTTGCCGTTTGCGGAACAATTCCCACAGAAGCCCCGATCTCCCGCATGCCTCTTCGTCCAATGCGTCTGTCGCCGTCAGCCACTTCTCCGACTTCCCTTTGAGCACAGCCGGAAGCATCGCCTGTACAGCCGTTACCCACGGACACAAGTATTGCTTGGACATCCATTCGCTCATCTTTAGCAGCTCTGGCGTAAGAGGAGGAGTGTCGTCTTGTACCTGCACGACATCTTTTAGTCGCGAACGATCTGGTATGGCTTCGCCGTCCTCGACGATCCCGATGACATAGCCTTGCAGTTGACGGGGACCAAATGGGACAACCACACGGCTGCCAATGCGAATCAGTGGACGCAACCAAGGCGGAACATGGTAATCAAAAGGTCGATTCGTCCGATTGACCGGAACGTCCACGATAATTTGAGCAATCATGACAGGTCTCGGAGCGGCTTATGTTCTTGTACTGCAAGGACAGCATCAAACAGCCTGTCTGCCACAGCCCGCTTGCTCAACTTATCCAATGCCAGTTGCTCTCCGCCACGGGTTAGCAAGGTGACGATATTCGTATCGCTCCCCATACCTGCTCCCTCGAGCAATACGTTATTGGCTACGATCATATCGAGATTTTTTCGCTCCAGCTTGGACTGGGCATGCTGCAACACATTTTGGGTTTCTGCTGCAAAGCCCACGACGAATTGCTTCGTTTTCCGATCACCAATGGTCTTTAAAATATCGGGTGCTTTCTCCAGCGCAAGGTCGAGTGGACCATCACCCTTTTTCATCTTATGTTCAGATACATGCTTCGGTCGATAATCGGACACTGCTGCTGATTTGACGACGATGTCACAGTGAGGCAACTGCTCCATGACGGCATCAAACATTTCTTGTACCGATTCCACCGCAATGAATTCCACTCCATCAGGACGTGCCAAGGAAGTAGGCCCACTGATCAGTGTGACCTTCGCCCCTCTGTCTCGTGCCGCTTCCGCGATAGCGTAGCCCATTTTTCCTGAAGCATGATTGGTTATGTAACGAACTGGATCAATTTTTTCACGGGTCGGTCCAGCTGTGATCAGTACATGCTTGTCCTGCAAATCTTTTTCTCGGATCATTTGTCTAGTCTCATCGGAAGCAAACCATTGACGAACAGCTTCGACGATTTCCTCTGGCTCCGCCAAACGTCCTTTGCCAATCCATCCACATGCCAAGAGCCCGACACCCGGTTCAACAAACCGATAACCATAGGCCGTCAGCTTATCCATATTTGCGATAACTGCAGGGTGATTGTACATATTGACATTCATGGCAGGCGCGACCATGACAGGCGCTTTCGTAGCCAGTACAGTCGTCGTCAGCATATCATCCGCTATGCCATTCGCCATTTTGCCAATCACGTTTGCCGTTGCTGGCGCGATCAATACGAGATCAGCTCGATCAGCCAGTTCAATATGGCTAATCACATGCGGGTCTGGCTCTGTAAATGTATCCGTATAAACAGGCAGGTGAGACAAGGCTTGAAACGTCAAAGGCTGAATAAACTGTAAGGCACCCTCTGTCAAAATGACATGCACCAATGCACCTGCCTGTGTCAGCTTGCTGGTCAATGCAGCAGCCTTGTAAGCAGCGATGCCGCCCGATACCCCAAGAACAATTCGTTTTCCTGCAAGCGAATGCATCTGCACTCTCTCCCTTCTCCCCTATCCGAAATCCGAAAAAAACAACCTCGTGAGGTTGTTTTTAAAGGTGACTGCTTATTTGCGACCGTCCAAAAACTCGTGAACGAGCTCGTCGGAGATGAACTCTTCCAGTGCCAAACCTACAAACTTTTTGGATTTTGGTCTCACCACTTGAATTTCGCTGTTTTCGCGAAGCTGACGCGCACGCTTGGATGCTACTGTCACCAGGATGTACTTGCTCTCTGCTTTTTCGGTCAATTCGTCAATAGATGGATACAACATAATTCTATTCAACCTCCTGTAACCATTTGCGATATTTGTGAACCTGACGATCTTTTTTCAGATGCTCCGCTGTAATAATCGCTTGAATTCGATCGCAAGCCGATTCGATGACGTCATTGACGACTACATAATCGTAGTGGTCCATGAGCTCGATTTCAGCACGCGCCACTTCCATGCGCTTGCGAATAATCTCTTGTGATTCTGTCCCGCGTCCCACGATCCGGTTTTCCAGTTCGTTTAAATCAGGAGGAGCCAGGAACAGGAATGTACCTTGCGGGAAGCTCTCTTTCACTTGAAGCGCACCCTGAACTTCGATCTCAAGAATAACATCGCGCCCATCATTCAGCATATCGTCCACGAACTGACGAGGTGTTCCGTAGTAATTTCCTACGTATTCTGCCCATTCCAGAAGAGCATCTTCTTCAATCATCCGCTTGAACTCTTCCTGGCTTTTAAAAAAGTAATTAACTCCTTCCACCTCTCCAGGACGCGGCTGGCGTGTGGTAGCGGAAACAGAATACACCAGATCAGGCATCACTTCACGAAGTGCCTTGCATACTGTTCCTTTTCCCACACCAGCTGGTCCGGAAAGAACCAAAAGGAGACCACGATCAACCATACTCATTGTTTACACTCCTACTTTATTCGTCCGATTCGTCATCCTTCGTAGTCAAGCGCTGTGCCACTGTTTCTGGCTGTACCGCTGACAAAATCACGTGATCGCTGTCTGTAATAATGACCGCACGTGTACGTCTCCCATAAGTAGCGTCCACAAGCATGTTGCGATCGCGCGCTTCCTGGATGATCCGTTTGATAGGAGCGGACTCCGGACTTACAATTGAAATAATGCGGTTGGCATTGACAATGTTGCCAAAACCGATATTGATTAGCTTGATTGCCATGACGGCCCAGCCCATCCTTTCATGCTACTCAACATTCTGTATTTGCTCCCGCATCTTCTCCAGTTCTGTCTTGATCTCGACAGCCAGATGCTGAATGCGCAAATGATTCGCTTTGGAAGCAATCGTATTGGCTTCCCTATTCATTTCTTGGAGCAGAAAATCCAGTTTTCGACCAATTGCTTCTTCTTTGCCTAATTGAATGGCAAACTGTTGGCAATGACTATCTAAACGGGTCAACTCTTCACTAATATCACTTTTATCAGCGAAAAAGGCAACCTCTTGCGCTACACGAGCAGGGTCCAATTCAAAAGGTGTCAAACCGGCCCACTCACTTACGCGCTGCTCAAGTCGGCCCTTGTAATCTTCCCTACATAGAGGGGCCAACTGGGAGATCTCCCGCGTCCATGTGTTGACGGCAGTCAGGCGACTGGCTAGATCAGCGTGCAGCAGATTACCCTCCGTCTCTTTCATCGAAACGAGATCCATTGCCGCGCCCCTGACCAGGTCTTGGAGCCACTCTGTCAGCTCCTCCACATTGTCCTCTGACTCTTTGGTATGTATCACGCCAGGAAAGTGTAGCAGATCCTTGACGGTTAAAGGCGTCTCTAGCGAAAAACGCTGAGTCATCTCGCGGGAAATGGAGACTAGCTGTTCAGCCACATCCCAGTCAATGTCCATGACCGTAGCAGAAGAATTTTTCCCTTCCACTGAGACAGTGACATCGACACGCCCTCTTCTGACAAACTGCGCGACCAGCTTACGAATCGAATCCTCAAGCATATTCCATGCTTTGGGCAGGCGCACGACAATCTCAGAAAAGCGGTGATTCACTGCACGAATCTCGACTGTTGCTCGAATGGAGCCTTTGCTATCTTCTTTTCTACCGTAACCAGTCATGCTTCGAATCATAAGTTTTCACTTCCATAGACGCAAAATCGTTAATTTATTATAGGAGACAACTCTTGGCAGTGTCAACCGAAGCAACCCCACCACGATGAGATTCCTCCTTGCCCTGACTTATGCTACACTGTGACTGGCAGCTCTCTATCTATTATTCTAGCCATTTTTTTGATCTGAGGTGACTTTTGTGGCATTTGATGGCGTAGTAACCCGCTCCGTTACGCGGGAATTACATAAACTGGTAGGAGGACGCATCTCGAAGATCCACCAGCCCCACCATAGCGATATTGTTATGCAAGTACGGACACAAGGAGAAACGGTAAAGTTCCTCCTGTCTGCAAACCCGACTTATCCGAGACTTCATATCACGACAGAAGAATTCACGAATCCGCTGGAAGCTCCGATGTTTTGCATGCTATTGCGCAAGCATTGTGAGGGCGGCGTAATTGAATCTGTCCAGCAAATCGGGATGGAGCGAATCATTCACATCGACGTACGCACGCGGGACGAGCTGGGTGACACGGCTGTCCGCCGAATTATTGTCGAGATCATGGGCAAGCACAGTAACATCATCCTCATCGATCCTGCAACCGGAATGATTTTGGATAGCGCCATGCATGTGACGCTCGCCATTAGCCAGTATAGACAAGTTACGCCTGGCAGACCTTATGTTTCTCCTCCGAGCCAAGATAAGCGCGACCCTCTTACTGTAACCGAGCAAGCGTTTATTTCTTCCCTCGACTGGAACGGCGGTCGTTTGGACAAGCAAATCGTAGAAGGCTATACCGGGATCAGTCCGTTATTGGCAAAAGAAATTTTGCACAGAGCCGGCCTTGCGAATCGTGAAACACTGTGGGCTGCCTTTTCACAGGTGATGAAGGCAATCAACGCTCATGAGTATGTTCCATCCATTGTAGAGGCAAACGGCAAAGCGTATTTTCACGTCGTCGAGCTAACTCATCTCTCAAACGGGGTTACCACCCCCTATCCTTCCATTCAAGAATGCTTGCAGGCATTTTACGAAGGAAAGGCGCTCCGTGACACTGTCAAGCAGCGTGCGCACGATTTAATTCGTTTTGTCACTTCTGAGCGCAATAAAAATGAAAAGAAAATCGAGAAGCTCGAACAAACATTGCAAGATGCGCATGAAGCAGATCAGTTCCGCCTGTACGGTGAATTGATCACCGCCAATATGCACCAAATGAAGCGAGGGGATCGCGAGCTCGTCACAGTTAACTGGTATGATGAAGCGGGAGGTACCATCACGATTCCGCTCGATCCGTTGAAGACCCCTTCGGAAAATTTACAGTCGTATTACAAGCGGTATAACAAGGCCAAAAACAGCCTTTCCATCGTGAGTGAGCAGATTGAGCAAGCGCATGCTGAACTCTTGTATTTGGACGGCGTATTGGTTCAACTGGAACATGCCACCTTAAAAGATGCAGAAGAAATTCGCGAGGAGCTCGTTGAGCAAAGCTACATGCGAGATCGTAAAAAACGCGGTCCGCGAAAGAAAAAAGAGACCAGACCAGAGCTGGATACGTACCTTTCTTCGGACGGTATTGAAATTTTGGTCGGTAAAAACAATAAACAAAATGAATACTTGACCAACAAGCTCGCATCGTCGCAAGAAACATGGCTACACACCAAGGATATACCTGGCTCCCATGTCGTCATTCGCGCTCGGGAATTTTCAGATGAAACGTTGCTTGAGGCAGCGAATCTGGCAGCTTATTTCAGTCGTGCCAAAGAAGGAAGTCAAATTCCCGTAGACTACACGCTCATCAAGCATGTAAAAAAACCGAGCGGGGCCAAGCCTGGCTATGTGATCTACGAGCAGCAACGAACGCTGTATGTGACACCAGATGAAGCACTGATCCGCCGTTTGAAATCAAACACCTCTTCTACGAATAGTGCGACTACCTAAGTTCATACTAAGGGCATGAAAGGTGGTGTTCGCTCTTTGAACATCGTTCTCAAGCTCTTGTTTAACGGAATCATTGCCATTCCAGGGCTTTGGTGGTCGGGGACGTCCCTTATGTTTGCAGTGCTCGCAAGCGTGATTGTCAGTTTACTGGGTTATGTACTTGATTTGACAATCCTCCCGCGTACGAACAATACGTTTGCGAGCTCCGCTGATTTCTTGTTCGTGTTTGCCTCCTTGTGGCTTGGCTGTTACTTGTTTGGTCAGACCATATCCTTATCTGGTTTATTGTTGACGGCATTTGCCATTACGGTGGTCGAATACTTTTTCCATGGATACCTGCAACGGCACGGTGTCCATCATTCCAAACATCCGGGCTGAGGCATCATTTCTATTTTGGAAGGAGGATCAGGATGAACGTCATTGGTATCATCCAGACCGATCTTAACGAATTCAACGTGCTGTTTGAGCAGCAAGGCGGGCAAGGCGGAAACGGACAAGGACAAGGACAGCAATCGCAAAACAGCGGACAAAACAACCAACAAGACCAAGACAGCGACTCGATGTTTCTCAGCTTTCTTGATGAGCAGCCGAGTTCCAATGAAAACAGCGGTCAAGGGAACAGCCAAGGTGGGCAACAGCAAAATGGTGGCCCGCAAGAGCTGACGGTTCGCATTAAAGGAATTCCTGAGGGGCAAAAAGCAAACTTCCTGCAAATGTATCAAATTCTTCAAGACGCCCAAGACTCCCAAACACTTGAAAAGGACCTGACCATTGTCGATCATGGGGATCAAGACCAAGGCTCCCAAAAACAAGGGCAGGGCCAGGGCCACGGCTCGGGCAAACAAAACAAAACCACCCATTAATCAACGTATAGAAAAACAAAAACCACCTGGAAGCAGATTCCAAGTGGTTTTTTGTGCTATCGGCAATTCATTGCATTCATAAACGGCCAAGTCCCCGCTCTGCCGTTGACCTCATGTTTCTATAACCTGCGCTCACACAGGTGGGCGACCCTTCTGCACTTCAGCCTTCCCATGCATCCCAGAAGGAGGTGGGCCTGACATCCATCACAGTTTCCGTCTCCCAAAAAACACGTATAAGGTTAGAAACATTTACGGCCTATCGAACATCGCAGGATCTTGATGTCCCTACTTTATCACAGAATGGCCCTTTGCTCAACGGATAAAGTTCCCTTTGGACTTTTATCTCATCCATTTTCACGGAGTTGTCATACAATCCCGAGAATAGTTCTATACCAATTTCGCCAACCTAGAGAGGAAAACGAATGAAAGGAAGAAGGAAAACATGCAATTTCGAACAAACATGCTGACAACCTGCTTACTCGCCATGAGCCTGACGGCTGTATCATTTCCCAGCATCATTCCGCCCGCAGCCGCTAGCACACATTCTCATCCTGTTGGCGAGGACAAGGGGCAATACGAGAATGAATCGTTTCGGAATATTACGATCACCAAAACAGGCGAAGGACAATATACGATTAAGGGTGAAGCACGCGTGAACGAAGCCAACGTACGATTCGTCGTGACAGACGGAGACAAGACATTGGCCAATAGCTTTGTGACAGCAAGCACGGGTGCCCCCGAGTGGGGGAGCTTTTCCATCGATCTCAAGCTGGACCCGAGCGCAAAATCACCTGCGCTCTCTTTGTTCGAGGAAAGTGCAGCGACAGGACAGCGCATTCATGAACTAAACATCCCACTGCCAAAATAAATCAGCGCTACGTCCGCTTCAGCTTCGCTTGTACGAGCATCTGAAATTCAGGGCGTGCGATCAGGGACGGCTGCTGTTGCTTTTCCCAGGCCAGTGCATATTCTAGGCCGTTTGCCTGGCAGCGTCCCAACCCTTCTTTTGTGACGGCATACGCTTGCTTCGGCAGGCGCCGTACCGCAGCAACCAATTTTTCAACCTCACTTTCGACTTGATTGGCTTCTACCGCTTGATAGATCAAGCCGATTTCCCCCGCTTTTTTCCCTGTAATCTTTTCTCCCAGCAGTGCGAGACGCTTCGCCCACGCCGTACCAACAAGCCTTGGCATAAGGTATGTCCCGCCAAAATCTGTTGTCAGACCAATCTGGACAAAAGGCTCCTGCAACAGGGCGTCTTCCGTCGCAATGACAAAATCAGCATGCAACGCGAGATTGAGTCCCGCTCCGACGGCTACTCCCTCGATGACTGCAATCACAGGCTTTGGCATTTGATGCAAGTTGGTGATGAAATCATTAATGATCGTCAATGATTGATCAGCGTCACTCTTATCCGTCAGCGCAGTCAACACGCCCAAATCAGCACCCGAGCAAAAGTTCCCCCCCGCTCCCCGCAAAATAAGCACATCGACCTCCTCATCTGCTGAAGCTTTTGAGATCGCGTCCTGCAAAAGGGAAAACATTTCAAGCGTCATCGCATTGAGGACGTGTGGCCTGTTGAGCGTAATCGTGCAGATTCCATCAACTTTTGTTACGATCAGTTGCGTATGATGATCCTGTTCCATCATTTTTCTCACCCTTTCCTATAAAGAAGCGGCAGGAATAACCCCCTGCCTTTGCAGCCTGCTCAAATCCTCCTCTGTGAGGTTCAGCTTGCGTTTGAGCAGCTCGTACGTGTAATCGGTGTGCCACGGGGGTGACAACCGCTCCGCCCTGTAACGATGCGCGAGACTCTCCTCATGATCGGGCGACTTTTTTTCCAAATAAGGCAGCGTATACGCTATCTCCCTGTTCGCAACGTATGGATTATCTACCCAGTTTTCCCAATCTTCAACGGCGGTCAGACAGCAATCCACTTCACTGCCCAGTTCACTCCACTCGGCTTGGGTTCTGGACAGAAACAGTGCTTTCATATCGTCAAACACCTCTGGATGCAGAGAAACGCTAGCTCGGTGGCATAGCTCCCAGTCTGCTCTTCCTACCGCGCGGCAAAAATTGAGCCAGAACTTTTCTTCCAACGCAGCAAGTGCGACATACTGGCCGTCTGCTGTCTCATACACCTGATACGCCAGCAAACTCCCTCTCCCGGTCTCCCGTCCAATCGAGGAGTTGTATGACATAAACAGTGCATGAAGGCCTGTCCAAGAACTAAACAAGTCAGCCGACGAAACATCCAAATATGCTCCTCGTCCTGTCCGCGCACGTTGAACAAGCGCCGCGCATATTTGTTCACTGGCATACAACCCGAGCGCATAATCAGAAAGCGGAATATCTGCAACGACAGGCTTGCCTTCCAGATCGCGAACCAGTGAGAGAAATCCGCTTACTGCCTGGACATTCAAGTCATGCCCCCCTATTTGGTATAGCTCGCCGCTTTGGCCATAGCCCGTTACGGAGCAATAAATGACAGCAGGGTGCATCTCGAACAGGCGATCGTAATCCAGTCCCAAATGACGCATCACCCCTGGTCGATAGCTCTCCACCACGACATCAGCCTGTCTGGCCAGAGCAAACGCGAGCGCTTTTCCCTCATTCGTCCGCAAATTCAATGAAATACTTTTATGATTGCGATGTGAACGCAGGTAAAACGCTCCCGTCTCTCTAGCTTCAGGATGAGAAGGCCTGATTAACGGTGAGTGAGTTTTGTCGTGAAACGGTTCCACCTCGATGACCTCTGCCCCCAAATCAGCCAGGCGCATTGTACAAATCGGACCTGGAAGATGGCGAGAAAAATCAACTATCGTCACTCCCGTCAACATGATTTGACTCCCCCTTCACCGACTACACTCATTTGTAATTCGAGATGAACGAATGTTCACCCTCTTTTTAAATAGAAAATTCAAACAAATATAAAAAGCCGTCCCAAGTGGAACGACTTTTCTAAGAACGGTTATTTAATAAACCGGAGAGTGAGCGGGTAACGGAATTCTTTTCCCTCATTCGCTTTCACCGCAGCGATAATAACGAAAATCGCCCAAAAAATAAAGAGGGCTCCTAATAATAGTGCGCCGATAAAAATGATGATCAACAAGCTTGAAATGGCCGCATAAATCGTTACCGAGATGCTAAAATTCAGGGCCTCTTTTCCATGCTGATAAAAAAAGGCTCCCTCTTCACGCTTGATCAACCATACAATTAAAGGTCCTAGTACATTGCCGAACGGAACGATAAAACCAAGGAAGGCAGATAGATGTACGATCATCGCCCACATTCGTTCCTCTTTCCCATTCAGGAATTGCATACCCATACCTCCATTAATCCTTTTCCTCTATTGTACGACAAATTGCGCAAAACTTGCGAAAAAACGAAAAAAGCGCCACCACGGCGCCTTTCTCTATTAATACTTGCTCTCGTGACTTCCACCGTACATGCCGCCGTAACCGCCGCCGTACCCTCCACCATGAGAGGAGCCGTAACCATCGAAACCGCCGTAACCGCCGCCAAAGTGGCCATAACCGCCACAATGTCCGTGTCCCCCACTACGACCGTATGGTTTACAATGGGTTTTGTAGTGTGGCTTGTAGAAGCAATGCTTTCTGTACACTTTCTTTTCGCAGCATTTAAAGCATCTGCGACGAGATCTTCTGCATCCGCAACTCATTAACCTCACCCCTTCCTGTTCGTTACATCTACAAGGTATGTAGGTGAAGGCATATCGGCATGGACATCAGTCTATACACTAGTCAAAATCAGCGGATGTCTCGTAGGCTATTCAGTAGTAGGAGTTGTCAATGGGTAACGAGCTTGCGCAGTTCATTAATACCGTGGTGGTCAGGAATTTCTTGAAATTCCTTTACTTTTGGCAGCGTAAGCAAATGTGGTTTCACCATATAGCCAGGCTTGGAAATATACACGACGTCACAGGATGCAATCAAATCAAACACTTCCGCATGGTTCGCTTCTATCGTCCGAATATCCAAGTGCGTAATGCCTGCATTGTAGAGATCATTGATCATACCCGCACCACCTCGTATGGTCGCACAGATCAATCCGATTTTCGTATTTCGTGGGTAGGCCTCCATGGCAGGGATCACCGTCGTAGGGTCCGGGATAAAATCAAGGCTAACGATCGGAGGCGCATCCTTCGGGAGTTTCAGGTTAACGGAAGGTGGGATAACGATGGCTTTGTATTGCTGCAAAAAATTTGCATCGCATTCTACCTGCTGGGAAAAATCCTCGACGGTTCTCCCTTCAACCATCACACTCGGAAGATGGTACTGTACCAAACGCATATATTCAGTGACCTCCAGTTCTGTGAACCGCAAAAAAAGAACCGGAAACTGATTGATTTCTTGCAAAACAGAGGACAGAACGCGCGAGAATTCATCCATGGTATAGCCCATTGCTTTCAGTTTATGAATGGTTTCTTTGGCGAGTAAAGCAAGATGGATCGGGTTACGTGACAAGAGCGTGTCATTTGCACTATTGGTTACAATCGTCCCCCTCCCTTGCCGACAATCAACCAGCCCTTCTTGCTGGAGACGCAAATACACGCTGCGAACGGTGTTGTAATTGACTTTCAACTGTGCCGCCAACTCCCTTACCGTTGGCAGCTGCTCTTGGGAAGGAAGCTCACCGCTTCGAATCGAGGATGAAAATTGTTGATATAATTGCTCGTGATAAGATATATTGGATTCCTTTTTCAAGGTCAAAGGTAGCATGTATTCACCTCTCCAAAAGTAATTGAAATGATCGTAAAGGAATTCAAAATCTATCGTCAATAGAAGGGAAAGCATGAAGCCAGTGTACCGGGTCATACTAATTCAGATGACAATTCCTTAGGAAGAAGGTGCCTTCGTGGGAGAACACAGCCGTTTTCGTGAAGGAGAAAAGTCTCCGAAAAATGCCGTATACATGGAGATTGGTGAGTCTGGTGCAAGTGTGCAGAACCCGATGATCATCGAGCTTTCCAGAGGGGAAAAGTTCCCCGCTACACGAAATAAAAATCGCGTATGGACGCAAAAGTAAGGAATACAAAAACCAACCTGGCACCATGCACAAGGTTGGTTCTCTTTTTTACTAATTGTCGTCTTCGTCGTCCTCTTCCTCTTCGTCTTCTTCATCGCCACTCAAGTAAATAATGGTGACACCCAGGCTCTCCAATAACGAAAGGACTTCTTTGTTCAACTCCTGATCCATGAGCAATCCCAGGCTTTCCACGAGCTCGAGCTCTTCCAGTTCTCCCTGTTCAGCATCCTCGATCAGTTCTATGATTTCGGTCATTCGCTTTTTTTCCAATACGGCTACGAGTTCATCTCTTGTCATAAATGGTTTTACACCTCATTTTCTACTCTCTATGCTTTATAATAGTACATAAACGATCCCTTGAAAACCAAGCAGTGAGGTGAAGATCACCATGTATCCGCAACCGTATCTGGATTATTTGATCCAATTTCATGTAGAACGCGATTATTTTGAGTGTCATGAGATTCTCGAGGAGTATTGGAAAAGCGCTCCTCCACATGAGCGACAGCAAGTGTGGGTTGGTTTGATTCAAATCTCCGTCGCTCTGTATCACCAGAGACGCGGGAATCAGTCAGGTGCAATCAAAATGCTCACAAGCGCCATATCCCTTGTCAAAAAGTATCAGCTTGACGTCCAAAAGCTTGGGTTGGATAGTGACAGTCTGGCTAACCTGCTTGAAGAACGCCTGACAGAAATCCAAAATGGTCAGCCCTATCGAAGCCTGTCCCTGCCCATGTCCGATGCTTTGAAACAGGCGTATCAAGAGGCTTGTACGATGCAAAATCACCCTGAACATCGGGATAGCGATATGCAAGACGCCTACTTGCTGAATAAGCATACCTTGAGGGATCGAAGCGATGTTTTGGCAGAACGCAAGCACCAGCTGCAAATGCGCGAAGCACGTCGAAACAACGAGTCAAACTAGTCTGCGTACAGCTGCAAATAACTGGCCGGGACAGCATCGCTCAAACAATAGCGCTCACCCACTCGGTAAAAGCAAATGCCGGCTTCATGGGCCCCCTTTGCATTCACAGTGACGAGGCGCAATGTGTCTGTCGGTTCTCCAATATGCTCCGGTCTTTCCGCAAGCTGCACATACTCACTGGCAATCGGCAACAGGCCGCCAGTGAGTGCTTGTTTCAATAACTTTCGATGTGTCCCGTAATAAAGAACGTCAGGTGGTACCATCTCGATGAGCTTGCTTTTTGCAATCGTGGGCAAAAATCCGTAAGTAGCTCGAATGAGTGCTCCACCGTCCCATTCGATACTCCGCTCCGGATCGAATTCCACGACTTGATGAAGATCTTGCCTAGCTATGTATGAGCACCCTTTCAGCGTATGAAGATAGTCCAGCAACGGCTCAATCGGGGTATAACCATACGTGTCATAGTAGAGTTGAAATGCTTCACTGTTTTGCCGAAGTATACTGAGCAATCGCTTGCGCAGTCTCGTTTCTTCATGAATCGCCAGCATCCGTTTCGCCCTCCTATCCGGTCAATAAATCCAGAGAACCACAGCTAGTGCGAGACCCAAATCCGCGAACAAATGACTAATCCAGTTTGGGTAAATCGAAGGAAACATTCCTTTCATCCATCCCCAAATCAGCCCTGCTCCAAAAACCATCGACGTAATGAACAAGCCGTTTCGAAAACCAAAGAGGATCGAAGAGATAATCAGGTGATATAAGGAATAAAAAAAGCTGGAAAGAAAAATGGACATCAAGCGGGATAAGGATGCGCGCAACCGCTGCAATACGAAGCCTCGCCAGAACAACTCTTCCAGCAGCGAGTTAATGAAAACGAGGTAGAACGAAAAACCCCAAATCCAGCGGCGTTCAATCCCCCATGTCTCCATACCTGTTCGAACGGCTTCAGGTCTTCCCGGTTCCTGCAGGAGCAACCAAAGCCCTGCCAGCACTCCTGTCAACATAAGAGCGCCAAATGCCAGTCCGTATAAAGTACCCTGCCATTCAAAACTTCCCCACGCTAAACGCCAGTGCCTTCGCAAATCTCCTTCCCACCATCCGTGAATGACGGGGATACAGATGCAAACGAGCACATGAAAAGAAAAGAACGTGACAATGACGCTATGCTTTTCCACCAATCCGTAAAAGATCGTGAGTGTCGCAGCAAATCCATACACGATCAACAGTAGCAACGTTCGTTTTCGCGCCATTTACGAATAGCTCCTTTTGGGCGTAATGGCCGCAGTATTGTGTTAGTTTGTCCGTTATGAATACGAAGAATACCCACAAAGACAATAAATATACAAGCGTTTGCATGAATGCTATACTTGAGAAATCGCTTTTTATCAAATGAATGGATCGGTTCAAATTTTTACCTATCTAACAAATGTTTGGAGTGGCTCTCATGTTATGGCGTAATCGTACCTTTCTGCTTTTAATGAGCGGAGAGATCGTCGCGGGAGCGGGCATGTGGATTTCGATTATTGCCAATCTTGCGTTCATGCAGAAACTCGTTCCTTCTGATACGGTGAAGGGCTTGATTCTGATGTGTGGGTTGGTGGTAAGCATCCTCCTCGCCCCTAAAGCGGGTGTGGTAATTGACATGTACGACAAAGGCAAGATCATGCTGTTTGCCAGCCTGGTCCGAACACTCAGCCCCGTCTTCATGTTCCCGGCTCTTGCAAACGATTCTCTTCTGTGGATGATCGTATCTTTGATCGTGATGCAATGCTCTGCTGCATTTTATTTTCCGACCGTGCAGGCTTCCTTGCCAGCCATCCTTTCCCAGGACGAGTTACTCAAGGCGAACAGCGCATATCTGAATATCTCTACCCTCTCGCGCATTGGAGGAACAGCAATCGGCGGTATACTCGTTGCCTCCATGGACCTGTCCATGCTGTATGTGTGCTCCATCATCGCGTACGCTGTACTCGCTGTCGTCACACTCTTTCTCCGCATTCCGCAAGTGACTTCTCGGAAAATTCAGGAAAAAGTAGAGTTTCGCGAAGTACTGACGATCTCGCGACAGGACCCGGCCTTGTTTGTCGGCTTGATTAATAACGGGTTGATCACCTTGTTCCTTGGCGGTCTGAACCTGATGATCTTGAACTTTAGCGAGCTACAACAGGAACCTCAGCTCATGGGATGGATCTATGCAGCAGAAGGAATCAGCATTTTGATTGGGGGACTCTTGGCAAAACGTTGGATTGGCAGCAGAAACCTCGTGGCAGCGTCCACCATCATGCTCTTTTTCTTCGCGCTGTCCCAGTTTGGCATGTCATTCGCCGATAACAAATTCATGGTGCTCGCTTCCTTCTCCATGTTCGGCTTTGTCGTTGCTTTCTTCTTCCCGGTCACCGCAACGATTTTCCAGAAGCGTCTACCTCCACACCAGCAAGGGCGATTCTTTTCTTTTAAAAGCATGCTGGATCGTGGATTCTTCTTGTTGGCTCTCGCGATTACAGGAGTTGGGCTGGACCTTCTCGGCATTAGCGGCTACCTCCTCTTCATCGGCTCGGTGACAGTGCTCTTTGGCTTATTGACTTTCTTCTACAGTAAAAAGCATAAGCTGGATGTACGCTCCCACGATGAAGCAGCTGCCTAGAATCGGAATGTAACGGACATGACAAACGCTTTCCCACTGACCATGCTTTGGTGTACACTAGTGAAAGTATGTTGAACCTTATGGAGGCGTTTTTCCATGCAGATACTTTCCTCTCCCGTTTTGGGAATCCTGCTGCCTCTCGTGATGGCTATTGCAGTGATCTTTGTGAGAATGCGTCGGCAAAAAAAGCCGGCTTCTGCAAAAAGCATTATTTTGCCACCTTTCTTTATGGCGACAGGGTTTGCAATGTTTTTGTTCCCGGAGGCGCAATTACCGCCCAAGTTTGATATTGCAGCCTTTGTGGTTGGGCTTATCTTTTCGATTCCGTTGATTATGACGTCACGCTTCGAAATCATTGGGCAAGATGTGTATTTGAAACGGTCCCGTGCGTTTTTCTTCATTTTGTCCGGACTGTTGGTCATCCGACTGATTATTAAACTGATGATCAATGATAGCTTTACACCGATTCAGACGGGTGGGCTGTTCTTCTTGCTCGCATTCGGTATGCTCGTACCTTGGCGTATCGCGATGCTGGTGATGTACCGGAATTTAACTAAAAAGACGTTTGGCACCTAGTAAAAAAACCACCTCCAATCGAGGTGGTTTTTTTCTCAAAACGCTACATAAAACGGATGCTCTTCTTCTCGTAAACACAACTCAATCCGTTTGCAGAGGCTCTCTTCTAAACGACTATTCCAGCGCTACTAGAAAGTAAGATCCTCCATCAATCTTATACTCGCTATTCTTGCTTGCTCCTTCCAGCCTCGCAAAAAACGGTCGTTGCCCGCGATTTTTCCATGCAGTCTGCGCCAATCCCTCTTCCGTCGGTTGGCAAAGCACTACATTTCCACCCGGAAGTTCAAATGCTTGGCAGATGGCCCCCAGTTCTTTATCGTGAAATTTTTCGCTCTTCTTCCATCCAAACCAGCTTTGCCAACGTGCTGTTGCTTCATCCAGATCGTTTACTGCATAGCCTACTGACTGGAGATGCGCTGCACCGTTCGGATGTGCGCCAATGATGCCACGATTTGTCAAATCTTCAATTCTCTCCTCATCCGTTTGCGACCATTCAATGAGAAATGGCGGTAGAAGAGCACTATCTGCATCTTCGAGGAACAGCATCCGCCACTGAAGCGTCGTGCCATCATCACGCGTACGACTTCCCGCAACTGGTCCAGTAACCTGCAAACCTTGGCCTCGCAGGCGCTCTGCCCACGCATCCATCTCGTTGGTCCGAAGCGCAATTTGACCAAATCCTTCTCCCTTCGCTTCATCCTCGATACATTGACGTACGAGCGGATTATCTGATTGTCGAGCAAGCTCCTTGTGTTCAACCGCCAAAAATTCAACATAAGAAAGCCCGAAATAACTAAGGCTATTCCATGTCCCCCAAGACGCGTGACGCCCTCCAGCTACCGCATGAAAACCCGCTTGGCAAAATTGTTCCGATGCTTCCTGTGGAGTTCGCTGTACAAAATGAACCAAATGATCAAAAGTTAATCGCACCTTTTTTCGCCTCTTTTCGTAATACTTATAGGATATCAAAATTCATTTATGTAAGGATAGAAGGACAAGGGGGAAAAATGAACGAGACCAGATCAAGCCGGGTAAAAGCTCGGCGCAAGAAATCACGTAAAACATGGGTACGTGTTGGAAAGAACACGCTCCTATTTAGCGTATTGGCCATCTTCGTCGTCGGAACCTACTACTTATTCCAAACTGCCATGGATGGAAAACATGCCAACCCGAACGAGCAGCCTGCTCCTGACAATACTGTGAACCAAAAGACCTCTGTGCAGCTCACCTTTGTCGGTGACATCATGATGTCAGGGAATGTAGAGAAAACCTTACTCGCAAACAGCTATGACTACCCATTCAAGCATGTAAGCTCACTCTTTTTGCAAGATGATATCACGATTGCCAATTTGGAGACGCCGATCACCGCCACAGGTGTTGCCGCACAGAACAAGGCGTATGTCTACAAGTCGTCGCCACTTGCTGTTCCTGCCATGAAAAACGCAGGGATTGATGTGGTGAATCTCGCCAATAATCACTCCATGGATCAAGGAGTTCCGGGATTGCTCGATACTTTTGACGCTTTGGACAAGAACCAGATTGAATACGTCGGCGCTGGAAAGGATGCCAAACGTGCCTATTCCCCTGTATTCATAGAAAAGAACGGCATCAAGATCGCGATTCTCGGCTTCAGCAGGGTCATTCCCGAAACAAGCTGGTTTGCAGGGGATTCCCAGCCAGGTATGGCCGCTTCCTATGATCCTACGCAAGCAGTGAAAGCGATCCAAGATGCGAACCACCAAGCGGATCTCGTCGTGGTGATTGCACACTGGGGCAAGGAACGCTTCGATTATCCTGTCGATCATCAAGAAGAGTTGTCTCGTGCCTACATCGATGCTGGTGCAGATTTGATTGTCGGCGGTCATCCACACGTACTTCAAGGCTTTGAACGATACAACGACAAATGGATTGCGTATAGTCTAGGCAATTTCATTTTCACACGATCAAGCGAACCCAAGACTTGGGAAACGATGGTTCTGCAAGCAAACTGTACGAAAAGCGGTGATTGTGAGCTGACGATGCTTCCGTTTCACGCAGAATTGGGACAAGCTGTACCCATGAATGAAAGCAACGGCGCTGCCCTGCTAAAACGTATTGAATCCATTTCTGAGAGTGTCGACATACAAAGTGACGGGCGTGTACAGCCGCGCGCAAAAGCGGTGGAGACTGCCCCCTGACAAAAGAAGCCGTGTTTCCAGGTAACTAGAAATACGGCTTTTCTTCTTATTTTTCCTCTTACTTACGCAGATTCGATAATGGGGAAGCAACGCACTTCTAAGCCAAAATCATTTTTCAATAGGGACTCGTGCTCTTTACTGATTCCTGTCACGATCAAACCTGCACGCAATACGCCCCCCAAGTCGAATTGGACTTTTAGTTTATGCACGTTGACTCCTGCCTGCTGAAGGAAATGCAAGACACGATCTGGCGTAGCAGTATGACATGAGCCCTCTAGATAACACAGGACGCGTTCCTCCGAGTCCACCGTGACTCCTGCTTTGTCAGCCGTTTTTTCTTTCCAAGTAGGATGCGGTGTGAATGGCTGTGTCAATAAATAGGCCAAATCCTCTACGACTGCACTTGCTGTAGGGAGCTCTCCTGCCCCTCTTCCTGTAAACAACAAGTCTCCCACGATGTTGCCCGATAGCTGCACAGCATTAAACGCGTCGTGGATTTGCGCCAACGGATGACTCAGCTGAAGCATGGTTGGTTCAACAGATAGGCGAATTCCTTGTTCAGCTTGATAGGCCTGCGCGATGAGCTTGATCCGGTACCCCAGCTCACTCGCAATCCGAATGTGACCCGCTGATAAATCTGAAATCCCTTTACGAACAACATCTGCTAGCGGCAGCGATTCTCCATAAACAAGCTGTGCCAGGATGTACAACTTGTACATAGCGTCAAAGCCTTCTACATCCGAACGAGGGTCTGCTTCCGCATAGCCCAACTCCTGCGCTTGCTTGAGCACCTCCTGATAAGAGAGTTGTTCTGCCTCCATCTTCGTCAAAATGAAGTTCGTTGTTCCGTTGAGAATACCGCGAACACCTTGGATATCGTTCGTGCGAAGGAACTGCCGGAGCACGCTCAAGATCGGGATGCCCCCTGCCACACTCGCTTCATAGGCCAGATGAACTTGATGCTGATTTGCCAAATCGACTAGCTCCGTTCCTTTTTTCGCCAGTAGCTCTTTGTTGGCAGTTACTACATGGCAGCCCTTTTCGATCAAAGCACGTACGTAGTCATAGGTAGGTTCTACACCGCCCATGACCTCCACTACGATATCCACATCGCTTCTCAATACTTCCTCAAAGTCAGTTGTCAGTAAAGCCGGGTCGACGTGAACCGCCCGCTCTTTTTCCGAGTCACGCACCAAGGCCTTGACGATCTCAATTCGTTTTCCCAGACGAGAAGCCAGCTTCTCCTGTTGCGAACGGATCGTTTTGATTACGCCTCCACCGACTGTTCCCAATCCCAATAATCCCACGCGTACCACTTCTGCACTCATCCTGACCACCCCATACCCCGAATTTTAGATAAAAAGAAAAGCCATCTTCGATAAGAAGAAGGCTTGTTAGCAGCTAATGCTCCCCCTCCTTATCTCCCAGGACGTATATGTCCTGCAGGAATTGGCACCTTGTCACAAAATATACGTGACGGTTGCCGGGCTTCATCGGGCCAGTCCCTCCACCTCTCTGGATAAAGAAAATATGAAATTAAAAAAACCTTCTTCGCTAAGAAGAAGGTTCATCTACTAATAGAGTAACCCGCTTCTTATCTTTCGAGACGAAACGTCTCGCAGGAATTGGCACCTTGTCGCAATATGCAACGGTTGCCGGGCTTCATAGGGCCAGACCCTCCACCTCTCTGGATAAGAACCATTTATGCTGTTGAGCTTTATTCTAAGAAATTCCAAGGCAAGCGTCAACAAAATTCTTTCTTTTCTGATTGTAAGCTGATTTGGCAAGGCTTTCAGTTGGGAGTGAACAGGCTTTCTACCTCTTCCATACTGCAGCAAGTGCAATGAAACACACCCTCCTGGCCTTCCTCAGGCAGCTCTTTTTCCTCGACATATCCGCACCATTGGCAAATGAAAAGTTGAATCATCGCACGCCCTCCTCTTCTTTTATCCTGCCCAAAATAAAAAGAACATTTTCCGCTCGACCGTGACGATCGTTAGAAAATGCCAGAAAAAGAGGGACGCACTTGTCCACGCGCTGTTTTTCGCAAGCCATCTCTAACACCTCCCTATCTCCCGTAGGTCTATCAGTGTTGTCGAAACAGGCAGGTCTCCTGACTATGGGTTCATCGTCTAGCGTCGCCTTCCCCGTCTATTTTGATAGACCAGTGGCTTGTTGGACGCTGACTCCCCTCTTACAGTGGCGGGACCGTGTCGGATTTGCACCGAGCTTCCCTATTATCCTTGTGGCGAATTGTTACGCCCGAAGGAACCTGTTTCCACCTATGAAATTGTCTTTTCTCACTACTCTCCTCAAATTCTACCTTATTCTTCCTTGTTTTGCGAACATTGTTCGTGGGTCAGTAGCCATTCCTTTCGCCACAAGCCACCCGAATAGCCTGTTAGACTCCCGTTTGATCCTATAATTCTATGGCATGGCACAATGGTTCAGCCGATTTTTTCCGTTGGCATTCCCGACAGCCCTCACCGCATTTTCCTTCCCAATCAACGCGGCTAGCTCCGTATACGTAATCTTGTGCGCATAGGGAATGGTGGTCAATGTGTGCCAGACTGATTTCTGAAAGTCTGTCCCTTTCATCCACAGGGGAACAGAAAAGGACTGTCTCTTGCCGGAAAAATATTCGTCCAGCTGTTGCCGGCAAACGAGGAGAGGCTCGTGGCAATTGTCTTCTTGTTCAAGCAAAATGGGTTCGTCCCGATCTGTGAATAGGATAGAACATACCTCGTCTTCTGTCCCACTGATTTCCAAGACGCCGAGTGGCGATGCATAATCGATTGTCTGTATCCTTTCCATACGAGACCTACCCTAAATACCGCTCTCTCAAAATGGTACTGTGGTGAGCTTCATGTCCTGCAATCACATAAGCCAACGTCCTTGCAGATAGCTTGTTTCCGTTGGCAATTCCTGTACGCAACCACGCTTCTGGAGAGATTCCTCGGACTAGCGCGATGGTCGAAGCACGTACAGCCTTATACTCTTCCAATAAATCAGAGAGGTTTCTTAGCCGAAAACACCCGTGTTCGACAAAAGTATTCTCATCAAAACCGATGAGGGGTGTCTGGTCTCCTCTCGCGATTCTCAGTAAGCGATAGCTCATGATGCGTTCTGTATCGACGAGATGACCCAAAACCTCTATTACCGTCCATTTGCCTGGTGCATACCGATAATCAATTTGCTCAGGCGCAAGTGACGAAAATAGCGCGACTTGCCTCTCTCCTTGTTGCGTAAGGATCGTTAGCGGCTCCCCTTCCGGTACAAGCCCAATATAATAGTCAAAATAAGCGGCGTATTCATCGCGCTCTGGTCGTCTGAGCATGTATTTCCCTCCCCTTCATTTTGGATAGACAAATGATGTCTCCATTATTCGTTATGTAATCCTTCAAACAATAGGACCCTTGCCGGGGCTGCATCCGTGCCGATCAGCTTGAGTGGTGCAGCTACCAAAAAATAATCGCCTGGGGGGACCTCCGCTAGCCGCAAGCCTTCCACGACAATGACGCCCGCTGCAAACAGTTTTTTATGGGTGGGGTGCCCTTCCTGACTGCGTTCGATTCCAAGTGCATCGGTACCAATGCCCCGTACCCCCAGCTCACTTACATATTCTGCACCTTCCTCTGACAGAAAGATGAATTCAAAAGAGAACGCCTCTTCAAAAGAGTTTTTCGTTTTAAATAGGACAAAATCTCCTCGCTCAAGATCGAAGCTCTCTAAGTCGGAGCGATTGATCCTGTCCTCTACCGCTGTGAGATCGAGAACCTTGCAACTGCCCACTAGCTTCTCCAATGAAATACTCTCCAATGTATCGCCAGCATTCACCATGTGCAGGGGAGCATCTACATGGGTACCAGAATGAAGGTCCATATCGATTCTTGATTCTGTTACATAGCCATTGGTAGCGGTACGTATTTTCGGCTGCTTTTCCTGCTTGTTTTTATACACCGTCATTCCTTCGTACACGTTGGCGGTTACATCATACATTTTCATCCCAAATGCCCTCCCCTTTACTTACCGTTTTTTATGATCCGCAGGAAAAACGATTCCCATCTGTCTTCTTACTTCATCCATGACCTGCATGGTCGTTTTGGAGACATCATGCGAATTCGTTGTAGATTGTCTTGCCCCTATCCTTGCCAAGTGTAGGAACTCCCTAATTTCATAATGCATGGTCTTCGGGGTCTGCGGCCTTGTCACTTGCTCGATTCGTCCGTCTCTATAACGAATGTCCACTTCTTTGAGATGGTTGATTCGATCGATCACCATCGTGGCGTCCTCCCCTTGGATTTCTGCTGGCTGATAGGAGGTCGTAATTTTCGAAAAGCTAATGATTGCATCCATCTCTCGATACTTCAAAAGAATGCTGCCTTCCCCGTCCACTCCAGAATCAAGCACAATTCCTTCTGCCTTGATGTCGTCTGGTCTGCCAAAAAGGATGAGTAACGGATAAAGACAATAGATTCCGATGTCCATCAAGGCTCCGTTTGAAAAAGCAGGATCAAAAGCACGTAAAACCTTCCCTTCGCGATAGGCGTCATAGCGCGAAGAATATTGGCAATTGCTAGCAATATAGCGTCGTACTTTTCCCAGCTTGTGCAGGTTGTCTTGTATCGCAAAAAAATTGGGCAACAGCGTAGATTTGACAGCCTCCATGAGCAGCACGTCATTTCTTTTCGCTGCTTCGATCATTTCTTCTACCTCAATCGCATTGGAAGCCAGTGGCTTTTCACACAATACGTGTAGCCCCGCGTCCATGCACTGGATCGCTTGTTCCGCGTGGCAGGAGTTGGGGCTCGCGATATAGACCGCGTCCATATTTTTGCTTGCAGCCATTTCTTCTAGGCTGTTATAGGCGAATGGTGCATGGTACTTGTCAGCGAATTCCTTGGCGCGTTCGATGGTACGTGAATAAACAGCCTGAAGAGAAAATCCTTCTACTTCTTGACCAGCCTGGATAAATTCCTCGGTGATCCAGTTCGTTCCGATTACGCCAAATCGCATCTCATCCGCTCCCTTTTCTTTTGGTCTATCTCGTTGCAGTGACTGGCACTCGTTCTTCGACCTTATCCAGCCACCACACGAATCCGTCCGCAGCAAGCAATTGCTCTGCGGCCTTCGGTCCGAATGAGCCAGCTTCGTACGTAAAGAGCGGCACCAAATTCTCAGCGAAAGCTTCCAGAATCGGTGTCACCCACTCCCACGACAGACGGACCTCATCCCAATGCGCAAAGTAGGTGGAATCTCCTCGGAGTGCATCGAACAAGAGCAGCTCGTACGCTTCCGGCACGTCTTTTGTCCCTGCACTGAAATCTACCGTCACCGGCTCAATCTTACCGCTATTTGTCGGATTCTTACTATTTACCTGCAAGGCAATACCTTCGTTCGGATTCACGCTAATGATCAACAAATTTGGCGATGTCGTTTCATTTTGCTCCTGATATAGCTTTTCATGCGGATTTTTGAACTCAATGACGATCCTGGTTGATTTCTCTTGCAGTCTTTTTCCCGTACGAATATAAAAAGGTACCCCTTGCCAAAACGGGTCATCAATCCAGACACGAGTGGCAATATACGTTTCTGTCATCGAAACTGGATCGACACCAGGCTCGTCCCTGTAGCCAGCCACAGGTGTTCCTTGAATATGTCCTGCGCTATACTGACCGCGAATCACGTGGGTGCGGACTTCTTCTTTCTTCATCGGACGCACGGCGGCCATCACCTTGCGCTTTTCTTCGCGGATATGGGCGGAAGTGATTCGCTTCGGAAGCTGCATGGCGATAATCATGAGCATTTGCAGCATGTGATTTTGGAGCATGTCACGCAGTGCTCCGGCTGGCTCGTAATATCCAGCCCGATCCTCGACGCCGACCGTTTCATTCGCCGTAATTTGCACGTTGGCGATGTACTGGTTGTTCCAAAGAGCCTGGAAGACCGGATTCGCAAATTCGAGAGCCTCAAGGTTTTGAACCATCGGTTTTCCCAAGTAATGGTCAATGCGATATATTTCTTCTTCCAAAAATGCTTTCCCCAGCTTTTCATTCAATTCTTCGGCAGATTGCAAATCATGTCCAAACGGTTTTTCAATGATCAGACGCTTCCAGCCTGTCGTTGAACCCAGTCCACTGGCCTTAACATTGGTTGCAATTCCCTCGAAATATTGCGGGGCTACTGACAAGTAAAACATCCGGTTTTGCGGGATCTGCAGCTCTTGCTCTCTTTGGAGGACCAGATCATGTAACGTTTCATAAGCACGCGGCTCCATGACATCTACTTCCGCATAGCGACAAGCAGACAAGAAAGCGTCTAGTTCGTGGGAAGCAATCTGAGCTCGACGGGAAAACTCATGGACAGACTGGCGAACAGATTCCTGAAATTCGTCACCAGACCAGGCCCTTCTCCCTACACCGATAATCGAAAAGGCAGCAGGCAACTTTTGATCTACATATAAGTTAAAGAGCGCAGGGAAAATTTTGCGTTTTGCTAAATCTCCTGTTGCGCCAAAAAGGACAAAGGTCATCGCTTCCATCTACTTTTTCATTCCCTTCATACGTACGCCGTGATGATGGTATTTGTAGTTACCCTATTATTATTCGAGAAAATCACTGCTTTATCAATATGCAGCCTCACGAACGACGCAAGATTGCACGTACCGGACTCCCATCTGCTTCCATCAAAAGCAGCGGCAGTGCGATCAGTTCATAATCACCCGGTTCGACATGATCGAGCAGAAGCCCCTCCAAAATATGAATGTCATGCTGATGAAGCCCATGATGAGCAGCCAGTTCCTTGCTGTCCAATGGATCGACAGACGGGACATCTACTCCAATCAGCCGAATGCCTTTTTGGGCGAGGAACGCTGGTAAGTCCGCTCGTAGATGACAGATGGTTGACGGAAACTGATTGGGGTCGCTCCATGATAAGGTTTTGAGCAGCAAGCGTTCCACCCCGTCCAGATCTACCTGGGCAAAATCTTCTGGACCAATGCTGGAACGTCCCGTAAGCTCTACCACTCTTGCCTCTCCAATATACAAGTCCAAAGGCAATTCAGCTATTTTTCGGCCACCGTCATCGAAATGGAACGGAGCATCCACATGGGTACCTGTGTGAATACTCATGGTTACTTTGCCGACATTGACTGAGCCACTCTCCGCTTTGGGCCAGTTTACGACATAGTGAAAGGGAGTGTCCCCTGGCCAGGTTGGCATACCTGCCATAAGCGGACGGGATATCTCTATTATTTTCATCACGTATCCTCCACCTTCCAGCAACTGTTCGTGCCTATACTCAGCGTACAAAAAAGACTATATTGAGTCAATATTCTAACATTTACATCATGAAAAAAGACCGCAGCTTGATAGCGAGCCGACGGTCTTTTCGTTGATGTTAGATTCTGCTGTGAAGAGACAGGTAATCCCACACCTCATCATAGATTCCGTTGTAATCCACTTGTTTCAAATGTTCTTTCAAAGTCCGCAACCACTCAATGGTTGTTGGATAGGTAGCTGCAATGGCCTCCCGTAGATCGCTCATTTGAATCGGGCGATCGACCCCTTTTGTTACGATATCATGCCAGACCTGCTCCGTTGCGAGCTCCACTACATACTCGATGTCTGCCCCCGAATAAAACTCTGTCCATCCTGCTAATTGCTCATAATCGAGCATCTCAGAAGGACGGCCCTCCAGCTTTAAGCGAAAAATATCCTCCCGTGCTTGCCGATCTGGCGGTCCGACAAAAATCCAGTGATCAAAACCAGCTGCTCGGAGCATGGAAGGCTCCAATTCCCATGGAACGTTGGTTGAACCCATCAGGACGAATCGTTCGTCGTATTCGCCTGCCTCCGCTATCTGCTGAAGCCATTTGGAATCGATCCCCTGTCTAGGATAGGAGTTCGGATGCTCTTCGTAATGGCTGGAAGCGTCAAGTTCATCTAAAAAGAACAGAAACGGTTTATTGGCAGGGACTGTTGCCAGTAAGTCCTGGATGTTGAACTGCCTGTTCGACGGCGCATACATACTTCGACCGCCTGTAATCGCCATGGAGAAAAAATGAGCCTGACATTCTTCTGCGGTTGCTTTTGCTAGCAAAGATTTTCCGCACCCCGATGGTCCGTAGAGTAAAATGGTACTTTTCTTTTGAGGCAACCGTTGCGAAATAGGATGTAGGAGTCTTTGAAAAATTGCCTCTTTTACTCGTCCAAGCCCGCCGACCATTCCAAAACCCGCCGTTTTCTCAACGAGTTGAACCGATTTCGCGGTGGTCTTCCCTTTGCCCCCTTCGATGACGCGTATCTTAGGTGGAAACATCGTATATGTAGAGGAATCCTTCTGATTGATCCCTTTTAACGTCCGCGAATATGGGGATTCCTTTTGTAGCTTGTTGAGTTCGATCACAATTTTTTCCTTCATCGCTTCATTTCCATAGGCAAGGGCCTGCGTAAACGCTTGTAAAGCCTCCGTACGATCCCCGTGCTCAGCATGCTCTAACCCTAATAACAGCCATACTGGGGCATTGCGTTGATCGCTCGTCAACATGCTTTTCAGTATTTCTATCTTCGTCATCTGCTTCATCCTCTGCGATCGTTCTGCTTCAAGCGATCGTTTAATATCACGGACATATCCATTATAATGCATACGTCTCGCAAGAAGAATACGAAAAGTAGGAAAAGATGGAAGAAGGGCTGTGACCGTCATCGTCATTCGAAAAAGACGCCTTCAGCTACACAGCTTCGGGCGTCCAAGATACAGTTCCTATTCTCTCGGTGGAAAAGCTCCACCTTCCACACAAATGATGAACGAGAGTCCAAGATAAGGCTGCATATTATTATGAGGTTGAGTACCGCCTGTGGTGCCGATTGTTTGCGGGCTAAGCTGTGTCCCATCACTCGTTTTGGAGTAAGGAATGACACTTCCCCGACCAACAGTCGATGACCATTTCGCGCCTGTTGGTGAATCGACTGTTGGCGTTGAGCACACATTCGGAACATGAGTATGCGCCGGAATATCATTTTCCAGCAGAGTGATTTTGGCATCGCCACCTGTCTCTCCCACCGAACGCGGTGTCAAGCCAGGTCCTGCCCCCTGGCTCATCGGGGCTGTACCTCTTAAATTAGGAAGCGCAAATGTGGTCTTTCCATCTCCACCATACTTCGTGCCCAATATCGAATACAAGACAGGATTGGAAGAGATCGGGATCAATTGTCCATCACAAAAAGCCCAGTCCCTCGGTGCGAAATTGCCACCGAAGATACGAATTTCTCCAATATACGGATCCATATGATAGTGCCTCCTCTAGTTTCTTGACGGGTAAACCCCTTGAATTGCGATGCAAAAATTCCCGACCAAATACGGCTGCATATTAATATGAGGTGCACTATTCCCTACCATTTGCAGCGCACTCTCGCTCATCGTCGTATCCGGGGTTGTCCCATAGGTTGTGGTGGAAGCTTGTGCCCAGTAGTTCCCCGCGCAGACTTTTTCATTGGCAGCTGCATTTGAGCCGGTTGCCGTATGGGTATGGGCGGGTATCTCGTTTGTCGTTAATACATGTGTTTCTTCGCCAGCTGACATACCAAGCGGTACGATTGGACGATCCTGTAGATTGTTTTTATGAACGGGGACACGCCCTCTTAAATCGGGTAAAGCAAACGTGGTTTTCCCGTTCCCCCCATAAGTAGTTCCTAACAAGGAATACAGTGCCTGGTTTACGTTGATAGGCAGCACGGCACCATTACACAAAGCCCAACCCTTTGGCGCAAATGGAAATGGAAAAAATCGAATTTCTCCAAGAAATGGTTCCATGTAAAATCCTCCTGTTCGATTTGGATGTTAATTTTGTGAAGGATAGATTCCGTACAGGGCGATGATGAAATTAATAACCGTAAACGGCATCAGGTTACTGTGTGGTTGATTCCCACCCACACTGCTCAAGCTGGACGGGTTCATTAATCCATCAGGTACATTCGCTGAATATTGCTGCGCATTTTTTGCCCATACAGCATTGGCAGGGCTGTTCTGCGTTCCTGGCTGCGATGATGCATGGACCGTATGCGAATGCGCAGGCAATTGTGAGACGGTTAAGGTGACTGATTCTACACCATTTTTCCCACCAATCACGTAGGTAGTTCCTGTACTCGGATTGGTCCCTTGATGGAGCGGGATGCGTCCCCGTAAATCAGGCAACGCAAAAGTCATTTGTCCATCCCCGCCATATGTGGTTCCAATCAAACTATACAGCGTGTCGTATTCAGAAATAGATAAGATCTGTCCATTGCATAATGCCCATCCTTGTGGTGCATAATCTCCTCCAAACATCCTGATTTCTCCAAGAAATGGCTCTGCCATGTTGCTTCCTCCTTATGTAAAGTGGTTATTTCCGTTGTCGAACGAACAGATTGGTCATTTTTGCAGAAGTGGCTGCCATTCCATTTGGATATACAGCCCCGTTGAGTCAGTTACGATGAAATGAAGTCGTTCATATAATCGAAAGGCGGGATTCCCTTGTACAACATGTAAACGGATTGGTAATTGGAAAACTTGAGCCTCTTTTTGCAGATCGCCAATCATACCAGAACCAACACCCTGTCCCCGATAAGCAGGCAGCAAAGAAATATCTACGAGGTGCAGTGCATCTCCGCTCGCATCCGTGATCATCCGACCGATAGGCTGCTCGGATCGAAGAATGATTTGATGCTTCTGAGCGGGAAACTGCATTTGGTAAGACTTCTGCTGCATGATAAACTGCGACTGTAAAAAAGCAAGCTTGTCCGCCTCACTCCAACCCCAAAGAGCCATTTCTTCGGTTCTCGTAGAACCGTACAATTCCCAAATAAATGCTTCGTCTTGCTCATATTCAAAAGGTCTGGTATGTACCATAATCCTCCTTGCATGCAATCGTTGTACTTTTCTGTCATTTGATCAGTTACCTGCTTGCATTCTTTCAGGCTGGATATGCTGACTTGTCTTTCCTATGTGTATCGCTCTTCCTCCTTCGAACTTTTTCTGATATCCCGGCTGATTAAATAGCAATCACCAATCATGATATCATTAGCTAAATTCCTTCTAACACTAACTAAAGTTAGCTCTTTTACATGAAAAACGCTTCGTCCCCATAAAAGAGGCGAAGCGTTTTATCTCCTGTGTACAGTTAGTCTTTTCCAGTACCTTCGTTATCCTCATTGTTCTTACCGTTGCCGCCTCCATTGCCATTGCTGCCACCGTTGCCGTTACCACCACCGTTGCCATTGCTGCCACCGTTGCCGTTACCACCACCGTTGCCGTTGCCGCCACCATTGCCTTTTCCACCACCGTTGCCGGTTCCGCCGCCGTTGCCTTTTCCACCGCCGTTGCCTTTACCTTGGCCTTCACCCGTTCCACCGCCGTAGCCTTTGCCTCGGCCCTCACCTGTTCCGCCACCGTAGCCTTTACCTTGGCCTTCACCTGTTCCACCGCCGTAGCCTTTACCTTGGCCTTCACCTGTTCCACCGCCGTAGCCTTTACCTTGGCCTTGACCTGCTCCGCCGCC
>NZ_PXZO01000037.1 GCF_003013475.1 Brevibacillus porteri
CACTTTTTTCTCTTTTGTTAAATCAAATAACCCCCTACATTTTCTCGAAATAGTTCCATTGTTCCTGAACGAATTGAATCTTAAATTTGACTTTATTTAAAATGTCAGCACCGATTTCTTCTCCCAATAAGAATTTTTCGATTTCCCACCCTATCATCATCAATGTTGTATCAATACCCCAGATTGCTAAATCACGCATGTACTCTGCTTCAGAAACTTGTAACACTGTTTCAGAGATTAATTCGTGGTACCTTGTTACAACATACCTCAGCAAGTCTAAATTATAGATATCCTGAAGAATAAAGCTTACATCTCGGATAGGTGACGTGAATCCCGCCCATTCCCAATCAATGAACTTGATCTGTTCCCCAGTAAGGAAAACGTTGTCCAGGTGGGGATCGCCATGTGTGATCGTTGCCACTTTAGGCTTATAGTTAGTTGTCATTGAGTAGAATTTATTTGCGATAAATTCAATTGTCATGAGTTCGTTAATGTCGAACCCCTTTAGTTGGCTCAAATTTTTGATAGCCCATTCACCCCATTCTTTACTTGGGGCATGCGAGACCAAATGACTTTCTTTAGAGATCTTCTGCGACAAAGTAAGTGCATTAATGTGAAATTCCGATAACGTCTCTAAAATTTTGTTAAGAATCTCCACTTGATCCATAAGTGAGTAGTCAGACATTACCTTTTTTAGAGGTATTCCGGCATCACTCTGAATAATTGCTGGAGGGTTCCGATCAAAGGTTGAATATATTTTGGGAGTGTATGATCCAATGATTGGAGCCAACATTTCCATCACTTTCAATTCGTTAGTTCGATCAGATGCATACTCCTTATATATAAAGCTATTTTCGGAGTTGCCTTCTACCTCCGTCTTGACCCGATAAATGTTGCCAGCATGTGCTCCATTAATCTTGAAATGGCTCAATATCGATAAACCCAAAGAACGAAAGCGTTGTGAAATGAGTTCCATAATAATTGCTCCTTCTCAATTGAATAGAGGAATATTATCACAAGTAATGATGTGTTAAATCACATAATCCCAATACCATGATTTTTGATTACCGCCCGCAGCCAAAGATACAGTGACCAGAGAAAGAACACGAACATCCTGGCACCGATTTCCCTGTCTTTTCGATCAATATGTCTTACCACATCGAAGTAATGAAATACCAGCGCCCCGATGCCAATAAGCGTGTAAATGCCAATCACCCAGAGGAAAATTACCACTCATCATCCCTCCCCTTTTACAAATCGATTGAAATGTTAAATCAAGTTAGACAGCAGCCAAATTGCCAAACCAACAACGCCTGCTGCTATCAATCCGATAATTACCCCGAACCAAATCAATGGTGTAAAATCAATTGGTCCCATGCTCTGATCCTCCCATTTTTAAGAAATCGTGTGTTCTGTAACCAACAATCCCCATTTTTCGTAATTCCTTTCGAAAGGAGCACTCTCTTATGACAATCATATTGATCCTTTTTATTGGATGGATTCTAATCCTGAATGCAGAGTCTCTCCAAGCTAGATGGATATACGTATTGTTAATTACCCTTACTGTTATTTTTTTGTTTTTACTAGCCCTTCCGTATATGAACGAAGATTGGACTGGGCATTAGGTCAGCTTTTAATACAATTACCGTTTTGTTAAACACTTCCATTTTTTTCTTTAGTGATACAATTTTAAAAAACTGAAATCGCGGGTGATTTTTTGATTACTTTACTCAAAGCCTTTAGGTTTTCATTTGTCATACACTTTCTTTCCTTTTGGGCCTACTTTACATGGGACTTGTATGAACAGAATCAAATGTACCAAGAAATTTTTCAAATTATGCAAAAGGAATTAACTGAGAATTCAGGTTCAGGGTTTTCAATAGCCTATGAGTCTACAAACTCGTATGAAACCTTGTTCTGGTACGGATGCGTAACATTCCCTCTTTTAATGGCTGCCTATGTCTTTTATAAGAAGAAATTTCTAACAAAGTAACTATTTTGATAAGTGTAAGTGGAAAATTATTGAAACAATTGCCTTCTTTCATCGTCTTATAGGTACCAGTGTTGAAAGAGGTGTAAATCATTGAAAAAGCAGCTTATCATGACGAAATCTTTAGTTATTCTGATGCTTACTATGGCAGCCGTAGTGAATGCACAATCCCCTAGTAATCCCAGTGAGCAACCGAAAACGACTTTTATTCCAAACGCAAAACCAACTGACTGGAAGGAAGTCAAGAGATTACCACTTCCCACCCCAAATGAATGGAAGGCAAGCCTCAAACCTTTGCAGGTAGAAAACCAATAACATATGAACACATGCCATTGACTTATCTCCCTACACATCGTGTTAAGTACCTTTTGATTTAAAGTCGTGTAAAATAAAGGAAATCCATTAGATCGGAGTGATCAAGATGTTCTGGGCGCTAATTGGAATTCCAGTTTTATTAATACTCATTGGGGCCTACCTTTCTGATAAGAGGCGCCAAAGAAAATACCGCTTTGAAGAACTCGACCATGCAGCTAAACATAATTCTCGATCTAGTGCCGAAGCCGAGGCACAAAGCAGAACATGGATGGATTCACCATAACTGTTCAAACTGAGCATTGTGGGTAGATCGGCTCTACCCTGACTAACTAATATGTTAATTTGATCAACTGACAACGGAACGGTACCATTAAATGTTGGTACTTTCTTGTTTTTATTAAATCGCATTTAATACTTGTAAATGGTGAATGAGGTGAGTATTTATGAGAAAAATCATCATATTTTTGGCCGTATCGCTAGTTCCATTTACATATCTAGGGATGCTTATGGACTGGCAGACTAAGACCATCTACGGTTATTTTCTCGTACTTGCCTTTGTCACAATTCTTGCGTTTCTTCAACGTTCCGTTCTCACCTTACTAGTAGCAAATCTACTTTCAACTATTTGGAGCTATTGGTTAGCTTCAGCTAAACTACTTGATTATCAATATTTCTTTAAGCCATTTAGCGTCAAAGGACTCGTAATTATTTCTGCTGTCTTATGGCTTGCTCCTCAATTACTAGCCTTCTGTTTTAACAATAAATCTCCAAGACAGAAGTAATTTTCCTCCCTACACATTGTGTGAATTTTTCTGATCATGTAGACTAACTGCTCCACACTTTATTGGTCTTCTTATAGGGGGTATTTATGGATAAACAAAAAGTGTATGCTGCTGCCTCAATAATCGAATCAACCTACTATAAGTATCAACATACAAATTGGTTGAATTTTTCTATTAAAAATCAAACAATCGCACGAATTCATATCAAATTAGAAATACCGCTTATCGAGGCCAAAACAATATACCGTTTTGCTATAGAAAACAAAATTCCTAAGGTATGGTACGCAATTGTAGAGAGAGCTGAAATAATCGAATTCCCCTCCAGAGATCTTATACCTGAGGCAGTACGTTTTATCAGTGAGGATTCACTGTAAGAAATTATTGCTAACAGACTGCGAACGGAAGAAAGAATCTCTCGTGAAATTGCTGAGTTGGATGAAGATTAAACATATTGAGCAATTTGTTGTGAAGATGCACTGAAACCATTTTCTGTAACATTCGTATTTAAATACAAGATGAGTAATTGAAGTGTGAAGCCAGTGGAACTAATAATCTTTGTGTTCGAATTTATCGGTAACCTCTTAGGATTGATCCTTGGCAAAGAAGATCCGCATTAAGTGCCGTTTTTAACTTAATTGATCTTGTGTATCCAGGTGCATTCGATCCGCGCCACTGGATACACGTTATCAATTTAATTAATCAATCCGTTTTTCTCTTCTGCCTCGATTGCCATTTCATCCAAATGGCCTGACAAGCATCCTAAGCTGCAATAATGATCGACAGATGGCTTCTTGCTTACCAATATCCACTCAGGCTTGTCCCCCACGATCTTTTCATCGCAAAATGCACATTTCATGGTATCTTCCTCCCCCTACGAAAATGCCAACTGACTATTGGCATCTTCAATTTCTCGAAGGAGTTTTCCCTGTGGTCGCCAATCGATGATGTACTCCATCGCCCTTTCCAAATCGAGGACACGAGTATTTCGGTAAGAGTCAACGTTGAAGTATCCCTTAAAATCCCGCCAAATTGACGAGAATACTTTTCCGCGCAAGCTACTGTCTTGGTAAGCTTGTCCATCTTTGCCGCCAAGGACCTGTACTGCTTGCTGTCTGGCTGCGTTTTGAAGTAAGAGCTGCTGACCGTAGTCAATTGTCTTGCTTTCCTCTAGCCTCTCGACACGACTTTCGATCTCTTGTTGCTTCTGATCCAGGAAGAAGATCGCTTTTACTTCGGGACTCAAGCTGGCATATGCGCTAGGCTTCTCGATAACGCGATAGTAGTCGTCCACCAGCATTTCGTAGGCTTCCCATGCTTCATCTGTGTTTAGAGACTTCGCGTGCAGCCATGCACCTTTTTCAGTCCAGAGATAAATTACAGGAGCATACTTGAGGTTCCCCGAAACTTTCTGGGAAGCTTTGAACTGCTTTAACTCGTCACCTTTAAGAGCGAAAAAGTGTTTGCCTTCTTTGTACCGTGTAACGTTATTTTGGAAGTTGTCGTTGATGTTGTCGTTATCTGTTCCGTATGACTCAGCCAACTGAGCTTTGGTCAATACCCTTTGGCCCTCGTAGTCAAACACCTGTAAGTTGCTCACTTCACCTTCCCCCTTTTCGGAACCACCAGTTTCAAATGTTTCGGCCGTTTTTCTCGAACTGGCTTTGTTCTTCCTTTGCTATCCATAACGAATTGGTCGCCATCGAGTGTGGTATGGAGCGTATATGTTTGGATTCCGTTTTCGGCAGCCCATTGCTCCATGATCCCCGGCTGTCCTTGCGCTCGTCTCATATCACTCATCAGACTCATGAACTCGACAAGAAAAAAAGTTATATCCCAGTTATGGTAGTCCCACAGAAAATCAAATACAGTTTCAGATGTCTCACCAATCGGCTTGTCCCATCCAAGCTCTGCGATTTTATCCACGGTGTAAAAATAATCTTTGGTTCCTCGACGGTTACCGTCATATTCCTTTGTGATCGGAAAGATGCTCGTAAACCTTCTTGGAGTGACCAAGGAAATATACGCCATGATCGCCTCTGTAATGTGGAAGCGCCGTTCCATATCTTCGAGCGTTGTATTTTCTCCCGCCCGTCCAAAGTACTTTACGCCATAAAAGATTGTTCGCTCCAATGCTTTATCATCATCCATTGTATCTGGCAGAGCGGCGATCAGTGCATTGAGATAAAGATCGAGTTTATCAGTGTTCTTCTTAACTGGCCTATGCCCTACTTGCATCAAGGTCCCTCCCAGGAATATCTTTTGGAATAATTTGAGTGGATATTGACAAAGGTCATTACAACCAATTCGCCTAAATCCTGAGTATTTTACAACCAGCTCCGCCCATCACTTCCGCTCGCGCCGCCTGTTACGGCCTTTCACTTCGCGATAATCCACAAAAGGCTCGATCCGCTCCATGATCCGCGCTGCGCTCCTGTAGTTCGGCTCGCTGTTCTTCGCCTTGGCAAAATGTTGCTCCAATTCATCGAGTTTTAGATTGGACGTGTAAATGGTGGGCAGCTTCTCCATTCGCCGTTGAAGGATTGGGCCCAACACTTCGTCACGAGTCCATGCCGTGATCGCTTCTGCACCTATGTCATCCAGGATAAGCACTGATACATTTTTCAGAGCCTCCAGCTTTTGCTCCATTCCACCCGTCTCAATTGATGCTTTAATCTCCATCAGATAATCCGGTACATACAGCATCAAAACGTCCACGCCGCGCTTTGCCAGCTCCTGAGTCATAGCGCCTGCTATTGCGCTTTTGCCTACCCCGAACGGGCCGTATATGTAGAGTCCTCTTGTTGTCTTCCCGCGCTCAAAGCTGACGCAAAAGTTAATGGCTGCTTTTATGGCTTCGATCCGTCCAGCGTCTTTCTCCAAAGCTTCAAAAGTTGTATTCATGATGTGATCAGGGACGAACTGGCTTTTGACCAGGGATTTTAACTTACGCTGGTGATCATGGCTTTGTTGATGCTCACAAGGTGAGAAGCGCATCCCCGCTTTTCCAGACTCAACGAAGACAGTTTGCCGATGCCCGATAAAGAAATTCCGACACGACTCTAAACCTTTGCATGTAGCGCAATTCATGTTTGTATCGCGATATTCGTATAGCTCTGGCAAAGTGAATTCCCCATCGGGATATCGGTTCATAAGCCCTTGAATCAGCTCGTGTTTGTACAGAAGCTCTTCTGATTGTTTTGCCTTTTCCATAAGCCTCTGCCATCTTTCATCGTTTGAAAGCACGTCTCCAATTGAGTTCATGTTTACTCAGTCCCCTTGCCTTGGAGCTGGCCCATCAGCTTTTGCAATTCGTGATCTTGTGCCGGATCATAGCTTGGATCGTCCTGCGGTGCTTGCCCTCCTCGAAGGTTGTCCAAATACGCTTTGTCGGCTTCTGACATTCCAGTTGATTGACCGCGAGTGTATTTGCCTTTATTTGATGCCTTGCTCCTAGCGTGTTCAGCAATAGCAGCTTGGACTTGCTGGAGTGTACGTAGTCCTTGATCAGCCCATCCGATGAGGATTTTTGTCGTATACTTCCAGCTCTTCGTGCCATTCAAGATCGTTTCTCTGAGGGCCTCGATAATGATCTCTTCCGGCTCGTCAAAGTGACCTTTAACAATCCATTGATCGATGTCCTGTACAATGATTGGCGGTATTGCTGCTGTGATGTTATTCATATAGAAAGTGACAGGATCAGGTTTTTGGGGGATGGTCTTATCTGGTAGGTCATCCAACGCACTGCTGGCTCCTGCTCCTGCGCCCGCTTCTTGTTCTTGTTCTTCTTCTTGTTCTTGTTCTTGTTCTTTTTCTTTTTCTTCCCCATAGTCTATGGATACCGTATCGATACCGTATCCATACTCTTTGCAGAGCGCCTGAAAAACCTCAACGAACGGCTTGTGTTTTACGCCTTTCAACTCTTTTGTGATGCAGGCTTTCACCTTGGGGCTGTTAATCCGGTTATGCTTTAACCAGTTCAACATCATGATTTCTTTGGTTGTCTCGTTGTAAGCGACCTTCCCATACTCGACAAAACGATTGAGAAGCTTGTCCACCGTTTCCCGGTTGTATCCTGTCTCCGTCTCTATGATTCGCTTTGGCAACTCGTAGATGCCGCACTGTGTCGTTTTGCTGTTTGTCATGAGGTACAGGAAGAAATACTTTTCTTCCGGTGTCAGGTCAAGGACAAAACCATCTTGCCAAAAGCTTGTCTGTACTTGTCTATAGGTTGCCATCTTATGCGCCCCCTTTTTTGATGTCATTTACTCGCAAGATCGCCTCTGCCCCCAATTTTGGGTTCAGTTCTTATTTGATACAGAAGAACCATCGCGTCCATGAAGCCCGCTTTGTATGCAAACTCTTCGGTTATGGCTTCCATTGAAGCCACTGTGTCGTCGTATTTATTCAGCAGGTGTTCTTTATCATCAGGAAGCAGTTTACGAATGTCGTTAATTAATCCGTCAAGGCTCTTGCTCTTCTCTTGATAATCGTCCGATTTGCGAAAAACGTGCCCATTAAAGCGATGAGCAAATAACGTATCAGCTACGTCTTCAAAATCCCGCTTGCTGACTTCTAAGTCCCTTGCGAGTGCCATTTACACTACTCTCCTTCCCAAAGAAGAATTGTCACTCAAGCCAGTGCGGTACGATACCTCCACGCACGCTTCTCGCATCGAATGGACGGCATCATGTAACGAGGTGAGTAATTCCTTTTGATCCGGTAGAAGCGCTTCAATACGTATAGAGCAGATTCATAACGATCCTCTGCCGAACCAACAGCACTTGCATTCTTTGCAATATCCTGCACCCTCCGTAAATTCGCCTTTAGTTCTGTTTGTATCGGTATATAGATTCCAAATAGGATTTTGGAAAAAACCCTGCATTTCAGAACCAAGTGCCATTCCATCGAGTATTCCGTATTCAAAAGTTACTTCTCCCTCAATTGCCCGTAGCCAATTCACGCGGGATTCTAATTCATTGTGTATCTCAGAATGTTCTTCACCGAGGATCGTCCCCAATTCCGCATAAAGCTCGTAAAATCGAGTATTTGCCAGTTTGACTGCCTCGTTTTTTTCGATGGGTAATTTATCCATTCTTTTGTGGATAGCTGGTTTTAACCAGTTCATAAGCATTTTCAAACAGGTTCCCTCCCCTTTTGTAGGAGGACAAACTTTTATGTATACATATTTGCAACATTCGCTATAATAAGTAATAGCGAGGCTTGTCCTCCGTTGATTCGGTTGTCATTTCCTTGGTCCGCCAAGACAATTTAGGGAAATGACTGTTTTACTCCACCTGTTCGCAGCAGGTGGTTTTTTCTTTTTTTGCCCAACGCCCGAGTATTTTTGCTGCTTGTTCGGACTCCCGAGCTTTCTTTATTTCCGTTACTTTTTCAGCAGTAATTCGCATTTTGAGAGCTACCATGATCATCCCTTGCTGGTCATAGCGTCTGGCTGTTTCCTCAAGAGCAGATACGATCAGCGAAAGCTGCTCCTCGTCCACCCCATTCAGTTTTTCCTTTACATTTTCATCCATCGCTCCTTATCACCCCCTTTCAGGCTTTTCAGCGTACCTCGAACTAGGCAATTGTTTTTTGAGAAGCGCGCCTATTCAAGTAATGGAAGTGTCGATCTAAGAACGCCTGCATTTCCTTTGCCCGAAACATCCACCTGCCACTTTCACGGCCATTCGAGATTTCAGCCATTTCTTCCTTAAATTCTGGATTCAGGAGAATGTTTTCGATAAGCCAATCGCGTTTTCTGCAAGTTTCCGCTTCGAGACGTTTCAGATCCCACCATCTTCTACAAGGTTGCGTATGAATTGCTCGTCAATACTTACCCTTATTGCCTCTGTTGAGTTCAAACATCTTTCCTCCTCTCTATCATCTGGCAAATATAAAACAAACAATGTTTCTAATTCGAAACCATCGGATTTAAAAAATACTCATCTGCACTTATCTCATAAGTAGTACAGATGAGACGAACCTCTGAGAGTGAGAAGTCACCCCCTGTTCCATTCAGATTTTGATTGAAAGCGGATGTTGATTTCTCGAGTAAATTCGCAACTTCTTTCTGATTTATGCCACGTTCATCCAGAAGCGCTTTGAATTTTGTGTAAGGGGTATGACGTCGCTTGATGACTCGCAAGTATTAGCACCTCCTAGTTTCTCATTCGAAACTTTATGAGCTGAGTATAATTGCCAAAAGTTTCGTTGTCAATAACATATTAGCCGATTATCTATATATTTGTTGCGTTTTCGAAACACATAAGATATTATTGGTTTAGACCGATCTAAATTGTTAATTGTTAGGAGAGTCCTGAAATGAAGTCGTTTGGAGATAAGGTAAAAGAATTGAGAGTTGGACGCAGGTTATCCCAAGAGGAATTGGCTGAAAAACTAAATGAACGTTTCGGCAGCGCAATCAACAAGAGCATGATTTCAAAATGGGAGAATAATCTAAGCGAACCTAAATTAGAAACTGCTCGAATGCTTGCATTATTCTTCAATGAGTCCTTGGACGATTTACTGAGCCTTAATAACGACATTCAAACAATCGCAGCTCACCACGATGGGGAAGATTGGACTGAGGAAGAACTTGAGGAAATTGAGCGCTTTAAAGAGTTTGTGAAACTAAAGAGAAAACAACAGGAGTGACAGAATGACCTACGAGGAACTCTACCAGGAGGCAACACAACTAGGAATAGACATCTATGAAATGCCTTTAAAACCAAGAATCAACGGACTTTACGGTGACAATGTTATAGGCATTAATAAATTCATCCCAACTAGCACCGAGAAAGTTTGTATACTCGCTGAGGAGTTAGGCCATTATTTTACTTCATCTGGAGATATCCTAGATCAATCGGAAATCGCTAACCGGAAACAAGAGAAACGTGCAAGAAGCTGGGGATATGAAAAGCTCATTCCTCTCAACAGATTTGTCCAAGCCCATAAACACGGAATTAGGAATCGATACGAACTTGCTGATCATCTTGGGGTAACAGAAGATTTTCTTGAATCCGCTATAAACAGATACATCGAAAAATATGGGACGCATGTAATGGTTGGTACTTCTATTGTTACTTTTGAGCCATTGGGTGTAGCAAAACTTTTTGAGTAACTTTGCGCTTTCCAGCCGCAAGGCTGTTTATCATATAAATCGAACCGAACCAATGTTCTTGCTTGTGTTTTGAATACCTGAAAAGGAGCATCGCGTTATGGCCAGTTTTCAAGATGGATGTACAAGTATTACTCTACAATCGATCCGGAAACAGGTAAAAAGAAGCCGTCTACTAAAAGAGGTTTCAAAACGAAGAAAGAGGCGCAATTAGATGCAGCTCGGACAGAACAGCAGCTAGCAGAAGGAACGTTCATTACAGAGGACAAGAGCAGCGTTACCTTTGAACAAGTCTTTAAACAGTGGTTTGAGACGATTTCAAGCACCTATAAACCCAGCACTCGAAAAGCCGTACTATCGAAATTCAACAAGCGCATTCTCCCCCACTTTAGAAAATTAAAAATGAAGGACATCAGTAAAGCTTATTGCCAAGATGTGATTAATAAGGTTGCCGAAGAAATTAAATCGGTCGAGAACATGAAGATGTATGCGAATCAAATATTTGAGTATGCGATATCAAAAGAAATCCTTGTAAACAATCCGTTAAAAGGAGTGATCATTCCGAAGAAGGACGAGGAGTTTATCGTAAGCGCAGATGAACCCGAGCGTAATTACTGGGAGAAACTTGAGATCAAGAAATTTTTAGATATTGCGAAACTCGAGTGTACAATGCGGGATTTTATAATGTTCCATCTGCTAATTTACACTGGCGGACGTAAAGGGGAAGTTCTGGCCTTACGCTGGAGCGACATCGACTTTAAAGCCAAAACCATTCATTTCAATAAAACTTTGTTCTATGAAAAAGGACAGTATGTCACTCTGACATCCAAAACGGCCGCTTCAAGGCGTCTTATAAGTATAGATGACACAACCGTAGGGTTGCTCAAAAAATACCGTACAGGGCAATATGGAGCTTCGGTTGTACATCTCCACTCAAAAGATACTGAAATGGTTTTAACTCGTGAAGAAGGGTCCCCTCTTCGACTCGCATATCCAAATGACAAATTAAATGAGATTATCAAATCCAATAACCTTCATCCAATAAACATCCACGGAATGCGACACTCGCACGCCTCCCTTTTATTTGAAGCCGGAGCCAGCATCAAGGAAGTTCAGGAGCGCCTCGGTCATTCCGATATCAAAATGACTATGAACATCTACACCCACGTTACCCGAACGGTCAAAGAGCAAACTGCATCCCGATTTGAGAAGTTCATGGAGCTATGACCATACAAATATGGTCAAAATATGGTCACGGCTCATTCGGGGGAAAAATTAAAGCCCCTGACCAATGAAGGCCAAGGGCGATAATCCTTGATATAGCAAGCTTCTTAGCGCTTGGAGAATTGAGGTGCGCGACGAGCTGCTTTCAAGCCGTATTTCTTACGCTCTTTCATACGAGGATCGCGAGTCAGGAAGCCAGCGCGTTTCAGAGCGCCGCGCAGTTCCGGATCTGCTTTCAGCAGAGCGCGAGCAACGCCGTGACGGATTGCACCAGCTTGGCCAGTGGTTCCGCCGCCGTTTACGTTAACCAATACATCGTAACGACCAAGAGTTTCAGTCAAAACGAGTGGTTGTTTTACGATCAATTTCAGTGTTTCCAAACCAAAGTAAGTATCCATTTCACGCTTGTTGATCACGATGCGACCTTCACCTGGAACCAGGCGAACGCGTGCTACGGAGTGCTTACGACGACCTGTACCGTAGTATTGTACTTGTGCCACGTATATTTCCTCCCTTTACCTTAACCGCGAATTTGCCAAACTTCTGGTTTTTGTGCTGCGTGTGGATGCTCAGTTCCAGCGTATACTTTCAGCTTGGTGAACATTTGACGTCCCAGGCTGTTTTTAGGCAGCATGCCTTTTACCGCCAGTTCGAACATACGATCTGGTCTCTTGTTCAGCATTGCGCCAGCAGTGGTCTTTTTCAAACCACCTGGATACAGGGAGTGAGTGTAGTAAATTTTGTCATTCAGTTTGTTACCAGTCAATTTCACTTTGTCAGCGTTGAGTACGATTACGAAATCGCCAGCGTCAACGTGAGGAGTGAATTCTGGTTTCAATTTTCCGCGCAGGATAGAAGCTACTTCGCTCGCCAGACGACCCAGCGTTTGGCCTTCAGCGTCTACGATGTACCATTTGCGCTCAACTTCGAGCGGTTTCGCCATATATGTGGTACGCATTTTTGTCCCTCCTAAATATCTTACCTAACACACTTATAACCAAAACAACCGAAACTTGCAATGGAAGATAATTGCTGTTACGGGTGAGCAACTCTTCCAGGTGTTCCATGTAATCACGATCTTGTCTTTCAATCCCGGGGCTAGAGTGGGGCTAGGCGGGGTTAAAATACCAAGGAATATCGTACTACATAGACGCCCCATAGTCAAGTGCTGCTCGTTCGTCTAATAGTTGGAAATCTGAGAACTAGTAGACAACTTCCCACATGGTCAGACCCTTGGCTGGTGCTGTCTTACCTGCCTTTTCCCGATCACATGCGGCGAGGATTTCCCTCAGTTCAGCAGGGTTTCTTTTTCCTTGCCCTACTTCAACCAAAGTCCCCACAATAATTCGAACCATGTTGTACAAAAAACCGTTGCCTCGGCATGTCACCCAGACCTCGTCTCCGCTTTTTTCTACGGTGACCCCGTACACAGTCCGAACCTTGTCCTCCACGTATGTCTTTGCTGAGCAAAAGGAAGTAAAATCATGTTCACCCACCAAGTAATGAGCAGCCTGCTGCATCGCGTCCACATCTAACGGAAACCGGACATGATCGGCGTAACGATGTCGAAATACATCTGCCACTGGAGTGTTATCGATACAATATCGATATTCTTTTACTTGCACGTCAAAACGCGCATGAAAAGAGGCATCGACCTCTTCGACTGTCCGAATGACAATAGAATCAGGCAGCTGATTGTTCAACACAAACCGCCATTTATCCATCGGAATGTTACTCGACGTGTCAAAGTGAATCACTTGACCGCGCGCATGAACACCCGCATCTGTCCGGCCCGAACCGAAGACTTGGATATCCTCTCCGGTAACCCGATTCAAAGCGGCTTCAATTTCACCCTGGACCGTTACTTGATCTGGCTGTACCTGAAAACCGCTAAAGTCAGTTCCGTCATATGCCAATACACATCGCAGTCGCTTCATGTACGCCACCATCCAATCACGATTACCAAGATCACACTCGCAACAGCTACGATTCCATCACGCCAAGTGAACGTCAGCTTATTCAGCCGCGTTCTCCCCACTCCCCCGCGATAGCCACGTGCTTCCATCGCCAAAGCCAGCTCTTCCGCACGCCGAAACGCACTAACGAACAATGGGATCGCGATCGGAATCAGGTTCTTGGCTCTGCGCACGAGACTTCCACTGGTGAAATTGGCTCCTCTGGCGGTCTGCGCCTTGATGATTTTATCCGTTTCTTCCATCAGGGTCGGAATGAACCGGAGTGCAATTGACATCATCAGGGCTATATCATGAACCGGTATGCCGATCTTCCCTAGTGGTCCTAGTAAACGCTCCAAACCCTCCGTCAAATCGATTGGAGAAGTGGTCAGTGTTAGCAAGGAACTAATGAGAATCAAAAGTCCCAAGCGCAAAGAAATGAAGATCGCCTGGCGAACCCCTTCCTCCTCTACTGTAAACCATCCCCACTGAAAGTAGACCGTTCCGCCTTTTGTGATAAAAATATGCAAGACAACGGTAAACAAAATCAGGATCCAGACTGGCTTTAAGCTTTTTAATATATAGGACAACGAAAGCCTAGAAAGAAGTGCAGCATACAGGGTAAAACCAATCAGTATGGCGTACGTTACCGTATTGTTAGCTAGAAAAATCAAGGTAGCAAAAAGGATAATGAAGAGAAGCTTGCTCCGCGGATCTGCACGATGTAAAAAAGATTGCCCTGGTACGTATTGACCAATTGCGATATTCTGCAGCATGCCTAGCCCTCCTTTGGTACGGACAGTCGTTCCAGCAGATGGGCAATCAGCTCTTCCTCCCGATAAAGGGAGCTCGGCAGACTAGCCTTGTCCGGCAGCAATTGATTCATTTGCGATACGAGAGCCACCGTTTCCGGTACATCCAAAGACAGCTCTCGGAGACGATCTACATGCATGAATACTTCCTCCGGCTTCCCCTGCAAAGCTACTTGGCCTTGTGCCATCACAAGCAAATAGTCTGCATAGCGGGCTGCCTCTTCCATGCTGTGCGTGACCAATAGTGTCGTGAGGTTTTGTTCCCGATGAATCCGGTAGATTCCTTCCAGAATCGTTACTCGTCCCGCAGGATCAAGACCCGCAGTTGGTTCATCCAATACCAGAACCTTCGGCTGCATGGCAAGAACACCAGCCAAAGCAACACGTCGCATTTGCCCGCCACTCAAATGAAACGGCGAGCGATCCTTGATCGTGGCATAATCCAGGCCGACAATTTCAAGGGACTCCTTTACGCGCGCTTCCACCATTTCCGTTGGCAAGTCAAAATTGAGCGGTCCAAAAGCAACATCCTTTGCAACCGTTTCTTCAAACAACTGATGTTCAGGATATTGAAAGACGAGCCCAATATCGCGCCTTTGAGCATGGGGTAATCGCCGCTTTGGAGTAATGACCGCATCACCCAGGGTGATTTGCCCTGTACTAGGCATCAGTAACCCGTTCAAGTGCTGAATCAGCGTTGACTTACCCGAGCCTGTGTGGCCAATAATTCCGACAAACGAACCGGATGGAATCGTCAGCGAAATATTGTGTAAGGCAACTCGTTCGAACGGTGTTCCTTTTGCGTAGATATGGCTTACTTGGTCAAAAGTAATTTGCATACGTGCTCCACCAGCTCCTCTTGATGCAGGACAAACGGTAAATCAATCCCTTTGGAATGAAGTGCGTGTCGCAGTCGAACAGCAAATGGCACATCCAGTCCCACCTGTTTCAAACGATCTACCTCATTAAACACTTCACTCGGCGTACCTTCCATCAGGACTTCACCAGCATTCATGACGATGACCTTATCCGAATAAATGGCTTCTTCCGGAAAATGGGTAATGTTAATGATCGTGAGTCCCTCGTCACGGTTCAGTTGACGAGCCAGATTCAGCACTTCCATTCTCCCTTGTGGATCAAGCATCGCTGTCGCTTCATCCAAGATGATGACAGAAGGACGCATCGCCATAATTCCGGCGATCGCCACGCGTTGCTTTTGACCCCCAGACAGACGATGTGGTTGTGCCTGTAGATAAGACTCCATCCCTACAGAAACGAGCGCCTCATCAATACGATCGCGCATCTCTTTGGGGTCCACACCCATGTTTTCTAGGCCAAAGGCGACATCATCTTCCACAGTAGCCCCAACAATCTGATTGTCCGGGTTCTGAAAGACCATGCCAACATGTCGTCGGATCTCCCAAAGCAGCTCCCCATCTTTCGTATCCATTCCACTGATAAGTACTGTGCCACCTTCTGGAAGCAGCAAAGCATTCATCAGCTTTGCCATCGTTGATTTGCCGGAACCATTGTGACCCAATACGGATACAAAGGAACCTTTTTGAATGGTAAGGTCAACACCTTGTAATACCGGAACCCGTTGGCCATCCTCACCATCGTAGGTATAAGAAACATCTCGCAATGCCAGCAGGTTATCTTCATTCATGAGGCATTCACAACCTCCCCAGCCTTCACAGGGAACTGACTAGCAGGATTTCGATGAGAAAGGAAAAAAGGGTTGAATCAGAGTCCAGCCTATGACCAGATCTGCCCCCACCCTTTTCGCGGTAATCTACAAGGCCGAAACCTGAGTAAACGACCAGTTTACATGTATTAAACGAATTCGATGTACGCCATTGGAGCAGCGTCGCCACGGCGAGGGCCGGTTTTCAGGATACGAGTGTATCCACCGTTGCGCTCTTTGAAGCGAGGAGCGATTTCATCGAACAGTTTTTGAACAGCATCGCGGCCTTCAGCATTCGCAACTTCTTTGCGAACGAAAGCAGCAACTTGACGGCGAGCATGCAGATCGCCACGTTTCGCGAGCGTGATCATTTTTTCAGCGATTGGGCGCAGTTCTTTCGCCTTCATCTCTGTAGTTTCGATGCGCTCGTTGATGATCAGGTCTGTTACCAAGTCGCGGAACAGCGCTTTACGAGCTGAGCTACGACGACCCAATTTACGTTGTGCCATGTGGTTTACCTCCCTCTTAATCGAGAGAACAAAAGTTTGCTTCTTGGTTTGCTATTCTAATCGTCGCTGCGCAGGGACAGGCCCAGTTCAGCTAACTTTTCTTGAACTTCTTCAAGAGATTTGCGCCCCAGATTGCGTACTTTCATCATGTCCTCTTCTGTCTTCTGCGTCAGCTCTTGCACGGTATTAATACCGGCACGCTTCAAGCAGTTGTAGGAACGAACGGAAAGATCGAGCTCTTCGATAGTCATCTCCAAGACTTTCTCTTTCTTGTCCTCTTCCTTCTCTACCATGATTTCTGCATCCTTCGCCTCGTCAGTCAGACCGACGAACAGGTTCAAGTGCTCCGTCATGATTTTTGCGCCGAGACTCACGGCTTCTTCCGGACTGATGCTACCGTTAGTCCAAACCTCAAGTGTTAACTTGTCATAGTTGGTCATTTGCCCTACACGGGTATTTTCCACTTGATAGTTAACGCGCTTGATTGGCGTGTAGATCGAATCAATCGGAATCACACCAATAGGCAGATCCTCAGATTTGTTTCCGTCAGATTGAACATAACCACGACCACGTCCAGCTGTCATGCGGATATGCAGACGACCGCCATTGGCCAACGTTGCAATATGAAGATCAGGGTTTAAGACCTCCACATCACTGTCAGCACGGATATCTCCCGCTTTGACAACGCCTTCGCCTTCTGCATCGATCTCGATTACTTTTTCTTCATCGGAATGGATCTTCAGCGCCAAGCCTTTGATGTTCAGGATGATCTCGGTTACATCTTCAACGACGCCTTCAATCGTGGAGAATTCGTGAAGAACCCCATCGATTTGAACAGTACGAACTGCCGCGCCTGGCAAGGACGAAAGAAGAATTCGTCTCAGCGAGTTGCCAAGGGTAGTTCCGTATCCGCGCTCTAGAGGTTCTACAACAAACTTTCCATACGAGTTGTCGTCGCTAACTTCCACAACCTCGATTTTTGGTTTTTCTATTTCTATCATTAAACAAACCCTCCTTCAAAACGTCGAAATCCTGGGGTGGGCCGCATACGTGCCCACTCAGGAATTTCCCCGGCGGTTTACCGTTTGCGTGCATGACAAGCTATAAATCAGAATTTACCATTCTAGTATGGACATGTTCTGAACGATATAAACCAGTTACACGCGGCGACGTTTTGGTGGACGGCAACCGTTATGCGGAATTGGCGTCACGTCTTTAATCATGTTCACTTCAAGACCAGTAGCTTGCAGGGAACGGATCGCAGCTTCACGACCAGCACCTGGGCCTTTTACTGATACTTCAAGGGAACGCATGCCGTGTTCCATTGCAACGCGTGCAGCCGCTTCAGCAGCCATTTGCGCAGCAAATGGAGTGCTTTTACGGGAGCCTTTGAAGCCGAGGGAACCAGCACTGGACCAAGAGATCGCGTTACCGTGTGGATCCGTGATAGTGACGATCGTATTGTTGAAAGTAGAACGGATGTGTGCTACGCCGACTTCAACATTCTTACGGTCACGACGACGGGTACGAGTTGCTGTAGCTTGTTTTCTTTTCGCCATGTCAGATTACCCTCCTTTACTTCTTCTTGTTTGCTACTGTACGGCGTGGACCTTTACGCGTACGAGCATTTGTTTTAGAACGTTGACCGCGAACTGGAAGTCCACGACGATGACGGATGCCACGGAAGCAACCGATTTCCATCAGACGCTTGATGTTGAGGGAGATCTCACGACGGAGGTCACCTTCCACCTTCACAGTTTTGTCGATGTACTCACGAAGTTTGTTTACTTCGTCTTCTGTCAGATCGCGAACACGAGTGTTAGCGTCTACGCCAGTAGAGGACAGAATTTTTTGAGACGTGGGGCGGCCAATACCAAAAATGTAGGTAAGAGCAACTTCAACGCGTTTTTCGCGCGGCAAGTCTACGCCTGCAATACGTGCCATGTGTCAAAAGCACCTCCTTGTTTACCCTTGTTTTTGCTTATGCTTCGGATTTTCACAAATAACCATTACGTTACCTTTGCGACGGATAACCTTGCATTTCTCGCAGATCGGTTTAACCGAAGGTCTCACTTTCATGGTTCTTGCCTCCCTTTTCTAGGGGTTTTGCTTACTATTTATAGCGGTACGTAATACGTCCGCGGGTTAAGTCGTACGGCGACAGTTCAACAGTTACTTTATCCCCCGGCAGGATACGGATAAAGTGCATGCGGATTTTTCCTGAGACGTGAGCGAGGACTTTATGTCCATTCTCTAATTCTACTCGAAACATAGCATTTGGCAAAGGTTCGATTACCGTACCTTCCACCTCAATTACATCATCTTTTGCCATGGTAAACTCTCCTTTCTTCTGCTCTTCAGTCGGACCATGAGTTTTGCGAAATGATCACACAACGAACTTATCGTCGACACGTTGGACGACAATCCCGAAGCATTCGGAACTACCGTTTTTATGTCCGTGTAAAAATCTCATAGCCATCTTCCGTAATCGCGATGGTGTGTTCAAAATGAGCACAAGTTTTCCGATCCACTGTTACTACCGTCCAATTGTCCTCCAATGTGCGGACATAACGTTCGCCGGCATTTACCATTGGCTCAATTGCCAACACCATGCCCGGTTTTAACCGCGGTCCTCGATCAGGAGGGCCGTAGTTAGGAACCTGTGGATCTTCGTGCAAGTTTTGCCCGATCCCATGCCCCACATACTCGCGAACGAGTGTGAAGTCGGCAGCTTCTGCATGAACCTGAATCGCATGAGAGATATCGGATAAGCGTCCACCCGGAACAGCTTTTTCAAGCCCCTTGTACAACGACTCTTCCGTTACTCTGAGCAGCTTCTGGTTTTCTGTTGAAATCTTACCGACCGGATACGTCCAAGCGGAGTCGCCATGGTAACCCTGAAACTGGGCACCAATGTCGATACTGATAATGTCTCCTTCTTGCAACGCCCGTTTACCTGGGATCCCGTGTACGAGTTCTTCATTGACTGAAGCACAGATACTTCCTGGAAAGCCACCATAGCCTTTAAACGATGGAATTGCTCCCATGCTTCGAATAAAGGTCTCGGCAATTTCGTCTAGCTGCTTCGTCGTGACACCAGGCTTGATCGCCTTGGCCAGTTCTTGATGGGTGAGTGCGACGATACGACCAGCTTCGCGCATAACCTCAAGTTCTGCTTTCGACTTTAGGATAATCATTCGCAATTACCCTCGCAACAAAGACTTAATTTCCGCAAACACTACCTGGATATCTTGTTCTCCATCGATATCTCGCAGAAGTTCCTGTGCGGAGTAGTAGTCGATAAGTGGCTGTGTTTGAGCGATATTTACGTCAAGGCGTTGTGTTACCACTTCGATCTTGTCGTCTTCACGCTGATACAGCTTACCACCATCTTTATCACATACGCCAGCCTCTTTTGGAGGATTGAACATCGTGTGATAGCTAGCACCGCAAACAGGGCAGATCCAGCGACCGGTCAGACGTTCAATCAATTGCTCGCGTTGAACGTTGATGTTAATTACATGGTCAATTTCGCGTCCCAGCTCTTTTACTGTAGCTGTCAACGCTTCTGCCTGAGGAACTGTGCGCGGAAAACCATCTAAGAGGAATCCCTTTGCGCAGTCTTCCATCGAAAGGCGTTCCCGCACAATACCAATGACGACCTCGTCTGGGACGAGATGACCTTTATCCATGTAGGATTTAGCCTCTAGTCCGAGCGGCGTTTCGTTTTTGACCGCAGCTCGGAACATGTCGCCAGTCGAAATGTGCGGGATGTCAAACTCTTCTACGATACGTTCTGCCTGTGTCCCTTTACCGGCTCCAGGCAGTCCCATCAGAATTATATTCACGTCCATTCCCTCCGTCCCATCAAAAAAGCTACAAAAGCTTTTCTGTAAACATCTAAGTCATTACTTGATAAACCCTTGGTAGTGGCGTTTGATCATTTGACTTTCAATCTGCTTCATTGTATCCAAGCATACCCCGACCACGATCAAGAGCGATGTACCGCCAATGAAAATGGATTGCGGCAAGTTTGCAATACTACCGAAGAAGAATGGCAAAATGGCAATTGTCATAAGGAACAAGGCGCCCGCCAATGTTAACCGGTTTAATGTACGAGTAATGAATACCTCAGTGTTTTTACCAGGTCGGATACCAGGAATGTAACCACCATTTTTTCTCATGTTTTCTGCCATTTGTACAGGGTTGATCTGTACGAATGTGTAGAAGTAGGTGAATCCGAGAATCAAGATAGCGTAGAGCGTCATTCCTAATGGTTTGTTGACTTGGAAGTTCTGATAAATCCAGTTAGCAAATCCTTGTCCAGATGCATCCACCCAGAACTGAGCAATCGTTGACGGGAACATTACCAGCGATACCGCAAAGATAACAGGAATAACACCAGCAGAGTTGATTTTCAGCGGAATGTGGGTAGATTGACCACCGTACATTTTGCGTCCAACCACTCGTTTCGCATATTGCACTGGAATCTTACGAAGACCTTGCTGCATAAAGATAACCCCGACAATAATGGCGAGGACCACCAATAGGATAAGCAGAACCTTGACGATGCTGAAAAAGATGTTTACAGATGGATCACCAAACATCGTGGTGTAAATCGTCGCAGCTGCATTAGGCAATCCAGCAACGATCCCGGCAACGATCAGGATCGAAATCCCGTTACCGATACCATTCTCCGTAATCTGTTCCCCCATCCACATCATGAATGCGGTCCCAGCTGTCAAAGTCAACGCAATGAGTGCATAGCTGCTAACCGACGTGTCGTTTAGCAAACCAGGCGCCATATTGTTGAATCCAATCGTCATCCCTACAGACTGAATCAAACCAAGGATGATGGTAGCGTAACGGGTAACGGTGGCAATCTTACGACGGCCAACTTCCCCTTCACGTGCCCATTGCGTAAGCTTAGGCACAACATCCATGGACATCAGCTGCATGATAATCGATGCCGTAATGTACGGCATGATACCCATGGCAAAAATCGAGAAGTTTTGCAGTGCTCCACCTGAGAAGGTGTTTAACAAGCCCAGTAGTTGGTTTGTATTCTGCTGAAACAACTCGACATTTACGTTAGGAACTGGCACAAAGCTTCCGATCCGGAAAACAACCAGCATCATGAGCGTAAAAAGGATCTTGCGACGAAGGTCGCTAATTTTAAAAATGTTAGTTAAGGACGCTAACATTAGATCACCTCGGTTGTTCCACCGACTTGAGCGATCTTCTCAGCAGCTGCTCCGGAGAACTTGTGAGCTTTTACAGTCAGCTTCACAGTCAGTTCACCGTTAGCAAGAACCTTAACACCGTCGCGCAGCGCGCTGATAACACCTGTTTCTTTCAACAGCTCAGGTGTTACTACAGTGCCCTCTTCGAAACGGTTCAGCGCGTCCAAGCTAACAATCGCAAATTCTTTGCGGCTGATGTTAGTGAAACCACGCTTAGGCAGACGACGGTACAATGGGTTTTGACCACCCTCGAATCCTGGGCGAACACCTCCGCCGGAACGAGCGTTTTGACCTTTGTGACCTTTACCAGCAGTTTTGCCAGTACCGCTACCAATACCGCGACCGATGCGCTTACGAGTGTGACGGGATCCTTCTGCAGGTTGCAGTTCATGCAATTTCATACGTTGCACCTCCTAACTAATTGAGATGTTCAATTAAGCTTCTACTTCTTTCACTTCAACCAAGTGCTTCACTTTGAAAACCATTCCACGGATTGCAGCGTTATCTTCCTTCACTACAGTGGAGTTGATTTTGCGAAGACCCAGAGCTTTTACAGTGTCTTGTTGGTCAACAGTGCGACCAATCAAGCTGCGTTTGAGGGTGATTTGCAATTTTGCCATTTTCATTCCCTCCTTATTAACCCAACAACTCGTCAACAGTCTTACCGCGCAGTTTCGCGACATCTTCCGCTGTTTTCAGACGGCCGAGGCCTTCCAGCGTAGCGTTGACCATGTTGATAGGATTGTTGGAACCAAGAGACTTACTCAAAATATCGCCTACACCAGCCAGTTCGAGTACGGCACGAACAGGTCCACCAGCGATAACACCTGTACCAGGGGCAGCAGGCTTGATGAGAACCTTACCAGCGCCGAATTGGCACAGTACTTGGTGCGGAACAGTTGTTCCTCTCATCGGTACACGGATCAATTTTTTCTTAGCATCGTCAATCGCTTTGCGAATGGCGTCTGGAACTTCTTGAGCTTTACCCATACCAGCACCTACGTGGCCGTTACGGTCTCCCACAACAACCAAGGCGCTGAAGCTCATACGACGTCCACCTTTAACCGTTTTTGCTACACGGTTAACTGCGACTACTTTTTCTTCGAGCTCTAATTTGCTAGGGTCGATACGCATTCCTTACCCTCCTTGTTGTTAGAATTGCAGACCAGCTTCACGAGCTGCTTCTGCCAGTGCTTTAATACGTCCATGATAGATGTAACCACCGCGGTCAAAAATCACTTCAGTCGCACCTTTTTCTTGTGCACGCTTAGCGATCAGTGTGCCAACAGCTGTAGCAGCTTCCACGTTAGCGCCATTATTCAGGCCCAGCTCTTTATCCAAAGAAGATGCGGATACCAGTGTTACGCCAGTTGCATCGTCGATCAATTGAGCGTAGATGTGCTTAGAAGAACGGAATACGTTCAGACGCGGGCGAATGGTAGAACCAATCACGCGTTTGCGGATTCGCAGATGACGTTTTTTCCGAGCTTTGTTTTTATCAGCTTTCGTAAACATTAAGCGGCCTCCTTTCTCATGAAGCTAGAAGCTTATTTACCTTTTTTACCTTCTTTACGACGAACCACTTCATTGCTGTACTTGATACCTTTACCTTTGTATGGCTCAGGTTTGCGCAGGGAACGAATCTCAGCAGCAACTTGGCCTACACGCTCTTTGTTGATACCTTTAACAATCAGAGTCGTTTGGTTAGGTACATCGATTTCGATACCCGCTTCTGGAGTAACTTCCACTGGGTGGGAGAAACCAAGAGAGAGAGTAACACCGTTGCCAGACTTGGCAGCACGGTAACCTACACCGACCAGTTCCAGGGTACGAGTGAAGCCTTCAGATACGCCAGTTACCATGTTGGATACCAGCGCACGAGTCGTACCATGCAGGGAACGGTGAAGTTTGTTATCGCTTGGACGCTCTACTACTACTTCGTTTTCAGCGATGTTGATTTTGATATCTTCATGGAAGCTACGAACGAGTTGACCCTTAGGGCCTTTTACCGTCAGCTCAGTACCGTTCAGAGTGAGGGTAACGCCTGCAGGGACCACGATCGGTTTTCTACCGACACGAGACATGTGGTGCACCTCCTGTGCTATTTACGATCTATTAATTACCAAATGTATGCGAGAACCTCTCCACCAACATGTGCTTGACGAGCTTGCTTGTCAGTCATTACACCAGTGGATGTAGAGATGATCGCGCAACCGAGACCACCCAAAACCTTAGGTACTTCATTGTTCTTTGCATAAACACGAAGTCCTGGCTTGGAGATACGTTTCAGACCTGTGATGACGCGCTCGTTGCTCGCACCATATTTCAGGAATACGCGGATGATTCCTTGTTTGTTGTCTTCAACAAACTCCGCATCGCGGATGAAGCCTTCTTCTTTCAGAATGCGCGCGATTTCCTTCTTGATGGTGGACGCCGGGATTTCCACTTTCTCGTGGCGAACCATGTTGGCGTTACGAATACGTGTCAACATATCTGCGATTGGATCAGTCATAACCATGAGAGAAAACCTCCTTCCCGTTTCAAATTACCAGCTTGCTTTTTTCACGCCTGGAATTTGACCTTTATAAGCAAGTTCACGGAAGCAAATACGGCAGAGTTTGAATTTGCGCAATACGGAGTGAGGACGTCCGCAACGCTCGCAACGAGTGTACGCGCGTACTGCAAACTTCGGCTGCCGCTGTTGCTTGATGATCATTGATTTCTTTGCCACATTCTTCCCTCCTTACGAGTGGGTTTATTTACGGAATGGCATACCCATTTGAGTCAGCAACTCACGAGCTTCCTCATCCGTTTTCGCGGAAGTAACAATAACGATGTCCATACCACGAACTTTATCAATTTTATCGTACTCGATCTCAGGGAAGATCAGTTGTTCCTTCAGACCGAGTGTGTAGTTACCGCGACCGTCAAAAGCCTTGGAAGAAATTCCACGGAAGTCACGAACACGCGGGAGAGATACGTTCATCAATTTGTCGAGGAAGTGGTACATACGCTCGCCGCGCAGAGTAACCTTTGCACCGATCGGCATACCTTCACGCAATTTGAAACCCGCGATGGATTTCTTAGCCTTTGTTACTACAGGCTTTTGACCAGCGATGATTTGCAGGTCTTCAATTGCAGTATCCAAGGACTTAGCGTTAGCTACCGCTTCGCCTACACCCATATTGATGATGATCTTTTCTACTTTCGGCACTTGCATGATGGAAGTGTAGTTGAACTTGCTCATCAAGCCAGGCACGATTTCGCTCGTATACTTTTCTTTCAATCTTGTTGCCATCTAGGATATCCTCCTTTCCAACCTGACTACTTGTCGAGTACTTCGCCAGACTTTTTCGCGTACCGAACTTTCTTGCCGCTATCCAATACTTTGTAACCGATGCGAGTAGCTTTTCCGGACTTCGGATCGATCAAAGATACGTTGGATACGTGAATAGCTGCTTCTTGAGTCACAATGCCACCTTGCGGGTTAGCTTGGGACGGACGGCTGTGTTTCTTCACGAGGTTGATACCTTCAACCAGAACGCGTTCTTTCTTCGGATAAGCAGCGAGAACGCGACCTTTTTTGCCTTTATCTTTGCCCGCATTTACGATAACAGTGTCGCCTTTTTTAACGTGCATCGCTTGGTGCACCTCCTATCGAACAAACTGCCTGAGTTTTGCCGTTCAATTAGATAACCTCTGGAGCCAGAGAGATGATCTTCATGAAATCCTTATCGCGGAGCTCACGAGCCACAGGTCCAAAGATACGAGTACCACGAGGGGATTGATCGTCTTTGATAACTACAGCTGCATTCTCATCGAACTTGATGTAAGAACCATCGTTACGACGAACGCCACTTGCTGTGCGTACTACAACCGCTTTAACTACTTGACCTTTCTTGACAACGCCGCCGGGTGTAGCGGATTTTACGGAGCACACGATAACATCCCCGATGTTCGCCGTTTTGCGACCGGAACCACCCAGAACCTTGATGCACATGAGTTCCTTAGCACCGGAGTTGTCAGCAACAGCCAATCTCGTTTGAGTTTGGATCATTTACTGTTCCTCCTTTCGGATTTATCTATCCGAAAATCTGACTTATACGATTACTGCCTCTTCAACGATACGTACCATACGGAAACGCTTGTCTTTAGACAATGGACGAGTTTCCATGATTTCTACGATGTCGCCAACTTTTGCTGCGTTGTTCTCATCGTGAGCCTTGAACTTTTTGGAGAATTTCATGCGTTTACCGTACAATGGGTGTGTCTTGTAAGTTTCAACAAGAACAACAATGGTTTTATCCATCTTGTCGGAAACGACGCGACCTACAACGGTTCGACGCATATTGCGATCTGCGGTCATCGTTCAAACCTCCTTCCTATAATTAGCCGATTCCCAATTCTCTCTGGCGCAGGACGGTTTTCGCACGAGCAATATCCTTACGCACTTGTTTGATACGAGATGTGGTTTCGAGTTGACCGGTAGCCAACTGGAAACGAAGGTTGAACAACTCTTCTTTCAAAGAAGTAACGTTTTGTTCGAGCTCGGCAGTGGTCAAATTACGGTACTCATTAGCCTTCATGTGCGTCACCACCCACTTCTTCACGCTTCACGAACTTGCACTTGATAGGCAGTTTGTGCATAGCCAGACGCATAGCTTCGCGAGCGACTTCTTCAGGAACACCAGCAAGTTCAAACATGATCTTGCCTGGCTTCACTACCGCTACCCATTTCTCAGGAGAACCTTTACCGGAACCCATCCGTACTTCGAGCGGTTTTTGTGTAACTGGTTTGTCAGGGAAAATTTTAATCCAGACTTTACCACCACGTTTAATGTAACGGGTCATTGCAATACGGGCAGCCTCGATTTGACGGTTGGTTACCCAAGATGGTTCCATTGCTTGCAATCCGTATTCACCGAACGCAACAGTGGTACCGCCTTTTGCGTTACCTGCCATTTTCCCGCGGTGTTGTTTACGGTGTTTCACGCGTTTTGGCGTCAACATGATTACTTGCCTCCTTCCTCAGTAGCGACGTTCTTTCTCGCTGGAAGGACTTCTCCACGATAGATCCACACTTTAACACCGATGCGACCATAAGTGGTATGTGCTTCAGCAGTACCGTAGTCGATGTCAGCGCGCAATGTGTGAAGCGGAACAGTACCTTCGCTGTAACCTTCAGAACGTGCGATGTCCGCGCCGCCAAGACGACCGCTTACCAAGGTTTTGATACCTTTAGCACCTGAGCGCAGCGAACGAGTGATCGATTGCTTTTGCGCACGGCGGAAAGAAATGCGGTTTTCCAATTGGCGTGCAATATTTTCAGCTACCAGAGTAGCATCCAGATCCGGACGTTTTACTTCGTTGATGTTGATATGAACGCGTTTGCCAGTCAGTTCGGTCAAAGTTTTGCGCAGAGTTTCAACCTCTGAACCACCTTTACCAATTACCATACCAGGCTTAGCGGTGTGAATCGTAACGTTCACGCGATTAGCTGCGCGTTCGATTTCGATCGTGGATACAGCAGCATCCTTCAGACGCCCTTTTACATACTTACGGATTTTCAAGTCTTCGTGCAACAGAGTTGCGAAGTCCTTGTCAGCGTACCATTTGGACTCCCAGTCACGAATGACACCGATCCGAAGACCTACCGGGCTTACCTTTTGACCCACACGTAATCCCTCCTTATTTCTCGTTTAGTACCACTGTGATGTGGCTCGTGCGTTTATGGATGCGGCTAGCGCGACCCATAGCGCGCGGACGGAAACGCTTCAACGTAGGACCTTGGTCTACGAAGATTTTGCCTACTACCAAGCTATTTGGATCCAGCTCATAGTTGTGCTCAGCGTTTGCAATAGCCGACTTCAGGAGCTTTTCAACAACTGGAGAAGCTGCCTTTGGCGTGTGTTTCAAGATCGCCAAAGCTTCACCTACTTGCTTGCCTCTGATCAAGTCAACCACCAGGCGGACTTTACGAGACGCGATGCGAATATTCCGTGCAACTGCTTTTGCTTCCATCTTTGTACCTCCTCTCTGTCAAGAGAAAATTAGCGCTTCTTGGACTTCTTGTCGTTGTCGACGTGACCCTTGAAGGTACGAGTTGGTGCGAATTCACCCAATTTATGACCAACCATGTCTTCCGATACGTATACAGGTACATGTTTGCGGCCATCGTAAACTGCAAACGTGTGTCCTACGAAATCAGGGAAGATGGTGGAACGGCGAGACCATGTTTTGATCACGCGTTTCTCGTTCTTTTCATTTTGCTCGTCAACTTTTTTCATCAAGTGGTCATCCACGAAAGGACCCTTTTTTAAGCTACGTCCCATTAGTGAACCTCCCTTCGCCATAGGCGTTCGGTTATAGTATCAGCCTACCTTACTTTTTACGGCGGCGGATGATGTACTGGTCGGACTTGTTCTTCTTCTTACGAGTCTTGAGGCCCAGGGTTGGTTTACCCCAAGGAGTAACAGGAGCCTTACGACCGATTGGAGCGCGACCTTCACCACCACCGTGTGGGTGATCGTTAGGGTTCATTACGCTACCGCGAACTGTCGGGCGAATACCCAACCAGCGGGAACGTCCTGCTTTACCGATGTTCAGCAATTCGTGATCTTGGTTACCTACTTGACCGATGGTAGCGCGGCATACGTTATGAATGCGGCGAGTTTCACCGGAAGACAGGCGTACGATTACGAATTCACCATCACGACCAAGCAATTGAGCAGAAGTACCAGCAGCGCGAACCAATTGGCCACCCTTACCAGGTTTCAGCTCGATGTTGTGGATGGTAGTACCTACCGGGATTTTCTCCATTGGCAGTGCGTTACCGATTTTGATGTCGGCATCTGCTCCGGATACAATCTGGTCGCCCACTTTCAGGTTTTGTGGAGCGATAATGTAACGCTTTTCACCGTCTGCATAGTTGATCAGCGCGATGTTAGCGGAACGGTTTGGATCGTATTCAATGGTTGCTACGCGACCAATGATACCATCTTTGTTACGTTTGAAGTCGATAATACGGTATTTACGTTTGTGACCGCCACCTTGATGACGAACGGTAATTCTACCTTGGTTGTTGCGACCAGCTTTTTTGCTGAGAGGCGCCAACAAGGATTTTTCGGGAGTCGACGTGGTGATCTCCTCGAAAGTAGAAACCGTCATTTGGCGACGACCAGGAGAAGTCGGTTTAAACTTTTTGATACCCATGTTAATACCCTCCTTTTCGGTAGTCGTCGAGGTTATACTCCCTCGTAGAAGGCCAATTCTTTGCTGTCATCAGTCAGCTTAACGATTGCTTTCTTCCACTCGGATGTGTAACCGGAGTATTTTCCGTAGCGTTTTGGTTTCGCAGGTACACGAACTGTGTTAACTGCTTCTACTTTTACGCCAAATACTTTTTCAACAGCTTGTTTGATTTCTGTCTTGTTGGCTTTGAGAGGTACTTCGAATACGTACTTTTTCTCAGCCATCATGTCAGTGGTGCGCTCGGTAATGACAGGGCGTTTAAGGACATCATGAAGGCTCTTCATTAGGCGAGCACCTCCTCTACTTTCGCAATCGCTTCTTTCGTCACGATTACTTTGTCATGCGCTACCAGATCAAGAACGTTAATGCCTGCAGCATCTACGATTTTTGCACCTGGAATATTGCGGGAAGCAAGAGCTACGTTTTGGTCGTACTCGGAAGTAACGATCAGAACTTTGCGATCTGCTTTCAAGTTGTTCAGAACAACTGTCATTTCTTTCGTTTTAGGAGCTGCAATGTTCAGAGCATCCAAAACCAACATTTCATTGCTTTGTACTTTTGCGGAGAGTGCGGATTTCAGTGCCAAACGGCGAACTTTACGGTTCAGTTTGTAACCGTATTTGCGCGGAGTTGGACCGAATACAACACCGCCACCTTTCCATTGCGGAGAGCGAATGGAACCTTGGCGTGCACGTCCTGTACCTTTTTGGCGCCATGGCTTGCGGCCACCACCACGTACTTCAGAACGGTTCTTTACATCATGTGTACCTTGACGTTGGGATGCTTGTTGCATCACGATCGCATCGTACAGAACTGCGCTGTTAGGCTCAATCCCAAATACGCTGTCTGCCAGATCGATTTCGCCAACTTGAGAACCGCTTTGGTTATAAAGAGCTACTTTCGGCATGTCAGTTCCTCCTTTCCTTACTAGTTCTTCTTGACTGCCGTGGAAACCAGTACGCAGCCGTTTTTCGGACCAGGCACGGAGCCTTTTACGAGAATCAAGTTGCGTTCTGCGATAACTTTAACCACTTCCAGGTTTTGAATGGTAACGTTGTCTCCACCCATTTGACCTGGCAGGGTTTGGCCTTTAAATACACGACCTGGATCGACAGCACCCAAAGAACCTGGGCGGCGATGGTAGCGTGAACCGTGAGCCATAGGACCGCGGGATTGATTGTGACGTTTGATCGCACCTTGGAAACCTTTACCCTTGGTTACGCCGGCAACGTCAACGAATTCTCCCTCAGCAAAAATGTCAGCCTTCAACTCTTGACCAACCTCATAGTCAGCGAGGTTTACTCCGCGAATTTCGCGAATGAAGCGCTTAGGAGCAGTGTTAGCTTTTGCTGCATGGCCTTTTTCCGGCTTGTTAGCGCGCTGTTCTTTTTTGTCTTCGAAGCCGATTTGAATTGCTTCATAACCGTCGTTCGCAACGTCTTTCTTCTGAAGAACTACGTTAGAACCTGCCTCGATAACCGTTACAGCAATCGCTGTTCCGTTTGGACCAAAAACTTGACTCATTCCAAGTTTTTTCCCTAAGATTCCTTTGGTCATTTGTGCCACCTCCTGTGCTTATTTCAGTAAAACGCTTTATGTTGTATCAAGTCCCCATCGATGCGCAGGGGTGCCATTTAAGGGTTTGTTGCTTGGTATAACACGCTTATCAAGACAACGTCTGCGCGTGTATCGCTTTTTGGGACCTTACAGTTTAATCTCGATGTCCACACCAGATGGCAGATCCAGACGCATCAGAGCATCTACTGTTTGTGGTGTAGGATTCAAGATATCGATCAAACGTTTATGTGTACGCATCTCGAATTGCTCACGAGAATCTTTGTACTTATGAACCGCACGCAGGATCGTGTAAATTGCTTTCTCCGTAGGAAGTGGAATTGGACCGGATACGTTAGCACCGGAACGCTTCGCAGTGTCCACGATTTTCTCTGCGGACTGATCCAGGATTTTGTGATCATACGCCTTCAAACGAATACGAATCTTTTGCTTTGCCATTGAAGTCCCTCCTTTTTCGCCCATTTTTTAAACAGACATTTCTCCGTGGAAATATCCTGCACCCCAGTCATGGCAAAGGGCCCGGGTGTGTCAGCAACCTCCCACATCATCGCAAGTCCATGACCAACATTCAATATTGTACTAAAAAGATCTGGGCAACGCAAGTTTTTTCTTGGGTTTCCGTATATTTTTTTTGTACATGGTGTGCCTACTGAATGACTCACCTTGATCATCTTACAGATTTCTGCGAAGAAAGGCAAGCGGGATTACCTGCCAACTCGCCGAGTAATCTATCTATAATAGAAGGAAGACGTTATACTTATGATTGTAATCGTTATGAAATGGAGGTTTTCCTCAATGTCTGATGTGAATCAAACCCCTTATGAAATCATTGGCGGTGCAGATACCTTGACCCGTCTTGTCGATACCTTTTATGATCTGGTAAAGCAGCATCCCGATATTACCGAACTCTTCCCTGAAGATTTAACCCAAGTAAAGGAGCGACAATATCAGTTTTTGACACAGTTTCTCGGTGGTCCAAGCCTGTATTCGGACGCCCATGGCCATCCAATGCTGAGAGCACGGCACATGCCGTTCCCTATTGGACCTATACAGGCAGAGGCTTGGCTCGCTTGTATGGATAAAGCCATGGATCTGACTGGACTCGAAGGCGAGATTCGGAAGCAAATCTTTGATCGCTTGCGTTTAACCGCCCACCATATGGTCAATAAGTGGGATCAATAAGAAAAAGCGTAGGACAATTACTGTCCTACGCTTTTGTTGTTATATCAGGCGTTGCTGCCGCACGTGTGGCTTTCGATCCCACCAGACTACGCGATCCCAAATAAACACCGCCTACGATCATACACAGTGCTAGTAAGTGTACGAGTTGAAGGCTTTCTCCCAGGAATATCGCCGCAAATACCAAACTGGCCATTGGCATTCCATTTAGGAAAACAGCCGTTCGACTCGCTCCCAGCTGGCGTATCCCATAATTCCAGCCGATCGAGCCGAGCGCTGTTGATAGCGCACCTGAAGCAAATATTACAAGCCACTGGAAGGAAGAAACGTCCAAAGAAAGATAATAGGAAGCTGGTTGAACAGTCAATGCAACTCCCCACAAGAAGATGACCCCAAACATTTGCGATAATGCCGTAATTAAAAGTACCGGTACCCCTCTTACGACCAATTTCCGTATGAGTAAACCACCCGTTACATACATGAGCATGGAGAAAAACATAATGGCATCTCCCCAGCCATTCATATGAAGGCCACCGTGCTGAGAGATGACCACAATCAATACTCCGGCAAAGCCCATTCCAATGCCAAGCCCTTTTTTCAACGACATGCCTTCCCCTAAGAGAAGCATCGCCAAGAGCGCCGTTGCCAATGGATTTAATCCAAGAATAAGCGACGCATTTCCTGCTGTCGTATATTGAACACCCGCCGCAAGCGTTATTTGATGAAGCGCGATAGAACTAGCACCGACTCCAGCCAACAAAAACCAATCTGTTTTGCTAAATCGCAAACTCTTTCTGTATAAGAAGATGAGTGGCGATAAACAGATTCCACCGACTGTCATGCGTATAGCGGCAACATATAATGGAGGGAACGTTGCTAAATATTTGACCATGACCACGTTCAATCCCCACAGCGTGACAACACCCGCAAGCATAAGAAACAATAATCGCTCATTATTTTTCATCTCTAGTATCCCCCATCCAATCCTGATGGTATTGTAGCATATTGCTACGAAAGGCAAATTGAATGATTTTGATGGGAGTTATTTAAAAATTCGATAAAAGCACATAAAAAAACCCGACAACCAAAGTTGTCGGGTTTTGTGTATCAGTAAAACCTAAGCGTCGATAGAAGCTACAACGCCTGCGCCTACTGTACGGCCACCTTCGCGGATCGCGAAGCGAGTACCTTGTTCCATCGCTACTGGAGCGATCAGTTCTACAGTGAACTCAGTGTTGTCGCCAGGCATGATCATTTCAACGCCTTCTGGCAGTTGGATGATACCTGTTACGTCAGTTGTACGGAAGTAGAATTGTGGACGGTAGTTAGCAAAGAAAGGAGTGTGACGTCCGCCTTCTTCTTTGGACAGAACGTAAACTTCTGCTTTGAACTTCGTGTAAGGCTTAACGGAACCTGGTTTCGCCAAGCATTGTCCACGCTCGATGTCGTTACGGTCTACACCGCGCAGAAGAGCACCGATGTTGTCACCAGCTTGAGCGGAATCCAGCAATTTGCGGAACATCTCAACGCCAGTTACAGTAGTTGTTTTTGTTTCTTCAGCCAAACCGATGATCTCAACTTGGTCACCAACTTTTACTACACCGCGCTCTACGCGACCAGTAGCAACAGTACCACGACCAGTGATCGTGAACACGTCCTCTACAGGCATCAGGAACGGCTTGTCAGTTGCGCGCTCAGGAGTTGGGATGTAGGAATCTACAGCTTCCATCAGCTCAACAATTTTCTTAGCCCAGTCACCAGTTGGGTTATCCAAAGCTTCTTTAGCAGAACCTTTGATTACTGGAGTGTCGTCACCTGGGAACTCATATTGAGACAACAGGTCACGAATTTCCATTTCAACCAGTTCCAACAACTCTTCATCGTCTACCATGTCGCATTTGTTCATGAATACTACGATGTAAGGTACGCCTACTTGCTTGGAGAGCAGGATGTGCTCGCGAGTTTGTGGCATAGGGCCATCAGCTGCGGATACAACCAGGATAGCGCCGTCCATTTGAGCAGCACCAGTAATCATGTTTTTCACGTAGTCAGCGTGACCAGGGCAGTCAACGTGAGCATAGTGACGGTTGTCAGTTTCGTACTCAACGTGAGCAGTGTTGATTGTGATACCGCGCTCTTTTTCTTCTGGAGCAGCGTCAATTGCAGCATAGTTCATAGCTTGTGCTTTACCGCTCTGTGCCAATACAGTTGTAATAGCAGCAGTCAGGGTAGTTTTACCATGGTCAACGTGACCGATAGTACCAATGTTAACGTGTGGTTTATTACGCTCAAATTTCGCTTTTGCCATGAGAGGAAAGCCTCCTTATAGATAAGGGTTTTATGGTTTGAAGAAAGGTTTACCTTACAAATGGTTGTCCCTTCCATATTGTAAACCTTTCTGATTGCAAGATAAAGCTGTAACCTGTAATTATTCGCCTTTAGATTTCTTGATGATCTCTTCAGCGATAAATTTAGGTACTTCTTCGTAGTGGTCGATCACCATGGAGTAAACGCCACGGCCTTGGGTACGGGAACGAAGAATTGTGGAGTAACCGAACATCTCGGACAGTGGTACCATCGCACGGATTACTTGTGCATTTGCACGAGCTTCCATACCTTCGATACGACCGCGGCGGGAGTTCAGGTCGCCCATTACGTCGCCCATGTACTCTTCTGGCATTGTAACTTCTACTTTCATGATTGGCTCGAGCAGTACTGCGCCACATTTTTTCGCAGCTTCCTTCAATGCGAGGGAACCTGCTACTTTAAATGCCATCTCGTTAGAGTCAACATCATGGTAGCTACCGTCTACGATAGTAGCTTTGATATCAACCAGCGGGAAGCCGGCGATAACACCATTTTTCATGGACTCTTCGATACCCGCTTGAACAGCAGGGATGTATTCGCGTGGTACTACACCACCAACGATTTTGTTTTCGAATTGGAAGCCTTGACCAGCTTCGAGAGGAGCAAATTCCACCCAAACGTGACCGTATTGACCACGACCGCCGGACTGACGAACGAATTTACCTTCCACTTTCGCTGCGTTACGGAATGTTTCACGGTAAGCAACCTGTGGAGCACCTACGTTCGACTCAACTTTAAATTCGCGTTTCAGACGGTCAACGATGATCTCCAAGTGAAGTTCACCCATACCGGAGATGATAGTTTGACCAGTCTCTTCGTCTGTACGAGTTCTGAACGTTGGATCCTCTTCAGCCAGTTTGGACAGGCCGATACCCATCTTGTCTTGGTCTGCTTTGGATTTTGGTTCGATCGCAACAGAGATAACTGGCTCTGGGAAGTCCATAGACTCGAGGATTACAGGAGCCTTTTCATCACACAGAGTATCACCAGTTGTTGTATCTTTCAAACCTACAGCTGCTGCAATGTCACCGGAGTAAACCGTTTGGATCTCTTCACGGTGGTTTGCGTGCATTTGCAGGATACGGCCTACACGCTCACGTTTACCCTTAGTAGAGTTGAGAACGTAAGAACCGGAATTCAGTACACCGGAGTATACACGGAAGAATGTCAAACGACCAACATACGGGTCAGTCATGATCTTGAACGCAAGAGCAGAGAACGGACCGTTGTCGTCAGCTGGACGATCAACTTCATCTTCAGTATCTGGCAATGTACCTTTAATTGCAGGGATATCTACCGGAGACGGCAGGTAAGATACTACGTTGTCCAGCATAGGCTGAACACCTTTGTTCTTGTAAGAAGAACCGCACATTACCGGCGTCAGTTTGCACTCAATAGTTCCCTTACGCAGAGCAGCACGGATTTCGTCGTTGGTCAGCTCTTCGCCTTCCAAGTACTTCATCATGAGCTCTTCGTCTTGTTCTGCAGCTGCCTCAACCATCGCCATACGAAGTTCTTCGCAACGAGCGAGCAGGTCAGCAGGGATTTCAGCGGAGTCAGAAGTTTTACCCAAATCATCGGTATATACGATTGCCTTCATTTCGATCAGGTCAACCATACCTTTGAATTGATCTTCTGCACCGATTGGATATTGGATTGCTACAGGATTTGCACCCAGGCGAGATTTGATCTGACCCAAGCACATATCGAAGTTAGCACCCATGATATCCATTTTGTTGATGTAGCACATGCGTGGTACGCCATAGCGGTCAGCTTGGCGCCATACGGTTTCGGTTTGTGGCTCAACGCCACCTTTTGCGTCAAAAACGGTTACAGCACCGTCAAGAACGCGCAGGGAGCGCTCAACTTCTACAGTGAAGTCTACGTGGCCTGGTGTATCGATGATGTTGATACGATGACCAGCCCATTGAGCAGTAGTAGCAGCCGAAGTGATCGTGATACCACGCTCTTGCTCTTGTTCCATCCAGTCCATGGTTGCTGCACCTTCGTGCACCTCACCAATTTTATGAACGCGACCAGTGTAGAACAGAATACGCTCAGTAGTCGTCGTCTTACCAGCATCGATGTGAGCCATGATACCGATATTACGCGTATTCGGCAAAGAGAACTCGCGAGCCATTAGGTATGCTCCTTCCATACTCGAGTTTGAGAATAAACGGGTATCCAATACGGACACCCGATTCAATTCCTACCAGCGATAGTGAGCAAACGCTTTGTTCGCTTCAGCCATCTTGTGCGTGTCTTCACGCTTTTTAACTGCTGCACCGGTGTTGTTAGCAGCGTCCATGATCTCGTTAGCAAGACGTTGTTCCATGGTTTTCTCTCCACGGTTACGGGAGTAGTTAACCATCCAACGCAGACCAAGAGTGGTACGGCGCTCCGGTTTTACTTCGATTGGTACTTGGTAGTTAGCACCACCTACACGGCGAGCTTTAACTTCCAGTACTGGCATTACGTTTTTCAGTGCTTCTTCAAACACTTCCATCGGGTTGCGACCTGTGCGCTCCTGGATGATGTCAAATGCGTTGTAGAGAATGTTCTGAGCTACACCACGCTTACCATCCAACATCAGGCGGTTAATCAAGCGAGTAACCAACTTGCTGTTGTGAATAGGATCTGGCAGCACGTCACGACGGGTTACAGGACCTTTACGAGGCATCGTATTCCCTCCTTCTTTTCGATATAAAGTCACGCCACTTCACAGGCGTTTGTCTTATTTCTTTTTCGCTGCAGCTGCTGCTTGACCTGGCTTCGGACGCTTAGTACCGTACTTGGAACGACCTTGTTTACGGTTGTTCACACCAGCAGTGTCAAGTGCACCACGAACGATATGGTAGCGTACCCCTGGCAAGTCTTTTACACGACCGCCGCGCACCAGCACGACGCTATGTTCTTGCAGGTTGTGGCCAATACCACCGATGTAAGCTGTTACCTCGATTCCGTTTGTCAAACGCACACGAGCGTATTTACGCAACGCGGAGTTCGGTTTTTTCGGAGTCATGGTACCTACACGAGTGCAAACACCACGTTTTTGAGGAGAGCTTTGGTTGGTTTGGCTTTTCTTGAAGCTGTTGTACCCCTTTTGAAGAGCTGGGGACTTCGACTTCACAACCTTATCCTCGCGACCTTTACGCACCAATTGGTTAATTGTAGGCATGATGTTACCTCCCTTCTTAATACCCAATCTTCAAGACCACAGATCCAGGTGAGTCATTTTTAGGTCAAATAGAAAGTCCTTGTCCAGTATTACGCAACGTGTAATCACAGACAAAAACATCGTCAACCACTTTTTTTAATCGCAGCAGTAGCTGCCCCCACTTCAATTCCGCACGCTTTGCCTAAACGACGCATGGAATCTACATGGATGACTGGAACACCCTTCTCTTTGCAAAGGAGCTCGACTTTTTGGGTCAAACGCTTATCTGCATCGACAGCGATATACACTGCTTCTACCTGTTGGCTTTCAACAGCTTTAATCGTCTGCTTAATGCCGATTGTCAAGTCCTTGGCCCGCTCGACTTTTTCATAAGACATGATTCTCATATCCTCCAAAGTACAGATGTCAGGCACACTTGAATATAATATCAGGTGGGCTAGTTGTTGTCAACGCCCATTTGATATTTTTTATTTAGGAAAGCGCCCACCAATTGGTGATGGGCGCTTTTCCCGCAATTACTCTACAGAAACTGCTTCTTGCTCAGCCTTCGCTGCTTCCAGCTCTGCTTCGTAATCTACTTGGCTAGCAACTTTTACATTGCGGTAACGTGACATACCGGTACCTGCTGGAACCAGCTTCCCGATAATAACGTTCTCTTTCAAACCTAGCAAGCGGTCCACTTTTCCTTTGATCGCTGCATCGGTAAGAACACGAGTCGTCTCCTGGAAGGATGCTGCCGACAGGAAGGAGTCGGTTTCGAGGGATGCTTTGGTGATCCCGAGAAGAACCGGACGACCTACTGCTGGACTTCTGCCTTCCATGAGCGCTTTTGTGTTCGCTACTTCAAATTCTGGTACCTCAACATAGGAGCCTGGCAAGAGGTCAGTATCTCCGCTGTCGATGACACGCAGTTTGCGCAGCATCTGGCGAATCATAACCTCAACGTGCTTGTCGTTAATTTCTACCCCTTGCATACGGTAAACTTTTTGTACCTCTTGCAAGATGTAGTTGGAAACGCCGCGCATGCCACGAACTTTGAGCATTTCTTTCGGGTCTACGGAACCTTCCGTGAGCTCATCACCAGCATTCAGCTTGACACCAACAGAAACCTTGATGCGAGAGCCATACGGTGCTGCATACACTTTATTTTCCGCTTCTCCACGTACTTCGATTTCGCGACGATCTTTCCCTTCGCGAATGTCGACGACTTCACCATCGATCTCGGAGATGACTGCTTGCCCTTTTGGATTACGCGCTTCGAACAACTCCTGAATACGCGGCAAACCTTGGGTAATATCGTCTCCCGCAACCCCACCGGTATGGAAGGTACGCATGGTCAGCTGGGTACCCGGCTCACCAATGGACTGAGCAGCGATAATACCAACCGCTTCTCCCACTTCCACCTCGGCACCTGTCGCCAGGTTGCGTCCGTAGCACAGTTTGCAGACACCATGGCTGGTGCGGCAAGCAAGTACGTTACGGATATATACGGAAGTAATACCTTCTTTTTCGATATACTCGGCAACCTCTTCAGAGATCTCCTCATTGCGGTGCACGATAATTTCTTTCGTCTCAGGGTGGCGCAAAGTCTCGAAGCAAGTACGTCCTGTCAGACGGTCAGACAGCTTCTCGATTTCTTCTTTACCATCCTTGATTGCTGTTACTCGGATACCTTTATCTGTTCCACAATCGGTTTCGCGTACGATCACGTCTTGAGCAACGTCTACCAGACGACGAGTCAGGTACCCCGAGTCCGCTGTACGCAACGCTGTATCGGCGAGACCTTTACGCGCACCGTGCGTGGAGATAAAGTATTCCAATACCGTCAGACCCTCACGGAAGTTGGATTTAATCGGCAACTCGATGATTCGACCGGATGGGTTTGCCATCAGACCGCGCATACCAGCCAGCTGAGTGATCTGGGATACGTTACCACGGGCACCGGAGTTCGCCATCATGAAGATCGCATTGAACTTATCCATGGACTTCATCAATACTTCTGTTACCTCATCCTTGGCCTTGGACCAGATAGAGATAACGCGGTCGTAACGCTCGTCTTCGGTAATTAAACCACGACGGAATTGCGTCATGACAGTTGCAACTCTCTCATCTGCCGCATCAAGGATGTCTTTTTTCTTTCCTGGTACCGCGATGTCCGCTACGGCAATCGTAATACCTGCTTTCGTCGAATACGTGAAGCCCAATTCCTTAATTCTGTCGAGGATCATGGATGTTTTCATCGTACCGAAGCGACGGAAGCACTCGGAAATAATGGTTCCCAAGAATCCTTTTTTAACAGCACCCGGATCTGGGAGGTTTTTAATGAACTCCGAAACATTTGTACCTTTATCAAATACAAAGCACTCATCTGGAACCATCGTTTGCAGGTTAGCCCTAGTCGGTGCATTGATGAACGGCAAATCAGCAGGGAAAATTTCGTTGAAGATTACTTTACCTACTGTCGTTACGATCAGCGCGTTCTCTTGACGCTCAGTAAAGCTGGTTTTGTTCAGGCGTTTCGCTGGCAGAGCGATGCGCGTATGCAGGCTGATAAAGCCTTGCTGATAAGCGGCAATCGCATCGTGAGGATCGCGATAAATCGTACCCTCGCCTTTGTCGCCTTCGCGTTCCAGCGTCAGGTAGTAGGAACCAAGCACCATATCCTGGGATGGCGTTACTACCGGCTTACCGTCTTTCGGGTTCAAGATGTTTTGCGCTGCCAGCATGAGGATACGGGCTTCCGCCTGTGCCTCAGCAGACAACGGAACGTGAACCGCCATTTGGTCACCGTCGAAGTCCGCGTTGTACGCTGTACAAACGAGCGGATGCAGACGGATCGCACGACCTTCAACCAGAACTGGTTCGAAAGCCTGGATACCCAGACGGTGCAAGGTGGGGGCACGGTTCAACAGTACCGGGTGCTCGCGAATAACGTCTTCGAGAACGTCCCAAACTTCTGGCTGAACGCGCTCAACCTTGCGCTTTGCGCTCTTGATGTTGTGAGCGAGGCCTTTGGAAACCAGCTCTTTCATCACGAACGGCTTGAAGAGCTCCAGCGCCATTTCTTTTGGCAAACCGCACTGATACATCTTCAGGTTAGGTCCTACAACGATAACGGAACGACCGGAGTAGTCAACACGCTTACCGAGCAGGTTTTGACGGAAACGACCTTGTTTACCTTTCAGCATGTGGCTGAGAGATTTCAAAGGACGGTTACCTGGTCCCGTTACCGGACGTCCACGACGACCGTTATCGATGAGCGCGTCTACTGCTTCCTGCAGCATGCGTTTCTCGTTTTGTACGATAATGTCAGGAGCACCCAGTTCGAGCAGGCGCTTCAGACGGTTATTACGGTTGATTACACGGCGATACAGGTCATTCAAGTCGGAAGTGGCAAAACGTCCACCATCCAACTGAACCATTGGACGAAGCTCCGGCGGGATAACCGGCAGTACGTCGAGAACCATCCAATCCGGGTGGTTACCGGAGTTGCGGAATGCCTCGAGCACTTCCAGACGCTTGATCGCACGGTTGCGACGCTGTCCTTGTGCCGTTTTCAAATCTTCTTTTAACGTTTCCACATCTTTATCCAGATCGATTTCAGCAAGCAGGCGCTTAATCGCTTCTGCTCCCATCATCGCTTGGAAGGAGTGGCCGTATTTCTCACGATAGTTGCGAAACTCTTTTTCGGAGAGCAATTGCTTTTTATCGAGAGGAGTGTCACCTGGATCGGTTACTACGTAAGAAGCAAAGTAGATAACTTCCTCCAAGGAACGAGGGGACATGTCGAGCACCAAGCCCATACGACTTGGAATCCCTTTGAAGTACCAGATGTGAGAAACTGGGGCAGCCAGCTCAATGTGCCCCATACGCTCACGCCGTACTTTGGCGCGGGTTACTTCCACGCCACAACGGTCGCACACTACACCTTTATAACGAACACGCTTGTATTTACCGCAATGGCATTCCCAGTCCTTGGTTGGTCCAAAGATGCGTTCGCAGAACAAGCCGTCTTTTTCCGGTTTCAGTGTGCGGTAGTTGATCGTCTCTGGCTTCTTTACTTCCCCGAAAGACCACGAACGGATCTTATCGGGGGAAGCCAAGCCGATCTTCATATATTCGAAGTTGTTCACGTCAATCACAGGGCGTTACCTCCCTTGGTACCGGAATCTTACTCTTCGTTCAAGCTTCCGCCTTCGAGAACGAGGTTCAGTTTCTCACCGTTACCTTCATCCTCGTCTTCCATTTCACGCATTTCAATCTCCTGCTCATCACCGGACAGAATCTTCACGTCCATACCCAAGCTCTGGAGTTCCTTGATCAATACCTTGAAGGACTCTGGAACACCTGGTTCTGGAACATTTTCGCCCTTAACGATCGCTTCGTACGTTTTCACGCGACCCACGACGTCATCCGACTTGACAGTGAGGATTTCTTGCAAGGTGTAGGCAGCACCGTATGCTTCCAATGCCCAAACCTCCATCTCCCCGAAACGCTGACCACCAAATTGAGCTTTACCACCCAATGGCTGTTGCGTAACAAGAGAGTAAGGACCTGTAGAACGAGCATGGATTTTATCATCGACCAAGTGAGCCAGTTTCAGCATGTATACACAACCAACTGTTACACGGCGGTCAAATGGTTCACCTGTACGACCATCAAACAAGATCGTTTTTCCGTCACGATCCAGACCTGCTTCTTCCAACGTTTCGAATACTTCTGCCTGACGTGCACCGTCGAATACCGGCGTTGCTACGTGGATACCCAGAAGCTTCGCTGCCATACCTAAGTGAGTCTCCAATACCTGACCGATGTTCATACGCGATGGTACGCCCAACGGGTTGAGTACGATCTCTACTGGAGAGCCATCTGGAAGGAACGGCATATCTTCTTCCGCCATGATGCGGGCGATAACCCCTTTGTTACCATGTCGACCGGCCATTTTGTCACCCACGGAGATTTTCCGTTTTTGGGCGATGTAAACGCGAACGAGTTGGTTTACGCCTGGTGGCAATTCGTCGCCATTCTCACGCGTAAATACTTTTACGTCTACGATGATACCGGAACCACCATGCGGTACGCGCAGGGATGTATCACGAACTTCACGAGCCTTTTCACCGAAGATGGCATGCAAGAGGCGTTCTTCTGCTGTCAGCTCAGTAACCCCTTTAGGAGTAACCTTACCAACGAGAATGTCGCCGTCCTGAATCTCCGCACCAACACGGATGATACCGCGTTCGTCCAGGTTTTTCAGAGCATCTTCCCCGACGTTTGGAATATCGCGAGTGATTTCCTCTGGACCCAGCTTGGTGTCGCGAGCTTCGGACTCGTATTCTTCAATATGGATAGACGTATACACGTCATCTTTTACAAGTTTTTCACTCAGAAGAATCGCGTCTTCGTAGTTGTATCCTTCCCACGTCATAAACGCAACGATTACGTTACGACCGAGAGCCAATTCACCTTTTTCAGTGGATGGGCCGTCCCCAATGATATCGCCTTTTTCAATCCAGTCTCCAGTGCTTACAATTGGACGCTGGTTGATGCAGGTACCTTGGTTGGAACGGATAAACTTGTGCATTTTGTATTTATCGAGATCGCCGGCAACTTTTCTACCGTCGATTTCTTGGTAACGACGAATCCAGATTTCGCGGGCCGTTACGCGCTCTACTTGACCCGGATTCTTGGCAACGATCGCCACGCCGGAGTCTTGCGCTGCTTTATGCTCCATACCAGTACCGACAAACGGTGCTTGTGGAATCAAAAGCGGAACGGCCTGCCGCTGCATGTTTGAACCCATCAGTGCGCGGTTGGCGTCATCGTTCTCGAGGAACGGAATCAGCGCAGTCGCTACGGATACAACCTGCTTTGGCGATACGTCCATGAAGTCTACCTTGTCGCGCGGTACGCTCAAGATCTCACCTTTACGACGGCAGATAACCATGTCGTTTACGAAACGGCCATCGTGATCAAGCGGCTGATTTGCCTGCGCTACGTTAAACACGTCTTCTTCATCAGCCGTCAAATAGCTGATATCAGTCAACACGAAGCCTGTTTCCGGATCTACTTTCCGACGAGGCGTTTCGATGAATCCGTAATCGTTAATGCGTGCAAAGGAAGACAGGGAGTTGATCAAACCAATGTTTGGTCCCTCCGGCGTCTCAATTGGACACATACGACCGTAGTGGGAATGGTGAACGTCACGCACTTCGAAGCCCGCGCGCTCACGCGTCAAACCACCAGGTCCGAGTGCGGACAGACGGCGTTTGTGCGTCAGCTCAGCCAATGGGTTTGTTTGATCCATGAACTGAGACAACTGCGAGCTACCAAAGAACTCCTTCAGTGATGCAATCACTGGACGGATGTTAATGAGAGCTTGCGGTGTAATTTGGTTCTGATCCTGGATGGACATACGCTCACGAACTACACGCTCCATACGGGACAAACCGATACGGAACTGGTTCTGCAGAAGCTCACCCACGGATCGCAGACGACGGTTACCCAAGTGGTCGATATCGTCTGTGGAACCAACACTGTGCAGCAGATTCATGAAATAGTTGATCGCCGATACGATATCCGCTGGCGTAATATGCTTGAAGGACTTATCTACATTTCCGTTTCCGATTACTTTGATGATCTTGCCATCTTCGATCGGAGAGAAAATATTGATAGATTGTAAATGGATTGCTTCATCTTCCAGAACGCCGCCATGCGTGCGAACGTCAATAAATCCGATGCTGCCTTCCAGAGCTGGCACAATGCGCTCCAATACACGACGGTCAATCATTTGACCTGCTTCGGCGAAAATTTCACCTGTAGTGGTATCGATCAATGTTTCAGCCAAACGTTGGTTGTACAGACGGTTTTTCAGATGAAGCTTCTTGTTCATTTTGTAACGACCAACAGAAGCCAGGTCATAGCGCTTAGGGTCGAAGAAACGAGAGATCAAGAGGCTCTTCGCATTTTCGACTGTTGGCGGCTCGCCCGGACGAAGACGCTCGTAGATTTCGATGAGCGCTTTTTCCGTAGAATCGGTATTGTCTTTTTCCAGCGTGTTCTTGATGTATTCATCTTCACCCAGCAAGTTGAGAATCTCGATGTCAGAACCAAAGCCCAACGCACGCAAAAGAACCGTTACCGGGATTTTTCGCGTACGGTCGATGCGGACATAAATTACGTCTTTCGCATCGGTCTCCAGCTCCAGCCAAGCACCCCGGTTCGGGATTACTGTAGCTGTAAACGTCTGCTTGCCGTTTTTGTCCACTTTGGTGTTGTAATATACACTGGGGGAACGAACAAGCTGGCTGACAATAACGCGCTCAGCACCATTAATAATGAAGGTTCCCGTTTCGGTCATGAGCGGGAAATCCCCCATGAAGACTTCTTGTTCCTTCACTTCTCCCGTCTCTTTGTTCAACAAACGTACCTTCACACGCAGAGGCGCCGCATAGGTGACGTCACGTTCTTTCGACTCGTCAACATCGTACTTCGGCTCTCCCAAACTGTAGTCGATAAACTCCAGCACGAGATTACCTGTGAAGTCCTGGATTGGCGAAATGTCTTGGAACATCTCACGGAGCCCCTCATCAAGGAACCACTGGTAGGACTTTTGTTGAATCTCGATGAGATTTGGAAGGCCCAGCACTTCGTTAATACGTGAATACGTACGACGCTGGCGGTGTCGGCCACTTTGAATCACTTTACCTGCCAACTTATTCACCCCTCAGGTTGTGTTTTCACACATAGAAACTCGGCATTCGGCAACTTCTTTCAGTCGCATTCGAATGCCTAAAAATAAAAATGGGTTAAAGCAGCTTCAACCATTTTTAACCCAGAGAAACTCTATTTTAAAAGAATTCCCATGTTTTCACGCAAACATTCCTATCTCAGGAAAAAAGTAGAAACGCTTGACAGACAGGGAATTGCTGAAAAATAGACATTTATCCCATATTGACATTTTATAATGCTATCACATTCAATTATTCACGTCAAGAAAACTTTTCTAATGATTTCTTCTTGCTTATTTGATTGCCCTGAATATGTGATAGCCTTTTTCCCGATCAATTTCTATTACTTCGCGGTACGTTTCCTGTAGCTTCTTCAATGCGGATGGGGCTCCTTGCTTCTTCTGAATGACAACCCACATTTCTCCGCCTTCTACCAACAGGTCGTATCCCTCTACAAAAATGCGATGAACGATTTCCTTACCCGCACGAATCGGCGGATTGGTCAGAATGACATCAAACTGCTCGCCTTGCACGCCGCTGTATACATCACTCACTCGAACCTCAACATTTTTTATTCCATTTGCTTCTGCATTACGACGAGCCAGGTTAACCGCACGCTCGTTCACGTCGATCATCGTCACCCGACCATGATCAGCAAGCTTGGCAGCCGTCAACCCCATCGGACCATACCCGCATCCCACATCCAGCACACGCGCATGACTGGAGATTTCCATGTTCTCGATGAGCAATACACTTCCAAAGTCAATCCGGTCTCGGGAAAAAACGCCAGCATCCGTTATGAAGCGAAGTTCATTACCACGGAGATTGAACGTAAATTGCTGTTCATCATGTGCAGCACCCGGTTGATTGGTATAGTAATGGTCTGCCACGTGTGATTCACCCTTCCTCATCGTTTACGAAAACCTCTATCATCAAAAGCTTATAGAAAATCCCCCTGCCGCAGGCAAGGGGATATCCTAAAGGAAGCTAACTTACTTTACTTCTACTTGTGCGCCAGCTTCTTCGAGTTTTGCTTTGAGAGCTTCTGCTTCGTCTTTGGAAACGCCCTCTTTGAGTGTTTTTGGAGCGTTGTCTACCAGGTCTTTTGCTTCTTTCAGACCCAAGCCAGTCAGCTCGCGAACAACTTTAATTACGTTGATTTTGGAAGCGCCGCCGCTTACCAGGTTAACAGTGAATTCAGTTTGCTCAGCAGCAGCTTCTGCTCCGCCACCAGCAACTACAGCTACAGGAGCAGCAGCAGTTACGCCGAATTCTTCTTCGATTGCTTTTACCAGATCGTTCAGTTCGAGAACGGACATGCCTTTAATGGCTTCCAAGATTTGGTCTTTAGACATTTGTAAATCCTCCATTCAAGGAATAGTATTTTTTTGAAATTAGCCGATCAGACGATTACGCGCCTTGACCTTCTTTTTGTTCTGCCACTGCTTTGACTGCCAATGCAACGTTGCGCATAGGAGCTTGCAGGACGGAGAGAAGCATGGACAAGAGACCTTCGCGGTTTGGTAGGGAAGCCAGAGCTTTAATTTGCTCAGCATCAACTACTTTACCTTCGATAACGCCACCCTTGATTTCCAGCTTGTCGTTTTTCTTAGCGAATTCAGCGATAACTTTCGCTGGAGCGATGATATCGTCTTTGGAGAACGCCAGAGCGTTTGGTCCAGTCAGATATTGATCCAGTTCAGTCAGGCTTTCCTTCTCAGTAGCCAAACGAGTCAGGGAGTTTTTCAACACCTGGAACTCAACACCAGCTTCACGCAATTGCTTACGGAGCTCAGTTACTTGTGCTACTGTCAGACCGCGGTAGTCAGCTACCACTGTAGTTTGGCTTTCGCGAAGCTTAGCTGCGATTTCGTTGATCGCTTGTACCTTTTCTTCACGAATAACGGTTGGACGAATTTCTGCCATTGATTACACCTCCCGTGCTCTAATCCTAGAAAATGAAGAATGCCCTCGCAGACTCACGAGGGCATAATGCTATATCGTCAAAGGAAAGCAGCGTTTCCTCATTCGTACATTACACGCCTCGGAGGGATATTAAGCGTTACTCTCACAAGCACCGCGCCTTCTGTCTACGGCATATTCTTTTCATCAACAGGGACTATCTTAACAACTCCCATAAAGGAAGTCAAGTGTCATTATTTTACAGCTACGCGTACACCAGGGCCCATAGTGGAGCTCAGTGTCACATTTCTCATGTAAACACCTTTTGCTGCAGCTGGTTTCGCGCGGTTCAGTGCGTCAGTCAGAGCAGCCAGGTTGTCAGCCAGCTTGTCAGCATCGAAGGATGCTTTACCGATCGGAGCGTGGATGTTACCTGCTTTGTCTACGCGGTACTCAATTTTACCTGCTTTGATTTCGTTAACCGCTTTTGTTACATCGAAAGTAACAGTACCGGTCTTAGGGTTTGGCATCAGGCCTTTTGGACCGAGTACACGACCCAATTTACCTACTTCACCCATCATGTCAGGAGTAGCTACTACAACGTCAAAGTCGAACCAGCCACCTTGAATTTTCGCGATCATGTCTGCATCGCCTACGAAGTCTGCGCCAGCTGCTTCTGCATCTTTTGCTTTTTCGCCTTTAGCGAATACAAGAACACGTTGTACTTTACCAGTACCATGTGGCAATACAACAGCGCCACGGATTTGTTGGTCAGCACGCTTAGGGTCTACACCCAAACGGAAAGCTGCTTCAACAGTTTCATCGAACTTAGCAGTAGCTGCTTTTTTAACCAGCTCAATACCTTCTGCTACTTCGTATACTTTGTTTTTATCAACGAGCTTTACAGCCTCTTGATATTTCTTACCTTTTTTCGCCATGATTAAATCTCCCTTCAATGTGGTCGTAGCGGTTGATCCTCCCACAGACAGGGGGGCACAACGTCTGTGCCCCCTTGCACTCAAGACAATTAGTCTTCGATTACGATACCCATAGAACGAGCTGTACCTTCTACCATGCGCATAGCCGCTTCTACGGATGCAGCATTCAGGTCAGGACGCTTCAGTTCTGCGATTTCACGAACTTTATCACGCTTCAGCGTAGCAACCTTTGTTTTGTTTGGTACGCCAGAACCGGACTCGATACCAGCAGCTTTCTTCAACAGAACTGCAGCTGGAGGAGTTTTTGTGATAAAAGTGAAAGAACGGTCTTCAAACACGGTGATTTCCACCGGAATGATCATACCTACTTCGCTTTCAGTGCGAGCATTGAATTCTTTACAGAATCCCATGATGTTTACACCAGCTTGACCGAGAGCCGGACCTACTGGAGGTGCAGGATTCGCTTTACCTGCTGGGATTTGTAATTTAATTACGCGGATAACCTTCTTAGCCACGTAACACACCTCCTTACTTCACATGTGGTTATTACGGGGGAATGCCCCCTCCCACCGTTTTTTGAAAGTCTCTATGTAAAAGACTTTCGATCTATAGTGAGAGTGCAAGAAACCCCAATTAATGTTGTGGGATTGTTAAAACAAAATGAAATGTACCACATAGCGCGATACTTTTCAAGTTGAATCCTAATCCAATTTTTGAACTTGTGTAAAGTCTAGCTCTACCGGTGTTTCGCGACCGAAGATGTCCACCAATACGCGAACCTTCTGCCTGTCCGGGTGAATCTCGATAATCTCCCCGGTGCGATTGGAAAATGGACCATCTATGACGCGCACCATATCGCGGAGAGCATAATCGACTCTGATCTTGGGAATTTCGATTCCCATTTGCTTGAGAATCGTATCGGCCTCTTCAGGACGCAGCGCTGTCGGCTTAGAGCCGGCGCCCGTGGATCCGACAAAGCCGGTAACCCCAGGAGTGTTGCGCACGACATACCAAGAGTCGTCCGTCATCACCATTTCAACAAGGACGTATCCAGGAAACACTTTTTTCGTGACGGTGCGCTTCTTACCATCCTTGGTTTCCACCTCTTCTTCAGTGGGAACAAGAACGCGAAAGATCTTGTCTTCCATGCCCATCGACTCGAGTCGCTTCTCCAGATTTGTCTTAACCTTGTTTTCGTAACCTGAGTACGTATGAAGTACATACCATGCTTTTTCCATATCCAACAGGACGATAACCGTCCGTCCCTCCTAAGACTTGCATAATTACGTTCCTAGAATCAAATCGATCAAGCGCGAGATACCCAAATCAACGACGAAGAAGAATATTGCCAGGAGCACAACCGTAACGAGTACAACAAGCGTATAGGTTGTCAACTCTTTACGGTTAGGCCAACGGACTTTCTTTAGTTCGGACATTACGTCACTAAAAAAACCACCGGTACGGCGAAAACTGGCTCCGATTCGTGATAAAAAACCCACTTTGCCACCCCCTGACTTCGTCGCATCAACCATTACTTCGTCTCGCGATGAAGGGTTTGCTTCTTGTCACGGGAGCAATACTTTTTCAGTTCAACACGTTCAGTAGTGGTGCGCTTGTTCTTCGTGGAGATATAGTTACGCTCGCCACACTCGGTGCACGCCAACGTGATGTTTACTCGCATTTATTGCCACCTCCATCTCATTTCAAACCTGCTATTAGTTAAAAGTACCCCGATGATAAATAGTACGGGAAAACCGCTACTTTTTCCAGACCATTTCATTCACCTAAGTAACCATAGAACAGAGAGATAAAAGTCTATGGCTACCTAAATAAATTTATCATACCGAAATACCCATGTCAAACAAAATGACTTGACAAGAAGAAGTCCTTTTGCTTCCAAAATAAAAAGAGAGATTCTCTACAGATGAATCTCTCTTCCTTCCAAATAGCGCTCTAGCTTGCGCTTTACTCGCTGCAATGCATTATCAATAGACTTGACGTGACGCTTCAGCTCGACGGCAATCTGTTGATAGGATCGTCCATCCAAATAGAGCATGAGAACCTGGCGCTCCAAATCACTCAAGATTTCACTCATTTTGCCCTCGATATCATCGAACTCTTCCCGATTGATAAACAACTCCTCTGGATCGGTCACTTTTGTTCCCGAGATCACATCGAGTAGCGTGCGGTCAGAATCTTCATCGTAGATAGGCTTGTCCAGTGACACGTAAGAATTGAGCGGGATGTGCTTTTGGCGTGTCGCCGTCTTGATCGCGGTAATGATCTGACGGGTAATACACAACTCGGCAAATGCTTTGAACGACGTGAGCTTGTCTCCTCGGAAGTCGCGAATAGACTTGTACAGTCCGATCATCCCTTCCTGCACGATGTCTTCGCGGTCAGCCCCAATAAGAAAATAGGATCTCGCTTTGGCACGGACGAAGTTTTTGTATTTGTTGATCAAATACTCCAAAGCTTCGGCGTCATTATCGCGAACCAGGTCGACTACTTCTTCGTCGGTCATTAGTTCATATTGGGCATGTTTTAACTCCTTGAGGTCAACACTCACAAATGATCCCTCCGCCAACCGGTTTCTCCAATAGATAGCGCTATTATACATGATGCCGTAAAAAAGCGTCAACCGAATCCAAGTTATTCCCTTCTCCATTTTTCGAATATTTTCGCTATTTCATCATTCAGCGTAATCCGCCTGGAGAAGCCGTCTTCTTGCGTTTTTTCGACTTGTTTCTTGATTTCTTTCCCCGCATTTTCCATATCGAGCAACAACTCCCGGGCAGATTTGCGCAAAGCTCCCTGCCCAAATATGACACGTTGTGACGTATAGTCAGAAGTTGCCACATAAATTTGTCGATTTTTATTGTGAAATTCGGAGACTAACTGCTCTATTTTTTCGTCAGCCGTCTCCTTTTTCTTCGTGAAATAGACTTCAACCTGGAAGTCTTCCATTTGACGGCCAATGCCAGGAACGTTGTACGCATCGAAAACGATGATAACCTTCGTCCCTGTGTAGCTCTGGTATTCTGCCATTTTTGCGATCAACTGATCACGCGCCTCGTCCATCCGCTCTTGATCCTTCAGCAGGCGCAGATCGGGCCAGGCGCCGATGATATTGTATCCATCTACGATCAACAGCTGCTTGGCTTTTCGTTTTGACATGTCATTTCACCCGCGTTGGAATTGGACTCCTGGAGCGATAGACTTCATACATCAACAAGGCAGCTGCTACAGAAGCGTTGAGTGAGGTAACATTGCCCGCCATCGGAAGGCTGTACAGAAAATCACAGTTTTCCCGAACGAGGCGACTCATGCCTTTTCCTTCGCTGCCAATGACAATCGCGAGCGGCATCGTATAATCACCCTGGCGGAAATCTTGTTTGGCACTCGCGTCTGTTCCTGCGATCCAAACACCGCGTTCTTTGAGCTCTTCCATGGTACGAACCAAATTCGTCACTCGCGCTACCGGCACGTAGTTGATCGCCCCTGCCGAAGCTTTTGCCACTGTTGCCGTAAGACTGACAGAACGTCGTTTCGGAATGATGACACCATGAGCACCGACTGCATCGGCTGTACGCATGATCGAACCGAGGTTATGCGGATCTTCCAGCTCGTCCAACAGCAAAATGAACGGCGCCTCGTTTTTTTCCTCTGCCCGCTTCAAAATATCGTCTACTTCTACGTAATCGTAAGCAGCAACAGAAGCCACTACACCCTGATGGTTGTCCGTCGACACGAGCTGATCCAGCTTTTTGCGGTTCGCTGTCGTCACAATGACACCCTGTTCTTTTGCCAAAGCAAAGACAGGTCCCATCAAATTTTTATTCGTTCCCTCTGCAACCCAAATCTTATTGATCGTACGACCCGATCGCAAAGCCTCGATGACGGGGTTTTTCCCCAGAATCCACTCTTCACTCATTTCACGATTCTCCTTCCACTATGGCAAAAGCCTGCAGCACAATTTCAGCGATCCGCTCTTCTTTTCCACACAAGTACAGGTACCCGATCAATGCTTCAAAAGCCGTTGCATGACGGTAGTCGATAATATCGGCGTTTTTGGCACTGGAACCGGATTTGGCATTCCGCCCCCGCTTCACTACATTCAATTCTTCCTCCGGCAATGTGGGCATTAACGTCAACAACACATTGGCCTGTGCTTTCGCTGAAACATAGCGGTTGGCCGCCTTGTGGAGCTGGTTTGGTTTAACCAGCCCCTTGGCGATCAAATGATACCTAACACAATGCGAATAGGTAGCATCCCCGAGGAAGGCAAGCACGAGTGGATTTGTCAGATTAGGATCTCGGGTTAGTTCTTCTTTTTGCATCTATTTTCTTCGGCCCCTTATTTTCGACGCCAGCGAACACCTTGTGGCGTGTCCTCCAGCACGATTCCTTTTGCTGCGAGCAGATCGCGGATTTCGTCAGAACGGGCAAAGTTTCTTGCTTTGCGAGCTTCTGTGCGCTCTTCGATCAACGCATCAATCTCACTATCCAACAGCTCCTGCTCTTCTGCAATTTCAAGACCAAGAACCTCCGTCAACTCCACCAACAAATCCATGTACGCACGAACTTCGGTTTCGCCTACATTTTGATGACGCAAATACAGGTTGGCTTCCTTCACGACGTCAAAAATAACGGTAATGGCATTCGCTGTATTGATATCATCATCCATCTCAGCAATGAAACGCTCACGAAGCTCTCCAATGATTCGTGCCTGCTCCTGTGCCTGATCATTCGGCTCTTCTGCGCGCACGGTATCCAGACGATGAGACAGATTCGTATACGCGGTCTTAATTCTATCTAGACCATTAGCCGCCTGTTCAATCAACTCTTCGCTAAAATTGATCGGGTTGCGATAGTGCCCCTGAAGCATAAAGAAGCGAATTAATTGACCGCCGAATTTCTCCGAAAGATCGCGTGCAAGCAAGAAATTCCCGAGGGATTTGGACATTTTTTCGTTATCGATATTGAGCATGCCATTGTGTAACCAGTAGCGAGCAAAGACTTTACCCGTAAAGCATTCTGACTGGGCAATTTCGTTCTCGTGGTGTGGGAACACAAGGTCTGTTCCGCCCGCATGGATATCGATTTCCTCACCCAAAAACTTCAGGGCCATAGCCGAGCACTCAATATGCCATCCCGGTCTTCCTTCGCCCCACGGACTGCCCCAGGTAACTTCTCCGGTCTTGGCCGCTTTCCAAAGGACAAAGTCCAGGGGATGTTCCTTTTTCTCGTTGATTTCTACACGAGCACCTGCCTGCAAATCATCCAACGGTTGATGCGAAAGTTTTCCGTATTCCTGAAAACGTCCCGTGCGGAAATAGACGTCACCTTCACTCTCGTAGGCAAAGCCCTTTTCAATCAGCCCTTGCACGAATTCAATGATCTCCGGAATAGTCTGCATCACTCGCGGTTGAATATCAGGTGGCAGTACGTTTAGTGATTTCAGATCAGCGTTGTACGCATCCGTGTATCGATCCGCCACTTCTTTGACAGTGACACCTTCCTGATTCGCCACACGAATCAGTTTGTCATCTACGTCCGTAATATTTTGCACGAATGTCACTTCGTAGCCACGATATTTCAAGTAACGGCGAAGTGTATCAAATACAATGGCAGGGCGCGCATTTCCAATGTGGATGTAGTTGTACACGGTCGGACCGCACACGTACATTTTTACCTTCCCTGGCTCCAATGTGTGAAACGGTTCCTTTCGCCGCGTCATCGTGTTAGTCAACTGAATGCCCATCGTTCTTTTTATCCTCCCTCAAAAGCTCCATTTCTTTGCGTAACTGATCAATTTCCTTTTGCATCATACGAATCGTATCCGCTACCGGGTCTGGCATGTTTACATGGTCCAGATCATTTTTGACCCGCTTGCCATCCTGGATGACGATGCGTCCCTTGATTCCTACTACGGTCGAGTTAGGCGGTACCTCCTGCAAGACAACGGCACCAGCCCCTATCTTTGAATTATCGCCAATTTTGAAGGAGCCCAACACTTTTGCTCCCGTAGCAATAATGACATCATTGCCGATTGTAGGGTGACGCTTTCCTTTTTCCTTACCTGTTCCCCCGAGTGTAACCCCTTGATAAATCGTTACATTGTCTCCGATTTCGCACGTCTCTCCGATCACAACACCCATGCCATGGTCAATGAACAGGCCGCGGCCAATTGTTGCGCCCGGATGAATCTCAATTCCCGTGAAAAAACGGGATAGTTGAGAGACAATTCGGGCGAGTGTACACAGCTCAGCCTTCCAGAGCCTGTGGGCAATCCGGTGCCCCCATATCGCGTGCAAACCGGAATAGGTCATAACGACTTCCAGCGTACTTCGCGCAGCCGGGTCTCGTTCAAAAACAGCATGAATGTCATCTCTCATCTGTGCTAACATTTTTGGGTGGCACCTCCTGCCTGATTTACCTGCTCACGTTCAACCTCAATGTCAGGGTTCAAAAAGTTGTCTTTTCAGCATTGAGAAAATAGCGAGAACCACTTTTTGAACTACCTTTTCAAAAAATAAAAAACGTCCCTATCCCCTCAAAAAACACGAAGGGACAGAGACGGGTTTACCGTGGTTCCACTCTGCTTAGATCGTCATCACTGTCACGAAAAACTCACAACAGTCATGAGCAAATCTCGCTCATATCCCGATAACGGCGGGAAGCCGATGGCGCCTACTGATATCTTTTCAAAAAGATAGGTTCAGCTCATCGCTCACAGGGGCATTTCCATACAGGGCACACCAGATGGCTCTCACCTATCCATCCTCTCTGTAGATGTGCAGACTGTTGTACTTCTCCTGATCGTCGCATTCATTATTTATAAAAGAAAACCAGCCAATACTTACTGACCGTTTGCAATTACTTGCTCTGCACGTGCAATCACCTTGTCACGTCCAAGCAGATACAACGTCTCCGCCAGATCGCGACCATGCGCCTGACCAGTTGCTCCTACACGGACCGGCATGAACAATGCCTTGCCTTTGTAACCCGTTTCCTTTTGCACGTCTTTGAGTACCGCTTTAATAACATCCACATTATATGCATCTTGGGCAGAAAGGTGTTTCACAAAGGAAGCAAGCACTTCCGGTAATTGCGGTTCTTTTAGCACCAGAGTTGCTTCTTCATCGTACACCACTTCGTCGAGGAAGAAAAGAGCTGCCAACGGAACGATTTGCGCACAGTAGGACATTTGCTCTTGGTACAGGCCTACGATACTGCGAACCCATTCGCGCTTCTCAGCAGACAAATTCTCTTCGATGAAGCCAGCTTTTTGCAGATGCGGGATACACATATCTGTAATCATATCCAGCGGTTGACGCTTCAAATAGAAGTTGTTCATCCAGTTCATCTTCGTTGCATCAAACACAGCTGGCGACTTGTTCACGCGGTCCATTGAGAACAGCTTGATCAGATCTTCCATTAAGAAAATCTCTTCTTCGCCACCTGGAGACCATCCCAAAAGAACAAGGAAGTTCACGATTGCTTCTGGCAAGAAGCCGAGGTCACGGTACTGTTCAATGAACTGAAGAATGCTCTCGTCGCGCTTGGACATCTTTTTGCCATCTTGGTTGAGGATCAATGCCAAGTGAGCAAAGTCAGGCGCTTCCCACCCAAACGCTTCGTAAATCATCAATTGACGAGGCGTGTTGGACAGATGCTCTTCTCCACGAATGACGTGGCTAATTTTCATCAAATAGTCGTCCACTACAACGGCGAAGTTGTATGTAGGAATTCCATCCGGACGGCAAATAACGAAATCGCCCATCTCGTTGGAGTTGAATGTTACCTGGCCACGAATCAGGTCGTTCACGACATACTCGCGATCATCCAGAACGAGGAAGTGAATGGATGGCACTCGCCCTTCTGCTTCGTACTGAGCACGCTGCTCGTCCGTTACATGGCGGTGCTTTTCCAGAATGCGTGGTGTTTCTCCACGCGCGAGCTGTTCTTCACGTTCTGCATCCAGCTCTTCTTTTGTCGCGTAGCAGTAGTACGCTTTGCCTTCTGCCAGCAGTTGATCGATATATTTCCGATAAATGTCCAGGCGTTCTGTTTGACGGTACGGTCCATATGGTCCACCAACGTCTGTACCTTCTTCCCATGTTACGCCGAGCCATTTCAGGTTTTTCATTTGCTCTTCGTCCGCATTTTCCTTATTGCGCGTTTGGTCCGTATCTTCAATCCGAACGATGAACGAACCACCGTGATGTTTCGCAAAAAGATAATTGAAGAGCGCTGTTCGCGCACCGCCGATGTGTAAATGCCCCGTAGGACTCGGCGCATAACGAGTGCGAATTTCTTTCGCCATTGGTAGCACCATCCTTATGAATGTAAAAGGCTATAAACCCTAGACCTAAGTAAAAACGTATCTAAGGCTTTATGTTACACCTTGCCCTTCTACTTGACAAGCAAGCATACTGCCTGTGCAGCGATTCCTTCCCCTCTGCCTGTAAAACCGAGTTTCTCGGAGGTAGTCGCTTTCACATTCACTTGCGAGAGATCTTCTGCCTCCAGCACGCGTGCAATGACTTCACACATTTGCGGGATGTACGGCGCCATCTTCGGCGCTTGGGCAATGATCGTTGCATCCACGTTTCCTAAACGGTAGCCGCGCTCCCGAACCAACTTCCATACATGCTCCAGCAGCTTCACGCTATCCGCATCCTTGAAAGCCGGGTCTGTATCTGGGAAATGACGGCCAATATCCCCCTCACCAATCGCTCCAAGAATCGCGTCACTAATCGCATGGAGGAGAACATCCGCGTCAGAATGCCCTAGCAAGCCTTTTTCATACGGGATGGTGACGCCACCGATAATGCATGGACGCCCCTCTACTAATTGATGCACGTCAAAACCTTGTCCAATACGCATGTGCTACTCTCCCTTTCGTTTCCGCAATATCTCTTCACCAAACCACAGATCGTCTGGCGTAGTAATCTTAATGTTCTCATAGCTTCCGTTCATAATCGATACCGGATGACCCAGCCACTCAACCAGCATCGCATCATCCGTACCCAGCTTCCCCGCTGCCTCTGCTGCCTGATGTGCCTCTCGCAATAAAGACATACGAAAAGCTTGTGGGGTTTGAACCGCCCACAAGCTTTCCCGTGCTGGGGTTGACTCTACAAGTCCTGTTGCCCCCACCACTTTAATCGTATCTTTGACAGGTACTGCCATGATCGTTGCCTGATCTTGTTGCACCTGTTTGATCATGTCACTGATCTGTTTGCGAGTGACGAAAGGACGGGCAGCATCGTGAACTAGTACGTAATCGCAATTTGCGGATAGTGATGCCAAGCCATTTCTCACACTGTCTTGTCGCTCTGCTCCACCCAGAGTAACCACAACCGTCAGCTTTTCAGCCGAGATCAAGATCGTTACTTCTGCGTGGTCTGCTTCACTCACCACTAGCACGACTTCATCAATGTCGGGATGAGTAGCAAAAAGACGTACCGTATGAGCCAAGATCGGCTCGCCCGCAAGCGGTAACCACAACTTGTTTCGTTGTCCACCCATTCGTTTACCCGAACCGGCTGCAACGATCACGACACCCGTACTCACTGATTCATCCCTCTCCTGTTGTCTTTTCTATAACGCTCGTTCCAGCAACTTTGGTTTGGCGAAGATCATGCGTCCCGCTGAAGTTTGCAGCACACTCGTTACGAGAACATCGACATCATTTCCGATGTATTCTCGTCCGCCTTCTACAACAATCATCGTGCCATCGTCCAGATAAGCGACACCCTGACCATGCTCTTTCCCATCTTTGATGACTTGAACGTTCATCTCTTCTCCAGGTAAAACTACAGGCTTAACTGCATTCGCCAAATCATTGATGTTCAATACCGCAACACCTTGCAGCTCACATACCTTGTTCAGGTTAAAGTCGTTTGTTACGACCTTTCCGTTAATGAGCTTAGCGAGCTTGATCAGCTTGCTGTCCACCTCGGATACTTCTTCAAAATCGCCTTCCCAAATCTGGACCTTTACCTTCATTTCTTTTTGAATCTTGTTCAAGATATCCAGACCACGACGACCGCGGTTTCTCTTCAGTACATCGGAGGAATCGGCGATATGCTGCAGTTCCTCTAGCACAAATCCCGGAATGACCAGTACCCCTTCCAGAAAGCCAGTACGGCAAATATCTGCGATGCGTCCGTCAATGATGACACTGGTATCGAGAATTTTATTTTCCAAGTTAGCGGCAGTTGTTGCACTATCCTTTTTCTTATCCTTACGTCCAATCGAAAATACCGACATAATCTCGTCCCGCTTGCGGAATCCTACCTGGAAGCCCAAATAACCGAGCAACCCGGAAACAATTAACGGCAAAAGATCTCCTACAAATGGAATCGGAATTTTACTGATGGGCAGGAATAATAAGAATGCAATAATAAGACCACTAATCAACCCCATCGCTCCGAACATCACATCGACAACCGGCATTTTGACGAGTGTCTCTTCACCCCATCGAACGATGCGCAGAACATAATCCACAACCCAATTCGCTAAAAAGAAAAACAAGATGGCACCTAGTACAGCTCCAATATATTGCGATCCGGCTACTACACCAAAGTTTAACAGTGGATCGAGCAACGAAAACAGTTCGTCACCAAAGCGATACCCTAATCCGCCACCAATCAAAACAAAAATGAATTTTCCTACTCGGCGTAACATGCCTTCACCTCCTTTTACTAATATAGACAGAAGCCTAAGAGTAAAACCCTATTTTTTTCCAAATCATTATAATGCTTCATTTTACTTTCCCTCACTATAGCAAAAAAGATTTTGCCATGTCAAATAGCCAAAAATTTTAACATAGTTGTCATTTTCTCGTCAACCCGGGAACACTCGTTTCCTTCGATGTTAAATTGACAGGGAGCTGACTCCCTTCTTATAATGTCAGTATCGTAATGAGAGAAAATTATGACGATACCAACAGCCTAAAGCAGAGGTGAACCAGATGGACAATCGAAACATAGACGACTTTCAAACGCAAGTATCCGAACTTTTGATCAGACATCGTAGCGTACTGGACGTCATGTCCAAAGTTCAGGAAACGGCATCCCGCATTAACCGTTCACTGACCAAAGCCATCACCGAATGCGGCTGTGTCGAAGTGGTTGCCAAAAAACAGACGTACGATTCGAACAAGAATCTGGAGGACAACAAGTCCCATTTGGACACCCACTTTAACGGACCGCTGTGCGAGCATTGTCGCGATGTAGTTACTGCTGAGCTTGGCAAAAATCTCTTTTACCTCACTGCCCTGTGCAATATTACTGACATTAAGCTAGAAGATGTGCTTCAGAAAGAATCCAACCGACTGAATACTTTGGGTGTCTTCAATCTGTCTTAAAAGTCCGTTACTCGTATTACGAATGAACCCTAAAAAAAGTTGCATACAAAAAAGAAAAACCCGCACATTGAAGTGTGGGTTTTTTTATGCCGTAACTATTCAAACGGAACGGATTCTTCCTCTTTGTTTTTACGCTTGCGTAATTTTTTGACGAGAAAGTCAACGTTTTTTTTTATTCCGTACAGTGCATAAAAAGCAAGTGGCAGGAAGACGATTTTTGGAAATTGCTGCGGATACTTAATCGCTACAACAACCACAATCGCGATGATAATGGGTGTGATCCAGTAAGCAGACTTTGGAATCCCCACTTTTTTAAAGTTAGGATACTTGACCTTTGATACCATCAAAAAGGCAAGCAGCAACATACTTACGGCAAGCAATACCGGAGTGAATACTTGGTGATAGAGTGCGAGCGTAGCCAGTACGCCCCCCGCTGCCGTAATCGGCAAACCGATGAAATACCCCGGAACCCCGGCCTGTACGTTAAAACGCGCCAAACGCAGCGCACCACAGATCGGAAAAATGGCTGTAATGAGAATCCCAAGCAAATCAAAGTGTTGCAAGACGACAACATACATGATGAACGCTGGCGCAATCCCAAACGTAATGACGTCAGAAAGTGAATCCAATTCCTTTCCGAACTCGCTTTGGGCATTCAACATACGAGCTACACGTCCATCCAGCCCGTCTGCCAGCATACCAATGATCACTGTGATCGCTGCATATTCGACGTATTGATCGCCTCGAAACGCAAGAATAATTGCTAAAACTCCCAGAAACAAGTTGCTTACGGTTAGTATGTTCGGTAACGATTTCACGAACATAGACTACCTCCTGATTTCTTTTGCGTAAGGAGCAGGTTATCCTGTCGACCTTGTTTTCATCCAAGTCCCCTAGGCAAATGTTGAATACAAATAATGCCTTTATCCTATTCTACTTTAAATGTGTCTGTCAATGAACACTTGTTCTTGAATCCGTTTCAGCCCCTCTTTAATCGCTCTCGCTCGGACCTCGCCAATGCCTTCCACTTCGTCTAATTCCTGAATCGTTGCCATCATGATTCGCGGCAGATGATGAAAATGCTCTACCAGATTTGAGATGATCGTAACGGGCAAACGCCGGATCTTGTACAGGATCCGATAACCTCTAGGGGAAACGGATTCATCCAGCATACTGGCATTGGAGGAATACCCCAGCGTTCGCAAAAAAGAAGTGAGTTCCAGCATTTCCTCCGAGTTTAATTTTTTCATGTCCCGCAACACGAGATCAGGTGAATAGGATGGATCTCGGGAATAATCCCGAATAAGCATGTGTGCCTCTTCCTCAATGTTTGAAACCAATTCCTCCAACTGCATACTGACGAGCCTTCCTTCTACCCCTAGCTCACATATGTACTTGGAGACCTCTGTCTTAATACGTAACACCATCTCAATCCGTTGCAAAACCGAGGCAACTTCGTGTAGAGTAACGAGCTCCTCAAATTCTAACGCACCGAGATTCGTCAATGTTTGATCAAGAACGGCCTTGTATTTCTCAAGGGTAGATACAGCCTGATTCGCCTTGGCCAAAATGACACTGATTTCACTTAAGACATACCGGAAATTCCCCTGGTACAACGTGATCACATTGCGACGCTGAGAGATAGCAATGACCAGATGATTCGTTTGAATGGCTGTCCGTTGCGCTGTACGATGCCGTGTCCCCGTCTCGCTCGTGGGGACTGAGGAGGGTGGGAAGATTTGCGTATTCGCGTACAGGATGCGTTTTGCGTCTTCACTTACTATAATCGCCCCATCCATCTTCGCTAATTCATACAAATGGGCAGGAGAAAAATCACAATTGATGGAAAAACCGCCATCGACAATCGTCTTCATCTCTGGACCGCACCCAATGACGATCAAGCCCCCGGTTTTGGCCCGTAAAACATTTTCCAATCCTTCACGAAGCTGTGTGCCGGGTGCCACGAGACGAAGCACATCACCGAATTGCGGAGCTCTTTTGATGTTCCCCTGCATGCCCACTCCTACCTCCTTATCACCTCGTTCAACGCATCGGCAATATTGCTCACACCAATCACTTGAATATCTGCTGGCGCATCCAGACCGCGGATGTTTTTCTCCGGGATGATAACACGCTTAAAGCCTAACTTATGTGCTTCTCGTACTCGTTGCTCAATACGAGAGACACCGCGCACCTCACCAGTCAAGCCAATTTCTCCGATAACGACATCATGCGGATTGGTAGCGTGATCACGGAAACTGCTTGCAATGCTTACGGCAATCGCCAAATCAACCGCTGGCTCATCCAATCTGACCCCACCTGCTACGTTTACATATGCATCCTGATTTTGTAGCATCATGCCCATGCGCTTTTCCAACACTGCCATGATCATCGCCACACGCTGATGATCGACCCCTGTTGCCGTTCTCCGTGGGGTGACAAAGCTGGTCGGGGCAACGAGTGCTTGCAGCTCAACCAAAACGGGACGTGTGCCCTCCATACTGGCTACGACCGTGGAACCCGCAACACCAAATGGACGCTCTGCTAAAAATATCTCAGACGGATTCGCCACTTCCTCCAAACCGCGATCCTTCATCTCGAAAATACCGATTTCGTTTGTCGAACCAAAACGGTTTTTGACGGCGCGCAAAATTCGAAACGTATTGTGGCGCTCCCCTTCAAAATAGAGAACAGCATCTACCATGTGCTCAAGCATACGCGGACCGGCGATGGAGCCTTCCTTGGTAACATGACCGACAATGAAGGTACCAATTCCTTTCCCTTTTGCAATCCGCATCAATTGGGCAGTCGCCTCCCGCACTTGTGCGACACTTCCAGCAGCCGATTGGATCGTCGGGTGAAACACGGTCTGGATCGAGTCAATAATCAGCACATCCGGGTCTACTTGATTAATATGCTGTTCGATCAAATCCAAATCATTTTCTGCCAATACAAACATCGGCGGCGTTTGCAAATGGAGTCGATCCGCGCGAATTTTGATTTGTTTTGCCGACTCCTCTCCAGATACATAGAGAACCTTTGCCCCTTGATGAGCCAAGGCAAAAGATGTCTGTAAAAGCAATGTCGATTTTCCGATTCCGGGGTCTCCTCCAACCAAAATGAGTGAACCCGGAACAAGTCCTCCACCAAGAACACGATTCAATTCTCCGATCGTGGTATCCATGCGTGGATCTTCTTCACTGGCTACCTGAGTCAATGGAATCGCAGATTGGCGTTGGCCGCCGCTCATCCCTTCGTGACGATGTGGATTTTTTACGGTCACTTCCTCCACCAAGGTGTTCCAACTGCTGCACCCCGGGCATTTTCCCATCCATTTTAGCGATTCATAGCCACATTCTTGACACGCGTATTTCGTTTTATACTTTGACATAGTCGCACCCTCACTTGGATTTTTTTCTCTACTTTTATCATAATTACGCACCCAAAAAAAGAATACCTCCCGAATCAGGAGGCATTCTATTACGTTTCAATCCAGCTTATGATTTCGTTTTTTCGAGGCGCTTAACAACCAGCTTGCCTTCTTCGGCTTCGATATTGACGGTATCGCCTTTACTGATCGTGCCCTTGAGCAATTCCTCGGACAAATTATCCTCGATGTGGCGCTGGATAGCACGACGCAGAGGACGCGCACCATAGGCCGGATCAAAGCCTTCTTTTGCCAATACTTTCTTGGCCTCTTCACTCAATTGGAAATCAATGTCTTGCTCTTTCAAACGTTTACGCAGATCTTCTGTCATGAGAGATACGATTTGCTCGATGTGCTCTTGCTCCAAAGAGTGGAACACGATGACTTCGTCGATACGGTTCAAGAACTCAGGACGGAAGCTCTTTTTCAGCTCATCCATGACTTTGTCCTTCATATCCTGGTACTTTCTTTCCGAATCGTTGGTCGTGAAGCCGAGCGTCGTATTTTTCTTGATCATGCTGGCTCCGACGTTGGAAGTCATAATGACAACCGTGTTGCGGAAATCAACGGTACGTCCCTTAGAGTCTGTCAGACGACCATCATCCAATACTTGTAGCAGGATGTTGAATACGTCTGGGTGAGCTTTCTCGATTTCGTCCAGCAAAATGACGGAGTAAGGCTTGCGACGCACTTTTTCGGTCAGCTGACCGCCTTCATCAAAGCCTACATAGCCAGGAGGGGCACCAACCAGACGAGCGGTGGAATGCTTCTCCATGTACTCGGACATATCTACACGAATCATGGCATCCTCGTCACCGAAAAGCGTCTCTGCTACGGCACGAGCCAATTCAGTTTTACCCACACCAGTAGGTCCTAGGAAGATAAACGAGCCGATCGGGCGCTTTGGATCTTTCAAACCAGCACGGGCACGGCGGATTGCACGCGAGATGGATTTGACTGCTTCATCTTGACCAATGACGCGATCGTGCAAAATCTCTTCCATCTTCAGCAAGCGCTCTGTTTCTTCTTCCTTCAGCTTCAATACAGGAATACCCGTCCAGCTCGCCACTACTTGCGCGATGTCTTCTGGTGTAACCTCCATGTTCAGCTGGCCTTGGCGCTCTTTCCAGTCTTTTTTCGTTTTATCCAGTTCTTCACGCAGTTTTTGCTCCTGATCGCGAAGTGCTGCTGCTTCCTCGAACTCTTGTGATTGTACGGCTGCGTCTTTTTCCTTGCGTACCTCTTCCAGACGTCCCTCCAGCTCTTTGAGGTTTGGTGGAACCGTAAAGGATTGCAAGCGAACTTTGGAGGCCGCCTCGTCGACCAAGTCGATAGCCTTGTCAGGCAGGAAGCGTTCCGTAATATAGCGGTCAGACAGTTTTACTGCCTGCTCGATTGCTTCATCGGTAATTTTGACACGATGGTGGGCTTCGTAACGATCACGAAGGCCATGCAGGATACGAATCGCATCCTCCGGTGTCGGTTCATCAACCTGAATCGGTTGAAAACGACGCTCCAGTGCCGCGTCTTTTTCGATGTACTTGCGATATTCATCCAGCGTAGTGGCACCCACGCACTGTAGCTCGCCACGTGCCAGAGCAGGCTTCAAAATGTTGGAGGCATCAATTGCGCCTTCTGCTCCACCAGCACCAATCAAGGTGTGCAGCTCATCAATAAACAGGATGATGTTTCCTGCTTGGCGAATTTCGTCCATGATTTTTTTCAGACGATCTTCGAACTCACCACGATATTTGGTTCCCGCAACAACGGTTCCCATATCGAGTGTCATGACGCGCTTATCACGAAGGGTCTCTGGAATTTCGTTGTTCACGATTTTTTGGGCAAGACCTTCTGCGATAGCTGTTTTCCCGACGCCAGGCTCCCCAATCAAAACAGGGTTGTTCTTAGTACGTCTACTAAGTACTTGGATCACACGCTCGATTTCTTTTTGGCGACCAATGACAGGGTCCAGCCCGCCATCACGAGCGATTGCAGTCAGATCCCTTGCCAAGCCGTCCAATGTCGGCGTATTCGCCGCTGGGTTCCCTCCAGACGGTTGATGAGATGCCATCATTTCCGAGCTGCCAAGGAGCTGGAGCACCTGTTGACGTGCCTTGTTCAGGCTAACGCCCAAATTGTTCATGATTCTCGCAGCAATGCCCTCTCCTTCACGGATCAAGCCAAGCAAAATATGTTCAGTCCCCACATAGGTATGACCCAGTTTGCGGGCTTCGTCCATTGACAGTTCAATAACCTTTTTGGCGCGAGGTGTATAGTTTGGTGTGTAATTACTACCGGACTGCTCTGTTCCTCGCCCGATTAACGACTCCACTTCACTCTGGATTTTATCGAGGCCAAGCCCAAGTGATTGCAGTGCCTTCGCCGCAATTCCTTCGCCTTCTCGAATGAGTCCCAGCAGCACATGCTCTGTCCCAATATCTTTGTGTCCGAGACGAACCGCCTCTTCCAGGGCAAGCGCCAGTACTTTTTGTGCTCGTTCTGTAAAACGTCCAAACATCATATCGTACACCTCCGTATAACCGTGTTTTTTCTCTATATGGTTAACAATTGCGTGATACCATTACGATTACTCTTGTGATTCTACTACGCGCAGACGTTCGCGAATCAGCCTTGCCCTTCTTTCGTCACGTTGGTCCGGAGTGAGCTTTTGTCCAGCGTGGTGCTGTAAAAACCCCGGCTGTGTCGTGACCAACAGTTCGTTTAGGACGAGCGGAGATACATTTGGAATAATACCTAGATCAATCCCCAAACGTACATCGGACAGGCGCTGAGCTGCCTCCTTTGACTCTACTGTGCGAGCGTACATCAGGATGCCATACGACCGAAAAATCCGATCCTCTAAAGAAACCCGGGTATGCTCCAGCAAATAAGCACGTGCCACACGCTCTTGCTCAATTATCTGTCTGGCTACACCGTAGAGATTGGAAAGGATATCTGACTCAGACATCCCCAGTGTGACCTGATTGGATAACTGAAAAAGATTCCCTAGAGCTTCGCTGCCCTCTCCGTAAATTCCTCTAACAACTAGACCAACTTGATTAATTGCCTGTAAAATTCTGCTGATCTGCTGCGTCATCACCAAAGCCGGCAAGTGCAGCATCACAGATGCACGAATACCCGTACCCACATTGGTTGGGCAGCTTGTCAGATATCCTCGTGTTTCGTCGAAAGCGTAGTTCAAGTTTTTCTCAAAAATGTCGTCTATCTTCGTACCTAATTCCCATGCCTCGTTCAAACGAAACCCGGGTAATAGTACCTGTATTCGAATGTGGTCTTCTTCATTAACCATAATGCTGACAGACTCATCTTCACGAAGTAATACGGCACCTTTGCGAGATTCCTCTGCCAGATGAGGGCTAATCAGATGCTTTTCTACGAGCACCTTTTTTTCTAACGGGTTAATTTGGTCCATATGGATGATCTGAAGCTGGTGCCTTTTGCGCATTGCCTCCGAATCGCTTACTTCCGTTACCTTTCTGACGACTTCCTCGCCCTGCGAGTCCGTTGCCAATAACGGAAAGGGGTGCTGGCGCAGGTTACGGGCGATACGCAGCCGTGTACTAATGACAATGTCGGAATCAGGACCTTCTCCTTTCATCCAATTGCTCCACGGGTTTTGCATAAACTGCTTTTGGGACATAACCAGCTAACCTCCCTTGCTACGATTGGGCCATTTTTTGTTCCAATGCTCGAATTCGATCACGCATTTCTGCTGCCTTCTCGAATTCTTCACTGGCGACATGACTTTGCAGCGCTTGCTTTAGTTGTTCCAGCTCTTTACGGATCTTCAATTTGCCACCGGTACGCTCTGGTACTTTTCCACTATGCTGTGTGTTTCCGTGAATCCGGCGAAAAAGGGGGTCCAGTCGGTCACCCAAAAAGGTGTAGCAATCACTACAGCCAAATCGTCCACTTTTACTAAATTGAGAATATGTGAGTCCACATGTTTCGCATTGAAGCGGCTTATTCGTTGCCGTTTCGCGTCCATTCTTTTGCATGGGATCAAATTTTAAAAGTCCTGACAGGAGATTGTTGATGCTGAAGTTGTGAAAGCCGGTAAAGACGTCCCCTTTTTCATGAGCACACTGCTCGCAAATATGGTATTCGGTTTTTTCGCCATTGACGATTTTCGTCAAATGAAGTGTCGCCGGTCGTTTTCCGCATTCCTCACAGTTCATAACATCATACCTCCTTTTACTTCAACAAGATTGCTGCGATCATCTGCTTTAAAATATTTGCCCGCAAACGATCCCGCAATTCAGCTTCTAGCGTCAATACATTTCGCGAGGTAGCGATTTTCATCAAGGTGGCTTCTCTGATGTTGACTAATCCTTCTTCCATTAGTCTTTCTACGATCGCATTTCCCACGCTCTGACTGATGCTCTCACCAATCAGTTCTTCTGTTAGCAATTCCTGCAAGCGTGCTTTGCTGACAATCTGCACCTTGCGTATGCGAATATACCCGCCGCCCCCGCGCTTACTCTCTACAATGTATCCTTTTTGAACGGTAAAACGCGTATTGATGACGTAATTGATCTGAGACGGCACACATTGAAAATGGTCGGCAAGCTCACTACGCTGAATCTCGATCGATCCATTGGGACTGTTTGTAATGATGCTTTTCAAGTGATGTTCAATGATGTCCGAGATGTTACGCAAGTCATCGCCTCCTATTCCTCTGTGTATGTTCTTATGAGGTTACCTATTGACTTTGACTATCTTTGACGTTAATTATAATGGGTTTACTGCGTGCCCGCAAGTGTCCCTTACACATTCTAGTTTGGGCAAAAGAAGGTCGCTTGAAACTTGGACATGATCAACAAAAAAACCACTCCCTGAGGAATGGTTTATGTTTGTTCTTGTGTGTTGGTGTCGATTGCTGGCAAATGATTCAGTAGCTGAGTGAAGCTGGTGATGATGACATCTGCCCCATCAAGCTCGCCTGGTTTGGCAAAACCAAAGTCGCATCCAATGGTAAATAAACCGTTTGTTTTGCCTGCTTCCACGTCGGAGTGACGATCTCCTACCATGATGGCCTGCCCGATTTTGTAATCAGACAACAATTTTGCAACCAGGTCATTTTTGGAATGCGTACGGAAACGACCGGCTGAGTACAGATCGGTCATCAGCGGCTTTAACTCGTATTCCTGACAAATGGCATCGATGTACTCTTCCTGCCCATTGCTTGCTACAAACAAAGCAAATCCTTTCTCACGAAGCGTTTCCAAGGTTGATTTTACATCCGGATAAAGCTCGGTCACTCTTTCTTTGAGTAACTGGATTTCATTATCTAGCAAGAAGGCGTCTGCTGAGCGAATGGCTTCCTCACTCGCGCCCGGCAGCAATTTGTCCCAGATCTGCTCGATCGTCATTCCCAGTACATTGATCAGTTCACGCTCGTCAGGGGTTTCCCCTTGCCATAGCCCTTGTTGACGAAGCTGGTCAAACGTTCGAATAAATGCGGGGGTCGATAGCTTTTCTGTTTGCAGTAACGTGCCATCCATATCAAATAATATGGCGAATGGTACAGTCATGGGTTCCTCCATTTTGTCTGGCTAGGCAGCTATTCTACTTCTCTTGACAACATATTCATATCATCCATGATAAACTCAGTAATTCGTTGTGCAGCATCTGGCTTCGAGATTTTCTGTCCCATTCTGCGCATATAGTCCACCTTGGACGGGCTATGCAATAGTTCATCGATAAAGTAAATCAATTGCTCTGACAGATTGGCATGTACCGCACATCCATTATTGAGCAAAAAGTGGCTGTTCCTCTCTTCTTGTCCAGGCAGAGGGTTGTAAATAATCATGGGTACCCGTTTACTCATTACTTCAGCTGATGTAAGTCCGCCTGATTTGGTGACGATTAAATCAGCCGTCTCCAAGTATTCATGGAAGTTATTGATGAATTTTAGTGGAACGACTTCATGGCGATACGTACGATTTATCACTTTATTGTACAGCTTGTCGTTTGTCCCTGTTAACACAAAGGTTTTCAGAGGAATGTTAATCTCTTCTAGCCCATCTAATACCTTTTCCATCGAGCCGAGACCCAATCCGCCCCCTGAAAGAATAATGCTCTTTTGTCCAGGAACGAGGCCCAGCTTTTGCCGAATCAAATCAGGGTCCAATGGTAAGCTGAATTTTTTCATGATGGGAATGCCCATCGGAATGAATTTTTGATGGTCCTGACGATAAACGTCTAACAGGTAATACAGTTGTTCATGGCCGATGAAGTAATAATTGATATGGTGATTAATCCATGAAGGATGGATGGTATAGTCAGTAATGATCGTATAGATTGGTTCCTTCCAATCATTTCTCCCCTTCAGTACGGAGAGCATACAGCTTGCAAACGGATGCGTAGCAATAAAGGCATCAGGCTGTACACTGTTGATCAGCTTTTTCAGTTTGTTTGCCAATAACTTATTCATCAGCACATTCATATCGAAGAAACGGGTTTTTTCCGTATTATGGTAAATCCTTCCCCACATCTTGGGTGACAGCCTTAACAGATTCATATAGCTTTCCAGCAAAATCTTGTGAAAGGTGGGGCTAATATATTCCAACGTATCGATGATCATTGATGTGCAACCACTCTCGGCCAAGCTTTCCTGCATGGCTCGCGCTGCCTGGTTGTGTCCGTTACCGATGGAAGCGGAAAAGATTAGAATTTTTTTCATGAACGATTCTCCTTCATAACCTCGCCTACTCCAACGCCTGGATCAGGTACCTTCTCATGTTAGTCTACCCCAAGACCCGTCTGCAAGAGGGAACTTGTCGGTCATTCGGCCTAACTTATCGACAAAATAATCGCGAGTTTGACTTTTTGCTATAAAAACGAAAAACCTCCTTACCCATTCTGGGGTAAAGAGGTTGGTTTCATTCCCTGAAAACTGAATACGCATGATTGCTAAGAGTGTGTGGATAAGTCCTCGACCGATTAGTATTCGTCAGCTCCACGCGTTACCGCGCTTCCACAC
>NZ_PXZO01000038.1 GCF_003013475.1 Brevibacillus porteri
TCACTCCCTCCTACTCGATTTGCCGAGAAATCAAACTGTTAAAAAAAACCGTTGCCAATAGTCTCAACATTTCGTAGAGTATATATAACGACATGTCGTAATATATGCGGTAAATAAAGGAGCTGGACCATATTTGCGCGGATCGTCAGTCATCGAACGAGATGAATGCGCTTTCGCCAAAATGAAAGACTAGCTTAGTAATGCATCTAGAAGGAGGTATCCACACATATGGTATCAGCACGCACGAGAAACTGGATTTTAGCGCTACTCTTTTTGGGCTGGGCATTAGGGAACCTGGATCGATACGTCATGAACTATGCCATTTTGTCGATCACAGAAGACTTGCAGCTTAGTGCTTCATCCACGGGATTATTGCTCAGTAGTTTTTTTGCTGGCTATGCACTTATGCAAATGCCTGGAGGCTGGCTGGCAGACCGGTTTGGTTCCAGGAAAGTACTCATCGCATCCGTTGTCATGTGGTCTATTTTTACAGGATTGACCGGAGCTGCTTGGTCTTTGGCTTCGATGATTCTTATCCGCTTTCTGTTCGGGATTGGTGAAGGTGGCTTCCAACCAGCCAGCTCGAAGATTATCGCCACGATTTTTCCTGTAAAGGAACGCTCGCGAGCAATGTCTGTGATGCTCTCCTCTAGTGCCATTGTTGGGCTTTTCTCCCCGATTTTATCCGTTTGGATGATTCAAAATATGGGCTGGCGAACCATGTTCGTCGTCATTGGTGCAGTTGGTGCCGTGATTGCTTTCCTGTACTGGCGCCATATTAAACTTCCGCAAGATGAGTCTGCAACGAATACAATGAATGGCTCCGAGCAACCAAAAAGCTCCGTGTCCTTGTTATTAAAAACGCCTTTGCTATGGAGTCTGTTAATCGCTTACTTTAGCATTTATGCAGTAAACTGGGGTCTTGTAACCTGGATGCCGACTTACTTGAGCAAGGTACGCGGAATGGATATGATTTCGCTCGGCTGGCTGCAAACGATACCAGGCTTCGCTACGTTGGTCGGTATTTATGTGAGCGGCTATGTACTGGACAAGCTGCCAAAAGGTCGCGAAAAAATTATTGGAAGTCTCTCCTGTGTGGTAGTCGCAGTGCTCTTGTACTTCATGTTTACCGCTTCGAGCGTGACGATGTTTATTACGTACCAAGCAATTGTGTCGCTGTTCCTTTCCTTTGTGATCATTCTGTTGCCATCTGTTGTCCTGAAAAATCTTCCGGCTGCCGTAGCGGGAACAGGGATGGGCATCGTGAATACAGGTGGACAGCTAGCTGGCTTTATCACGCCAATGGCGATTGGTTTTATTGTAGAAGCGTTTAACGGTTCATTTGATGCAGCGTTCTGGATGCTGATCGGCTTCGCAGTCATTTGCATTGGCGCACTATTATCGTTGAACTATGAAAAAGGCGAGCTGTTGCAGCAAAACGCCGACAGTGCATCCGCCTGAACACTTAGAGAAAGGAGCGTATGAAATGAACAGAACCGAGATCATTTCTGCGTTAATTGAACAAAAAAGAGACGCATTTATTCGCGTTAGCGATAAAATTTGGGAAACACCAGAAATTTACTTCGAGGAGCATCGTTCTGCCGAGTACTTGTATCAAGCTTTGGCAGCAGAGGGCTTTGAAGTGGAGAAAGGAATCGCTGGACTGGGGACTGGCTTTGTTGCTAGCTGTGGAAGCGGCAAGCCCGTCGTGGCCATCTTGGGCGAGTACGATGCACTGGCAGGATTGAGTCAGAAAAAAGGCGCGATCAACCATGATCCGATTGTGACTGATGGTCATGGGCATGGATGTGGACATAATCTCTTAGGTGCCGGCGCGCTGGCAGCAGCGGTTGCCGTTAAAGATTACATGGAGAAAACAGGCTTAGCAGGAACGGTCCGTTATTTCGGGTGTCCAGCTGAAGAAGCTGGCTCTGGAAAAGCGTATTTGGCTAGGGCAGGCATGTTTGCTGACGTAGATTTTGCGCTCTCCTGGCATCCTGCAACAGCACCTAGCATCATGAACATCAGCTCGCTTGCGAATTACTCTGTTCGTTTTCAGTTCCACGGAAAAAGCGCACATGCAGCAGCAGCACCGCATTTGGGACGAAGTGCGTTGGATGCGGTTGAACTGATGAACGTAGGCGTCAACTATATGAGAGAGCATATGATTCCGGAAGCACGGGTTCACTACGCGATTACGAATACAGGCGGAATTTCGCCAAACGTCGTCCAGCCGTTTGCGGAGGTCGTGTACTTGATTCGCGCTCCGAAAAAGCAGCAAGTGAAGGAACTGTATGAAAGAGTTTACGACATCGCACGGGGAGCTGCCTTGATGACGGGAACCACCATGGAAGCGGTGTTTGAGGGGACAGCTTCTGATCTGGTGCCGAATACGGTATTGGCGAAGCTCATGCACAAAAATCTGGTTGAAATCGGCGTGCCTACGTACGATGAAGCAGATCAGCAATATGCCAAACAAATTCAGGCAACGTTAACATCCGAGGATATGAGGGCTTCGTTGTTCGGATTGGATCGTGAAACAGCGAAGCAACTGAAGGACAAAGCGATTGCGGATGTGATCGGGCCACTTTCTACGCACGAGTTTACGCTTGCTGGGTCTACGGACGTGGGAGATGTCAGCTGGCAGGTTCCGACAATGCAATGCATGACGACATGCTGGGCACTGGGAACGCCTTTCCATACGTGGCAGGTCGTCTCGCAGGGGGCTATGCCAATTGCACACAAAGGGATGCTGCAAGCAGGTAAAGTTATAGCTGCTACAGCGATCGAGGCGATGGAAAACCCGGCACTGATTGAACAGGCAAAAGCCGAATTGCAGGAACGTTTGGAAGGGGAAGAATACTTCTCGCTCATTCCGGACGATGTTCAACCACCTCAAAAAGCGTAAATCGAAGGTGAAAAGGAAGTTGGTTAGACAAGTGGCGCAGCAAACAAGAACGATCGAGACAGACTGCTTGGAACAATGGATCGAGCAATATCGCGGGGAGTCCAGTAAGGGCAAATGCGCTGCATATATCCCTGCTTTGAAAGAGGCTGACCCAACACAGCTAGGGATTTGTGTGATAGGACCAGATGGACAAATTAGCAGGGCTGGCAACTACGATGCTCCTTTCACCCTGCAAAGCATTTCCAAAGTCATCAGCTTCCTGGCAGCATGTAAGCACCACGGGATTGCAAATGTATTGGAGCAGGTGGATGTAGAGCCTACTGGAGACGCATTTGATTCGATGGTTCGGCTGGAAATGCACAAGCCAGGAAGGCCTTTTAATCCCATGATCAATGCAGGAGCCATTACGGTGTCTTCCTTGTTGCAGGGGAACGGAGTCCAGGAAAAATTTCGCTCCTTTCAAGACATGGTCGAGGGCATGACAGGACGCAAGCATCAGATCAACGAGGAAGTCTATCACTCGGAGTGGCAAACGGCCAACCGCAATCGCTCCCTCGCCTACTATCTCTCAGCTACTGGCTTTTTGGCCTGTCCGGTAGAGGATGCTTTGGACGTGTACATCCGGCAATGCTCACTCGAGGTAACGGCAGAGGACATCGCGAAAATTGGCTTGATCCTGGCGCATGATGGCTATGATCCGGTACGCAAGGAACAGCTTTTCGACAAAGAGAAGGCTCGCGTGACCAAAGCACTGATGGTTACATGTGGCATGTACAACGCTTCCGGCAATTTTGCTGCTTTTGTGGGTGTGCCAGCGAAAAGCGGTGTGTCAGGAGGCATTATGGCTGCCGTCCCTCCGCGTGGGCGTTCTGGCGAGCTGCCTTTTGCTGGCGGCTGTGGAATCGGTGTGTATGGCCCTGCTATTGACCAGTACGGAAACAGCGTAGCAGGGGTAGCGCTGCTCAAGCATATGGCAAGTGCGTGGGATTTGACGATCTATTAAAAAGAAATGGCTAGAGATCACAGAACATGTCTGGATCTTTAGCCATTTCTTTTACTTTCGTAATTGCTCTTTGATGAGTTGCTGTTCGTATTCTGTGGGATTCGAAATACTATTTTCAATAAAGAATTCAGCCTGGCTCTTTATGATGCTAATTTCTCTCTCTTCCTCTACAATCTTGATTCCATCTGGAGTAGTGAGGTGAGCAACTTCTGATAGATTTCCTTCTTTTTGAATATGATCTGATTGTAAATCAACGAGCACTGTCATCAGAAGTTTATCTTTATAGAAGATTCTTGCCGTCACCTGTTGTTTCTCCAAATCAACCAAAGGATAATCAGTTCTTATTCCAGTTGGTTCAAAAATGGTAAACCCAAAACTTTTCACAGCGAATCACCTCGTTTCTTGATTTTACCAAATGGCAGCATCAACATACAGTCACTGGCTTTCATTGGCAAAAAAAAGAACCTGTGACATACTGGAGCTATCACGGTCATCGGAGGAAATCAACATGGTAGATGTGGTTGCATGTGGCGAGTTATTGATTGATTTTACACCTGTACAGCAGAAGGAAAAGCCAGGCAGCGTTGCATTTGAGCAAAACCCTGGAGGAGCACCTGCCAATGTACTTGCCGCTCTGTCGCGCTTTGGGAAGCGGACTTCCTTTATCGGTGCGGTGGGAAACGATGTGTTTGGGCGGTTTTTACAACAGACCTTGAACCGACAGAATATTGGCACAGAAGGTCTCGTACTCACGGAGGAAGCGCCTACGACGTTGGCGTTTGTTCATCTCTATGAGACAGGCGATCGTTCTTTTCACTTTTACCGCAATCCGGGTGCAGACATGATGCTGCGGAAGGAAGACGTGAACAAGGAGCTGATTGCACAGGCAGCCATTTTTCATTTTGGTACGTTGTCCTTGACGCATGAGCCAGCCAGATCAGCAACCTGGAAAGCAGTCGAATACGCGAAAAAGCATCAGCGGCTCCTTTCATTTGACCCGAATATTCGAGCGTCCTTATGGGCTGATCTGGAGGAAGCGAAGGCTATGGCCCTCAAAGGCATGGCGCAGGCTGATATCGTCAAGCTTTCCGAGGAAGAGCTGGCTTTTCTCATGGGGAGCGAGGACGTCATGGAAGCGACAGCGTGGATGCTTGCGCAATATGATCTGCAAGCTGTTTTTGTCACGTTGGGGGAAAAGGGATGTTTTTACCGTACTCGAAATCACTTCGGTACAGTCGGTGGATTTCAAGTAACCGCGATCGATACGACTGGAGCGGGAGACGCGTTTGTGGGCGCGCTGCTCTATCAGCTTCTTGAGGAGGGGGAAAGTATGCTGGATATCCCACAAGCGACGTTAGAGGGCATGGTTCGCTTTGCTAATGCCGCAGGTGCGCTCACGACAACGAGATCAGGTGCCATTCCCGCCATGCCTTCGCTGTCTGAGGTCAAAAGCTTCATGGAAGCAGCACGGTAGGAGGGAAGAATCATGATATTTGTGGAGGTCATCCTGCCTGTCCTGCTCATTTTTCTTAGTGGCTATATTTTGCAGCGCATTTTCAAAATGGATTTGAAGCCGATCTCCTCCCTGGCGATTTACATCTTGTCGACGGCGCTCGTTTTTCGTACCTTTTACAAAACACAGCTCGACTTGCAATTATTTTATATCGTCGTGATTTCGCTGCTTCTGCTGGCTGCTCTCGTTGTGATCACGCAGCTGACGGCACGATTGTTCAAATACGACAAGCAACAGGAAAGCGCACTGATGCTCGCGACCGCCTTCATGAACAGTGGCAACTACGGGACGCCGATTATTTTGTTCGCTTTTGGAGAGGCTGGCTTTACGTATGCGGTGCAAATTATGGTTTTCCATTCGATCATGATGGGCGTATTCGGCGTGTATTTTGCCTCCCGAGGCGGGAATGGGATGGGGACGGCCGTCAAGGCGATCTTCAAGCAGCCATCCAATTACGCTGTGGTTCTCGCGATTTTGCTGCAACAGCTGCAAATCGTCATCCCGCAAAGCTACTACCAGGCGATTGATCTCGTTGCACAGGCGGCGATTCCAGTTGTGATGCTCATCTTGGGCATGCAGCTCGCCAATGTATCTACCAAAGCGCTAGAGTGGCAGGGACTCAGTGCTGCGAGTGTCATTCGGTTGGTGGCGTCACCGCTTTTGGCGTACCTCATCTGTCTGTTATTCCCGATTGATCCGCTGCTGCAAAAGGTGCTGGTCGTTCTGGCAGCCATGCCTTCTGCCGCAACTACTGCGATCTATGCGATCCAATTCAACATGCGTCCACAATTCGTCTCCAGCAGCGTGTTGGTTACGACGGTGATCAGTATAGGTACATTAACGTTTTTGCTGAACATTTTGCACTAGTCCTGACATAGACAAGGGAGGAAGAAAACATGAACAAGACAGAGGTATTGCGCCTTTTTGACAAAGAGATGAGAGTGGATATTACCTATCCGCCACTTCGACGGGAGGAGACAGAACACCTCGTTCGTCACGTTTCACCCACCTCGGATGATTCAGGAGTCGTCTTGTTTTCCAGGCTGTCTGAAGAAAATGCAGAGGTAGTTATCAAGCAGGAACTCGAATATTTCTCAAGTCTTCAGCAATCCTTTGAGTGGAAGCTGTTTGATTATGACCAACCGGCTAATTTGCTTGAGAGGCTGAAAGGCCATGGTTTTACAGTAGATGAGGAGGAAGCGACGCTTGTGTTGGAGGTGGCGCAGGCAGAGGAGTTACGAAGCCTTGTCATTCCGCCAGAGATACGGCAAATCACTGATTCGACAGGCATTGATGATATCATGCAGTTGAAGGAGCAGGTATGGGGCAGTGCGAATGAGGAGCTTGCTGCTAGATTAAAACGGGATTTGGCCGAAGATCCTGAGCACCTGCTCGTGTACGCTGCGTACAGTGGTGATCAGGCAGTGAGTGCTGCTTGGATGTACTTGCATGAGGATACGTCCTTTGGCAGTCTGTGGGGAGGCTCTACTTTGCCTGACTTCCGAAATAAAGGCTATTATACGGCTCTCGTGGCAGTGCGGGTACAAGCAGCACAGGAACGCGGGTATCCGCTTTTGATGGTGGATGCGAGTCCGATGAGCCGACCGATTCTGGAGAAAAAAGGCTTTGAATTTCTCGCCTATACTTATCCATGTTTTTTTGAGTATAAATAGTATCGTGGAAAAGAAAGCTACCCATTGCTCTGAGGGGCAGCTTTTGTAGTTGCAGATAGTCGCCTGTGTCACTATTATGAGAATAAGAATCATTTGCAAGATTATCCTACGTATGGTTAGGCAGGGAGAAGGTCATGGATCAAGCAACTGTACATTCCATATACGATAGCTATATTAATGCATTGCCCTCAACAAAAAGTGATCGCATTGTGTCCGAAGCGAATCGGTATACACTGACGAATAATGATGGCTACTTTCGGAGAGTGATTCCTCGACCGGGATTGGAGCTGGTCGAATCGAGCTATTCCCTTCAGGAAAACCGCGTCATGGATTTACAGTCGCAGGCAGCCATGGTGGAGCTCAGCTTTTGCTTGGAGGGGAGTGGGGAGTTCGTCGTTTCGGGAAGTCAGCACGAGTTTTTGCCTGGGAGTTGCTCCCTTCAATTGATGAACGACTTTCATGCGCATTTTATGTACCGGGCAGATGTTCCTCATCGATCTGTTGGCATAGGTATTTCCGTGGAGCAATTTAATGAATGGGTGGCGGAAAGCGATGAGGGAGCAGCGTATTCGTTTCAAGGACTGCTTGGCAATCAAGCCTATCGTCTGTTTCGGATGCCGTTGCAACCGAATATGGCTCGGATGCTCCAGCAGTTGAACGATTTTTCATCCTCCCATTTGAAGTTGCGGAGATTGCATACGGAAGGCAAGATTCTTGAGATTGTGTCGACGGCGCTGGATACGTTTTTGTTCGAGCGGGAAGAGAATCGACCGAGGTCACAGTTATCCCGGAGTGATCGGGAAAAGATTCACAACGCCCGTGACATTCTACTCGAAAATATGGAGTCTCCGCCTTCTCTGATTGAACTGGCGCGTATGGCACAGCTCAATGAATACAAGCTGAAGATCGGCTTCAAAGAAGAGTTCGGGACGAGTGTATTTGCCTATTTGCGGGAAAGGCGTTTGGAAAAAGCGCTTGGACTGCTGCTAGAGGGCAATCTGAATGTCAGTGAGGTTGCACTCATCGTAGGATTCTCCAACTTCAGTCATTTCTCCGAGGCGTTTCGCAAGCAGTATGGATGTAATCCTTCCGAAGTGAAGCGGGGGAGATTTGGCTAGTATTACAATCCGCCAAACCGTGAAATTCGTTATCCTCACTCCGTTTCCTCTCATCTAGGATTCATCGATCACGTATAGTAGAATGATACAAAAAAGGGAACAGAAGGTGTAAGCGATGTGCCGAAACATCAAAACCTTGTTCAACTTCGATCCACCGGCGACAGAAGATGAGATTGAAGCAGCAGCCCTGCAATTCGTGCGAAAGCTCTCGGGCTTCAACACGCCTTCGAAGGCAAATGAAGAGGCTTTTCACCGTGCGGTCCAAGAGGTCTCCGATGTTGCGAAAAATCTCTTGGATTCGCTGGTGACGAATGCAGAGCCACGCAATCGAGAAGTCGAAATCGAGCGTGCTCGCGCGAGAAACGCCAAACGGTTTGGCACGACAGAGTCGTGAGACGATAAAGACAAACAGTCTAATCTAGGGGCAGTCCATTAGGGCGACTGCCCATTTTTCTTATGCAGGAAAATCAATACGGGGGTGAGCCTATGGAGCGGTTACATGAGTTGAACGATTTGCTAAACAAATTGGAGGAGCGGCATATTTTTTATCGCTTGAGTAAAATTAGGAGCGAAAGCATCATGATCGAGGTAGCTGTCCCTGGTCAAAGATGGGAGATCGAGATGATGGAGGACGGTACGATAGAGATCGAAAAATTTATTAGTGACGGTGACATATACGACGAGAAGGAGTTGGATGTACTGTTTCGGGACTTCTCCGATTAATTTATGGCACTATCCTCTGTTCAGTCAGAAATTTCAGCATCTTATCATCTTCTTATGAGGTGATTTATCATTTCGCTACTATGTCTCTCTCCTGCAAATTATATTATCGTAGAGTGCAAAGGGGAGAGGATCATCATGGAGAAAGTGAACGTCGCACAACATCTATCACGCTTGCAAGATTCCTGGGGCTCTCTGGTTGTCGGAGAGATGGATGATACGTCTATTAAGCTAGAGAAGCTTCAAGGTGAGTATCCTTGGCAACAAAATGACCAGAAAGATGAACTGCTGTTTGTCGTCAAAGGCAGACTGCTGCTGATGTACCACGAGCGTAATATATGGGTGGAAGCCGGAGAGTTTATTGTTGTGCCAAAGGGAGTTTCCTACAAGCTGTTTATCCCGAATGGCGATTGTCATCTACTGGCGATTGAACCGAAAAAATTTGCTGCTCTCAAGCGCTGCTCCTAAGACGATCAACATAGAAAAATCGAGCGCTATTCGTTCTCGGATAGTGATGATATAGAGCTGTCAATCGACCGGTCACTTTCGTAGGCTGGACAATTGGTGGCTTTTTTGCTATTAATATATGTTCAAAAAGACAGCTTTTTGAACTTCGGCTCATAGAAAAAAGTGTTGACTTATGCGTAATTTACTATGTAATAAATACAGATAGCTCCAACTCTTTTCGAGGTGATGAATGTTGGACGACGGCATATATGTATTGATTAAAAAAGGAGACCCCGAGCAGCTTCAGAAGCGTCAGTTTCTACATAAGGAAGAGTGTACGATTGGGAGACGGGGCAATCAATTACAACCAGACATTGCTTTTTCCAGTCCGTATATTTCCAGAAGGCATGCAGTGATACGGAAAATCAATAACCAATATTCGATTTCTGATTTGCAAAGCAAGCATGGGACAGAAGTGAACGGAATGCCGATACAGCAAGCACCGCATTTTCTTTATCACGGTGATCATATTACGCTGGCTAAAGGCGTGGTAGAGATGATATTTTTCGCTGAGGGTAGCGAGATGGATGTGACGCGGGAGTTCTCATTTCCTTTGATGATTCCAAAAGAAACTACCGCCACTTCCGGCTTGGTCATCAATTTGGAACGCAGAGAAATTCGTCTCGATGGCGCGAGAATCCATTTGACCGGAAAAGATATGGACTTGCTCATGCTTCTGTACCAACGTGCGAATCAGGCGGTCAGCTATGATGAAATCATGGTACTCGTCTGGCCGGAGCGGTTGCTGAATGCGGAGAGCAGCGTCCCGGATGTTGGACGAGCCGAGATCAACGCTCTCGTTTATCGCTTGCGTAAGCGGCTGGGCAGATATGGCGAGAACGTCACCACGATCCCGCGCTTCGGTTACATGTGGGAAGAATAGTAAGCAGTACGACAGACACAGGATGAATTTCCTGTGTTTTTTTTGCATTTGATGTAACTGTCTGACACTTATCATCGTCCTATGAGAATAGTCTCATCTTGCCATCATCTTTTTTCCATATATTATGGTACCCGACTGTAATATCGTGTGGTAGGGAAGGTGAACGACTAGTGAAAAAGACATGGATAGTATTTTGGACGGTTTTTGTCATTGTTCTTTCAGGGTTTTTCTATCTTTTCTGGGACTTTTGGAAGGACACCACGCAGTCGGATGGAGAGAGGGCAAAGGCAGCATTCACCGCGTATACGACAAAGTGGGGAGAACAGAAATTCTCTGACATGTACGAGCAGCTTTCTTTACATACAAAAAAGACCATTAGTAAAGATGAATTCGTTTCGCGTTACCAAAACATTTACGGTGGAATCGAGGCTAAAGCGATTGCTGTCGAGCCGATGTACAATGGCGACGTCATCCTAGGGGAGGATGGGCAGATCAATTTTCATTACCGGCTGACGATGGAAACGTTCATTGAACCGATTTCCTTTACAGGGAAAGCAACGCTTGTCAAAGAAACGCAGAATGACTTGGAGGACTGGTACATTCATTGGAATCCTTCTTTTATTCTTCCAGAAATGAAAGAAGGGGACAAAGTAAGAGCCAATACGGTGTATCCCAAACGAGGTGAAATCACGGATCGGGCAGGGCGTCCATTGGCAACAGAGCGTGTCGTGGTAGATATCGGGATAAATCCGGGAGAATGGAGCCAGGCTTCCCAGACCGGGAAAATGGAAGTCAGCAAGCTTTTGCACATTCCGTTGGATGACCTCACCTCGAAGGTCCAAGCTACGACAAGCAAGTCGACCAAGTTTATCCGGATCACCACGCTGCCGCAGGACGATGCACGGATTAAGCAATTAGAAAAAACAGAAGGGCTCCAATTGCACAAAAAGAAAGTTCGCTACTATCCTTATCAGGACGCGACTGCCCATCTGGTTGGCTATGTAGGAGCGATCAGTCAGGAAGAGTACGAGAAGCGAAAGGATCAGGGCTATAAAACGTCCGATGTGATTGGCAAATCAGGACTGGAACAGATTTTTGAGGAGGAGCTAAGAGGGAGTGCAGGTGGTCGTATCGTCATTACGGATGCAGATGGTACGGAAAAAAAGACCGTGGCGGAACGCTTCGCCAAGCAAGGACAGCCACTGGCATTAACCATAGATGCTGAAGTACAAAAGACGATTTACCAGGAACTGAAAAACGAAGCAGGCACGGCTGCGGCCATCTCACCAAAGACTGGGGAAATACTGGCCCTCGTCAATTCTCCGTCCTTTGATCCGAATGCGTTTGTGCTTGGTATGTCGGCAACAGAGTGGAAGCAAATGAATGACAACCCGCAAAAGCCGCTTCTCAATCGATTCGCGCGCGGGTTTGCGCCGGGCTCCACCTTCAAGCCGATCACGGCAGCGATTGGCCTTGCGTCAAAAGCGATTACCCCTACGGACAGTATCCACGTCCGTGGACTGCATTGGCAAAAGGATGCGTCCTGGGGTGGATACGAGGTAACGCGGGTCAGCGATTACGGGGGACCTGTCAATTTGGAAAAAGCATTGGTGTACTCCGACAATATTTATTTTGCGAAAGCGGCGCTCTCCATGGGGGAGGAGCCATTCGTGAAAAAGAGCGAGTTGTTTGGGTTCCATGAAGCTCTCCCGATTCCATATCCACTGGACAAATCGAAGCTGTATAACGACAGTTTCAAAAACGAGATTCAATTGGCAGACTCCGGTTACGGTCAGGGCGAGGTAACGATGACGCCGCTACACCTTGCGTTGGTGTACAGTGCTTTTGCAAATGACGGAAATATCATTTATCCATCACTGTTGCAGGAAGACAAAAAAGGCGGGTATTGGAAGACGAATGTCATACCTTCTGATGTGGCGAGCACGGTGAAGCAGCATTTGATACAGGTTATGGAAGACCCGCGCGGCACCGGACGAGGAGCACGGGTGCCTGGTATTCGCATGGCGGGCAAGACTGGAACAGCTGAGCTGAAACAGAAAAAGGGCGAGATCGGGTTGGAAAACGGATGGTACGCCGTTTTTAATGTAGATGATCCGCGTTTGCTGGTTACCATGATGATCGAAGATGTCCGTGGTCGGGGTGGCAGTCATGTACTCGATGCACGTATCAAACGAATTTTCACGAAGGTACTGAAAGAGTAGGGAGAGTAAGGATGAAGGAAGCAAAAAGTGATCGTTTAAAACGACTGCAAATCGTCTATATCGTCGTATTCCTTATGTTTGTGGCAATTATTTTGAGATTAGCGCAAATCCAAATCCAGCAAGGGAGCGATTATGCAAATGAGCTGGCAGACAGATCGTATAAAAAAGATTACATTCCCGCTATGCGAGGAAACATTTATGACCGCAACGGGTATGTCATTGCCGAAAGTCGGCCTTCCCATCTCGCTGTCTTCCGTGAACAAGAGGTCATGGAGAAGAAAGCGTACTTTGTCCTGGTGGAAAAGCTGGAGAAAATACTGAGCCTCGATAAGGCCACGCTGTTAAAAAAGATGGATGTCGGCTATGCCTACGAGAAAGGCAATTATGTGGAAGCGGCACGACAATTGCCGCGCTATTTGGAAAAAGAGCTGAAGGTGGATTTGACAGATAAAGAAATCGCAGTGCTGGGTGAGCATCGCGGCGAATTGCCGGGGATTGAAGTGGTGACAAAACCGATCAGGAAATACGATCCCAAGCAAATCGCCGTACAGGCGGTCGGGTATGTCCGGCCCTTTCATATAGCTGAAAATGTGAAGCTCGCCTCCTACAAGGATGAGATCACGCAGTATTTGCCGAACCAGTTAGTTGGGTTCGATGGAATTGAGCTCTCTTACGAAAAAGAGCTTCGCGGGAGCAATGGGTACCGGATGTATGAGGTCGCAGCAAATCAGACGGTTGTAAAGCAAGTGGAGGAAGTTCCGTCCGTCCCAGGCAATCATGTGTATCTCACCATTGATCAGCGGGTCCAGCTAGATATCCGGGATTCGATCCGAGCGTTTCTTCCAAAGTTGCGTGCAACCATCCCTGAGGCGAGGGCTGCAAAGGGAGCGTACGTCGTGGCAGTCGAGGTCAAGACAGGCAAGGTCGTCGCGATGGTCAGTTATCCGGAATACGATCCAAACGTGTGGATTGAGGGGCCGGATCAAAAAACGTATGACGAGATCAAGCTGGCGGTGACGAATGGTACGATTCGGGAAGCGCCATACGATACGCGGCCATTAACGGGCGAGGCGGCGATTCAGGAGGGCTACAAGCACCCGGGTTCCATTGTGCCGTCAGGGTCTGTCCTCAAGCCGATTACGGTATTGCTTGGTTTGCAGGAAGGTATCATCGCTCCCTCCGATCGTTGGAATGATGGAGGGGTGTATCACTATGGACGTGGAACAGACCGGATTAAGAACGACAGTTCCAAAGCGCATGGCATAATTACACCTGCGATTTCCCTGCAAAAGTCATCGAATACGTACATGGCGAGAATCGGGGAGGAATTGTCCCGCCGAAAAGGAAAAGAGTCAGCGGCCGTGCTGCAATCGTACTATCACGCATTCGGGTTAGGGGTTCAGACTGGCGTGGATTTGCCGAATGAAAACAAGGGCAAAGAAGACTATTTGGTGATGGATGAAAACTATGGACCATTAGCAGCGATGGTGCAAGCTTCCTTCGGGCAGCAAGTTCGGGCAACGACGGTGCAATTGGCACAGTTTGCGGCGACATTAGCGAATAAAGGCGTTCGTTTGCAGCCGCAGATGGTAGATAAGATCACAGACGCAGAAGGAAAACTGGTGAAATCGTACACGCCAAAAACCATGAGTACCTTTCCTCACCCAGATAAATATTGGGACATTCTAGAGCAAGGCATGGTGCTGGTGACGAAGCCAGGGGGGACGGCAGTCCGTGCGTATGAAGGAATGCCGTTTCAGGTAGCTGCAAAGACAGGAACATCTGAGCAAGATATTTATGTACCGGTGACGGTGACAGATGAGAAAACCGGACAGAAAAAGACAAGATGGAAAATGCACCGCCGCATTACGAATGGTGTGAGCATTTCGTATGCCCCAGTCGACGATCCTGTCCTGGCAGTAGCCGTAATCGTTCCTGAGGGTGGTTATGGGGGAAGATCGGCTGCGATCATTTCACGTTCTGTATACGATGTGTATAACAAGCATATCGGAATCAAATAGCCTCCAATCCAATTAAAGAACAACAGCGGCAAGTCTAGGAAGAACTGCACCCCGTCAAGTAGACAGTACAAAGCACACACTTCTTCTCCCAGTCGCTGCTCTGCTCGGTGCTACGCTCATGGTCGCCGCTGATGGGCTAGGCAGATGGCTTTTGCCGCCGATGGAGGTTCCCGTGGGCATCGTGACAGCTGTCATTGGGGCGCCGTATTTCTTGTATTTGATCGGACGAGAGAAAAGAAGAGGAGTATAAAAGAAGGGACCGAATCTTGCAAAAGGACTTGCTTGCCATGAATTTCATCTAAGTGGAGATGCGATGTCCACCTAGATGTTTTTCATCATATTAGGGTTAAACATACTTCATTTCCTTCTTTACTTAAAAAAAGAAGGAGGGCTCGAAGGTTGAAAAAACGGAAAAACGCGCATCGTTCAGCGATACGAAGTCTTTCCGTTTTTTTATATGCCAGGCTAAGCCAGTGAGGCCGCGGCGTTTTTATTTCGTATCTGCTTTTTGCAAAAAGCTGCGGATAACCTGCACGTATTCGTCTGTCTCTTCCAAATAGCCGACATGTGAGCTATTTTCAAAGACATGGAGCTCGGCGTTTGGCACCAGAGACTGATAATATCCTGTCGATTCAGGCGTCGCTTCATCGTAACGGCCACAAACGAACAAGGAAGGGATGTTAATTTGATGTAGCTTTGGTGTGTAGTCGAATGTTTTCAGATTCCCTGTCGGGCAAAACTCAGAAGGTCCCCACATCGTCATGTAAACCTCTTTGTTTGCTTTTGGACGGCTTTCTGTCATGACTGTTGGCATTGGATCAAGGCGGCACACATGGCGCTTATAGTATTCTTTCATGGCATCCTGGTATTCCTGTGAATCAGTTGTGCCCTGCTCTTCGTGTGTGGCAATGGTTTGTTGCACATCCACTGGCAATTGCTCGATTAAACGATCTGCGTCGTGTTTCCAGCGCTCTGCGCTCAGGCATGGGCTGGAGAAGATGATGCTCTGTACCCCTTCCGGCTTAGCATCCACTAAATAGGCTGCTGCTAGCATCGTGCCCCACGAGTGCCCCAGGATGTGAACCTCTTTTAAGCCAAGGGCTTGTCTGATGCAAGCTAGCTCTTCCACAAAGCGTTCGGTTTTCCAAAGAGTCAGATCAGTTGGGCGATCGGAATTTCCTGACCCGAGCTGATCGTAGAAAATGACGGGTCTTTCGTTGGCTAAGACATGAAGTGTTGATTTGAGCGGATCATGCGTATTGCCAGGTCCTCCGTGTAGGACGATCAGAGGCGTGTTCTCCCCTTCGCCGACGCGACTGTACCATACTCTTCCGCCTGGAACTTCAATATAGCCTTCTTGCATGCTCATAGATAATGCCTCCACTTCAGGTTCATGCTGATCTCTTCTTCTTTCAATATAGCATATGAAATTGTTTTTACACTTTTTTTAGAATTGATTTAGAGCGTGTTTAGACCCTCTATTTATCATCACTGGTATAGAAAGCGATGACAGTTGCTTTCGATGAAAATAGGAGGGATCATCATGCGAAAAAAATGGTTAGGTATCGGCTTGTCGGTTGGAGTCACAGGAGCATTGATTTGGGGGTATGGGGCATCAGCGAGTGCGGATAGCACGACGATGGGCGTATATGAATCAGCCCTGCATCAGACGAAGGAAGCGAAAAGCATGACGGCCCACGCGCAGCTATCACTCACAGACAACGGAGCGAAGCTGCTCACACTGGAGGGAGTCGCAAAGATCGATTATAACCAGTACATCGGAAATGTAGATGCGACTTTTACAGACACGCTGGGCGAGAAAAGCATGCAGGCCTTTCTGGAAAAGGATCAAGTTGTGGTTAAAAAAGGGGATAGTAACGTTTATCGGGTCATGGAAAAAATGGATAGAAGACACCAACCAGAAAATGACGCCGATAACAAACGCGGGGCCATGATGCATAAGCTGTTTGCTACGGTATTCGGCGATCTCGGAAAAAACGCGACCGTTGAGAATCTGCCGGATGGAGGCAAGCGTACGTCGCTTCAGCTCTCCGAAACGCAAATTCCGGCATTTATTCAAGCAGCCGGACCTATTCTCTACGATAAGCTCGCCGAACATAGTCAAGAAGCGTCTTCCTCTGAAAACCATCTATCTGTCCAGCTTCCTCACTTGCAAGAGAATTTTCAAGTGGACCAAGTATTGCTGAACGCCAAGATCGACGAAAAAAATCAAATCGAACAGCAATCTGCTGTGGTGCACCTCTCGGGAACGGACGCGTCTGGGAAAGAGCACAAGCTCCAGCTTTCTTTGGATATCCGCTTGTCCGATCTGGGCACGACCACACCTGATCGCATCGATCTTACAGGCAAACAAGTTGAGAAGGTTTCCCGCGAGGACATGAAGAACAAATGGAGAAAAGGCTGGACGAAGCATTCCGATTCGGAGTAAACCATGACTACAAGGGGGTGATGAACCATGTCGATCAAAACAAGACTTTTGCTCTCCTATATTGCCATGATTATTATCCCCCTTGTTTTGTTTGGATTGGTGGCATCGGGATTGGCGAATTACTTTTGGGGGGAACGAGAAGCAGGCAAACCGTTCCTTCGTGATACTCTCAATAAACGAGACGAGTTGTTTGCTGGTGTCACATTCATGGCCAAATACGCTCCCAATCAATTGACGAACCAGAACATGCTAACAGAAACGGATGAGCAGCTACAAGCAGTTGGCGGAGCATTGATACTGACAAAGGACGAAAAAGTACTATTCCTCTCCCAGTCGATTGATAGCGCTGACTTGCCTGACTATTTGCAGGATCAGCCGGATCAGGGGCGCATGCATAGCTGGAAGCAGTTTCAACAGGACGGCTACACGTTTGATACGTACGAGTTTACTTTTGCTGATCAGAGTAAAGGAAAGCTCTACTTCCTCGCGAATTCTTTCCCATTCATGCAGACAGGCATTTATTTTTTTATCACATTGATTCTCAGTCTTCTAACGATTGTGGCGCTGACGAACGGTGTACTAACGTTTCTTGTTTCACGCAGTATCATTCGACCTTTGTACGCATTAAAGCAGGCAGCGAACGAAATGAAAGAAGGCAATCTGGAGCGCCCTGTTCAACTCCATCGCAAAGATGAACTAGGAGAGCTGGGAGAAGCATTTGAAGAGATGCGTGGCAGATTGTATGATTCTATCCACTTGCAGCTTCAGTATGAAGAAAATCGTAAACAACTGATTTCCAGTATTTCGCACGATCTGAAAACACCCATAACAGGAATCAAAGCCTGTGTGGAAGCGGTTCAGGAAGGGATTGCGGACACAGAAGCGAAGCGGGAAAAATATATGAAGATGATTGCCATCAAATCAGAACAGATGAACCGTCTGATTGATGAGCTATTTTTATTCTCGAGACTGGATTTGAACAAGCTTCCCTTTCACTTTGAAGAAGTCGATATGCGAGCATATATGGCACAGTTTACCGAGGAGCTGCGGCTAGATCCGCGGATGAACGGCGTTCCTATTCGCTATGACGAGCATAATGAAAGTCCGATTCCAGTCATGGCTGATCAGGAAAAACTTCATCGCGTGCTTATGAATATCGTGGACAATAGCCTGAAGTACTTGAACAAGGACGAGAAGCTGATCCAATTGGAAGTGGAGAAAGCTGACGGTGAAGTGATTGTGGCGATCTCAGACAATGGGACAGGGATTGAAAAAGAAGCCATGCTCCATATTTTTGACCGTTTTTATCGGGCGGACCCTTCGCGTAATTCGGCCATGGGAGGCAGTGGTCTTGGACTCGCCATCGTCAAACAAATTGTGGAGGGGCACGGTGGTCGTGTTTGGGCGGAGAGCGAAAGCGGACGCGGGACCCGCATTTGTTTTACCTTGCCAGATCTCAAGAGAGCCGGGGGTGACATGGAATGAAACACATTTTAATTATTGAAGATGACACGGTGATCGCAGAGGTGCAAAAGGATTACTTGGAGGCAAACGGCTACTCGGTCGATGTCGCTACTTCCGGGGATACGGGCCTTCAAAAGGCACTGCGAGAGGAGTATGACCTCCTGATTCTAGACCTGATGCTCCCAATCGTGGATGGCTTTGAAATCTGCAAGCAAGTCCGGAAAGCCAAAAATATTCCGATCCTGCTCGTCTCCGCTAAAAAGGAAGACATCGACAAGATCCGTGGTCTGGGTCTAGGAGCCGACGATCATATCAGTAAGCCGTTTAGCTTGGGCGAACTGGTAGCGAGGGTCAAAGCCCATCTAGCCCGTTACGACCGTCTCGTCTCCGATTCCAAACCGCGTACGGCAAAAGAGGAGATCAGGCTTCGTGGGATTCGCATCGACAAGCTGGCGCGGAGGGTTTATATCAATGGAAACGAAGTAGCTTTCACTTCCAAGGAATACGACCTCCTGCTCTTTTTGGTAACCCACCCGAACTGGGTATTTAGCAAAACGGAACTGTTTGAAAAAATCTGGGGTCTCGATTCCTACGGGGATATCGCGACGGTGACGGTGCATATCAGCAAGCTGCGGGAAAAAATAGAAAGCGATCCGGCTAAGCCACAATACATCGAGACGGTGTGGGGTGTCGGTTATCGATTTTTACTATAAATAGGTGGAAACGAGTGAACTATCTTTTGTGAGAGCAATAAAGAAATACTGCATACGTAAACACTTGGGTATTTCGTACCAAGTGTTTATTCTGTTTACCAAAAATCGACAAACTTAGGTAAAATAAATGGCAGATGTCGAATAGTGTGTGAGTAACGCGAGCTAAGGGAGACACAGATCATGGAGAGAAAAATCAAAATCCTCGGAACAGGGAAATACTTGCCCACTCGGCGTGTGACAGCAGCAGAACTGGAAGAAAAGCTGGGACTTGCGGCTGGATGGGTAGAGAAAAAGTCCGGGGTTAGCGTCAGGCATTTTGTAACGAATGAAACGGCAGCACAGATGGGAGCCATCGCTGCTAGGCGTGCTTTGGAAGCGGCGGGCCTCTCTCTTCACGATATCGATTGTATCGTATGTGCAAGCGGGACGGCGCAACAGGAAATCCCATGCACGGCTGCCTTGATTCAGGAAGAGCTTCAACTAAGCAAAACAGGTATTCCTTGCTTTGATATAAATGCGACATGCCTTAGCTTCGTCACTGCGCTGGATGTGATGTCGTGCCAGATGGCGGTTGGTATTTACGAGCGAGTCTTGATTATTTCATCTGAGATATCTTCCGCAGGTTTGAATTGGGAGCAAAAAGAGAGTTGTGTGTTGTTCGGAGATGGAGCTGCGGCTGTTGTCATCGGCAGGACGCCTGAAACAGAAAGCTCCCGCATCTTGGGTTCAAGTATGAAAACATACAGTGAAGGGGCGCACTATTCCGAAATAAGGGGTGGCGGTACGCTGATCCACCCGAGCCAATTTGCGCAAGGAAGAGAAGCAGACTTTGCATTTGATATGGACGGAAGGAAAATTTTTCGCCTGACCTCACAGTTGATTACCGGATTTGTGGATCGCTTGCTGTCCGGAGCCTCCGTAGCCAAGGAGCAAATTCGTACAGTCATTCCTCATCAGGCCAGTGGGATGGCGATGCGGATCATGGCAGGCAAGCTCGGTTTTAGCGACCAGCAAATGGTGAACATTCTAGCAGAGCATGGCAATGTCATCGCAGCTTCCATTCCAATGGCGCTGCATGAAGCGATTGGGCAGAATCGGGTACAGAGAGGGGATCACCTGATGCTGTTGGGCACATCTGCCGGCTTGTCTCTCGGAGGAATTGTGCTTGAATACTAAACAAGCAGTCTTGCTGACAGGAGGACGAGCTCCAGCTACGTTAGAGCTAGCGCGTTTGCTGGGTTCTGTGGGACATCGAGTCATTGTAGCGGAGAGTGCGCGGCGACATTTATGCCAGCACTCTCGTTATGTAGAGCGCTCCTACCAAGTGCCTCCTCCCCGTCAGCAGCCCGATGCTTATATTGAAAAGCTGTGCGAAATCATGCAGCGTGAGCGTATCGATCTGTTGATCCCGACTTGTGAAGAGATATTCTACGTCTCGCGCGGGCGGGATCGCTTGCTTGACTTTGGTGAAGTGCTTGTAGAAGGTATCGAGGTACTGCGTTCGTTGCACGACAAATGGCTTTTTGCCGAAATGGCGCGCGAGGTGGGAGCACTGGTTCCAGAGACGGTTCGAGTCCAATCTCCTGCTCAACTGCGGGAGGCCATGCTACAAGCAAGGGGGCCTTTTGTGCTGAAGCCCGTCTATTCGCGCTTTGCCGCTCATGTACAGATCGTGGCAGACCCGTCCTTTGCGGCAGGGCAGTCTATGCTACCCGAACCGACAGTTGGGCAGCCATGGCTAGTCCAACAGTTTATAAAAGGGAAACAGGTGTGCAGCTACGCCGTTGCTCAGGATGGGCAGCTCGCCTTGTACGCCGATTACGAAACAACACATACAGCAGGGCAAGGTGCCTCGATTCACTTCGCCTATTCAGCCCATCCACAGGTAAGAGAATTTGTTAGTCGCTTCGTGCAACGGCATAAGTTAAGCGGACAAATCGCGTTTGATTTCATTGAGAATGAGCAGGGAGAGCTATACGTGATCGAATGCAATCCACGCCTGACAAGCGGTGTGCATTTGTTTACAGGACAGCAAGAGGCTGCGACTGCTTACTTTTCTGATCGGGGAAAAACCGTTGTCCCTGCTGGAAAACAAGCTTGCATGCTAGGGATGGCAATGCTGACATACGGCCTTGCTGGCATGACGAATGGCAAGAAGGCAAAGCGTTGGGTGAAAGACCTGCTTTCTGCGAGGGATGTACTGTTTAGGCGGGATGATCCACGGCCTTTTTTTGATCAGTTCTCCATGCTGGCAGATTTGGCTTGGCAGAGTTTTCGAACGAGAAAAAGCATGATCGCTTGTAGTACGAGCGATATCGAATGGAACGGAGAAGAGTCGTAAGGACGTGAGGAAGAAATGAACAAGCGAGTGCTAGTAACAGGGGCGACAGGGTTTCTCGGACAGAAGCTGGCCACGCGACTGCATGAAATGGGCTATGAGGTGACAGCGCAAGGACGAGACGAGCGAATCGGCCGGGAATTGCAGGAGCAGGGCATTCGATTCCTTCGGGCAGACCTAAGAGATAGAGAAGCCATGCTGAAGGCTTGCCGCGATCAGGACATCGTGCATCACGCGGCTGCTTTTTCCTCCCCGTGGGGAACGTACCGTGACATGTACGAGACGAATGTGACAGGAACCATTCATGTCATCGATGGCTGCAAGCAACACGGCATAGAGCGTCTGGTCCATGTATCGACGCCGAGTATTTATTTTGCTTTTGACGACAAGCTGGGTATCCGCGAAGATGAGCCGATGCCCGTACGGTTTGCTAATACATACGCACAGACCAAATACCAGGCGGAGCTGGAAGTCGACAAGGCGTTTCTTGCAGGGCTTCCGACGATAACGATTCGTCCTCGGGCCTTGTTTGGCCCTGGGGACAATGCCATTCTTCCCAGATTAATCCGCGCCAATGAAAAGAAATTCGTTCCGCTGATCGACGGAGGCAAGGCGATCATTGATTTGACGTATGTGGAAAATGTCGTGGACGCGCTGATCTTGTGCATGGATTCTCCAGCATACACATTGGGACAGGCTTACAACATTACAAATGGGGAACCAGTGACGATGATTGAGGTGTTGTCAGATGTGTTTCGTCGCTTGGGAGTTCCACTGAAAACGCGCGAGCTGCCATATTGGAAGGCGTATGCGGCAGCATGGGTACTGGAGACACTCTCCAAGACCGTTTTGGGCTATCGAGAGCCGGTTTTGACGCGTTACTCGGTAGGCGTGCTCGCCAAATCACAAACCCTGGACATCTCAAAGGCGAAGCGCGATCTGGGCTATGAACCGCGGGTGAGCATTGCCCGTGGCATCGAGACGTTTACAGATTGGTGGAGGACGCATGATGGACGTTAAACTAACGCTGATGGACACGGGCTACTGCCAGCAGCTCGAGATGTTTTCCCGAAAAGGCGGCAGGATGAAAAACATTCCGTTTCACGCCATCGCAGGGCTTATCGAGCATCCCGTCCACGGCTTGCTGCTCTTTGATACGGGCTATTCACAGCGCTTTTTTGAAGCCACGAGCAAGCTTCCTTATTCGCTATACGGCAAAATAACGCCGGTATTCTCTGAGGCACACGAGAGTATTTCTGAGCAGCTCGCAGCACGTGGAATCAAAACGACAGACATAGCGGGTATTTTTATTTCCCATTTTCATGCGGATCATATTGGCGGTTTGCGCGATTTTCCGCATGCGCGACTATACTGCTTTGAGAGTGCCTACAACCACGTAAAGGGAAAGACGGGGTGGGCAGCACTACGGGAGGCGTATTTGCCTGATTTGATGCCTGACGATTTCGAAGAACGGGTGACTTTCATTGATCTGGGAGGGCTAGTGGCATTGCCAGAGGCTTACGCGCCATACGCCGAAGGCTATGATTTATTTGCGGATCAGAGTCTGTACATCGTCGATCTGAACGGACATGCAATCGGGCAGTTTGGTGTGTTCCTGCGCGATCGGGATCATGGGGATGTATTTTTGTGTGCGGATGCCGCTTGGTCGAGTGAAGCCTATCTCGGCAATTTGTTGCCTCACCCGCTGGCTAGGTTGATCATGGCGGATCGACAGGCGTATCGCGAGCATTTGCACAAGCTGCATGTGCTATCCCGCCAACGTCCCGACATGAAAATCATGCCAACACACTGCAGGGAAGTCTGGCAGGCCAGCAGAGGAGAGTTCACATGGAGATCATGACGCTCTTGAAGCAATATGTAAAAACGAAGTGGCTTGCCCGTCGTTTTTCCTCGCGTGAGCAGCTGGTGAAATGGCAAGAAGCGCAGGTCAGAGCGATGTTGTCTCGCATTTTGCCAGCTTCTCCTTTTTACCGAAAAAGATTGGGAGCGCCAGAACAATGGAGACAGATGGAGCCGATTGATAAAAAGTACATGATGGACCATTTTGACGAGTTGAATACGTGCGGAATCAAGAAGGAAGAAGCATTTGCGATTGGACTGAAAGCAGAAACGACACGCGATTTCACTTCCCAATTAAACGGTGTGACCGTAGGACTATCTTCTGGGACATCTGGTAATCGCGGGCTTTTTCTCGTGGGACCGCAGGAGCAGGCGAAATGGGCAGGGGTGATTTTGGCGAAAGCACTGCCTGGTCAGCTATGGTCGACACAGCGGATTGCTTTTTTCTTGCGAGCGAATAGCAACCTGTATACGGCGGTCAACAGGCGTCGCATTCAATTCTCGTTCTTCGATCTGCAAATACCGCTCGATCAGCACCTTGATCACCTGAATCAGTATCAGCCGTCGGTGTTGGTTGCGCCCGCCTCGATGTTGAGAATGCTCGCGACTGCCCAGCGTCAAGGGAAATTGCGGATATCTCCGATCAAGGTGATCTCGGTGGCAGAAGTGCTGGACCCGTTGGATCAAACATACATCGCAGAAGTGTTCGGGCAGATCGTGCATCAAATTTATCAATGCACAGAAGGGCTGCTTGCGGTGAGCTGCTCACACGGGACATTGCATATCAATGAAGACATCGTGGTGGTGGAAAAGGAGTATCTCGATGAGCAAAAGGAGCGTTTCTTTCCGATCATCACAGATTTTTCCCGGGCGACACAGCCGATTATCCGTTATCGTTTGAACGACATTTTGACGGAAAAACGTACGCCATGTCCGTGCGGCTCTGTGTTTATGGCGCTGGAATCGATTGAGGGCAGGGCAGATGATATGTTTGTTTTTCGCCATGAAACGGAAGCCCGATGGGTATCGGTCTTTCCTGATTTCATCCGCCGTGCCGTCATTACCTCGTCTGATGCGATAGAAGAGTATACGGTACGGCAGCTAAGCTACGAGCAAGTGGAGGTAGCACTGCTCATGCAGGATGGAGACGGACCGTCCACGCAAGAGCAGGAGCGAGTACGCCAAGGTCTGGAGCGAGTCATTGCCGATCAGCAAGGACAATTGCCTGCGATTGTGTTTGCACCGTACGAGTTGAATCTCGGTACGAAAAAATTGCGGCGGGTAGAGAGGATGTTTATTCAAGGTGAGCAGGCCATTGATTGAATGGTATGAAGGGACCTCGGATGGGCAAATCCCTTGGGAACAGGCGCAGGATGCCGACTACGTCAAAAGCTATTTGTTGCCCATGATGACGGAACAACCATCCCGCTATGTGCAAAATGTACAGACGCGGATGCATGCACTCCGTGTAGGTGATCGGATCATGCCTGTAACGGTGAACGATACCGAGTACGACAATTCGTATGTCAGTTCGGTGTTTACCCATTACGTGACGTACGCGAAGGAAGAGCTAAGTATGCTCGATTCAGGGGTGCTTAGGCGGGTATTGTCGACTGTAATCACAGGGCTTGGACGCTGGATGAAAAAAAGCCAATGCAACCAAATGGTCATCGTCAACAATTGGCTGTTATCGACAAATCTGTATCATGATGTGCGTGCAGATGAAGTGAAGAACATTACGGAAAACGGCATCCAAAAGTTCCCCGGTCATATTATCGCATTTCGATCTGTTTGTCGCAGGCTATATCCGGATTTCCACAAGGGACTCGTAGAGAAGGGCTATCTCATGGTTCCCAGTCGCTACGTCTACCTGTTCCACCCAGATTGGCCAGCGCAGGGCAAGTGGCGGGTTCGCAATACGCTCAATCGCGATCGGAAAATGCTTGCCAAATCCGGCTATCGCATCCTGCGTCATGAGGAGCTGGGAGAACAGCATGTCGAGCGAATCGTTGCTTTATATAACGCGCTGTATCTGGATAAATACTCCCAGCATAATCCACAGTTTTCGGTGGAGTTCGTCCGACTGGCGATGCAAAAGAGGACATTGACCCTCATCGGCTTGGAAAAAGACGGACGGTTGGACGGCATTCTTGGCTATTTTGAGCGAAATGGTGTGATGACGACGCCGCTATTCGGCTATGATACGACGCTTCCCAAAGAGACCGGGCTGTATCGGATGCTGTCGTGCCTCTTGGTACAAGAAGCAGAGAGCAAGGGCATCCTGCTCCATCAAAGTGCGGGCGTAGGTGCTTTCAAAGCAGACAGGGGAGCCGAGGGGGAACCGGAATATACAGCGGTGTATGTCAAACATTTGCCGTATTATCGTCAAACGGTCTGGAAGGTGCTCGCTGTTTTGCTGAATCAAATCGGGATCAAAATGGTAGAGAAGTACCGACTGTAAACCATTTGCACACTTCGACCCTCATCGAACTAACCGTCAGGTACACTACATGTAAGTAGAAACAAGTAGCTTGCCTGAAACGGGGGAACAACGCCATGAATCGAATTTTGTTCGGGATACTTGTCGTCGTGACGACATCATTGATGGGCTCGTCTTTTGCGGTGGGGAAAATTGGATTGGCCTATTTTTCACCATTGCTGCTGGTAGGACTGCGTTTTACGTTAGCAGGACTGATCATGGGAGCGTGGGTATGGAAAAAGCCGCTTCCGAAGTCGGCGGGTGACTGGGGGAAGCTATGTTTGATCGGATTTTTGCAGACGGCCGCCGTCATGGGATGTATCTTTTTGAGTCTGCGTACAATTACAGCAGGTGAATCCTCGATCCTGACGTTTATGAACCCACTGCTCGTGGTCATATGGGGAACGTTGTTTCTAGGAATATCTTATCGGTTGACGCAATGGATGGGCGTTCTGATTGGATTGTTTGGGGTGTTCATCACGCTTGGCTTCCATCTGCAATGGGAGACTGGGACGTTGTTCGGCATCGGGTCCGCCCTTGCGTGGTCAATTGCTACGATTCTCGTCAAAAAGTGGGGAGTCCGCTTCAATGTGTGGGTGATGACTGCCTATCAGATGTTGTTCGGAGGAATTCTTCTCCTTGTTATGGGGTTCACGCTGGAAACGCCGAAGCTGATTGTGACACCGACCGCTGTGTTCGTCGTCCTTTGGCTCGCGATTATGGCTTCCATTGTGCAGTTTGCGACGTGGTTTTACTTGCTGAATCACGGAGATCCGGGCAGGACGAGTGCTTTCTTGTTCCTCGCTCCGTTCTTCGGTGTTTTGTCGGGGTGGTTGCTGCTCGGTGAGGTCGTGCAATGGCATGTGTATATGGGCGGATTGTTGATTTTCGCAGGGATTTTCCTGGTGAATTGGACGTTTGCTCCGCGAAGGCAAATGAGTGAAAAAGCACAGCTGGCAGAGTAGCTAGCTGTGCTTTTTGCATTCATCCACATGCAGTCCGAACTCGGTCATAAATCCAGAGCTGCCTAACGGCGTGACACGGACTGCTCTCCCTCCCGGCACTCGCTCGATCCAGCCAAGCTCAAAAAATCGGTTAGTGAGTGAGGCCCCGAGGCTGCCTGCCAAGTGGTGGCGACGCTCGCTCCAATCCAAACACGGACGGGCAAAACGACGCCTGCTCTTCGGCTTGGGCTGAAGGTCTACGCCGAGTGATTGTAGCTTGTTTTTTCCCGCTTCACTGAGCATGTAGTCTTGACCGGATGCTTCAATCAACTGCAATTCCAACATTCTCTGCGTCAGGGCAACGCCCACTTCGCCTGCGAGATGGTCGTAGCAGGTGCGAGCATAGCGGATGGCTCGCAATTGGTCGGACTCGCGCAAGGAACGAACCGGCTTAGGTGCAGCGATAGTCATTAACGATTCCATGGCTTGGGCGACTTCGGGGTTGGCTAGGCGATAGTAGCGATGTCGGCCATGCGATTCGCTGACCAAAAGACCGCCTTCCACCAGCTTTGCCAAATGCGTGCTTGCCGTTTGGGGGGTGACTTTTGCGTTTCGGGCGAGTTCACTGGCGGGGAGTGCCTTACCGTTCATCAGGCTGACCAGGATGGAGACGCGGGATGGTTCTCCTATGAGAGATGCGACCTCTATAATATTCGGACTGGTACTCATCAGACAGTGGACCTCCTCATCCTTTTTCTCTTCTTACCCATGACTCTAGCAGATTCTTACAGTGAAAAAAACAAGAGATGTTCCGTAAAAAGTTTTTGTAAAATATATCCAAACAAGGATGGGGGAGATCTACATGGAGACCAAGCAATGGCGAGTAGGAATTTTTTTGTTTGACGATGTGGAGGTGTTGGATTTTGCAGGTCCGTTTGAAGTATTCTCGGTGACATCTATGGAAAATGGCAGCCATATACCTTTTCGTGTAAAAACGGTATCGGAAAAAGGGAACATGATTCAAACGCTAAATGGTCTAAAGGTTCAACCTGATTACAGTTTTGCCAATATGCCTGTTTTTGATATTCTCATCATTCCTGGTGGGATAGGTGCGAGGGAACGAGAAGTACATAATGAACAAGTAATCAACTGGATTCGTGAACAAATGCAGCAGGTGGAGCTGATGGCCTCTGTCTGCACAGGAGCTTTTTTACTTGCCAAAGCAGGCATATTATCGGGCAAAAAAGCAACGACCCATTGGGCCAGTCTCGATCGAATGGAAAAGGAATTTCCAGAAGTCGTTGTGCAAAAAGGAGTAAAATTCGTGGATGAAGGAAATATCGTGACATCTGCTGGGATCTCAGCGGGTATCAATATGTCTTTTCATATCATCAAACGATTAGTAGGCGCGGAAGTAGCAGAACAGACTGCGAAGATAATGGAGTATGATATTGTCCTCTAAATGAAAGCGGCAGTCCATCTTTTTGGATACAAGAAAAAGGGATGGACTGCCACTGATGAACAGCTATACGATCATTTCGCGGTAATGCTTTCGCCTTGACGCGGATTCAATCCGTTCTCCCATTGCACGCGAATGGATTTGCTGTTGAACAAATCTTTGCCGTCAGAAACCTGATAATGCAGATGAGGCTCGCTGGAATTACCAGAGTTGCCGCATACCCCAAGCAAATCCCCTTTCTTCACATGATCGCCAACCTTTACCTTGGCGGAGCCTTCCTTCAAATGGGCGAAGTAGCTGAATTCTCCGTTGCCATGATCGAGGATGACGACGTTGCCAGCGGGCTGCTGCGCGTTCATCGCTCCGACAGGGACATTATCCTTGATATCAGTGATGACATGCACGACGGTTCCTGCCTGCGGTGCGAGTATTTCTTGCCCGAATGCGAAATAGCTCTCGTTTTTCGCAGGATCACCTTTATAGGATAATCCGTCTTTGACCTGAATCAGATCGTATGCATAGCGTTGACTTTCCACCTCGTAGTGATAGTTTGAAAGGACATTCTGACCTCCCCAGAACACATACCACTCACCTGTAAACGGGGCACTATACGCCAGCTTTGTCAAAGCATTGTCGGTGTCAGGGTAGCTTTGCAATGGCTTAAATAATACGCCTGTAATGATCCCTTTTTCATCCGTCGTAAGGACGAGACCCCGTTTGGCGTCCTGATCCACCCAGGTATCATAATAGCTGCCGTTTACGTACGTGTGGGAATGGTGATTCCACGACTTCAACCCCTTGCTAAAAGCAGTATACCCTTCTACAAATTGTGCTTTTGAAACCTGCTGTTTGAATGACGAGCTTGTTTGCTCATACACATCCTCTATTTTTCCGTTATGGAGAGCTTGCACAAAAGATTCCGTTTTAACCGTCATCGACTTTGCACCTTCTTCTTTCTTTGTGGGGGATTCAGTAGTAGAGGGTATTGCGGTTGCTTCTGATTGCACAGCACATCCTGTCAACAGAATTGCTCCTACACCGAGTGAAATCCAAACTTTTTTCATGTTGCCACTCCTATCTTGTTTTAAGCGCTAGCTCTATTATAGAAAGCCACTCTTATCGGACATGAAACGCTACCTTACAGGATGCTTAAATCGAACGTACGCAAAATTATGATTCCGTTAAGGTTGTTGTGGACGCGCGCTGACACTACGCATGATAAAATGGAGGATAACGCAAAAGCGCAAAAGGAGCGAAGTGATCGTGAAAGATGCAACTATCCTTCTCGTGGACGATGAGCAAGCCATTCTCCAATTGCTTGAGACCGTACTGCACAAAGAAGGATTCCACTCGATCGACAAGGTGAAAACGTCTGAGGAGGCGCTCTGTGCATGCGAACGAAAAGGCTATGACCTGATCGTCTTGGACGTAACGCTTCCGAACATGAGCGGCATAGAAGCATGTCCATTCATCCGCCGTCTGACTGATGCGCCGATTTTGTTCCTGAGTGCGAGAGATACCGATTTTGACAAGCTGACCGGATTTGCCGTTGGTGGGGATGATTACGTGACGAAGCCGTTTAATCCGATGGAAATTGTCGCACGTATCAAGGCATTGCTTCGCCGTACGCGCAAACTGAACCCGGTCGTACCGACAGCACCCGTTCAAGGGGTCTATGATTTTGGTCGTTTTCAAGTCTATGAAGCAGCAGGGGAGCTCTATGTGGAGGGGAAAGTCATTCCTTGTCCGTCCCTTGTTTTTCAACTGTTGCTATTTTTGTGTAAAAATCCGAATCGGATATATTCGAAAAGCGAGCTGTACGAACGAGTATGGGGCGTGAATAGCTTACGTGATGACAACACCATCATGGTACATATCCATCGGATTCGGGAGCGCATCGAGCCCGATCCAGCGCAACCGGAGTTTTTGGTGAACGTCAGGGGACTCGGGTACAAAATGGTGAAAAAGGGCCTTCCTTATGAATATTAAGAGCAGAATCGCGCTCCATCTGATCATGTGGCTGGTGCTGGTTGGCCTCATCCTCTTTGTGTTAGCCGGGTTTACGTTATATTGGACGCTTGAAGAAATGACAAAGGTACAGTCCTCACGTGAATTTGAGAGTGTCGGCTTGCAGCGGCTGATCCAGACCATTGAAGTAGAGGGAGAGGATGTACGTTTTAACCCGAAGCTGTTGGAGAAGGTGCGAGAAAGCGGAGGGTGGCTTCAGCGGATTGATGAAAAGGGTTATGTCACCGACTCTTTCTTTACCCCGCCTGACGTACCCAGTTATTACGGTCCTGGTCAATTAACGGCTTATTGGCTCCGAAAAAGCCCGTTTCCGTATCGGTTATCGTTATGGATACAGGAAAAAGACGGCGTGGTACACACCTTGCTGTATGGGATGACGAACCGCGATGACGATTTCTTGCAGCAGATGATTAAGGTGGCTGAGCTTAAAAATAGCGAGATCATGCTTCCTCTAAGCACCCAAAACCAATTGAAGAGTAAAGAGGGCTGGGTACAGCTCCTGGACCCGAAGGGAGCAGAGCTGGCTTCATTCAATAAGCCTGCAAAAGCGATCAAGGATTTCTCTGTGGAAGAGCTGGCGCTACGCTCGATATACCCGGATCGCTACGGAGCAACAATCGTATCGCACTATGATCAAAAAAGCGGCCAAACCTGGGTACTCAGTTATCCGTTGCCAGGAACGACTCCCGGGGAAGAACCGCTATTGACACCGGAAAGTAAGGCCCTTTTCATCGGAATGGGCATGCTGCTCTTATCGGCGATGTTCGTCTTCGGGATTGTGTCCTACTTGTTCGGACAGCGATTTGGCGCACCGATTGTTCACGTATTACGGTGGCTGACCTTTCTGCGTGGAGGAAAGTACGAGGAGCCTGCCAATGCGGATGGTGTTCCACTCAGCCAAGACAAGCGAGGGAAGAGAAAGCGCAAATATCGTATCTACCAAGATGTGATTGACTCGATGGATTCCTTGTCACAAACGCTTTACCGCAACGAAAAGCTGCGCCAAGAAACGGAGCAATTGAGAAATGAGTGGATCGCAGGCGTTTCTCATGATCTAAAAACGCCGTTGTCCTCTGTCAAAGGATACGCGCATCTGTTAGGAAATGCTGAGTATACGTGGACGACAGAAGAGGTACATACTTTCGCGAAAATTATTTTGGACAAGTCAGCGTATATGGAAGACTTGATCAACGATTTGGCGCTGACGTATCGATTGAGGAACGGACAAGGAGCTCCTACAGTCGAGCTCGTTGACCTGAATGGTTGCACGGCTGAAGCCATTACGGAAGCAGCCAAACATCCCTTGTACCCGGAAGGCTGCATCCGGTTTACCCCCTCTGCCGAGCCTGTTTACATGCTCATCTACAAGCCTTGGTTTCAGCGAATCGTGGATAATCTGGTTGCCAATGCCTTGATTCATAATGACAGCGGTACAATTGTATCCATCAGCGTACAGGCTGTCGAGCCATCAACAGTTGTGCTCATTTTTAGCGACAATGGTAGTGGGATGGATGAAGAAACAGCAGATCGACTATTTGAGAGGTATTATCGTGGCACAGACACCGAGTCCAGGACGGAAGGCTCTGGTCTTGGGATGGTCATTACTAAAGCATTAGTGGAAGCGTTTGGTGGTTCCCTCGAAGTGAAAACGGCTGTCGGGCAGGGGACGACGATTGCGATTACGTGGGAAGCGGAGCAACCGCCTCGGGCTTAAATAGGTTTTGATGGAGAAGAAAAGGCTGCGTTTTGCGAGGTCAGGGTTGACCAGCAAAGGCAGCCTTTTTCGTTTGCAAGATTATATGGTTACACCTTAAATTGCTGAATCGATTCATGCAGCTCGTCTGCCATTTTTGACAAGGAAGCAGCAGAAGACGAAATTTCCTCCATAGAGGCTAATTGTTGTTCAGCAGCAGCGGAAATGTTTTGTGTTCCGAAAGCCGTTGTCTCAGCAGTGGAGGCAATAGTTTCAATGGAATGGACAGCTTGCTCTGCTCCGGTCGTCATGTGATGAGTGGCTGTGGTCACTTGCTGAATTTGACGTGCTACTTCTGTCGTTCCAGACAAAATTTCCTGGAAGGCCTTGCTGGCTTCATGTACGACTTCGATTCCAGCCGAAACCTCAGATGTCGTCGTTTCCATCACGTATACGGCTTTGTTCGTATCGACTTGAATCGCGCTAATGAGATCTTTAATCTGCTGAGTAGATTTTGCTGATTGCTCGGCCAAGATACGTACTTCATTGGCAACGACAGCAAATCCACGTCCATGCTCTCCAGCACGGGCCGCTTCGATTGCAGCGTTTAGCGCCAACAGGTTCGTTTGTTCAGCAATCGAGGTGATGACCTCAACAATTTTACTGATTTCCGAAGAGCGGTGACCAAGCATTTTGATTGAATCTGCCAACTCAAGAACAGTAGTGCTGATGGAATTCATTTGAGCGATGGCACCGTCAATCGCTTGATTTCCGCTTGAGACCAACATGTTCGCTGTATCGACTGTCAGAGACACTTGTTCGCTACTGGATGCAATTTGTTGCAGACGCGAAGACATGTCGTTGATCGTTTTGACCGTTCCATCGATCGTTTTGGACTGATCCTCTGCTCCGAGGGCGATCTCTTGCATCGTGACGGCAATTTGCTCGGTTGCCTTGCTCGTCTGTTCTGCACTCGCCGTCAGCTCCTCAGAGGTAGAAGCGACATGCAGAGAGCTGATGCGGACATGAGAAATGAGCTGGCGCAAATTCTCTGTCATATGGGTCACGTCATGTACCAATTGCCCAATTTCATCACGGTTTTTTATCACGATGTCTTTCCCTGATAGATCACCACCGGCAATTTCTTTCACGCGCTCAGCAACCAAGGAGATGGGCTTGGAAATGAACCCGGAGGCATACCATGAGACGACGAATCCGACGATCAAGGAGATTCCCAGCACGATCATCAAATCAGACAGCACTTCTTCGGCAGGGGCATTGAAGTCTTCCATGTAGCTGCTGGCGCTTACGATCCATCCCCAGTGAGGGTCTAGTTTGGAGTAGGCGATTTTTGGATAGAGAACATCTGGCTCCGTTGGCTTCAACCACTGATAGTATGTAAAGCCGCCACCTTCCTGACCGCGCTTAATCATTTCTTGGGTAAAAAAGATACCGTCAGAATCTTTTGCATCCCACTGATTCTTCCCCTCAATCGAAGGAGAGGCCAGCATGACACCTTTCTCATCCAGAACGAACATGTATCCACTAGCACCAGTATCGATATTTTTGTTAATCGAGCGGGTTCCATCCGATTGCTTAGGTCCGAGGATGTGAATTTTTACTTGCTCTTGTGCATCTTCTTTGCTGATTTTTCCAGCTTCGACTTGTTTCTGGAGAACATCAATCATTTCAATCGTCAAGTTCACGTTGTTTTTTAAGATGCGGCTGCCCATATCGTCCAAGCTGTAGCTTGCAGAATAATAGCCCTGAATTCCAATGTTAAGGCAAGGAATCGCCATTAGCAGGAGACATAACAGGATGAGTTTGGTACGAAGAGAGCTTGAACGGGAGAACTTGGCTGTTTTCATAAAGAACACCTCGTTGGTCCATAGTATTTGATCTAGAAAAGAAAACACCAAGATGATTGCCCTAGACTTACGTCCTATATCGACAATATGAAAACGTTTTTATAGAGGAATTTTAAAAAATCCACAAAAAAATTATATAAGTAAATGTTGCTGCATGTATGAGCAGATTCGAAAGCAGTACAGACCAGCAGGAAATGGTATGATAGGAGGATAGAACGCTTACGGATGGAGGCTATCCAATGAAATTTATCGATAATCAAGGGATAACAGATCCACGGATCAATTTGGCCATTGAGGAATACGCCCTGAAGCATTTGACCAACAGTGACGACTACTTGCTGTTTTATATCAATGAACCTTCTATTATTATCGGAAAAAATCAAAACACAATTGAAGAGATCAATTCGACCTATGTAGAGGATAACAACATTCACGTCGTTCGCAGACTGTCTGGCGGTGGTGCTGTTTATCACGATCTGGGCAATCTCAACTTCAGCTTTATTACGAATGATGACGGCGAGTCCTTCCACAATTTCCGCAAATTCACGGCTCCTGTCGTACAAGCCTTGAAAACATTAGGGGTAGAAGCAGAGCTGACTGGACGAAATGACATACAGGTCGGGGAACGGAAAATTTCTGGCAATGCGCAGTATTCGACCAAAGGACGCATGTTCAGCCACGGCACGCTGCTTTTTGATTCGGAGATGGAAAACGTCGTGTCTGCGCTGAAGGTAAACGCAGAGAAGATCCAGTCCAAAGGGATCAAATCCATTCGCAGCCGCGTCGCCAACATTTCGGAGTTTTTGGTGAATAAGATGACCATTGAAGAGTTCCGGCTGGCGATACTTCGTTCGATTTTTGGAGAAGGAGAGATCGAAGAATACAAGCTGACTGACGAGGATTGGGAGAAAATCCACGAGCTTTCCCGTTCCCGTTACCAGACTTGGGAGTGGAACTACGGCAAGTCACCGAAAAGCAATTACCGTCAATCCAAGCGTTTCGATATCGGCACCGTGGAGATTCAGCTTGATATTGAGAAAGGCAGAATGAAAGAAGCGAAAATATACGGGGATTTCTTCGGTGTACGTGATGTAGCAGAGCTGGAAGCAGTGCTGCGAGATACGCCGTATGATCGTTCCTCTATCAGTGAGCGACTGGCCGATATCAATCTTCAGGAGTTTTTCGGGAAGCTGGATCAAGCGTCTTTTGTCGATCTATTACTCGTTTAAAAAGTACGTCAAAAACCTAACTTTTGTTAGGTTTTTTTCATTTCCACCTCTGATAGCATTAGTTTGCATGATTTTGTCATACAAAAGAAAAAGAGGGGGTATTTACATATGAGCAAAAAGCAGCCAAAGGCCAAAATCATTTTAACGGCTGTTGTTTCAACCGGTTTTTTGCTTTCTTTTGTCGGCAATGCCTATGCAGCCGTTTCTTATCCGATTAAAGAAAGGCAGACAATCGGCATAGCCAGTCCGTCAGTAGCAGAAGACCAAACTGATGAGGAAGTTCGAGAGGCATCAGAGGAAGTAGGAGAAGACGAGAACCAGTCAGGGGAGTCCTTGCTAGAGTCAGAGGAGCATACAGCGACCAACGGCTTCATTGCCTATCGATTGGAGACAGCTCCAGACAAGGCACTTGTTGCAAAGGATTTCCGTTTGACGGCCGCTATAGATGATCGAGATCCCACTCGAATCAAAATCAAAAACTTTGTCTGGCTAGAGGAAGAACAGCTTGTATTGCTCAGTTTTTCACCGATTCGTGCAGCGAAAAAAGAACAGACGGTTTCCCTGCGCTTGCAGTATGACGGCGAAGAAGAGGAATTAGAACCATTCGTAATCGCCGAAAGAGGGACGAAAGCAGAGCGGATTGAGCTGGTAGCAGTCGCAGAGGATGCCCGGCTATCTACCAAAGATCATACGGATAAGTCGCTAACGCTGATCGCCGTTGCATTTGATGAAAATGACCGCATCGTTACTGGACGGGAGCTGTTCTGGAGCTCTAGCAATAGACGAATTGCCTTCGTCAACTTTGAGGGCAAGGTAACAGCCAAGAAAGAAGGCCTGGTAGAAATTACGGCAAAAATGGACGAGGCGGAGGCCGTCTTTGAGATAGCTGTAGATGGAGCCGAATTGCCTGATTTGCCCGCGCTTTCTGTCAGCGAGGCGGTGATAGAAGAGGCAGGAGCAAATGATGGCAGCATCACGGCAAAACAAACGCTTAAGCTGTCTAACGGCAAGTTCCTTGGTGAACTGTCTGCCAATGATATCGAGGTACATAATCTGCCTGACGGGCTGGATATTGAGAGCAAACAAGAGAGTGACGACGAGCTCACCATTTTGTTTACAGGCCAGGCCAGGAAGCATACAGGCGCGGACAATGTAAAAGAGGTCAGCTTCACGATCGACAAGCGAAACATCAAGCGCGCACAGGAAGATGTCACGAGTGACAGTTTTTCCATTCGTTTCAAAGACCCCGTCATTGTGATTCCGTCCCCAATCGATCCTCCGCCGATCCCGGCTCTGCTAAAAGCGAAGAGAGCAGTCGAAGAGCTGTTTACGGATGGGAAAAAAGAAGAACTGCGCCCAGGCACGACACAGAAACAGATCGATGATGCGAAGAAGCTGGTCGAGGGGCTGGACAATCGTGTATCAGAAAAGCCGGGTCTGCTCGCCGATATTGAGAAGGCACAGGAGCAGTATGACGACTTGTTGCTAGTCGAAGCAAAAAAAGCCGTTCGTGACCTGTTCACCGATGAAAACCAGACAGGGCTAAAACCAGGAGTGACACAGAGCACGATCGATGCAGCGAAGGAAAAGGTAGAAAAGCTGAAAGACGGCTCGGAGACAAAGGTATTGCTGTTAGCGGATATCCAAAAGGCGCAAACGTTATTGGACAACGGGAAAGATTTGCTGAAAGAAGCAAAGCAAGCAGTAGAGGGTCTATATACAAATAATGATATGGTTGAACTGAGGCCCAAGGTTACTCAGGAAATGATCGATGCGGCCTTTGCCAAGGTCGAGCTTCTGAGTGAGGGCCCAGAAAAAACACACTGGATGTCCTACATATCAAAAGCACATTTGTTGTTCAACAACCCACGAATAGATCGCTTGCCTGATGCCGAGATCGAGCTGCCGATTGCTCCGACCCAGTCTCGTCAAGTTACGATTGCCGACAAGTGGGAGCCAGCAATGGACAAGAGGGCATTGAGCGAATATCTTGAGGTATCTGTAAAAAATCAGCCCCTCTCGTATCGTTATGACAACCAGTTGGACCGTTTTGTGATCAATGAAAAGGAATACATCACCGTCGAGGTCGACGAGTCAATGCTGGAAATGACCCATGGAGATTATGGAGTGACGATCAAGGCAAAGCCAACGGTAATAGAAGATGACAACTCTTATGCAGTGTTTAAGCTGTATCGGGGTGAAAATTTGTTGGATACAGAGGAGATCAGTGTCGGATTTGACGCTACCCCCCCACAATTGTCTCCAGACGTCACCTGCGAGGGAACAACCTATACCTTGTCAGCGTCAGAACCACTTCGAAATGACCCGAACCCCAATTTGAGAATGTTATTCTCACCTTCCGGGAATTTTGACGACAAGAGAGAGGTAACGGCGTATGCCAAATTCCAGGTGTCAGGAAACACCATTCGCGTTACGTTCCAGGATTCGTTCTACACCACGTACGGGTCTCTCATCACGGAACAAAGCAAGGTTTCCTTTGAACCAGGCTTCATGAGGGATAAGGCCGGAAATCTTATACAAGGTACAGCAACAGCACCTGTAAAACCCAAACAATGAGCAAGCCAAAGTCCATCGAGGAGGTACGAACATTGCAACTAGAGGAACTGACTGCTAGCACTGCACGGGCGTATAAATCGTTAGTGCACCCCAAACACCTGGAGTGGTTGGACCAGATCAACGGCTCATCAGTTTGGGGATTCGGGGCTTCTAACAACAATCAGCCTGCGGGCATCGTGTTGGGGCGATCCGCTGTAAACGAAGGACAGGCCAAGATCATCGAGCTAGTGGTAGCAGAGGGGCATCAACGGCGGGGAATGGGCATGAAGCTGCTGTGGCACGCTGAGCAAAAAATGAGAGAGCAAGGCAGCAGCGATGGACAGTTCGCTGGGTTCATCAAAGCACAAGATTTTTCATGGCTCTCCAAAATTGCGATCAGGGAAGGCTGGCAGTTGCCAAAGGTAAAAACCTATATGTACACACTCGGCTCGATGCGGTTGGGTGAATGCCATTGGGTGGAGAGGCTGGCACTCCCCGAAGGTTATACCCTCTTTCCCTGGAAAGACCTGACACCAGCAGAGAGACTGGACATTGAACAGGGAGAAGGGCAATGGTACACGCCGCTGTTGTCTCCGTTTTTTGAAGAAGGAAAATTCGATCCTGATTACAGTACAGGCTTGCGCTATCAGGGGGAAGTCATTGGCTGGGTGATCGTACAGCGAATGGCTGGTAATATGCTTTTGTACAAAACGATGTTCGTACAGGAGAAGTATCAGCAGCAGGCAAGAGGAATTGCGCTGTTGATGAAAACCATTGCACAGGCTCAGCCAGCCTTTCCCTTTGGCATTTGCTTTATCGAGCATGACAACGAGCCCATGCTGCGGTTTATGGAAAGAAGATTGGGTCCGACGATTTTGCATCGGAAGCTCTGGATTGAAACGACGAAGGTGCTGGCACTGCAATATGCAGATCACCTGTGCTAAATGGATGGAAAGCTTCCTGTATTTGCAGGAAGCTTTCCATTTTACCTCGTATTAATTTTGCGAATTCTGGACCTTGCCCTCATTTTCTACCGAAAAGTGGAACAGACTTTCTTGAAGCTGGTCAGCGGTATTACTGAGAGACTCAGCTGCTTGCGCAATCTCTTTCATCGCTGTCAGCTGTGATGTTACTGATTGTTTTACCTCCCGCGTATGTTCGGAAGCGGAGCGACTGATCGCAACGATCTCGTTCATGGAAGCAGCCACTTCCTCCGTTCCCGCCGAGATTTCTTCCGTAGATGCAGAAACCTCTTCGGTCTGTCCAGTAATCTCAACGATATTTCGGTAGATGCCCCCAACCATTTCTCCTGCTTGCTCGATCAGATGCACGCCTTGCTCCACTTCTTTTACGCCTGATAAAAGAGTTGCAGCAGCTTTGTCGGTCATGGACTGAATATCATGTATCATGCTGGTGATATCCCCAAGGGAGTTCGTTGTTTGTTCCGCCAACTTTTTCACCTCGCTCGCCACGACAGAGAAACCTCTGCCGTGTTCGCCCGCGCGAGCCGCTTCAATCGAGGCGTTTAATGAAAGCAATTGCGTTTGCATGGCTATCTCATTGATGACTGCCACAATGGTTCCGATTTGTTTGGTCATTTGTTCCAGCTTGTCCATGTCTTCTGAGGATTGACCTACTGTTTTGCGAATACCGTGCATATGGGTGACAACCTGCTGCAACAAAAGATTCCCTTGTTCTGCGATTACCTGTGAGTCCTGGGTTAAGGCGGAGACCTCAGTTGCAGATGTAGCTACTCGTTGGACCCCTTCCGCCATTTCGTTCATCGCGAGCGCCGTCTGCTGCGCCCCTTCATGCTGAGATTCTGTCCCTCGCATGATACTGCTCATCGCCGCATCGATTCGGTTGCCCATCTGTGCGGCTTCTGCCGATACTGCCGTCAATTGCTGTGAAGAGCCTGCAAGAATCGCAACTGTGTCATGCGCCTGCTGAATCGTAGTGCGGAACGAATCGATCATCGTATTCAGACTATCCGCAGCGACCCCCAGCTCGTCCCGGGAAGAATCACGCCAATTCACAGTCAAATCGCCCGTGGACAATACCTGAAGGACTGTAGTCAAGCCTAACAAACGCTTGAGAAGACGGCGAGTCAAGATATAGACCACAAGTACAAGTCCGCTGCCTGATAAAACCATCCCCACCAGTAGGATCGTGTTGTATTGCTCCAGTTCTGCCAGCGCTTCTTTTACGGAAATGGTTGCCCCAACGGACCACCCGGTTATAGGGATGGGAGAGTAGGCAACATATTTTTTTACACCATCGATGTCGGCTTCCTCAATCCCGCTTTCGCCCTTAATCATTTTGGTGGCGATACGGGCACGATCCCCTTCCTGCTCTGTAAACTTGGCTTTCATCACCAATTCAGTCTGCGGATGATACAGGACCGTACTGTCGTCGGACAGCAGGAAGTTGTATCCCGACTCTCCCAGCTTATAGACGTTCATGATTTCCGGCAGCTTGTCCAGCAGCAGGTCAATTGCAACAAATCCAAGGACTTTTCCTCCGTCTTTAACAGGCAGAATGGCACTGATAACCAGCTTGCCAGTCATCGCATCCACATAAGGATCGGAAAACCATACATCGTCCTTTGCTCCAGCCTCTTCATGCCATGGGCGTGTTTGGATATCCCAATCCGGTTTGGAAAGTGTCTTCCCGTTCCCCAACAAAAAGTTCCCTCGTTCATGGGCAATCCATACCAACGACAGCAGCGGGTCTGTGCCAGCTATCGCATCAAGAGAAGCCATCACATCCTGATAACGCGTATCCGTCTGAACGGTATCCCTGTCTAGGTCGGAACCAAGCAGCTTGAGAAACTGTTGATTGGTCGCCATTTGCCGTACCAGAACCGCTTTCTCCTCTAACAGAGCATCTACATCTGCGACAATACTTTCGCTGTTCTTCTGGAGACTTTTTTCAACATTGCTCACAATTAACGCGCGTGTTTCTGAATAGATCCAGTAGCCCAACAAAGAAAAGGTAATGAGGATGACGCATGTCAGCAATAAAATCATTTTGAATGAGATAGTGTTACGCCATGCCATAAAATTCCTCCATTGTCTGCATCTCTGCGTTAATATATTAGATAGTTAATGGATACCCTGAATTCGTTTATGTCGAAACATGGCGAATTTAACCAATTCTCCTACAAAATAAAAAAATGGATAGAGATCCAGGGTTAGCTGAATTTCTATCCATAAATTTTGTGGGACGCAAGACAGTAGTTAATTCACCTTTGTAGTTAATTCACCTTTGTAGTTCTTTCTTACATGGACGGAACTTTTCTTCCACTCGGTTGTTGCTTTGTGACGGAACGGTATTGTAGTTGCTTTCTTTGGAAGTGGTTGTTCCCGATCAGGGCCAGAATCACGAGCAAGGTGCCACACAATTCGTAACGGCTAATCTCATAACCTTGTAACGCCATCATGGCAAAGGTCGTGATCGGAACCAGGTTGATAAACAAAATGCCGTTGAGCGGAGTGAGTAGCTTGATGCCTGCATTCCAGCTCAAAAGAGCTACAAAACCGGGTAAAAGAACCATGAACGCCATTTCGTACTGGATGGACATCACCGTTTCGACGGTAGGAACCGGAAGCCATTGAAAGAGTGAAGCAGTCGTGACAATCACGAAATTCAATCCTGTTCCTAAGAGACACGTCAACGTGGAGTAGCGAAGTGTAGACCACGTGTGAAAACGCCCGCCGCCGATCGAGTAGACGACCCAACCCACGACACCAATGAAAATGAAGAACAACGGAATCAAATGCTCACTTGCTGTAGTAAAGAAGGTAAGATTGCCATTGGTAATAACAAGGACAGCGCCGACCAAAGCTATCAGAATCGTCGCCAAAGTATAGTACGGTGGCAGCTTTCTAGTAGTAATGGACAAAAGTACAATCGAGATCATCGGCATGAGCACTTCCATAATGGACGCTGCAATCGTGCCGGGCTCTCCCATCAAATCCTGCCCGAGAAATACTCCCATATTGTAGACGGTAAACGCCATTGTTCCAAAAAATAGCAGAGACTTCCCGCGCCCCTCAAGACGAAAAGCAGACAAGCCTTCTTTTGCCCAGAGCAAACCGCACAAAATGATCGTTACGAAAAAATAGCGAAGAAATGAGAAGTAAAATGGATCGATCTCTTGCAGCGCGATGTGCGCAACTGGAAACATTGCCCCCCATGACATACTGGCCACCATGCAGAAAATAGACCCCAAAAGTAGTTGCTTGTTCATTATGCGATTTCTCCCTTTCAATCTGAAGCTGACAAAGTTGACTTACCACATCATACTGGATGGAAATATGTTAGTATAATGATTGATAATAACTTTATGTATCATTTTCAGTGATAGATGAAAGAAGGGGGAGAAACGTGGAGATCAACGATTTGAAAATATTCCAGATGGTCGCCACTTTAGGCAGCGTGAGCAAGACCGCAGCCGAGCTAAGTTATGTTCAGTCGAATGTGACTGCGCGGATCAAGCTGCTGGAAAAAGAGCTGGGGACACCTTTGTTTTATCGCAACAAGCGAGGCATGACCTTAAATACAGAAGGGAAGCGCCTGCTCGAATATTCGCGAGAAATCATCGCCAAATTCGAAGAAATGCAAAAGTACTTTCATCGGGCTTCCGAGCCGTCCGGTGTGCTGGAGGTTGGGATGGTCGAGACGATCAATGCCCTTCCGAGGTTGCTATCCTCGTATTGCAGCCAGTATCCGCATGTGGATATCTCTCTCAAGGCAGGTGTGACAGAGAATTTGCTGCAAAAAGTACTGGATCTCGCGCTGGATGGAGCGTTCGTGAGTGGACCGATTAACCATCCTTTGATCGAGCAAGAGCAAGTGTTTCAAGAGGAGCTGGTGTTGGTAACGAAAAACAGTTCCTTCACTGCCAGTGATATCACAGGGAAAGCTCTTTTGCTCTACAAGAAGGGTTGCGGGTATAGAGAGCGGTTAGAGACCTGGATGAAGGTAGAGGGCTTGATTCCGAAAAAAGTGATGGAATTCGGAACGTTTGAGACAATCATCGGGGGCGTAGCAGCGGGGATCGGCATTACCATTTTGCCGAAATCGGCAGTACACCATTTGGTCGAGAGCGGAACGGTTCATATTCATCGCATCCCGGAGCCTTATCATGAGGTGACAACCGTCTTTATTCGCCGAAAAGATTCATTTGTAACGAACACGATGCAAGCGTTTCTGAACGAAATTCGTTTGCAGAAAACGAAAAAGTAAGTGCTACAATTTCCTCTTCCATATGTCAGAAAAATATGGTAAATTTTATTTCAGAACAAACGTTCTGTGTTTGGCTGTGCAGAAAAAGGAGGGAGCGGCTCCATTGATGGACAGGTATACCGAAATTGACGAAGTGATCGCTTATATACATCGACATTTAGATGAGCCGTTGCCACTTTCCCGGCTGGCGAATCATGTTGCGTATAGCCAGTATCATTTTGCACGGATTTTTAAAGAAAGAATCGGTCTCCCGCCGCTTTATTACGTATCGACCATGCGACTCCAAAGGGCAAAGGATTTACTGCTACGCACGAACATGAGTGTTCGCGACATTGGTCTGGAAATTGGTCAGCAGAGTCTGGGGACGTTCTCTACCCGTTTTACGGAGCGTGTCGGGGTATCGCCTAGCGAATTTCGAGAAACGGCCCAGGTAGCGGAAGACCGTCTCCGTTCCTTGCAGCAGTTGACAGAGTGGACTCGGTTACATCCAGCCCCCGAGCGACCGATGACCATTGCAGGGACAATCGAGTCTACAGAGCCTTTTCAAGGCGTCATTTTGATTGGTTTGTTTGCCAAGCCGATCCCAGAAGGTCTCCCTTTATACGGCACATTGCTGCCCTCGCTAGGGAATTTTTGTTTTACCAATGTCAAACCGGGTACATATTACTTGATGGCGACGTCTGTTGCCTGGGGCATGCAGGCAATGGATTTTCTCCTGCCGTACGAGACATTGCGCACACGTTCCAAGAAACCAATCATTGTCACACCAACTACGATCGTCCCTCATCAGCAAGTTACTCTTCATGTGCCTCATCCGGACGACCCTCCCATCTTGATTTCTCTTTCTTTGCTCATGAACAGATTCATTCAGAGGCTCCCTCAATAAGAACAAGTCTCTTGTTTCAAAATGGCGGTCTTACGAATCAGCGGACTGCCTTTTCGTCATGGGCTGGTTAGAATGGAGCTTCTTGGGAAAGCCTACTATCACAATAGTCGAACTTTTTTCCTCGAGCAGGATATTGGGCGAAAAAGTGAAATGATAACTAGGCGCGAATATCTTGCGCAAAAGAAAGGAAAGCAGGGAACGAGCATGTCAAAGCCTTACAAAAAAGTTTTTTGGGCAGCCGGTTTTGGTTGGATGTTCGATGCCATGGATGTTGCACTTTTATCTTTTATTATGGTGGCATTACGACAGGAATGGGGTTTGACAGGGGAAGAGGCTGGGCTCTTAGGGACGGGTAATCTCGTCGGTATGGCGATTGGAGCGATTGTAGGTGGCTATTTGGCTGACCGAATTGGCCGCAAGCCAGTGTTTTTGCTGACCTTGATCTTGTTTGGCTTGGCGAGCTTTGCGAGCGCTTTCGCAACTGGTTTTGCGACGATGCTGCTGTTCCGCTTCCTGATGGGACTCGGTTTGGGTGCCGAGCTGCCGGTAGCCTCGACGCTCGTAAACGAGTTTGCGCCACCGGAGAAGCGAGGAAGTACGGTTGTGCTGTTGGAGAGTTTTTGGGCGGTCGGTTGGATCGCGGCAGCTGTCATATCGTATTTCATCATTCCGGACTATGGCTGGCGCGTGGCTGTCATGATCGGGGCGTTGCCCGTCGTGTATGCCTTGTTTGCCCGGCGGAGCATTCCTGAATCTCCGCAGTTTCAAAAGCAGGCCGAGAACATTCCGATTGCAACGCTGTTGACGTCCCATCGGACAGAGACGATTACGCTGTGGGTCGTCTGGTTTGCGATTGCTTTTTCGTACTATGGCATGTTTTTATGGATGCCATCTATTTTGGTCGACAAAGGTTTTACGATGATCAAAAGCTTCCAGTACGTACTGATCATGACGTTGGCCCAACTGCCAGGCTATTTCGCGGCAGCCTATCTCGTGGAAAAATGGGGACGGAAATGGACGCTGGCGACCTTCTTGTTCATGACCGGAGTCATGGCCTTTGCTTTTGGACAAAGCAGTGGCACGACAGAGCTGTTGGTGACGGGAGCCTTCTTGTCCTTCTTCAATCTGGGGGCCTGGGGTGCTTTGTACGCGTACACGCCGGAAAATTATCCGACACCGCTGCGCGCTACCGGTTCTGGGATGGCATCCGGTGTCGGAAGAATTGGCAGTATTATCGCACCGTATCTCGTCGGTTACTACTCGTCGCATCATTACAGCTACACGTTCATTTTTAGTGTCTTTACCGCGGTGTTGATCGTGGGAACAATCGTCCTGCTCATGTGCGGACGAGAAACGAAAGTCCATGCTAATTCGGGACCTCGTACTGGCCAAGTATAGCACGCGCCTGCTCTATGACCTCCCGTTTCAGTTCTTGTGGCTCCAACACTTGGATGTGCGGGCCGAAGCTGAGCACTAGCGAGCATGCTGACGCAAGTGTATGAAATTCAACCTCTGCTTCCATCCAGTCGTCTGTTGCGGCTTGGGTGGAGGCTATTTTTATATAACGCTCCTGTTTTACAGCAGGCAACGTCTCTTTTTTGATTAGCAACCGCGCAGGATAACGTGGGAGGCTGGATTTGAAGTCCAAGGTGGATTGTTCCCAATAGGAAGCGAGATCGAAATCGCTTGGGCGGATGAAGCTATCATCTAGCAGCTGCGCATCCAAAAGTCGTGAAATCCGGTACGTCCGCATGTCCTCGTCCACTTTGGCGACCAAATACCAGATGCTGCGCTTGGCGACGAGTCCGAGCGGGTAGACAATGCGCTCTACGGTCACATCCTCGCGCATGTAACGAATGAACAGCTTGCGGGAAAGCCATACGGCATCTTGAACCATCGATAAGAAAGGAACCGTCTCCGTCGATTCATGCCAGCCAGCCCCATCGATATGAAGGAGCTGGCGTACGTGGATGGCATCCTGCTGAACGGTTTTTGGCAGGGCAGACAACAGCTTGAGAAAAGCAGCTTCATAGTTTTCATGTAGTCCGAGATCATTCAACAAGGCAGCAGGGGAGGCTACGAGCAGGGATTGTAGCTCATCTATTTTCATTCCGGTCAAATTACTGCGATACCCTTCTGCCAACGTCCAGCCCCCATCTGCACCGCGCAGCGCATAGACGGGAACGCCTGACGCACTCAAAGCTTCCATATCACGATGAACAGTTCGCTCGGACACCTCCAGCCTGTCTGCTAATTGCTTGGAAGTCATGCGACCGTGGTTTTGCAAGAGCAACAAAATCGTAAGGAGTCGATCTGCCCGCATAAAAAGCCCTCCTAGAAGTAAAAACAACATTACTTTGATTGTATCTTAACGAATATGACAGCAGTTGTCATATTTCCTTCGTTATTCTTGATGTATGAATCGATAAAGGAGGCATTACGAATGAAACCATTACAAGGCAAAGTAGCGGTGGTAGCAGGCGGCACAAGAGGAGCAGGACGGGGGATTGCAGTCAGTCTGGGAGAAGCAGGGGCAACGGTATATGTGACGGGACGCACGGTGCGTGGTCAGCACTCTGATATGGCACGACAGGAGACGATTGAAGAGACAGCAGAGCTCGTGACGGCAAGCGGCGGAATCGGGATCGCTGTGCGCGTCGATCATACGCAGGAAGAAGAGGTAAAAGCGTTCTTTGAGCGAGTAAAAGCGGAGCAAAATGGACAGCTCGATCTATTGGTCAATGACATCTGGGGTGGAGATCCATTGACTCACTGGGGGACGCCGTTCTGGGAGCAGCCATTGGCAGACGGTCTATTGATGCAAGAGCGCGCCATTCGTACGCATATGATCACCAGTCACTATGCGGTTCCGCTCATGGTGGCACAGAAAAAAGGGTTGATCATCGAGATTACGGACGGAGTCGACTATCGGTACCGCGGCAATCTGTACTACAGCTTGGCAAAAATCTCGACGATTCATCTAGCTGCTTCGATGGCAGAGGACTTGCGCCCACACGGGGTTACCGCGTTGGCTTTAACACCGGGCTTCCTACGCTCGGAAGCGATGCTCGATCATTTTGGCGTGACAGAAGAGACGTGGAGAGAGGCAGTGAAGCAAGAAAAGCACTTTATCATGTCGGAAACGCCTGCGTACATCGGTCGAGCAGTAGTTGCGCTGGCTACGGACTCGGCTGTTGCAGAAAAAACGGGGAAAATGGTCAGTACATGGGGCTTATCGGACGAGTATCCTTTTACGGATAAAGACGGTAGCCGCCCGCATTGGGGAGATTACGCCGAGGAACAAGGGCTTTACCGCTAGTTGCAAGGAACATACAAAACGGCTCCCCGGATTCGTTCGAAGGAGCCGTTTTTTCTCTTTATACGCCTTTGGAATAGAGCCATTCTAAACAACCTTGGCTACGCCAACGGCTGTGTATTTTTCTTTTTCAAAAACCAGCTTTTCACGTTGCCATTCAAAATCAGATGGGTGACTACTCCCGCAATCAAGCCCCAGAAAGCAGCGCCGATCCCGCCAATGGAAATACCGGAAATCGTGACGAGAAACGTAACCAAGGCGCATTCCCGTTCCTTTGCTTCGCTCATCGCCTGTGCGAGGCTGGAACTGAGCGAGGCAAACAGAGCCAAGCCCGCAATGACGGCAATCAATTCTTTGGGCAAGGCAGCGAATACCGAAGCCATCGTAGCGCCAAACATCCCGAAGATTAAGTAGAAGCCCCCACAGGCAATCCCGGCAATGTAGCGCTTAGTATGATCCTGATGAGCTTCTTTTCCCGTGCAAATCGCAGCTGTAATCGCCGCCAGATTGATTCCCGGTGAACCAAAAGGAGCGAGCAATAGCGAAGCGATGCCAGTAGTCGTTACGAGAGGTCCAGCAGGTGTATCGTACCCGTCTGCTTTTAAGACGCTAATTCCCGGGGCGTTCTGCGAGGCAAGTGCGACGATGCACAATGGAATCCCCAAGCCGATGATCGCATCGAGAGAAAACGTCGGCATCGTAAAGATGGGCTGGACGAGGGACATCTGGACATTGTCCATTTGCAAACGCCCCAAAAGAAAGGCGACAACCAAGCCAACCAAAAGCGTAAGCACGACAGCATACCGTGGAGACCAGCGTTTGGCGAACAGGTAGCAAAAGATCATCGGAAGAGCCAATGCAGGCAGGTGTTGCATGGAAACAAAGACGTCTACGCCAAAAGACAGGAGAATCCCCGCAAGCATGGCGGTCGTAATCGACTGCGGCACGTATTTCATCAAGACGGAAAACAAACCGGAAACACCGACGAGCGTAATGACCACGGCCGAAAAAATATACGCGCCAATCGCGTCGGGAAAGGAGTATACCGTCAAGCTGGTGACTAACAGAACTGCCCCCGGCGTCGACCATGCTGTAATGATCGGGGTGCGAAACCAGATGCTGAGCACAATGCACGTCAAGCCGCTCCCAATCGAGATGGCCCAAATCCAAGAGGCGAGGACAGCATCGCTGAGTCCTGCACCTTTGGCAGCTTGAAAGACGATCAGCAATGGTCCTGCATAGGAGACCATCGTGGCGATGAGTCCAACAATAACGGCAGATAGAGAGAAGTCAGCAGGGATTTTTTTTAGGTTCGAAAAAGGTTTTTCAGGTACCACGACGTGAATGCCTCCTAGATGCGCCAATGCAGACGTTATGCTTTTTCGTTCAAAATGTAGCGAATCGTCCGTTTGGTGATGTTTAATTTTTTGCTTAAAAGCTGTCTGTTTCCATTCGTTTCGGTCAAGCCCTTTTCGATAATCGTTCGCCCGATCTCGCCTTCGAGCTGTTTAATCCGCTTGATCAAATAATCGAAGTCGATCCCTTCTACAGAGGTGACAAGGCGGCTAATTGTATCGACAAAGCGCTCGCATTCGTGATCGATAACTTGTTCTATCCGTTTGGGGACAGTGGGCGGATGCACCTGTACCGTGCGGCTCCGCAAATTCGCTGGCAAATGCTCGGCACGCAGTCGTTTGCATTCGTTCAACGCGATGGTTTGATTCAGTACGTTGATCAGTTGGCGGACATTGCCCGGCCAATCATAGCGCTGCAAGAGCTCGATGGCATCCTGATCGATTTCGCACGGGCCTCCACTGCGCTTTTGCAAGTAGTAGTGCGCGATTGTCGGGATATCCTGAATCCGTTCTCGGAGAGGAGGAATCGACAGCTTGATCCCTTCCAGACGATACAATAGGTCACTGCGGAAACGATTCATCCCGACTTCATGTTCCAGATCGCGGTTGGTAGCAGAAATAAAGCGAATATTGCTCTGACCGATCTGCTCGCCACCGACGCGCATGAACTCTCCCGTCTCTAGCGTACGCAAGAGCTTCACTTGGATGGAAGGGGGAGCCTCCCCGATCTCGTCAAGAAACAGCGTTCCGTTATGTGCCAGCTCGAACAAGCCTTTGCGGGATTTGAGCGCTCCAGTAAAAGCGCCCTTCTCATAGCCGAACAGTTCACTTTCCAGCAAGGATTCCGGCACTGCCCCGCAGTTAAAAGCGACAAAAGGTTGCTGGGCGCGATTGCTTGCTCCGTGGAGGAAACGGGCCATCAGCTCCTTGCCGGTACCCGTTTCGCCTTCAATAAGCACATGGATCGCCTTTTTTGCTAATTTTTTGGCAATTGCGATTACATTGGCCATCGGACTGTCAGATGAATACACGATACCATATTGGGCGGCTTCTTGGGATAGGTGATCGATGTGTTTGCTGGAAGAAGAGAGCACCGCGTCGATGACCTGCTCCAGACTGTCCAGATCGTCGAACGGCTTCTCCAAGTAATCGCGCGCGCCCCATTGCATCGCTGTCACAGCCGATTTAATCGTACTGAAGCCCGTCATGATCAAGACTTCGCAGGCGGGAAATACTGCCTTGATCTGTTTGAGCAGCGTCAATCCGTCTGCATCGGGCAGCTTCAGGTCCACGAGTGCAGCGTGAAAGCCGGTAGAATCCGAATGAAGCAGTCGTTCCACGTCCTTTCCAGAATTAGCGACGACGATATCGCAGTCTTTTTTCTTGAGGAAATAGGTGAAAAAGGTAGTCACCTCTGTTTCATCATCCACGATCAAAATCCGTTTTTTCTCCATCGTTGTCCTCCTCGTCAGCTAACAGTGGCAAAAGCATCGTGAACTTGCTGTACTCTCCCTCCACGCTTTCAGCAAACAGCTTCCCGCCGTGCGCTTCTGCAATTCCAAGACTGACGGAAAGCCCGAGACCAGTCCCTTTTGCCCGTTCCTTCGTCGAGAAGAAAGGCTGAAAAATCTGCGAAAGCTGTTCTGCACAAATGCCTGTGCCGTTATCGTAGACGGATAAGCCTACGTAAGAGCCGTCCTCCTCTTGTACGAGGAAGGAACGGATGACAATGTGTGGAGATTCCCTGCCTACCACAGCGTCCCGTGCATTTAACAGGAGATTGATCACAATTTGCTCGATCTGATGACGACTTCCATGAAACAGCAGAGGAGGCTCAGACATTTCCCGGGTTATGGTCAAGCCGGAAACAGACAGCTGGTAGCCAATCAGTCCTAGAACGTCCTCTACGACCACGTCAATAGAGGTAGTAGAAAACAAGTACTCTTCCTGCCGCGAGAAGGTGAGCAGGTTTTGAATGATCTTTTTGCAGCGTACCCCGCATTGATAGATGTCTTTCATCAAGGGAGCCTCTGGTGCATCTGTCATCTCGCGCATGAGCAATTGAGAGTTTCCGAGGATGGCCGTGAGCGGACTGTTCAGCTCATGGGCAATGCCGGCAGCCATCTCTCCAATTGCCGCCATTTTTGCGGATTGAATCAGTTGGGCTTCGATTTTGATCTTTTCATTCACGTCTTGAAAAAGCAGGCTGTTTTCTACGACGACACCGACATGGCTGGCGACGAGCTGAATCAATTCGGCTTCGTCCCGATCGACTAGCTGCTTTGTTTGGCGTAAGAGTGTCAGAAAACCAAAAGTCTGATTCAACTGACTGCGCAATGGAACCGAGGTGGCGTGATGCTCAGGCAGTACTTCGGCAAGGGTAAGATGAACCTGCCCGGTGAGCACAGGGGCTTCCACTGGAACGGTCTGTGTCATCGTATGGCATTGCCAATCCCCATCATTCCACTTGGCGAGATAGGAGGAGAGCGTGCCTCCCTTCACGATGGTTAGGGCGAAATGCTCGAACACGAGAATTTGCGAGAGCTGTGCGGCGATATAACTGGTTGTTTGTTGCCAGGTGGCGTTGATCTGAATTTGTGTCAGCTGGTTAATAACGGCGAGCTGCTTGTTTTTCCTTTTCATCTCCTCGATAAGATAGACGAGTTCACTGTAATAACTTTTTCGCGAGGATTGAATCCCGGTCAATTTTTCCAAAATCTCTTGTTTGGTATGCATGACGAACCTCCTACAAGGCTTGGCGAAACAACGTCGCGACATCGTGGACGGTCATGTCGCGGGGATTGGTCGTCATACACACGTCCAGTACGGCGAGAGTGCTGAGCAGGTCGATTTGCTCTGGATGCAGCCCGATAGCCGACAACGATTGGGGCACTTCCAGATCGCTTACCAGCTCCTTAACCGCTTTGAGTGTGAGACGAGAGGCAGCATGTGTGCTCAAGCCCGCAGTGTTTTCACCGAGGCATTCTGCGATGTGTCTGTATTTTTCCGGTGCCGCGATGTAGTTGTACTCAAGCACGTGTGGGAGCAGGATGGCATTCACCTCGCCATGCGGAGCGTCGAGGAATCCCCCGAGCTGATGGGACATGGCATGCACAGCACCAAGGATGGCGTTGGAAAAAGCGATTCCGGCTTGAAGACTCGCCATGGCCATCGCTTGCTTGGCCTCTGTATTGTATTGACTGGCGACAGATGGGCGCAGATGCTGGGCGATGAGACGCATGGCTTGCAGCGAATGCACCTCGGTAAGCGGCGTTGCGGCGAGCGAAATATACGATTCAATGGCATGTGTCAGCACATCCATGCCTGTATTGGCAGTGAGCAGCTTGTCCTTGGTCATCAAGGTTTGCGGATCGATGATGGCGATATCGGGTATGAGCGATTTGGAGATGATCGCCATTTTCACCTTGCGTGCACTGTCTACAATGATGGAAAATTGCGAAACCTCCGATCCGGAGCCGGCAGTAGTCGGTACCATCACCATGGGAGGAAGGGGATGCTGGATATTGTCGACGCCTTCGTATTGAACGATGCTGCCCTCGTTGGTAGCCAACAGCGCGATAGCCTTGGCTGCATCGATGGCACTGCCTCCACCGACACCGAGAATGGCATTGCATTCCTTGGCTCGATATTCGGCAATCCCGGCATGAATCTCGTAGTCTTTCGGATTAGCTGTCACGTTAGTCCATAGATGGTAGTCGAGCTTTTGCTGCTGCAAATAAGAGATGATCCGCTCAATCCAGCCTGCGTTTGCGACACCAGGATCACTGACAAGAAAGACGCGAGAAGCTCCCAATCGGCGCAAGCTTTCCCCTACCTGGCCGAGGGACTGGTTCCCGAAAATGATTTCCGGCGTCATGAACTTGGATATTTGCATGCATTCTCCCCCTTTTTCCACTACGTAGTAATACCGCAGGCAAGGATGAATACCCTTTTTCGGCCAAAAGGTTGGCAGGCGGGCCGTTTTTTCGGCTCATGTGCCGCCATATCGGCTGCTTGGAAGAAAGGAAACGGCTAGATCATTGAATGATTAAGCGTTTTCATGTTGGCATACGGCTTGCAATTAGTAGGAGGCGGGAAGAACACCTGCCCTTTACGCACATGCCTGAAGGGGAAAAAAGAGGAGGAAGGTCAAGATGAAAGCAGCAGTAGTCAACGAGTTCCATCAAAAGCTGGAAGTAAAGGAAGTCGCTATTCCAGAAGTCGGACACGGTGAGGTTCTGGTAAAAATCAAGACGTGTGGTGTCTGCCATACGGACCTGCATGCGGCACACGGGGATTGGCCTGTGAAGCCAAAGCTGCCTTTGATTCCTGGGCATGAGGGCGTAGGTGTTGTCGAAAAGCTGGGGGAAGGCGTTACCTCATTGAAAATTGGTGATCGTGTAGGAATTCCGTGGTTATTCTCCGCTTGCGGCGAATGCGACTACTGCCTGACAGGGTGGGAGACACTGTGCATGCAACAGTTAAACGGGGGCTATTCCGCTGACGGTGCCTATGCTGAATATTGCGTAGCACCTGCTGCTTACGTGGCACGCATTCCTGACGAGCTGGGGGATGTGGAAGCAGCGCCGATCCTGTGCGCAGGGGTAACCACGTATAAAGCATTGAAGGTAGCAAACGTGAAGCCAGGTGAATGGGTGGCGATCTACGGCATCGGCGGTTTGGGGCATGTGGCTCTCCAATATGCCAAGGCGATGGGCTACAACGTCGTAGCGGTCGATATTCACAAGGAAAAGCTGGACTTGGCAAAAGAACTAGGGGCAGATGTGACAGTAAACGGCAGTGAGGTTGATCCGGTCCAAGCCATTCAAGAGCAGGTGGGCGGTGTCCACGGGGCGATCAGCGTGGCAGTCACCAAGAAGGCGTTTGAACAAGCGTACAAATCTGTTCGACGCGGTGGTTCTCTAGTCGTTGTTGGCTTGCCGAATGCAGAGCTGCCCATCCCGATTTTTGACACGGTGTTGAATGGCGTGACGGTGAAAGGCTCCATTGTGGGGACACGCAAGGATATGCAAGAAGCGCTTGATTTTGCAGCACGTGGCAAGGTTCGCGCGATCATCGAGACGCAGCCGCTTGATCAGATCAACGAAGTATTGGAGCGTTTGGAAAAAGGTCAAATTAATGGTCGGGTTGTTTTGACGATGGAGTAGTCGAAGAATATGTGAAGCTGTTGTCGGGCTATGCTTTTCGTAAGCATGGGCTGGGCGACAGCTTTTTATTTGTATGAATGAAAGCGGCTGTGGTAGGAGTACCACCCTACGCGGAAGTAGCCCATACCATTTTTCATCTGACCAACCAAATTCAAATATAGGTGACTACTATGCCCTATTTTCCAAGCTGATTGGTTATGTAGTTTTTAGGGTTTTTAATCTTGACTAATAAATTATCAGCCTAAGTTTAATAAACCTGAATTTTAACGAAGTAGAGAGAATAAATGTAGTGAAGCAACCATATTAGGTAACGTGTAAGTGTGACCAATCAAATCGAAGAGGCCTGCGAGTGTTCAGCACACCGATAGGATGTTTTATCTGTTCCACTTTTCTCTTAGTACCAGAATATCTGTATATTCTTTTGTGATTCTAACAAATGCTAGAAGACATATCCTTGAAGGAGAAATTAATGAAAAAGGAAAAGCTGTAGGGTGGCATCATGAGCTAAGTTCAGCAAGCAGCAGAATTGTCGGAAGCCCAACTAATCCTGATTCACACGGTGTTTATCAGGCAGTAGTAGATATTTTTAATGGCACATCTTATGTCAGGAAAGAGCAAACATCGTCCTTCTTTCCAAAACATTGGTCTGCTGATGATGTAATGACCGCTATTTATGAAGTGTATGTTGACGCAATCCCCGCCTTAAAGTCTAATGGAACGGAAATGATACACAAATGGGTAGGTAGGCATTCCTCTGGCATTAAAAGTGAACTTTGGCTAGACAAGGATGGAAGGATTACTACAGCTTACCCAATTTATGAACCGTAATCTAGGAGGAATCCTTATGATACATTACGAAATTGTGTTCGATGATCAGGCAGATAAACTACGTATCTGCTTACCAGAACATTTATCGATTATAGAAGAATTTTTAGAAGTCGAGGTTCGATCAGAACTCTCGAAGAACTTAATTTTAGACAGGATACAAAGAGTGGTATCTGGTGAAGAAGAAGTATCAGATGGTACTGGAAATTTATACAGTTCCGAAATACGGAGGGATTATACTCGAATTTATAACTCATACGTTGAGGAACAACTAGAAAAGGGTATAGACACTGGCGAGGATTTGGAGTCGATCATTGAAACAAAGTATTTTGCAGAGCTAGTTACGATTTGGATGAATGCTCTAAATGCGTATAGACAACAACGCGATTCTACGAAATGATTGAAAGAACGGATAGTATTAAAGAAAACAGAAGTAGATAGCCACAAAAAGCCGCTTATTTAGTTAAGCGGCTTTTTCGTAAATGCCTTTGGAGAAATTAAGTGATCATTGCCTTATGGATTCCTATCAATAGTATTGCACCCTCTAAAAAGAGAGTTTTCCATTTTCTCCTTTCCTCACTCTATTAGAAAGTGTAATCTATTTAAAAATGATTCAAATCGATTATATCATTCGTGGTTTAATGTGCTATCATATCCATAAAAAGGAATCATCAGGAGGGTGTATTTGCTGTGATTTCAGAGGGAAAGACCTTTGGGGGCATATTACGAGTATATCGAAATAGAGCAAACTTAACACTGACTGAGTTATCAGAAAGAACAGGTGTAGCTTCTGGAACCATTAGTAAGATAGAATCTGATGCATTTACTTTACCAAATATGCAGCATGTAATGAAACTGGCAAAAGTACTGGATATTCCACTTTATACAGCGATCGTACCCTATTTACATAAAATGAAGCGCGAAGCGACACTGCGGTCTCTATTAGAGGCTGTGATGCAAGAGAAGAATGTGGTTCTTACCAACAAAGTAGCTTTGCAATTGTTAAATTGTCCTAAAAGCAATACATTTCTTTCTTTAGACTATCTGTATCAAACAGCAGGAACGGAAACGGATGAAGAACTGCGCTTGGCTCTTTATGACGTGATCTGTGACTACTCACGCGAGCATGGAATTCCTTTGTATCTGGCAAGATCGCTTTTCCAACGCTATATGATTCGACGTGAAAATCTAAGCCAGTTAGATCAAACTTATGTAGAGGGTAAGGAGCTATTACACTATACATCCTATCTGCATATCAATGAGCGAATTTTGACCTACTATAAATTTTCCTTCCATGCATTGCGTCTTGGATTCTATTCAGATTGTATTCATCTGTGTAAACAAGGTCTTGAAATCGACCATAGTCAGAGTGAGCAAAAAGCAGCAGCGATCCTTGCGATCATCATTTCCTATTTTGAGCTGGAAGACTACACATTGGGACATTTTTATCTGGAGAGATACGAAATGTTCGATTATCCCGAAGTACATAAACATGCCAGACATATTCGGGGGAAACTATACGGAAAGACAGGGAAATTTGATAAGGCCATTCCGGTATTACAAGAATGTCTTGCGCAGCAAGCACAAGATGACAAGATTGTGATCGCGAATGATTTGTTGGAGATTTATATTCAGGTAGGAGAAGAAGAGAAAATCCGTGATCTGTTTTTGGCAGAAGCATCGATCTTGCCGAAGAGTCTCACTACTCCGAATCAATACAATCAAATGGGCCTGTATTTCCGAACGAAGGGCACCTTTTACATTCAAAAAAACGAAGTAAACTTAGGAATCGAGAGTCTTGTGGAGAGCGTGAATTACTATCGGGCAATCAATGAGATCAAACAAGCAGATAAGAGTCTGAGCGTTCTTTTTGAATTCTATGTGTCAAAGAAAAAAAATCTTCCTTTTGGTATACTCCATAAATTGGTAAACGTGTATAATGGAAGTAATCATAGAACCAAACAGGAGGTATAGGTCATGAAGAAATGGATATTGTCTTTGTGTATGTTAACCGCCTTCATTACAATGCCAGTTTTAGCAGAACAACCAGCCAAGCAATCCAATCTGATTATCCAATATGGCTGGCCGGAGCCTTGGTAATCATCTGAACAATACGATCAATGCCCTCCAATTGGAGGGCATTTGTTATAAGTACAATACGTTTCATACACGAAGAAATCCACAGCTGTACAGAAGTCCTGTCACATGCTTGGAAGGAGACCGCCCGAACGAAGGGAGGAAAAAGGCGACTGGAAAGCATGTGGCAGGGCTTCCACCTGACCACAACAGTTGGGAAGCAACCCAGTAAGGTTTTACTTGAGTAATTCGTTATAATTAATTATAACTAGTTATATATAGTTATAATTGGTATGGGGGTAGCGGATACAGATGGTGACGACGACGATGGTCAATTCGCAAAAATTATGGATGGTGGTTAAGCGGATGGAGCCTCATTTGATCCGCAATCAGGCCAATATGGAGAAGCTTTTGAAAATGCTCATGATCCACGATGTTTCGAACGGCGATATCAAAGAGCTTTGGAGCGAGTTCGAAAGCAATGAAACGTATGAAGCGAAAGTTGCCCATGCCATTATTCGTCTGATCGACCAAATAGAAATCGAAATCTAGCTGACTACCATATGCTGTGTCCCGTGTGGACTGGCTATGGTAGTTTTTTTCTGCTTTCGCACACAATGGGCGCATGTGCCATAGGCTGATGGTAGCTTTTTTGCTGAGGTGATACACATGAGACGCCCGGATAATCAGCCGGATTTTATCGGTGCCCTTCTAAGTATGATCCTTGGAGTCTTCATTTCGTTCGAGGCCTATCGTCTGGAGGCATTTTCGACGTCGTTATACGTAGGGGATCACACGCTGCCAGCGATTCTCGGTTTATTGTTTTTCATGCTGGGAGGTGTGCTTCTTATCCAATCATTCCGTGTGACGGAGGAAGCCTCTTCGCCCAATCCCGGACCGCTTCTTCCTGGAAAAAGGCTGCGCCTACTGCTTTGCTTTTTATTCCTGTTGCTGTATGTCTGGCTGCTCGGCGCGATCGGTTACACAATGGCTACGCTCTTTGTCTCCTTTGCCTTTTTTATCCTGATCGGCAGTTATCGGTGGCGTACGTCCATCGTGTACTCTGTTCTTTTGACAGGGGGGCTGTATGTGGTGTTCATCTATTCGCTGCATATCACACTGCCTGGAGGAGTTTTGCTTTAGAGCAAGCATGAGAAGGAGGTGCTGATTATCGAGACGTTCCAACTATTACTGGCTGGTTTTGCTTCAGCCCTCACCCCGGAGCATTTGCTCATGGCAGCACTCGGCGCTCTTATCGGCACCTTTGTAGGTGTATTGCCCGGTCTCGGTCCCACTTCTGCCATCGCGATTCTGCTTCCAGTGACAGCTGTCCTGGAGCCGACACAAGGCATGATCATGTTGGCAGGGATTTATTACGGTGCCATGTACGGTGGCTCGACGACAGCGATTCTGCTGAATATCCCGGGGGAGCTATCATCAGTCCCCACGTGTTTGGATGGCTATCCGCTCGCGAAAAAAGGGAGAGGTGGGCCGGCATTGGGGATATCCGCACTAGCTTCGTTTGGAGCAGGGGTACTCGGGGTAATCGGACTCGTCTTTTTCGCGCCCATTTTGGCAGATCAAGCGTTAAAATTCGGACCGCCTGAATATTTTGCGCTGATGATTTTGGCTCTCACGCTGATGGTCAGTCTATCAGGAGGATCATTGGTCAAATCGTTTTTGATGGGGGCATTCGGTTATTCGCTCGCTCTAGTTGGGCTGGGACCATCATCTGGCATGCCGCGCTTTGATTACGGTGTCCCCGCATTGGTCGGAGGTTTTGACATGATTAGCATCATCATCGGGTTGTTTGCGATTACAGAAGTCCTTAAAGGGATTGATGAAAAACGCACAGCTACCCTCATGGGCAAACCGGGCAGTGTCTACCCGAAAAAGGAAGACTTGAGAGTAAGTGCCGGGCCTATGCTGAGGGGCGGGATTGTCGGCTTTTTTCTTGGATTGCTGCCGGGCTGTTCGGCTGCGATCACGTCGTTTTTGGCGTACGATATGGAGAAAAAGCTATCGAAGCATCCCGAGAAGTTCGGTCAGGGAACGATCGAAGGGGTGGCGGCACCAGAAGCAGCGAATAATGCGACGAGCAGTGCGGGCTTCATCCCGCTGTTTTCGCTAGGGATTCCTTCCTCACCACCACTGGCGATTTTGTTGGCAGGCTTGATGATCTACGGATTGACGCCAGGCCCAGTTTTGTTTGAACAAAATGCGAGCTTTGTCTGGACGGTCATCGCCTCGATGTTCGTGGGGAATGCAATGCTTCTCGTGCTGAACCTCCCGATGGTATGGGTGTGGGTGAAATTGACAAGGGTGCCATATGGCATCATGGCTCCGATTATCCTGATGTTCTGCACGATTGGGGCATACAGTGTGCGGAACAGCATGTTTGATGTGTGGGTCGCGTTTCTGTTTGGCGGACTTGGGTATGTCTTTTCCAAATATAAATGGCCAGTTGTTCCGCTGGTTTTGTGCTTCATTTTGGGACCTCTTCTGGAAGAATCATTCATTCAAACGATGGCGATGGGCTCGGGTGATCTCAGCATTGTTTTGTTCCGGCCTTTATCGTTGACCATCTTGCTGGCAGCAGGAACACTCTTGATCATCTCCATGATGCTGAACCGCCGGACACAGCAACGGTTGAAGGAAGAGAGAGACCGGGGAGTAGATGTCGCGTAGGGAGGAAGAGTCAGTGAGAGGGTATAAACAATGGGCGGCTGTCATCATGTCGTTGCTTTTGGCGGCAGTCGTTAGTGCATGTGGAAATCAAGGTGCAGCCGAGTCGGCCTATCCATCGAAGCAGGTGGAGTATATCGTGCCGTATTCTGCTGGGGGCGGAGTCGACCTCGTGGCCAGAGCGGCAGCTGATTATTTGAGCAAGGAATGGGGGCAGCCCATCATCGTCGTCAACAAGGCGGGAGGTGGTGGGGCAGTAGGAGCGGAGTATGCCTTAAAGCAAGCCAAAAATGATGGTTACACAGCGCTTGCCGTCAATGTATCCAATACGACGATGCTCGCTGCTGGGATGAAAACGCCGCCGATTACAAACGAGGATCAAGTCTATTCGGCCAGGATTGGCAAAGGAACGCTTGCTTTTGCAGTAAAAGCCGACGCGCCTTGGAAAGATTTCGCTGAATTTTCCGCGTGGGTGCGCGCGAATCCGGAGCAGTTAACATGGACTTCTGTAGGGCCAGCAGGCTTTTCCGCATTTGGGGTAGCAGAGTGGCTGGATGTGATCGGAGCAGACTTCTCCAAGACGAGAATGATCGTGACAAAAGGCGCTTCCGATTCCGTCCCGAAAGTCGCTGGAGGGCACGCGATTTTGGCGGTGCATACAGTAGGGGAAATCATGCCGATGCTGCAAGCGGGCAAGGTCAAAATCCTCGCCGTATCCGGTGACACGCGAAGTCCATTCCTGCCTGACGTCCCTACTGCGGAGGAGCAAGGCATTCAAGGCTTGTCGGTTTTCTGGTGGACCGGAGTGTCTTTTGCCAAAGGAACGCCAGAGTCGGTTATTCGCAAATGGGAAGAAGCGATTGCCAAGATGGAAAAGGACCCAGCCTTTTTGCAAAAGCTGAGTGAAATTCAGGTGGAGCCGGCATACGCGGTCAGTGAAGCATTTACGAAGGAAACACAGGCAGAAACAACGTACTACTTGGAATTGGCGACCAAGAAGGGCATTCGAAAATAAGGGTAAACGAAAAAAGGGAGAATGGCTTAATAGCTGTTCTCCCTTTCCATCTATTTATTTAGGTATCCGTTTTTCGTACCTGAATTTATAAAAACCATTTGCTGCGTTCGGCGCTGTCTCGCCGACCTTTTTGTAACCGCATTTCTCGTAAAAGTGCTGGTTGCGCTCGGCTTCATAGCCGGTATCGAGCGTCCACTTCTTGATGTGTGGATACGCGGCCTCCATGAACTGCATGGTTTGGCTTCCGATACGCAAGTTTTGTTTATCAGGATCGACATAGATGATCCCCAGCTCCAAATGCTCATGATCGACTGGAAGGAGGCAAAAACCGCCAACGATCTGGTCATCCAGCAAGATCGTATAGTAATGGGCCTTTTGCATGAACAAAACATGCTGGTCAGGCTGGTCATGTCCGGCAGGGCCTTCTCCATACTTTTGGACGTCTTCTGCAAAGCAGCGAACAGCAATTTGGGTGAGTTGCTCCGCGTTCGCGGGGACAGCCTTTTTGAAAAAAACCATTGGACTCATGAGATCATCTCCAGTTCGTCTGACTACTTCGAAATTGGTGTATGTATGATTAGCAAAATTCTCCTATATAGCAGACGGATGAACCCACAGAATGGTTACCTACTCATTTTTCTCATGAAGCTCTCCAACGGTCCCCTCTCGAACCAACGTCTCCATACAAGCGTGAGCACAATGGAAAAAAGGAAGAATCCTACGGCGTAGAGCATCGCAAAAGCAAGCGTTTGATTTTCGAGTCTGCCAATCAAGGCGAGGAAGCCGAGCCCAACAATGATATGGCTGACGTAGTGTGTCAGTGTCAGCTGTCCGGTTTTTACCCATGTCTGCGTAAACCAGCTGTTCGCGAATTTTTCCGCAAAGCTGACGCACAGAAGGATGATAATGACAGCGGTGCTTGAGCTGGACAGCACATAAAACAGGTTGGGTGGGACTGGTTTCGTTCCCCATAAAAATAGGGCCATCTCGCTTCCGACGACCGGAATAGAGAGCTTGATCAACCCATACGATAAAACTTCCAAGCTGACGAACAGAGCAGTTGCCCAGCCCAACATATTTTTGCGTACAGATCGATCGAGCAGGTTGAGTCGACCTAGCCACAAGCCGAGAAGGAAAAAGCACATCCAGGGAAATACCGGGTGATAGCCGTTGTACAGCAAGTTGCGCAGGAATCCTTCGACTGTCCAAAAATCAAGATACTCGATAAATGGTTGCTTCGGGTTCCACCCTTGCATGTAGTTGAGCGACAATTGTAGCGTTTGAGCTGTGAGCAGGATACCGCTAAATGCGAGAAGAAGCGTTTTTTCCGATACGACGAGGAGGAAGGAGGCAATGAGCATATAGACACCGTAGTAATGCAGGATGTCGCCGCTCCAACTACCGAGATAGAGCAACATCCCGGTCACGAATAAAAATGAGGAGCGCTTCCAAAGGACGTGGCGGCTAGCCTGCAAGAGGGCCGGGTCACCTGAGGTCCTGGCCTTTTTTGTCATATACGCAATGCCGATTCCCGCTAAAACAACGAATACGGTAGATGCTCTACCTTGAAACAAACTGGATAAAGCGATGAGCCAGTCAGGTCCGTTATGCTCTGCGTTCAAGATGACAACGTAGTTGACGATCATCATGCCGAGCATGGCCCACGCCCGCGCAAAATCGAGACCAATGACTCTGGTAGAAGACACTTTCATCTGGGTTCTTTCCTCTCCAATTTGATTTACTTACCGGTAAGTAAAATATAATGGGGTTGATTGTAAATAGCAAGCCCTAAAATGGTGGAGATGGATAAGCACAACTGTCCTTTGCCCGGACACAGATGTCTCATACCTGTCTGGATTTGAGAAGGTCGAGACAGCTTGTCGCTTGTAAAAACGACGTGTGGCAAGGGGGGATTCGTTTGGTATCCAACTTGCAAAGCATTTTCCTGAATGCGGATGCAATTGTAAAGGAAGGGAGAGAATGGCTTGGATATGCGGGAAGTGGTTGCCATTGTAACGGGTGGTGCTTCCGGTTTGGGAGAAGCCGCTGTGAGGAATGTAGTTCAACACGGGGGAAGAGTAGCCATTCTTGATTTGACGGTGGAGAAGGGGCAAGCGCTGGCGAATGAGCTGGGGCGCGAAAATGCTTTGTTCGTGCATACGGATGTCGTGAGTGAGGCGAGTGTACGCGATGCAATCGATCAGGCTGCTGGCACATTCGGTACGATTCACGCCGTGGTCAACTGTGCGGGGATCGGTTTGGCACAAAAAACGCTGTCGCGAAGCGGTCCACATTCACTGGAATCCTTCAGCAAAGTCATTTCAGTCAATCTGATCGGTACTTTTAATGTCATTCGGTTGGCAGTGGAGCAAATGGCAGGAAACGAGCCGAACCAACAGGGGGAGCGGGGTGTCATCATCAATACCGCATCGGTGGCAGCTTTTGAAGGGCAGGTGGGGCAGGTTGCCTATAGCGCCTCCAAAGGCGGAATCGTAAGCATGACCCTGCCACTAGCAAGAGACCTGGCTTCGTATGGCGTACGCGTGATGGCAATTGCTCCGGGTCTATTTGACACGCCGATGTACGACCAACTGCCTCGCTCTGTAAAAGATGCGTTGGGTGCGACTGTTCCTTTTCCCGCACGCATGGGTGATCCGAAAGAATACGCGATGCTCGTGAACAGCATCATCACCAATTCGATGTTGAATGGTGAAACGATCCGGCTGGATGGGGCAATCAGGATGGCACCGAAATAGAGAAGACGTGTTGACAAGAAAATAGTTAGGTGCCATACTATATCTATGACAAACCATTCAAACGGAAGAAAACAAGAAGAAGCGATCCCATCGCTTGTTCAATCGCAGCGCCAGATTGATCAGTATGGACTCGATGTTGATGCGCAAGCTGTACTCGTCGCCGCTAGGCTGATGGAGGCAGGAGCCAAGCTTGGGCATGCGGCCGAAATACATTTTGCCAGATTCGGCTTATCAACGGGACGATATCGCTTATTGGCAGACCTCGAAGATAACGGTGGGGAAGTGCTGCCGTCACAATTGGCAGAGCATCTGGGGGTAACACGGGCTACTGTTACTGGTCTGATCGACATCCTGGAGCGCGATGGCCTTGTTTCCCGACGAGCGAGTGCAAAAGATGGCAGGCAAAAATCGGTCATTTTAACGGAGCTCGGTGCTAGCAAGCTGCGTGAAATGGCGCCTGAGCACTTTGCGAGATTGGAAGCGATGGTCGGATTGCTCAATACCGAGGAGCGCAGTGTGTTTCTCGACCTGCTGGGCCGCGTGACACAAGGCATCTCGGCGCTGACAGACGAATAGTAAGCAGCAGGAAAGTTGTAAAGCGGGCTAGGTAGCTAGCCCATTTTCATTCTTATGTAGTTAGGTTCCTAATTATTTTTTAAAAAGGGGAAAGGAGGTGAAACACATGCATGACCCTGCAAAAGCGGGAGATGTTTATCCGATCAAAGGCGCACGTTCGGAACGAAAATCGTTTGTTTTATGGCGAGAAGTAATCATGGCTTATTTGTCTCCTGCGATTATGGCGAGCATAGGGAGATGGATCACCGCTGACAAAGGGCTGCAAATAGGGGCATTGACCACGATTGGCGGAACATCCGCATTGATTGCCGCACTCCTTGGGCGATGGTTACAGGGCCGTGGTATACATAAACGCTGGGTCACCGACACGCCTCATTTGGCGACGGTAGCGGTTATGGGGATGACAATGGCAGTGATCGGTCTCTTGGCAGCATGGCTAACAACGGAGTTACTCGCCATCTCTGCTCCCGGTGAATCGTTGGCTTGGCTAAGTCGTGTCTGGATCGACTTCCCACTGTCAGCGATAATCGCCAGCACGTTAATCACTTGGCGTTGGCGTAATGCCATCAATCATGACCATCAAAAAATGAATTAGTTACGGAGGAGATAAAAATGATCGTAGTCATGGGAGCAACAGGAACCATAGGTCGTGCACTTTTAGAACGATTGATAGAGCTTGGTGTCCCAACCCGGGCATTGAGCAGAACGCCGGAAAAAATTCAGATGCTAATGGGAGAGCAGGCAGCATCTACGGTGGAAGTCGCAGCAGTGGAAGCTTCTGACCCTGAATCATTGCGCCGAGCGTTTGCGGGTGGGAATCAGCTCTTCCTTTCCCTTTCAAACAGTCCCAATCAGGTCGAGCTGGAAACATCGATGATTCGCATAGCAGCTGAGGTTGGAATCCAGCATATCGTGAAAATATCCAGTCCAGCATACGACGAAAAGGCGCCAGTCGCTGTAGCGGGATGGCACCAGGAAATCGAGAGCGCTTTATCAGAATCGGGTATGAAAAGTACCGTGCTGCGACCGTACGCCTTTATGCAAAATCTGCTCCGCTTCGCACCGACGATCAAGACGCAACATGGTTTCTTCGGTACGATGGGTGAAACAGCATGCAACTTTATCGATTGCCGGGATATCGCCGATGTTGCCGCAAAGGTATTGACCTACCCTGAAAAGGCAGGTCGTGTATACACCCTGACTGGTTCTGAGGTTTTCAGCTATCCGCAAATTGCGAGCAAGCTGTCCGAGCTGCTCGACCGCCCAATCACGTACATCAACAAGGATAGCGAAGTACTCCGCCGAGATCTGATGGAGTATGGAAACATGCCGGAGTGGCTCGCCAGTCACGTCGTTGAAATTCAAGCTATGTCAGTAGCGATCCCGGAAAAGCCGACAGATGACGTATGGCGTGTCCTCGGCAGAGAACCTCGCAAGCTGGACGCTTTTCTGCATGAACATATTGAAAAGTTCCGTTAATCAACAGCGTTATTTTCTAGCAGCGAAATTTCTTGCGCTTTCAGAAGAGCTTGTGTGCGATTGGTGACACCGAGCTTGCCATATATCCGATGTAGGTACACCTTGACCGTCCCGAGCGTATTTCCTAGCTCATCGGCAATCATCTTGTTGGATGCTCCTTGGGCCAGCATCGAAAGGATGATCATTTCTTTTCCGGTTAGCGGCTCGATCAAGGGAGCTTTTCTTTTCTCCATTTTCTTAGGGAAAAGGGATAGCAGTTGATTGACATACGCAGTCGAGACGGACGGACCAGGTAGTTGGGATCGTTTTTTCAAGCGTAGCTGGTAATCGTGCAAGAGGTGAGACATCGCCGTACCTTCGTCCAGAAAGCTACGGACGTAGCAGTTGTTTCCGCCAATCAAGAGTGCTTCGTGGAGGAAAGCCAGCGCTTCCTTTTTGTTGCCGCACTGCTGGTGGGCGAGCGCTTGCAGAATGGCGATGTCTACCTGACTGATCAATAGCTCCTCGCGTATACTGGATGGCTTTAGGAGCGCTAAAATACGCAAGGCTTCCTGTTCCTGCTGCTGGGCGAGCAACAAACGGACATAGGTCAAAACCTCTAATTCTCTTTGAATGCTAGGTTGATTGAAAATGGAGGGGGGAAGCTTGGACAACTCCGCTTTCGCCAAAGCGATGTCCCCTTCCTGGATCGCGATGTGTGCGAGAAATGCTTGTAACGGACTAAACCAATACGGAGCACCCCAGCTCGCGACCGTCTCTATCGTCTCCGAAACAATCTTGCGGGCCGCTGAAAAATTCCCCTCTACCAGCTTGATTTTGGCCGAAGTCAGTACATAAGGGACGAGTAGGCCAGGAATTTGCTTGTGCAGGGCAACGAAACGAACGCGCTGCAGATACGCAAGGCTCTCTTCCAGCCTGTTTTCCTCATAAAACCCCTCTGCTAATGCCTGAACGACGTACAAATTAATCAAGGAGTCCTTCCAGCCATGTGCTTCAAGTATGTCGGAGAACTGATTGCCTACAAGCTCTGTCTGATCGGATAGGATTCCTTTTAACCCGAATCTCGTTCGCCGAATAAATGGTTCTGTCGTGTTGTAATTAAAGTGGTAAAACAATGGACTCTCAGGAAGTCCACCACTTAACTGTGAAGAACTGGCGATCCAGCGATCAAAATCCATAGTGGCGAACACCAAATTGGCTCGAACAAAAAACAGACCGCTCAAAAACTGCCGATGCTCTGTTGAATCTTCTATGTCAGCAATGCTTTGCTCCAATTCGGTGAGGGCCAGCTCCGCCCGATCCGTTTGAACACAGGTTACCAAGAGGAACACATAGATCAGGCGAAAAAGTGGTGAGAAATAGTTCGCGTGATCAGGGATGCTGTCCAGCGTTCTGAGAAAGCTGGAAAACTCGCCGCGTTGAAGCAGTACCGGAATATGTTGCGCAAGGAAGCTTACAGCCAACGTGTAATCAACAGCGGCAATCGCATGATCGATCGCTTCGTCCATCATTCCACGCTCCGCATAGCTCTCACTGGCTAGCCGGTGCAGCACACGTGCTTCTCCGGGAGCTGTCTGCTCCAATTGACTGCGCAAAAAATCGGCAAATAAGTGATGGTACCGATACCACGTCCCGTAATCATCCAACGGGATTAAGAAAATGTTTTGGCGGTGCAAGTGGGTCAGCATTTGTTGGCACTGGGGCAGGCCGGTCAGAGCGCGACACACATGAGCGTCCATTCTCGCCAGCACAGAGGTTTTGAGCAAGAAGCTGCGCTCCTCTTCCGGGAGTCGCATGATCACTTCATGAAACAAATACTCCGAAATATTGCGATGAGAGCCAGTAAATCCGGCAAAAAATTGATCGTAGTTCTCCATATTCACGAGTGAAATGGCAGCGAGCTGCAAGCCGGCGATCCATCCCTCTGTACTTTTCACCAGCTGCTCGATTTGCATTTCGGTCAGAGGTAAATCGTGAACCTGCCGGTAAAAGCTGTCCGTCTCTTGAAGACTGAAAAGAAATTGTCCCGACTCAATATGACATACTTCATGACGTACGTTCCATTTGACTGTAGAAAAAGGCAACGTGTTGCGACTGGCGATGTACAGATGGACGTGACTCGGAACATATTCCAGAAAATAAGCGAGACTGTTGTGAATCGTCTCATCCGAGATCACGTGGTAGTCATCGAGAATGATAGCAAGGGGCTGCGTCGTAGAAGCGAGTTCATTGAGCAGGGAATCGATGAAGGTCAAGATCGAGGTATGACTGGTTGCCTTCATGGCTGGTTCCATTCGTTCGGAGAGTTCTGCGAAGTCAGATTCAGACAGTGTAAATACGATGTATCTCCAAAAGCGAATCAAATCATTATCCATCTCATCGAGTGAGAGCCATACAGTGGTACCACCGTACTGATGCGCCCATTGACTGAGCAAGGTCGTTTTTCCATACCCGGCTGGGGCGTATAACGTGGTCAGTCGGCATTGCAGACCGGCGTCCATTTTTTGCAGTAGTCGGCTCCTGTGAACGCTATTCGATCGAACGGCGGGCATTGCTGTTTTGGTTTTCAGCATAATGGAATGATGGAGCATGTTTGTACCGTCCTATGTATTAGAATCGTATGTGTCCATTATACTTGTTATCGGCAAAAATCGACATTTGAAAAAAGAAAGAGTCTTTTGTCCCGAGATGCAGGTCCTAAACCGCCATCTTTTGCATGCCAGTCACTTTAAGGCGAGAAATTTCCATGGAAGCTAGACATGCTTCAACAGGCTTCACATCCCACGCCTTCTAGAATGAAAGCAAAAAGAGAGATGGGTTGAGAGGCATGAAGATTGGACGATGGAAACACGCGGTAATCGTGGTAGCTGCTGTGATGCTCTGTGCTGCAATGGGAACGGAATCTGTCGCGGTCCAGGCGAGCAGCGAAGGGGATGTACAGGAGCAGGATTCTATTCAGGTAGCGTTTGTCGGGGATATGATTTTGGATAAGAGCGTCGGGAATCAGATCGGGCGGTACGGCGTAGATTATCCGTTTCAAAAAACAGGTGATTTTCTCAAGCAGGCAGACTTGACGATTGGTAATCTGGAGACACCAGTCAGTACGCGGGGACGTCCGGAGAAAAAGGAATATACCTATCGTGCGAAGCCAGAGTCGTTGCAGGGGCTCGTGAACGCGGGTTTCGACGTGGTCAATCTGGCGAATAATCATTCGCTGGATTACGGAATGGACGCGCTCTATGACACAATGGAGCATCTGAAAAAGGCAAAGATCGGTTACGTCGGGGCGGGGAAAAACGAGGAAGAAGCATTCGCACCCTACATCCAAACGATCAAGGGGAAACGCGTGGCAGTCATCGGGATCAGCCGTGTCCTTCCAAATGAGCGCTGGTATGCGCGAAAAAACAAGCCAGGTCTCGCCCATGCCTACTCTTATGAGCCGATGCTATCCCATGTAAAAAAGGCAGTGGCGGAGTCAGACATTACGATTGCGGTCATGCACTGGAATCTGGAATATAAGAATTACCCGGAACCATATGCGCGTGAGATGGCGAAAAAGCTGATCGACAGCGGTGTGGATGCCATTGTTGGGTCGCACAGCCATTCGATTATGGGTGTTGAGTTTTATAAAAAGGCGCCGATCTACTACAGCGTAGGGAATTTTGTGTTTACCACCTCGCGCAATCCGAAAGGTCGCGAAGCCATGATGGTCCAACTGACATTTTCAAAAGACGGGAGCAAGAGCCGCGTGATCCCGGTGAAGCTCACGAACGGTCAGCCTGCTCCGATGGACGAGAAAAACAAAAAGCGGATCATCGACAAGCTCAACCGCATTTCCTATGGGGCGAGCGTTGACGCAAAAGGCGACGTTAGCGAGTCTAAGCCTCAATAGCTGGTCTGCGCATCATTTCTCTTCGTGTGAAGTCATACTGCTCGTATAAACCATGAGCATCCCGAGTAGCGAGTATCATGCTCGTATGACGGATGTCTGGATGTTCCACCATCACTTCCATGAGCCATTTGCTCAATCCCTTACCTCGATGCTCCGGGTCGACGAAGACATCACACACCCAGGAAATCGTCGCGTAATCACTCACGACCCGGACGAATCCAGCCTGTCCATCCTCACCGTACAATCCAAAACAGAGTGAATTTTCGATACTTTTTACGATCATTTCCTTGGAGCGTTCTGACGCCCAATACGTTGTCGACAGCCAATCGCTGATGCGCTCGATATCGAGTAAAGCTTTCTCATCAATGATTTTGTAAGGCAGTGTCGCGTGTCTTGCTTCCATCTGTATCCCTCCGTATATGTATTTACTCCTTTGCTTACGATTCACTATACTCAAGGGACTAGGGCGCATAAAGGAGAGAAAAGTGAATCTGTACCCACACAGATAACGGGGGAGTGAACGGGATGAAGAATAAATACGAAGTCGTGAAAGACAGCATCAAAGAACAGCTTCGTACCCATACAATCAAGCCAGGGGAGAAGCTGCCGTCGATTCGTACTGCATCCGAGCGTTGGTCGTGCAGTTTGAATACGGCGATACGGGCGTATCAAGAGCTGGAGAAGGAGCACTTGATTTATTCCATTCCCAAAAGCGGTTATTACGCGGTCCTTCGCCCTCTTCAAAGTACGCGTTTTCCAGAGGAGCGAATTGACTTTACGGCAGCCAGCCCCGACTCAGAAGTTATGCCATTCAAAGATTTCCAGCATTGTTTAAACCGTGCGATTGAATTATATGAAGATCAGTTGTTTTCCTATTCGGAGCCCCAGGGCTTTTTCTCCTTGCGTCGGGCATTGGAGAGCCATCTCGCCCAATCACAAGTGTTTGCATCCCCTTCGCAAATTTGCGTCGTTTCGGGAGCTCAGCAAGCGCTGCATCTGCTCGCCTCCATGCCTTTTCCAAATGGAAAGAATGCAGTGCTAGTCGAACAGCCTACCTTTCACGGCATGCTGCGTTCACTCGAGCTGCTGGGAGTTACCGTTCTGGGCATCCAGCGGACCGCGGCAGGCATCGACATGGATGAGCTGGAGCGGCATTTCCGCAACAATCAAATCAAGTTTTTCTACACGATTCCCCGGTTTCACAATCCGTTGGGGACAAGCTATTCAACGGAACAAAAGAAACAAATCGCCAAGCTGGCTCAGCGCTACGATGTATACATTGTCGAGGATGACTATCTGGCGGACATGGAAACCAATCTAAAGACAGACCCGATCTACAGCTACGATCAATCAGGGCGTGTCCTGTACGTCAAAAGCTTTTCTAAGATCATGCTGCCCGGACTTCGATTGGCGACAGTCGTCCTACCCCCTTCCGTAATGGAAACGTTCCGGTTGTTTAAAGCATCGTGTGATTCCAGTACGGCCGTCTTGTCTCAGGCGGCTTTGGAGCTGTATTTGAATTGCGGGATGTACGACCATCATGCTGCTCTTGTCCGGGAACGTTATCGCCTGCGGATGGAAACATTGGCCGAGTGCTGCCGGCGCTATCTTCCCCCACAGCTTCACACACAAATCGGAACAGGCGGGATTTTTTCGAGAGTGCTGCTTCCTGATGAGCTAGACGCTCAGGATATCATTGCCGCGTTACATCAGCAAAACGTGCGGGTCATGTCCACGAACCAGAGCTATTTGCCTACCTTCCCGCGTGAAAACGGGTTACGAATTAGTATTATCCAAACAGATGCTGATATGATAGAGAGAGGGATCGCCCTGTTAGCAGAGACGGCTACTGCACTCTTGCAAAAGCAAAAAAAAGAAGGTCAGTGGCGGATCATCGATTGGATCTAGTGGTTATGCATATTTGAGGAATGGGCAGAATGGAGACGTATATCATCACGAAAAGGAGTGATTGTCAGTGCAAGCTATCACTACGTTTCTCATGTTCCATGGACAAGCGGAAGAAGCGATGAAGTTTTACACGTCTATTTTTGATCGCTCAGAAATCAAGCAGGTTATGCATCACGAGAATGGACAAGTCCTGCAAGCTACCTTCACGTTAAAAGGTCAGACTTTCATGTGTATTGACAATACGAACGGTGACTATCATGCCTTTACCCCGGCGATTTCGATGTTTGTGGACTGCGATACAGAGGAAGAGGTTGACCGTGTTTTTGGACAGCTCTCTTCGGATGGACAAGTACTCATGCCGCTTGGACAATATCCGTTCAGTGGAAAGTTCGGATGGGTCCAAGATCGTTACGGAATATCGTGGCAGATTCATTTACCGAAAAGATGATAGTTAAAAAGCCGGTACACCTCTTGATACCGGCTCTTTTTGTGTTAATTAACGTTGCTGTAGTGGGGGAAGAAGCTATTCATTAATTTGAATGTGATTCTAAGGTGTTTCGGGCCAAATGAATTAGTCTTTCAGAAGCTTTCCCTGTGTTAACTTGCAAAACGTTTAAAGGCACGAAAAAATCCACAGCTGTACGAAAGTCCTGTCACATGTTTGGAAGGAGTCCGCCCGAACGAAGAGAGGATACAGGCGACTGGAAAACATGTGGCAGGGCTTCCCCCGACCACAACCGATGGAATATAGTCTTTTTGTCTACATCGTCATCAACTGACGAAAACTACGACGATAGCTCCACAACAAATACACTTCCAAAATCGCGACAATCAGTCCCAATGCGAGCATGTCGGGATCGACAAACAGGTGGAACGTCAAGATGTTGACAGCAAGAGGCGCAGTGGCGGTTAGAGCCAGTGGGACGAAGCGGTTGGTTAGGAATAGCGATCCACAGATGATTTCGACGGTTTTGACCAGAACCAGCAAATACCCTTGCAAAAGCTCCATGGCAGCAGGACTGGTTGGAAAGATAGGCTCGAATCCAAACAAGACCATGTAACCATTCACACCTGCTCCAAGCAAAATCAATCCAAGGATGATACGGGCGAATACGGGCAATGTCCGTGCCATCAGGCATCACTTCCTTGTAGTGGAATAGGGCTGATGAAGTCTTCGAGGAAAGTATAACTCCACTTTGACCACCTGGTCAATATGCGTTATGATAGGAAAAAGAAGAACGGAGAGAAGGTGACGGACATAAAAGGAATTTGGCAGGACGAAACACTGGAGCCGAACAAGCGAAAACTGTTGGAAGCGGCCCTTGTTGAATTTTCCGCGAAAGGCTATGAAAGAGGCTCGACCAATCAAATCGTTCAGAACGCAGGCGTATCAAAGGGGATGCTGTTCCACTTTTTCGGGAATAAAAAGGGACTGTTTCTCGCGATTGTCGATGCTTGTATCGAACGTTTTTTTGCCTGTATACAGGCGCGAATGGAAGCGGCGCCGCAAGACTTTTTTGCGCGATTTCTTCATGTCAATCAAGCAAAAATGGCGCTCTTTGCCGAGGAGCCAGTTATTTATCAAATGGCAGTGGCGACCTTTTTCGATTATCCCGAGGAATGCCAGGCTGAGATCGAAGACAGAGAAACACAGTTCAATGCGCGATATATTCCCTTGTTTCTGGATCAAGTCGATACGTCATTGATCAAAGCACAGTTCGATCCACAGAAGGCGCTGCATTTTTTGCTGTCGACTGTAGAGGCATTGACGCAAAAGTACGTCCGCGAAAACTACGATGCCAGCGATAAAGGCTTCGCACATGTCCAATCCTTTTTTGCGGAATTAGAATCGTATATGGAAATGATGAAGGTAGGACTGTATAGACAATCAGACAGTGGAGCATAAAGGGGAAACATATATGGATGAGAAATGGACACGCCTGGTACATAACATGAACCCGTCAGCCAAGCTCCTTCGTGCATGGGAGCTAAAAGGCGGGATTTCTGCACAGGTTACCTCTCTAGAAATGGAGAGCCCTGACGGCACGAAGAAAAAAGTAGTCGTCCGCGAGCATGGTCAGGCTGACCTCAAGCGAAATCCGCAAATCGCATCAGATGAATTCAGACTGTTGCAAATACTGAAGTCAGCTGATTTGCCGACTCCAACGCCTTATCATCTCGAAGCAGCCAGCGATATGTTTCCGACACCGTGTCTTGTCATCGAATTCATAGAAGGAGAGACAGTCACCGCACCAGCCAACTTGTCCAGCTTTCTGCAACAAGCAGCTGAGGTGCTGACTCGCATCCATTCGGTAGACGCTACTAGACTGGTGGGCACTTCTTTGCCAAAACAAGAAGAAGCGATAACGGAGAAGCTCCACAAAAGACCCGCGAGCCTGGACAAATCATTGGATGAGGGACTCATTCGCGAAATGCTGGAGTCTGTTTGGCCGCTGCCGCAGTCGAATGCAGCATCTCTGTTGCATGGCGATTTCTGGCCGGGGAATACGATGTGGAAGGAAGAAAAACTGGCTGCTGTTATCGACTGGGAGGACGCTGCGATCGGCGACCCCTTATCTGATCTCGGCAATGCCAGACTGGAGATTTTGTGGGCATTTGGAGTGGAGGCCATGCATGAGTTTACGCTTCATTATCAATCTTCTGCCAGCAAGACACTCGATTATACCCAGCTTCCGTACTGGGATTTGTGTGCGGCACTGCGGCCAGCTTCGAACCTATCTGATTGGGGATTGGAAAAAAGGATAGAGGACACCATGCGTGAGCGACATTCTCTATTCGTGATGCAGGCGTGTGAAAAACTAGGCATTCCGTATAAAAGGCATACGATTAATGAGAGCCTCGAATAATCGGGGCTTTTTTTGTTTGGAAAAAACTGTTGACCGATCCGGTATCGATACCTATAATCTAATTCATAGTAAACAGGTAAGAATTATAAGTTATTGTTTTTTGATCCGACCGGACCACCGGAGGAGCTGGTTTCACTGAGTGAGTGGATATGAAGGAGGATCAACATGAAAAAAAGGTTTTCGCAAATCATTTCAAGCTTGCTATTAGGGACTCTGTTGGTCACAGGGTGCAGCTCCGAAGGCAGTGCGCCGGCTACCTCGACACAAACGGCGACTCCGTCGACAGAAGCATCAGCACCTGCTGCCAGCAAGGTGCAAGACATAAAAGACGGCATCAATTTGGCTACGGATTTATCCAAGCTGCCGGAAGCAGCAGCCAAAAGGACCGATACATTTATTGCGGGACTGACAGAGCCGGGTGGTGTATTTAACCCGTTCTTTTACCACAACGGCTACGATGGCAATGTCTCCTCAGCGATCTTCGAATCCCTGGTGGATGTCGATGCGACAGGAAAGCCAGTACCCAAGTTGGCGGAAAAATGGGACGTATCTCCTGACCAGCTCACGTATACATTCCACCTGAGACCGAATCTGAAATTCAGCGATGGTTCACCGCTGACGGCAGAGGATGTGGCCTTTACACTGACGATTTTGCACGACAAAATGTACGATGGCGAAACGGACATTTTCGTAGCAAGTATCAAGGGTGGCCGTGAATACAAGGAAGGCAAAGCGAACACGATCGAAGGAATCAAAGTGATTGATCCACAGACGATCCAGATCACGACGGAGAAAGTGAACGCCAAATCTCTCGTTCTGTTAGGCGGGCAGGTGCTCTCCAAAGCGTACTACGGCAAGGAGTACAAACCAGGTAATCTGGAGTATCTCCGCACCCTGCACGGCAAGCCATTGGGAGCTGGACCTTACAAATTTGAGGCGTACATTCCTGGTCAAGAAGTCCGCTATCTCGCAAACGAGCACTATTTCGCGGGCAAGCCGCAAGTCGAGCACTTTATCTACAAGACGACCGAGGGCGACGCTCTACAGTTTATCCAGACAGGGGAAATGGACTACAACTCCTTTACCGTCAACTCGGATAACATTGAGCAGTTGCAAGAACTAGGATACGTGAATATCAATCTGTACACATCCAGTGCCTATTCGTACATCAAGTTCAATCATTCCAAGCCATTTTTCAAAGACAAGCGCGTCCGCCAAGCCTTCATCTACGGACTGGATCGCCAAAAGATTTTAGACCTGACCTACCAAGGATACGCGCAAGTCGCCAATGTACCAATCAGCCCTGTTTCGTGGGCCTATACGGAGGATGTCAATCCATACGCCTACAATCCGGAAAAGGCGAAGCAGCTCCTGGACGAAGCGGGCTGGAAGCCGGGCGCGGACGGTATCCGTGAAAAAGACGGACAAAAGCTGGTCGTGCATTACTACACGACAAAAGGAAAGCTGGGAGAGGTACTGATCCCGATTGCCAAAGAAAACTACAAAGAGCTGGGCATCCAGTTTGAAGCGGAAATGATGGACTACAACGCCGTTTTGGCACGGACGGAAAAAGGAGATCACGACCTCGCTTCGTTCTCGACCACGATGCTGATCGATCCAGATGACGGTGTAGACGCCTTCTCGACGAAAAAGGGCAAGAGCGGATTTACTGGAACGAATGGTTACTCCAATGCCAAAGTAGACGAATTGCTGGAAGCAGGTCTATCTACGCTGGACATCGGGAAGCGCAAAGCGATCTACAAAGACCTGTACAAAGAGCTGAGCGATGATCCACCGTACATCTTCCTCGGCTACCGCAAAATTTTGTCTGCGCACAACGGCAAGATCAAGGGCTTGGAGCCGAATCCGTTCACTGGCATTTCGACCAGCCTGCCTGGTATCAAATTTGAGTAACAAGTTCGAGTAACTGACTCACGAATGTTGTGCCCGGCCCTGGGGCTGGGCTTTCTTTTTTTCCCCAAGCATGAAAGGAGGCAAACGATGACGTCCTACTTCTTGAAAAGGGTCTTTTACATGGCGTTGACGCTCTTCGGCGCATCCATTTTGATTTTTTTCCTGTATGCTCTGACGCCCGGTGATTTCGTCGATACGAGTCCCAAGCTGACAGCGGAACGAAAGCTGGAGCTAAAAGCGATGTACGGGCTGGATAAGCCTGTCGTCGAACGGTATTTCATCTGGATGAAAAACGCCTTCCAAGGCGATTTTGGTTATTCCCTGCAATACCAGCAGCCAGTGATGTCGCTGTTGAACGATTACATCTGGAACTCGTTTTTGCTCGCGATTACCTCCACCTTTTTTACGTGGCTGATCGCGATCTCTATCGGAGTTCTGTCTGCTGCCAGGCAGCATTCCTGGTTCGATGCACTCGTGACGATCGGCGTTTTTGCAGCGATGTCATTGCCTGTTTTTTTCGTCGGGCTGTTATTTATCAAGTTGTTTGCTGTCGATGCCAAGCTATTTCCCGCAGGAGGCATGATGACGATTGGCAGCAAGGAAGCGGGGTTCGCCTATGCGTGGGACGTGGTCCAGCATATGTTTTTGCCTGTGACGGTGCTGACTTTGCTGAGCGTGGGGACGCTGACTCGTTATTTCCGCACGAACATGCTGGAGGTCATTCAACAAGACTTCGTGCGCACGGCCCGGGCAAAAGGACTGAAGGAAAAAGTCGTCCTGCACAAGCACGCGCTGCGCAATGCACTCCTGCCCGCCATTACACTACTAGGCTTTGAGCTGCCAGCATTGTTCGGTGGGGCGATTATCACGGAAAAAATCTTTAACTGGCCCGGTGTCGGACAGTTGTACATGCAGGCGTTTTCTGTACGGGACTACCCGCTCTTGATGGGCTTTACGATGTTCCTGGCGATTCTCACCGTCATCGGAAATTTATCTGCTGATTTGCTGTACAGAGTGGCTGACCCGCGGGTTCGGTTGAAATAGGAGGGGAAACGATGGCATCAACGGTAAGTGAAGTAGCTGAGGTGACGAGACCGGAGCAGGTAGCGTTGCGTTCCTCCTTGTGGCACGAGGCGTTTTTGCGACTGAAAAAGAAGCGACTGGCCATGGTTGGACTTGTGTTTTTACTCGTCATGGCAGTGGTATGTTTCATCGGTCCGTTTTTTTCTCCGTACGCATCCGGCAAGATTAATACGGCCATGATCAACAAGCCGCCAAGCTTCTCCCATTGGCTAGGGACGGACAGCTTGGGCAGAGACATTTTGACGCGGTTGATGCAGGCTGGCCGAATCTCATTGACAGTCGGCATCGCTTCTATGGTGCTCTCCGTTTCTATTGGCGCCCTTCTTGGTGCACTGGCTGGCTTTTACCGCGGGTGGGTCGATCAAGTGATCATGCGCGTAGCAGACGTGCTCATGACCATTCCTGGTCTGCCGCTCTTGTTTATTATGGGTGCAGTCCTCTCCGAGTGGAAAATCCCGACCGACTACCGCATTTACATCGTCATGGTCATGCTGAGCCTGATCGGCTGGCCTGGCTTGGCGCGAATGGTCCGCAGCCAGATGCTCACCTTGCGTGAAAGTGAATTCATGCAAGCAGCAGAAGTACTCGGTCTGCGCGACAGACGCAAGCTATTCTTCCATTTGCTGCCCAATCTGACACCACTCTTGATTGTAGTTGCCACCTTGAATGTCGGCGGTGCGATCCTGAGCGAATCCGTATTATCGTACTTCGGCCTCGGTGTCGTCCCACCAACACCCACATGGGGCAACATGATGGATGCGGCGAATACCTTGATCGATTTTCAGAAAAGACCGTGGCTGTGGGTTCCTCCGGGTATTGCTATTTTTGCTACCGTTATCTCGATTAATTTGTTGGGGGATGGATTGCGGGATGCTTTGGACCCGAAGCAGAAGCGTTAAGGGGTGCTTTTGAATTGTTTTTATCTTCTTGAACTTACTTTCAAGAGAATACTTCTCCCCCTCTACAGCTCCTTCTATACACGAAAAGGCAGGTGAGCCAAGCATGAATGCTTTAGTCGAAATCCAAAATTTAAGCACCTACTTCAAGTCCGAACAAGGCGTGGTCAAAGCAGTCGATGCCCTCGAGCTGCGCGTCCATGAAGGAGAGACCGTATGCATCGTAGGCGAGTCGGGCTGCGGCAAAAGCGCGGCAGCCATGTCATTGATGAGACTAATCCCAGAGGCGGTAGGCAGTATCGTTTCGGGTGAGATATGGTTTGCAGGCCGTGATCTGCGAAAAGTCAGCAAAGAAGAGATGCGAAAGCTCCGCGGTAACGAGCTGGCCATGATTTTTCAGGAGCCGATGTCGTCACTCAATCCCGTACTGACCATCGGTGAGCAGATCATGGAGCCGATCATGGAACATCAAGGACTAAGTAAAAAAGCAGCCCAAGCACGAGCCATCGAGCTGATCGAGCTAGTCGGAATCCCGCGGGCAAAAGAAATCGCCAAATCGTACCCCTATGAATTGAGCGGGGGCATGCTGCAACGCATTATGATTGCCATCGCAATATCCTGCAATCCTCGACTGCTGATCGCTGATGAGCCGACGACTGCTTTGGATGTGACGATTCAGGCGCAAATTCTCGATCTGCTGCGCAAAATCAAGGACGAAGCCCAAACTGCGATTCTTTTTATCACGCATGATCTGGGGGTCGTTGCGGAGATGGCCGATCATGTGGTCGTGATGTACGCAGGGAAAGTGGTAGAGGTGTCTCCTGTCGTCGAGCTGTTCGAGGAGCCGAAGCACCCGTATACACAAGGCTTGCTTCGTTCCAAGCCTGTACTGAATCAGCGCAGAGCCAAGCTGTATTCCATCCCTGGTCAAGTACCGAATCCGACGACACTCGGTGAATCGTGCTATTTTCATGACCGATGCGATCAGTGCTTGGACATTTGCCGAGTGAAGCAGCCGCCTTTGCGTGATGGGGGAGACGGCAGAAAGGTCGCGTGCTGGCTGTATGAGGAGGAGAGCGTCCGTGGACAGTAATTTACTGGAAGTGCGCCGATTGAAAAAATATTACCCGATTACCGGAGGGCTTTTCGGCAGGACGATCGGCCATGTAAAAGCGGTGGATGACGTCAGCTTTTCCATCCAAAAAGGGGAGACGTTTGGGCTGGTCGGTGAATCCGGCAGCGGGAAAAGCACGACAGGTCGCACCATCCTGCGCCTTTTGGAAAAGACAGAGGGAGAAGTCCGCTTCCAGGGTATCGATGTGCACGCGTTGAATCGCCAAGAGCTCCGAGCATTGCGCCCACGGATGCAATATATTTTTCAAGACCCGTACAGCTCGCTGAATCCACGCGTTCGAATCGGAGAAGCACTGGGGGAAGCGCTGCTTGATCACGGGCTGCTCCCACAAACGCAGGTCAGAGAAAGAGTCTTAGAGGTCATGGCTTTATGTGGATTGGCGCCGTATCATGTCGATCGGTATCCGCATGAGTTCTCGGGCGGTCAGCGTCAACGGATTGGCATCGCACGGGCCATTATGATGAACCCTGATTTTATCGTCGCGGATGAGCCAGTATCTGCTCTGGATGTGTCGATCCAAGCCCAAATCATCAATTTGTTTGCAGAGTTGCAGGAGCAGAGGAAGCTGACGTACTTATTTATTTCACATGATTTGAGTGTCGTGGAGCATCTGTGCACGAGGATCGGCGTCATGTATTTGGGGTCATTGATGGAGCTGGCACCTCGGGATGAATTGTTTTTGGAGCCGCTCCATCCGTACACGAAAGCATTGCTCTCCTCTGTGCCGCTCCCGATCCCAAAGAAAAAGCGCGAGCGTATCGTCCTGCAGGGAGACATGCCAAGTCCGGCAAATCCTCCAGCAGGGTGCAAATTCCATACGCGCTGCCCGTACGTGAAAGACATTTGCCGACAGGAAGTGCCTGCTTTTCGGGAGGTTAGCACCGACAGATTTGTCGCCTGTCATTTGGTGTAAAGGGAATCATTGGGGGAACGAAGAACTGCACGGAGCATTGACCGATAGCAGAATCGTATGGTAATATTTTCATATCATAGTAAATGTATCGGTTTTTAAATGATTAGCTGATCGGTCAACCGAAAGCTCCCGCGAGGACAAAGACAACCAAGCTGTCTAGTTTCGCAGGGAGCTTTCGGCAATCGAAGGAAAATGAGGTGAGAAAAGCCTCTTGCTGCCTAAACTGTTTGACATTGACAGTTATGGGCAGCAAGAGGTATTATCAGATCATAAAACTAAGTAAATAGGTAGGAATAATATGTATTAATTTATCGAAACAGGAGGGTGGTCCCCATGGCAAAAGATGAGATTTCCCTAGACGATCCCTTATTAGAGAAAATCGCGCGCGCACTGGATGGTTTGGAATACGGCTCCATACATATTGTGGTTCACGATTCACAGGTCGTTCAGATTGAGCGAACGGAAAAATACAGACTCCCGGCGGAAAAGCCTGAGGCAAAGATTTCGCAAGCGCGTACCGGAAAATAGAAGAATAAGCGTGGAAAAAAGAGAGGAGGAAGGACTATGGCAGGCGTTCTTGTAGTAGGAGGAGATCGGGTAGCAGAAATCGAGAGCTTGTTACAGAACAAAGGGTTTCAGAATGTCTATCACGTATCAGGTCGCAAAAAATCCGATGTGAAGGCGACGATTCCTTCTGATACGGAGCTTGTTCTTGTCTTTATTAACTTCGTGAGTCACAGTTTGAGTAAAAATATAAAGAAGCTGGCGAAGCAAAAGCACGTCCCGATCGTTTTTTGTCGAAGGTCATGTGATGCGGTAGCCATGTATGAACCAGCGATAAGCTAGAGAGGACAGCCCCATATGCGCGAATGAATAGAAGTATTCAAGGATGAATACTTCTTTTTTGCGTGACAGAGACTACTGGTAGAAACTTGTCGGACCGACTCGGGTAAAAGTATTCAGCACTGAATAAAACCAACAAAAGAACAACCGAAAACACGAATGGCATAAAATTTGCAGAATATTTATTTAATAATCGGTTATCCGACTCAAACAAGGGGGTACAGCATGAACAGACCAGTTGTCCTAACAAGTCTCTTCGTTTTGCTTACGGGGCTATTTGCAGGCTGTAGCAGTGGCAATACGCCGACTCAAACCGCACCAGACAACCAGCAGCAACCAGCACCAGCACAGCAGGCAACTGCGCATCCTGCGGCAGAGCAGATCTTGCACATGAATGCAGCCGAGCCTGAAACACTTGATTCAGGCATGTCCAACGATGTCATTTCCGGCGCCTTCATCCGTTCGCTGTACGACGGGCTCGTTCGATTGGACAAGGATGGCAAGCCAGTCCATTCCGTTGCATCCGACATTCAAGTATCTGAGGACAAAAAGGTGTACACCTTTACTTTGCGCGACAGCAAGTGGAGCAATGGCGACCCGGTTACGGCTCAAGACTTCGCCTTCGGCTGGATGCGCGTGCTCAACCCGAAGACAGCCAGCGGCTCCGCCTACAAGTATTATCCGATCAAAAATGCCCGCGCCTTTTACGAAGGAAAGGCGAAAGCGGAGGATGTCGGCATCAAGGTCGTCGATGACAAGAAACTGCAAGTCACCCTGGAAAACCCTACTCCTTACTTCCTGACACTTGCGACCTTCTACTATCCGGTCAATCAAAAGGTGGTAGAAGCCAATCCCGATTGGGCGAAAAAGCCCGAGTCCATCGTGACCAATGGGCCGTTCAAGCTGGTGAATTGGGAGCATAAAAACAAGATTGAGCTGGCCAAAAACGAGCACTATTGGGACAAAGACGTCGTGAAGTTCAACGAAGTCGAGTTTTCCATGATAGAGGATACGAATACCGAGCTGGAGCTGTTCAATAGCGGCGAGCTGGATTGGGCTGGCGGCCCGATTAGCGGTCTGCCTGCGGATGCCATTGGACCGTTGCGCGACGAAGGCAAGCTGCAAACCATGAAACGTGCCACCAACTACTATCTCTTGTTCCAAACAGAGAAGCCGCCATTTACGAATAGCAAAATCCGCAAAGCGTTTGCCTATGCGATCAACCGTAGTGACATCGCAGAAAACATCGGCCAGGCCGGACAGACTCCCTTGATGGGCTTTGTCCCACTTTCCGCCTCCTTGAAGCCGGATGGGTATTTCAAGGATAACGACGTGGAGACGGCGAAACAGTTATTGGCAGAAGGAATGAAGGAGATGGGCATCGCCAAGCTGCCTGAAATCACTTATCTTTACAATACCTCCGACCTCAACAAGAAGATTGCTGAAGCATTGCAGGCTCAATGGAAACAAGCCCTCGGTGTGGACGTAAAGCTGATCAATAAAGAGTTGAAGGTCATGTTTGACGATCAGGAGCAAGGGAAGTACATGATTTCCCGAACAGGCTGGACGGGAGATTACAACGACTCCGTCAACTTCCTGGAGCTGATGATGGAGAAGTACAGCTCCAATAACTCGACCTTCTGGTTTAGCGAGAAATACGTAGAGCTGGTGAAAAAGGCGTACGCCGAACCAGATGAGGCCAAGCGCAATCAGTATCTGGTCGAAGCGGAGAGCATCTTGATGGAAGAAATGCCTATCACGGGTGTGTACTCCAGCGTCAATTCATGGGTACAAAATGAAAAGGTAAAAGGCATTACAGTAGATCCGTTGGGCTACATCGACTTCAAGTGGGGATACAAAGAACAATAGCGCTGAAAAGAAGTGGCCGACATAAAAATCCATGTGTGGGCCGTTTCGCGAGCGATGGGGGAGGAATTTTCATGACATGGCAGCAAGCAGTAGAAAACGTGCTGAAGGAAGCGTCCGGTATTTTTGGAATCGCAGCTGTTCATCTGGAAACAGGAGAGTCAGCAGGGCATCTGGATGAAGAGTTGTTTCAACTGGCGAGTGCATTCAAAATTCCGATTATGGTCACCTTGATGCGCGAGGTGGAAGCAGGACGAATCCGCCTCGACCAGCGTGTGACACTGAAATGGGAGGATCGCGTACCGGGGTCAGGCATTTTGCAAGAGCTGGATGCCGGAGCGGCCTTAACGGTAAAAGACTTAGCGACACTGATGACGATTGTCAGTGATAACTATGCGACGGACCAAATCATCGAGTTGATCGGCGGCATCGACAAGGTGAATGAGCACATGCATGAGCTGGGTCTTTCGCAGATTCATTTGACGCATAATTGCTGGGAGCTCCTCAACCACTGCGTGGGTATGAACGAACCTACACCTTCGCAGGCAGGGTTCGATGAGTTCATGCGCCGGGAAGAGTCAGGCAATTACGAATTGATCCACGATGTATCCATGCCTACCCTTGATAATAACGTAGCGACACCAGCCGAGCTAAACCGCCTGCTTATTATGATTGCGCGAAAAGAAATTCTCACGGAGTCCTCCTGCGAGCAGATGCTAGACATCATGCGACGTCAGCATTACAACAGCCGTCTGCCGTACTTGCTGCCAGAAGGAACAAAGGTCGCGCATAAGACAGGAACCGTCAATGCAGTCGTCAATGATGCAGGCATCATTTATTTGCCCGAAGGAAAAGGGATGATTGCGATCACGGCACTATCACGCGGTGTGACTGACAAAGAAGCGGCAGAGTTTACTATCGCTCGTGTTGCAAAAGCGATTTATGAGCAAACGATGGGGAGTTGATGAAAATGACGGCATGGAAAGAACAGTTCCACACGTATGCACAGCAGCTGCTGGACGAGGCAAAGGCTCCGGGCGCAGCTATTGCTGTTGCACGTGATGGTGAGCTTTTGTACGAGGGGACATTCGGTTTTCGTGACAGAGAACAGCAACTGCCACTTTCCCTCGACACCGTTTTTGGCATCGCATCCATCACCAAATCGTTTACCTGCGTTGCGATCATGCAGTTGCAGGAGGGAGGCAAGCTGTCTGTCCACGATCCGGTCGTAAAATATTTGCCTGAGTTTCGGGCGGGCGACCACGAGCTGACAGCACGAATGACGATTCATCACTTCATGACACATACGCCTGGAATAGCGCCGATGCCTTACTTAGACGGCGCAATGAGGCGGAGCATGGAGAATGATCCTGCTGTCATTGGAACCAAAGCAGAGGAAGAACTGAAGACCGTGCCTTACTTGGATACGTACGAAGAAGTCACGAAAGCCATTGCTGGGTTCGAAGGGAAGCCGCTCTCAGAGCCAGGAGGTGCCTTTAGCTACAACAACGATGCGTATGGGCTTTTGGGGGCGATCATTGAACGGGTCAGCAACCAGACGTATGAAAACTACGTTGCGACGCATATTTTGCAGCCATTGGGTATGGACAGAACCGTTTTCTCCGTGGATGAATTGGCTGACAAGGATGACGTCACGATTTTGTATACCAACAAAAAAGTCGATGACGAAAACCAAATCATTGCAGCACCCATCTGGCACGATGCCCCAGCAATGCGAGCGGCAGGGTTCCTCAAATCCACGGTGAACGATCTGCTCGCCTATTTGGAAGTCTTTCGTCAGGGAGCAGCGGGAAAACCGACACCTATTCTGTCTGCGGATAGCGTCAGGCAGATGCTCACTCCCTTGGCTCGTGTGGACGGGCACCGCTCATACGGCTATGGTCTGATGGTCTCGCCTGCCTTTCCAGATGGCTTGCTGGTAGAGCATGGCGGATCGCTGAAGGGAATCAGCTCGCACATTTTCTCGGTTCCGGATCAAGGGATTACGGGCGTGATTCTGGTCAATCTCGATGGAGTGAGTGTCCGAGAGTTGGTTCTCGGCTTTTTGAACAGTTTTTTTGCAAGGCCGGCTGGCGCTCCGGTCTATGCCTATGATCCATACGAGGTCGCTGATGAGCAATTGTCACTGTACGAAGGTCGCTACTCTTCGCAGGAATGGGTAAGCGCATCGATAGCCAAAAGCGAAGGTAAGCTATTCTTGGAGGTGGATGGTCTCTCGTACCCGCTGATACCCGTACAAAAAGACAGCTTCGTTTTCCAAAAAAGAGATTCCATCCCTTGGATTGAGTTTTTCCGGGATGAAGACGGGCAAATAGTTAGGATGAGCTACGGATTGCGTCAGTTGACGAAGGAATCCACAAAATAAGCCAAGTGAAAAGGGGAAACAAAAGAATTTTAAAAAAGTGGTTGCCAATCAGGCAGCCGCTTTTGTCTTTGTTTTGCTTTCTATGCCCGATCCAAGCCATAATAGAGACAATACATACAGGATGTGATTAGGCTTGCAGATCATTGTTTTTGACCTTGAAACGACACTAACGTATCAGAGAGACAAGATCCCGGAAATTATTGAGATCGGAGCGGCAAAAGTCGTGCCCGGAAAAAATGGCGTGGAGGTCGACACATTTCAGCGCTACACCTTTCCAGCCATTGAGCGCCGAATCACAGAGAGGACGCGTAAGTTCATCGGTCTCGATAAAGAGAATATGCCAACCTTTATCCCGTTTCGCCGGGCATTCGCAGAATTTATGGAGTGGATTGGCAACGATTCTGAATACTACCTGTGCACTTGGGGGCAAGACGACAAGCGTTTGATGATCGAGCATTGTGCGCGATTTGGTTTGGACTTCAACTGGATGCGCAATTACAACGACATCCAGCCGCCGATTAGCATGCTTTTGGCTGATCGCAAACAGATGAGCCTGAAAGAAGCGATCGACACGGCAGGAATCATCCAGGAGGGCAGACTGCACTCGGCCTTGGTCGATGCCATCCACACAGCTCATTTGCTCATCAAATACAACAAGACGGTGCACCTGAAAGAAAATACGCCAGAAGAGAATTACAATTTGTCGAGCTCGTTGTACATTACGTGCCGATCTTGCAAAAAAAGCAAATATTACACGGCTTTCGGGCGAAAAAGCAGAAGATGCGAGGCTTGCTTGCAACATCGCAAGAAGTTGGAAAAAGCCGCAGAAGCAGCAACCGTCCAGCAGAGTTAACGGGAGAGAACGGAGGAGTGCGTAGATGATACGACAAGCACAATCCAATGACAAAGAGACAATCGTCACGATGATTGGCGAAGGCATGCTTTGGAGGACAGAAGAGATTGGCGATATCGTGGAAAAGGCTACGGTTTACATCTGGGAGGAAAACGATCAAATCATGGGCTGCGGCACATATGATTTGAACTCCTCTGGCGAAGTCGGAACAGCAGAAATATACGTCTATACACGACCAGATCATCGAAAGCGAAGAATCGGCTCTCGGCTGTTCGATAAGCTGTGGCTGGAACTGCAACAGCACGAGGAGAAGCCAATGGCCGTCATGGCTACCTACCGCGTAGAACACGGGCAGGGTGCTGATTTTTTTGCCAAGAGAGGTTTTGCTTCTATCTGGGGCCACCATCTGATGAAATACACAGGAGAGATCGGGCCGGAACCGACACTCGACGTACGAAAGTTCATCGAATCCGATATGGAGATGTACATCCAATCGCAGAGTGACGCTTACTACGAGGTGCGCAAAGGCATTGATCTTCAGCCATACCGTCTGGCGGATTATCCTGAGAAAACGATGAACGCATGGAAAAACTGGCTGCTAGGTGAGATGAAAGAGGACATTTATTTGTTCGAGTATGAAGGAGTATTCGTCGGGTCCTTGATCATCACAGGGCATGGCGAGGTCTACGATGTGTTCGTAGATCCCGTGCATCAAGGCAAAGGCTACGGCAAAGAGCTTGTCCGTTTTTTTGTGAATCGGACGCTGGAAAAGGGTTTGAAGCCGCATCTCGTCACAGGTACCCACAATGAACCTGCGATTGCATTGTACGAACGGACAGGCTTTCAGACGTTTCAGACGACCACGACAGCGAAGAGAGACTTTGCGTAATCCACTCATAAAAAAATGCCGCAGGGATTAGACCCAAGCGGCATTTTTCATTGTGACCGATAACCTATACTCCGAGCAGGAGCAGGATAATGGACGTCAGACTAAAGCAAACACTGATCAAGCACAGGAAGGTGACGACCTGTTTTGGATTGAGTCCAGAACGCAGCAGGCGATAATGAACTTGACTGGCATCTGCTTGATAGATCGGCTTTCCTTGTAGGAAGCGTTTGGTCACTACAAACAGATTGTCAAAAATCGGCACACCGAGTGCTAAAATCGGAATGAACAAGGAGAGAACCGTTGCCTGCTTAAAGGCACCATCCAACGCGATAACCGCCAAGATAAAGCCGAGGAAGGTCGCGCCTGCATCTCCCATGAAAATTTTGGCCGGCGGCTTGTTGTACCGCAGATAAGCCAAGGCAACACCGATCAGACTGATCGCCATGATCGCAGATGTGCTTTGTCCTTTTACCAAGGCAACCACGAAGAGCGTGCCTGCGGAAATCGCAGAAAGCCCTCCAGCCAAGCCATCCATGCCATCCGAAAAATTGATGACCGTCGTTACTCCGAAAATCCACAGAATGGTCAGGATGAACTGCAACCATTCCGGGAGCAATATGTATTCGCCACTCAATGGATTGTAAAAGCCGGAAAAAGTAATACCCGACAAGTAGACAATCACGGCGGCCGATACTTGGACGATCAGCTTTGGTAAGGCGGAAAAATCCTTGCCTTGCGTCTTGTACCAGTCATCAATGGTACCGATAATAAGCAGCAGTAGTGAGCCTGATAGAACAGCAATCGTTTGCCCAGTCGATTCTTTCGAGAAGAGCAAAAACGATGCAGCAAAGCCGACAAAAATAGCGTAGCTGGCTGTCAATGGGATAGGCTCCCGGTGAATCTTTCTTTCCACGTCTTTACGTGGCTTGTCCACAAAATCAAGGCGAAATGCCAATTTAGCCAGAGGCGGAATCAGCACCATAACGATACAAAACGACAGGAAAAACGAAAGAGCGTACGTTATCGTAACCATCTCCTACAGGTAGTGAGCTTTCTATTGCAAAGATACTCGCATACTGTGTTGTTTGACAAGTCTATTATAGGAAGGATTCCAAATTTTGTCGACTCTTGTAATCACGTGAGGATGAGGTACCAAAAAAAGTTGGTACTTATCTCCAGTAGATCCGATCCCTATAATCCTTCGTAGGAGGGATCCACATGGAATACATGGCATTATGGTTTATCCTAGGAATCATTTTTTCCATAACACTCGCCGCGAAGCAGATCAGGCCTTGGCTGAAATTCGTTATATTCGGTTACTACCTCGTGCTATCGTACCTATTTGTCTCACGTAAAGAACAGATATATAGTGAATATCATCGGGTGCCCGTGCCGGAGCAGTTCTGGGAAACCAACTCGGATTGGGTGGGATTCATACTCGGTTTTTATTTTGTTCCATTTCTCCTCATCCTGCTGTTCATATACTTTTGGTTGTTTCGAAATGCCAACAGTGTGAAGAAACGGTTTTTCATTGCCCTTACCATTGTACCCGCAGCGATTATCTATCTATGCTTGCTGTTTGTTTTCAGTATGTACGGATATCGACCTTGATAAAGAGATGTTAGATACGGAGGGGCTCTTATGAAGTCAGCGCTTTGTTATCGGGAAGGAACCGAGTTTTCAGAGGAAGAACTGCGTCAGCTGTCCCAATTGCTGATCGATGTCGTGGAGGATGGGGCTTCCCTTGGGTTTTTACCGCCTATGCAGTTGGAAGAAGCACGTGCCTATTGGAATTCGGTGTCCCATGAACACATGAAAATTTGGGTAGCTATACAGGAAGATGTCATCGTCGGAACCATCCAGTTGCATCTGGTGAGCCGTGCAAATGGATTGCATCGAGCAGAAATCGCCAAGCTGATGGTTCATCCTACTGCGCAGCGTCAAGGGATTGGGCGTGGACTGATGCTGCTGGCAGAGGCAAGGGCCCTTGCTGAAAACCGCAGCCTCCTCGTTTTGGATACACGAGCGGGCGACCCGTCGAACCAGTTGTATCAGTCGATGGGCTATCAAGAAGCAGGGCGCATCCCGGGGTTTGCCCGAGCGGCTGATGGTAGCTTGCATGATACCGTCCTTTACTTTAAAACATTGGAATAGTCGTACAAGCTACAAGCGGACGGTTAACAGGCGTCCGTTTTTTTGTTTTAATAGTATGAAAAAAGCTGGGGAGGTTCTCATGAAGGTATCCAAGCTTAGGTCTGGCCAAGAGGTTATCATCCGTTTAGGAAAAATCACTGACGCAGAAGCCTTTATTGCATTCGTACATCGCGTATCGGGAGAGTCGGATCATTTGTCATTTGGACAGCAAGAATGGACAGTCACCCCTGATGAGCAAAAAGAAAACATCAAAAGATGTCTAGAAACTCATAATCAACTGTTTTTAATGGCAGAGGTGGACGGGAGAATTGTGGGGAACCTGACTTTTCGAAGGGGGATCCGATCGCGGACGCAGCATGTAGGTGAATTTGGGATAGGCTTCAAGGAATTTGGTACGTTGACGAGAGATTTTATGATTGAGGATACATTCTACGATTGTCTCTACATGGGCATCGAAATAGACTGAGGAATAGACCGTCAGGATTTTACCTGGCGGATTTTTCGATGGATAAAATACTGATTATTCGAACAAGTGGAAAGGAGCCATCATGAAAAGGAAAGTCTCGACGCTTTTGCAAGGAACACTGCGGGCAAAGATTCTCACGCTTTTTCTCTGCTTGATCGCAATCCCGCTAAGTTTGCAAGGAATCATCACGTACAAAAAGTTTTCGGCTTCAACGGAATGGAGGACGGCTGAATACACAGGGCAGATTGTGGGTCAGATCAATCGCAACCTGGAGCGCAATATACGGGAGATGAAGCGTTTATCACTCATGCCGCTCTACGATCCAGAAGTCCTGTCCATTTTAAAAGAAATTCAGACAAATACGTCAGCTACTTCTTTTCTCTCCATGGAAAAAAGGGAGAAGATGACGCTGTATATATCCAGTCTTTCCTATAGCCGACCAGAAGTAAAGGGCATTCAAATCATCGCGGGGAATGGCATGATTTTTTCCAATCTGGACCCTTCCGTCATGAAGAGCAAGGGAGATTTGGCAGAAGAGGGATGGTATTCGCGCGTAATCAAGGAACAGGGGGCAGCCGTCATTATTCCACAGCATCGGCCCGGCTATTATTTGGATGCCTCTGGTGAGCTCTATGTGTCAGTGGCTCGGTTATTGCGGGAGCCTTATACGAAAGTACCGCTCGGAATCATTAAAATCGATATGAAAATGGCCATGTTTGATCAAATCTTGTCCGATATGCCTTTTACCAAGGATGGGAGCTTGATCATCGTCAATGAGGGAAACGAGCTGTTTTATGAAAAGAGAGATAGCGAAGGCTCACCGGGTTATCGTACTTTGCTGCAAGAAACTGACGGGATCAATCGCGGGGATGCGAATCAGATAATGATTCAGGGACAGCAATATCTCTTTGTGGATCATCAATCGAGAGAGACAGGGCTTGTAGTGATTAGTCTGATTCCGCTCGACGTCCTGCTCGCAGAATCCAATAGCTTGCGTAGTTTTACGATGCTGATTGCGGCGATGTTTTTACTCGTCGCTGGCGGACTCGCGATTTATTTTTCCTATTCGCTCAGTAAGCCGCTCGTTCAATTGAAAGAAAAAATGCTACAAGTAAAGCGAGGGAACTTCCATGAACGAGTTCCTGTCGATTCCAAAGACGAGATCGGGAAGCTGAGTGAGCAATTTAATCAGATGGTCGAGGAAATCAACCGCCTTGTCAATGAGGTCTATCTCAGCAGCTTGCGTGAGCGGGAGGCGGAGCTGGCGGCCTTGCAGAGCCAGATCAATCCGCATTTTATTTACAACACACTCGAATCGATCAATATGATGGCGATCCGCTCAGGTAATTACGATGTGTCCGACATGGTTTCTTCGCTCGGAAAACTCATGCGTTCTACGGTCGCTCGAGAGGATGGTCACGTTACACTGACGCAAGAACTCGTATCGTTACAATCCTACGTCCGTATCCAAAAGATTCGTTTGGGAGATCGCCTTCGGGTGTATATGGACGTGGAAGAGAGCCTGTCGGATCAGCGTATCCCGAAGCTACTACTACAGCCATTGCTTGAAAATGCAATTGCACACGGGATTGAGCATCAGGAACAGGGAGGGACGATATGGCTCACGGCGCTTTGTCAGGAGGGTGTGATGCAAATCAGCGTGAGGGACAATGGCAAGGGAATGTCTGAGCAATCATTAAGTCGTCTGCTCGCAAGTCTGCGTACGCCCATGCAGCAGCATGAGGTGACAGGGAACGGACACAATGGGACAGCATTGCGAAACATTTCCCAGCGGCTGACCTTATTGTTCGGGGATGAGTACGGGCTGACGATTGTGAGCAGACCGGATCAAGGCACGGAAATTACGATGAAGATTCCGCTCGATTTTCAGAAGGGAGAATCACGCCATGTACAAAGTATTGCTGGTGGAAGATGAACGAATGATTCGGGAAGGCTTGAAATTGTTAATTGAAAAAGGAACGTCCGGTTTTGCCGTCATGGCAGAAGCGGAAAATGGAAAGGATGCCCTGTATTATTTGCGTACGGAAATGCCTGATTTGATTGTGACGGATATCCGCATGCGGGAAGTCGACGGCTTGGCGCTGATCGGGAAAATTCGGGAGATGTACGAGGAGCTGCCCATTGTGATTATTAGTGGCTATGGTGATTTTCACTACGCACAGAAAGCGTTGAAGTACAAAGTCTCCGACTATCTCTTGAAGCCCATTGATCGATTAGAGCTGGTGAGCACGCTCGCAAAAATCAGGCAAGTGTTGGATCGCAAAAAGAAAGTCAGGGAAGAAGAAAACGGCGTCGACGGCAGCCATCGAGAAGAAAGACAAATCATTCGTAAGGTAAAAGCATTTATTCACGATCATTTGGACGGTGATCTGAGACTCCAGACGCTGGCGGAGTCTGTTCATTTGAATCCGATCTATTTGAGTCAATTGTTCAAGATCGAGACGGGGGAAAATGTCTCTGACTACATCACGCAGGTGAGGATGAACCGCGCCAAGCAGCTGTTACACGAGACGAGCCTGAAGGTGTATGATATCGCCCGCTTAGTAGGGTATCAGAGCGCGAAACATTTCATGCTGGTATTTAAAAAGGAAGTCGGGATGACACCCGGGAGCTATCGAGATCTCGTAGGGAGTAAAGATCTTTAAATCTCATACCAAATCTAAATCCTGCGTGATTTATCTTACTATTCACTCAATTTTATACTGGTGACAGGGAAAACAGATAAGGAGGTACGCCATGAAAAAGGCAATCCTATTGGCATTGTCTACTGCTTTGACAGCGTTTACATTTGGGTGCAGCAACACCGCGACGACTCCCGGTGACTCCGCAACAGGCAAGAAAGAAGCAGTAGAGCTTACGTTTTTGACATGGGGCAACCAAGCCCACCTGGACCTGTATACGAAGCTCTCTGAAAAATTTACGCAACAAAACCCGACCATCAAAGTGAAGCTGGAATCTGTGCCATTCCCCGATTACCAGCAAAAGGTGACGGTGCTGGCTGCTGGTCAGGAGCTGCCTGACATCGGTTGGGTGTCTGAGCGAATGGTGCCGCAGTTTATGGAGAATGGGATATTGGAAGATGTCTCGGATGTAAAGAACGACGCTGCTTTTAAGCTGGACGACTTTATTCCGTCGACGCTTGAGCTGTTCCAAAAAGACGACAAATTGTACGGACTGCCGTTTTCTACCCCGCCTACCGTCATGTTTTACAACAAGGACTTGTTTGACAAGGCAGGCTTGAAATCGCCCAACGACCTAGCGAAAGAAGGAAAATGGACGTGGGAGGAATTTGAAAAGTCGGCGCAGGCGATCTCGAGCGGAACTGGGGCGAGCAAAATCTATGGGGCCAACTTCTTCCGCGATTGGAAAACGTGGATCATCCTGTCTTCCTATTCATGGTCAAATGGCAGCGGCCCGTTCAACAAAGAAATGAATCAGTTTACATGGAATGACCAATACGGGGTGGAGACACTCAGCATGCTCCAACGGATGATGTTTACAGATGGGTCGCATCCGAAGGCGGGTGAGCAGGTCAGCTTTGAATCAGGCAAAATTGGCATGTTCTTTGATGTGTACAGCTACGTTTCGAAGGCGCGAACGATCAAGGACTTCAAGTGGGACATTGCTCCTATGCCAGCGGGTTCAAAAGGCTCGGCACCGATGCTCGGTCAGGCAGGGTATTCGATTTTCAAAGGAACAAAGCATTTGGAGGAGACTAAGCTATTCCTCAAGTTCCTCGCGAGTGAGCAGGGTGTCCAAGAGACCTCGACTTACTTTGTACCGCCGCGCTTGTCTGTGCTGAATTCCGATCCGTTTTTGAATGTTCCAGGCAACCCAGACCCTGCACACATCAAGCAGGCGGTTATCGATGAAATGCCTAAGGCACACCTGCAACCAGGCCATGTGGACTGGCAAAAAATCGATACGACAATACTGGCTGGTTTTGATCAATTATTCGGTCAAACGGCACAGCCTGCGGATATCGTGAAGTCGCTGGAAGAGAAAGTCAATCCGATCATGAAAAAGTAAGCTCATCACAACGGTCTGGGATACAGGCCGTTGTGACTTGAGAAGGAGGTTACGATGAATCGTTTTCGACAGGCACTGGAAGAGAAGCCGTTTCTGCTCATGGTCAGTCTCCCGCAAAACGACGAGACCTTAGCCAGAGCTGCAATGGAGGAAGGCGCAGATGGTTTGAAGATGCACATCAATGTGTACCATCGTGCCAGTGGCAACCGGTTTGGTCCTCTGGCTGAATATACGGACTTTCTCCAAACGATACGCAGCCAGTTCGCAGGGCCGATTGGCATTGTTCCGGGCGGGTCAATGGAGGAGCTCAATCCCGAGGAAATCAAACAGTTCGATTCGCTGGGAATCGATTTCCTTTCCATCTATGGTCATCATTTGCCAGCGTCCCTTTTGAAAAATGAAGGGGTGGCGAGTACGTTTGCCATCGATGATCAGTTTGATTTGTCCCGATTGGAAGCCGTGAAGCATTTTCCCATGACCGCATTGGAGGCGTCGATTATTCCGGGGAGTGAGTATGGCACGAGGCTTACATTTGCCGACCTGCTCACCTATCGGTACATCGTAGAGAAGGCGGGCATCCCCATCATCGTTCCGACACAGCGAAAAATTGTGGCGGAAGATATGGAAGCTCTGCGAGAAACGGGAGTTCGTGTCTTGTTAGCTGGAGCGATGGCGATCGGGAGGACCGAGGATGAAATGCGCCGTTCCATCCATGCATTGCGGAATGCGATTGACAACTGAGGAGGGATCGTATGGAGAGCAATTTGAATGTCCCGCTCTCTCCTGACAAGAGAACAAGTGGCACAAGGAAAAGATCCTTCAGCCGGGAAGCGAATCTGACAGGATGGCTGTTTATAAGCCCGATGGTCATCGGGTTTGTGGTGCTGTTGCTAGGCCCGCTTTTGCTCGCGCTGTACATGAGCTTTACGGATTGGCCGTTACTAGGGGAAGCCGAATTTATTGGTTTGGAAAATTACCAAGCGATCTTTCAGGATACCGAATTTTGGACAGTCGTGGGCAATACATTTGCGTTCTCGGCTGGTCTCGTCCCCCTGAACATCGTATTGGCGTTGGGGTTGGCCTTACTGCTCGTGCGCAAGCTGCCGGGGATCGGGATTTTCCGCACGGCCATTTTTGTGCCGGTCATGACATCGCTGATTGTCTGGGCGATTGTGTGGAAGTATTTGTTTGCGACAGACACGGGGTTCATCAATCAAATCTTGCAGATGTTCGGGATTACAGGCCCCTCATGGCTTTACAATCCAAAGCTGGCGATGCCGGTGGTGATCGTGACGAGTGTCCTGAAAAATGTGGGCCTGAACATGGTTCTGTTTATCGCTGCCTTACAGCAGGTGCCTGTTCATTTATACGAGGCGGCGCGCATTGATGGAGCTAGTCGGACGCGTCAATTGTTTCAGATTACGATCCCGATGATTAGTCCGACGGTTTTTTTAACCACGTTGTTGACGATTATCGGCTCGCTCAAGGTGTTTGGGCAGATTTACGTCATGACCCAGGGTGGGCCGGATAACAGTACAAAGGTGCTCGTCTATTACATATGGGAGCGTGCCTTCAAAAACTTTGAATTTGGTTATGCGTCTGCACTTGCCTTTGTGCTCTTCTTTATCATTTTAGTCTTTACGCTCTTGCAGTGGCAGTTTAGAAAAAGGTGGGTGTTCCATGAAGAGTAATCGCCACGGATTACAAGCGGGCAAGTTAGTGGGGATTGGCGGTCACTATGTGGCGTTAGGAGCGATCTCCCTACTGATGCTGGTGCCTTTTTTGTGGATGCTTTCTACATCGTTAAAAGAGCCGGCCAAAATATTCGTCTTTCCGCCAGAGTTTATCCCTTCATCAATCCGCTTGGAGAACTACACGGAGGTTTTGGCGAATACGCCGTTTCATCTGTTCTATTGGAACAGCCTGTACATTGCGATTCTGGTCACGGTTGGAACGGTATTATTTGCCTCGATTGCGGGCTATGCGTTTGCCCGAATTCCGTTTCGCGGACGCAATATCGTCTTTCTGGTGCTATTGTCGACGATGATGATCCCGCATGAAGTGACGTCGATTCCGATGTTTTTGTTCATGCGCATGCTTGGGCTTATCAACACGCATGTGCCGCTGATTGTGCTTCCCATTTTTGGAGCAGGCGGAATTTTTGGTGTGTTCGTCATGCGCCAGTTTTTCCTTGGGATTCCGAAAGAACTGGAGGAGGCGGCGATGATTGATGGCTGCTCGCGTTGGCGGATTTACTGGAGCATCATGCTGCCACTGGCGAAGCCAGCCATCGCGACGCTGACGATTTTTACGTTTTTGACGAGCTGGAACGAGTTTTACGATCCGCTCATTTTCATCAACGACAGAGAGCTGATGACGCTACCGCTCGCTTTGTCCTTGTTTACTGACGAAGTAGGGACAGCTTGGCATCATCTGATGAGTGCGTCCGTCATGGCGACCTTGCCGCTTTTGATCGTGTTCTTTTTCGCCCAAAAGCAGTTTATCGAGGGTGTATCGATGACGGGCCTAAAAGATTAAAAGATGAAAGGATTAAAAGAAGTTCAACAAGGAGTGAGTGCAGATGGATCGAGTAGTGGAAGCAGATGTAGTCGTGGTAGGCGGGGGACCGGCAGGAATCAGTGCCGCTCTCGCCAGCGGACGATTGGGAGCCAAGACGATCCTGATCGAGCGTTACGGCTTTCTCGGAGGGATGTCGACGATTGCGCTCGTTTATCCGTGGATGACGTTTCATACGGAGAAAGGCGAGCAAGTCATCAAAGGAATTGCACAGGAAATCGTCGACCGCTTGCAAGAAAAGGGGGGATCGCCTGGACATTTGCAGGATACGGTGGGATTCGTGAGCACAGTCACGCCGTATCATCCGGAAATTTACAAGCTGGTCGCGGTGGAAATGCTCAAGGAAGCGGGCGTCAAACTGTTTGTCCACAGCTTTGTCGATCAGGTGAAGGTAGAGGGGACAGAGATTACTTCTGTTACACTCACTAGCAAATCGGGCAAGTATGAGATCAAGGCCAAGGTGTTCGTCGATGCGACAGGCGATGCAGATATCGCTCATTTATCGGGGGCGTCGACGAGCAAAGGGCGAGATGCAGATGGTCTGACACAGCCGATGACCATGAAGTTTCGCATGCGCGGCGTCGATCTGGAGCAGGTGAAGCAGTACATGCTTGATCATCCGGAGGAGTTTTATCACAAGACGCCCTTTGCACAGCTACCGTCCATTCCACTGACGGGTGTCCAAGGCTTTTATACGCATTGGAAGATGTCAGGTGTTCCGATTAATCGGGATCAAGTTCTGTTTTTCACAGGGCCCGAGAGTGATGAAGTTCTGATCAATTGCACGCGTGTGCAGGGATTGGATGGAACAGATGTCGAGGACTTGACGGAAGCGGAGGAAGAGGGAAGACGTCAGGTAATATTTATGTCTGAATTTTTGAAAAACAAACTTCCGGGCTTCGCAAAAGCATCCATCTCTGCAGTCGGAACGCAAATTGGAATCCGCGAGACACGCAGAATCGTCGGAGAGTACAGCTTGACGATCGAAGACGTGGTAACGGGTAGACGTTTTCCGGATGTCATCGCACGAAGCGGCTATCCGGTTGACATTCACGATCCTTCTGGCAAAGGAGTAGTGGCAGCAGATATTGAAGGAGAGGGCGCTTATGACATTCCGTATCGATGCCTGATCCCTCAATCCATTGACAACCTGCTTGCGGCGGGGCGTTGTATCTCCACGACACATGAGGCGCTGGCTACGACCAGACTTACCCCGAGCTGTATGGCTACAGGGCAAGCAGCAGGTACAGCAGCGGCCATTGCATTTCACGACAAGAACATTCCGCGTTTGATTCACGTGGCGAAATTACAGGAACAATTGCGTCTAGCGAATGCCGTCCTCGATTAAACCTTTTCATTTTGAAAGGAGATTGGATCTATGAAAAAGTTGCGCGTTGTCATTTCAACAGTGGCTATGGCAGCACTAGTAACAGGCATGGTTCCATTTACGCAGACGAGTACAATTGCAGCGAAAAAAGCGTCGCCAAAGCCAATTGCCAAAGTCGCTCTTGTTCCCCTTGATGATCGTCCGGTCAATACGTATTTTCCTCAAATGTCAGCACGGGCAGGCGGGGTGGAGACGATTATGCCGGATGAAGACATGCTCGGTCACTTTATGACTCCGGGCGATGGGGAAGAAATTGGCGATTGGCTGATTAAACAAGCAAGCAAAGTAGACGGCTCAGTCATCTCTGTCAGCATGCTGGCATATGGCGGACTAGTTGCGTCCCGTACCGATCAACAGTCCTATGAAGATGCCCTATCGAATATCGAAGCCATTAAAAGACTGAGAGACAAAAATTCCAAAAAGCCGATCTACGTCTTCGATACGATTCAACGCTTGGCGGTGACGGCGACTGATCCCGAAACATTGAAGTACTATGAGCAAATCAGGGAATGGGCCATTTTATACGATGAAGTGCACAACCTCGGCATGACAGAAAAAAAGGATCGACTCGATCAGTTGGAAAGGGAGATTCCCGAGTCTGTGCTGGAAGATTACTTAAACGCCCGCGAGCGGAACCACAAGATTAACTCCTTGTTGATCGACTGGGTGGAAGATGGAACCATTGATTATTTAGTGCTGGCTCAGGATGACGCTGCTCCCCATGGTCTTCACCGGGCAGAGCGGGAGACCTTGGTCAAAAAAGCAAAGGAGCTGGATGTAGAAGATCGTGTAGCGATTTTCCCTGGAGCGGACGAAGTAGGAACCGTCTTGTTGAGCCGATTCTCCTTGAACGAAATGCGCATTCATCCAAAAGTAGCAGTCGAGTATTCGGGTATAGATGGCAGTGAGTGGACGGCGCCGTTTGAAGACACGACCTTTGATGTAAATGTCGAGAAGCATATCATCGCAGCAGGCGGCAAGCCCGTTCGGGATGAAGACGATGCAGATATCGTATTAATGATCCATTCACCGAAGAAAAAAGGACAGAGCAACGCAGAGAGACGCGATGATCTGGATGAGTTCGTCGAAGAAATCAATGATCTTCTGGAAGAAGGAAAGCAGGTCGCAATTACAGACGTTACGATTACAAACAAAGCTGACCCTGAGCTGATTGAGCGACTACAAGAAGGAGTAAAGCTGCCGGAACTTTTCGCCTACACGGCATGGGGAACGGCGGGAAATAACATGGGAAGCGCGTTGGGACAGGCGTTGCAACGATCAGCCTTTTTGGAAAAAGGAAATCAGTTCGGTGTGCCCTTAACGGTGGATGCGGCAGAAACTCATATCAATCTGCTCTTGTCATCGTTTGTAAATGACCATCATTACCGAAATGAAGTGATGGCAGAAGCACGTAACCTCGTAAAAGAGTTAAAGGGAAATGAGTGGAATCTCGGCGATGACTACGACGAAGTCAATGATTTTGTGAGGGATGAACTGACGCCACATGCGGAAGAATGGTACGAAAACTATTTTGCCAATCAATTGCTGGTTATCGGAAAGAGAGGCAAGAATACGTTTGAAGGCGAAATCGTCGAAGTAACGGATATAGTGATTAAGCTTCCTTGGGAGCGGTTGTTTGAAGTCTTTGTCGGGCCAGAAGTGAAGATTGAAAGGAAGTAAGATGTAGAAGAAGACGGTCTATTTTTCGAATCTGCACATATCATGTCTCTATCGCTATAAGAAGGTGACGAGGATGGAGACTCTACAATGGGTGTATGTGCAGTATGACTTGGAAATGTATGTGCGGGTAGTGGTGAGCGCGATTCTCGGTTTGTTCATCGGATGGGATCGCTCGCACAGAAACAAGCCTGCCGGGCTGAAAACGTACATGTATGTGTCCGTAGCCTGCACGCTCATCACACTCGTTTCTATTTACAGCACAAAGCTATACAGCGCGGCTGGCAACGGAACGATGATGGACCCGATGCGCTTGGCGGCACAGATTGTCACAGGTCTTGGTTTTTTGGGAGCAGGCGTCATCTTGAAGGACGGCTTGAAAGTAAAAGGACTGACCTCCGCAGCCATGATCTTTTTCGCTGGTGGGATTGGCATAGGGATCGGAGCCGGATTTTACGGCATTGTGATATTCTCGGTTATCGTCGCCTTTGTACTTGCGCGAATCAGTCAGCGTGTGGAAGATGTCCAGCACAAGCGGTTAGGAAAGTGATTCATGGAGAAGCGGTGCATTAGCATCGCTTTTTGTTTATGCGAATTTCTAGTCTACGCTTCGGCCTACGCACCGCAAGGGGGTATTGACTGTCCGCTTCGGAAAAAATGGCGGGAGCGCTTCAAACGCAGAAGTTTCAAGGAGGTAGTCTATAAAGTGAAGCTGAAATTCCCCGCCATTTTTTCCTACGCTAGGGTGGGCTCCAGAGGCGCTTGGACTGGAAATTCGCTTCTTCCTACGTAGCTTTTTCGTAAAATCGTTGAAAGTGACTCTAAGATGACTTTTCCAACTGAATTGACTTTCAGAAGCTTTCCCTGCGTTAACTTGCAAAATGTTTTAAACGCACAAAATCATCCACAGCTGTACGAAAGCACTGTCACATGTTTGGAAGGAGACCGCCCGAACGAAGAGAGGATACAGGCGACTGGAAAACATGTGGCAGGGCTTCTCCCGACCACAACAGTGGAGATCACGATTTTTTCGATGATATTCCTCTGACAAACGCGCGTTATGCTGGAAGAGCAATCACAATCTGGAAAGGACGCGTGCGCGATGAGAGATGAAAGACTAGGAAAAATAGCAGACAACTTAATTTCGTACAGCTTGGATGTGCAAGCCAAACAGCATATTATGATCATGGTCGTGGATGAAGGGGAGCCGCTGGCCATGGAATTGGTGAAGCGGTTGTATGCGAAGGGAGCGTATCCCCACCTGCGCTTTGTCCGGCCAAAGGTCCAGCGGGAATGGTTGAAAGGAATAACCGAAGAGCAGCTTGCCGAGACCGTTCAGTGGGAAAAGGACATGTGGTTTGGCATACAAGGCTATATCGGAATTCATGGCGAGACAAATGACAGTGAGATGAAGGATGTTCCGCAGGAGAAGTACCGTCTGTACGCAGAAGCGTATGATTCCATTTTCCATCATGTCGACAATCAAATTACAGGACTGCGCATTAATTTCCCGACCTCGGCCCTTGCTCAAAAGGCCAACATGACGACAGAAGCGTTTGAGGATTTTTATTTCAACGTATGTGCACTCGATTATCGAAAGATGGCCGAAGCGTGCCAGCCGTTGTACGACCTCATGGACAAAACGGACAAGGTGCGCATCGTCGGACCAGGGACAGACCTGACGTTTTCGATCAAAGGGATTGGGACGCGGACAGCGGTAGGCAAACGCAACATACCCGATGGCGAAGTGTATACATCTCCCGTGCGTGACTCGATTCACGGGACGATCAGCTACAATACGCCCAGCAGTTTCAAAGGTACGACGTTTGAAAACATCCGGTTTACTTTTCGGGAAGGAAAGATTGTCGAGGCGTATGCTAACCATGCGGACAAGCTAACGGAAATATTGGACACGGATGAAGGTGCACGCTACATCGGTGAATTCGCCATTGCGTTTAACCCGTACATTTTGCACCCGATGGGCGATACTTTGTTTGATGAAAAAATCGCTGGCAGCTTCCATCTCACACCGGGCCGTGCCTATGATCAGGCGGATAATGGCAACCGCAGCGCGATTCACTGGGACCTGATCTGCATTCAGCGTCCGGAATACGGTGGCGGCGAAATATGGTTTGACGATGTGCTGATTCGAAAAGACGGAAGGTTTGTGCATGAGGCTCTGCTGGGGCTGAATCCGGAGCAATTGATTCTGTAGGGGAGGGCGATAATGCCCTCCTTTTTTATTTGAATTTGAAAACTACTACGCCTGCGATCATGATGCCGATTCCGATGATCTTGTTCAAGGTGATCGGAACCTTTTGTACGCCGAACAGGCCGAGAGAATCAATGAGGAGAGCGACGAGCAATTGGGAGATGAGCAGAACCGATACAGCATAGGCAGGGCCGATGGCCGTAATGCCTTTCATCACACTAAAGACGATGAGCGCTCCGAAAACGCCTCCAAGCAAATACACCTTGTTAACTTCCCCAATGCTTTTCCAATCGCCATCACGAACGTAGAGAAAGATTGCGAATGATACAAGAAAGCCTACGGCGTGAACAATCGCATTGGTTTGCCACAGTCCGAGCTTTGTACTGGCTTGCGCATTGAACACGCTTTGCAGACATATAAAAACGCCAGCGAGTAACGAAAAGAGAATGCCTTGCACAATATGACCTCCTATATGGTTGATTACTCATAGATGTTTCCGCTCGCAAGCTCACTGATTTTTTCTCGATCCTTGATAATCAGTGCGCCTTTTTTGCGTTCGATCACGGAAGCTGCGCAAAGATTGCGGATGACCCGGTTTAGATGTCGGTAGCTGGTACCCAACAGCTCGGCTACCTCCGTCAGCTTCGCCGTCTTTAGCTCCTCGGAAGCAGTCGACCCTGTGTCGCTGGACAGCGTAGAGAGCATATAGCTGGCAAAGCGATTTTCAACGGGATACAACAGGTTCAGGCTGGTTGAGTTCGATGATGTATGCAGCTTGTGACTGATTTTATGCAGAATGAATTGCAAAAAAGGCGGGTGGTTCTGGTAGTTTTCCTGCAAAACTTTAAAAGGGAGACTGACCACGAGACTGCGATGGACAAACTCAACGGTATTGCGGACCTCGCATTGTGTGACATACTCGACATCTCCAATAATCGCGAGTGGATTGTTAAAGCGCAGCAACAAAGATTTTCCGTTAGGAAGCGTCGTGAAAATTTTGATTTTTCCCTTCAGAATGAAGTACATGTGGTGAAGCTGATCGCCCTTCGAACAGAGGATGTCACCCTTCTCAGCCTGATACAGGCGCATTTCATGGAGGGTAATGGCATCAAAAATATCGGGCAAGGGACTATTTTGCACCAGCGTATGCAAAAGGGTGCGGTCGTGAAGTTCTTTCATGTATCAAGCCTCCTGCTTGTTTGCTTGCAGGCTATACCCCCCTTTAGTAAAAGGTATTTACGCGCGAAAAAAAAGGACATATGTCCTTTTTCCCATTTAAACACAGAAGACGCGTAGCAGGAATATTCGGATAGATTCGAGAAGTACAATTGTCGAGATAATAGGAAAGAGAGAAACGAAGGAGTGGTTCACATGACTTTGCCTGTAAGTGAAAGCATTATTGGATTTGTAGGAACGGGTGTCATGGGGAAAAGCATGGCAACCCATTTTGTGCAAGCAGGATATACAGTACTGGTGTACACGCGTACAAAGGAAAAAGCGGCAGATTTGCTGGCAGCCGGTGCGATCTGGAAGGAACAGGTCAGTGAGCTGGCAAAAGAGGCAAACGTCATCATCACAATGGTCGGCTACCCATCTGATGTCGAGGAAGTGTATCTCGGCGTGGACGGAATTGTGGCAAATGCGAAGCCAGGCACTTATTTGATCGATATGACGACATCGAAGCCGTCGCTGGCGAAACATATTTATGAGGAAGCCAAAAAACACGAGCTGTATTCCCTGGATGCGCCTGTCTCTGGTGGAGATGTGGGGGCACGGGAAGCGCGACTGACTATCATGGTTGGCGGCGATCAGGAAGTATTTGATGCGATGGAGCCTGTGTTTACGATCATGGGGACAAACGTCGTCTTGCAGGGCGGACCAGGTGCAGGTCAGCATACGAAAATGTGCAACCAAATTTGTATTGCCACGAACATGATCGGTGTGTGTGAAGCGATCGCGTATGCGAAAAAAGCAGGTCTGGACCCGGAGAAAGTGCTGACGAGCATTGGAGCGGGTGCCGCAGGTAGCTGGTCGCTGTCGAATCTGGCACCACGCATGATCGCGGGCAACTTCGCACCTGGCTTTTACGTCAAACATTTTATCAAGGACATGGGCATTGCATTGGAAGCAGCGGAGGAAATGGGGCTGATGACGCCAGGACTCGCGCTCTCCAAATCGCTCTATGAAGAACTGGCAGCAAACGGCGAGGCAGATAGCGGCACGCAAGCTTTGATCAAATGGTTTGAAGGCAAGTAAAGGAAAAAGGAGCCCTATTCATGAGGGCTCCTTCTCTATGGTGTTCATCCGTTGGTTGACTTGTACATCTCGTACATCTTTTGGAACGGATTTATTTTTGGACGAGGGTTGTTCCATTTTCTTCACTTCTAAGATGTCCAGCAAGAAAACAAAGGACGGAATCCCGACAATCAGCCCCCATACGCCAAAGAAATGCTCGGAAAAGATCAGGACGACAAACGTGTAGAAAATCGGCAAGTGAGTCTTCGTTGCCATCAAGCGAGGGTTCAACACATATGCCTCAAGCGCATGAATCAACATGATGAAAACGAGCAAATAAATAACGGTTGCGATACCACCGACGCTAAAAGCGATGGCACTGAGCGGAATCAATGAAATGGCGACACCTGCAACCGGAATGAGCCCCAGTATGAAGACCATGATCGCGAGTCCCAATAGATTCGGAAAGCCCATGATCCATAGACCGATAACGGTGAAGGTCGTATTGAATAAGGCAATCAACAGCTGTGTTTCGATTACTTTACCAAAGGTCAGGATGAATTTTTGGCTGAAGTAGGCGATTTCGTTGTACAGCCAGGATAATTTGCTCGTGCGAAATTGAGCGGTAAACGTAACGACATTGTCTTTGCCGAGCAGGAAAAACAGACTCAGAATAATCGCCAGAAAGACATTGAACCCAACGTTTCTGACCACTGCGAGAAAATCAAGGCTGCCTTGAACGATGCCCTTCATATCTAGCTTCCCAACAACAGACATAAGATAAGGGGCAAACTCATTGTGCTGATTTTGGCGGTACACTTGCTCGATGACATGGAACAATTGTCCGGTTTGATGAATAAGCGCCGGAATGGCTTTCATCCCACCCACTACGAGAAAGAACGTCAGCAACATATAGAGGAAAATAAGAATCAGCTTGGGATGGATCGGCACGACTTTGTGTGTGAGACGTGTAAGATATTGATGCAGCCGATTCATTAAATAGGTAACTAAAAAGGTAAGCAAAACCATGTTCAGCATACTTCCCAAGGAGTAAAGCAACAAACAAAACAACGCCAAAATCCCAAATCGTCTTACATCCGGCTTTTGCAAGGCGGCAGCAAAGAAATTCATGGGAACATCCTTTCCAAGTGCTGTTATAAGCACTCCCATCCGTATACGATGATTATACTGCGTCGGTGTGAACAATTATAGCACGCTTAAAAGCGAGTGGAGGGAAAGAAAAGGTTCCAGTTGTTTGAAAAAGGGCAACGAAACTATTTCACCCTACGAAGCGTCAAAGGGAGGGAATGTTTGCCAAGGGGGCCTATCACGTATGAACATAAAAACGAAAACCATTAGTCTGGTTACGGCTGTCGTACTCGGGACAAGTGCGTGGACTTCTTCTGTCCATGCTGCTACGTTTTCCCAGATTCAGCCGTATCTAACAGACTACAAGATTGGTTTTACGGACGGTAACAAGCTGGTCACACAGGCCATTTATGATGATTTTGAGCTATTTTCCAAAGACATGATCGTAACAAAGGGCGGTAAAAAAGGAATTCTCGATGCGCGAACCGGGAAAGAAATAACCCCTGCGATTTGGGATAACATTGACATCCCCGATTCCAAAAATATCGCGATTGTTCAAAAAGGCGGCTGGTTCCAATATATCGACTTGAAGACGCATAAGCTGTCGACCATGAAGTTTGCCGGAGCCCATCCGTATTATTTGGCCCCAGAGCAAGGGACGGCGATTATGCTGCTGGGAAAATCATCGATGCTGATTCATACAGATGGAAAGGTCCTGATTCCGCCATTTGCGGGCAAGCTGTCGATGGTTGAACTCGTTGCTCCTGATCAGACGGAAAATAAAGAGGCGGAGAAAAAGAGGTATTTCGTCGCGACTACTCCAAAAGAGCTCATCATGTACGATCCTGCTTCCGGCAAAAAACTGTTCGCGCTGGCAAAAGCAGAACTGATTCCGAACGAAGGCGGTTCTGACACTGCGTATCTCAAGGTGCGATCCGGTGGAAAAGAAGGCTTGATCGATCGTAATGGCAAGTACGTACTCGAGCCGAAATACAATGCGATCTATATTTGGAACAATGGATACTTTCAGGTGATCGGACCCAAGGGACAAGGGCTGTGGAAAGACGGACGGATACTGGCAGAGCCCATTTACAAAGAAGTCGGGTTCGAGCATAACAATCCGGATATGTATTGCACGGTTTCTGGAGATGTCATCACGTATCACTCCAGGTCCAAAGGTACGTCGCATCCATTGAAAAAAGGTGCCCAGTTTTTGCATGGCAGCTATGTGCTGGGACAGGACCCGAAAACAAATCTGTACGGTGTCCTCCAAGTCGGGGGAGAGACGGTCATCCCCTTTGCTTATCCACGGGTAGAAGGTCCGCCAGCTGCACGCTTGCTCGTCCGTAGCGACGGCAAAAAAGCGATCCTCCCAGCCTGGGGAAAAGAAGTCAAGGAGCCTGATTTCTGGTTCGACTCGTATGTGACATTGGGCAGCTACAGCATGCTGAGCATCAAAGACGGAAACAAAATCGGGCTTTATTCTGAAGATGAAGGCTTGGTCCTGTCTCCGGTTGAGAATCGAATCATTCGCCACGAGGAAGTAACGGGCGAGGTTCTGGTGACGGAGCCGGGTGGAAAGGTGCTGCGATACAGCATCGGAGGGAAACAAATAGAAGCTGTCAATCCAAATCCGTTGTCCGATGATTTGATGACAGCGTATCAGCCGGGAAAAGGCGTTATGATCGTGGACCGCAAGACGAACCAACCAATCAGCAAGCTCTACCAATCTGTCTACATGGATTCCGATACCAATCTTATCGTTGCGATGGATCACGATTGGGCGGATCTTTATACCCCTGAGGGCAAGCTGTTGACGACGGAGATCAAAGTCGCCGTGTGGAAGTCAGGCAACGACGGACCGCCTCTCACTTTGATTAAAGTTGCTGACTCCGTATACACCATGGGTGTGAGAGCGGGGAATATCGAAATGGCGATGATCAAGGCCGATGGCGGGCAGCTTCAGGTCGTGAGCGATTTTGTGTATCGGGATGCAGACGAAGCGATCGTACAAAATCAAAAGATTGCAGTGACAGCACGTTTGGACGGTACACTGGATGTATGGGTGCAAGAAGGGAACCAGCTCACAAACAAGCTCACTAGCGTGAAAGGTTTTCACAGGGAATCTGATTTTGATCGGGTATTGATTCAATCAAGTACAGGATGGGATGTATATTCACCGCAGTTGCTCCGCCTAAGCACGGGCGATTATCAGTCCATGAAGTATTTGCCCTTACCGGATCGTAAGACGGGTGTCATTGCCTACCAGGACAAGAAGACGGGATTGTATGGCCTCATGTCACTGGAAGGCAAGGTGCTGACAGCGGCCAAATATGAGGCGATTTTGCCAACGAACAAAGTATTCTCACAAATGTGGAGTAAGGCAGACGATCAGACGCCTTATGTATTCACAACGAAAGACCAGTTCGGTTATCTCAGTCAAGGTGGGCAAGAGTTGTTTGCGACAAGATTCCTGACGAAAAAACCAGTGGTCTCCTATAGTCCGATTACGTTCCAAGCGTTTTCGGCCTACTCGGATGTGATGCGACATCGCCCGCTTGAGCTGATCGATTTCGGCAAACCGTATAGCTGGCCAGCTGGTGGCAACAGCGAGAGCAAATTTTTTGCCAATCTGGCGCTTTATTTGAATCTGCCGAAGGATGCTGGCAAGCAAGCGGTACTTTCAGATCTGGTGTCCAAGGGTATCATCAAAGCCGATGAGAATCGTTCTGTCATGAGCGACGAAGATATGTTCCGAGTGGCTTATTTCATGGCGACAGGCAAAACGAGTCAAGCGATGAAGACGCCACAGGTGATGGAGTGGGCACAGAAGCGGGGAATTGTGCCGGTGCGAGAGGGAATGAGCTACTACATGACAATGGATTTGTACACGGAGTATCAGCACATCCTGATGACCGAGCTCATGCGTTCCCTGAAAGGAAAAAAAGTGCTCAAGCCAAAGACGTTAACGACGGCTTCACTCAGTGACGCACAACAACAAATGCTAACAACAGCTCTGATCGTAAACGGCAAGCCAGCCAATCAATTATCAGTGCCGCTCCCGCAAGCTGAGTGGCAAAAAGCCATTCAAGGCTTGGTCAACCAGTACAACAAGCAAGCGGCTCAATTGCTTGCGGCCTACGAAGCGAAGCTGTGAGTAGATAAACGTACAGGCGCGGATGTTCATCCTGCGCCTTTTTTGTGCTATTAAAAAAACGGCCAATATTTTACAATTAGCACGTAGAAGGCAGCATGAACGCAAGCCGTGACAGCCAAGGAGACAATGAACGAGACAAACGAAATCTGATCGAGCTTGTAAGCGACCAAGAAAAATATCGTAAAGGCAATAAAGGCGATAAACGTACCTTCTTCTAGATAAGCAACAGTCATATGAAAATTCCACCTCTATTCAAGAAAGGATACCTTCCCCTGATGATTTCTATTGAAAAATTAAGTATACAAGATGCAGCCAGCTTGTTTCAATTTGAAGTGTACAATCGCGCTTTTTTTGAAAAATCGGTTCCCAGTCGGGGAGACGCTTACTACCAATATGACCATTTTTTACGTGGTCTGCAAGCCTTGCTCGACGAGCAGGCGCAAGGAATCTCGTTTTTTGGCCTCATAAAAAACAGCCAGGGTGACATCTTGGGCAGAATGAATTTGGTAGACATCGAGAAAGACGAAGGAATCGGACATCTCGGTTATCGAGTCGGGGAGGATACTGCTGGTAAAGGAGTGGCTTCGCAAGCACTGAAGATCTTTTTAACGGAGCACGTTCCCCAATTGGCTGTCAAAACCATCTGTGCTAAAACTACAACGGATAACATCTCCTCGCAAAAAGTGTTGTTGAAAAATGGATTCGCGCCCTATGACATAGGGCTGGAAACACCAGATGACTTTCTCCACTTTCGCTTTTGCGTCCAAAGAGTAAGATAGAAACAGCAAAAAGTCCCCAGCCTGCAAAAAGGTAAGGGGACTTTTTGGCGTTATAGGGTGTCCAATCACGGTTCCCACGGACGTCTCGTTCCGAGCATATCCGCGAGATGCTTATTGTCCTTGCGACGAACTTTCCGTTTCTCCGCTCGCTTTTCAGCACCATCATGCAAGAATTTTTCCTCTTCTGTTTCTGGAACGACCTTGGGCACGGGGGTAGGCCGTCCATCCTCGCCAATGGCAACAAACGTGAGAAACGATGTAGCACAGACTGTCCGAACGCCTGTTAGCAAATCCTCTGCGACAATTTTGACAAAGACCTCCATCGACGTGTTATGCGTCCATGTGACGAAGGCTTCGAGCGCAACCTCATTGTCGACCCGGATTGGCTGCAAAAAGTCGACGGAATCAGTAGAAGCGGTAACGACTGGTCCACGGGCATGCTTCATGGCAGAAATCGCAGCAACATCGTCGATATGCGCCATCAGCCTGCCCCCGAACAGCGTATTGTGATTGTTCGTATCCGGGGGTAACACATGGCTTGCTTTGAATGTGCGCGACTCCCGAACAAAACGTTGAATCGTCATAAAGGTAGCTCCCTTCTTTCTTGCAATCGGATTATGAATGATGACAATCTTCTCTCCTTTTCATTGTTCCACAAAAAATGGATCTATTCCTCTTCGTCGGAGTAAGGCGGCGAATTTTATCAAAGGCTATGGACGGGATAAGGTATGCGAGAGGAGGTTTTTCGGTTTGGGGGATTATGTGCAGTATTTCAATAATCTTATCGCCTCGATTAATGATATTCCGAACAAGCTGATGAGCGTTTTATCTGTTATTCAGGCACCCATTCAGCATTTGACGAACACATTGATTGTCACAAACATCCTGTTGGGTCTACTTGTACTGACCTCTATTGCGAATGTGTATATGCTTTGGCGAAATGGGAGAAAGAGACACTAATGCTGTTGCCACGAACGTCATTTGCCACTATACTTGTGGAGTAGTTCATGGATAATAATGTAACGGTTGTTTGCTACGACCGTCTCTATATCGAAATGGTATGCACGAAAAAACAGCGGAAAGGAGGGTATCCACATGAAAAAAAGATCATTACTGTCTTTGCCAAAAGGAATTGGATACTCCACCGCTGTTTTCTTTGATCTGGCTAAATCACGGGAGAAGTATGTCCAAAAACGGATATAGCGACCATCCTTTGATGTAGTGGGGATTCATCAGGATACAGTGGAAAAACGCCACAGGTCGCTTCCTGTGGTTTTCTTTTTAGGGCACCGCAGGATTTCCTGTGGTGTTTTTTTTATTTCGAAAAAGGGAGATGGATGGTATGCAAGGAAACGGAGAGAACATTTACGTAAGACTGGTACAGGAATCGGATGCACAGAGCCTCTGGGCGCTTGAAGGGAGAAACAGAGACTTCTTTCAAAACTTCACAGGGACGAGAGAAGAGGCGTTTTACACGCTGGAAGGACAAATCGACAGGATCAAGAGCTCGATGGCTTTAAAAGAAGAAGATAGAGGGTACGTCTTTGTCATTGCAGAAAAAGGACAGGATGAAATCATTGGGGAAGTCATCCTTTCAGAGGTTGTAAGAGAGAATCTGCAAAGCTGCTGGATCGGCTACTTCCTAGATAAAGAGCATAATGGAAAAGGCTACATGACCGAAGCGGTAAAACTCGTCGTTGACTATGCCTTCGAGACGCTAGGTCTTCACCGCTTGGAAGCAGGAGTGATGCCGCATAATATAGGCTCGATCAAGGTGCTGCTAAAAGCTGGTTTTCACAAGGAAGGGATTGCCAAGAAAAACGTGAAAATCAATGGTCGGTGGGAAGATCATCAAACACTGGCGATCGTCAAAGAAGAACAAACCGACCAGGCGAAGCCCAAGGTTCACCGCAAAAATCCTAGTACAGTTGCTCCGCCTATGGGACCCTATACACATCTGACGGTCGTTCCAAAAGGAGCCGATTTGCTCGTGCTTTCTGGGCAAGTAGGAATGGACCTTCATGGAGAATTGCCGACAGATATGAAAGAACAAGTAGAAAACACGCTACAGAACATCCTGCGCAATTTTGAAAGTGAGTCAGTAACTGCGGACCATATCATCAAAATCAATATATGGGCAACCGAGCAAATGGATTGGAAGCATTTTAATCAGGTGTGGGAGAAGTTTCACGGGGGGACACCACCAGCGATGACGATGTCTTACGTCCCAGCATTGGCAGTCCCTTCGCTCAAAGTGGAGATAGAAGCTTGGGCAGCGAAATGGTAGGAAGGAAATAGAGGAGAAAGAAAAAGGGTGAAGCTTGTCGCTTCATCCTTTTTTCTGTAACTTTTTTCTAGCAAAAACGTCACTATTTTCAGGAGATAGAATGATCGTGAAGTTATTGCTGTTTTGACAGCAAAAGATGTCAATACATGAAGGAATATGCGGACGAATCGAGAAGTTCTTTCTATTAGCTAGACTTTCCAAAAATACGAAAAAAACAGAGGGGAACGAGGAACTTGCTTTTACGAGTAAATGTCAGCTTGCTAGCTGTTTTCTTCCTGATTTTGCTGATGCCTCTGTCCATTGCGCGAGCGGCCACCCATGTAGACGTGGCGGTCGATCAGTTAAATATTCGAAGCGAGCCAGGTACGACTACCCAGATCGTCGCAACACTCAAAAAAGCCACGCGGTTGCCAATCACCAAACAGCAAAAAGATTGGACTCAGGTAAAGCTGCCGAACGGCAATACCGGATGGGTCAATAATAAGTATGTGAAGATGATAGAAGTTCCACAGATCAAATATGTCAAAAGCAATGTGGACATGCTGAATGTTCGGGCAGAACCAAATGCCACTGCACAAATTTTGCAGATCATCGACAAAAACGGTGTGTTTTTGCAAATGAGAAAGCAAGGGGAATGGGCACAAATTAAGCTGTCTGATCAAAAGAACGGCTGGGTGAAAGTCAGTTACTTGACGGAGACAACGGCACCAGCACCAAAACCAGCCCCGGTACCAGCGCCTACTCCGGTACCAGTGCCAACACCAATCCCAGACCCGACAACATTTCCAGCACCGCCCCCTCCTGTACTCCCATCCAATACGGGAAGTGAATTCGGACAAGGGACAATCGTATTAACGGAAGGCTATGAAGTTTATGCACAGCCAGATATTCTAGGTACCGTCATTGGTCAAATTCATGGCGGGATGACAATCAATCATTACGGATATGCAAATGGTTGGTACACCATTAACTTTAACGGGACCTATGCCTATATCTTCAAACCAATGGAACAGACTGGGGCAGTACAGCCACTGCCGAATCCAACACCGGGGGCACCAGCGACTTTGCCAGCAACAACGCCTCCCGCTGTACAAGAACTACAGATTCGCGTCAAAAATCCGGATTCTAACATCCGCAACGGCCCCTCAACCGATCATGCAATCATTGGAACCGTTCAACCTGGACAAGTATTCCCGGTTGTGCAAACAGTAGGAGACTGGTACATCATCAGGCTGGCAGACAATTCGACCGCCTATATCGCGGGGTGGATCGTAGAGAAGATTCAACCAGCCGGTACTCTGCCACCGACAGGAGCAACGTACGAGTACAACAATGGGATGATTGGAAACGAGAAAGTGTATATCTATCACACCCATAACCGTGAGTCTTGGCGAAATGTTGCACGGAACCAACAAGGGAGCTCGGTAGATGATCCTGAGATCAACATCACGCTTGTTGGGAAAAGGCTGGGCGAGCTGTTGCAAGCAAGAGGCATTTCGGCAATGGCGAGCCAGGACGATTTCGCTCAGAGATTGAGGGAACAAAATAAAAGCTACTCGATGTCTTATTCCGAGTCGTACAAGGCGGTAGCGGCAGCGGCTGCAACCAGTCCGCACTTGCAGTACATTTTCGATATTCATCGGGATAGTGATGAGCCACGCAGCAAGGTAGCGATCACGATTAATGGCAAAACCTATTCCCGGATGCTGTTTGTAATTGGAACAGCGAATCCGAACCATCTGGCGAACAAAAAGCTGGCGGAAGAGCTGAACGCCCGTCTGGAAGCTTCTTATCCCGGTTTGTCGCGAGGGATTATCCTGAAAGGTTCAAATCAAGGGAACGGGGTGTACAATCAGTCGATTTCAGAGGGAGCCCTGCTTTTGGAATTCGGTGGTACGAACAACACCTTGGAAGAAGGCTATAATACAGCAGAAGCCTTTGCTGAAGTCTTCGGGAATTACCTGATCGAATCTCAAATCGCATTTAACTAAAAGTAGCACGATTCTTTTCGCCAGGAGCGAGAGAATCGTGTTTTTTTCCAGGAGGATAATTATATGGCTACGCATCAAGAACACATACACGCGACTGACGATAACAGTAGGGGTCATCTTCAAGGTGACTGTGAAAGCTGCTTTGGCTTGTGCTGTGTGGCATTGCCTTTTGCTGCTTCCTCTGACTTTGCTATCAATAAAGACGCAGGCAAGCCCTGTAGTAACTTACAGGCAGACTTCCGGTGTGGTGTTCACACAAAGCTGAGGAAGATAGGCTTTCGCGGTTGTACTGTCTACGATTGTTTTGGAGCTGGTCAAAAGGTGTCTCAAGTCACTTATAGCGGCCAAGATTGGCGTAAAGAACCCGGATCAGCGAAGCAAATGTACGAAGTATTTCCGATCATGTGGCAGCTGCATGAGCTACTCTGGTATATAACGGAGGCGTTGACCAAGCAAGCTGCCCAGTCCCTCCATCCTACATTGAAGGAAGCGTTGGAGGAGACACAACGCCTGACGGATCACAGTCCTGAGGACATCCTGAAGCTGGACATCGCTTTTCATCGAGCAAAAGTTAACGAACTATTATTGCAGACAAGTGAATTGGTACGTAAGGACGCGGTTACCAAATACAAAGCGGGTAAGCAAGGAAAAACCTATGGCCGAGGCGCTGATCTCATCGGTGCCAAGCTCAAAGGCGCTGATTTACGAGGAGCCCATTTGCGGGGCGCTTATTTGATTGCTGCTGATCTGAGAGGAGCAGATTTGCGGGGCGCTGATCTCATTGGTGCAGATTTTCGCGATACAGATGTGAGCGGAGCGAACTTGACGGAGACGTTGTTTCTCACGCAGGTTCAGCTCAACGGGGCGAAGGGCGATGCAAGCACCAAGTTGCCACCTTCGTTCACGCGCCCACCGCACTGGGATATATCCAAAGCATGAAGATGTAAAAAGCAGGATGTCATTCGTTGACAACCTGCTTTTTGCTAGTAAAAGAGAGGGAACTAGAATTGCCCGATTAATTGAAGAAAAACATGGCGCTGGCGATTTCTAGGAATCCAGTCATTTGATGACCTCCAAGTCCAGATGCATTTTTACAAGTTTGGATTTGAATGCAACCCAACGATTTCGATTACTTCGACTACCGCTACCCTTTTCGGACCTTCCATGAAATATCCGATCACCCCAAGCTCAACTCTTTTCGTGTGCACCTCTTTACGCATGTGAGGGAAAAGAATCCACATGTCATTTCCTCCGATCTTAGAAAAATATTGTTAATACATTTCAGCTTTTTCCGTATTAACTAGCGTGAGTCTCACAACCAAACAAATTGCGCAATTTGTTCATTTCATTTAGAAGGGAGGGGAAGTAGTTGGAGATCGCCCAAGTGAACAGAGGCATCTGTCAAAACGAAGAAAACGATAGGCAAACAGAAAGCATGTCGACCGAAACGTTTGCCCAAATTTACGGTGCGTATTACAAGCGCGTCTACAAATATATTTGCTATCGGATCAACAATCACTATGCAGCAGAAGAAATATGTAGCCATGTGTTTGAAGTTGTTATTTCTAAATACAGCAGTTATTCACCTGCTAAATCAAACTTTGAAGTCTGGTTGTTTGCAATCGCCAGAAACGCAGTGACAGATTACTTCCGCTCACAGAAAAAAAGAATGAGTTTTTCACTGGATTCTATTCTGGATATGGTCCTGCCGAAGTCATCTCCGGAAGAAATTGTGATCAAGGGCGACAATCATCAAGCGTTATTTCAAGCACTGGCGAAGCTGAGTGACAAAGAACGCAATATCATCGCCATGAAATATGCGGCTGGACTAAAAAACGCGGAAATCGCAGACCTGCTTGGTGTCAGCGGTTCAAATATCGGCGTCGTGCTCTACAGATGTCTAAAAAAGCTACAAAAAGAATTGCAAAGAGGGGGCTTCCACTATGAAGAGTAAGCATGATCTAGACGATTTTCGTGAACTCACCGACTTGCTTACTGATCTGGAGCTGGATGACACCACTCCAAAAGCCAACATATACAATCGGCTGAAATTCAAATTGGAATCAGGAAACATACAACCAAATGATAGCAAAAAGGACGGGATCTATATGAAAACGAATAAATGGAAAGCTGCCACAGTTAGTGCTGTTGCTGTTGTTTGCCTTTTAGGTGCATTCTCGACTACATCATTTGCCCAAGGAATGCTCCAGACGATTCTGGCACGCTTTCAGGTGGGAAACATGGAAATTACCCAATATGATAAAGAGCTGCCTGCTACACAGTCCAATACCGAAGGAAACGAGACACGTGCAGAACGCAAAGCCCCCCCACAGCTAACATTGGAAGAAGCACGTGCAGCTAGCAAAATGGATTTTCCAGCACCGACATGGCTGTCAGAGCATTATTCCTATGTAAACACGGTTGTTCATGGCGAGGGTATGGTAGAAATTCAGTATAAAAAAGAGGAAGAGTTTCTTTCCTTGTTGATTTCGAACAGTGGCGAAAACGGCATCAGCACGACAGAGGGTGTCAAGATCGAAACCATCGGCGGGAAAAAGGTTTATTTCGCCAACGGGATCGTGATTTGGGAGCATGAAGGATTCACGTACGAGCTGTACCAGATGTCAGAGAAGAGCTTTGATGCTGCGACCATCGGCAACATCATCGAATCCTTGTCAACGAAATCCGCCAAAAAATAAGCGGTTGTTAGCGCATGTTCTCTTGGGGCTTTGTTAACTGAATAGGGGAAAGATGGACCCGTAGAAGGGTCCATCTTTTCTACATACGATAACTTTCGATATATTTTAAAAGAAAGTGAATAAATTACACATTTATCAAAATAAGTAGAGGCGCATAAGTCTAGCTAAAATCAAGGGAAAATCCTAAACAGTCACAGACTGTTAAAAATCATGTAACGAATCGGACACCCTCTAGGGTCAAAAGTCCTGCTACAATTATACATGACCGGAAACATACAGGGTAAAACAAACAAAAAACTCTCTCACGAAGATGAATGCGCAAAGGGGGTTACAAGAGAGAGAATCATTTGTGAATTTTTTCACATATATTTGTGATATTTTTCACAAAGTCGTAATAAATGCGGGTTTCCCCACTGGTATAATTCCGGTACATAAAGGCCAAAACGCGAAGAGAAAGGGATCTTGTACATGGATATAGTGGATTTGGGACGACTTCAATTTGCGATAACAACTATCTTTCATTTTGTTTTTGTGCCGATTTCCATCGGGCTGTCATTATTAGTAGCCATTATGGAAACGATGTATGTGGTAAAAAAGAATGACTTGTATAAAAAAATGGCCAAGTTTTGGGGAACATTTTTACTCATAAATTTTGCTGTCGGGATCGTGACAGGGATTATGCAGGAGTTCCAATTTGGGATGAACTGGTCTGATTTCTCACGATTCGTCGGCGACGTATTTGGAACACCGCTAGCGATTGAGGCCCTCTTAGCATTCTTCCTCGAATCGACTTTTATTGGACTATGGGTGTTTGGTTGGGATCGTTTGTCCAAAGGTGTGCATCTCGCATGTATTTGGCTCGTATCCATCGGAACGATTCTTTCGGCTCTTTGGATTCTGGCAGCCAACTCGTTCATGCAGCAGCCAGTCGGCTTCGCTATCAATAACGGACGTGCAGAGATGGTCGATTTCTTCGCGCTCCTTACCAATGGACAATTACTATATGAATTTCCGCATACCATTTTTGCGGCATTTGCGACAGGTGCCTTCTTGGTAGCAGGTATCAGTGCTTGGAAGCTGTTGAAAAAACAAGACGTTACATTCTTTGTGCAATCTTTCAAAATTTCGATCGTGGTAGCATTGATCTCCTCACTTGCTATTGCTCAATTCGGTCATGGTCAGGCACAGTATTTGGTTGCTACCCAACCGATGAAAATGGCAGCGAGTGAAGGGCTGTGGGAAACAAGCTCAGACCCAGCTCCTTGGACGGTTTTTGCAACGATTGATCCAGAAAAACAAGAAAACGGTTTTGAAATAAAAATTCCTTACTTGCTTAGCGTCCTGACGTACAACTCACTTTCAGGTTCTGTACCGGGCATGTTGGAATTGCAGGCAGAGTATGAGAAAACCTACGGTCCAGGAAACTACATTCCACCAGTTCGGACGACTTTCTGGAGCTTCCGCATCATGGTAGCAGGCGGTAGTGCAATGATTTTGCTGGCTTTGTACGGGGCATACCTGACCTTCCGCAAAAAGCTGGAACAGCCAAACAAGCGGTTCATGCAGTTGATGGTTGCGGGTATCTCACTACCGTTCATCGCAAACTCAGCTGGGTGGATCATGACGGAGGTAGGTCGTCAGCCGTGGACGGTATTCGGGCTACTGCGTGTTGAAGATTCGGTTTCGCCAAGCATTAGTACAGGAGCGGTATGGTTCTCTCTTATCGCCTTCACGACGATTTATCTAATCCTGCTTTGCCTCTTGGCTTATCTGTTTGCTCGTGTGGCGAAAAAAGGACCGGATATGGATAGTCATGAGGAAGTAGAGGATTTACAGCTTAAGGATCCATTTGATCGTGTAAGGAGTGAACGTTATGGAGCTTAATGAACTGTGGTTCCTGCTCATTGCCGTTCTGTTTACCGGATTTTTCTTTCTCGAAGGCTTCGACTTTGGTGTAGGCATGGCGACGCGCCTGCTATCACGAAATGATTTGCAAACCCGGGTTTTGATCAATACGATTGGCCCGTTCTGGGATGCCAATGAAGTTTGGCTGATTACAGCCGCTGGTGCGATGTTCGCAGCGTTTCCGGAGTGGTATTCCACGATGTTTAGCGGGTATTATCTCGTGCTTACGCTGATTCTGCTTGCGTTGATTGGACGCGGGGTAGCATTTGAATTTAGAGGCAAAGGGAAAGGTGAGGCTTGGAAAAAGACGTGGGACGCAGCGATTCTGATTGGAAGCTTTGTACCGCCGATGTTGTTCGGTATGATCTTTGCCAGCATGGTGAAAGGTGTGCCGATTGATCAGAATATGGAAATGACTGCGGGCTTCTCTGACATTGTGAATGGTTACTCGTTGTGGGCAGGAGTGACAGTTACAGGACTATGCTTGCTGCACGGCCTGAACTTCATCTCGCTGCGCACGGTAGGCGAGTTGCGTGAAAAATCACGTGTACTGGCGGCAAAGCTGTTGCCAATGCAAGCGGTTCTCATGGCGGTGCTTGTAGGGTGGACATTCATGGTAACCGATCTGTTTGAGCGTCAGGGTGTTTTGTTGACCGCAGCTGTACTCTTGGGTATTGTCGCGTTTGTACTGGCTCGTCACTACTTGAGACAAGGCAGGGAAGGATGGGCTTTCGGGATGACAGGTACGATGATCCTGTTGACGTTCGTCTCGATGTTTATCGGTTTGTTCCCACGGGTGATGGTCAGCACGATTGATAGCGCGTTTGATTTGACCCTCTATAATGCAGCTTCGAGTCCATACACGTTAAAAGCAATGACCATTGTTGCAGCAGTGCTTTTACCGTTTGTGCTAGCCTATCAGGCTTGGAGCTACTTCGTTTTCCACAAACGAGTCACTGAAAAGGATCATTTGGAGTACTAATGGACAAGGAATTGTTCCGATTACAAGGAATCCGACCGGTTATGCTGCTGCTAGCCGGTCTTTCCCTCCTACAAAGTGCGGCGATTATCGGTCAGGCACTGCTTTTGGCGAAGTCGATCGCAATCTTGTTTGAAGGTCAAGCGGTTCAGATGGCGTATCAGCCGCTTGCACTGTTTTTGGTCACGATAGCTGCTCGTCATACCATCGTTTGGCTGCAAAAGAAAGTCGCTGGTCGTTTTGCTGAAGCATCTAGTGAGTCTTTGCAAGGGCGAGTTCTATCCCGATTGTTCGAGCGTGGTCCACGTTTTGCCGCCAGTGAAGGAAGCGGAAAGCTTGTTACGCTTGTCCTGGAAGGTGTAGATCGTGTACGTACTTACCTGGAGTTGTCTGTTCCACGTACGCTAGATATGGTTTTTGTTACGTTACCGCTTCTGGCATTTGTCTACATGCAAGATGTGATTTCTGGATTGATCCTGACGGTAACGATGCCTGTTCTCATCGGCTTTTTTATCGTACTCGGTCTGGCGGCGCGTAAACAAGCAGACAAACAATGGCGCTCATATCGAATGCTATCCCATCACTTCACCGATTCGCTTCGCGGGCTTGCGACGCTCCGGTTTTTGGGACGCAGCAAAGACCATGGGGAGACCGTCGGTAGAGTGAGTGATCAATATCGATCCGCTACGATGCGTACGTTGCGCGTCGCCTTCTTGTCATCATTGGCACTCGACTTCTTCAGCATGCTGTCGGTTGCGTTTGTGGCAGTCGGTCTTGGGTTGCGGCTGATTGAAGGAAACTTTGGGTTTGAAACGGCATTGGTTATCCTGATTCTTGCACCGGAATACTTTTTGCCAGTAAGGATGCTGGGATCGGACTACCACGCCTCATTGGATGGCAAGGAAGCTTTGGGGACTATTCGTACCATCATAGATAGTGCCGCTACAGATGAACATAAGGAGGAAACACAAGCAACGAATAGTCAGACGTCTTTGACAGGCGGATGGGATGGAACGATTACTTTGTCCCATATTCGTGTCGTCGGTGAGGATGGCAGACAGCTACTGGGTGAGATATCTGAGGAATTGGGCAGCAACATGAGAAGAGTGGGCATTGTTGGAGCGAGCGGGGCTGGAAAATCAACCCTTCTCGGAGTGCTAGGCGGATTTTCTGATCCCGAAGCTGGTGTGATACAAGTAGATGGGCAACCCATTACGGGGGATGCGAAGCAGGAGTGGCAACGGCAAATCGCTTACATCCCACAGCATCCGTATTTATTCAATCAATCGTTGGCGGATAACATTCGCTTCTATGAGCCGGAAGCGACGCAGGAACAGGTGGAGCAGGTGATTCGTGATGTCGGTCTTGCAGAGCTGGTGGACAGCTTGCCAAATGGCTGTGAAGAAATCATTGGCGAAGGGGGCCGCACGTTAAGCGGCGGTCAGGCACAGCGGGTTGCATTGGGACGTGCGCTGCTTGGCAACCGACCAGTGATTTTGCTCGACGAGCCGACCGCTCACTTAGATATTGAAACGGAATGGGAGCTAAAACAGACCATGTTGTCGGTGTTGGGGGACAGGCGTGTATTTTTGGCCACACATCGTTTGCATTGGATGCGAGACATGGATTGGATTTGGGTAATCGACCAGGGACGACTGGTGGAAGCGGGTACCTATGAACAGCTCGTTGCACAAAAAAGCGTATTTTATCGGTTGTTGACAGCTGGTGCCAAGGGGGAGAAAGGATGAAGGAAGCGCGAGAAGGCAATCAGGGGTGGTTTCTTCCATACTTTCGCCAATTTTTCTGGCAGTTTGCCGTAGCGGCTTTGCTGGGAACCTTGGCAGTGGCATGTGCGGGCGCTTTGCTTTATACGTCCGGGTATCTGATCTCTCGCTCCGCACTCAAGCCTGAAAACGTCTTAATGGTCTATGTTCCCATTGTACTTGTCCGGGCTTTTGGCTTTAGCAAAGCAGTCATTCAATACCTGGAGCGTTTGGTTGGACACGATGCAGCTTTGCGTGTGTTATCGCGTATGCGTGTGCGTTTGTACCAGGCCATCGAGCCGCAAGCACAGCTCCTCCGCACTCGTTTTCGTACGGGAGATCTGCTTGGTGTACTTGCGGATGACATCGAGCAACTACAAAATGTCTATCTGCGCTTTGTGCTGCCTGCTGTATCGGCGGTTCTCCTCTACGGGGCAGGTATTGTGGCACTGGGAAGAATGGACGGGATGTTCGCGCTGCTGATGGCGTTGTACTGTGGGTTTCTGCTGTTTGTTGCACCCGCAGTAGTCTTGTGGTCATCCATTGCCAAGAGTCGTCGGTTCAAGCAGGAGAGACAGGCAGCATATCGGGAGCTGACTGATGCTGTTTTTGGCATGAGTGACTGGATTCTCAGTGGTCGTACACAGCAGTTTCTCCAGTTGTTTACAAGACGGCAAAAGTCAGCTGCCCAGATCGAAAACTCCATTCGACGCGGAGAATGGCGAGTCCAGTGGATGTCGCAGTGTGCAATCGGTGGAGCCATTGTCTTACTGGTCATCTGGGCGGGCGGACTTGCCGCTGCGAATCAGATACCTGCTACGTTGATTGCTGCGATAGGGCTGGTCGCATTTCCGTTGATGGATGCGTTTGCCCGTATTTCTGACGCTGTTGTGCGAATGCCAGAATACAAGGAGTCTCTGGGGCGGCTTCGGGAGATCGAGGGCGGTCGTCCAGCCAGTGTGGAGGCGCAGAAGGAAAAGGTGGCTGATCAAGCAGGGGGCAGTTTGAAGCTCGATCATGTTCATTTTCGCTACCCACAAGCCAGCGGTTGGAGTGTGCAGGACGTGTCTTTTGAGGTGGCTCAAGGAGGGAAAATCGCGTTGCTCGGTCGCAGCGGAGCTGGTAAATCGACGATACTGAACTTGATTCGAGGTGCCATACAGCCGGAAGCAGGTCAGGTGACAGTAAATGGGCAGCCTGTCCAATCAGAAGAGGATTCTGCTTGTTTGTTTTCCGTGTTGAATCAGCAGCCGTATTTGTTTGACACAACCGTAGCCAATAACATCCGGCTTGGACGACCCGATGCGTCCGATGAAGAAGTGCGTGCTGTGACAGCTCAAGTCGGTCTGGATCAGCTGATTGAATCCCTACCGGACGGTTATCAAACACGGATGCAGGAAACCGGTTTGCGCTTCTCTGGCGGAGAAAGGCAACGTATAGCCCTTGCCCGGATTTTGCTGCAAAACAAGCCGATTGTTCTCCTTGATGAGCCGACGGTGGGATTAGATCCGTTGACTGAACGCGATCTCATGACAACGATTTTCCGTGTCTTGCACGAGAAAACATTAATTTGGGTGACTCACCACTTGAGCGGTGTAGAGCAAATGGACGAGGTCATTTTTATGGAGCAGGGAGTCATCTCGATGCGAGGGACACATGAGCAGTTGTATCAGGACAATCCAAGGTATCGCAACCTGTATACATTGGACTGTCCGTTGGCGTCTGTGATGGAAATATAAGAAGAGGAAGACAGGCTGTTCCGGAGCGGGATAGCCTTTTTCGTTTAAGAGAGGGCCTCGCTGGTTACACCCCGGTAGTAATGGGTGTGCCCGTCATCATAAGTGGTTTGCCCTGAAAACTCGTGGTAATGACTTCCGTCCGGCAGCGGAATAGGCGGACCCGTCCATCCCCTGTAGTGATGTACATGTCCATCATTAAACGTAGTGGTTCCTTCGTAATAATGGACATGCCGATCTCTCATTCCTTCTGGGGATGACGTTCTGCCACGTATTCGGTGACGATGACGACCCGAAATGCTTGTCAGTGTGTCATACCCATGAAAATGCCCGGGCCAATCGGCAAATCGAATAAAGCGTAATGAATGAGAATGCCGAGAGCTCATCAAGAAACGCCCCTTTGCATGCAATTATCACTAGTAAATGCGTTTGTCAGGCGTTTCGAAACGGACATTCGTCTATGCGTTCAATAACTTGCAAATGAGAACACTAAAAGCAAAAGAGCCTTCCTCAGTGGAAAAGGCTCTCGTCTGATTAAAACAGTTTTTTCCCCATGATATGATCGAGTGGAATCACGCCAATGACTCTACTATCATCGCTATTGTTGCGATTATCTCCCATCACAAACACATGGTTTTCCGGTATGACGATTTTGGCATCAGGTACGTTGACCATCTTTTCTTTTATGTACGGCTCATTTAACGACTGACCATTCCGATACAGGCTCTCGTTCTTAAACTCCAAAGTATCGCCGGGTTTGCCAATGACTCGTTTTACCCAGAATGTTTTGGCATCGCTTTTCCCCATGGCGAGCATGAGGAGAGGATTTTCAAGGATGTCATCTTGTAACGTACGATCTCGGTCTACACGGCTGTCGATCACGACAATATCGTTGTACTCAGGGAGATAAGAGAATGTGTGGGACAATTTCGACACATAGATGCGTTCGTCGTTTTGCAAAGTGGGCACCATCGATTGTCCATTCACTTTAAAAGGTTGGAGAACAAATATGTTAACCAGAATCGCGAGTGAAAGGGAGATGCCCAACGTTTTGGTCCAGCCCCATATATCTTTTACGCTTTTCAAATCAGACCGCATCCTTCCACATGACAGATTACTTTGGTGTGGCTATTGATTAGTACGTGAAGTAGTGCTTTTTGGTTACGTAAATGAAAAGAGAAGCTTGGGAAGCAAAATGAATTAAGCAAAAAAGCTGAAAAAGATGACAGCAAAAATGCCACTGGGGACAGAGGCGAGCAGGAAATAAAAAGTCCATTTCCATCTGCTTTTATAATCTTGCACTTCATGTTCTTTGTAATAGGCTGTGGGGGCGCTAAGGGCGTTATAAACCATTAATCCAGCTAGTGTAAGGAGACCGAATGCAAGGTACTCCGCATAATTGCCAGCTTGATCAATGTTCCCCGTCTTTATTGCTATGATCATACAGAGGATCTGCAAAGCAGCTCCAAAACCAAGTGCCTTAAGCATGAGAACCACCTGCTATTTTTGGGGGAATTTAACTGTAATTACGTTTAAAAGGATAAAACGTTTCAATCAGATTAAATCTTTTTAATAAACGAAACCCGGTCGTTTCCATTTCCATCATAATTAGAAGTCACAACGATTCCATCCACCATTTTATCTCCTTTTTCAACTGTAAAACCTAACTTGGTGTGGAAAGAGATTGAACCTTTATTAACAGGAGAGGTAATGCATCGAATCGTATCGCATCCTTTTTGTTTTATGGTTTGAAAGAAATGGTGATATAATTCGCGGCCCCATCCATCCTTTCGTTTGTCCGGATGTACCCCAACGAAGTGAATGTAAGCTTCTCCAGGGAACGTCTGGGACAAGAAGCCGATGAGGAAAGCGATGACTTCTCCATTCTCTTCAACAATAAAGCTCGTTGACTGGAAATGGACAAAAAACAGCTTGGGTAACATATCAGACATTTGTCGCCCACCCCACCAGTCGTTGAGGACCGAAATAACTTTAAGGTAGTCCTGCTCTTGTACATTTCGGATTTGCATCATGCGTGCCTCCTTCATGCTCACTGTGACAAGTCTTTCTGTTCGGGAAATTTTTCCCAGACTACAATGATTAGCGTTGCAATAGGGCCGAGGAGTAAAGAGAGAAAAAACCAATTAAGACCGCTACGATTTTTTCCTTGAGCTAGTCCAGCGTTGATGAGGGCCAATGTACCCCAGCCAACAAAATATTGATCTTCCATTTTCGAATCTGCCTCCATTGTTGATAAGGTTGCTCCTATCATATACGTAATGAAGAAAATAGAGTTGCTAAGAGTTTTACAAAATGTGTATGAACAAACTAAAAATGGCCAATCGAAAGCGAAGGGCCACTGAGAGGAACGTAATCCACTGGGTTGAGGTGTCAGTCTGTTTTGTTACGCGGTTATTTATACAAAATATCATCCCGTAGTGACTCTACTTTGCTCAGAGCATCGGAAATATCTTCTTCGCTGACACCAAAGTGAGTCAGGGCATCACGCAAATGCCTAACGATGGCATCAAAATGAATGGGTTGCAGATTCATCCCTTCGTGAACCTTTGCCATGGAGTGTCCTGTGTATTGATTTGGACCACCGAGGGCATAGCTGATGAACTTTGTTTGGTGTCTACGCTGTTTTTCCATATCGGTGTTTTTGAAAAAGTGGTTCACGGTGTCATCAGCTAAAACTAAATCATAAAAGTAGTCCACTACTTTTGCGACCGTATCTTCCCCGCCATATTTCTCGTAAAACGTGCTCATCAATGGCCTCCTTAGGAAATTTGCTTTCCTTATCTATTCCACGATTGATGGAAACTTATTAAAGAAAAGCCCGCAAGCTGATGCCGATTGCATTTCGACGTCAGCCTGCGCGACTAGATGTATGTCATGTGCACTTTGTTTTAGCCAACTTTCCTGATCACTTTCGAATTTCCACCTGAACTGATAATGATCCATCCTTCAGGAACAGGTGAGGCTTGCAGTACCTCAATCTGTGTTCCGTTAGGAGCACCATTGACATTTCTGATCACATTCGATCCTCCATAGGTTCGAACCATGATCCATCCTTTTGGGATAGGCGAAGCGAGCATCACTTCCACCTCCGTGCCGTACGAAGCATTATCAACATTTCTGATTACATTCGATCCTCCAAAGGCTCGAACCATGACCCATCCGATTGGAATAGGCGAGGCGAGCATTACCTCTATCTCCGTACCATAAGAAGCACCGTTCATATTCTTGATTACATTCGATCCTCTAAAGGCTCGAACCATGACCCATCCGTTTGGGATAGGCGAAGCGAGCAGCACCTCTACCTCCGCGCCATAAGAAGCACCGTTCACATTCCTGATCAGGTTCTGCGTTCCTAAACTTCTAACGATAACCCATCCGGTTGGAATAGGGGAGGTAAGCGACACCCAGATTTCTTCCCCATACGTGGCGTTTCTGATTTTTTTATTGGAAGCGTAGTTGGTTGCCTTTTCCTGTGTAGGGAGCGCTGCCCCTTGGACTTGTGTGGCTAGAGAGGGTACTACGACGACTGAACTTAATGACAGGATAATAAGTGCTTTTTTAAACATGAGCATCAACCTTTCTGAAATGGTGAATGTTGTTTAGAAAACGTTCATCGAGTAGTGATTGATTGTTGTATATTACTAAAAATATCAATTTATTCCATTTTATACTATTGTCATTCTCATTACTGTAGGAGATATTGTCGAATGCTAGGCAAAGTTGACGATATGTTGAACAGCCGAGAGAAAAGCAAATGACCCTCTCATCAGTTGAGAGGGTGGAGGGAAGGGTAGATTGTTCGCATGCGGAGCGAAATGGAGAGTAGTCCTATTTCATAAAGCTTAAAGCTACTCCAATGGAATAAGGTACAAGCCATAGAATCCATACGATTAGGCTAAATTTATGGAATTGCTTGATTTGATGTTCTTTCTTTTTCCATAGAACGACACAGGCCCACACTGTATGGAAAAACATCAAGATCAAAGCGATCAACCCGGTAATGCCATGCAAATTCAAGCTGGAACCGTCTGCGAGCAATTTCATAAACGTTGTTCCAATCGTGTCGAATACTAAACCCAAACCAAAAAAGATAAGGTGTCTCGACTGCAGCTCTCCAGAACGTTTTTCGCCCCATACTCCAATCGTATAGGCAATGAGAGCAAGATTTATAAAAATCACCGCTGCTGCTAACACGTAAGATCATCTCCTGTTCATTTCTTTTGACTACGCTTGTAAGTGTAATCGTTGAATATGAACGAGAGATGAACACAATCGTTACGTGTCTAGAGTAAGTATCCGTTTGCAACTCGTTGCGTAGAGAAAAGAGGCTTTCATATGCGAAAGCCTCCATAAATAATCCAAATATTTAAGGAATTGTCACCGACACGGTTCCAACTGCTCTCCCGATTCCAGTGTTCGATACCAATATATAGTATTTTCCTACGGGTAATTCTTTGGTGCTTGTAAAAGTAAAGGATCCGCTACCCTCAAAACGTCCAGTACCTAATGAACGACTAGAACCATCTGCACTCAAGATTCGATAGGTCAAGTTGGGTTTAATGGAGGAAAGCCTGCCTTTCTGCGTTACATGAACAGTAATCTTTCCAGGTGACTGAATATCGAACCATTTAGAGTCAAGTGAGCTTCTACTCTCTAATTTAGTGTAACGCAAAACTTCTGTGGTTTTCGAAACAGGAGCAATCGCCTCTGTAGACTGAGGTTGGGTACTACTAGCTATTGCGCTTGTCGGAATAACAAGCATGGCAGAAAATGCGAGAAGTGTGGTTTGGATAAATTTTTTCAATGTCATAACCTCCAATTTATTTATATTCAACAATACATTACCTTTACGCCCAAAAATTAGCAATATTTTCAGGTGGGAAATAATATCTAAAAAGCGCCCCTTTTAAAGGAGTACTTAGGCAGCCCATCAAAGCTGAAAACAGCAGCAACCAAGGAATAGGAACTGATGCCCCTTTGAGGAGCACCAGCCCTGCAGCGTTAGTTTTCTAAGTGTGACAGATCATCTGCATCAAACAAGTGTCTCAAGATGGCGTGACTCACCTCGGTAACGGGCTCGAAAACAAAAGCAACTAGGTGTTCGTGCGGCTCCAGATAGTAATTCCTGTAGCCCAGCTGAATCAACTCCCGATTGAGTCGCGCTGCATCTTCGAAACTTGCGTAAAAATACAGATGCTTGGTCATAGTAATCACCTCCTTCCGCAGTAAACCGTAGCAGAAGGAGTAGAGTCACACCAACAATCGCGAGCCTGGTTTCCAATTGAAAAAGGAAAAACCCTTAATTACAATAAGGGTTTTTCCTTTTTCAGTGCGCCCAGCATGGGCGATAACTCTAGGGTGTAAGTCCCGAACGGGGGTTGGCTGTACCAAC
>NZ_PXZO01000039.1 GCF_003013475.1 Brevibacillus porteri
ACTCCCTCCTACTCGATTTTCTGTTGCTCCGCAAGAAACCTCAAATATCTCACATGCTCTAAAGCCTTCTTTTTATCTTCCTCGCTTAGCTTTTCTAATTCATAGAAGAATAAGCTTTCGTATTCGGAAAGAGGTTTGTCTTTCTTGGAGGAAGGGGAAGCTGTATCCTCCAAAATTCCGGCTTTCTCCAAAAGCTCCTCATATGTAACGCCATTTAGAAAAGCAGCAAGTACTTTCAAGGTCTCGTGTTTAGTTTTATAGGTACCACCTTCAATTCTATTAATTGTCGAATGGCTCACGCCTGAAACATCCGTGAGTTCCCACTGGCTTCTGTATTCACTTTTTCTCTAATACCAGCAAAAAAACGCCGAATTATTGGTGTATCAAGAAGCCAACTATTGAGGGCGAAGCTTCCTGATGTTGACAAACGCTTTTCGCTGGGGAACGATTTCATCGCCAAAGTGCTGCAACTTTTCAAAATCGTACATTTGAAGATATCTTTTTTGGATAAGGTGTCTCATATGTGTGACAAAGAGATATCAGCCTGAAAGGAGGCCATCAATGATCAAACCACCTAAAGGTATCGAATTCCATCGTGAGTTCGCTTCTGATATGAAACGAATGGTCCATGCATTGGAGGTTCTATTTAAGTCAAAGCCAGCAGAACCAAAGGAAGCTACTGAGACAGATCAATCAGTAAAGGGAAATAGCCTAAAGGAATACTGGACGACACTCACACAACTGCATAGAGCGCCGAAGAGCGGGAGAGAGAGAAGTTAGGATCTGCGCCTAACGACATTCCACCATTTCACCAGGTAAGGGTGATAACAAGGTCAAGGTGGGGTTACTGCCAAAATGATTTCTTTGGAAAAGCATACAAGACAGAAAATGACCAATATATAAGGATTATTGTTATGACAAAAGCGAAGAGATTCATTTTCGCAACGAAAACATAAAAGTAACAGTTGAATCGATGTTCAACTGCTCAAGTTCTACTGTTCTATGAAGTCCAGAATTAATGACTTTAGACAAGTTTGTATAAACGTTTAGGCAAAAGCTCCAATTTACTTGCCCACCCCCTCTATCTTTTCCTACCCTATAACTAGAGGGGGAGAGAACATGTACGCATGCAGTTATTCAGGCACGGTGCTTGGCATAGATGGAATGGTCGTCACTGTCGAAACAGACATAGCAAATGGCTTGCCTCAATTCGATTTGGTCGGACTGGGTGGTTCAGCAGTAAAAGAAGCGCGAGATCGTGTTCGTGCTGCCCTGCGCAACGCAGGATACGACTACCCAATGCAGCGGATCACCGTTAATCTAGCACCAGCAGACCAGCGCAAGGAAGGTTCTGGTTTCGATCTAGCTATTGCGTTCGGTATTTTACTTGCCTCGAAGCAAATGCTCCCTAGACCAGAGAGAATCCTCGTTCTTGGAGAATTGGCATTAGACGGTTCTCTTCGCCCTGTAACGGGTGTACTCCCCATTTTGCTAGAAGCTAAAAATGTAGGATTTACCCACGTGATTCTCCCCGAACAAAATGCAGCGGAAGCACAGCTCGTCGACATTACCGTATTGCCTGCGAGTAATTTGGAAGAGGCCGTGAACTACTGGAAAGAAGGACTTCATAGTAAGAACTCAGACTTGATTTTTTCCGAATCGGAAACAGGCAAGACGAATACGAACCAGCTACCTCCCGACTTTGCCAATGTTTACGGACAGCAATTTGTAAAACGTGGCTTGGAGATCGCAGCAGCTGGATTTCATAATGTGATATTGGTGGGGCCTCCAGGTTCAGGGAAAACCCTTTTAGCTACTTGCCTGCCTGGTATCATGCCGAACATGACCATTCATGAATCTTACGAAGTGACGAAAATATACAGTATTGCTGGTCAATTGAAGCGGGAGAGTGGGCTCGTCGAGGAGCGACCTTTTCGTGCTCCGCACCATACAATTACCGCTACTGCACTGATTGGCGGTGGTGCGCAAATCCCGCGTCCCGGAGAGTGTAGCTTGTCTCACGGCGGAATTCTCTTTCTTGATGAGATGCCCGAGTTTTCTCGACATGTATTAGAGGTATTACGCCAGCCGCTAGAATCAGGGGCTGTTACGATTGGACGATCTAAGCAGGTTTTTACCTTTCCTGCTCGGTTTCTGTTAATTGGTTCGTGCAATCCTTGCCCTTGTGGATTCTTCGGTACTCGAGAGAAGCAAACCTGCTCATGCTCTCCCCAACAAATCTACAAATACCGCTCAAAGCTCTCAGGTCCCTTGCTAGACCGTATCGATCTGCACATCGAGGTGCCGAGAGTACCAGTTCAACTTCTTCACAAAAGAAAAGCAGAGGAATCCTCAAAAGACATACAGCAACGAGTAGAGCAAGCGAGGGCTGTCCAATGCGAAAGATACCACTATCGTCCAGGATGTCCTTTTAACAGTGTGATGAATGGAGAAGAGTTGCGCCAATTTGCTCAACTGGATAAGGAAGGACAGGAGATGCTGCAGCTTGCCTTCGAGACATTAGGTTTGAGTGCAAGAGCATACGATAGAATTGTAAAAGTGGCGAGGACAATTGCAGATTTAGATGGGGCCGGCCGTGTAGATGCTGCACATGTAGCAGAAGCAATTCGCTACAGAGCCTTGGACCGAGGGCTACTTTTTTAAACTTAAGAGATTACAAAATGCTAGATAGAATGGAAAAATTAATTCTTTCAGCAGTGAATCAACTACCTTGCCATAATAAGCAATCCATAGGAAAACAAGATCCATACGATCAGCAATGACCCAAAAACTGCATTTCGCCTATAATCCTTATTGTTGACAATTTTCTTCATAATAAATGTAAAGTTAACAAAGAACAAAATAGCTAGAATAGGATTAAGGTACAATGCAGATAAAGCAATGAATACCATATTGTTCACCTCATCCAAATTATACCATATCTTTCTGGATGATTATCAATATGCGCAGTTTGAATCAGTATGCTGATCATGCTCCTTCTTTGTTCCCCGACTTTTGTTGCTCCGATGCACAGTTTGCTTTTCTGCATGGTCACGTCTACATAGATGACATCGCTTGTCCAAATGCCAAATAGTCAAATATTCGAGAAAAATCGGTTAGTCTGCATGTGCCTAATAAATGAACACAGCACATACAGACTAACTACTCCACTACCAATTAAGTAACAGTAAGCACTTTTTAAACATAACCCCTATACAATCGTAACAACATAAAACACAAACTCCCCGCAATCCCCACTATCCCAAGGCCGACAATGCTTCAAAGAAATCGACGTCATTCCCCGTCGCAAAGCCTGAAAGGACATCACCTGATGGCCCTCTTGCCCAATACGAGCTGGCGATGGTGGAGGAACAAAATGATTCGCATACAACGATAAAAAGCGAGCATCCACCGGATTAGACAAGTCCCACTGGTAGCCGGTTGAGGGATTTGCCACTAGCGTAATCGTGAATAAGTGGCCTTCCTGCACTTGTAATGTATACGTTGAGGTTTTGACCACTGGCCTTCCTCCCTTTGGATGAAGTCGATCCCCATTTCCCATACCATATGAAAAAAGCTTGCTAGCTGCTAACGACGAAACAAGCAGAAAAAATTTAATTTCATTAATTGCATGAAATTCATTTCTCTTACAAGTTGTGGAATTACTTGATACATCTATCATTTTGCGAATATATAACGATAGAAAATAGCTATTATACGTACAATGTTCCTAATTAATTTGAAACAATTAGTATGATCTGGAAAGGAATATGCAAGATGTTGGCGAATAAGTAGGGACAAAGACATATATTGTCGAAATGCCTGATGATATTTGTAATCTTTATTACCTAGATATTGTTATGACTAGAAGTATCCTAAAGAGAGTGGAATCTCTTTTGCTCGCGTGCATGTAGGTACATTTCCCAGCACTTCCAGGTTGCGCAGAATTTCTCTCGCTTGGAAGAAGCTTTTTCTTTGTGTTCATACTTGCTAGGAAAGGGAAAGGAAAATTGATGGAGAGCATTCCAGATTTATTTAAGAAAAAAGAGTACTATCACGCATTTCAGCCCATATGTCAACTTCCTGAGAGAAGTAGAATAGGGTATGAAGTATTACTTCGCAGTAAAGCGGGGACCTATCCAGAGGCATTGTTTTCTTTGGCAAAGGAAAACAAAAAGCTGCCAGAACTCGACGCCAATTCCTTGCATTATGCGCTCTCGACTTTTTTTCATTCGTCGATCGAACACAAAAACGAGCTTTTATTTGTGAACATTTTTCCTTCTACCATCATAGAAGACACATTTCCTAGCTTCATTCAAAAGATCGCTCGTTCCTTTCGTCCCTTTTTGAACCAAATCGTTTTGGAAATCAACGAATCGATTATGGAAGGAGAATGTTGGAGCGAACCCATTTTTACACGCCGCATAGCTGAATTGAAAAAGATGGGGTTCTTAATTGCGTTGGATGATGTAGGAGATGGCGCGAATATATTCAGTAAAATCGAAGATATTTCACCTGATTACATCAAGATTGATCGTTTTTTTTCGCAAGAGCTCTCGAGTTCATTAGAAAAGCAAAAGACTGTAAAATTGTTTGTCGAATTTTGTAAAGATGCACCTCAACTCATTCTCGAAGGAGTTGAGGAAGAAGAGGATTTTGCTTGTGCTTCTTTATTGGGCGTTGCAATCGGCCAGGGATACTTGTTTGGTAAACCAGGCAGTTTGCCGGACGAATAAGAGGGCAATGCAGAATTGGAGGAATTTTTATGGCTAGTGATAACAACGTATATTCTCGGAAAGCAACGCTTTCCTTAAAAATATCCGAGTTTGAAGTCCCTCCGATGCAGGATCTGTTGATCATCGGGCGGAAAGCGCCAATTGGTCCTGAGGCTGTAAGGAGAATGGCGGATGCACTTTCACCAGAGCAGTTTACTTTACTGAAAATGAATCATCCAAAGATTGAGGCGGTTTTGTTAAGAAATACCCTTTTGCAAATGATAGATGAAAAATTGCTGATGAAAATCATTCTGGAAGAAGCAGAGCGTATGATTAGCGACTCTATGGTTCTGCGATCTGAGTTGAAAATAGCATTGTCTGTTCAACGAGAGGTGGATCTATTATGAACATCTCCGACATCATGACGACGACGATTTGTACCATCACCTCTGACAAAAGTGTCTCTTATGCGGCGGAGCGAATGAACGAATCTCATGTTGATTCGTTAGTTGTCATGGATCACGGAGAGGTACTGGGAATGGTTACGACGAGAGATGTTTTGTCAGCTCATCCAAACCGAATCGTTGCCGATGCCATGAGTAGTCAGCCGTTCTATCTGTCAGCCAATCACAATGTATGGGAGGCTTATCACGCGCTTCATCAAGAACAAAATGGGCTTGCTTTGGTCAAACAAGAGGATCAACTGATCGGATTCATCACAAAAGAAATCGTAGAGATGAAAATAGCAGAATATCGAGACCCATTATCGGGTTTGTATCGCGCTCCATACATCCAGTTTATTGGGGAAAATTTTTTAAAGGAGCGAAAACCTTTCCATTTGCTTTTTATCGATTTGAACGACTTTGGCCGAATTAATAAGCTGCATGGCCATCCCTTCGGAGATGATGTCATTCGCACCTATTCTTCGGTCCTCTCTTCTTTGGCTGAAGAACAGGGTGATTACTTATGTCGTTATGCAGGGGACGAGTTTGTTTTGATCTCTACGATTTCCGATGAACAGATTCAGGAATACATTACGCTTATTACACGTCCAACCAACGTTCTGGATGTCTTCGTATCTGCAGCTGTTGGTCATGTGAACGGGTACAATACACCAGACTTCTTCGCCAGATCCTGGCGGGAATTAATCGCTGAAGCAAGTTTAGGCTCTTCAGCTGCCAAATTATCCAAATCACTTTCTTCCACGGTCGGATAGGAAAAGTATAGTTTGCCAACAATGCGCATACACTTTTGGACAGGCTAAGATCTTTCATTGCAACCAATTATTTTATGGTACGTAATATATAATGTGAATAGATCGATATGAGGAGGCAATGACATGATTGTAACTACTACCAGCATGATCCAAGGAAAAGAAGTGGAAGAGTATCTGGAAATCGTCAGTGGAGAGGTAATCATGGGTGCAAACGTAGTCCGTGACTTTCTCGCAGGGATTACGGACATCATCGGGGGCAGAAGTGGCTCGTATGAGAGCAAGCTCGCAGAAGGTCGTGAACTGGCCTTGCGTGAAATGAAAGAAAAAGCACGGGTATTAGGTGCAAATGCAGTGATTGGGGTTGATCTCGACTTCGAAACATTGCGAGAAGGTATGATGATGGTTATTGCCACAGGCACAGCTGTCCGTGTGAAGTAAGCCGGTAAACACCCGGCTTTCTTTTTTTACGGAAAGCGGTCGTAATACATAGCGAGCAAGGAGAAGTGAGCATGCAAGTACAAAAAACTCTTCAGGATTTATCGAATAGAATAAATGACCAGCCACAAGGGATCACTGGATTACATGCGATTTATCATTTTGTCCTAAGTGGAGAAGAGGGGGGCACCTACGAGATTGTTTTTGCCGATAATCAGGCGGACTACACGCTGGGTGTGACCAGGGAAGCAGGCTGCAAGCTGGAGTTATCTGACAAAGATTTTATTAAGCTCGTAGAGGGACGCTTGAATCCCACTGTTGCTTTTGTAACGGGTAAGCTGAAAATAAGTGGAGAAATGGGACTTTCATTTAAATTGCAAACAATCTTACATCACTATCAAACACAAAAATAACGAAAAAACTAGTCAATACTTTAAACGTTGCGTTAAAATATGACCAAACAATGACACCTACTCTAACACAAAACGAGGGGAAACATGCGCCATATTTGTTCATTGATTGCGAGTGTAAGCCAACTGGAAGAACAATCTGTGCGTTTTGATTTTTATCAAGAAATCAGACGACCCAAGCCAGAACGTCAGTTATTAAAGCATCATGCACAATTACCGCGTCATTATTTCGATTATTTAATTCATTCAGGAGTATTGGATGTAGAAACAGATGCCCCTTATCAGCCGGGGAAGATCATGCCTGCTTCCATCGGTATGAACATACGCTCGCTCGGTGGGAACGTATTGTTTGACATGTGCTTTGCTCCGCAAACATATAAATTGTGGCAAAACACAGATGCAAGCATAGAAGACCTTTCTCTGCCTGCTGATATATTTGAAGAATACGTCTATCGCTTAGGGGCAATCAGTCGCTTTCGCTATTTAGGCCGAATCGATGATCCCGTAACAGCAACAAAACTTGGTGAGAACGACATGATTGAATTCAAACGCGACTTTCTTTATTCGAAGACGGGAATTATTAAGTCTATTGTGGCGTTTGCGAATTCAAACAACGGGAATTTATTTTTAGGCATTACCGATGAGGGAACAGTGTGCGGGATTGATCATGAGATCGAGCAGTATGGAGACCCGGACAAATACATTCTTGCCATTACGCAATACATCCAAGATAAGACGTCACCGTTTGTGACCCCATTCCCAAAAATTTCGTTGAAAAAAATAGATGGGAAAACAGTGGTAGCTATCTTTGTTGAAGCCTCATCTGATTTGATTTGTGGTTTGGACAAAAACAATGAAAAGTACGTGGTGATTCGTACGAACAATCGCTCCGTTATTGTGAAAGATCCGCACCAAATTGGTGAAATTTACGTGAAACGAAAGCTTGGCAGTGAGATCAGCCGTCGATTGGGACTTCTGTAGCGTTATCCTTACAGGAATACACGGGGAGGGTTACTGCGTGATATCGTCTTTACGTACGTGTCTACTGGTTATGATGGTGAGTACCTTGTTTGTCACTGGCTGTGCACAGTCAGGTAAGGTATCTGATGACATGAAAGATCATATCGAGACAGAGCTTGGTGCGGTTGAAAAAGTAACGGTGATGTCAACGGATGGACAAGAAGTATTATTGGACTCGCGCTTGTTTTTGCAAGAGCTGTCCGGACAGGGTCAAGATTTACAAATATCATCCGAGCCTTTAAAGCAAGAAGATGTACGTTTTACACTTGTCCTCTACCGAACACAGCAGGCTCCACTTGTCGTAACAGTGGGGGAGTCGGCAAGTGAGTTTGGAGGACACACGTATCGTGGAGCGGGTGCCAGCTATTTTTATCAGTGGGTAAACAAGTTAACTGGCAAAGGCGTGCTCTCACAAAAAATTCAAAGTGTGCGTTTAGCGGCAGAGGACCTTGGTCAAGCTCGCGTGTTGAACGAATCAGAAGCAGAATACATCAGGAAAGTAATGGAATCGGCTATACCAGAGCTGGACAGTCGTAGCAAGCAGTATCCACTCTATCCGAACTATCGGATGAGAATAAATTCTGCTGACAAACCTGTCGAAGTGGCCATTTTGACGCCGACGCTGATTGCGGTTCCCTTTGGGAGAGAAACGTTTTTCTTTCGGGTAGAGGGTAGCCTCTTTTCGCGGTTAACGGAATGGATGCCGCCAAGCAATCGTAAGGAAGACAGGATCGACCAGTTATTTAAATCTACACAGATTCGCATCACAGCAAATGGCGAGATGAACGTCCAAGACACAGAGTTGGATGTCACCCAAACGACGATCGAGCAAGGAATTGCTCATCAAACCGTCCGATTGCTAAAAAATGGAGATCCACTAAATGTTCCACCGAAAGATCCGGGCTCAAAACAATACGAACTTCATTTTTTTGTGAATGATACAGAACAGAGAATTGAACTATATCCAGGTTACTTTAAGTACGACCAAACTTGGTACAATCACGATGAACTCGCTGAAAACGAGTGGAAATTGTTTCAATCTCTACGAAAATGAGGAATATCCTCATGAAGTTTCGCACTTCTGGTCACGATAAAAAAGAACATATTACTACCACTTTTGCAGTTTTTGTCGTAGAATAGTTACGTTGCACTGATAGTGGAGGTTATGACCGGAAAAAGACAGACGTCTTTGAACCGGTCTAAAAGCCTGCCGATCTTTATCTGCCATAGGAGGATGGAGAATGAACATTCATGAGTATCAAGGTAAAGAGATACTTAAGCAGTACGGTGTAAAAGTTCCTGAAGGACGCGTAGCTTTCACAGTGGAAGAAGCTGTTGAAGCAGCGAAAGAACTGGGCACCCAAGTAAACGTAGTAAAAGCGCAAATTCACGCTGGTGGCCGTGGTAAGGCTGGCGGTGTAAAAGTTGCAAAAAATCTTGATGAAGTTCGTACATATGCCAGCGAAATTCTTGGCAAAGTACTGGTTACTCATCAAACAGGACCAGAAGGTAAAGAAGTTAAGCGCCTTCTGATCGAGCAAGGCTGCGACATCAAGAAAGAATACTACGTTGGTGTAGTTGTTGACCGTGCTACTGGAAGCGTTGTAATGATGGCTTCCGAAGAGGGCGGTATGGACATCGAGGAAGTAGCAGCAAATAATCCAGAAAAAATCTTCAAAGAAGTAGTTGATCCAGTAACAGGTCTGAATGGCTTCCAAGCTCGTCGCCTGGCTTACGCAATCAACATTCCAAAAGAATTGATTAACAAAGCTGCCAAGTTCATGATGAGCTTGTACCAAGCTTTTGTTGATAAAGATGCTTCTATCGCTGAAATCAACCCACTGGTTGTAACTGGCGACGGTGAAGTAATGGCACTGGATGCGAAACTGAACTTCGACAGCAACGCTCTCTATCGTCACCCTGACATCGTAGCTCTGCGCGATCTGGATGAAGAAGATGAGAAAGAAATCGAAGCTTCCAAGTTCGATCTGTCCTACATCGCACTTGATGGTAACATCGGTTGCATGGTAAACGGTGCAGGTCTGGCGATGGCAACAATGGACATCGTGAAATTCTACGGTGGAGATCCTGCTAACTTCCTTGACGTTGGTGGCGGAGCTACTGAAGAGAAAGTAACAGAAGCGTTTAAAATTATTCTCCGTGACGAAAAAGTAAAAGGTATTTTCGTCAACATCTTCGGCGGCATCATGAAATGCGACGTTATCGCAAACGGCGTAGTAAATGCAGCAAAACAAATCAAATTGGACAAACCTCTCGTTGTACGTCTCGAAGGTACAAACGTAGATTTGGGTAAGAAAATCCTCAATGAGTCCGGTTTGAACATCGTAGCTGCAGAATCTATGGCTGATGGTGCTGAGAAAATCGTATCCTTGGTAAAGTAAGTTATCTCGAGTAGATACGTTAAAAAAGGTGGGAAAATTACGCGATGAGTATTCTCGTTAATAAAAATACAAAAGTAATTACGCAAGGGATTACGGGTGCAACTGGTCTGTTCCACACTCGCGGAGCCGTTGAATACGGTACACAAATGGTGGGCGGTGTAACACCTGGTAAAGGTGGAACCGAAGTTGACGGTATTCCAATTTTCAACACAGTGAAAGAAGCAGTTGAAGCAACTGGTGCTACTGCATCCGTTATCTACGTTGCTCCTCCTTTCGCTGCTGATGCGATCATGGAAGCAGTTGACGCCGAACTGGATCTGGTAATCTGCATCACAGAAGGTATCCCAGTTCTGGACATGGTAAAAGTTAAGCGCTACATGGAAGGTAAGAAAACCCTTCTCGTAGGTCCTAACTGCCCTGGTGTAATCACTCCAGGTGAGTGCAAAATCGGTATCATGCCTGGTTACATCCACGTTCCAGGTAAAGTAGGTATCGTATCTCGCTCTGGTACCTTGACTTATGAAGCAGTTCACCAAACTTCTACTCGCGGCCTGGGTCAATCCACAGCTGTAGGTATCGGTGGAGACCCAGTAAAAGGTATGGAGTTCATCGATGTACTGAAAATGTTCAACGAAGATCCAGGTACCGAAGCAGTTATCATGCTGGGTGAAATCGGTGGTACTGCAGAAGAAGAAGCAGCTGAGTGGATCGCTGCTAACATGAAAAAACCAGTTGTAGGCTTCATCGGCGGACAAACTGCTCCTGAAGGAAAACGTATGGGCCACGCTGGTGCGATCATCTCCGGTGGTAAAGGTACAGCTGCTGAGAAAATCGCGAAGCTCGAAGAATGTGGTATTCGCGTAGCAAAAACACCTGCAGTTATCGGTGAAACACTTGTTGAATTGCTGAAAGAGCGCGGTATGCTCGAGAAAGTAATGGGCAAGTAAGCATAGAAGACAGAAGTGGACAGGCTTAGGCTTGTCCACTTTTTTATTTTTGAAGCAGCCTCTTTCTTTCGATAGAATAACTTTCAAAACCGTCAACTGTGACAATAGCGATCGGGATGAAGGAGGATTTCGGAATGGGAAAGGCGAAGCTCGACGAGAGAGACTGGCTGTATGTGTTAACGATGATAGCGGGTTTGGGAAGAAAGAAAATCCGAGAAATCTTTGAAATCACTGGTTCTTTTCAGGTGGCCATCGAAAATTGGCACGAACTGGCACATGAGCTCAGATTGACTTCCTTGATCACTGGGCAGGTTGACAAGCAAAGCAATGAAGCTTCAGCTATGGCACTATTAGAAAGGCGTGAAGAAGAGAGAACACGCTTCTTATGTCCTTTTGACGATGCTTATCCTGTTTCACTCCGCAATATCCCGGATTCTCCATGGACACTGTTTTATCGTGGTGATCACACATTGTTGGAGAAATTGTCGATTGGCGTCGTTGGTTCGCGCAAACCGACACCATATGGAAGAGCGAGCTGTAGCTTTTTTGTCCGAGAGCTGGTACAAGCAGGTCTTGTCATTGTCTCAGGGGTAGCGTATGGAATTGATGCGGAAGCTCACCAAGCTACGTTGAAAGCAGGCGGTAAGACCATTGGTGTGCTCGGGTGTGGAATGAATCACGTTTATCCTTCTCGGCATCGAGAACTTTATCGCGAAATTGAATCTTTTGGCCTACTCCTCAGTGAATATCCTCCACATATTCCACCTATATCTGGATTATTTCCAGAGAGAAATCGTATCATAAGTGGACTTTCTATCGGTATATTAGTGGTGGAAGCAGCAGAAAAAAGTGGATCCTTGATTACGGCAGACTGTGCACTTGAGCAGGGAAAGGAAGTTTTTGCAATTCCTGGCCCGATTTTTTCATTGATGAGTGCGGGGCCGCATAACTTGATCAAACAAGGTGCAAAGCTAGTAACGTGCAGTAACGATATTTGGGAGGAAATCAAGCATCATCTTCCAGAAGCTGTACGGAAGCAACAGGCCGAAAACAGAAAGGCAACCGAGGTTATTCCCTTATCTAATGAAGAAAAAGCGATTGTAGAAGCCGTAACATATGATGGCATTCATTTGGATGAGTTAATGAGCAGTTTAGAAAAAGATCAGCGCAGGATGCTACATCAGCTGGTGATTCGTTTGGAAGCAAAAGGGGCCATCGTCGCACTTCCGGGCGGTTATTTTGCTCGTCGATAGCATTTTTTCCAGATATTTGGTAATGTCTAGACGTACAAGTGTTTGACAAACCGGATAAGGGTATTTAATAATAGGGAAGATTCCTTACTAAAAGGGGAGGAAAAAAATGGCTGATACGCTAGTAATCGTAGAATCCCCTACGAAGGCCAAGACCATTGGAAAATACCTGGGTAGTAAATATATCGTGAAAGCGTCTATCGGGCATGTACGTGATTTGCCGAAAAGTCAAATGGGTGTAGACGTTACGCGTAATTTTGAACCCAAATACATAACCATTCGCGGCAAAGGCGATGTATTGAAGGGCTTAAAAGATGCCGCTAAAAAAGTAAAAAAAGTATATCTCGCAGCCGACCCGGATCGCGAAGGGGAGGCAATTGCTTGGCATTTGGCACAATACCTTGGGCTCGATTTGAATCAACCGCTTCGTGTGGTATTTAATGAGATTACCAAAGATGCCATCAAAGAAGCGTTCAAGCATCCACGACACATAAACATGGACTTGGTAAATGCTCAACAGGCACGTCGCATTCTCGACAGACTCGTGGGCTACAATATCAGTCCAATTCTATGGAAAAAGGTTCGAAAAGGCTTGAGTGCCGGACGTGTTCAATCGGTTGCGGTAAAGCTTATCATGGATCGTGAACGGGAGATCCAAGAGTTTATACCAGAAGAGTATTGGACGATTGCGAGTACATTGATCAGCGGCGGAAAAGAAATTAACGCTAAGTTCTATGGTTATGGCGATGAAAAGGTGGAGCTTCATTCGGAAGATGATGTAGCAGCGGTATTGAAACGAATGAAGAACAAACCATACGTGGTACAAAAGGTAACCAAGCGAGAGCGTAAGCGCAATCCTGCACCTCCTTTTATCACGAGTTCTTTGCAGCAAGAGGCAGCTCGTAAGCTAAACTTCCGCACTTCTAAGACCATGCGAATTGCTCAAGAGCTCTATGAGGGGATCGACGTTGGCAATAAAGAAGGCGCAGTTGGTTTGATTACCTATATGCGTACAGACTCTACTCGCCTATCTGCGACTGCACAGAACGAAGCAAGAGAATACATACTTGAGAAATATGGTTCAGACTATGTGTTAACTGAGCCACGCAATCAGGCGAAAAACGAAAATGCTCAAGATGCTCACGAAGCGATTCGTCCAACAGGCGTAATGCGTACACCGGATGAAATCAAGGAATACTTGTCGAGAGATCAGCTTCGCTTGTATCGATTGATCTGGGAGCGTTTCCTTGCCAGTCAAATGTCATCTGCTGTTCTTGATACGATGAGCGTAGATATTGACGCAGGTGGAGTTACCTTCAGAGCAACAGGATCCAAAGTGAAGTTTCCTGGATTTATGAAGGTATATATTGAAGGAAACGATGATGGTGCAGAAGAAGAAAGCTTCCTTCCGCCGATTGAAGAAGGACAAATCCTCGAACAAAAAGAAATCGAGCCGAATCAGCACTTTACACAGCCACCACCTCGATTCTCTGAAGCGCGCATGCTTAAATCATTGGAAGAGATGGGGATTGGACGTCCATCTACCTATGCACCTACATTAGAGACCATTCAAAAGCGGGGCTATGTGGCGTTAGAGGAGAAACGATTTGTTCCGACTGAATTAGGCGAGATTGTGATCACGCTTGTTGAGGAGTTTTTCCCAGAGATTCTCAACGTAGAATTCACTGCGCATATGGAATCGGGTTTGGATAATATCGAAGCAGGGACCACCAATTGGGTGCAGGTGCTGGACGATTTTTATCACGACTTTGCAAAGCGCGTAGTTGTTGCAGAAGAAGAAATGAAAGAAGTAGAGCTGAAAGTCGAAGAGTCGGATGAATCATGCGAGCTTTGCGGCCGTGTGATGGTATATAAGCTTGGTCGATTTGGCAAGTTTTTAGCTTGTTCCGGATTCCCGGATTGCCGTAATACGAAGCCGATTGTAAAAGAAATCGGCGTAAAGTGTCCGCAGTGTGAAACCGGAGAGATTATCGAACGTAAATCTAAGAAGAGTCGTATTTTTTATGGCTGCAATCAATACCCGGAATGCGATTTTGTATCGTGGGACAAACCGATTGCCAGACCTTGTCCAAAATGCTCCAGCATGCTCGTGGAGAAAAAGCGCAAGAAGCAAGGAGTTAGCATTATTTGCACCAAGTGTGATTATCAAGAAGAGGCAGACTCCTAAGCAGCCTGATTCGATTTTGTAGTTTGGAGGATTAACAGCATGTCACAACCAACAATTACAGTAGTGGGCGCTGGTCTCGCTGGTAGTGAGGCAGCATGGCAAATTGCGCAGGCGGGTGTAAAAGTAAAGCTCTATGAAATGAGACCGAAGACGCAAACGCCTGCACACCATACCGATAAATTTGCAGAGTTGGTATGCAGTAATTCATTGCGTGCTAACACGTTGACGAATGCAGTGGGTGTATTAAAAGAAGAAATGCGTCGATTGAACTCTGTCATTATCGATGCGGCAGATCGTTGCGCGGTTCCAGCAGGAGGCGCGCTTGCCGTAGACAGACACGAGTTCGCGGCTCATGTTACAGATGCCGTTCGTAATCATCCTTTAGTTGAGGTCATTTCGGATGAGATTACCGAAATTCCTGATGGGATTGTCGTAATTGCGACGGGGCCCCTTACTTCTCCAGCTTTGTCTACAAAGTTAAAAGAGCTGACGGGTGAAGAATACCTGTACTTCTATGATGCAGCTGCACCCATTATTGAGAAAGACTCGATTGATATGAACAAGGTATTCGTTGCTTCCAGATATGATAAAGGTGAAGCAGCCTACCTGAACTGCCCGATGACTGAAGAGGAGTTCAATCGCTTTTATGATGCGCTGATCTCTGCGGAAACAGTTCCATTGAAGGAATTTGAAAAGGAAATCTTCTTCGAAGGCTGCATGCCGATTGAAGTATTGGCAAAGCGTGGGCACAAAACCATGACATTTGGTCCCATGAAGCCAGTGGGGCTGGTTGATCCACGGACAGGCAAAAAGTCTTACGCGGTTGTACAGCTTCGTCAGGACAATAGTGCTGCGACATTGTATAACATCGTAGGCTTCCAGACTCATCTAAAGTGGCCGGATCAAAAAAGAGTCTTTTCACTCATTCCTGGGTTGGAAAACTGCGAAATCGTTCGTTATGGTGTCATGCACCGCAACACATTTATCAACTCGCCAAAACTGTTGAAGCCTACGTATCAGTATAAAGATCGCGAAACACTTTTCTTTGCTGGTCAAATGACTGGTGTAGAAGGATATGTAGAGTCAGCAGCATCAGGCTTGCTTGCGGGGATAAATGCAGCACGACTCGCAAAAGGGGAAGAATTGATCGAGCTTCCGCCAGAAACAATTATGGGCAGCATGGCTCGTTATATTACTACGGCAGATCCAAAGCATTTCCAACCAATGAACGCAAACTTCGGATTGGTACCGGAATGGCCGGAAAGAATCCGCGACAAGCGTTTGAAAAATGAAAAGCTCGCTGAACGGGCGCTAGATACAATTCAGAATTTTACACAAGAACGACACAATTAACATTGATATCCGTTTTTCGTCTGTGTTACTATATAGGTGCTTCGAGGAGGGTGCATCCCGTATGGACATTTCGCAACAAAATTCTGCGGATATTGAGATGTTTACCCGCTATTTGCGAGTTGAAAAAAACGCCTCTCCTCATACGGTGAAGCAGTATGTGGCAGATATCAGCGAATTTGTCTCCTTTATGGAACAGCACCAAATCACCGTATTTGCTGCTGTTTCTTATTTGCATGGTCGCTCCTTTCTCGCGCAATTGGCTGGCAGGGGGCTTTCCCGACGAAGTATTGCCCGCAAGCTATCCAGTTTGCGTAGCTTGTACCGATTTCTGTTGCGTGAAGGTCAACTGGAACAGAATCCATTTCAACTAGTCTCCACTCCCAAAATGGAGAAGAAACTTCCTTCCTTTTTATATCCGCAAGAAGTTCAAGCTTTTTTCGATCTGCCTGATACAACCACTCCATTGGGAATTCGTGATCGGCTGATTTTTGAACTGTTGTATGCAAGCGGCATGCGTGTTACGGAGCTCACCACTTTATCTGTGAGTGATGTGAATCCGAGTATGGGAGTCGCCTTGGTTTATGGAAAAGGAGCGAAAGAACGATATGTGCCGGTTGGAAGCTATGCCTGCGACGTTCTTCGGCAATACCTAGAATATGGAAGAGAAAAACTGTTGGCTGGAAAAGTAGAACACGGCAATTTGCTGGTTAACTATCGGGGAGAACCGTTATCCGACCGCAGTGTTCGGCGGATTGTAGACAAATACGTAGATACGTACGCTCTTCAATTGCGGGTTTCACCACATACCTTTCGTCATACGTTTGCAACCCATATGTTGAACGGCGGCGCTGATCTGCGTACCGTGCAAGAATTACTGGGACACGTCAATGTTTCGACGACACAGGTGTACACCCATGTGACCAAAGAGCGACTTCGGCATGTATATGACACCGCTCACCCACGAGCAAACCCGGGCAATACAGGTTCCGCCAATCGGACATAACGGGAGGAATCAGTGATGGAACAGTTTCACGCAACAACCATATTTGCTGTACAGCATAATGGGTCTGTAGCGATGGCCGGAGATGGTCAGGTTACTTTTGGCAACAGCATGGTAATGAAGCACGGTGCCAAAAAAGTAAGACGTCTATATCGCGGCGAAGTTTTAGCAGGATTCGCTGGCTCTGTTGCTGATGCCATTACGCTTTTTGAGAAGTTTGAAGGAAAGCTGGAGGAGTATCACGGCAATCTGCAGCGTGCTGCTGTAGAGCTGGCGAAAGAGTGGCGCATGGATAAAATTTTGCGTCGTTTGGAAGCCATGATGATTGTTGCCAATAAGGAGCATTTGTTGCTTATTTCCGGAAATGGCGAAATCATTGAGCCTGATGATGGGATTCTTGCAATTGGTTCTGGCGGTAGCTTTGCCCTTGCAGCAGGTCGTGCATTGAAAACATATGCGCCGGATCTCGGCGCACGTGAAATTGCGGAAGCATCGCTTCGTACCGCTGCTGAAATTTGCGTGTTCACAAACAACAATCTTGTTGTGGATGAGTTGAATTGAGCGAAAGGGAGGAACCTACTGTGCTGAATCTTGAGCAATTAACCCCGCGTAAGATCGTAGAGCATTTGGATAAATACATTGTCGGGCAGGCACAAGCCAAGAAAGCTATTGCTGTAGCGCTTCGCAACCGCTATCGTCGCAGTCGTTTGCCAGAGCAAATGATTGAAGAGGTTGTTCCAAAAAACATCTTGATGATCGGACCTACTGGTGTTGGAAAAACGGAAATTGCACGTCGGATTGCAAAACTGACAGGTGCTCCTTTTATTAAAGTAGAAGCAACCAAGTTTACGGAAGTCGGTTATGTAGGACGCGATGTAGAATCGATGGTCCGTGATCTGGTGGAAGCTTCTATCCGTACGGTCAAACAGGAAAAAGTAGAGTCGGTGAAAGAGAAAGCCGAGAAGCTTGCGAATGAAGCGATTGTGGACGTACTCGTCCCATCTCGCAAGCAGTCGAACTCGTTCAAAAATCCGTTGGAGATGTTCTTCGGTGGACAGCAGCAACAGCAGCAGGATACCTCTGATCAAGAAGAAGTGTCGATCCAGCAGCAACGCAGACAAGTCATGTGGCAATTGACGAATGGCCAGTTAGAAGAGCAAATGATTGAGATTGAAGTCGAAGATCAATCACCTTCGATGTTTGACATGTTCCAGGTTCCGGGTACAGAACAAATGGGGATGCAAATGCAGGATATGCTCGGTAGCCTGATGCCTAAGCGGATGAAGAAACGAAAATTGCGAATAAAAGATGCGCGAAAGGTATTAATTCAGCAGGAAGCGCAAAAACTGGTGGATATGGACGAAGTTACGCAGGAGTCAATTCGTCGAGCTGAACAACACGGTATTATCTTCATTGACGAAATTGACAAGATTGCGGGTAAGGATGGGCGTGGCCCAGATGTATCCCGTGAAGGGGTCCAGCGTGATATTTTACCGATTGTGGAAGGCTCAACTGTCATGACTAAGTACGGTCCTGTCAAAACAGATTATGTTCTGTTTATCGCAGCTGGTGCTTTTCACATGGCAAAACCATCCGATTTAATTCCTGAATTGCAAGGTCGTTTTCCGATTCGGGTGGAGCTGACTAGCTTGCGCGTTGAAGATTTTGTCCGAATTTTGACTGAGCCTAAAAACGCGTTGCTTAAGCAGTACGTGGCCCTCTTGGAAACAGAAGGGGTGCGTATTGAATTTACACCGGAAGCCATTCAGGAACTCGCTCATCTCGCTGCTGAGGTCAATCAGAGCACAGATAACATTGGTGCTAGACGATTGCACACCATATTGGAGAAGCTACTGGAGGATCTCTCTTTTGAAGCCCCAGAAATCCACCTAGAAGTTGTACAGATTACCCCCGATTATGTCAAACAGAAATTAGGTAAAATCGTGGGGAACAAAGACTTGAGTCAATATATTTTATAAACATTGGATAGGCAGCACATATAATTAGGAGGAAATACAGATGGATCTACTGTCAAAAACAAGAAGAATTAACCGCATGTTGCAAAAATCCGCGGGTCATGCCGTGAACTTCAATGAAATGTCCCAAGTTTTGAGTGACGTTATCGAAGCAAATACGTATGTTGTAAGCCGCAAAGGAAAACTTCTCGGCTTTGCGATTCATCAAGAGATGGATAACAGCCGTATGCGTAAAATGCTGGAAGAGCGCCGTTTTCCAGAAGAGTACAGCATGGGGTTACTGAAAGTAGATGAAACATCTGCGAACCTGGATGTAGATAGCCCATACACCATTTTCCCAGTTGAAATGAAAGAAGTATTCCGCACAGGTTGGACGACGCTTGTTCCAATTATGGGTGGAGGAGATCGTCTCGGTACGCTGATTTTGGGTCGTATTAACGATCAATTTGTCGATGACGACCTGATTCTTGCAGAAGTAGGGGCAACTGTAGTAGGTATGGAAATCTTGCGTGAGCGTTCTGAAGCAATCGAAGAAGAAGCACGCAGCAAAGCGGTTGTACAAATGGCGATTGGTTCCCTCTCTTATAGTGAGTTGGAAGCTGTTGAACATATTTTTGAAGAACTCGAAGGCAAAGAAGGCTTGCTCGTAGCCTCCAAAATCGCGGATCGCGTAGGGATTACTCGCTCCGTAATTGTAAACGCACTGCGCAAGTTGGAGAGTGCGGGCGTTATCGAATCCCGTTCTTTGGGGATGAAAGGTACCTTCATTAAAGTGCTGAATGAAAAGCTGTTGCCTGAACTGGAGAAGCTCAAAACCTCGTAATATACCTTGCGAAAAGTTACAAGAAAGTAAACAAAAGGTGTAGCAACTCAAGTTGCTGCACCTTTTCTCATGGGACTTTAGTCCTAATTAAAGCAAAAAACGACACATTATTACCATAAATTATATGATGATTTTTAATGCATACCTCGACGATTGCAATGGTTTGAATATGGTTTCCTTGTAAAATGCAGTAAAAAAACAGGAAAGATAAGGGATTTAGTCCCATTGAATCATTTTGAAAAACGTCATGAAAAGGGGCTTTTTTGTCCAAATTGATTTTGCTATGATTGAATCGTATTAGGGTGTCGAAAATACAGGAAATATAGGTGGATTTAGGGAAAGTAATTGACTCATATTGGGGGAGAAGGAAAAAATGCTGGATAGTTACCATCTGCAGGTCCTGGAGAGATCACTCGACGCTGCAACATTGCGACATAGAACGATCGCAAACAACCTTGCCAACATAGACACCCCTCAATTCAAAAGTCAACAAGTCATCTTCGAGAGCTTTTTGCAAGATGAGTTGAACGCAAGAGCGGGAAATGGCAAGTTAGAAGCGTATCGGACCAATCAACGACACCTACCGTTTGGAAATGTAGGCGGAGTTGCAGTACCACAGGTTGTGTCCAATCCGAATAACTTCATTCAGAACAGTGGCAATGATGTTGACTTGGAAACTGAAACAACAGAATTGGCCAAAAACCAAATTTGGTACAGTGGTTTAACGCAATTGACAGCAGGACATTTTCAAAAGCTACGCAGTGTAATTGAGGGTGGAGGTAAATAAAGATGAGCTTGTTTCAGGGAATTAACACAAGTGCTTCTGCCTTAACAGCTAACCGCTTGCGATTGGATACGATTTCTTCCAATATTGCGAATGCGGAAACCACTCGAGCAAACTTCGTAGATGGCGCCTGGCAGCCATATCGGAGGAAAATGGTGGAGTTGTCACCTCAAACAAATGGAACGTTTGATAACTTCCTGCAAGCAGCCGTGGGGACGGTCTCAGGAAGTCGGGGTGGACAAGGTGTAAAGGTTACATCGATTCAAGAAGACAATACTCCGTTTAAGCGAGTATTTGATCCATCTCACCCAGATGCAGATCAAGACGGATATCTCTTGATGCCGAATGTCGACCCGATGAAAGAGATGGTGGACATGATCTCTGCATCAAGATCATACGAAGCCAACGTGACAGCACTGAACGCTTCCAAATCGATGATGCTAAAAGCATTGGAAATCAAGTAAAGTGGGTGACAGTAAGGAATGGAAATGAGTGCAATCTCCCAACTAACGCCAATTCGTACACCAAGTGTGAACAAGCCAACCCCAGCTGAAGTTTCCCAAGAATTCTCATCGTTTCTATCGGATGCCATGAATAAAGTGAATCAGGCGCAAGTAGAATCGTCGAATCTTGCCGACAAGTTTGCAGCGGGAGAAATTACCGACTTGCACCAATTGACTGTTGCAGGTCAAAAAGCTTCCGTGATGCTACAAATGACTATGCAGGTCAGGAACAAGATGATTGAGTCTTATCAAGAAATCATGCGCATGTCGATTTGATCGTTGTTGGTATCCTTTGAGAGGTGAAACATGAACGAACGTTTAGCAGTATACAAAGACCAGATTACGTCAAAATGGAACCAATTTTCCAAGAAACAAAAATGGATGATTCTCGGTATTTCGCTCTTCCTCTTGATTTCTCTTGGTCTATACATATACATCGCTTCTCAGCCGGTGTACAAACCACTCTACAACCAAAAATTGAGTGAACAAGAAATCGGGACTATCAAGCAAGAGTTGGAAGCTTCACAAATTCCATATCGAATCACGGGGAATGGTACAAGTATCGAGGTTCCAGAAAAAATGGCACAAGATGTCATTGTCGATTTGGCTGCACAAGGTATTCCGAGTCAAGCAGGAATTAATGCAGAAATTTTCTCCAGTACCCTTGGAGTTACAGATCGCCAATTTGATGTCATGAAGAAAGAGGCTTTGCAACAAGAGCTGCGCAAAATGCTGGAACGTGTAAAAGGTGTACGCTCCGCACAAGTGATGATTACATTGCCGCAGGAAAGCGTTTGGGTGACGGAGACTCCGGATACAGCGACGGCTTCCGTTATCGTCGATGTTGAACCTGGAACAACGCTTGATCAAAAGCAAATTAACTCGCTATATCTGCTTGTTTCCCGAAGCGTTCCGAAATTGCCGATGGAAGCGATTGCGATTACAGACCAGTATTCCAATCCACTAGAACGTTCCGAAGGCAATGAAAGCGAAGGCACATTGAGTAGCTTTAAGCAACAGGAAACAATCAAAGCGGATGTTGAAAAGAAAATTCAACAAAACCTGTACAACTTGTTGGGTACAATCATGGGACGCGATAAAGTCATCGTCCATACGTTCATCAAAATGAACTTTGACAAAGAAAATCGCGTAGAGAACATAGTTGAGGCACCTGACAAAGAGAATAACGAAGGACTTATCATTTCTTCTCAAAAATTATCAAAAGCCTTCTCTGGACAAGGTCAACCTCCAGGGGGAATTGCAGGAACCAATAACAATGCAGTTACAAATTACCCGGGAGCTACCCCACAAGGAAGTAACAGTCAATATGAAGAGTTGAATGATACGATTAACCGTGAAGTAAATCGCATCACACGAAATGTTACATCAAGCCCGTACAAGATCGAAGACATCACAATCAACGTTGGGGTAGAACCGCCAGCTGGTGGAACGATGGATGCTGCTACGCTCGAGAGCATCAAACAAGTGTTGCGCAATGTTGTTCGTGTCACTTTGAGTGATCAGGTTTCTGATTTAACGGATGCTGAGTTGGACAAGCATATTTCTGTACTCCCTCGTCAGTTCTCAGGAAAAGCTGAGATTGAGGATTCCAGTGCACTAAGTCCTGCTGTTCTTTGGACAGTTGGTGGTATTGCAGTCTTGGCACTTGCTGCTGTTGCCTTCCTCGTTTATCGCAGACGCAGTCAAGCGAAGCAACAACAAGAAGAAGACGAATTGCCAGACTTGCTGACACCGTTAAACGCGGCCGAAATACCAGACTTGATTTACCAAGAAGATGGAGACCAGGTAGTGGTCAGAAAGCAACTTGAAAAATTGGCGCGAAGCAAACCAGATGAGTTTGTTGTTCTGCTTCGTACTTGGTTAGCAGAAGATTAAGGAGTGAATGGTATGGCTCGCGGCGCTAAAGAGTTGTCAGGACGACAAAAGGCAGCTATCCTCCTCATCTCACTCGGGCCGGAAGTTTCTGCCCAGGTGTTCAAGCATTTACGTGAGGATGAGATCGAGCAACTGACATTAGAAATCGCCAATGTGCGAAAAGTGGATACGGATGAAAAAGATAAAATTTTATCTGAATTTCACCAGATAGCAGTTGCCAAAGAGGTAATTGCACAAGGCGGGATTACGTACGCCAAAGAAATTTTGCAAAAAGCTTTGGGTGAGACCAAAGCGATGGATATTATCAATCGCTTGACGGCAAACCTTCAAGTTCGACCGTTTGACTTTGCTAGAAAGGCTGACCCAGGTCAAATCCTTAACTTTATTCAAAATGAACATCCGCAAACGATAGCTTTGGTGCTTTCTTATCTGGAAGCTCAACAAGCAGCCATGATCTTGTCCGCTCTTCCGCAAGAGCGTCAAGCAGAGGTTGCGAAACGTATTGCGACTATGGACAGCACTTCACCGGAAGTAATCGCTCAAGTTGAACAGGTATTGGAGCAAAAGCTCTCTGCCACTGTTACCCAAGATTACACGCAGGCAGGCGGGATCGAAGCGATCGTGGCTGTACTCAACGGTGTCGATCGTGGAACCGAACGCACGATTCTGGATTCCCTCGAAATTCAAGATCCAGAACTGGCAGAAGAAATCAAGAAGCGTATGTTCGTCTTCGAGGATATTGCTACTCTCGACAACCGTTCGATTCAGCGCGTTATCCGCGATGTGGAAAATGCCGATCTGCAACTTTCTCTCAAAGTATCCAGCGAAGAGGTTCGGGAAGTTATTTTCCGGAACATGTCCAAACGGATGGCGGATACCTTCAAAGAAGAAATGGAGTTTATGGGCCCAGTTCGCCTTCGCGACGTCGAAGAGGCACAATCTCGTATCGTTGCAATTATCCGTCGCTTAGAGGAGGCTGGTGAGATCATCATCGCCCGCGGTGGAGGAGATGATATCATTGTCTAGGATCATCAAAAGCGCCAATTATCGGCCTTCTGAGGAATCTTTTCTCCTCTCGGTAACGCCTGTACCACTTAAGACGGAAGAAGTTGCTGAAAGGTTGCAAGAAAATCAGGAAATTTTTAATCAAGCTGAGATCGAGGCGAAAACGATCATCTCAGATGCAGAAGAAACCGCGCAAAGCATCTTGCAGCAAGCTTCGGAGCAAGCAGAGCAATTAAGACAAGAGACGCTTGCTCAGATGGAAGAATGGTGGGAACAAAAGCGTCAGGAAGCTGCGCAGTTGTTTCAACAAGTACAAGAACAGGCTATGACGGAAGGGCAGGAGGCAGGTTTCGAAGCGGGTAAACGTGAGGCATACGAGGAGCAAACAGCTACACTCAGCCAAGCAAAAACCATTCTGGAACAGGCGTTTGCCGAAAAAAAACAGATTATAGCTGAGGCGGAGCCTTTTCTAGTGGAACTCAGCATGGAAATCGCTAAAAAAATCATTGGACAGGAATTGCAACAGCATCCCGAGCAGGTCCTGGAAATAACGAAAAAGGCACTCCGACGCTCACGTGTTTATGGCGAGATTACGGTATGTGTCAACCATAAGTACTTCGATTATGTGCTCGAACATCGTGCTGGTTTTCTGGAATTGTTAGATGGACAAGCAGAGCTCTCCATTTACCCTGACTATACCGTACAAGATGGTGGATGTGTCATCCGTACTGCTTTGGGAAGTGTCGATGCCCGCATTGATACACAAATGGAGGAGATTAAACAGGCGCTGCTTACGATTGCCCGAGGAAGTGAGGCTCCATGAGCATCCTAGATCTCTCGAAGTACAAGTACATGCTGCATGGATTAGATCCGATGCGCGTGAATGGTAAAGTGACACAGGTTGTTGGACTCACTATTGAGTCGCAAGGGCCAGAAGTGAAATTAGGCGAGATATGCCATCTATATCCGGCTAACACAAAGGAACCGATCATCGCAGAAGTCGTTGGCTTTCGCGAAAACAAAGTGCTGTTAATGCCATTAGGCGAATTGACCGAAATTGGTCCAGGTTGTGATGTGGTCGCGACAGGACGTTCACTAGATGTAAAAGTTGGACCAGAAATATTGGGTTCGATCCTAGATGGATTGGGTCGACCCTATCAAGGTTCACTGCCATTTGGACTGACGTCTTATCCTACGAACAACATGCCGCCAAATCCGATCCTTCGACCGCGCATTCAAGAACCATTGAGTGTAGGTGTAAGAGCGATAGATGGTCTGCTTACCATTGGGAAAGGTCAACGGGTCGGCATCTTCGCTGGATCAGGGGTAGGAAAAAGTACATTGATGGGAATGATCGCCCGAAATACTACGGCAGACATCAATGTCATTGGTCTTATTGGAGAACGCGGCCGTGAAGTCATGGAGTTTATCGAGCGCGATCTTGGGGAAGAAGGACTAAAGCGGTCTGTTGTTGTCGTAGCTACTTCCGATCAACCTGCCATGATTCGAATCAAGGGAGCAATGATTGCGACATCCATAGCGGAATATTTCCGCGATCGTGGAATGAATGTCATGCTCATGATGGATTCCGTCACGCGCTTTGCCATGGCACAACGTGAGGTGGGCTTGGCAATCGGAGAACCGCCGGCTACGCGTGGTTATACGCCATCGGTTTTTGCGATGTTGCCAAAGCTAATGGAGCGCGCAGGAACAGCGGATAAGGGAAGTATTACAGCCTTTTATACCGTACTGGTTGATTCTGACGACATGAACGATCCGATTGCGGATGCGGCGCGGGGGATTTTGGACGGTCACATCGTTCTTGACCGGAAGATCGCTCACAAAGGTCACTTTCCTGCCATTGATGTGATGGCGAGTGTAAGTCGTGTCATGAATGAAATCGTCGATAGTAACCATTTGGATGCTGCTCGTCAGCTGAAAAAGCATTTGGCTACGTTTCGTGAAGCGGAGGACCTCATTAATATTGGGGCGTACAAGCCGGGAAGCAACCGGGAAATCGATGCGGCTATTCGCTACCGTGATATCATTTCTGGATTTACGGCACAAGGAACGCATGAGACATCTACTTTGCAGGGCGCTATCCAAACGTTGACAGCTCATTTCGGAGGAGTGAACTAACGTGCGTGTGTTTCAGTTTCATCTCCAAAAGGTTCTTGATTTAAAGGAAAAAGAAAAAGAACAAGCAGAGTGGGCTTTCGGAAAGTCGATCCAGCGTAAAAACGAAGAAGAGTGGAAGCTTACTCAACTAACCGAACATCATGACGAGATGACGGTGAAGCTTCAGGAAGTACAGATGCAGACATGCAGTGCTGCACAGCTCATTTCCATTACCCAATATCAGCAATCTGTTGCGAGATCCATCCAGAATCAGCAACATACCTTGCACGGTTGTGAACAGGATGTGGAACGCTGTCAGTCACGATTGACGGAACGTATGAAAGAGTCCCAACTATGGCAACGCCTTCGGGAAAAGTCGCTCCACCAATTTCTGGACGACCAGAAGCAAAAAGAGCAAAAAGAGTTGGATGAGATCGGTACGCAGCTCTATCTTCGCCGAAGCTACTGAGGGAGGTTCCAAATGGAAGAAATCCAAGAAGAACGGGAATACGGCAGGTGGGAATGGTTCTTTTATATGATTGTCATTCCTGCACTGTTTGCCAGCCTCCTTGGCGGTGTGCTCCTGAGCTTGCTCGGAGTAAACGTGTTAGGGACTGTTCTCCACTGGGCTAACTCCATACCGTACGTGGAAAAATTAGTCCCGGACGAATATGCGGCAACTCCCGACTCAGAAGAACAACCTGACATGGACAAACAAGTGGCAACCCTACAACAAGATCATGCAAAAAACCAGCAGCAGATTACCGCTTTACAAGAAGAGTCAACAAAGAAAGACGCCACTATTGTGGCGCTGGAAAAGCAGATTGATGATTTAAACAAGGCAATGGAAGATAAACGTGCTACTGAGGAAGAACGTCAGAAGCAGTTTGCAGATTTGGCTAAAGTGTATACAACCATGTCACCCAAAAATGCGGCAGCCATTATTGAAAATCTCAAGCTGGAAGAGTCAGTGACGGTTATGACCAAAATGAAACCTGCCCAACAAGCTGACATTTTGGCGAAGATGGAACCGAAGAAAGCTGCCGATATTTCGATCTTGTTAAAAGATTCAGTAGTGAACAAAGATGATGACATTGCTGCTCTACAGCAACGTGTAGATGTTCTTACAAAGGCGCTTAGCAATACGCGTGATGGGTCTGAATCGAATGAGGATCTAAACAATACATTTACTCAATTGCCGCCAGCGGATGCTGCTGCCATCATTCGTTCACTCATGAATACTAACAAGGCCCAAGCCATTGCTTTAATGAAAGATTTGCCTGCGAATAAGCGGGCACAAACTCTCTCAGCGATCGCCAATGACGACAAGAAAGAAAAAGACAATCTGGCGGCTCGCATCACGACAGAGTTGCTTCGAAAATAGATTGAGCAATCATCTGTTTTCGTTCCTATAAGCAACAATTCAAAAAGAGGAGGTGAACGAGATGAATGTGGCCAATTTGACTCCTGCCGTAGGATCAGCAGGATCTGTTACAGCGACACCTGTGGCAAATGCGGGAGGAACTGGTTTAGGTCAAATGTTTTCCATGCAATTGATGCAGATGTTGGATCAAGTGGGAAACGCAGAAGAGACAATGGTTGCGCCAGAGGGTTTAAGTGAAGAGGAAATGCTAGCATTAGCTGAGCTCATGGCATTATTTGCCCAACTGCTTGGCTCTGGTCAAACTACGCAAGACGAATTACCGCCTGATGCCCAAGAAAAATTTGCAACTGCAATTGAACAACTTTTGGGTAAAGCGCAAGGAAATGCTGGTCAAGTGAGTGAGGATTTGAAGCAGATTCTAGCTAACCTGAAAAAAGGGGAAGCAACTCCAAATGAACTGGACAAGCTGGCAGCTCTTCTCGAATCCCTGAAGAATCAAAAAGGAAATACGGAAGAGTCGAAAAGAAGTGGCCTGAACTTGCGATCAGATGTGATGGCAAACATGAACACAACCCAGCAAGACACGTTTAAGACGATTTCACCACTACGGTTGAATCAAGGTCTCTCGGCTTACAAGCTAGAGGCAGGGATTCAGTCTCAAACTGTACAGCCTACCCTGCAAGGCGGCCTTTTGAATCAAGAGGGCGATGCGCAAGAGGGCATGTTGAATGGAAATAGTCAGACACCGATTATTGCTTCATCTAATACGCAGACACAATCGGTACAGACCTTTCAGCAACAGTCGGTTCCAACACATCATGTGAACGCCAATCAGCTGACACAGCAAGTCACACAACTTTTCGTGTCCAAGATGCAATTGACGCAACTTAATGGCGTACATGAGGCAAGGCTGATTCTGAATCCACAATCTTTGGGCCAAGTAGATGTAACCATTACTTCCCAAAATGGAGTGATTACAGCACAGTTCCATGCCGAAACACAGGCTGGAAAGGATATGCTGGACAATCAGCTTCCGCAGCTTCGAGCTGCGTTGACACAACAAGGCTTGCAAGTTGATCGCTTGGAGGTAAACCAGCAGCAGGATACAGCTTTTAACTTCCAACAGCAGCGTGAACAAGCACGACAACAGCAAGAGAATCGACAACAGCAAGATAAAGACGAGCAAGAATTTGCTCTCGATGCCCTGGTAGACAGCAATGAATCAACAGATGTGCTATGGGATCGATTGCGGGAAACGGCTCGCGGCATTGACGACATCGTCTAGGATTGGATATAAGGAGGAAGCGCCATGAACCATTTTCGTGTGGGGCAACCCTATTTTCCTCCGAAAACGAATCACGTCGCAAAAGCTACTACCCAAACTGCTCCGGGAAACAACACGTTATTTCAGCAGTATTTGACGGAATCGATTGGCGCTGCAACCAAGTCGGAGCCACTTAGTTTTAGCCAGCATGCCGTCAATCGCTTGCAGGAGCGGGGCATTACGCTAGAAAGACCGCAGCTGGAGCGTTTGGAGTCCGCTGTGCAAAAAGCAGCCGCCAAAGGCGCCAGAGAGTCTCTCGTTATGATGGATAATGTGGCCTACGTCGTGAGCATCGTAAATCGGAAAATTATTACCGCCGTAGACGATGGCAGCATGAAGGACAACGTATTTACAAACATCGACAGTGCCATTTTCGTGTAGGTGGCTGTTTACTGGGCTGGACCTCCTTTTGAGGAAGCCCATTCGGCTACCGACTGACAGAGGTAGCCGCTGTAAATGAGAAGGTAAAGGAGGAAATAACTATGCTTCGCTCAATGTACTCAGGTATTTCAGGCATGCGTGGTTTTCAAACAAAATTGGACGTTATTGGTAACAATATCGCGAACGTAAACACAGTTGGCTTTAAAAAGGGTCGTGTAATGTTTCAAGATATTTTGAGCCAAAACGTTCAAGGGGCTGGTGCTCCTACAGATGGTGGTAAAGGCGGTACAAACCCGACGCAAATCGGCCTGGGTGCTTCCATTGCTTCTATTGATACTGTTTTCTCTGCTGGTAGCCCAATGACAACAAACCTGCCGACAGACCTTTCCATCGAAGGAGACGCGTTTTTCATGGTCAGTCCTGATGAAGGGGCAACCATCTATTACACGCGTGCAGGGAACTTCACTCGTGATGCCCAAGGTTTCTTGGTGAACTCCCAAGGGATGAAGTTGATGAACACTGATCCGGCTCCAATCCAAATCAACCAAGCAGATGGAATTGTTTCTTACTCCATTGGTAAGGATGGCGTAGTTACGACTGTGGATGATACTGGAGCACTTGCTTCGGACAATACTATTGGCGTAATGACCTTCAACAACCCAAGTGGTTTGAAGAAGATCGGTAACAACCTCTACGAAAACACAGTGAACGCCGGTGCACGTGATGATGATCCAATGACTCCAGCTACTCCAGCAGATGCACGAATCAGCATCATCGCAGGACAACTGGAAATGTCCAACGTTGACCTTTCTGAAGAATTTACAGAAATGATCGTGGCACAACGCGGTTTCCAAGCAAACTCTCGGATCATCACGACATCTGACACAGTATTAGAAGAACTGGTGAACCTGAAACGATAAATTCGTTTAACGGAATTGGCCGGGGAAGTGTTCTAAGCCTTCCCCAGCCTGATCCGGAAAGGAGCAGCCAATGATTAAGTTAACTCGTTTTAACGGCTCTACTTTTTATCTGAACATCACTCACATTGAAACTGTTGAAGCAACTCCGGATAGCGTAATCACGCTATTCAACGACAGAAAGTACATCGTGAAGGATTCGGTGGAATCCATCGCTGAACGTGTTCAGGCTTTTTATCATAATGTTCCTCCGGCAACATCTGTACCGAAAATGCCGGGTGATTCAAATGAATAGCGGGAGGCATTAGCGATGTTTCAAAATCGATTGTTTAACATGGCTCTAATCATTATCATCGCGATATCGCTACTGGGAGTGATCTCGTTTGTACTCTGGCAAACGTATCTCTCTCCGGATGCGCAAACAGCCACGACGGGAGAGCAAGAAGTGAAGACGCTCACGGCAGAGGAAATGAAAGAGTTCTCCGTTGACACTGGCGAAATTACTACGAACTTGCTAACGAATAATTACATGATTGTACGCTTTAGCATTACGGCCGACAGTGCTGATGCTAAAACAGAGCTGGAGCAGCGTTTGCCGCAAGTCAATCAAGTGATTATTAAAACATTGGCGGGGTTGACACCAGAAGACATAAAAGGTACTGAAGGTGTGAACAAGCTGGAAGCAAAAATTATGAATGAAATCAGCTCCCTGATGCAAGAAGGTAAGATTGTTCAAGTAGTGACAACCAAACGCGTCTTGTCATAGGAAGCGATTATGGTATACATAGCAAGGAGGTGACGACATATGGCCGAGGTTCTCTCACAGAGTGAGATTGATGCGCTGTTGGCCGCCCTATCTTCGGGCGAAATGGATGCCAACGAGCTGAAAAAGGAAGAAACTGAGCGTAAAGTCAAAGTATATGATTTCAAACGCGCCCTGCGATTCTCAAAAGATCAGATCCGTGGTTTAACGCGAATCCATGAAAACTACGCGAGGCTGTTGACTACGTATTTTTCAGCTCAGCTCCGTACCTTCGTGCAAATTACGGTTGCCTCCGTCGATCAATTGCCGTATGACGAATTTATACGTTCTATTCCCAAGATGACCATCTTGAACATCTTTGAAGCTCCTCCGCTGGAAGGACGAATGGTTTTGGAAGTAAATCCAAACATCGCCTATACTATGCTGGATCGACTTCTGGGAGGACAGGGGGCGATTCCGGAAAAGATGGGCGCCCTTACGGAAATTGAAACAACGGTGATGGAACGCGTATTCGGCAAAGCGCTGGATACTTTCCACGAGGCATGGAAGCAAATCATTGAGCTAGATCCGTACCAGGAAGGTTTGGAGATGAATCCACAGTTCATGCAGATCGTCTCACCTAACGAGATTGTCGTGGTAATCTCCTTTAGTACCAAAATCGGCGATACAACAGGAATGATCAATCTCTGTTTGCCTCACGTGGTACTGGAGCCCATCATGACAAAGCTGTCTGGACAATACTGGTTCTCCAAACAAAAGAAAACGCGGGATGAAGAAGAGCGTCTGCGTGTAGAAGAGCGAGTAAAAGTTGCAAAATTGCCGATTGTTGCTGAAATGGGGACAGCTACGATTACAGTAGGAGATTTCCTGCAGCTGCAAAAAGGTGATGTCATTCAATTAGATCAATCAATCGACAACAAGTTGAAAATTAAAGTGGGCGACCACTTAAAGTTCTTGGGTCAGCCAGGAACACTTAAAGGAAGGGTCGCCGTACAGATTGATGAAGTCATAGAGGAGGGGGAGGAACAAAATGAGTAGAGATATGCTTTCTCAAGACGAGATTGACGCGCTGTTACGTGCGAACAACTTGGTTGAGGACGAAGAGGAAGCTGTGTCGGCAGTGACCCAGGATGTTGCCGATTTTCTGTCCCCGTTTGAACAAGATGCACTCGGAGAAATTGGTAATATCTCCTTTGGGAGCGCAGCTACCGCGTTATCTACTTTATTAAGTCAAAAAGTAGATATTACTACCCCTACTGTTTCCGTAGTTAATGTCGATGAATTGGAAAGCGAATTTCCGATTCCTCACGTGGCCGTCCACGTGGAATATACAGACGGTTTCAAAGGAATTAACCTGCTAGTCATTCGCATGGAAGATGCTGCAGTTATCGCGGATCTGATGATGGGCGGAGACGGCAGACCAGCGAGCACTGAAATGTCAGAGCTTCATATCAGCGCGGTTCAGGAAGCAATGAATCAGATGATGGGTTCCGCTGCTACGTCCATGTCGACGATTTTCAACCAGTTCATTAATATTACGCCACCTGGCATCGATGTAATGGATCTGGCGCAAGGCAAGGGTGGAGACAGCTTCTCTGATGATGACAGTCCTCTGGTGAAAGTATCTTTCCGCTTAAAGGTAGGAGAGCAAGGCGAACTTATCGATTCCAATATTATGCAGCTTCTCCCGCTTTCCTTTGCGAAAAAGATGATTGATAGATTGGTTGGAGGTTCAGAGGATGAAGCAGCAGTGGCCGCCCTCATAGATGAGATAGAGATGCCTTCTCTGCCTGCTATGAGTCTGTCGGCTCCTTCTATCCAATCAAGTGCGCCGGAGCAACCACAGAGCCACGTACCGCCTGTAGCGCCGCCACAACAGCAACAACCGGTGTATCAGCAACAACCGGGTTACGCACAGCCAATGGGCTACCCAGGACAGCCGCCGATGTATCCTGACGCGTATGGACAACCAATGATGCCACCAGGCTACGCTCCGTACCCAGGTATGTATCAGCAGCCTCCAATGGCTCCGCCAACACCACAGCATTTCGGAGGTCTTGCAGCTAGTCAGGCGAATGTAGTACCAGCACAATTTGCTCCGCTTGGAGGTGCTCCTATGTATACAGGAGACATACAGAACTTAAACCTGCTTCACGATATTCCATTGCAAGTAACAGTTGAGTTAGGTCGTACGAAAAAGCTTATTAGAGAAATCCTTGACTTGTCCGCTGGATCGATTATACAGTTGGACAAGCTGGCAGGTGAGCATGTAGATATTTTGGTGAACAACAAACTAATTGCCAAGGGCGAGGTTGTCGTCATTGATGAGAACTTTGGGGTTCGTGTTACAGACATCATCAGTCAGATAGATCGTGTTCAAAAATTACAATAATCCAATCAAGAGGGAAGCATTAGGGAGGAGCTATTCATGTCTAACAAAGTTTTAATCGTAGACGATGCAGCATTCATGCGTATGATGATCAAGGAAATTCTTTCGAAAAACGGGTATAGCGTCGTAGGGGAAGCAAGTGACGGTGCACAAGCAGTTGAAAAGTATAAAGAATTGGGACCTGATCTCGTAACCATGGATATTACCATGCCAGAGATGGATGGAATTTCTGCATTGAAAGAAATTAAAAAATTGGATCCTAACGCGCGTGTGATCATGTGCTCCGCGATGGGTCAACAAGCGATGGTAATCGATGCGATCCAGGCGGGCGCAAAAGACTTCATCGTAAAACCATTCCAGGCGGATCGCGTTTTGGAAGCGATCAAAAAGACAATGAGCTAATGATGATGATCCGGAATGCAGGGGCAAGACTCATTTTAGCCTTCAGTCTGATCCTGTTGCTTTTCGTCTCCTCCCTGCCGAGTACCGCATTTGCGGAAGGTTCAGTAGCGGATGCGTACAACCAGGGAAAAGTGCCAACTAGCAATGCGCCCGCCGGCAGTGAACAGCCGGCGGCCATTCCGGGCAGCGGAACAGGAAGTATGATCGGGTATCTAGTTCAAGTCATCTTTTCGCTTGGCTTTATTGCAGTATTGATCTTTTTATTGCTCCGTTTTCTTGGTCGACGTCAAGGGGCTCAAAGTCATGGACCAATTAAAGTGATTAGCGCTACTGCGTTAGGCAATGGCAAAACACTTCAGGTTGTTATGATCGGCGAGTCATTGTACATCGTGGGCGTGGGAGAAAACGTTCAATTGCTTCGTAGGATCGAACCGGGTGAAGAGGTAGATCTGATCTTAGCTGACGCAGAGATCAAACCAATGAAAAGCCCATTCTCGCTAGAGTGGCTCCCGTTCGGTAAGAAGAAGCAGGCAGAAGAAGAAATCTTGTTTTCTTCTGATATGGACGGCAAAAGCTTTCAAGATCTGTTGCAGGGTCAATGGAACGACTTGAAAAATCGTCCAAACCAAACAGAACATTGGAAGAAAGAGCAAGCTCAGGACAGAGGGGACCAAAAATGAAATATTTTTTGCAGGTGCTGATGCTTGTCGCAGTGTTGCTATCCGTACCTGATATGGTCATGGCGGCGCCAGCGGGGACACCGCTTGTTCCGAGCATTGATTTGAAGATAGGCGGCGGAACAGGAACACCGCAGGAGACATCGACGGCCATTCAGCTGTTACTGATTTTGACAGTACTATCTGTAGCTCCAGCGATTTTGCTTTTAATGACCAGTTTTGCGCGAATTATGATTGTCTTGTCTTTTGTACGAAATGCGTTGGCAACTCAACAAATGCCACCGAATCAGGTATTGATTGCCCTTGCGTTGTTTATGACATTTTTCATTATGGCTCCGACACTCGGACAAGTAAACGAAACAGCCGTGCAGCCATTTATGCAAGGCAAGCTAACGCAACAGCAGGCACTTGACGCAGCAGTCATCCCCTTTAAGGAATTTATGGCAAAGCAGACGCGTGAAAAAGATTTAGCACTTTTTCTGGAATACACAAAAGCCGAACGACCAAAATCGATCCAAGATATTCCTTTGAATGCACTGGTACCTGCTTTTGCCATTAGTGAATTGAAGACGGCTTTTCAGATCGGCTTTATGATATTCATTCCTTTTCTCGTAATTGATATGATCGTCTCCAGTATTTTGATGGGGATGGGGATGATGATGTTACCGCCGGTTATGATTTCATTGCCGTTTAAGATTTTATTGTTCATCATGGTGGACGGCTGGTATCTCATTGTGAGATCACTTTTGACCAGTTTTTAGCGACATTCCGAATGCCTCAGGAGGTAGAGCATGACACAAGAATTACTTATGCAGATTGCCCAAAGCTCTGTTTATACCATCCTGCTCATTTCGGCACCCGCACTTGGGGTCGCCTTACTGGTCGGTTTGATGGTCAGTGTCTTTCAGGCAACGACACAAATTCAGGAGCAGACACTCGCTTTCATTCCAAAGATCGTGGCCGTATTTGTCGTGATCTTGGCTGCTGGTCCATGGATGCTTCGGGTACTGCTTGATTTTACGATGGGGATCTTCGGTAACCTTCATCGTTTTGTTGGGTAGCATATGAATCTTTTTCTGATGTATCTGCCCGTATTCTTGCTTGTTTTTGTCCGAATGAGTGCCTTTTTTGTAACGGCTCCGTTCTTTTCCATTCGTGGTGTACCGAATCAGTTTAAAATCGGTCTTGCATTTGTCATGGCCGTCATCAGTTTTCAATCCTTGCCGGTGCAAGGCGAGATTCCGATGGATTTGACATTTATTCTGTATGTCATGAAGGAAGCGCTTGTTGGTGTCATTCTTGGTTACATATGTGAAATGATGTTTATCGCCATTCAGGTTGCCGGCGGACTGATGGACATGCAGATGGGTCTTGCAATGGCAAACGTGATTGACCCCAAAACGGGTACATATATCCCGGTGACAGGTAACTTCAAAAACATTCTGGCTGTCCTGTACTTTTTCAGTATTGACGGGCATCACATGCTGATACAAGGTGTGATAAGCAGTTACCAGGTTATACCGGTGGACATCATGTGGGCGGCTTTCGGAAGCGAAAACGTCATGATGACAGCAGTAAAAACATTTCAAACGATGTTTGTGAGTGCATTTATGATTGCGGCGCCTATCGTCGTTGCATTGTTTCTGGTTGATCTCTCTCTTGGTATTATCGCCAAATCTGTCCCGCAGTTTAATATCTTTGTGGTGGGCTTGCCCATTAAACTGCTTGCGGGCTTTTTACTGCTTATCGTGGTGATGCCTGCGTTCTTGCTGACCCTGAACGGATTGTTTGGGAACATGTTCCGGGCACTTGCAGAAATGATGAAATCGCTCGGAGGATCACCATGAATCAATTGAGGCTTTCTTATCAAGTAGATCTTCAATTTTTTAATGGGGAAAAGACAGAAAAAGCTACGCCCAAGAAAAAGCAAGACGCACGAAAAAAAGGGCAAGTCGCGAAAAGTCAGGATCTTTCCCCAGCCCTATCTTTGACAGCATTTTTCTTTCTGTTAATGATGCTTGGCTCTACCATGCTAGGCACATTTCAAGATTTGATGCGGGAGTCATTGATTACATACACCACGTGGCAATTAAATGAAGAAAATTTAAAAGTCATCGTGATGCAGCTCGTATTTGAAGCGATAAAAATTGTAGGACCTATTCTGGGCTTGAGTTTTCTTGTCGCATTTGCGGTGAACTACATGCAGGTAGGCTGGCTAATTAGTACAGAACCCCTTCAAATGAAACTGGAAAAGATCGATCCGATTAAAGGGGCAAAACGAATTTTTTCCTTACGCTCGCTCGTAGAGCTACTGAAATCTTTATTGAAAATAAGCGCAGGCATATATGTCGCGTACGTCATTTTGTGGAATGCAAAGGAACAAGTTGTACAGCTTTCCTTATTGTCTCTCGGAGCAGTCCTATCGTTTACTGCCGAAGAGGTGACAAAGCTGGGAATCTATCTCGGGTTATTGCTTTTCATTCTCGCGATTCTGGACTACGCCTATCAGCGTTATGAGCATGAAAAGAATCTGCGGATGTCCAAGCAGGATCTCAAGGACGAGCATAAGCAAGCGGAAGGTGATCCGCTTATCAAAGGGAAGATTCGTGAACGGCAAAGAAGTATGGCCATTCGCCGTATGATGCAGGAGCTTCCCAAAGCGGATGTCATTATTACGAACCCGACTCACTTTGCTGTTGCCGTTCGCTATGACGCAAGTGCGATGAGTGCACCGACGGTAATCGCCAAAGGGCAAGACTATCTAGCATTAAAAATAAGGGAAGTAGCGAAAAAGCATCGTATCGTTACCATGGAAAACAAGCCCTTGGCCCGGGCTCTCTATAGTCAAGTTGAAGTTGGGCAACAAATTCCCGAAGAGATGTTTAAAGCGGTCGCGGAAGTTCTCGCGTACGTCTACAAGCTGCAAGGGAAAGTGAAATAAATGGAAGGAGGATAACCAGTGGGATTCAAATTTAAAGAAGTTGGTACGATCCTTTTTGTCATAAGCATTGTTGTCATGATGGTAATCCCACTTCCTTCAGCGCTACTTGATTTGCTGTTGATTTTGAATATCTCCCTTGCATTGACCATCTTGCTTGTGTCGATGTATACAAAAGAAACTTTGGAATTCTCGATCTTTCCGACGGTTTTGCTTATTACAACACTTTTTCGACTAGCCTTGAACGTGTCGACGACGAGAAATATTCTATCGCACGGTGAAGGCGGTAAAGTTATTGAAACGTTCGGTAGCTTTGTAGTCGGTGGTAATCAAGTCGTCGGTTTCGTCGTGTTTCTGATCTTGATCATTATTCAGTTTATCGTAATCACGAAAGGTTCTGAGCGTGTAGCTGAGGTAGCAGCACGTTTTACGCTCGACGCGATGCCTGGTAAACAGATGAGTATCGACGCCGATCTGAATGCAGGGATGATCACAGAAGCAGATGCACGTGTCCGAAGAAAAAAGATTGAGAACGAAGCTGACTTTTATGGAGCAATGGATGGTGCCAGCAAATTCGTAAAAGGGGACGCCATCGCGGGTATTATCATTTTTATCGTAAATATTATTGGTGGTTTTATCATCGGGATGCTCATTCACGATATGAGCTTTGCTGAATCTGCCTCTCGATTCACTACCATGTCTGTCGGTGACGCACTGGTGAGCCAGATTCCAGCGCTCTTAATCTCGACCGCAGCGGGTATTATTGTAACGCGTTCCACTTCTGGTGAAGGTCTTGGTGAAGACATCGTCAAGCAAATGTTCAGCTTTCCGCGTCTTCTCTATATCGTAGCCGGATGCATGTTATTGCTGGGTGTCTTTACACCGATTGGAATTCTGCCTGTACTTCCGGTATGCGGGATAATGGGATTTGCTGCTTGGAAAATGGAGAAGAACCAAAAGATGCAAATCCAAGAATCCGCCGATCAGGTGGAAGAGCAGCAATTGGAAGAAGTACGCAGTCCAGAAAGTGTCGTGAACCTGTTACAGGTCGATCCGATCGAATTCGAGTTCGGTTATGGCTTAATCCCGCTTGCCGATGTGAAGCAGGGAGGAGATTTGTTAGATCGGGTCATTATGATTCGAAGACAAATCGCACTCGAGATGGGGATTGTTGTACCGGTCATTCGTATACGTGACAACATCCAGCTTCGACCGAATGAATATATGATTAAAATAAAAGGCAACCAGGTCGCAAAAGGGGAAATCATGCTGGATCACTATCTGGCGATGAGCCCGGGGATCGAAGATGATTCTATTGTTGGTATAGAAACCGTAGAACCTGCGTTTGGATTGCCTGCATTATGGGTAACAGAAGAGAATAAGGAGATTGCTGAGCTTTCCGGCTATACAGTTGTCGATCCGCCATCTGTTGTGGCTACACACTTGACAGAGGTCATCAAGCGACATGCCCACGAATTGTTAGGTCGCCAGGAAACAAGGGCCCTGATCGACAATGTAAGGGAGACAGCACCAGTTCTCGTAGACGAGCTGATTCCAAGTATGCTCGCCATTGGGGACGTACAAAAAGTATTGCAAAAGCTGTTGCGTGAAAAAGTGTCTGTTCGAAATCTCCACGTCATCCTTGAAGCACTTGCGGATCAAGCCTTGTATACAAAAGATCCAGATGTACTGACAGAATATGTGAGACAGGCGATGGCGCGACAGATCACACTCCAATTTACGGAGCCAGGACAACCACTTCGCGTGCTTACAGCTGGAGCAGGATTGGAAAAAGCAATCTCTGAACGTGTGGAACAGTCTGAGCAAGGAAGCTATCTGGCGATGGATCCGGAAACGTCTCAGCGAATATTCCAAAACATGTCGACTGAAGTGAGCAAAATGATCAACTCGGGTCAACAGCCGATCATTCTTTCATCACCAGCGGTCCGAATGTACTTGCGTCAATTAGTAGATCGCATGATGCCAGACGTTCCCGTTTTGTCGTACAGCGAGCTCGAACCACATGTTGAAGTGCAAAGCGTAGGGATGGTGAACATTTCGTGAGGGTAAAACGTTACATTGTCGATTCGATGCCAGAAGCAATGGGAAAAATCAGGACGGACTTAGGAATGGATGCTGTGATTCTTAATTCCAAGCCGATAAAAACAGGTGGATTGTTCGGGATGTTTGGCAAACAACGAATCGAAGTAATCGCTGCTGTCGATGAAAAGGCATCCGAGCGAGAAAATCCAACAGTAGCAGCTGAACATCGAACCAACAACGTTTTGCCCAAATCGCAGACGGGTACGTACACCGCTGCTCAAGCGTATCGAAGACCGACTGTGACAAAAACATCGGAGAATCAACAAGTTGAATCAACAGGTAGGGAGCAGGTCGTAGCCGCGATAACACAAACCGCGGTTGCGACGCCTCCAAAAGAAGAGATCCCAGATACGAGAGCTGTGCAAAAGCAAGGAGAGCCAGCTGAGCAGCATGCTCCTGTCATGACAACCCAAGAAAGAGCTTTACCCGCAAGCAATCATGACGCGATTGCCACTGAAATGCGAGATATGCGTCAAATGTTTCAAAAGCTGTTGGTGCATGACTTAAGTGAACAACTTCCTCCAGAGATACAGTCTATTCGTGCAAAGCTACTGAAACAAGAAGTGACTGAAGAGCTAACAGCGGAAATCATTCGAAAAGTAATGGAAATGTCGCAACCGGGTGAAAAGTGGACGGAGGAAGAAGCATTTGCTGTATGCCGAACGATTATCACTTCGATGATTGAGCCATATACAGCATCTTCGCCAAAGCTGGGTAAGAACGTACGGTATGCTTTCTTTTTCGGTCCGACAGGGGTTGGAAAAACAACGACCATTGCGAAGCTTGCGGCGAACAGCATGTTGAAGGAAAAACGAAAAATCGGCTTTATCACGGCTGATACGTATCGAATGGCAGCAGTAGAACAATTGAAGACGTACGCAAACATTTTGAATGTCCCGCTGGAGGTTGTCTTTTCTCCGAAAGAAATGGCGGCAGCGATGGAACGTTTAAGTGATTGTGACCTCATTTTTGTCGATACGGCTGGACGAAATTTTCGCAACGATGAATACGTGGAAGGCATTCGTGAATTGTTGGAGCATGGAAAAGACAGCGTGAACTATCTAGTACTTAGCTTGAGCTCCAAATCCAACGATATGAAAGCGATCGTCCAAAATTTTGCGGAAGTTCAAGTGAAGCAAGTCATTTTTACAAAAGCGGATGAAACGAACAGCTTTGGCACGATGTTGAATGTTTGTCAGGAGATGAATCTACAGCTCTCCTATGTAACGACAGGTCAAAATGTACCAGATGATATCGTTGTAGCTACACCCGAGCTGGTTTCAACGATGATTATGGGAGAGTAAACAGATGCGTGACCAAGCAGAGCAACTCCGTGAGCGGATGCTACAAAACAAGAAGACACGACCAACTAGACTGGTGACAGTGACGAGTGGAAAAGGTGGTGTCGGCAAGTCCAATTTCAGTTTGAATTTTGGGCTTGGTTTGATTGAGAAGGGTCATAAGGCGGTTTTGTTTGACTTGGATCTGGGTCTGGCAAATCTGGATGTATTAATGGGAATTACACCAAAAAAGCATCTGTTTCATTTGTTAGAGCCAGATACGACTGTTTGGGACATTATCGAGCACGGGCCAGGAGGCTTAGAATTTATCGCGGGTGGTTCTGGATTTACACAGATTATGCAATTAGATGATCACAAGCTTGATCGCTTATTCTCTCATCTGGACCCGCTGCAAGGCTATGCCGACACAATCATTTTTGATACGGGAGCAGGTTTTTCAAAAGAATCCATGCGATTCATGCTCTCCTCAGACGAGGTCATCCTCGTTACCACCCCCGAACCACCAGCGATAACGGATGCATATGCAGTCATCAAGATGCTACACGCACGTAACCCCGCTGTCTCCATTCGATTGGTGATAAACCGAGCGTCGTCGGAGAGAGAAGGGAAAATGACGGCGGACAAGCTTGCGATGGTTTCTAAACGCTTTTTGAATCTGGATATTCAGTCGCTTGGATATGTTTCGGATGATCCTTATGTTTCAAAAGCTGTTAAAATGCAGCGTCCTTTTCTACTTACATATCCACAATCGCAAGCCGCGAGAAGCATACGAAATCTGGTAGAACGGTATTTGGATCGTCCGGGTACTTCAGATGCTTCTGTCAGTGGTCTCAATGGATTTCTTGCGAAGTTGAGGCACTTCATACGATGAGACATAAAAGTAGGAAGGGAGCGACATTCGAATGAGCAAAATCCGCGTTCTCGTCACGGACGATTCTGCATTCATGCGTAAAGTAATTTCGGACATTTTATCAACGGATCCTGAGATTGAAGTGATTGATCGAGCTAAGAATGGACTCGAATGTATTGAAAAATGTAAAGAACTGGCGCCGGATGTTCTAACTCTCGACATTGAAATGCCGGTTATGAACGGTTTGGACGCTTTGGAAAAGCTGATGAATGAATGCCCGGTTCCTATTGTCATGTTGAGCAGCCTGACAAAAGAAGGGGCCGAAGCTACGATTCATGCGTTGGAGCTAGGCGCGTTTGACTTTGTAACGAAGCCGTCTGGTCCAATTTCTCTCGACATCCACAAAGTGGGCGATCGTCTTATCGAGCGCGTGAAGGCTGCGGCAGCATCGAAAGTACGTTTGAGAAAGCAGATCCCTCGCATAGTCAAACTGGTATCTTCCGAATCAAAAGCTGCACCGGCATCTCCAGTAATACGTACGAAAATACCGAGCCCGCCTGCCGTGATGCGGTCACAAGTGGGCGGAAAGGCAAGACTGGTGGTTTTAGGTACATCTACGGGTGGTCCTAAAGCATTGCAGAGTGTACTCACTGCAATTCCGGCGAATTTTCCGGCACCAATTGCCATCGTTCAGCATATGCCAGCAGGTTTCACAAAATCGTTAGCAAATCGGCTAGACTCGTTATGCCAAATTCGAGTAACCGAGGTTGTCGATGGCGAGTATTTGGAAAATGGTACAGCTTACATCGCTCCAGGAGGCTTCCATTTCGAAGTTCGTCAAGTAAATGGGAGACTTCAGGCCTATTTACATCAAGAGGAGCCACGAGGCGGTCACAGACCGTCTGTCGATATCCTGTTTGAATCAGTCAGTCAATTGACAAACGTAGACAAATGGGCAATCATCATGACAGGCATGGGAAATGATGGGACTAAAGGGCTAAAGCGTATGAAGGAGCTTGGCGCTGTCACAAGTATTATCGAAGATGAGTCGAGTTGTGTCGTATACGGAATGCCACGAGCAGCGATTCAAGCAGGCTTGGCAGACAACGTGGCCCCATTAGAAAAGATTCCAGAGCTGTTGTGCAAGCTCTTGCACTGATTTTTGGGAGGTGGATCACCTATGGATATGAATCAGTATTTGGACATGTTTATTGAGGAGTCAAAGGAACACCTACAGGCAATCAACGCCAACTTGTTACTCTTGGAAAGTGATCCGGGTAATATTGGCCACGTCAAAGAGATTTTTCGTTCCGCTCATACATTGAAGGGTATGTCGGCGACCATGGGCTTTGAAGACATGGCGAGTTTGACTCACGAAGCGGAAAATGTACTGGACCTGATTCGCAATCAGAAGTTAACGATTACCAGTGATATCATGGACGCTATTTTTCAGAGCGTAGATTTGATTGAAGGCATGGTCATCGATATCACAGAGGGTGGAGACGGTTCAGCGGATGTATCCGCTATTGTAAAGAAGCTGCGGGCGATTGTAGCTGGAGATTTTTCAGCCGAGCAGGAAGTAGCAGCTGCTACGATGGTAGTGGAAGCACCGCAAGAGGAAAGTACACCAGCTGAAGAGCATGAGCTGGACGATTATGCAATGATGGTCTTGAAGCAGTCTCAGGAGCTCGGAAATAACGTTTTGTGGATCAAAGTTACATTGAATGAAAACTGCTTGCTCAAGGCTGCTCGCTCTTACATGGTTTTTGATCAATTGGAATCCATGGGTGAAGTGATCAAAACGAAGCCAGCTGTTGAAGATATCGAGAATGAACGATTTGAACAATCGTTTGAAATCGCCTATGTGACGGAGCAATCGATTGAAAAAGTACGAACTACGATTCTTAACATTTCGGAAATCCAAGATGTGACAATCGAAACGATTCAATTGAAGAGTGAAGCTCCACCTGCTCCCGTAGTGCAACAGACGCCAGCGCCAGCTGAAAAAGGAGCAGCAGAAGCTCCTCAAGCACCTGCGAAGAAGGCGACGGCTGGTGGAAAAACAATTCGTGTGGATATCGAACGCTTGGATATCTTGATGAATCTGTTTAGCGAATTAGTCATTGACCGCGGTCGTTTGGAGCAGTTGGCACGCGAGATCGGAAAGAATGAACTGCAGGAAACCGTGGAGCACATGAGTCGGATTAGTGGCGATTTGCAAAACATCATTTTGACCATGCGGATGGTTCCGGTGGAGCAAGTATTCAATCGTTTCCCACGTATGATTCGCGATCTGCAAAAAGATCTGAATAAAAAAGTGAATCTGGAGATTATCGGTGCGGAGACAGAATTGGACCGTACTGTCATCGACGAAATCGGGGACCCACTCAATCACTTGCTGCGTAACTCGCTTGACCACGGAATTGAGTCTCCAGCAGATCGGAAAAAGGCGGGTAAGCCAGAGGAAGGAAAAATCGAGCTCCGCGCTTTCCATAGTGGGAACCATGTATTTATTGAAGTAAAAGATGACGGTGCTGGAATCAATAAAGATAAAGTTCTCAAAAAAGCGCTTGAGAGAGGGATTGTCAATCCTGCTACTGCAGATAGCATGAGCGACAAGCAAATCCACGAGTTGCTTTTTGCAGCAGGCTTTAGTACAGCGGAGGTTGTATCTGATATTTCCGGTCGTGGTGTTGGACTGGATGTCGTTAAGTCCAAAATTGAATCGTTGGGTGGCAGTGTCAGCGTAGATTCTGTGCGCGGTCAGGGCACGATTTTCCTCATTCAATTGCCGCTTACGCTCTCTATCATTTCCGCGATGCTGGTACAAGTGAAAGATGAGAAGTACGCTGTCCCACTCAGCTCCATCATTGAGACGGCTGTATTTAAAAAAGATCAAATCATGATGGCTCACCGCCAAAAAGTGATCGACTTCCGGGGACGTGTAGTTCCGCTCGTTTCGCTGCAGGACATTTTCCAAGTACCTGAGAATGGGGAAACGATGGAAGATGAAGTGGCAGTCGTCATCGTACGTAAAGGTGAGAAAATGGCAGGCCTTGTCGTCGATTCGTTCATCGGTCAACAAGAGATTGTTCTAAAATCTCTCGGCAAATATCTGGTTAATGTATTTGCTATTTCAGGTGCAACGATCTTGGGAGACGGACAGGTCGCGCTCATCATAGATTGTAACTCGCTGATTAAGTAGAAGGAGGGGCAGCCGCATGCTCGATCAAAAAGAAGTCATTAGCGAAGTCAAAGTGATTGTCTTTCGATTGAAGGACGAAGAGTATGGCGTAGAGGTTCATCAAGTCAAATCCATTGAAAAGCTGGAGCACATCACAAGAGTTCCGCGAACGCCTAGTTTCGTCAAAGGGGTTATTAATCTGCGTGGCGTTGTGACACCGATTATTGACCTACGCAATCGCTTTAGTCTCGAAGAAAGCGTCTATTCCGAAGCAACTCGAATCATTATCGTGGCCGTAGGTGAATTGGAAGTGGGTCTCATTGTAGATGCTGCTAACGATGTTATCGATATACCAGTTGATGCGATTGAACCGCCTCCAGAGGTTGTTGGAGGAGTGGAAGCTGCTTATTTGCGAGGTGTCGCTAAGCTGGATAAACGACTGTTAATCCTCTTAAATCTCGATAAAGTATTGAGCACTGAGGAAATCAAGCAGTTGGACGCAATTGAGGGGTAAGTAAAATGGGCGATTTTACGAAGTTTGGAGATTTCCAATTTGACGTTTTACGGGAAATCGGGAACATCGGTGCTGGTCACGCTGCCACGGCTCTCTCCAAGCTCATACAAAAAGAAATCGATATGAAAGTTCCACAAGTCAAGATTATCCCTTTCGACGAAGTTGCAGATTGTGTAGGAGGAGCGGAAACTGTAGTAGTGACCGTCTTCCTCCGCGTTGAAGGCGATTGTCCAGGGAACATGTTTTTCATCCTTGATTTGGATTCTGCCAAGCACCTACTCGAACAAATTACAGGAATTAATAAAGATGTGTACGAGTGGGAAGAGCTGGAGATTTCAGCGCTGCATGAGATTGGCAACATCTTAACAGGCTCTTATCTATCATCGTTAGCTGATTTTACACAATTAAATTTACAACCGTCTGTACCTGCACTCGCTGTGGATATGGCTGGAGCTATTCTAAGTTATGGATTAATAGCGTTGGGTCAAGCGGGTGACTTTGCCCTCACGATTGACACCGCTTTTTTCGAAGGCAATGATCAAGTAAAAGGGAACTTTTTCTTAATTCCTGATCCTGAATCGCTCCCAACACTATTTCGTTCATTAGGGGTTCCGTTCGATGGAGATTATTAAGATAGGGATGGCTGATCTTGGGGTGGCAAAGCCGCCGAGTAAGCTGCGTACTACCGGTTTAGGTTCTTGCGTAGGGGTAGTGCTCTACGATCATATCCATAAAATTGCAGGTATGGCACATGTCATGCTCCCTGAATCGTCTTTGGCTAAAAGCGGGGAGCTAACAATAGGCAAGTATGCGGATACAGCAATCCCCCATCTGATTCAGTTGATGGTGAAGGCTGGTGCTGAGACCAGACACACAGTTGCAAAATTGGCTGGCGGTGCACAAATGTTCGCATTTTTAGGGAATAATGACACCATGCGGATTGGGCCTCGGAATGTAGAGGCGTGCAAACTTGCATTGAAGGATGCTCATATAAAGATCGTGGCAGAAGATACAGGGGGAAACTGCGGTCGGACAATAGAGTTAGATGCCACAAACGGCATTCTTCAAATCAGGACCGTAAATCAAGGTGTGAAGGAAGTATAACAAATGTTAGGAACCATTTGGATTAATTTTGGATTAGGAATGCTCGCATTTCTTGTGACGCTGGGTACGGCTGTGGCGAGTAATGTCTGGCTCGTATCACTGGAGAGAGCAGGTATCGCATTTGTCCTATTCTTCCTCGCTGCATTTCCAATTCGTTGGCTGCTCGCAACGTTCATACAGTCATCTACTCCACCAATGGTTACGGACACGCTAGAGGAGACAGGCTCTCCTCTAGCGGAAGGTGGGGTCGTACTGGAAATTGGACAACTATTAGAACAGGAAGATCAAACATTTGCACCACTCTCAATCAACAAGATGGAAAGGGTTCATCCTACTGAGGATCCAGCCACCGTTGCAGAGGTCGTTAGGCGCTTATCAGATGAGTAAAGGTTGGTGACTATTCGTGGCACGGCTAACCAGTCAAGAAAAAGCAAAAGAGTTCGATAAATGGGTCATGTGGAAACAAGAGGGAAGTCGCGAGGCGGAGGTTGACTTGGTCACGCGGTTTTTGCCACTGGTAGATAAGGTGGCAAATCGGTTGGCGATTAATCTGCCAGCAAATGTGGACAAGGATGACTTGATTAGTTATGGGCGCTTTGGACTATTGGACGCTTTGGCTAAATTCGATCATACCCGGGGTCTCCAATTTGAGACGTACGCCATGTGGCGGATTCGTGGTGCAATGATCGATGGACTACGCGAGAACGACTGGATCCCTCGTACTGTTCGAGACAAGGCCAAAAAAATCGAAGAAGCATACACCACCTTGGAACAGCAAATGCTGCGAATGCCAACCGATCAAGAAGTGTCTAATTATCTGGGAATAAGCAAAAAGGAGCTTCAACAGGTTTTCTTGGAAACCTCTCTTGCCAGCATGGTTTCTATCGATGAGGCAGTAGGGGATGAAGACGAACAAAAAACAGCAAGACATTCGTATATCATTGACGAGCTCACACCTCGCCCTGATAATGTGGCGGAAGTATCCAGCTTAAAAGAGGTTCTAGTAACGGTCATCGACAAATTACCTGAAAAGGAACGATTGGTTGTCTCCTTGTTTTATTTTGAAGAAATGACCTTATCAGAAATTGCGGAAATCATGAGCTTGTCACCTTCAAGAATATCCCAGTTGCACTCCAAAGCTCTTTTCCGACTTCGTTCTGCGTTGTCCAGATGGAAATCGCAATTAATGTAAGGGGACATTACCCAAGCTTGAGAGGGGTAGAATGATGGAAGGAATCGGGAATTATAAAATAGAAGTAAAAATTTCAGCTGATAAATTAGAGGCTGAGGTACTTCTACGTGCGGACGAACAAGATATCGACGAAATTGTCGTCTTGGAAACAGATGTTTACAAAGCATTACAAACAAGCAATGTGAAGTATGGAATTCTCGATGATGTAGTCCAGAACTTGTGTACCTTACCCGCGAAGTATGCAAATGCGAGAGTAAAGGTTGCTCAGGGGATTGCACCTGTGGCCGGAACCGATGCGACTATCGAGTACCCCTATTTGGCATCTATTAATGAAGGGGAAGGTCCAAAAGAGCTAGAGGATGGTCGAGTTGATTTTTATAATGTGACGACAATCCCTAATGTGGCAAAAGGACAACTCTTGGCACGTAAAATATCAGCAAGCCAGGGACAACCAGGCACAGCAGTTACCGGAGAGCCCATCGCTCCCAAAGCCGGCAAGGAAATAAACATAAAGCCTGGGAAAAATGTTGTGCTCAATCAAGAGCGGACGATGCTATACGCCGCTATTGACGGACAAGTCTCCTTCACGGAACAGGCAAAAATGAACGTGTTTCCCGTATTTGAAGTAAACGGGGATGTCGATTTTGGTGTTGGCAATATTGATTTTGTGGGAACGGTGGTCATTCGCGGGAACGTATTGAATGGCTTTCGCGTAAAGTCATCAGGAGATATCCGTGTACTTGGCAGTGTAGAAGGGGCCGAGTTGTACGCGGAGGGCTCTATTGAAATCAAAAGCGGGATTGTTGCTCAGGACAAAGGCTGCATTGTTGCGGGGAAAGATGTTCGGACATCCTTTATCCAAAACGCCAATGTAACGGCTGGCAATCAAGTGATTGTTTCACAAAGCATCATGTTCTCAACCATACGAGCCGGAAAGCAAATCATCTGCAAAGGAGCAAAAGGCTTCATTATTGGTGGCGTGCTTCAAGCTGGGGAAAAGATTGTGGCACGAGTATTTGGGAACAGCAGCGCCACTCCTACGATACTCGAAGTAGGAGTAAAACCAGAATTAAGACAAGAACTGGCGAACATTCAAAAAGAACTACAAAATGTGTATGAAAATTTACGCAAAACAGATCAAGGCCTAGGCGTTATTAATCAGATTCTTCAAGTCAGCAAAGAACTTCCAGCAGACAAACGTCTCATGCAAATCAAGCTAACCAATACTCGTTTGGTTTTGGAAAAAGAAAGCAAGGAATTGGAAGCACGCAGAAATGATATTGAACTCGAGCTGAAAGGGGAAGGCCCAGCAGCTATTGAGGCATATCATGTGATGTATCCAGGAATTAAAATGACGTTTGGAAAGCTGGTGCACTTTATCAAGCACGAGTATGCGAGAACGCGATTTATTGTGCTGGACGGTGAAATTAGCACAGCAACTCTCATCTAATCCAGGATGCTTACATACTTAGTGTGACAAAGGGAGTTGGGGCCATATGAGTTTGAAAGCGGTTGAATTGCAGGTGGCAATACCACGTACGCTAGAAGTCAGCCGAATTCAGGAGCATCAGCAACAACGAACCATGCATGAACAACAATCAATGATTGATCAGCGAAGAGACCTGGATGAACATATGCGCCAGCGCCCGAGCGATCTTGAGCAATCACAAAAGAACCAGATACGCGAACGAGAAAAAAAGCAAGGACAGCAAGAACATCAGGACAAAAAAGAATCCGCTGGAAGTCAATTGTCTGAATCGAGCGAAGGTGTATCTACGAATGCTGATCTCATGAGAGATCCATTGCGTGGACGTATTATAGATATTTCTTTATAAACGAAGTCAAGCCAGAAATAAAGGTGGACAACATGGACGTAGTGTATCCCATCCTGATTGGAGCAGGAATGATCAGTATGCTTCTTGCTTTTGTCATTAAAAAGAAGCAGCCTGTTGACTCCTTTTCCTCAATACCGACACAACGCACGACGGACAAGGACGAGCTCGAAAAAAGCGTGCAGCGTCTTCAAAAACAGGTAAAGCAAGAAACCCATCTTCTTTCTGCAGAATGGCAGGAAATGAGAGCGGATCTTCTCGAGGATATCGCTAGTTTGCGCAAGCGATTAGACATTATGGAAGAAGAATGGCAAAAGAGTGAGAGTCACAAGCAAGAGGCTCCAAATGATACGGATAGGATAGAACCAGCACCTCAAGTTCAAGAGGTGGATATGCTGGCACTGCGAGAACGTTATCGCCGTGCCTTTGAGCTGAGTAAAGAAGGTTTGTCTCGGGATGAGATCGCAAAACGACTCGGTGCCGGCAGAGGGGAAATCGATTTGGTCTTTTCCTTGGCTGACAGGCATGAGCGAGGTCTTGCCGATGCGTAAACAAGAGCTATTATTTGGATTTGGAGCAGGACTGATTGTGGCTACCTCCATTATTGGACTATTAGCGGCTAAGCAAACTGCGCAAGCACCAGCCCTGACTGTCGATCAAATGAAAGTAGCTGCACAAGAGCTGGAAATGGTCGTACTTACAGCAGAAGAATACAAACAGTGGCAGGAAGAAAAGAAAGTGAACGTACAGCCAGCTCATGGATTGCCTAAGGCGCCAGTTACGCCAAAGGTAGGTCAAACAGTGGCGCCTGTGACTAAGCAACCGCAGACGCCAACTGTACAGCCTACGACACCTGCAGCTTCATCGGAACAAAAGATGATTCCGCCAACGAATCCAGAGAGTAAGGACAGCCAGTCTATTCCAACCGTACCGAATACGCAGACACCAACGTCACCCAATACGTTGGCACCTAAAGCTCCGACAGTAGAAGCTCCATTAGCAGATAAGAAGGTATCTTTCACTGTTCCTTACAAAGCAACTGCAGAGGATGTAGCGCAGATTCTAGTAAAGGAAGGAATCCTTCCTGCCGACAATCAATTTGTGGCACAGCTACGCGCGAGCGACAAGCTAAATCGTATTCGTGTAGGTACCTATGAAGTGTCGACCGCCGCTCAGGAAGCAGACATCGTCAAGTTGATCACAACACCGCCTAAAAAATAGGCGGTTTTTTCAATGTGACCAAATGTGTCCATTTGTCCTCTGCCAAGAAGGATCAAAACTTTTTTACGAAATAAATGGAATTCGTTTGTTGCAATTGAAACTCCCATATGATATATTCATTTACGGTGTTGAAATCGCACGTCCACCAATTCCGGCAACGGTGCTGCCTAAGGCAGAATTGCTAGGAACATGCGGTGAGGCGGAGGTACGCATCACAAAAACCATTTTTGAAGGAGGTGTGAAATATGGCAGTAATTTCGATGAAACAATTGCTCGAGGCTGGTGTACACTTCGGTCACCAAACTCGTCGTTGGAACCCGAAAATGGCTCGCTATATCTTCACCGAACGTAACGGAATCTACATTATCGACCTGCAAAAAACCGTTAAAAAAGTAGAGGAAGCGTACAACTTCGTACGTGAACTCGCTCAAGACGGCGGTAAAGTGCTCTTCGTTGGTACGAAGAAACAAGCACAAGAATCCGTTAAAGAAGAAGCAGAACGCACAGGTCACTACTTCATCAACCAACGTTGGTTGGGTGGTACCCTGACAAACTTCACAACCATCAAAAAACGTACATCTCGCTTGGCTGAGCTGAAGCGCATGGAAAACGATGGTACTTTCGAAGTATTGCCTAAGAAAGAAGTTATCGTTCTGCGCAAAGAAATGGATCGTCTGGAAAAATTCTTGGGCGGTATCGCTCACATGGATAAACTGCCTGACGCTCTGTTTGTTATCGATCCTCGTAAAGAACGCATCGCTGTAGCAGAAGCTCGCAAATTGGGTATCCCAATCGTTGCAATCGTAGATACTAACTGCGATCCAGATGAGATCGACTATGTGATCCCAGGTAACGATGATGCAATTCGCGCTGTGAAACTGCTGACTGCTAAAATGGCAGATGCTCTGCAAGAAGGAAACCAAGGTACAGAGCAACAAGCAACAACAACTGCGTAAGCATGTGTGTAAAATGGGTGGACTGAGGGTGTCAGAACCCCCCGTCCATCCTTTTTTGTTGAATATTGTTGCCGTGCAGGTTAGCACGCAACATGCTTTTCGACTATAATAAGATCGTAACTTTTCGAGGAGGTTTCACTCAATGGCAATTAGTGCACAAGCTGTTAAAGAACTGCGCGAGCGTACAGGCGCAGGTATGATGGATTGCAAACGCGCGCTGGAAGAAACAGCAGGCGACATGGAAAAAGCGATTGACTTGCTCCGTGAGCGCGGTGTAGCGAAAGCGGCAAAAAAATCTGGTCGTATCGCAGCAGAAGGTTTGACTGCAACAGCGGTAGCTGGAAACGTAGCAGCAGTTGTTGAAGTGAACTGCGAAACTGACTTCGTAGGTAAAAACCCTGAGTTCCAAGCACTCGTTAAAGACATCGCTGAGCACGTTGTATCCCAACGCCCTGCATCTGTTGAAGAAGCGCTGGAGCAACCTTTCAAAGGTGCTGGCGAGACTTTGGGTCATGTAATCAACGAGAAAATCGCGACTATCGGAGAGAACATCTCCTTCCGTCGTTTTGCACTCTCCGAGAAAACAGACAACGGCGCATTCGGTGCTTACCTCCACATGGGTGGCCGTATCGGCGTTCTGGTTACTTTGGAAGGTACACAAGACGAGACACTGGCTCGCGACCTGGGCATGCACGCAGCAGCGTCCAACCCACGTTTTGCTAACCGTGAAGAAGTTTCCGCTGATGAGATCGAGCGTGAGCGTGAAGTTCTGAAAAACCAAGCACTGGCTGAAGGCAAACCTGCTAACATCGTTGAGAAAATGGTAGAAGGACGCCTCTCCAAATTCTTCGAAGAATACGTACTGGTTGAGCAACCATTCGTAAAAGATACTGACAAGAAAGTAGCTGTTCTGTTGAAAGAAGCAGGCGCTACCTTGAAAGGATTCGCTCGCTTCCAAGTAGGCGAAGGTATCGAGAAGAAACAAGAAGACTTCGCAGCTGAAGTAATGGCTCAAGTTAATAAGCAATAATAAAGGTTATAGGGAACACCTTCGTGTTCCCTATTTTCAAAGCGAGAGTTTCACTTTGTGTGAAACTTTCTGCATGTAAATAGCAGTGTGTACCTGTTCCCAATTAGAAGGAATGCAGACTGGGCACAGAGAATGATTCATGAATGGAGGCCGTTTCACATGCCACTTCCTGCCTATAAACGGGTTGTGTTAAAGTTGAGTGGGGAAGCTTTGGCGGGGGACTTAGGGTATGGGATTGACCCGAAGGTAATTTTCTCCGTCGCTAACCAGATCAAGGAAATCGTAGAATTGGGTGTACAAGTCGCAGTAGTCGTCGGAGGAGGTAACATCTGGCGCGGACTTTCAGGCAGCTCTAAAGGAATGGATCGGGCAACAGCCGATTACATGGGGATGCTGGCCACAATTATGAACTCACTCGCCTTGCAGGATGGGTTAGAAAAAGTGAACGTCCCGACTCGTGTTCAAACCTCGATTGAGATGAGACAGGTAGCAGAACCATACATACGCCGTCGTGCCATTCGTCATTTGGAAAAAATGCGTGTGGTCATCTTCGCTGCCGGTACTGGTAACCCTTACTTTTCAACGGATACGACTGCTGCTCTGCGTGCAGCTGAAATTGAAGCTGAAGTAATCCTGATGGCGAAAAACAAGGTAGACGGTGTGTACACTGCAGATCCAAGCCTTGACCCGAACGCTAAGAAGTACGACCAGTTGACATTCCTGGAAGTGCTGAATAAAGGTTTAGGTGTCATGGATTCAACAGCGTCCAGCCTGTGCATGGATAACAGTATTCCGTTGATCGTCTTTAACATTTCTGAAGAAGGCAATATTCGTCGGGCAGTAATGGGCGACAAAATCGGTACTCTAGTGAAAGGGGAATAATTATGCCACAAACTGTGCTAAAAGACATGGAAGATCGCATGAATAAAGCGATCAATGCTTTGAAAAGAGATCTGTCTAGCCTGCGTGCAGGTCGTGCGAACCCAGCGATGCTGGAGCGTGTTACAGTAGACTACTACGGCACTCCAACGCCGATTAGCCAATTGGCAAACATCAGCGTTCCAGAACCACGTATGCTGACTATCCAGCCTTGGGATAAAACCGCGCTCAAAGAAATTGACCGTGCGCTGCAACAATCGGATTTGGGAATATCCCCATCCAACGATGGTGTGATTATCCGTCTGATGATTCCTCCACTCACAGAAGAGCGTCGTAAAGAGCTCGTGAAGCTGGCAGGAAAAGGTGGAGAAGAAGCAAAGGTAGCGATTCGTAACATCCGTCGTGATGCAAACGATGAAATCAAAAAGCTGGAAAAAGCTGCTACCATTTCTGAGGACGATTCCCGTCGTCATCAAGAAACCATACAAAAAGCGACGGATAAATTCATCGCCGAAGTTGACAAGATCGTTAAGGACAAAGAGAAAGACATTTTGGAAGTATAGGTAATGGTAATCCCCCTCGATTGAGGGGGATGTACGTCTATATCTCTCATTACGGGGGAACACTTTATGTTAGAACATCTGGCGCGCAAATGGGGCCGCAAAGAAAAGCAAACGGAGCCAGCCGAGTTGGATCGTTCCGGTAAGATCCCGGAACATGTGGCGATTATTATGGATGGCAACGGTCGTTGGGCCAACAAGCGCAGTTTACCCCGGGTTGCCGGGCACCGTGCAGGAATGAAAGCAGTAAAGGAAGTCGTCAAGGCTGCAGACGAGATCGGTGTGCGTTATATGACGATGTACGCATTCTCTACCGAAAATTGGAAGCGCCCACGCGATGAAGTGGATTTTCTCATGAAACTTCCGCAGGAATTTTTGTCGACAGAATTGGATGAATTAATAGAACGTGGTGTTCGCATTCGCATGCTGGGCAGTAAAAACGAGCTGCCTTCTCATACGCTGAAAGCACTGCTGGAAGCAGAAGAGAAAACGAAGGACAATAGCGGTCTGCAATTGAATTTTGCTCTGAATTACGGCGGGCGAGATGAACTTGCGAAAGCATTTTCAGAGATGGCGGCACAAGTAAAAGCAGGTGAGCTTCAACCAGAGCAACTGACTGAGGAATTGATATCGAGCTACCTGTATACAAGCGAAATTCCCGATCCAGACCTCTTGATTCGCACAAGTGGAGAGATTCGCTTGAGTAACTTTATGCTGTGGCAATTGGCATATACAGAATTATGGTTTACGGATGTGCTATGGCCTGATTTTACCCGTGAACATTTTTATCAAGCAATCGTGGAATACCAAGGCCGAGCTCGTCGCTACGGGGCGGTATAACCGAGAGGTGGAATCAGTTGAAGCAACGTATAATAACAGGCCTGATTGGTGGGGCTGCTTTTCTATTATTGATGTATGCTGGTGGAGTTTGGTACTCACTATTGGTGTTTTTACTGGCTGTCATTGGCTATTTTGAATTTATGAGAATGGCTGGCATTCAGTCATTTTATTTGGCAGGATTGCTCGGATATGTATTGATGTTAAGCATTTTGTGGCCGTCTCTATTATTTTCGGATTGGCTCAGTATCAGCATGCCGGATCTGATGCTGCCCGTCATCCTGCTCTTGTTGATTTACTCCGTTTTACGGAAAAATCAGTTTCACATTGAACACGTCGCCCTTACGTTGGTGGGGGCGTTATACATAGGCTACGGTTTTACTTATATGGCCGCTACCCGAAACCTACCTGAAGGATTCATGCTGACGGTCATGGTCATTATGGGAATCTGGTCGACTGATTCGGGCGCCTATTTTGTGGGAAAAGCAATAGGTAAGCGTAAACTGTGGCCAGAAATAAGTCCAAACAAGACGGTGGAAGGGGCCTTAGGAGGTCTCGTCGCTTCTGTTTTGATTGTCCTTTCCATCAATGCAAGCTTTGGACATTTTGCGATTGATCAGGCTTTGACTATCGCACTTGTTGCGGGGATCGTCGGGCAATTGGGTGATTTGGTTGAGTCGGCTTTCAAGAGACATTTCCATGTAAAAGATTCAGGACAGCTCATTCCGGGTCACGGGGGCGTTTTGGATCGCTTTGATAGTTTTTTGCTCGTCTTTCCGGTTCTACATCTATTAGGTATTGTCTAAAACCTTTTGCATATAGAAAGAGATATAGAGGGTGAAATCCGTGAAAAAAATAGCGCTCTTAGGTTCAACGGGGTCAATTGGAACGAGTACGCTTGAAGTCGTAGACCAGCATCCTGAGGATTTTTCGGTGGTAGCTATGGCTGCTGGAACAAACGTCGATCTATTGACACGCCAGGTGGAAAAATTCAAGCCCGAGCTCGTTTCTGTGGGAAATGAGGAGGCTGCCGTTGAACTGCGAGATAGATTGGCGGGTAAGTCTCAACCAGAAATCGTTTACGGGGCGGAAGGATTGGAACTGGTTGCCCGTCATGAAGCTGCCAATTTCGTAATGACCGCTGTTGTCGGCAGTGTAGGGGTCGCCCCTACACTCGCTGCGATTGAGGCGGGAAAAACAATTGGACTGGCCAACAAAGAGACACTGGTGAGCGCTGGCCCTGTCGTCATGAAACGAGCGAAAGAAAAAGGCGTATCGATTATTCCAGTAGACAGCGAGCATTCAGCTGTCTACCAATGTCTGCAAGGGGAGCGCAAGGAAGATGTGGCGCGGGTCATTTTGACCGCTTCAGGAGGTTCTTTCCGTCACCTCTCTCGCGAGGATCTACAGCAAGTGACAGTAGAGCAGGCATTGGCTCATCCGAATTGGAGCATGGGTGCAAAAATTACCATCGATTCTGCTACCATGATGAACAAAGGTTTTGAAGTGATCGAGGCTCATTGGCTGTTCGATTTACCTTATGAGCAAATCGAATGCGTATTGCATTATGAAAGTATCATACACTCTATGGTAGAATACAAAGACAGAGCGGTCATGGCTCAACTCGGTACGCCGGATATGAAGGTTCCGATTCAGTACGCCATGAGCTATCCAATCAGAAAAGAACTGCCTACCGAACCACTCGATTTGGTCAAGATCGCCACGCTTCATTTTGCAGCCATGGATTATGAGCGTTATCCACTGTTAAAATTAGCGTATGAGTGCGGCATGGCAGGAGGTACGCATACTGCGGTACTGAATGCAGCCAATGAAGTCGCAGTTGATAGGTTCTTGAAGGGAGCGATCCGTTTTTTGGACATCGAAAAGGTCGTCCGAAAAACATGCGAAGCTCACCCTGGTGTAGCGAGTCCAGAGCTTGCAGATATTTTTGCAGCTGATGAGTGGGCACGCTCTTATGCGCTCGTCTCCATCTAAGGAAATATGAGTATTAGATACTTGACAGAAAGGTGGCTGTTCACTTGCCTTTGCCCAACCTGGATTCCGTTGAATCAATTCTCGCGATTGTAGTTGTATTTGGGGTACTTGTCTTTGTGCACGAACTAGGACACTTCCTTCTGGCCAAGAAGGCAGGAATCTTATGTCGTGAATTTGCACTGGGAATGGGGCCAAAAATTTTTCGCGTGAAGCGGGGAGAAACGGAATACACCTTACGCCTGTTACCCATCGGTGGTCTCGTTCGCATGGCGGGGGAAGACCCGGAGATGGATATGTTGAAACCGCACATGGAAGTAAGCGTGGAGCGGGATGCGTTAGGAAAGGTCACACATATTTTGCTCGATGGGCCAAGTACTGGTTCACCTCGTGCGATTACCGGTACGGTGGTACATTTTGATCTGGAGCAAAATTTAAATATCGTGCTTGAACTAGATGGAGAGCAGAAGACATTTGCTGTTCATCCACAGGCTCAGCTGGTCAAGGATGGACAAGAAGTACAGATTGCTCCTCTGAACAGACAGTTCAAAGGCAAGACAGTTTCCCAACGTTTTTGGGCGATTTTTGCAGGACCTGCAGCCAACTTTTTGCTGGCGTTTGTTTTGTTTATCGTGATCGGCTTCTTGTACGGCGTACCGAATGGCAGCCATCTGGGGAATGTGATTCCGGGAGGACCTGCTGCTCAAGCTGGATTATTGCCAGGTGATAAGGTGATCGCGATTCAAGGTCAGCCTGTATCCTCGTGGAAAGACGTTGTAGAGAAGATTAGCAAAGCGCCGGACCAACAATTAACATTTGATTACGAGCGCAATGGCCAGCGTATGACTGTGCCAGTTAAAGTAGGGAAAGACGAAAATAACGTGGGCAAAATCATGGTAACCAATGCACTCACGTTTGCCCCAGGAGAAGTTCTCAAATACGGTGCAACTTCCACTTACGAGTTTACGATGATGATCCTGAAAAGCTTGGGAATGCTCGTGACGGGTGAATATGGGCTGAAGGACTTGAGTGGTCCAGTCGGTATTTTCAAGATGACAGGAGAGGTTGCTCAACAAGGTATGGCGATTCTATTGAAATGGGCTGCTGTATTGAGCATTAACCTTGGATTGTTCAATCTGTTGCCACTGCCTGCCTTAGATGGCGGACGTCTCGCATTCTTGGGAGTAGAGGCGTTGCGTGGTCGACCTGTTGACCCGCATAAAGAAGGAATGGTTCATTTCCTGGGCTTTGCCTTTTTGATGTTGCTGATTTTGGTAGTGACTTGGAATGATCTGCAACGATTGTTCTCCTAATCACGTACTAACACGATAGAAAGAAAAACAGACATACCTAAAAGGATGGTGCAAAATGTTCAAGCGCGAGGAGACGAAACCGGTTTTTGTAGGTGGAGTGCAAATCGGGGGCCAAAAAAGCGTAGTCATCCAGTCGATGACGACAGCAGACACGCGTGATGTAGAAAAAACTCTGGCTGAAATTCAGAGACTGCACGATGTCGGTTGCCAAATTGTTCGCTTGGCCGTCATCAATGAAGATGCAGCCCGTGCCATCAAAAAAATTAAAGAACGCTCCCCATTGCCGCTTGTTGCCGACATTCATTTCGACCACAAGCTCGCGTTGATTGCACTGGAGAGCGGGATTGATAAAATTCGGATCAACCCAGGAAACATCGGTTCGAAAGAAAAAACGCAACGCGTAGTGGAAGCGTGCCGCGAGCGCAATGTTCCGATCCGTATCGGGGTCAACTCCGGTTCAGTGGAGAGAAGACTTTTGGAGAAATACGGTTACCCTTCTCCGGAAGCGATCGTAGAAAGTGCGATAGACCACGTGCAAATTCTGGAAGACTTGAATTACGACAACATCGTCATTTCCTTGAAGTCTTCCGATGTTCCAACAATGATTCAAACATATTCGTTGATGGCACAGAAACGCAACTATCCACTGCATGTCGGTGTTACAGAAGCAGGTACACAGTTTTCCGGCAGCATTAAGTCTTCAGTTGGAATTGGAACGGTATTGTCGATGGGAATCGGTGACACCATCCGCGTATCCCTGACGGCTGATCCTGTTGAAGAAATTAAAGTAGCGAAACAAATCCTTCGCAGCTTGGATATCGTGAACAACGATCCAGTGGTTATTGCATGCCCATCTTGCGGTCGATGCGCAATTGACCTGATCGGCTTGGCAACAAAAGTCGAAGATGCCATTTCGACGCTGAAAGTACCGTTAAAAGTAGCGGTAATGGGTTGCGCGGTTAATGGTCCTGGTGAAGCTCGTGAAGCAGATGTAGGCGTTGCCGGCGGAAATGGCGAGGGCTTGATTTTCCGTAATGGTGAAATTGTTCGGAAAGTAAAAGAAACCGAGTTGTTTGAAGAGCTGATGAAAGAAATTAATGAAATGGTAAACGAGCAAAAACCTACAACTGTAGGGTAATGCACGTTGATTGCTGATAAGGCATAAGGAGGACACGCACGTGTTGAAGCAAAGTCAAATGTTGATCCCTACCCTGCGGGAAGTGCCATCCGACGCGGAGATTGCCAGCCACAAGCTGCTACTCCGTGCTGGTATGGCCCGCCAACTGGCTTCCGGTATTTATACGTACCTGCCCCTGGCGCTCCGTTCCCTGCACAAAATCCAAGCGATTGTGCGTGAAGAAATGAACAATGCTGGGGGACAAGAGCTGTTGATGCCAGCGATGCAACCAGCTGAGCTGTGGCATCAAACGGGTCGTTGGGATGTATACGGTCCCGAGCTCGTTCGCCTGCGTGACCGTCATGATCGTCCTTTTGCCTTGGGTCCAACCCACGAAGAAGTCATTACGAGTCTCGTGCGTGATGAGATTAACTCTTACAAAAAACTCCCGATCAACCTTTATCAAATTCAAACCAAGTTCCGTGATGAAGTGCGTCCACGCTTCGGTTTGATTCGTTGCCGCGAGTTTATTATGAAGGATGCTTACTCTTTTGATACGTCACAAGAAGGTCTGGATCGCAACTTCCAGGCGATGTATGATGCGTACACGAACATCTTTACCCGTGTAGGCTTGAACTTCCGTGCAGTAGAAGCGGATGCAGGTGCAATCGGCGGAAAAGGCACTTACGAATTCATGGCACTGTGCGACATTGGGGAAGACACGATTGCTTATTCTGAAGAAGGCGATTATGCGGCCAACTTGGAAAAAGCAGAAGTCGTGTACAAGCCATCTGCGAAGCCAGCAACAGAAGCGCCAGCTCGCGAAAAATTGCATACGCCTGGTACCAAAACGATCGACCAATTGGTGCAAGCACTGCAAATCGAAGCAAAGCAAATCATCAAGAGCCTCATTTATCGCATAGACGACAAGCTGGTTATGGTTCTGGTGCGCGGTGATCATGAGATCAATGAAGTGAAGCTGAAAAACTTGTATGATGCGACGATCGTAGGGCTGGCTTCTGAAGCGGATATCGTTTCGGTAACAGGAGCTCCTGCAGGATTTGTTGGCCCTGTTGGTATTGATCCTGAAAAAGTGGAAATCATTGCGGACAATTTTGTTCAAGAAGTTTATGATGGTGTCGTCGGTGCCAATGAAACAGACTATCATCTGACTCACGTAGTTGCTGGCCGTGATTTCACGGTTTCCCAGTACGCTGACTTGCGCAACATTACAGAAGGCGACGAGTGCCCTCGTACAGGTGGTGTTATCAAGTTTGCACGTGGTGTAGAAGTCGGTCACGTATTCAAGCTGGGTACGAAATACTCCACAGCGATGGGTGCTACGTACCTGGATGAGAATGGTCGCAGTCAACCAATGATCATGGGTTGCTACGGAATCGGTGTATCTCGTACGATTGCGGCAGTGATCGAGCAGAACAATGATGAAAATGGAATCATTTGGCCAGTATCTGTTGCACCTTTCCATGTGCATGTGATTCCGGTCAATGTTAAAGTAGAAGAGCAACGGCAAGCTAGTGAACAAATTACAGAAGCATTGCGCAAGGCTGGCGTAGAAGTTTTGTTTGACGATCGTCCTGAGCGTGCTGGTGTGAAGTTTAAAGATGCCGATTTGATTGGATTGCCCCTGCGTATTACGGTTTCCGATAAAGCTGCACAAGAAGGAACAGTTGAAGTGCGTATCCGCAAAAACGGTGAAACACATGATGTGAAGCTGGATCAATTGGTCGATGAAGTGAAACGTCACTTATCTCGTGTTGACCAAACAGGAGCTGCATTGTTCGGTAACTAGTTGCATGCAGGAATAAGAAGGATTTTGTCGAATTTTTACGGGGTACTCCCCTAGCTTAAAGGGGAGTGCCTCTTTTTCTTGTTTGAACGCTCACTTATAGGGAAGGTGGGAAAACCGTGGACCGTTTACAAGAGCAAAAGCATCGCTTCTCCCTATTGGTCAAGCAAATGGAAGTTCCTGACGAATGGGTGGAGCGATTTTTTCTTGATGCTCAGATTGAAAAGTTAGAGCTGTATAAGCAGAACAAAGAATGGGTTTTTCACTTTGCCCTCCCGAGAATGATACCTGCAGATGTTTATGCAGCTTTTACCAAGCGATTGACGCATACATTTTCACATCTAGCCAAAGTAGATACCCGATTTCATTATCTCCAAAAGCCATCACTCGATCATGTAGTCGAAGAGTATTGGGATGTCTTGCTGGCGGGTCTGGAGCCAGCTCTGAACTCCTTGGCAGGTACGATGCGTCAAGCACGTAAGCAAGTCGACCAACAGGAAGTCAAGGTGTACTTGCCAACGGAGATGTCCGTTGAGGTTGCCAAGCGTAAACGAGCGGATAATGAGCTTTTGGCTGCTTTCCAAAAAGCTACCGATTGCTCGATGCGCTTTACTTTCCATGGGGAAGAAAGCGATGACGCGTATAGGGCCTTTGAGGAGCAACGTAAAGAGGAAGAGCGTGCTCTCGTCGAAGTTGTGATGACAGCTGCTCAGCAAGAGAGCAAATCGTCTGATAAAGCTGAGGCTGTCACTACGCTCATGATGGGCTATGAAATCAAAGATGCGCCGATCCCGATTTGCGAGATTCAAGATGAGGAACGCCGTATCGTCATCCAAGGAACCGTTTTTAACGTAGAAGTTAAAGAGCTTCGCAGTGGACGCCATTTGCTCACGTTCAACGTTTCAGATTATACGGATTCTCTCACGGTGAAGATGTTCTCCCGCGATAAAGAAGACGTGAAAATGCTTGAATTGCTGAAAGACGGCATGTGGGTGAAAGTACGGGGAAGTGTACAGCATGACACATTTGTACGCGATCTTGTGATGAATGCCAATGATTTGAACCAGATTGAGCAGGTCATTCGCAAAGATCACGCGGAAGAAAAACGTGTCGAGCTCCACTGCCATACGCCGATGAGTGCGCTGGATGCCGTTGCATCCGTAAAATCACTGGTCTCGACGGCAGCAAAGTGGGGTCATAAAGCAATTGCTGTCACTGACCATGGTGTCGTACAGGCTTTTCCAGAGGCGTATTCTATCGCCAAAAAGAACAACATCAAATGCATTCTCGGTATGGAAGCCTACGTAGTCGAAGATGGTATCGATATCGTTTACAACATGCAAGCAGACAACAATCTCTCCATTGATGAAAATACCGAATACGTCGTGTTTGATACGGAGACGACGGGGTTAAACGCCTCAGAGCATACAATCATCGAGATCGCTGCTGTCAAAATGAAAGGCTCAGAAATTGTCGACCAATGGACGGAACTGATCGACCCGCAATTGGAAATTGGGCCAAAGACAACCGAGATTACGGGGATTACCAACGAAATGCTCCGCGGGCAAGAGACACTCGATGTGGTACTCCGCAAGTTCAAAGATTTTACTGGTGACGCCATCCTCGTTGCGCATAATGCAGAGTTTGATAAAGCGTTTATTAACGCCTGCGCCAAACGGATTGGCATGGAACCATGGACCAATCCATTTTTAGATACCCTGCCTTTGGCGCGTTTGATGTACAAAGGAATGCGCAATTATCGTTTGGGATCATTAGCGAAAAAGTTCAACGTCGAGCTCATTAATGCTCACCGTGCGTTGGACGATACCGTGGCCTTGGCTCAAGTGTTCCAGCAAATGCTGAAGGACATAAAAGAAGCGGAAATCAAATCGCTTGCTGAACTGAATGAAAAAAGCAACGAAGAGGCGGATTACAAGAGTGGCCGTCCATTCCATGCGACGATTCTCGTGCAAAATAAAGAAGGCCTCAAAAACCTGTACAAGCTCGTGAGTCGTTCCCATGTGGAAACCTTCTTCCGTTGGCCACGAATTCAGCGAAGCCAGCTGACCAAATACCGTGAAGGCTTGTTAATCGGGACAGCATGTAAGGATGGCGAGCTGATGCAGTCGATTCTGCGTGGTAAGTCACCAGAAGAACTGAAGGAAGTTGCTAGTTATTACGACTTTTTGGAAATACAGCCGGTTGCTCATTACTCACCACTATTGCGTAATGAAGAAATTCCATCATTGGAGACGATGAAGGGCTATCATCAAAAGATTGTGGAAATGGGAAAAGAGCTCGGCAAGCTGGTCGTAGCCACAGGAGATGTGCATTTTCTCAATCCGCAAGATGAAATCTTCCGCGATGTTTTCTTATTGTCAAAAGGGGACCCAACGGCAGGAAACCAGCCGCCGCTTTACTTCCATACAACGGAAGAGATGCTAGAGGCGTTTTCCTTTTTGGGGGAAGAGACCGCAAAAGAAATTGTTGTAACCAATACGAATGCCATTGCGGATATGATTGAGGATATTAGTCCGATTCCAGACAAGCTGTACACGCCGATCATTGAAGGGGCGGATGATGAGCTGCGTCAAATGTGTTATGACAAAGCAAGGTTGTTGTATGGTGATCCATTGCCCGAACTGGTCGAGCATCGCTTGGAAAAAGAATTGAACAGTATCATCAAGCACGGCTTCGGTGTGATTTATTTGATTTCTCAGCGTTTGGTAACGAAATCGTTGAATGATGGTTACCTGGTAGGTTCACGTGGGTCTGTAGGCTCGTCTTTTGTTGCCACGATGTCTGAGATTACTGAGGTAAACCCATTGCCTCCTCACTATCGTTGTCCAGATTGTAAGCACAGTGAATTTATCACAGACGGTTCCATCGCCTCTGGGTTTGACCTGGAGGATAAAGCATGCACAGAATGCGGCACGATGTATGCCAAAGACGGGCAAGATATTCCGTTCGAAACGTTCCTTGGTTTTAAAGGCGACAAGGTACCGGATATTGACTTGAACTTCTCTGGTGACTATCAGCCGCGTGCACATAAATACACACAAGAGCTGTTCGGAGCGGATTACGTTTATCGTGCCGGAACGATTGGTACCGTTGCGGAAAAAACAGCGTATGGCTACGTGCGAAAGTATGCCGATGAGCGTGGCATGACGCTGCGTAATGCGGAGATATCCAGGATCGTCAACGGCTGCACAGGCGTAAAAAGGACGACGGGACAGCATCCGGGCGGTATTATCGTAGTACCTGACTACATGGAGATTGAAGACTTTTGTCCGATTCAGTTCCCGGCTGATGATAATGAATCAGAATGGCGCACAACCCATTTCGACTTCCACTCCATTCACGATAACTTGCTGAAACTTGATATTCTGGGACACGATGATCCGACCGTTATTCGTATGTTGCAAGACTTGACGGGAATGGACCCGAAGACGATTCCACTGGATGATAAAAAGACCATGTCCATTTTCAGTACGACGGAAGCGTTGGGAGTCACACCAGAACAAATCGGTACGAATATGGGGACACTTGGCATTCCTGAGTTTGGAACCAAATTTGTACGTCAGATGTTAGAAGACACCAAACCGACTACGTTTGCGGAGCTTGTTCAGATTTCTGGACTTTCACACGGTACGGACGTTTGGCTGAATAATGCACAGGACTTGATTCGAAACGGTACATGTAAGCTGCCGGACGTAATTGGTTGTCGTGACGATATCATGGTGTACTTGATCTATAAAGGGCTAGAGCCTTCTCGTGCCTTTAAGATCATGGAGTCTGTACGTAAAGGTAAAGGGGTTCCTGAAGACGACCAAGAAGAAATGCGCAATAACAATGTGCCAGAATGGTATATTCAATCGTGTCAGCGGATCAAATACATGTTCCCGAAGGCGCACGCGACTGCTTACGTCATGATGGCAGTACGGATCGCATACTTCAAAGTTCATCGTCCATTGGAGTTTTACGCGACGTATTTCACTGTTCGCGCAGATGACTTTGATATTCCGTTGATGGTCAAAGGCTCAGCAGCAATCAAGCAAAAGATTGAAGAGATCGAGGGTAAGGGACACGATGCACAGCCAAAAGAAAAGGCATTGCTGACTGTCTTGGAGATGGCGCTGGAAATGGTAGAACGCGGCTTCCGTTTTACGAACGTTGATTTGTACAAATCGGACGCAACGCGCTTCCTGATCGAGGGTGACACTCTGATCGCTCCATTCAACGCCCTGCCTGGCTTAGGGACGAACGCAGCGATCAGTATCGTACAGGCGAGAGAACAAGGGGAGTTTTTGTCCAAGGAAGACCTCTTATCCCGTTCCCGCATCTCCAAGACCATTTTGGAGTTCTTGGACGAACAGGGTGCGTTGAAAGGACTGCCGGAATCCAATCAGTTATCTTTGTTCTAAGGCTTGCTGTCAAGGCAGACGGTCATCCAAAGGTTGTCAGCGGAGGGCTGTTATGCTATAATTTTTTTGGAAATACTGGTTTTATACGCATGGCTGATCGAGAGTGGGGAAACCCACTCTTTCTTTCTGGCTACACCTCATGGTTCAAATGAGAAGGAGGTACTTGCTTGAGCAAGGTAACGGGCATCGTCACTGAACTCGTCACGCCCATCGTTGAAGAAGTGGGCCTGGAGCTGGTTGACATCGAGTACAAAAAGGAAGGCAGCAACTGGTTTCTGCGCGTGTTTATCGACAATGAAACTGGCAACATCGATATTGATGACTGCCGCCTTGTCAGCGAGAAGCTGAGCGAAAAACTAGACGAAGTAGATCCCATCCCTACGGCATACTTTTTAGAAGTATCTTCGCCGGGTGCTGAGCGCCCTTTGCGTAAGGATAAGGATTTCACGAAAGCTGTTGGCAGACATGTTCATATCACAACAAAAGAGCCAGTAGAAGGATCAAGCCAGTTCGAAGGCGAACTGATATCCTTTGAAGATGGCAAGCTGACAGTGAAAGAGGCAAAGAAAACGTATGTAATTTCCCAAGAGCAAATTGACACAGCCAGATTGGCGATTGTTTTTTAATTGTCAGTAGCTTGTGGTAGCCCGTGGTAAGTAAAGGAGGAGGCAACGAAAGTCATGAACGGCGATTTTATCGAGGCTTTAGAAGCCATTGAGAGAGAGAAAGGCATCACCAAAGACGTACTGATTGAGGCCATCGAAGCGGCTCTTATCTCTGGATACAAACGTAACTTCAACTCGGCCCAAAATGTACGGGTGGATGTAAATCGTCATTCAGGTATAGTGCGTGTGTTTGCGCGGAAGAACGTAGTAGAAGAGGTATTGGATACGCGCCTAGAGATCTCTCAAGAAGCAGCACAAGAAATCGATCCTAACTTCCGTCTGGAGGACATCGTCGAAATCGAGGTAACGCCTCGTGATTTCGGTCGTATTGCTGCTCAGACTGCGAAGCAAGTGGTTACACAGCGCATTCGCGAAGCGGAGCGCGGTTTGATCTACAGCGAGTTTATTGAGCGTGAAGACGATATCGTAACAGGCGTCGTTCAGCGTATGGACGCTCGCAATTATTACATTGATCTGGGTAAGGCGGAAGCCGTTATGCCGATCACCGAAAAAATGCCATCCGAAGATTTTAAATCACAAGATCGCGTGAAGGCATACATCATCAAAGTAGAGAAAACCACTAAAGGACCGCAAATCGTCGTTTCCCGTACTCACCCGGGGCTCTTGAAGCGCCTCTTTGAATTAGAAGTGCCAGAAATATATGACGGTGTGGTTGAAATCAAGTCTGTAGCGCGTGAAGCAGGTGATCGTTCGAAGATCGCTGTTCATTCGATCAACGCAGATGTAGATCCAGTTGGAGCATGTGTGGGTCCAAAGGGCATGCGTGTCCAAACGATCGTTACGGAGCTGAAAGGCGAAAAGATCGACATTGTTCGTTGGTCTGAAGATCCTGCCGAGTATGTAGCCAACGCACTTAGCCCTGCAAAGGTGCTGCATGTTGAGGTTAACGTCACGGAGAAGGTTACACGTGTGATCGTTCCTGATTATCAATTGTCTCTGGCGATTGGTAAGCGCGGCCAAAACGCACGCCTGGCAGCAAAGCTGACTGGCTGGAAGATCGATATCAAGAGCGAGTCCCAAGCCGACCAAGAAGGCATCGCTTATCCAAAAGAAGTAGAGAGCGATGAAGGGACGGACAACGAATAATCATGAAGCAAAAAAAGATCCCGTTGCGTAAGTGCATTGTTTGCCAAGGAATGTTTCCGAAAAAGGAATTAGTCCGCGTCGTCCGGACTCCAGAAGAAGAGATCGTCATTGATCTTACTGGAAGGGCGGCGGGACGCGGTACCTATGTGTGTCGGCAGGAAAGCTGTCTGAAGCCGGATGCGTTCGCATCGGGAAAATGGAAAAAAGTGCTGGAACGTGCCCTCAATATGTCCATCTCCCAAGAAAAGTATGATGCTTTCCGTGAGAAATGGCTGGAGATGATGGGAAAATGATCCCAAAAGCAGCACAATTACTCGGATTGGCGATGCGTGCGAGAAAGATCGTTACCGGGGAGGAGCTAGTCATTACCGCTATTCGTAATGGGCAGGCCCGCCTGGTTTTGCTCGCATCAGATGCATCAGACAATACCGCTAAGAAAGTAAAGGATAAATGTTCCTATTACGGTGTCTCATGTGTAACCACTGGCGACCGACATTCATTGGGACACGCAATCGGAAAAGATGGGCGCGTTACCGTGGCGGTAACCGATGGGAAATTGGCCGAAAGCATTCAGCGTCTGCTCACCTAATTTAGAAAGGGTGAAGTATATTTGAAGACACGTGTGTATGAATATGCCAAACAGCACAACATGAGCAGTAAGGAAATCCTCAATTTGCTAAAACGATTGAATATAGAAGTTGCAAATCATATGAGTATCATGGAAGAAGGGACGATCAAGAGGATCGAGGATCACATGGCTAAATTGCGTTCTGGTGCCAAACCGGAGCAGCGTAATACGCCAAGTGATGCAAGACCCAAACAAACGGAAGATCAACAACGCCCCAACGACTCCAGAGGACAACAGAACAAACCCCAGCAACAAGCGGGGCAAGCTCAAACGGTTAGAAATGACAGACCAAACAGCGATCGTGGAGGAAGCACATCAAACATCAATCGTCCAGCTAACAACAGTGCGAGTGCCAATTCCGATCAGCAAAGTCCTCAGCATGGAAAAAATCAGGGGAAGAATCAGGAGAGAAAACCAAACAATATGAGAAGTCAACCCGCAAAGCCGAATGACCGCAAGCCACAAGGTAATCAGCAACGACCACAAGGCCAAGGCCAACAAAGACCACAGGGTCAAGGACAGCAAAGACCACAGGGTCAAGGACAGCAAAGACCACAGGGTCAAGGACAACAAAGACCACAGAACAATCATCAACGACCACAAAACCAACAGCGTCCTGCACAACAACCTGTTGCAAATCAAACAGAGGGACGTACAGGGGAAGAATTTGAAGATAAAGTAAATCTCCCATCCAATGTGGGTACAGAAAAACGTGAGAAAATCAAAAAGGGTCCACAGACTCAAAAGACTTTTGAAGATAACAAGAAGAGTCAGCCTTTCCGTGGCGGTGGTAATAACCGCTATAACCAAAATAATCGCCGTGGCAATAACAATCGTGGTGGCCAAAAGGCTCCACGTCCAGTATTTGACCCACCAACAAAAATTACCTTTACCGAGTCTTTGACCGTTAACGAATTGGCTGTAAAACTACGTAAAGAACCAGCAGAAGTAATCAAAAAGCTGTTTAATTTGGGGATCATGGCAACGATTAACCAGTACCTCGATCGTGAAGCCATCGAACTTATTTGCGCAGATTATGGCATTGAAGTCGAAGAAAAAATCATCATCGATGAAACCAACTTCGAAACATTGGAAGAAGTAGATGCACCAGAAAGCCTCTTGGAGCGCCCGGCAGTTGTCACCATCATGGGTCACGTTGACCACGGGAAAACGACTTTGCTGGATGCGATTCGCTCTACAAACGTTGTAGCAGGCGAAGCAGGCGGAATTACGCAGCACATTGGTGCGTACCAAGTAGAGATCAAAGGAAAGAAAATTACTTTCCTCGATACGCCAGGTCACGCGGCCTTCACAACCATGCGTGCACGTGGTGCGCAAATTACGGATATCACGATTCTGGTTGTTGCAGCAGATGATGGTGTCATGCCGCAAACGATTGAAGCGATCAGCCATGCGAAGGCAGCGAATGTGCCAATCATCGTAGCGGTCAACAAGATTGACAAACCAGAAGCAAATATGGACCGTATCAAGCAAGAATTGACCGAGTATGAACTGGTTGCCGAAGAGTGGGGCGGCGAGACGATTTTCTCCCCATTGTCTGCAAAGCAACGTACTGGTATTGAAGAACTGCTTGAGTACATCTTGCTCGTATCCGAAGTACAAGAACTGAAAGCAAACCCAGATAAGCGTGCTCGTGGTACTGTAGTGGAAGCAGAGCTTGACAAAGGACGCGGTCCAGTCGCAACCATTCTGGTTCAACAAGGTACACTGCGCGTTGGTGATCCTATCGTTGTAGGTTCTGCTTTCGGTCGTGTGCGTGCCATGGTTAACGACAAAGGACGCCGTCTGAAAGAAGCTGGCCCATCTACACCAGTTGAAATCACGGGTCTGAATGATGTTCCACAAGCAGGCGACCAGTTCCGTGTTTTTGAAGACGAGAAAAAAGCCCGCGCGATCGGGGAAGCACGTGCTTCCAAACAGCGTGAATCCGAGCGTCGTGAGAGCTCCCGTGTTTCTTTGGATGACTTGTTCCAACACATCCAAGAGGGCGATATCAAAGAACTGAACCTGATTGTAAAAGGTGACGTACAAGGTTCTGTAGAAGCTCTGCGCGGTTCTTTGGAAAAAATCGATGTCAACGGTACACGTGTGAAAATCATTCATACAGGTGCTGGCGCGATTACGGAATCCGATGTTACGCTGGCAAATGCATCGAATGCGATCATCATTGGCTTCAACGTGCGTCCTGAACCGAATGCACGCAGCATGGCTGAACAAGAGAAGATCGACATTCGCCTGCACCGTGTCATCTACACTGTAATCGAAGAGATCGAGTCTGCTCTCAAAGGTATGCTTGATCCAGTCTTCAAAGAAAATATTATCGGTCAAGCTGAGATTCGTGAAGTGTTCAAAGTATCCAAAGTCGGAAACATCGCTGGTTGCTATGTGACTGAAGGTAAATTGAGCCGCGATGCTGGTGCGCGTTTGATCCGTGAAGGCATTGTAATTTATGAAGGTAAACTTGATACCCTCAAGCGCTTCAAAGATGATGCGAAAGACGTTGCAGCTGGCTATGAGTGCGGTCTGACTTTGGAACGCTTCAATGATCTCAAAATCGGCGATGTCATCGAAGCATTCGTCATGGTTGAAGTGAAACAATAATGATAGCAGGTGTGCAGATTGAACTGTTTCTGCCCGCTAGCCAAAACCTGAAAGAAAAACGGGCCATCGTCAAAAGTCTGATCGGCAAGCTGCGGAGCCGATTTAACGTCTCCGCGGCAGAGGTGGCTTATCTCGAGCAATGGCAGCGTACCGTATTGGGTATCGCTGCCGTTGCTAATGAGATCTCTTTTTTACAACAAGAAATGCAGACTGTCGTCCGATTTGTAGAGAACCATCCAGATGTAGAGTTGATTCGTGTGGATACGGAATACTACGATTAATGAACAGTCAGCGGAGGTGAAAATCGATGAATAAAACACGGATTAGCCGCGTAGGTGAAGAAATCAAAAAAGAGCTGAGCCTCGTATTGCAGCGTGGACTCAAAGATCCTCGTGTCGGTTTCGTAACGGTAACAGATGTAGAGGTAAGTAGTGACCTGCAATTGGCAAAGGTTTTTGTCAGCATTTTTGGCAGTGAGGAAGAACGTAAAGCTTCTCTTGCAGGTTTGACAAAAGCAAAAGGTTATTTGCGTACGGAGATCGGGAAACGCGTAAAGCTGCGTCACATTCCTGATTTTGTATTCAAGCTGGACGAGTCCATTGACTACGGCAGCAAAATTGAATCAATCCTGCGGGAAATCTCCACAGAGGGAGAGAAACAGGATGAATCCTAATCAAATAGCAGTACAGGAAGCGGCGCGGTTTATGCAGGAGCACGACCGCTTCCTGGTTCTCTCTCATGTAAGTCCTGACGGAGATGCTACAGGATCTGCTTTGGGAGTCGTGCTCATGCTAGAGCAGTTGGGAAAAGAGTATGTGGTTGTAAACGAAGGGGAAACACCGATCAAGTTTAACTTCTTGCCGAGGTTTGACCGTCTTTATAACCTGCGCAAGCAACCACTGAACGAGACGTTCGGGGCCGTAATCGCTGTAGACTGCGCGGATGAGTCGCGGATGGGCGATGTACGGTCTTTATTTGCGTCTGGCGCTGCTTTGCTGAATATCGATCACCATCCGACCAACGATCATTTTGGAACGGTAAATCTGGTTCGGCCGGATGCAGCCGCAACAGCAGAGATTTTGTTTGATGTTGCAGAAGCAGCTGGGGTTTCTTTCAATGAAGAGCTTGCGCTGTGCATCTATACAGGTCTTCTGACAGATACAGGCGGTTTCCGCTATTCCAATACATCACCGCGCGTCATGGAAATCGCTGCTCGATTGCTCGGATATGGTGTGAAGCCAGGAGACGTAGCAGAGCGCTGCCTGGAGGAAATCACTTTTGCCCATGTGAAAGTTTTGCGACGTGCTCTCCAAGCCTTGCAACTGTCCCATCAAAATTTGGTTGCTTCGATCACTGTTTCGGCCGCAGATTTTGCCGAAGTGGGTGCTGAGCGAGAAGATGCTGGTGGATTGGTGAATTACTGCCGCAACATTGAGGGAGTCGAGGTAGGCGTTTCTTTTGTGGAAGCGGAACCGGGAGTGGTCAAGGTGAGCATGCGTGCTCGCGATCGGGTTGACGTAGCTGTCATTGCTAAGCAGCTCGGTGGCGGTGGACACGCAAAAGCAGCAGGATGCACGATCAAAGGACCACTTTCAGAAGTACAGCAAAGAGTATGGACTGTGCTGGACGATGCAGTAGGAGTGAAATTCGATGAGTAACGTGAACGGCGTGCTGGTTATCGATAAGCCAGCTGGTATGACCTCCCATGATTGTGTAGCACGAATTCGTCGATTGTATGGAACGAAAAAAGTGGGGCATACGGGTACACTGGATCCAGATGTAACGGGTGTACTCCCCATTTGTGTGGGACACGCAACGAGGCTAGTTGAATATTTGCAAGAGCTGCCTAAGCGCTATGATGTAGTCATGCGCCTCGGCTCTTCGACCACGACGGAAGATGCTTCTGGAGAAGTGGTGGAGCAAGCTAGCGTAGATGCAGCATCGATCACGACGGAGCGTATTCAAGCGCTGTTCGAATCCTTTTTGGGTGAAATGGAGCAGGTACCTCCGATGTTCTCTGCGGTGAAGGTAAACGGCAAGCGGTTGTACGACCTGGCTCGTGAAGGCACGGTGATCGAACGGCAGGCACGGAAAGTGACGCTGTATGAGCTGACCCTTCATAAGATCAGCGTGGATGGGGACACTGTCGATGTTGCATTCACATGCACGTGCTCCAAAGGCACATACATGCGCACCTTATGTGTTGACCTCGGACGCGCTCTGGGTTATCCTGCCCATATGAAGCTGTTGCGGCGAATAAAAAGCGGCCCGTTCCAGGAGCAAGAGGCAATCCCCCTCCAGCAGATTGAGGAACAGGCAGTAACCGGGGAAGACATTTCCCGCTACTTGGTCTCCATCCCTCAGGCAATCTCGTTCTTACCGTCGTTTCAGGTTAAGCCAGAACGGATCAAAGCAGTACGTAATGGACTTGCGACTGCGCTTCCGGGCGTCACTACGGAGGAAGGAAGTTTGATTTGCTTGTTTGCGGGGGAAGAATTACTTGGCATCCATCGCGTATGCCGTGGAGACAAAGGACTTTTCGCCAAACCAGAAAAAGTCTTTCCAGCCGAGGTGTAATCCGTGAAAACGATCTACCTGACATACCCGTTTCCGTCTGACCTGCAAGCGAATCCTTGTGCGATTGCACTGGGGTACTTTGATGGTGTACATATTGGGCATCGCCGTGTAATCCAAAAGGCGATTGATACAGCGAAAGCAAACGGATGGCAAAGTACGGTAGTGACCTTTGATCCGCATCCTCGAGAAGTATTGGGGCAAAGCGGTTATACCCGCTATTTGACACCACTTGCAGACAAGCTCGAGCAATTCGAAAAGATGGGCGTAGACACCACTTATGTAATGAAGTTCGATATTAGCTTTGCGGCTATTTATCCAGAAGATTTCATCGCAGAGTGCCTTCTCCCATTGGAATGCCGCCATATTGTCGTTGGCTTCGACTACACCTTTGGCTATCGCGGGATGGGGACTGCCCATACCCTGCAAGAAATGAGCAAAGGTCGCTATGGGCTCGACATAGTGGGTCCGGTAAATCGTTTGGGTGAAAAAGTGAGCAGTACAATCATCCGTGAATATCTGCATCATGGGGATGTCGAGCAGGTTCGCCATTTGCTAGGCCGCTCCTACAAAGTTCGCGGGACAGTCGTGCATGGCGACAAACGCGGTCGAACCATTGGCTTTCCAACAGCGAACGTCCAAGTGAATCAGCCGTACTTAATCGGAAAGAATGGAGTCTACGGCGTTCGGTTTACCGTAGATGAACAAAGCTACTATGGCGTCATGAACGTAGGCATCAAGCCTACATTTGAACTGGAGAAAAAAGAAAAGTCATTAGAAGTGCACATTTTTGAGTTCTCTGGTGAAATCTATGACAAAGAAGTAGAAGTAGAGTTCCTGTTCTACATTCGGGAAGAACAGAAATTTGCTGGAGTCGATGCACTCATTGCGCAAATTGGACGAGATGTACAAACGGCGAAACAAAAATTCGCAGAGGGAATCTCGTAAAGGATTCTCTTTGCATTTCACAAAATGGTATGCTATAATTCAAAACGTTGTACAGATAACCGTAGCTTGGCTGTCCGATTCTCACCGACGGCAGACTCGGCGAACGGTATAAAAAATGAGGAGGTGAGTCATGATGGCATTGACTCAAGAACGTAAAACTCAACTGATTCAAGAGTTCCGTACTCATGAGAACGACACCGGTTCACCGGAAGTGCAAATCGCTATCTTGACCGAAAACATTAACAATCTGAACGGACACTTGCGTACGCACAAGAAAGATCACCACAGCCGTCGTGGTCTCTTGAAAATGGTTGGTCAACGTCGTAACCTGTTGACATACCTGCGTGAAGCAGATGTTCAACGCTATCGTTCGGTTGTAGACCGCCTGGGTCTGCGCCGCTAATCAGCGTCTTGTAAAAAGCGGGTTCTGCCCGCTTTTTCTATCGTGTAGGAGGGTTTAGCGTAGAAATGCGCTAAGCCCATCCGAAACGAGTAAAAAAGCTTGTGACCTATCTGGTAGATTTAATTAGCTTCAAAAGAAGCTTTTTTTATTATCTAGAAAGACTGCCAAAGGTAGCCATTTAATTTTTATCATGGCAGGAAATAATACATATAGGTAGAAAACAAAGTGTGAAATGCACATTGTTGTGAAGGAGGACTGCTAGCATCATGGAGCAACAATACCGTACATATGACTTCGAACTGGCAGGCCGAAAACTGACCCTGGAATTTGGCAAAATGGCTAAACAGGCGCATGGTTCGGTCTTGGTTCGTTACGGCGATACAGCAATCCTGTCCGCAGTTACAGTCTCGAAGGAACCAAAACCACTTGATTTCTTTCCATTGACTGTCAACTATGAGGAGCGTCTCTACGCGGTTGGGAAAATTCCTGGCGGCTTTATTAAAAGAGAAGGACGTCCAAGCGAAAAGGCAATTTTGGCTAGCCGCTTGATTGACCGCCCTGTCCGCCCTCTTTTTGCAGAAGGATTCCGTAACGATGTACAAATCGTAAATACTGTTCTGTCTGTGGATCAAGACTGCTCACCTGAAATCGCTGCGATGATTGGTACTTCCGCAGCGCTATCCGTTTCGGAAATTCCTTTTGAAGGTCCGATTGCAGGAGTGATCGTAGGACGAATTGACGGGGAGTTCGTCATTAACCCTACCGTAGCTCAAGCGGAGAAAAGCGATATTCACCTGACTGTCGCAGGTACACACAAAGCGATTAACATGGTGGAAGCAGCTGCGAACCAAGTACCGGAAGCAGTAATGCTCGAAGCGATCATGGCTGGTCATGACGTTATTAAGCAACTGGTAGAATTCCAGAACATGATCGTGTCCGAAATTGGCAAGCAAAAGATGGAAGTCATCTTGCATGAGGTGGATCCTGAAATCGATCAAGCTGTGCGTGAATATGCGGAAGCTCGCCTGAAAGAAGCTGTTCGCATCGAAGAAAAACAAGCACGCTACGATGCTATTGACGATATCAAGGCAGACACCAAAGAGCATTTTGCAGCCAAGGACCCTGAGGCATACCCAGAGCAGGAAAAGATGATTAGCGAAGTACTTGGCAATATTGTCAAGGATGAGGTTCGCCGTCTGATTACGGATGAGAAAGTTCGCCCTGATGGACGCGCTCTGAACGAAATCCGCCCGCTGTCCAGTGAGACAACCATTCTTTCCCGTACACATGGCTCTGCTATGTTTACCCGCGGTCAGACGCAAGCACTGAGCGTTTGCACATTGGGCGCGCTGGGAGATGTTCAAATTCTCGATGGACTCGGTCTGGAAGAATCCAAGCGTTTTATGCACCACTACAACTTCCCACCGTATAGCGTGGGTGAAGCACGTCCGTTGCGTCCTCCAGGGCGTCGTGAAATCGGACACGGTGCGTTGGGTGAGCGTGCAATTGAGCCGATCATTCCATCTGAGGTAGAGTTCCCATACACGATTCGTCTCGTATCCGAAGTAATTGAATCCAACGGTTCCACATCGCAAGCGTCGATTTGCGCGAGCGTACTTGCCTTGATGGATGCAGGTGTACCGATCAAAGCTCCGGTAGCAGGTATTGCGATGGGCTTGATCATGAGCAAAGATGAGAAATCTTTCTCGATCCTGACTGATATTCAAGGTATGGAAGATCATTTGGGAGACATGGATTTCAAAGTAGCGGGTACAGAGGCTGGTGTAACAGCTATCCAAATGGACATCAAAATTTCCGGTATCAACCGTGAGATTTTAGAGCTGGCCTTGGAGCAAGCGCGTGTAGGTCGTTTGCACATCCTGAACCATATGATGAGCACGATTTCCGAACCGCGTAAAGAACTGTCTCCTTATGCACCAAAAATCATGACCATGACGATCAATCCGGAGAAAATTCGTGATGTAATCGGTCCACAAGGTCGTGTCATCAATAAGATTATCGAAGAAACCGGCGTAAAAATCGATATCGAGCAAGATGGACGAGTCTTCATCGCATCCATCAACCACGAAGCGAATCTGCGCGCGAAACAAATCATTGAAGATCTGGTTCGTGAGGTAGCTGTTGGTCAGGTTTACCTGGGAACAGTAAAACGCGTAGAGAAGTACGGTGCGTTCATCGAATTGTTCGCAGGTAAAGAAGGCTTGTGCCACATCTCTCAACTGGCTGAAGAGCGTGTAGCCAAAACAGAAGATGTTGTCGCAGTTGGTGATAAAGTACAAGTGAAAGTGACCGAGATCGACGACCAAGGTCGTGTGAATCTTTCTCGCAAAGTAGTTTTGAAAGAGCAAGCTGCTGCGGCACAAGCTGCTGAAACACCAACAAAAGCAGAATAAAGAAAAACAAAAGGCTTCGTCACTCGAAGAAATTCGTGTACGGAAGCTTTTTTCTTTTATGTGCCAGATGCTCCCGTTTCGTATGTCTAAGTCGTTCCTTCCTCTCATACATTGGACAAGAGAGACTCGTACGATCGATAGAGGAGGGCGACGCCCTAATGACGAATAGGACCAGGAGACTTTTGTTCATCGTTATATATGGAGCAGCGCTGATCGTTCTCTTGAATTATCAGCCTATTCATCATTACATCAGTACGATCAAACATGTCCAGGTAGTGAATGGAAATCATAACGAAAACGAAAAAGCGCGTTTACGGGCGCAGATTGAAAAGTGGAAAGAGGGCAGAGAGGAACAGCCGATAGATGCCGTCGTCGATCAGACGTGGAAAGCGATTCCGGGATATAATGGCCGTGTTGTGGATGTAGAAGAATCAATCAATAAAATGCTGGCTGCGGGTGTGTCTAGTCCAGATTTGCTGGTATACAAGGAAGTACCTCCAGCGGTTTCGCTTGAGCAATTGGGAGCACATCCCATCTATCGCGGAAATCCGAATAAGCCAGCGATTTCTTTCATGATCAATGTGGCGTGGGGAAATGAGTATCTCGATTCAATGCTCAATACACTCGATAAACACAAGGTAAAGACAACCTTCTTTCTGGATGGTTCTTGGGCAAAACGTTACCCAGAAGAAGCAAAAAAAATCTTGGCTCGTGGCCATGAGATTGGTAATCATGCGTATTCCCATCCCGATATGAACACACTGGGCACACAGAGAATTCATCAAGAGATAAGTCGTACGCAAGATGTTATTTATAAAACGCTGGAAGTGAAGCCCTCCTTGTTTGCACCGCCATCTGGTGCTTTTAACCAACGCGTTGTACAAATCGCGCATTCTTCTTATCAAATGAAGACGATTTTATGGACGGCAGATACGATTGACTGGCAGAAACCTTCGCCTGCTTATGTGATCAATAAAATCAGCCGGAAAATGGAGAACGGTGTCCTCGTACTCATGCACCCTACATCTACCTCCGAGGCCAGTTTAGATCAACTTCTGACGATCGCCAAAAAGAAGGGGCTACAGCCGACGACTGTTTCGGAGGTAATATCGAGTCGCAGACTCCCTTCACCGTAAATACATGTTCATTTATTGTGGAGACAAAGGAAGTTTGCTATAGTTAGACGTGTTTACAAGAAATTCCCCGAGGTTTCGGGTAGAGACAGATGAACAACCGAGGAGGATTTACGTGATACAACGTCATACGTGTGATAACGGTCTTCGAATCGTGACGGAACGGATTCCGTCCGTTCGCTCCGTTGCCTTAGGCATCTGGGTAGGGACTGGTTCGAAATATGAAAACGAGAAAAACAACGGGATTTCCCATTTTCTCGAGCATATGTTTTTCAAAGGCACGACTACTCGTTCTGCAAAGGAAATTGCGGAAACCTTTGATGAGATTGGCGGAAACGTGAACGCCTTTACCTCGAAGGAGTATACCTGCTATTACGCAAGGGTGCTCGACCAACACGCTCCAATCGCCCTCGATGTTCTTTCTGATATGTATTTCAACTCGGTGTTTGATGCAGATGAGTTGGAAAAGGAAAAGAACGTCGTCATTGAAGAAATTAGCATGTATGAAGACGCGCCAGATGATATGGTGCATGATTTAATTGCGCGCGCTTCGTACAGCACACACCCACTGGGGTATTCAATTTTGGGTACGGAGGATGTCCTGCGTAGCTTGAAACGTGACGATTTGCTCGGTTATATTGATCAGCATTACCTGCCAACGAATACGGTGATAACAGTAGCAGGAAATTTTGAAGACAGTTTAATTGAAGACATTCAAAAGCGCTTTCAGACTTTCTCGCGTCCAGGCAGTATGCCGACCTTGTCTACTCCTGATTTTGCTGGAAATGTGATCGCACATCATAAAGCGACAGAGCAAGCGCATCTGTGCCTGTCACTACCTGGCTTTAAGGTAGGGCATCCTGAAGTCTACTCCTTGATTTTGCTGAACAATGTGCTAGGTGGCAGCATGAGCTCGCGTCTGTTCCAAGAAATTCGAGAAGAGCGCGGCTTGGCATACTCTGTTTATTCCTATCATTCGTCCTACAAAGAAGCGGGTACGTTCCACGTGTATACAGGAACGGCACCAGAGCAAGTAGGACAGGTTTTTGACATCGTTTCGCGCGTCCTACGCGATGTCGCTGATCATGGAATTACGGACAAAGAGCTGAACAAAGGAAAAGAGCAGCTGAAAGGCAGCCTGATGCTCAGCTTGGAAAGCACGAATAGCCGTATGAGTCGACTTGGCAAGAATGAACTCCTGTTAGGCCGTCACCTAAGTTTAGACGAGATCATCGCCAAAATTGACCGTGTTTCCCATGAATCTGTTTTGGCTGTGGCGCAGCAACTGTTCCGTTCCAAGATGTCTATGGCGATGGTGAGTCCACTCGACGGCTTCCCTGAAAACGTGAAAAACGATATTTTGTTGTAAGCAAAAATCCGGCATAGCCCGGATTTTTTTGCGTATATCAACAGTAAATAAAAGGACAAAGGGGGCTTCTCCATGCGCTTAAGCGAGTTGGGTGGGAAGGAGATTATTGGACTGGACAACGGGGAGAAAATGGGGGTCATCAGTGATTCCGATTTAGTCATCCATCCCGAAAACGGTACGATTCAATCCATCATCTTGCCAGGAGGCAGTTTCTTTGGGTTCGGTAAGAAGCGAGAGGACCTCGTGATCCCATGGAGATCCATCGTAAAAATTGGGCCAGATATGGTCATTATCCAGCTTCAAGCGCCTGAGGCACAAGCTTCCCAAAAGTAGGCGCTTCTGTCACCGAAGTAGCAGGAGCGGAATAGGATGGGGGTAGACCGCATGGATTTCCGTCAACTTTTCCAAATGGAAAACCTTTGCGTTCCGATCATTTAATGCAGTAAAATGTGTGGAAAGGGGAACGCAGCATGCTAACGGGCATACATGTTGCCTTCATCGGCGGAGACGCTCGCCAGTTGGAAGTCATTAAGCGATGCATACAACTGGATGCTAGCGTCACGTTAGTTGGCTTCGACAACCTGGAAAGTAATTTTACAGGGGCAACGAAGAAACCATTAACATGCGATGTGTTGAAAGACGTGGACGCCCTCATCCTACCCATCGTAGGGACCGATGACCAAGGATACGTGGAAAGTATTTTCTGCTCCAAACAAATGCAGTTGCTAGACGAACATGTGGCGAGTCTGCCGAGTCATTGCGTGGTTTACACGGGAATGGCAAAGCCTTATCTGAAAAAGCTGTTGGCTTCCACCCAGCTTCCGCTCGTGGAGCTCTTGGATCGTGATGACGTAGCTATCTATAACTCTATCCCTACTGTAGAGGGAGCGTTAATGATGGCGATTCAACATACGGATATTACGATTCATGGATCACAGTCAATTGTTTTGGGGTTGGGCCGAACAGGTTTGTCCATGGCTCGAGCATTGCATGCGTTGGGAGCCCGCGTAAGAGTTGGGGCAAGACGTCAGGAACACTTGGCACGCATTTATGAGATGGGATTGACTCCCTTCCATATAAGCGAAGTAAGGCAACAGGTTACGAATGCTGATTTCATTTTTAATACCATCCCGCAATTATTACTCACGGCAGAAGTGATTGCTCAAATGCCTCAATCGGCGTTTATTCTTGATCTTGCCTCCAAACCAGGGGGAACGGATTTTCGTTACGCTGAAAGACGAGGTATTAAAGCTCTTCTTGCTCCCGGATTGCCTGGAATCGTTGCACCGAAAACCGCTGGACAAATTTTAGCCCAAACATTGTCTCGTCTTATTGCGGATCAAAGGAAAGCGCCAGGAGGGGATGCAACATGAGTAAGCTTCAGGGAAAGACCATTGGATTTGGTTTGTCTGGATCGCATTGTACCTTTGAGGAAACCATGCCGCAAATTAAGCGACTTGTGGATGCTGGGGCACGGGTGGTACCGATCGTATCGAATACGATTATGACCACGGATACACGCTTCGGTACTTCTCAAAGCTGGCAGCAACAAATCAAGGAACTGACAGGCGAGGAGCTTATTTCGACGATTCCTCAGGCTGAGCCGTTGGGACCTTCCAAGTTGTTAGATGTCATGCTGATTGCGCCTTGCACAGGCAGTACGACGAGTCGATTGGCGAATGCCATTACGGATAGTGCCGTATTGATGGCGGCTAAAGCGACGATGCGTAATCTGCGACCCATTGTGATTGCCATTTCCACCAATGATGGTCTGGGATTAAATGCAGCCAATATTGCCAAGCTATTGGCCGCGAAAAATATGTATTTCGTGCCGTTCGGGCAGGATGCCCCGGATAAAAAACCGAACTCGCTTGTAGCTCGTATGGATCTCCTATTGGAAACATGCGAAGAAGCTTTGGAAGGTCGACAATTGCAGCCCTTGCTCATCGAAAGATTTAACTACTAATAAGACTACAGAATAAACAATTAACCTGCTTTTTCGCGATTAGGAGGAGAGTAAGAGATGGCAAACCAACTGACTTTCAACGTTGCTGTAGTCGGTGCGACTGGTGCAGTCGGACAGCAGATGATTCAACTATTAGAACAGCGCAACTTCCCAATCAAACAGCTTAAGCTGCTTGCTTCTGGACGTTCTGCAGGAAAAACAGTCACCTTCAAGGGGCAAGAAATTGTACTGGAAGAGGCGACTCCAGACAGTTTTGCAGGGGTTGATTTTGCCTTGTTTAGTGCTGGTGGATCGGTCAGTAAGGAACTGGCTCATCATGCAGTGCGTCACGGTGCAGTTGTCATTGACAATACCAGCGCATTCCGGATGGATCCAGATGTTCCTCTCGTTGTGCCAGAAGTAAACATGGATGCTGCGCTCGCTCATAATGGAATCATTGCGAATCCGAATTGCTCTACGATTCAGATGGTTGCCGCTCTAAAACCCTTGTATGATCGTTTTGGTATAGACCGAATCATCGTTTCTACTTACCAGGCAGTATCTGGTGCAGGTCAATCTGCGATCAATGAATTGCTCGACCAAAGTCGAGACATTTTGGATGGTAAAGAACCGCAATGTAACGTACTTCCCGTAGGCAAATTGCCTGTACATCATCAGATTGCGTACAACGCGATTCCGCAGATTGATGTGTTCACCGACAATGGTTTTACTTATGAAGAAATGAAAATGGTCAATGAGACCAAAAAAATCTTCGGTGATGACACTGTACTTGTTTCAGCTACTTGCGTACGTATTCCAGTGGTCTATGGCCATAGCGAGTCGGTATATGTAGAGCTGAAACAGGATTACGATCTGGCAGAAGTAAAGGCCCTGCTGGAAAACGCTCCTGGTATCGTGTTAGTAGATGTGCCAGGGGAACAGCAGTACCCACTTGCTACTGATGCAACAGGCAAACTGGAAGTATTCGTGGGCCGGGTGCGTCGTGATCTCCATCATCCTCGTGGACTGCATATGTGGATCGTTTCTGACAATCTTCTCAAGGGTGCAGCATGGAATACAGTACAAATCGCTGAAGAACTCATAAAAGCAAGAGTATAGGGGAGAGGTTAGTGAAGATTCTCGTCCAGAAGTTCGGTGGTTCTTCCTTGACGACGGAGGATTGCCGGATGCGGGCAATCTACCATATGGAAAAAGCAATTGATGAGGGCTATGCCCTCGTCGTTGTCGTATCGGCGATGGGTCGCAAGGGTGATCCATACGCAACCGATACACTTTTGCAGTTGGTTCGTGCGAATGGGAACCAACTGCCAAGTCGTGAAATGGATATGCTGATGCATACCGGAGAAATCATCTCTGCTACCATCATGTGCAGCATGCTGAATGCACGAGGAATTAAAGCAACGATTTTGACAGGCGGTCAGGCAAATATTGTGACGAGCGACGATTTTACGAATGCACAAATCACGTCGATCGATCCAAGTCGCATTTTGCAAGACCTGGAGGAAAGTCAAGTTGTGATCGTTCCAGGGTTTCAGGGACGTACAGCCGATTGGGAAATTACGACACTGGGACGGGGCGGAAGCGATACAACTGCAACCGCTCTCGGTGTCGCTTTGAAGGCTGAAACGGTGGATATTTTCACCGACGTGGAAGGCATTATGACGGCGGACCCGCGCATCGTTGAGGAAGCGCAGCGACTTGGCATGGTGACCTACACGGAGATTTGCAACATGGCTCACCTGGGTGCAAAAGTCATTCATCCTAGAGCGGTGGAGATCGCGATGCACGCAAACGTGCCGATTCGTGTTCGCTCTACGTTTTCGGACGACCCCGGTACACTTGTTACAACCATGCTGGAGATCGGGAAAATGGGCTACACTGTACACGACAGAGTCGTCATGGGAATTGCTCATGTACCGAACATTACCCAGATCAAGGTAGCGAACAAAGAAGGGTCTTACGATACACAGTTACAAGTCTTCAAAACGATGGCTACCAATAACATCAGCGTAGATTTCATCAATGTGAACCCAATGGGTGTTGCTTACACGGTCCATGATGAAATGGGAGAAAAAGCTGCTCGTCTATTAACGGAAATGGGATACGAGCCGCAGCTGTTACCGCACTGCGCAAAAGTGTCCGTGATTGGTGCAGGGATGACGGGCGTGCCGGGCGTGATGGCACGAATCGTGGAGGCACTTACGCAAGAAGACATTCAAATTCTTCAATCGGCAGACTCCCATACAACCATCTGGGTACTCGTGCATGAAATGGATATGGTGAAGGCTGTTCGTGCGCTTCATCAGCAGTTCAATCTGCATGTTCAACATAAGTGAGAGCATATCCTGCCTTAAATACCTACTGATCACGATAAGAGGAGTTGGAGAGTGAGTGGCACGTTTTGGTAGACTGCTTACCGCAATGGTAACGCCTTTTAATGATCAACTTCAAATCGATTACGATAAAACAGAACGTTTGATTGATCATTTGATCGCAAATGGAACGACGGGGATTGTCGTCAGTGGAACGACTGGCGAATCTCCGACTTTGTCTCGTACCGAAAAGCTTGATCTGTTCCGTCATGTGGTTTCCTACGCAAAAGGAAGAGTCCACATCATTGCTGGAACAGGTAGTAATGATACAGCTTCAAGTATAGAGTTCACTCAAGCTGTACAATCCATTGGCGTAGACGCTGTCATGCTCGTTGCACCATATTACAGCAAGCCATCTCAAGAAGGGCTTTACGCACACTTTAAGGTATTGGCTGATGCTACCGAGTTGCCAATCATGCTGTACAATGTGCCAGGACGTACTGTTGTCAATATGACAGCGGAAACGACTCTGCGTTTGGCTCAATTGCCAAATGTCGTTTGCGTGAAGGAAGCCTCTGGTAACTTGTCGCAGATGTCGCAAATCATTGAACATGCTCCAGAAGGCTTTGAGCTGTATAGTGGTGATGATGGCTTAACCTTGCCGATCCTGTCTATCGGGGGAGTGGGCATTGTTAGTGTGGCGAGTCACATAGTTGGCCGCCCAATGACAGACATGATGGACGCTTATTTTGCAGGTAATTACGCAGATGCAGCAAGACTCCATCGCAAGCTGTTGCCGATTTTTGAAGGCCTGTTTGCCTACCCGAGCCCAGGACCGACCAAGGTCGCATTAGAAAAGCTCGGCGTTCAAGTTGGGGGCGTTCGATTGCCTCTAGTTGAGCTGAATGAACAAGAAAAAGCATTCGTTCATTCCCTGCTTGTTTAACTCCATAGAAAGATCAAGAGCCATTCCTGCCCGGGATGGCTCTTTTTCCTTGTGTTCATGATTTCACTTCGGGTATAATAAGAACAAGTGATTTGGGGCGGTTTTTTTGAGTGGACATGACAACTAAATATAGGAGGTTACACGTTTTGGCAAAGTCGAATCACTCTGTTCTCGTTTTCGCCCTGGGCGGAGTCGGCGAAATTGGGAAGAATATGTACGTGGTACAAAGCGGTGACGACATCGTAGTGATTGATGCCGGATTGAAGTTCCCAGAAGAGGAAATGCTGGGGATTGATATGGTTATTCCGGATATCACCTACTTGGAGGAACATCGCGACAAGGTTCGGGGTATTATTATTACGCATGGACACGAAGACCACATCGGCGGCCTCAGCTACGTGCTGAAGCATTTGAAAGTCCCGGTTTATGCGACAAAACTTACCCTTGGTTTAATTGATGCAAAGTTAAAAGAAGCGGGCATCCTAAACGAAACAAAACGCGTATTGATCAACAGCGACTCGGAAGTCGTTCTCGGAAAGATGAAAGCGACCTTTTTCCGCGTAAACCACAGCATCCCGGATTGTGTAGGGGTATGCCTGGACACGCCAGAAGGTTACATCGTTCATACAGGAGACTTCAAGTTCGATCAAACACCTGTTAACAATCAGGTAGCTGATCTGGCAAAAATGGCGATGATCGGTGACAGAGGCGTTTTGTGCTTGCTCTCTGACAGTACGAATGCAGAACGGCCTGGATTTACCGGATCGGAACGCTCAGTGGGCAAAGCACTCATGGATGTGTTCAGCAAAGCATCTGGACGTATTGTGGTTTCTACGTTTGCATCAAATGTTCACCGCATTCAACAAGTGGTGGATGCTGCAGCACAGTTCAACCGTAAATTGACGGTTGTCGGCCGGAGCATGCAAAATGTTATTAATATCAGCAGAGACTTAGGGTACTTGTTGGTCCCTGAGGGCTTGATTGTTGAGATCGATGAAATCAACAAGCTGAATGCTGAACAAGTCGTTATTTTATCAACTGGAAGCCAAGGAGAGCCTATGTCCGCGCTCACTCGGATGGCCCGATCCGCCCATCGGAAAATTGACATCCTTCCAGGGGATACCGTTATTATTGCAGCTACTCCCATTCCAGGGAATGAAAAATACGTGGCGCGTACGATCGATCAATTATCGCGCATTGGTGCAGATGTCATTTATGGTGGCCATGGACCTAACGGAACCGTCCACGTCTCCGGTCATGGTAGCCAAGAAGAATTGCGCCTGATGCTTAACCTAATGAAGCCTAAGTACTTTATTCCTGTTCACGGTGAATATCGCATGTTGAAAACGCATGCCTTACTTGCTGAACAGGTTGGCATTCCTGAAGAAAACACGTTCTTGCTGGATAACGGCGATACAGTTGAATTCTCAGGGGGCAAGGCCCGTTACGGTGGAAAAGTTCATGCTGGCAACGTTTTGATTGACGGCTTGGGCGTTGGGGATGTAGGAAACATCGTTCTTAGAGATCGCAAATTACTGTCACAAGATGGCATACTGGTAGTTGTCGTGACACTCAGCAAACAAAATGGCACGATTTTGTCAGGTCCAGACATCATTTCTCGCGGTTTCGTCTACGTACGTGAATCCGAAGAGTTGCTGGATGAGGCAAATCGCATAGTGACCCAAACACTTGTCAAATGCATGGAAGAAAATGTGAATGAATGGTCTTCACTGAAAAATAACGTAAAAGAGTCATTAGGCCGTTATCTGTACGAGCAAACGCGCAGACGTCCGATGATCTTGCCGATTATCATGGAAGTGTAGGATCACTTGATAAAGAGCTGGAAACCCTTTAGAAGAAGGGTTTCTGGCTTTTTTTGGCTTTGTGGGCGCATGATTTTTCCTCCCCTTATCCATACTACAGAGGAAAGTGAGGGAGGATCATCCATGCCGAATCAACAATTTAACGATTTTTTAAATAAGCCACCACTTGCAAGTACAGCGGTAAATAGTAAGGAATCCCAACCACAATCACCAACTGATGATCAGGAGCCTGCTGCTTCGCCGCCGTCAGAAGCACCTGCACAAGAAGATCCGAAGAAAAAACTGCTCGATTCCATTACGCAACTGGGCCAGACAAACGTCCCACAGCTCGAAAGCAATATTTATTGTATGACCATCATCGGACAAGTAGAAGGACATATTCAGTTGCCTCCTCAAAATAAGACGACGAAATATGAGCACCTCATCCCTCAATTGGTTGCGGCAGAACAAAACAGCAAAATAGAGGGCGTGCTCGTCATTTTGAATACGGTTGGTGGGGATGTGGAAGCGGGCTTAGCAATTGCGGAAATGGTAGCGTCATTATCTAAACCGGTAGTCACACTCGTACTCGGCGGTGGTCATAGTATCGGTGTGCCAATTGCTGTAGCTGGTTCGTACTCATTTATTGCAGAAACCGCCACGATGACGATCCATCCGATCCGTTTGACGGGTCTTGTCATTGGTGTGCCGCAAACGTTTGAGTACTTGGACAAAATGCAAGATCGTGTAGTGAGCTTCATTTCCCGTCACTCCAAAGTCTCGGAAGAAAAGTTCCGTGAGCTCATGACCCGAACCGGTGAATTGACACGAGACATCGGAACCAATGTGATTGGCGTAGATGCGGTTAAATACGGCTTGATTGATGAAGTCGGCGGCCTTGGAAGTGCGCTGAAAAAGCTGAACGAACTGATCAAATCGCAAAAAGGCGAGGAGAGTGTACTCCAATGATCTTATACTCCATCATTCCGATGGAAACGGTTTTTGAGAACATGGAGCAAGTGGAGAAACAAGAGCTGAAAGAGATCGCGGTGGGTCATGCCACGATGCTCATTGAGCAAACCGGACCGTTTGAAGGAAAAATCGTCAGGCTGATTAGTCCGGATCCGCAAGACTACCTGAAGGAGCAGTTCGCACCCGGACAAAAAATTCAGTTTCAACCTGAATGGCTCGCCTAAGAAGTCCTGTATTTCTATGAATTTCCTGTGTTATACTAATGATGTACGAACAGCAGCCGAACATGCGACGGCTGCCTTTTTTAACGAATAGGAATTTATTAAATAAATTCCGGAGCGTATGGAAACTTTCCGCTAAAACGCGGTCGCTCTACGTTGAAAAGGCCTCGATAGAGGTTTTCTTACCATTACAGTACATAACGAGTGTAAGGACGAGGAGGAGGCGTGCCATTGAGTAGGAGAAAAAAAGAGCGTTCACAAGCGGCATTGGCCTCAGTTGTCAAAATAGAGCTGCTGGGACTTCTCATCATCGTGCTGTCCTTGATCGGGCTTTTGGAGAGTGGATGGCTGGGCAAAAATGTACTGGCACTTCTATTTCGGTTTATTGCGGGCTCATGGGATTTCATCATTCCTGTTCTGCTAATCGGAATGGCCATACATATGATGTTTACGAGAAAGTCACCGAAGCTTACTTACCGCGTCTTAGGGATAGCGCTCATTGGTGTGGCGATTTTGACCTGGGATCACATGATTTTGTACAAACAAATTACCGCAGATGGAAAATTTGCAGAGCAAAGCATTATTAAGGTTACATGGGACAGAATTTGGCTCGATCATGGTCAGAAAGTGTCCACCACCGGGGTAGGTGGAGGGATGATCGGTGCCCTGTTTTTTGCGGTGACAAATGGTCTTGTTGGGACAATTGGTACGGGTCTCGTGATTGTTTTCCTGTTCCTTGTGGGACTGATGTTTCTGTTCAATCTCTCTTATGTAAACATTTTGATGTTTGCCAAGGACAAGCTCGCTTTGTTTTACGGAAAGGCGAAAAATACAGTGAAGGACTCTGTACAGCTTTTACAGGAAGAGAGCGAGAAGCGAAAGAAAGAAGCAAAGGAATCCGAAGAGGCTCGCAAGCAAAAGCAATCGGAGGAAGAGAACGGCACAATCGCGGTTACTGCGTTGAAAGAGCAAAAATCTCATCCACAGCCTGCTATTCAGGAGGAAGAAGTCCAGCAACCGAACGCCCCGTTAATTCGTGATTTTACGGATCGCATTGCGTTGGATGAGGATGAGGAACCGGTCGATCCTAGTCATCAAGCGAGAGCTGCACAACCGAAAACGAATCAGGAAATTACGTTTGCGCTCGAAGGAGAAGAAGAAATCTTCGGTACACTAAATACCAGAGAAGAACAGAACACCATACCGTATGAGCTTCCAAATCTGCAAATGCTCGCAAGACCCAAAGCGAGTTCTACAGGAAAAGACGTCGATCATACCTCAAATGCGGCGAAATTAGTGCAGACACTGAAGAGCTTTGGGGTCAATGCAACGGTTTCCGAAGTACATCGCGGACCAGCTGTTACACGCTATGAAGTTCAGCCTGCTACAGGGGTAAAAGTAAGTAGGATTGTCAGCTTGACGGATGACCTTGCTTTGGCATTGGCGGCAAAAGATATCCGGATTGAGGCACCAATCCCAGGAAAATCAGCCATTGGCATCGAGGTTCCGAACTCAGAGGTAGCGGTCGTATCACTACGAGAAGTGTTGGAAGCTCCTGAGTATCAAGATGCGCCAGGGAAGCTTACCGTTGCTCTTGGCCGGGATATTTCCGGGGAGCCGATCGTAGCAGATTTGACGAAAATGCCCCATTTGCTCGTAGCGGGGGCGACGGGAAGCGGAAAATCAGTATGCATTAACGGATTAATCATGAGTATTTTGTTCAAGGCCAAACCAGAGGAAGTCAAGCTGATGATGGTTGACCCGAAAATGGTGGAACTGAATGTGTACAACGGAATTCCACATTTGTTGGCTCCTGTTGTTACAGACCCGAGAAGAGCTTCTGTTGCATTGAAAAAGGTCGTGGCAGAGATGGAGCGGCGTTATAATTTGTTTGCCAAAACAGGGAGCCGCAATATTGAAATGTACAATGCGCAAGTGGAAGGGACGCCACTTCCCTATATTGTCGTCATCGTCGATGAGCTTGCGGACTTGATGATGGTAGCTCCGGGAGAAGTGGAGGATGCGATTTGTCGACTCGCGCAAATGGCTCGTGCTTCCGGGATTCATCTCATCATCGCGACACAACGTCCTTCCGTAGATGTCATTACAGGTGTGATCAAGGCGAACATCCCTTCCCGCATTGCCTTTGGGGTATCTTCGATGGCTGACTCCAGAACGATTCTGGATATGGGAGGAGCGGAAAAGCTTCTTGGTAGAGGGGACATGCTTTCGCTGCCGATGGGGGCATCCAAGCCGACTCGTGTTCAAGGAGCTTTTGTATCCGACAAGGAAGTAGAAGAGGTTGTTCGTTTTGTGAAAGAACAGCAAGAGGTTCGTTACAATGAAGAGATGATCCCGGGTGACGTGCAAGAGGAACAGCAGCCAGTCGTGGATGATGAACTGTACGATCAAGCTGTTCAAATTGTTTCAGAAGCCCAAACGGCATCGGCATCTTTGCTGCAGCGTCGTCTCCGTGTCGGTTATACGCGAGCGGCACGATTGATTGATATGATGGAAGCTCAAGGAATAGTCGGTCCTTATGAGGGAAGCAAGCCTCGTGAGGTTCGTCTGCCACGTCCGTCCATAGAAAGCAATATTTCATAGTGAAAGACCCTGCCAGAATTTGTGCCGGTAGGGTCTTTTTTCCTATTTTAGGAGAAAAATCCCTGTCGAAATTAATCATTTTGCATTATTATTCATAAATATTTGGCTTGCATGATACTCGCCCCTCATGTAAACTTTTTAAGAGATTGACGGAAATTGTTGTTATTAAGTCTCATACGAATCAGAGGTCTGACGTCCTACCTGTAGGGTGGCTTGCGGACAGCAGGAGTGAATGATGATGAGCATCAAAGGGAATGTTCGATCACTGTTTCTCTTGGTAATGGACAAGATCAAGAGTGATATCGAAACCGGACTTCTTCGTCCTGGTGAACGCCTCCCTTCTGAAGCCGAACTATCCAAACAGCTTGGTGTAAGCAGGGCGACGCTTCGCGAGGCACTCCGACTTCTTGAGGAAGAGAAGATTGTCATTCGTAGACACGGTGTAGGTACCTTTATTAATTCAAAGCCTGTTTTTTCAGGCGGGATTGGGGAACTCTTTAGTGTGACGGATGCAATTGAGCGTCAAGGATATACGGCAGGAACCTTGATCCTGAAAACATCCTTTGGCGAATCTGCTGAAGAAGAGAGGAAGCGGCTAGCCTTAAATCCGGGTGAAGGCGTTCTCATAGTAGAGCGAATTCGCACGGCTGACGGTGAGCCTGTGGTTTATTGTGTGGACCGCATTCCTGCACATCTGGTGCCCGGGGGCTATGCGGCAAGTGGAGAGTCTATCTTCAAATGGCTGGAGAGCGTAACAGGGGTAAGGATCGCATACGCAGTAGCCGATATTGAACCCATGGGCTACAATGAAAAGGTTTCCAACCTGCTGCATTGCGATAAATCTGCTCCCATGCTCTTGCTCAAACAGATTCATTACGACGAAAGTGAAAAGCCAGTGCTATACTCCCATAATTACTTCAGGGCTGACAAAATTCACTTTCATGTCGTACGGAGACGGTTGTAACAGTGGGGGCAACCTCACTCAACAATTTCATCAACTAAAAACAGGGGGTAATCTCAGATGAAGAAAGTTCTATCCGTGCTTTCTGTGGCAACACTCAGCCTGTCGCTCGTTCTCGCTGGCTGCGGAAGCAAACCAGAAGCACAGCCTCAAGGCCAAACTGGTAGCAATGGTGGTGCTCCAGCTGCTAAAGCTATCAAAGTAGGTATGGTTACAGACGTTGGCGGCGTAAACGACAACTCCTTTAACCAGAGTGCTTGGGAAGGGCTGCAAAAACTCCAAACCGATTTGAATCTCCCGAAAGAAAACGTAAACTATCTGCAATCAAAATCAGATGCTGACTATGTACCAAACCTGACTCAATTCGTAAAAGACGGTTGGGATCTGACTTGGGGTATCGGCTTCCTGATGGGTGACCACCTGAAAAAAGTAGCAGATGAAAACAAAAACGCAAAATTGGCGATCATCGACGCTGAAGTAGATGCTCCTAACGTAGCATCTGTACTCTTCAAAGAGCATGAAGGCTCCTTCCTCGCTGGTGTTGTTGCAGCGAAGATGACGAAATCAAAAAAAGTTGGTTTCGTTGGTGGCGTTGATATCCCGGTAATCAAACGCTTTGATCTTGGCTTTGAAGCAGGTGTAAAAGCTGTTGACCCAAGCATTCAAGTAATCAAAGTATACACTGGTGCTTTTGATAAACCAGACATGGGTAAATCTACGGCTTCCTCTATGTACGGTCAAGGTGTGGACATCATCTTCCACGCTTCCGGCGGTACAGGTGACGGTGTGTTCAACGAAGCAAAAGACCGTAAAGCTAAAGGCGAAAACGTATGGGTAATCGGTGTTGACAAAGACCAATCCCTGACTTTTGGCGACGAGATCACATTGACTTCCATGGTAAAACGTGTTGACGAAGCAGTTATTCGTGTAGCGAAAGACTTGTCTGAGGGTAAATTCAAAGGTGGAGTACAATGGCTCGGACTGGCTGAAAACGGTGTAGGTCTGGCTGACACTTCCACGAAGAACGTTCCTGAAGACGTACTGAAACTGGTTGAAGAATACAAGCAAAAAATCGTTAAAGGCGAAATCACAGTTCCTGACAAGTAAAAACTAAGGAAGCTGCAAATGGACAAGGCTGGTTCGAGCTACTGGCCTTGTCCTTTACCTTCACAATAGACCCGAAAAATGGGGTGAGCATGCATGAACTCGGTAAAAAAAGTGGTTGAAATGAGAGGGATCACAAAACGGTTCCCAGGCATTATTGCGAATGACAGTATTACGCTGTCCGTAGGTAAAGGTGAAATTCATGCGCTGCTCGGAGAGAATGGCGCGGGTAAGTCCACACTCATGAATATCTTGTTCGGTCTATATCAGCCGGATGAAGGCGAAATTCTGATTAACGAGAAAGTTGTACAGATCACCAGTCCAAAGATTGCAAACGACCTTGGTATCGGAATGGTTCACCAACATTTTATGCTCGTAGAAACATTTACAGTCACGGAAAACATTGTGCTAGGAAATGAACCGAAAAACGGGTTGAAGATAGATATTCAAAGCGCTGAGAAAGCGGTAGAAAAACTGTCGAATCAATACGGGCTCAAAGTTGATCCGAGAGCAAAAATTCAGGATATCTCAGTTGGGATGCAGCAGCGTGTAGAGATTTTGAAAACGCTTTATCGCGGTGCGGACATCTTGATTTTTGATGAGCCTACGGCTGTATTGACGCCGCAGGAAATCCATGAACTTATCGAGATCATGCATAACTTGGTAAAAGAAGGTAAGACGATTATCCTGATCACACACAAGCTGAAAGAAATTATGGCAGTATGTGACGCGGTAACAATTATTCGTCGCGGAAAAGTCATTGATTCCGTTTTGGTAAAAGATACGAATCCAGACGACTTGGCTGCAAAAATGGTTGGTCGTGAAGTAAACTTCCGCGTGGATAAAACGGAAGCAAAACCTAAAGATACGATCTTGGCCGTAGAGAAATTGACTGCAATGGGGAACCGCGGTGTGAATGCACTGAACAATCTTAGCTTAGAGGTTCGCGCGGGTGAAATTCTTGGAATTGCAGGAGTCGACGGAAATGGCCAAAGTGAACTGATTGAAGTATTAACTGGCTTACGTAAAGCAACAAGTGGGCGTGTCCTTCTTAATGGCAAAGAAATTACGAATCAAAGTCCGCGAAACATTTCGGAATCAGGATTGTCTCACATTCCAGAAGACCGACATAAGCGAGGATTGGTTCTTGATTTCACCATGAGTGAAAACATGGTATTGGAAACGTATTTCCATCCAACGTTTTGCAAAGGCGGTTTTCTTGATTATGGCGCCATTGACAAGCATGCGGCCAAGCTTATCGAAGAATTCGACGTTCGAACTCCGAGTATTTACACGCCAGCACGAGCGCTTTCGGGAGGAAACCAACAGAAGGCAATTATTGCCCGCGAAGTGGACAAGAACCCGGATTTGCTGATTGCGGCTCAACCTACTCGTGGCTTGGACGTAGGGGCTATCGAATTCATTCATCGCAGACTAATTGATCAACGCGATCAAGGAAAAGCAGTTCTCTTGCTTTCCTTAGAATTGGATGAGGTTATCAATTTGTCCGACCGGATTGCGGTTATTTATGAGGGAGCTATTGTGGGGATTGTCGATGCGAAATCGACATCGGAGCAAGAGCTCGGCTTGATGATGTCCGGCGGAAAAGTAATGCAAGGAGGGGGAAACGATGAATAGAGTTATTGCGGTCTTCACGAAAGAATCGTTTCTCGTTCCTGCCGTTGCGATCATTCTTGGTCTTTTGACTGGGGCAATTGCAATGTTGGCAGGTGGATTTAATCCAATCGATGCCTATACGGCTTTGCTTAAAAAAGTATTTGGTAACGCGTATAACTTTGGGGAAACGATTCGCCAAATTACGCCTTTGATCTTTACAGGTTTGGCTGTAGCGTTTGCTTTCCGTACAGGTCTCTTTAACATCGGGGCAGAAGGTCAATTTATCGTAGGGATGATTGCTTCTACTGTTGTAGGTGTTTCTTTTGACCTTCCAGCTATCATACATGCTCCACTTGCTATCATTGCAGGTGCTGTAGCAGGTGGTTTGTGGGGTGCCATTGCCGGTTATTTGAAAGCAGCCCGTGGTGTCAATGAGGTTATTACCAGCATTATGTTGAACTGGGTAGCTCTTTACTTTGCAAACTGGGTCATGAATGCCTTCTTTATTCCAGCAGGTAAACAAACATCTGAAGAGGTAAAGGATTCAGCGATCATTACCATTGGATGGCTCGCTGAAATGTTTGACAATGCTCGTTTGCACTGGGGTACACTGATTGCCGTACTCGCAGCTATTTTCTTCTATATCATCCTTTGGAAAACAAAATCTGGTTTTGAATTGCGTTCCGTTGGTTTGAACCCGCATGCTTCTGAGTATGCTGGTATGAACGTGAATCGTAATGTTGTAAAGGCTATGTTTATTGGTGGTATGTTTGCAGGAATTGGTGGAGCTACTGAGATTTTGGGCGTATTCCACTATCAAGCGATTATGACGCAGCATACTGGCTATGGCTTTGATGGAATCGCGGTAGCATTGATTGGCGGAAATACACCATTCGGGGTTATCCTTGCTGCCATATTGTTTGGGGTTCTCACATTCGGTGCGAGCGGTATGCAATTTAGTGCAGGTGTACCGTTTGAGTTGATTCGTGTCGTGATTGCTTCCGTTATTTTCTTCGTTGCTGCACATGGCATCGTGAAAATGTTTATTAAGCCGATCTTGAAGAAGAAAAAGGAAGGTGGAAACTGATGGATTGGGGATTAATTCTTAGCAACCTCGTTCATGATACCATCGTGTTTTCCACTGCCTTGATTTTTGCCGCATTGGGTGGACTGTACTCCGAGCGTTCTGGTGTCGTGAACATTGCGCTAGAAGGTATGATGATTATCGGTGCTTTTACTGGTGCCGTAATGACCTATGCTTTCCAAGATTCACTTGGTGCTTGGGCACCGTGGGTCGGATTTATTGCAGCGGGGATTGCTGGTTCTATTTTTGCACTCCCACATGCTGTTGCTTCGGTAACGTTTAAAGCGGACCAGACCGTCAGCGGTGTGGCCCTGAACTTCTTGGCAGCTGGACTTTCCATCTACCTGACCAAAATTATTTTTAACGGAGCAGGTCAGACAACGACATTGAACTCAGTGTTTAACAAATTCAGTATTCCTGGATTGAGTGAAATTCCGTATATCGGACATGCCATTTTTGAGGCTTATCCTACGAGCTATCTAGCTTTCATTGCAGTTTTCCTTACTTGGTATATTGTTTTCAAGACACCATTCGGATTGCGCTTGCGTGCAGTTGGTGAGCATCCGCGTGCTGCTGATACAGTAGGGATCAATGTTAAGAGAATGCGCTACACAGCTGTTATGATCAGTGGTATGCTGGCTGCGTTGGGTGGAGCTACCATTTCTTTGACGACAACCAGTAACTTTTCCCATAACACGGTTTCCGGACAAGGGTTTATCGCGATTGCGGCCTTGATCTTTGGTAAATGGCATCCAATGGGTGCGATGGGAGCAGCTTTATTCTTTGGTGTCGCTCAAGCGATCAAGTCTTTGGTACAAATCTTCGGATTGACCAATTACATTCCTACTGAATTTATTTTCATGCTTCCGTACGTACTGACGATTCTCGTAATGGCTGGTCTGGTAGGGCGATCCAGTGCTCCAGCGGCCCTCGGCAAACCTTACGATACGGGATCGCGTTAATCATTCGTTGACAAAATTTAGCGTCTAGAACCTGTCACTTCCCCTGTGCGATAATTTTTGTGACTGCTTGCGGTCCGCAAAAAACGGTCCTATCCGTATTTGCAAATTGTCTGTGGGGAGGGAAAAAGATGAACCGCTGTCTACATCAGTACAGCAGTTATCGATGGAACAGGATTCTAGGCGCTTTTGTTTTTTGCCTGATGATAGCAGTATCCGGTGGAATGGTTTCAGCAAAAGAGCCAGGACCGATCATTTCTGTCGTTGTCGATGGAATGGGAGTCCAATCAGATGTATCACCAATCCATCGAAATGGGCGCATGCTCGTTCCGATACGAGTAGTAGCGGAGGCAACAGGATCAGAAGTAAGCTACGATTCAGATACGCAAAAAGTATTGCTCAACAAAAAAGGCAGGCATATCACCCTGACAATTGGAAGCCAGACTGCGAACGTAGATGGAAAACGTTTGAAGATGGATGTTTCTCCAATCATTGTGAATAAGCGGACGCTTGTTCCGATCCGATTTATCTCCGAGGCATTTGGCTATCAAGTTCAATGGGATGAGACGTCGGCTGTTGCATACATACAATCCAAAACTGTGGAAGACAAGGCTGCGAGTGTGAAATACTCCTTTAATCCATATGTCGTTCAACAGGGAGATACCTTATCAAAAATTGCAGCTCGCCACGACACGAACATGAGTGCCATTCAAAAAAATAACCCTCTCTCTTCTGATGAGTTACTGGTAGGCCAAATTTTATTTTTGCCAGAAGGTGCACAAAGAGCTGAGCATCCCATTGCCACAAAAGTTGCGGATGATCAATTGATTGGGAAACAATTTCGGTTTCCTTTCCACGATAATAGTAGGTATGAGCCGTATGGGGATAGCTTCGGGTCCGATCGAGAGTGGACCGAGTCGAATAGCGGCAGTGTCCGTAATCACGAGGGCATCGACATTATGGCACCGAAAGGAACGCCGATTTACTCGGTATCCGATGGGACGATCAACAAAGTGGGCTGGAATACGTATGGTGGCTGGAGAGTAAACATTACGGATGAGAATGGCCAATATCGGATGTATTACGCTCATTTGCAGGCGTATGCGCCAGGATTGCATGTAGGGAAAACCATAAAAGCTGGACAGCTGATCGGTTTTGTTGGAGATACAGGCTACGGTGGAACTGGTACAGTGGGAATGTTTGAACCTCACCTGCATTTTGGCCTCTATCGTAACAGCACGGGGAAAGCAATCGATCCGTATGATTACTTGCGGATTTGGGAGCAAAATAAAGTGGAGAGTCTCCTCTAATATTTGGACAAACTACTACGGAGTACCTTCACGAATAAAAGGAGGCCCGTCGTATGTGGACTTGTCCGTACTGTGGGGGAAGCCACGGCTTACCCTTTCATGATGAGCAGTTGGATGGCATGCTCTGTCTCTCCTCTGATTGCGGTCGATTTGTTGAAGAGCATAGCACATCGGATGATCCTCGAGACTGGGATGCGATGGATATGTAAGGAAAAGAGTGAACGCCCTTCGTAAAAAGGTGCGTTTGCTCTTTTTTTATATAATGGAAGCGCTGTGATTTGCGTATTACGGGACTTGCGTGAGCGCATAGGATGAAGCACTGGGATATATAATGGAAGATTCTGATGCTTGATGCCCTGACAATTGGTTACAATAGAGAAGAGTATGAGTAAGCTGATGGAGAAGGGAGATTGGACTATGACTGCTTCTACAACCGAAATTGCATTTCAAAGCTCCCAAATCAATGGGATGAACGTACATATCCTTCCAACCGAAAAGTTCAAGACAACGACGATCGTGACGATGATTGAACAAGCGCTATCGGAGGAGCACGTAACGAAAACAGCATTGCTTGCGATGGTCATGAAACGTGCCAGCGCTCGTTTTCCAGAAACGAAACTATTGCGAGCACATTTGGATTTCCTGTATGGTGCCATTTTTGATGTCGATGTCATGAAAAAAGGCGAGCGGCAAATCCTGCAAATTTATATGGAAGTACCGAATGAAAAGTATTTGTCCAATGAATCCTCACTTTTGGAGCAGGCTATCGAATTCGTAGGAGATATGCTCGTCAGACCGTATGTACAAGACAACGCTTTTTCCGAAAAGTACTTGGCACAGGAAAAAGAGACGCTACGAAAACGGATGGAGAGTTTGATCGACGACAAAATGAAGTATGCGAACCAACGCGTGACAGAAGAAATGTGTAAAGGTGAACCATTCTCTCTTCTCGTCCAAGGTCGTGTGGCGGATTTGCCAAAGATCACTGGTCAGGAGCTGTATCAATATTTTAAAGAAGTAACGACGACAAATCCGATCAATATGTTCGTGGTCGGCGATGTTGATCAGCAGGAAGTAAGCGAGGCTATTCGCAAGCATATCCCAGTGGAGCGTTCCCAAGTAGGAGAACTGCAGATCGCATTAACGGCGAAGGATGTATCGGCTGAACGCGAAGTGATCGATCGACTCGATGTCAACCAAGCAAAGCTCAACATCGGTTGCCGCACGCAGATCACTTATAAGGATGACGATTACCCGACGCTGCTCTTGTTCAACGGGATTTTAGGCGGTTTTCCGCACTCCAAGCTGTTTGTCAACGTCCGTGAAAAAGAAAGTCTCGCTTACTATGCCGTTTCCAGGCTTGAGAGCCACAAAGGGATTCTCATGATTATGTCCGGGATTGATGTTAGCAAATATCAACGTGCGGTTGAGATTATTAAGCAGCAGCTTGATCTGATGCAACAAGGAACCATATCGGATGAGGAAATGAGCCAAACGCGTGCAACTTTGTCTAACCAGTTCCGTGAGCTGTTGGACAGTGCGCGCGGGATGATTGATTTTACGTACAATGGTGTGATTAGTGGACGTCCTCGGAAAATCGAAGAGCTTTTGGCGGGGATCAACCAAGCGACCATTGAGGATATCAAGAAGGTAGCAAGCAAGGTGACGATTGATACGATTTATCTGCTGCGGGACAAGAAGGGAGAGGCATAAGATGCAGACCACTGTCTTTGAACAAGTAAATGAAACGGTATATCATGAAACTCTCCAAAATGGATTGCAAGTTTATCTGGTTCCCAAACAGGGCTTCAGCAAAACATACGCTGTGTTCACTACGCGTTACGGCTCCATTGACAGCCATTTCCGCACTCGAAGCGGGGAAGAAATCAATGTTCCCGACGGCATTGCGCATTTTCTTGAGCACAAAATGTTTGAGAAGAAAGATCGGGATGTCATGCACGAATTCAGTAAAAACGGGGCGAGCTGTAATGCATTCACGAGCTTCAATCGTACCGCTTATTTGTTTTCGTGCACAGATAAGCTAGATGACAATCTGAATCTGCTGCTCGATTATGTGCAGGACCCATATTTTACAGATGCCAGTGTAGAAAAGGAAAAAGGAATCATTGGCCAGGAAATCACCATGTACGATGACAATCCTGACTGGAAGGTGTACATGAACCTCTTGAAGGCCATGTACCAAAAGTATCCGATTAACATTGAGATTGCGGGTACGATCGAGACGATCTCTCATATTACAAAAGAATATTTGTATCAGTGCTATGAAACGTTTTATCATCCTGCCAATATGCTCCTATTGGTCGTGGGTTCCTTCGAACCAGAAGCGATCATGAAGCTCATTCGTGAAAATCAGGGAGCAAAGGAGTTTGCTCCTGCGCCACAAATCACGCGCGTTTTTCCAGAAGAGCCATCAGCTCCAGCGGAAGCGAAAGTAGAAGCGTTTCTAACAGTTGGCTTGCCCAAATGCATGATCGGAATCAAGGAAAAGGAAAACGGTCTAACCAAGGAAGCCTTGTTAAAACGCGAGTTGACTACTAAACTGGTATTGGACATCGCGTTCGGCACAAGCTCCGCTGTCTATGAGCGTTTGTATGACAGTGAGCTGATTACGGAAAGCTTTGATTTTGACTACAGCAGCGAGCAGGATTATGCGTATACGATCATTGGTGGAGATACACCTGATCCAGAGCGTTTAGTGGAAACGATCAAAGCAGAAATCGAACAGTTGAAGCAAAACGGTATAGCCCAAGATGACTTTGAGCGTGCGAAGCGTAAAAAAATCGGAAACTTCCTGCGTTCTCTAAACTCCGTGGAGTTTATCGCTAACCAGTTTACCAGCTTCAAATTTAACGGAAATGATCTGTTTTCCGTAGTGCCAACCTTGGAGTCGATCACACGCGAAGATGTGGAAAAACGTTTGAAGGAGCATTTTTTAATCGAGCAGATGGCTGTTTCCATCGTTCGTTCCGCTTCGCCACAGGAGTAATGTATTCATGTTCAAGCAAGAGACGCCATGGGCGTTAATTACGGGAGCTTCCGGAGAGATCGGGCAGGCGATCGGTGCCTACCTGATTGATGCGGGGGTTCCCCTTTATCTGCATTACAATCGAAATAAAGAAAAATTGGAGCCGTTGGTGCAAAAATGCCAGGAGCGGGGTGTTCCGTACGTCATCCTCCAAGCTGATCTACGGGATCCACAGCAAATTACGGCGATGTTTGCTCAGATGCAGGTTGCACCATTATTGATCGTAAACAATGCCTCTGTGGATGATGTCGGCTTATTTACGGATGTGACTGTCGAGAAATTCGATGAGCTCATGGCTCTTAATGTTCGTTCCGCTTTTTTGGTCTGTCAAGCTGCTGTTCCGGCCATGCTGCGCGCAAGGTATGGGCGTATCGTTAACATTTCTTCCATTTGGGGACTGACAGGCGGTTCATGTGAAGTGCTGTATTCCATGACCAAAGGAGCAGTCAATACGTTCACCAAAGCCCTGGCAAAGGAAATGGCCCCAAACGGAATCACGGTAAATGCAGTCGCTCCTGGGGCTATTGCTGGTGGAATGATGGAGCGCTTTGCTCCAGATGAAATGGAAATGATCGCGGAAGAAATACCGGCCAACCGTCTTGGACAACCATATGAGGTAGCCGCAGTCGTGCGCTTTTTGCTTTCGGCGGATTCCAGTTATGTGACGGGGCAAGTGATTAGTCCAAACGGTGGGTGGTACACGTAGAAGAGAAGTATGCATGAATAAAATACGAGAAATGATGGAATTCTACCTTTTGTGTGGGCAGCAAATCTGTTCGCAACGTACAAAAGGAGGGAATTTCCCTATGTCGATTCTTGACAATTTCAGCGACTGGAAAGCGTTTCTCGGAGATCGGGTAGAACAAGCGAAACAATCCGGGATGGAAAGCGATACGCTTCAAAATGTAGCTTATCAAATCGGTAGCTATCTGTCTGAGCAAGTAGACCCGAAAAACGATCAGGAGCGTCTGTTGAAACAGCTGTGGGACGCAGGTGATCAACAGCAGCAACAAGCTTTGGCATCACTCATGGTGAAGCTTGTTCAGAATCGCAATGATGCGAACGCTGGCAGCTAGCAATCAAATCCCCTACTTTTGGGGATTTTTCTTTTCGCGATTGTCGAATGAAACGAACGTGATATACTACATAAGAAGAGAATTCTGGTTGGCGGAGAGGATTGCATATGGAAGCGAAGAAAGAATGGTACATGGAGTATGAGATTGCCCGTAACCGTCCCGGTCTCTTAGGGGACGTATCTTCTATTCTGGGGATGTTGAACATTAATATCGTGACGATCAATGGTGTGGATACCATGCGTCGAGGTATGCTGCTCTTGACCGATGATGATGAAAAAATGGAGGTTTTGCGCAACGTTGTGCAAAAAATGGACAACATAACCATAACGAGGTTACGTCCCCCGACAATGCTGGATCGCTTGGCTGTGCGTCACGGTCGCTATATTGAACGGGATAGCGAGGACAAAAAAACGTTTCGTTTTGTTCGTGAGGAGCTGGGCTTGTTGGTCGATTTCATGGCAGAAATCCTGAAGAAGGAAGGTCATCAGCTCATCGGGATTCGTGGCATGCCTCGCGTAGGGAAGACTGAATCGATGATTGCTGCCAGCGTATCCGCCAATAAACGTTGGACATTCATTTCCTCTACTTTGTTGCGCCAGACGGTGCGTAGTTCCTTAGCCATTGATGAAATGTCTACAGATCATGTATATTTGATAGATGGAATTGTCTCAACGCTGCGATCGACAGAAAAGCACTTCACCTTGCTTCGGGAAATTATGAACTTTCCTGCCGCAAAAATCATTGAGCATCCGGATATATTCGTAAGGGAATCTGAGTACCAACTTGATGATTTCCATTACATTATTGAGCTGCGTCATCATCCGGATGAAGAGATTACATATGAGCTTATCAACAATCGCGGCTTTGATAATTTCGAAATGAATTAAGGAGGGGCAGCTGTGTCTGAGCTAGGTCAAGTCCTACAAAGGGCCCGCGAAGAAAAAGGAATCACGCTCGACGACATCCAACGTATCACCAAGATACAGCGGCGATATTTGGAAGCTATTGAAAGGGGTCATTTTCATGTACTTCCTGGCCACTTTTACGCGCGTGCATTTATAAAGAGTTATGCGGAAGCTGTCGGTCTAGACCCGAACCACATCCTGACTCACTTTCAGTCCGATTTGCCGGCCCAGCCACCTACAGAGCAAGTAGAACGACTGCGTCGCAGACGAGTTGCTTCAGCGAACAATCCATTACAAGCGGGGCGATGGGTTACCAAGACCTTGCTCGTCTTGTTTATTGCCTTGATTATCGGGGTTATTTATTTCGCTGTCGTCAACAACAACGGAAATCAGATGACTCAGCCAGTGCCGGGTGGAACAGTTAACCCTGGAGCAGAGATTGTCACGCCTGGCAATGGTGGTGGAGCGGGAACATCCCCGATTGCTCAACAACCGAAGCCGCCTTCTATTACCACACCGAATCCTGAAACAGGAACAAACCCACCTGAGACCGTTACAGAAACTCCTCAGGCAACCATCACATTCGAATCGCAGCAAGGATCAATGTATAATTATTCCTTGCAAGGTGGAGAAAAAATCACGGTTTATTTGAAGGTGAAAGCAGAAACAAGCTGGTTTGGTATTTCGGAAGGAAAAGGCAAAACTTATGTTGAGCAGGGCACGCTCAAGAAGGATCAGGAAAAAACGATTGAGCTGGGGAAATCAGCTTATATTCGTTTGGGCAAACCGACTGTAGTGGAATTGAAGGTTAATGGAGTCTTGGTAGACACGTCTAAAATGAAATCAATGCCGTCTAATATTACGATGAAAGTTAAAGAGGCGGTCACCCAGTAGGCAAGCGTATGCTTGCCTTTCGTACTTTTCTCTTTTTTGACACTTCCTTTAGGCTTATATTATACTGGATAGGTGTAATATGGGTTGGTGTGACCAATTGGAGGAAAAAAGATGACAGAGAAGGTAGGCACGCGTGAAAAAGTAGCGATTGTTACGCTGGGCTGTGAAAAGAATCTCGTTGATTCGGACATGATGGCCCATCTGATAGATGAAAAAGGTTATGAACTGGTTGATAACCCGGAAGAAGCAACTGTGGTCATCGTCAATACCTGCGGTTTCATCGATGCAGCCAAGGAAGAATCCGTCAATAAGATTCTGGAAATGGGTGAATTGAAGGAATCCGGCAAACTGAAATCGCTTGTGGTGGCAGGCTGTCTCACACAACGTTACAAAGAGGATATCTTGAATGAGATTCCTGAGGTGGACGGTATTGTCGGAACAGGCGATTTTATGTCGATTACAGGTATTATCGAAGAATCTCTAGAGGGCAAGCGACCGATTTTTGTAGGAAATCCCATTTTTACGTACGAAGATGTAGTGAAGCGGAAAGTAAAAGAAGGCACATACTCCGCATATATTAAAATTGCCGAGGGTTGTGACAACGCCTGTACGTTCTGCTCGATTCCTTTGATGCGTGGGGGATTCCGCAGTCGTACAATCGAGTCCATCGTAGAAGAAGCGCGTCATTTGGCTGCTCAAGGTATCGTAGAAGTGAGCCTGATCGCACAAGATTCTACGAACTACGGAACGGATATTTACGATGGAAAACTGATGCTTCCTGAACTTTTAAACCGCCTGGCAGAAGTCGAGGGCATCGAGTGGATTCGTCTTCACTACGCATATCCTGGATTTTTCACGGATGAATTGATCCACACCTTTGCTACCAATCCAAAAGTGTGCAAATACGTAGATATGCCTTTGCAGCACTCCGAAGACCATATTCTGAAAAGAATGCGTCGCCCGGGAAGACAGACGGACATTCGTGCGCTGGTAGCAAAAATTCGCGCACAGGTTCCAGATGTGGCACTGCGTACCTCTTTGATCGTAGGATTCCCAGGGGAAACAGAGGAAGACTTCGAGCGCCTGAGCGAGTTTGTGAAGGATATTCGCTTTGATCGACTGGGTGTGTTTACTTACTCCAACGAGGATGACACTCCAGCTTCTCGTCTGCCTGACCACGTTGACGAAGAGCTTAAGGAAAAACGTGCGAACATGCTGATGGAAATTCAACGTGAAGTAGCCGGAGATCGCAACGGACGCTTTGTCGGTCAAGTCTTGGATATTTTGATTGAACGTTACGAAGGACGTAACGATATTTATGTAGGTCGAACACAGTATGACGCTCCGGAAATCGATGGTGAAGTATTCGTCACAGGTTTTAAAGGCGAACTGGGCACCATCGTAAAAGTAAAAATTACACACTCCTATGAATACGATTTAGCCGGGGAGGTAGTCTAGTTGAATCTCGCCAACCGCATCACACTCGCCAGGATCTTTCTGGTGCCGGTAGTTATGTTTTTTATGCTGGTGCGTTACAACATCGGGACATTTTCGATTGGCAGCCTGACGATGACGTATAACGAGCTGATTGCGGCTTTGGTGTTTATCCTAGCAGCCAGTACGGACGGACTCGACGGTTATATTGCACGGAAAAATAAAATCGTGACGAACTTGGGGAAGTTTCTGGATCCGCTTGCTGATAAGCTGTTGATTTCCGCAGCACTCATTTCACTTGTAGAGATGCAACGTCTGGAAGCGTGGATTGCGATTGTCATTATCAGCCGGGAGTTTGCGGTAACGGGTCTACGACTAGTTGCAGCGGCAGAAGGACAGGTAATTGCTGCGAGTGCATTGGGTAAACTGAAAACATGGGTGCAGATCGTAGCGATTACGGCTGTCATGATTCGCAACTTCCCATTTGAGTTCTTCGGCATTCCGTTCGACGAAGTAGCTACTTGGGCGATGGTGATCATCACGATTTACTCCGGGTACGACTACTTTGCGAAAAATCGTAACGTGATCCAATACTCGTAATGCGGGTATTGGTCTCTTTTTTCACAAGACTCTTCTCTTGAGCGTTTGCAAGTGATAAACTATTAGTTTAGAGGCTTTTCTACTCTCAAAGAGAATGGATGAGGAAGATGAGAGCGGAGATTATTGCGGTAGGTACCGAACTTTTGTTAGGCCAGATCGCTAACACCAACGCACAGTTTCTTTCTCAGAAGCTGGCGGAAATTGGCGTGGGAGTTTACTTTCATACGGTTGTGGGAGACAATACGGAGCGATTGCTACAAGTGATTCGATTGGCATCAGGGCGATCTGATCTCGTCATTTTCACGGGTGGGCTAGGGCCGACTCAAGATGATTTGACGAAAGAAACCTTGGCGGGGCATGTAGGCATTGGATTGGAAACGAATCCAGAGGCCATGGAGAGAATTGAAAAATTCTTTTTGCAACGTGGGATTGTCATGACGGAGAACAATCGTAAGCAGGCGCTGGTGCTTTCTGGCAGCCATGTATTCTCCAACGATTTCGGGATGGCGCCGGGGATGGCGATCCGTCATGACAGTAGTACGTTCGTGCTGTTGCCTGGACCACCAAGCGAGCTGTATCCAATGGTGGAGAATTACGTGATGCCTTACTTGAACGATTTGCTCCCAGAAAAACAAGTGTTTCATTCTCATGTACTCCGGTTCTACGGAATAGGCGAATCTGCCTTGGAGGAAAAACTGCTCGATCTGATCGAAAAGCAGGACAATCCAACGATCGCGCCATACGCCAAAGAATTCGAAGTAACGCTGCGGATTACGGCAAGAGCTGCTACAGTCGAAGAAGGGGAAGCCCTAATCTTACCTGTAGAAAAAGAAATTCTCAGCCGTGTTGGCCAGTATATGTACGGGATGGGTGAGAATTCGTCGCTGCATGATGTGCTGGTTTCTGAGCTAAAAAAGAGAAATGAGACGATTGCTTGTGCAGAAAGCTGCACAGGAGGAGCAATTGCCTCGTTGATTACCTCTGTGCCGGGAAGCTCGCAAGTGTTTCGTGGAGGGGTAGTCTGCTACACCAATGAAGTGAAAAATCAGCTGCTCGAAGTACCTGATTCCATTTTGCAAACAGATGGGGCAGTCAGTGAGAAAACAGCTCAATTGCTGGCTGAACATGTACGAGAAAAGCTGGGGGCTACTTACGGGATTTCTGTTACGGGAGTGGCTGGACCCGATCCTTCCGAGGGCAAGCCTGTTGGCCTTGTTTACGTAGGGATCGCGGCAGAAGGAATGCCTACAGTTGTAAAAGAGCTGCGCCTTGCCGGAAGAAGGCATGCAATCGTTGGGCGTGCCGCTAAATACGCGTTGTTTTATGCGCTGCAAATGCAAAAAGAAAGGTGATTTTTTTCATGACGATTTTTTCCGATTTTCCTTTACATAAATCTATTCTGCAAGCGATTCACGATATGGGCTTCGAGGAGCCATCACCGATTCAGGCAGCTTGCATCCCAAAAGTTCTGGATGGCGGAGACCTGATTGGTCAAGCACAGACAGGTACTGGTAAGACTGCTGCATTCGGGATTCCACTTGTAGAAAAGATTACGCCTGCCAATCGTGTACAAGCGATCGTGCTGACCCCAACTCGTGAGCTGGCTATCCAGGTTGCGGGAGAGCTCTTGCGCATCTCGAAATATAACAAAGTTCGTACGCTGCCAATCTATGGCGGACAATCGATCGGACATCAAATTCGTGCACTGCGCCAAGGTGTACAAATCGTTGTAGGTACTCCTGGCCGTGTTATGGACCACTTGCGCCGAAAAACATTGAAGCTGGATAACGTACATACACTCGTTTTGGATGAAGCGGATGAAATGCTGGACATGGGCTTCATCGAAGATATCGAAACGATCATCACACATATGCCGGAAGAGCGTCAAACCTTGCTGTTCTCTGCGACCATGCCGCCAGAAATCAAGCGTTTGGCTACCCGTTACATGAAACAACCGCAAACGATCGCGGTTAGCCGTGAAGAAGTAACGGCACCATTGATCGAACAGGTATACTACAAAGTGTTTGACCGTAACAAAGTAGAGAGCCTCTGCCGCATCTTGGACAGTGAGGATGTCGAGCTGGGTATCATTTTCTGCCGCACTAAGCGCGGCGTAGATGAGTTGTCCGAAGTGCTGCAATCCCGCGGATACCTTGCGGACGGATTGCATGGTGACTTGTCACAGGCACAACGTGACAAGGTCATGAATGCGTTCCGTGAGGGCTCGATTGAATTCTTGATCGCGACTGACGTAGCAGCACGCGGTATCGACGTAGGAAACGTCTCTCACGTAATCAACTACGATATTCCACAAGACTCTGAGAGCTACGTACACCGTATTGGCCGTACTGGTCGCGCAGGTCGCAAAGGAATTGCGATGACGCTGGTTACGCCGCGTGAAGTAAGACAAATGATGTTTATCCAAAAGCAGACAAAAGCACAAGTGCTCTCTCGCAATGTTCCTTCCTTGGAGGAAGTGGCTGAGCGCAAACAAGAGCAATTGCGTGAACAATTGACTAGCCTTTTGGAAAGCGATGCAATCGCGGATATGTATCAAAAAGTAGCGGATGCTCTCGTAGGTCAATACCCGGCTGAAAAAGTAGCAGCTGCTGCATTGCACCTGGCATTCCATACCGAAGCGGGACAAGGGCAGGAAGTAGAAGCGTACAACTTTGGTGAGACAGGCGCAGCAAAAGGCATGGTTCGCTTCTTCCTGAACGTAGGCCGCAATGCGAACATGAAGCCACAGGATCTGGTACGCGAGATCTCTGAATCTGTGGGTATCCCAGGAAAATCAGTAGGTCGCATCGACATTTTCGAGAACTTCACATTTGTTGAGGTTCCGGAAGAGGTAGCGGCATTCGTATATGAGTCACTGCGTCAAACACGTATCAACGGAAAACGAATCAATCTGGAGCCTGCAAAGCCTCGCGGAGCGAAGCGTTCCTAATTAGAGAGTATTACACAAAGCAGTCATTTCTCTGGGAACAATCAGGAAATGGCTGCTTTTTTACGATGCGAATATTTGTTCGTAAAAAATACTTGGCAAACACTTCTGTCTCGAGGTATGATGAAGACAAGCAAAAGAGATGCGAAAATTGAAAGGGTGTGTACCATTTGTCAGATCGTCGCGCAGCTTTGGAGAGTGCATTGCGTCAAATAGAAAAGCAATTCGGAAAAGGTTCCATTATGAAGTTGGGAGAAGTATCCAACATCCAGATTTCTACGGCTTCTAGCGGTGCACTTGCTCTTGATATTGCACTTGGTGTGGGTGGGTTCCCACGCGGACGGATTGTTGAGATTTACGGACCAGAGTCTTCTGGTAAAACAACAGTAGCGCTTCATGCCATCGCAGAAGTTCAAAGACAGGGTGGACAAGCTGCGTTTATCGATGCTGAGCATGCCTTGGATCCGGTTTACGCTGCGAAGCTGGGTGTGAACATCGATGAATTGCTGTTGTCCCAACCAGACACTGGTGAGCAAGCTTTGGAGATCGCGGAAGCACTGGTTCGCTCTGGTGCGGTAGACATTATCGTAGTCGACTCCGTTGCGGCACTCGTACCAAAAGCAGAGATCGAAGGCGAGATGGGAGATTCCCACGTAGGTTTGCAAGCACGCTTGATGTCCCAAGCACTCCGCAAGCTGTCCGGCGCCATCAACAAGTCCAAAACGATTGCCATCTTCATCAACCAGCTTCGTGAAAAAGTGGGAGTTATGTTCGGTAACCCAGAAACAACTCCGGGTGGACGCGCTTTGAAGTTCTACGCGAGTGTTCGCTTGGACGTTCGTAAAGCGGAATCTATCAAAGTTGGCAACGACATTTTGGGAAGCAAGACGAAGATCAAAGTCGTCAAAAATAAAGTAGCACCACCATTCAAGGTTGCTGAAGTGGATATCATGTACGGCGAAGGTATTTCCAGAGAAGGTAGCATTCTCGACATCGGTTCCGAGATCGATGTGGTTCAAAAGAGTGGCGCATGGTACTCCTTCAATGAGGAGCGTCTCGGCCAAGGTAGAGAGAATTCGAAAGTCTTCCTGAAAGAAAATCCGCACATTGCATCACAGATTGAAACAAAGGTGCGCGAATACTTCAGCCTAAACCCTGGTTCTGTTCCAGAAGGTGAAGCAGTAAATGACCCAGAGCAAGATGAAGAGCCTACATTTGATCTGGAGTAATGAAGAGTAGAAGAGCAGCCTGTCGATGAGACAGGCTGTTATTTTAGCTTTGCGAAGGAGTGAATCATCATGAAGAGCGGCCTGATCACTGCCGTTCATCGAGATATCAAACAAAAGCAACGCTACCATATCGATGTCGAAGGCGAGTATGCCATTACCGTACACGAAGACATACTGGTAAAGTACAACCTATTTAAGGGAACAGAATTAGATGAAGCTTTTTGCCGAGAAGTCCTGATAGCAGAAGAAAAGCATAAAGCGTATTTAGGTGCATTGCGATATCTCGGCATACGCCCGCGAACAAGCAGTCAGCTGCATTCTTATTTGATAGAAAAGGGATTTTCGCCACAGATTGCAGAAGAGATATGCCAGCGCTGCAAGGATCACGGCTACATCGATGATGAAGCATTTGCGAAGCAATGGGTAGACGAGCGATTGCGTTTGAAGCCGAGGAGCCCGTATATGCTGCGTATGGAGCTTACCCAGCGTGGAGTGGACAGAGCGATTGTAGAGGACGCAGTACGTGGCGTGTCTAGGCAGGCTGAACTAGATGCTGCCCGCGCATTGATAGAGAAGAAGGCGCGGCGTATAGAGGGTGCACCGAACCCCGATGAAGAGCGCAAGCTGCTATCTATGCTGATGCGCAAGGGATTCTCCCATGCGATCATTCAACAAATGCGTGAAGAATTGCGTCATAGAAGCGATAGTTAGAGCCAACTCTATTTGCATGATCTTGACAATTCTTGTTCACAAATAATAAAATAGGTTTGTATTTACTTGGTGTATCATAACTTTTGTGATTTGCTCACTCGTTGCCTATGAAACAACTGAAAAACCGTGCGAAAGCTGTACGGATTCAGCGGACCGAGTAAATCGGTCTTGTTTTTTAGCCGAATGTTCAAATGTGAGAGCACTCCATGGAAAACAAATGCTTGGAAAGCGGGGAGATGTCTTACAATAAGGAGGTGAAACGAAAAAGCCTATGGATCCTATACTTACTGTTGTCATTGTGCTCGTTGCCCTGCTGATCGGCTTGGGTGCAGGCTACTTCACTCGTAAATCGATTGCGGAAGCGAAGATCTCCAGTGCAGAAGAAGCTGCACGACAGATCGTGGAGGAAGCTAAACGGGACGCCGAAGCCGTTAAGAAGGAGAAGGTGCTGGAAGCAAAGGATGAAGTGTTCAAGCTTCGATCCGAAGCGGAAACCGAATTGCGTGAGAGACGCAATGAGATCCAGCGTCAGGAACGACGAATTCTACAAAAAGAAGAATCGTTGGACCGCAAGATGGAACAGCTGGAGCGCAAAGAAGAAGAATTGTCTGAGCGTGACCGTACCATCGCAGAACTGCAAAGCAAGGTAGAGCACTTATATAAAGAACAAGTATCAGAGCTAGAACGAATCTCCGGCTTGACGCAGGATGAGGCGAAGACGATCATTCTGACTGATGTGGAGAATACCGTCCGTCACGAAATGGCTGTGATGATCAAGGAGATTGAGACTCAGGCCAAGGAAGAAGCGGACAAGCGTGCTCGTGAGATCATTACGACCTCCATTCAACGTTGTGCAGCAGACCACGTAGCAGAAACAACCGTTTCTGTGGTTACGTTGCCAAATGATGAGATGAAGGGACGTATTATCGGACGCGAAGGACGTAACATTCGTGCCCTGGAAACGTTGACTGGTATCGATCTGATTATTGACGATACTCCAGAAGCAGTCATCCTGTCTGGCTTCGATCCGATTCGTCGGGAAATCGCCAAGACAGCGTTAGATAAACTGGTCGCAGACGGCCGCATTCACCCAGCTCGCATCGAGGAAATGGTGGAAAAAGCACGTCGCGAGGTAGACGAGCGAATCCGTGAATACGGTGAGCAAGCAACGTTTGAAACAGGCGTTCACGGCTTGCATCCAGATCTGATCAAGATTCTCGGACGCTTGCGTTATCGTACAAGCTACGGTCAAAACGTACTGAAGCACTCTATGGAAGTGGCACATCTCGCCGGTTTAATGGCGGCAGAACTGAAAGAAGATGTGAAGCTGGCCAAACGTGCAGGTTTGCTGCATGATATCGGAAAAGCAATTGACCATGAAGTAGAAGGTTCACACGTTGAAATCGGTGTTGAACTGGCTAAGAAGTACAATGAGCACCACGTAGTAGTGAACAGTATTGCGTCTCATCACGGTGATACCGAACCAACTTCCGTCATTGCTATGCTCGTGGGAGCTGCTGACGCTCTGTCTGCCGCACGCCCAGGTGCACGCCGTGAGACATTGGAAACATATATCAGACGTTTGGAGAAACTGGAAGAGATCTCTGAGTCGTTCGATGGCGTAGAAAAGTCTTATGCGATTCAAGCAGGACGCGAAATTCGCGTGATGGTTCAACCTGATAAGATTGACGATGCGGAAGCTACCCGTCTGGCACGGGATATCACGAAACGAATTGAAAATGAACTTGACTACCCAGGTCATATTAAAGTAACGGTTATCCGTGAAACACGGGCAGTTGAGTATGCAAAGTAAAGTGGCTGCGTGCCACTTTACTTTTTTTGTAGCGCAACGAAGGACACACCAAATGCTTGACGAAGTCAAGTTTTCTAATGAGCAGAGGAATTGTGTATACTAGCAATGAGGTGATTTGGTAATGAAGTTGTTATTCATTGGAGATATTATGGGCTCGCCTGGCAGAGAGATCGTGAAAACATATTTGCCGTTACTGAAACGAAAATACAGCCCTACCTTTATCGTAGCAAATGGAGAGAACGCTGCGCATGGTCGCGGGATCACAGAGAAAATTACCAAGGAGCTTTTCGAGTGGGGTGTTCACGCGATTACGCTCGGGAATCATACGTGGGACCAAAGAGAAATTTTCGATTTTATTGATGATGAGCCGCGGATGATTAGACCCGCGAACTTCCCAGAAGGGGCTCCCGGAAAAGGGATTACATACATCAAACAACCAGAAGGGGAACTAGCTGTCATTAATTTGATGGGGCGTACGTTCTTGCCACCGCTCGACTGTCCATTTCAAATGGCTGACAAGCTAGTAGAGCAAGCTCGGAAGCGTACGAAGTTCATTTTTGTAGACTTTCATGCAGAAGCTACATCGGAGAAGCAAGCTATGTCATGGTACCTAGATGGGAAGGTAACAGCGGTCGTGGGGACGCATACCCATGTGCAAACCGCTGATGAACGTATTTTGCCTCAAGGAACCGGATTTTTGTGTGATGTGGGAATGTGTGGCCCAAGTAACGGCATTTTGGGGATGGAACGCGAAGCAGTTATTAAGAAATTTTTGACGCAGCTCCCTGTTCGCTTTGAGGTAGCGCCAGATCCTGCGCAGTTGAATGCAGTGCTGATTACTCTAGATAAAACGAGTGGGCATGCGAAAAAAATGGAACGAATCAGAATTGACTCTGACCATCCGTTTATGGAATAATGAGAATAAGATTAGAATTTTTTGAATCTTTCAAGCGAGTTAGCAGGAATTTTTAGGGGTTATGCGAATATCATTCTAATGATGACAGGATTCCTATCAGACGGGAGGTTCAAAAAGGATGGAAGTATTAAAAGTTTCAGCAAAGTCTAACCCCAATTCCGTTGCTGGTGCCCTTGCCGGAGTTCTTCGTGAACGAGGAGCCGCTGAGATCCAAGCCATTGGTGCTGGGGCGCTTAATCAAGCTGTGAAGGCAGTAGCAATCGCACGAGGGTTCGTAGCGCCGAGTGGAGTTGACCTCATTTGTATTCCAGCCTTTACCGACATCGTGATTGATGGAGAAGAACGAACTGCAATCAAATTAATCGTAGAACCCAGATGATACAACTGCAAATGCTTCACCTGCCTGTTTGTTCGAAGAATGAACAGGTTTTTTCGTTTGTCCAGAAGTATAACCTCCGAAGTTATCGATGAGAAGGAGCGTTTCCATATGAAAATCTTTGATGCGCATAGCGATGTATTATGTAAGCTATGGCAGAACCCTGATTTGGACTTTTATAAAGAAGACAAGCTCTTGCAAACGGGTTTTACCGCCCTTGAAAAAGGGAATGTAGACATACAAGTGCTTGCCTGTTTCGTCCCTTCTCAGGTGCCGTTTGGACGTCGTTTTCATACGGTACTAGAAATGATCGATATTTTTTATTAAGAGGTGGCCAGTGATAAATTCCGGCCCATTTTCACAAAGGCAGATTTGGCTGAATGCGTATTAAAGGGACAGAAAGGGGCTATTCTGTTTGTAGAAGGCGCGCATGCATTAGAAGAGAGTCTGGTTCTGCTACGTACGTGGTTCCGGCTTGGTGTAAGAGGAATGACGCTGACCTGGAATCATGGCAATGCCCTAGCGAGTGGAAATGGAGAGCCGAATCCAGGTGGACTTACTTCATTTGGACGAGAAGTCATAGAAGAAATGAATCGGCTGGGGATGATCATTGATGTTTCGCATTTGGCCGATCCAGGATTCTGGGATGTACTAGAATGCTCGAAAGCACCAGTGATCGCTTCGCATTCGAACGTGAGAAGCATATGCAATCACTCTCGCAATTTGACGGACGATCAAATTCAAGCGTTAATCGCCAAAGATGGCGCGATCGGCTTGACGTTTGTAGACTTCTTTACCGTACCGGAGAAGCGCACGGTTTGGATCGATGACTTGCTGCGCCACTTGGATCACATCTGCGCGTTAGGTGGCGTAGATCACGTAGGTTTTGGCTCCGATTTCGATGGTATTACCGAGACGTTTGGAGACATGTCATCTGCGGCAGATTACTCCCAGTTACTAGAAAGTTTGTTAAAACGTTATAAAGAGGCGAAAGTATTGAAATTTGTGCAAGGAAATTGGTTGCGTGTTTTCGGAAACGTGCTACAATAAAGCATGAGGATATTAATGTACCAAGTTCAACATTAAAATTCAGGTCAAAAGTAAGTTGAGTAAAAGCACTTGCAATTTGACATGGACAGGACTACAATTGTTACTGTCTATGCACAGAAATGTCACATCTTATCAGTATTTTCAAGGTGTGATAGGCAGCTTTTCTCACAGTCACTGAAAGGGTGGAATCTGAATGATTAGTCAACTTTCCTGGAAAGTTGGAGGACAGCAAGGGGAGGGCATCGAGAGTACTGGTGAGATTTTCTCGATGGCGATGAACCGGATGGGGTACCATCTGTATAGCTACCGTCACTTCTCTTCCCGTATTAAGGGTGGACACACGAACAATAAAATTCGCGTGAGCACAACGCCAATGCGTGCGATCTCTGACGATCTGGACATTCTCGTAGCGTTTGACCAAGAGACGATCGATTTCAATGCGCATGAGCTTCGTGAAGGCGGTATCATTATCGCGGATGCGAAATTTAATCCAAAGTTGCCGGACGGCTTGAAGCCAGTTCGCTTCTTCACTGTACCACTGACTGAGATCGCTGATGAGTTGGGAACTTCCCTGATGAAAAACATGGTGTCGATTGGTGCATCCAGTGCCATCCTCGGCATTTCAGTGGAAAGCTACCGTCCTATCGTTGAAGATATGTTCCTCCGCAAGGGCGAAAAAGTGGTTGAAAAGAACATGGATGCCATTCGCCGCGGTTTTGATTTTGTAAATGAATTGACTGGTGGTCAACTGCCTGAGTTCCAAATGGAAAAGGCTGATCCACAAAAGCAACTGTTCCTCATCGGTAACGATGCGATCGCTCTGGGTGCTGTAGCAGCAGGCTGCCGTTTCATGCCAGCTTACCCGATCACACCTGCTTCCGAGGTAATGGAATACTTGATTAAAAAGCTGCCTAAATTGGGTGGTACTGTTATCCAAACAGAAGATGAGATTGCTGCTATTACGATGGCAATCGGTGCTAACTTCGCGGGTGCTCGTTCCTTGACTGCTTCAGCAGGTCCTGGTCTGTCCCTGATGATGGAAGCAATTGGTCTTGCTGGTATCACGGAACAACCAGTTGTTATCGTGAACACGCAGCGTGGTGGCCCATCTACTGGTATGCCTACCAAAATCGAGCAATCCGATGTGAATGCTATGATCTATGGTACACACGGTGACATTCCAAAAGTAGTGATCGCGCCAAGCACAGTAGAAGAGTGCTTCTACGATGCAGTTGAAGCGTTTAACATTGCGGAAGAATACCAACTGCCTGTTATCCTGATGACAGACTTGACATTGTCCTTGGGTAAACAAACAGTGACTCCATTTGACTACAGCAAAGTAGAAATCCGTCGCGGAAAACTGCTTGCTGGACAAGAATTGCCAGAAAAAGAGCAAAACGACCTGTTCAAACGTTATGAAGTAACAGAAGACGGCGTTTCTCCTCGTGTTATTCCTGGTCAAAAATACGGTCTGCACCACGTAACTGGTGTTGAGCATGATCAAACTGGTCGTCCATCTGAGAATGCTGCAAACCGTATTCAACAAATGGATAAACGTATGCGCAAAATGGAAGGCGTCCTGAAAAACTTCAAAGGCGCTGTATCAGCAGATGCTCCTCACGCTGACGCGGATGTTCTGGTTGTAGGTATCAACTCCACAATCGGTACCATTCAAGAAGCAAAAGGCCGTCTGGAACAAGAGGGAATGAAAGTAAACCATGCACAAATCCGTTTGCTGCATCCGTTCCCAACTGAAGAAATCAAAGCACTCGTAGATAAAGCGAAGAAAGTTGTTGTTGTTGAGCACAACGCCCAAGCGCAAGTAACAAGCTTGCTCAAACAACACGTTGGAAACGCTGAAAAAATCGAATCCGTGCTTAAATATGACGGTAACCCATTCCTGCCGAAGGAAATCTATGCTGAAGTGAAGGAGCTGGTAAAACATGGCGACTATGAAAGAGTTTCGAAATAACGTAAAGCCAAACTGGTGCCCAGGCTGTGGAGACTTCTCCATCCAAGCGGCTATTCAACGCGCTGCAGCGAACGTAGGTCTGGAACCTGAAAATCTGGCAGTTGTTTCCGGTATCGGTTGCTCTGGTCGTATTTCCGGCTACATCAACTGTTATGGTTTCCACGGTATTCACGGACGTTCCCTGCCAATCGCACAAGGTGTGAAAATGGCGAACCGCGAGCTGACAGTTATCGCAGCAGGTGGTGACGGGGATGGTTTCGCGATCGGTATGGGCCATACTGTACACGCTATCCGTCGTAATATGAACGTTACGTACATCGTAATGGATAACCAAATCTACGGTCTGACAAAAGGTCAAACCTCCCCGCGTTCCGCGACTGGTTTCGTGACCAAGTCTACACCGGCAGGTTCCATCGAGTCCTCCATTTCTCCAGTTGAACTGGCGCTGTCTGTGGGTGCGACTTTCGTTGCTCAATCCTTCTCCAGCGATCTGAAGGGCTTGACTGAACTGATCGAAAAAGGTATCCAACACGAAGGCTTCTCCTTGATCAACGTATTCAGCCCTTGTGTAACCTACAACAAGGTAAATACGTACGACTGGTTCAAAGAGAACATCGTACCAGTAGACACGATCGAAGGATACGATGCACATGACCGTATCAAAGCAATGTCTACTTCCATGCAATACAAAGGCCTGATTACAGGTCTGATCTACCAAAACACTGAGCAAAAACCTTACGAAGCCCTCGTAAATGGCTTCAAAGAAGAAGGTTTGGTTAACCAAGACATTCGTTTGTCTGAAGAAGACTTCGAAAAATTGGTTAAAGAATTTGCTTAAGTTTGATAGAGTGAAAAACCTCTCCTTAACGGGAGAGGTTTTTTTGTTACAGTGCGCCCAGCATGGGCGA
>NZ_PXZO01000004.1 GCF_003013475.1 Brevibacillus porteri
AAGCCACCCTACGGGCGGAAGTTTCTCGAGGAAGAAGTGTTCGACAAGCGTGGTCCCCTTTTTTAAGTTCCGACTGGGTAGGCGTTGTCAAGGTCTACGAGCCCTATGCTTTTTCTTCTCGCCAGCTTTCGTGGTCGAGCGATCTGCACAACATAAGAAGACCGCCCTTGATAAAGGCGGTCGAATGGCATTCATAACTTCCACGAATAGTAGATGTTTTCCGCGTACTTGGTAATGGCTTCATCGTAATCTGGATACGGATATTCGAGACTTTCTGCCACCGCTTTGGAGTACTTTCGAAATAGCTCGTAGCAAGTGAATAACGATTCCCACATCTGCGGGTAGCCGTTTTCGTTATAGCTGGATCGTAACGCTTCCCAATCTTCTTTTAGAAGATAGTGATCTATAAATTTGTAATTTTTCCCGACACTAAAGGTAAACCCTTTCTCACACCCGATTTGCCAGGCCATCATTCGGAGCAAATTCGGTCGGGAAATTTCGTTGAGATGGTCAATCGCAAACAGGATTTCTTTTCTTGCCAGACCTTTAACAACGTAAGTAGAGACCATCCAAAATTCATTGCAGCAGTCATCAAACTCTCTAGCAGTTGGCTTCCGGGTCCAATATTGGCGATCGGAAGCGAGCACCTCGTGTTTGATAAGCTCGTCCTTATCCAGCAATACCTCAACTAGACCGTCGCTATCTGCAAAATACTGCTCTGTCTCGTCTATCGGAATCAGCGTCAGATCTACTTTATTTCCATCCTCAAATAGCATGAGATAGGAAAACCAATTCCCTAACTCGGACGGAAACAGCTCCATATCCTCCGGCTTTTGCATCATAATCCGATTCCCAAAAACATCGAGCCATTGATCATTTTCCTTGAAAGAATCCATCTCTGTCACAAAATACGAAATATCATAATCTTGGAATGGATCTGCGGGTATGTTTTTGTTCGTACGTGACCCTTCCAAGGTTACCAACCGGATTCGATCATCCTTCCTGGCGAAATCGATCAGCATGCTCATCATTTCTTGTTCCGTTCTCACAGCCATCCCCCTCCACCCTACTATTTCTCCGTCCACTTAATGTAGTGTAATTGCATAATTTTTACAATACTACATCAATATATGAAATCCAAATAAAAAAAGCTGCACCCAAATGGGCACAGCTTTTTCTTGCAATCCGTACTTTTACGCGCGGGAAACGTATGCTTCCGTACGAGTATCGATGATTAGACGCTCTCCTTCTTCTACGAAGAGAGGAACGTTTACTACGAAACCAGTTTCCAAGGTTGCTTTCTTTGTTACGTTAGAAGCAGTGTCACCTTTTACACCTGGCTCACATTCTGTTACAACGAGTTCAACTGTGTTCGGCAATTGAATACCGATTGTTTCTCCGTTGTACTGCATGATTTGCACGTTCATGTTTTCCTTGAGGAAACGCAGTTCACGCTCAATTTGTTTTTGAGTGAACGTCATTTGCTCGTATGTTTCAGTATTCATGAAAGTGTATTCATCGCCACTAGCATACAGGTACTGCATTGTGCTGGATTCAATCCGGGCAGGGTTTACTTTTTCGCCGCCGCGGAAGGTCATTTCTGTCGTGTTGCCGCTACGCAGATTGCGCAGTTTGGAGCGAACGAATGCCGCACCTTTACCTGGTTTTACGTGTTGGAATTCTAGCACGGTAAAAATATTGCCATCCACTTCGATTGTCAAACCGGTACGAAAATCGTTTACAGAGATCATGGTAGTCCTCCCAAATCAATCAATAACAGAATAAGTATAAATTACACAGGCAAAATGAGCAACTCTTTCGTGGACTTGTTCAGGTTCTCATGACCATCAGCAGTAATCCACACATCGTCCTCGATCCGAACGCCACCAAGTCCTGTTACGTAAATGCCTGGCTCCATCGTTACGAGCATACCTGGCTCCAATACGAAGGTACTTACAGTCGACAGCCCTGGCAGCTCGTGAACTTCCAGTCCGAGACCGTGACCTGCGCTATGTCCATAGGCATCGCCATAGCCTGCTGCTGTGATGATATCTCTCGTTGCTGCGTCAGCGTCTTTTGCGGATACACCTGGCTTCAGTGCTTCCAAACCTGCGAGCTGTGCACGCAGAACGATTTCGTAGATTTCACGCATTTTCGGGTCTGGCTCTCCCACAGACAATGTGCGTGTGATATCGGAATTGTAGCCCTGATAAGCAGCACCAAAGTCGAGCGTAACCATTTCCCCTGCCTGAATCACTTTCTCGGAAGCTCGTCCATGTGGCAGAGCACCGCGCACACCCGACGCTACGATCATATCAAATGCAGAGCCTGTCGCTCCTTGTTTGCGCATGAAGTATTCCAATTCCAAAGCAACATCGGATTCACGCACACCTGGCTTGATGTAGCCCTGAATATGCGTAAATGCTGCTTCCGCGATACGAACCGCTTCACGAATAATAACCATCTCGGATTCGTCTTTAAACATGCGGATTTTTTCAAGCAGACCGCTTGTTGGCACCAGTTCTACTCCGTCAAATCCTTTGTTCCAATCCTGATAGGTGCTAAAGGCCACGCTGCTCTCGAATGCCAAACGCTTAATCCCTTTTTCTTGCAGGAGCTTTGCAATCGCTTCAACAGCTTTTCTCTCGTTATTTACTACAGTAAATTCAGGTGCTTGTTCTTGCGCTTGTTCCACATAGCGGAAGTCAGTGACGAGAAACGCCTCTGTTTCGGTGACAATTACCCATCCCGTTGATCCGGTGAAACCACTCAAGTAGAAGCGATTCTCTGTTTTTTCGGTAATAAACGCCTCTGCTCCAACTTGTGTAAGTGCTTCACGCAATTTATGCAAACGTTGTTTCATGGCAGCCTTTTTCCCCTTTTTGACAGCTTTTATTTTCTTTCGATTTTACGGACGAGCGCTCTTAGCGCCCATTGATATCCATCGATCCCCAATCCGACAACTTGTCCAATCGCGATAGGAGCGATGACTGAGTGATGGCGAAATGGTTCCCGTGCATGAATATTGGAAATATGTACTTCAATCGTTGGCAGAGCCACACTGGCCAATGCGTCTCGGATCGCATAGCTGTAATGTGTGAATGCCCCTGGATTGATCAAGATGCCGTCATGGACACCTCTCGCCAGATGAATCGCGTCGATGAGGACACCTTCGTGATTCGATTGGAGATGCTCAAGCTTTCCGCCCAACTCATCCATGACACCCGTCAGGATTGTCACCACATCCTCCAGCGTTTCCCTTCCGTAAACATCCGGCTCCCTTGTCCCCAATAAATTCAGGTTGGGTCCGTTCAATAACAAGACGGAAGTCATCGACCATCCCTCTCCCTATAAAAGTTTTTTTACTAATGAAACATTTTACCACATGCCGTCCTAGTTCCATAGTGGGCATTCATCTATGAAACTTTTCGAACATTGTTACATCCATTTTGACAAGGAACGGAGAAATCCTCCTACCTTGTAGACTCATTCCATGTATGATTCTCGTCGGATTGCTCGAGTATGATTGTCATCCCGATAAACAAGCCAAACGTCAAATACCAAGCGCCCTCCGTACTTAAAGTGGCTATCTCCCAATTTCCGATATGAAAGAAGAAGCCTGCTATCACTAGCATGCCAGCCCCGTAGACGAGTCCCAACCACCAGGCACGGATCCGGCTAAAAAGCAAGCTGAACACAAAGGAAGCAACGGCTGTTTCAACGAATAGCACGATACCACCAAGGCACACGCTCGCAAACTTATTTTCGTCCTCGATGTTGATAAAGGGACGTGCAAAAGCTCCGACTCCATACGGGGTCATGTTCAAAAAGTGAGCCATCAACCGGACGAGCCCCCAAATGATCGTTCCCCAGAATGCGACCTCCAAAATCTTCGAAGTGGAGACTCTTTTACTCCCTTGCTTCTCTTCTTCCGTATGGGATACACGCGCTTGCTTGTGTTTCCGTCCTGTTTTGCTTATTTCCATTTCCATCACCTCTGTTCTCTAGTATGCTCTTCCTCTAAGCTTTTCACTTTTGCTTTACATTTGTTGGAAAAGTGCGAACTCCTTGTAGCTTCAAGTCGCCATTTCCGTTAATATAGTGGTAAGGATGGTGATTGTATTGGCGCAACAAAACGTACCTAGCTACGGCGGTCAGGCCGTCATCGAAGGAGTTATGTTCGGTGGCAAAACCATGACTGTTACGGCTGTTCGCAAAAAAAATCATGAAATTGAGTATTTTGAATCCCCAAGATCGGAATATAAATGGATTACTACGCTGAAAAAGATTCCGTTTGTGCGTGGGATTGTTGGTTTGGTCGAAGCCAGCGCCAATGGGGCCAAACATCTCAACTTCGCCTCTGAACAATACAGTATGGAGTCTGGAGAAGAAGTATCTGAAAGTCCATCGAAGCTCACTATGATTTTAGGTGTTGCTGTCGTCGGGGTACTTTCCTTCCTGTTCGGGAAATTCGTATTTACACTCGTTCCCGTTTTCCTGGCTGACTTTTTACTCGGAAAATGGGTACCGGATGGCGTTCCTCAAACCTTGGCTGAAGGCGGATTTAAAATCTTGCTCCTCCTCGGCTACATTACAGCGATTGCACAAGCTCCGTTGATTAAAAGGCTTTTTCAATACCACGGAGCCGAGCATAAAGTGATTAACGCATTCGAATCCGGGGTAGAATTAACAGTAGCCAATGTACAAAAATTTTCCGCTCTGCATTATCGTTGCGGTAGCAGTTTTCTCATTTTCTCAGTGTTCGTCGGTGTCGTGATTTACTCACTGTTCAGTTATGACTCCCTGACGGAGAGGGTCGTACAACGCATTGTTCTTTTGCCACTGGTAATCGGCGTCTCTTATGAGGTTTTGCAGTGGACAAACAAGCTCCGTGATGTACCAGTCCTACGTTACCTTGGTTATCCAGGATTGTGGTTGCAAAAGATCACGACTCGTGAACCAGATGACAGCCAAGTCGAGGTAGCCATCGCTTCATTCCAAAAGATGCGGGAGCTTGATCAGAAGCACGTGCAGGAAAGAATGGTTACGACCGGATAGCGTGAGGCATTTTTATTCCCATAGAGGTGAAGCCCTATGTTACGCCGCATTCCACCAGTGATTCTGATAGTGATCGTATTAGCGATTTACGGATTTTTGATCACACTCATCAATGACCCTGTTAGTACGATTATCATCTTGGGATTATCCGTTGTACTTTTCTTGGTCGTGCGCAACTATTTACAAACCGGCTCCTTCTTTTCACAAGGCGCAGGCTCTGGCAAACCTAGACAGCCAAAGGTCAAGGTGAAGCCAAAGCCCTCCATAGGTCGGCAAGCAGTGAAAAAGCAGTCGACTACCCCGAGAAAAGATCATCCGTTTCGTGTGATCGAAGGCAGCAAAGGAAAGCAAAAAGAGAAACAAGACGAAAAATCGCAAAATAATATCTCCCACTAAAAACAAGAACAGGTTGCCTGAATCGGCGACCTGTTTTTGTTTTTCACACCAGCATTTTCGGAGAGCTATTGCGAAACACTTTTACGTAATCTTCAAAATCCCATTGTGCCAAAAATTTGTGAGCGGCTGCCTCCCCTGACTCAAACAATTGCTGCCTCATTTCTTTTGACATCTGAAATTGGGTTGTCCTTACCCCTAATGTATGAATGAAAATCGTCCGAACGGCTTTTGCCTTTTCCACATACAGACGGTCATGGGCATCGAGCATAGTCGCCAGCAATCCCCGAGAGAAGGAAAAAAGCCCTTTGATACTGGTCGCTTCTCTCTTGTTTTGATCATCACTCAGGCGAAAACCAATTGTCGGCCACCGGGGAGTCCCCTCTACATCAAATAACCACACGGGGTAGTTGCTCAATAATGCGCCATCGACGATGTAGTGCACATGTCCAGCACTTGTCAGCTTTGCGGGCTGAAAAAAGAACGGAATAGAGGAAGACATACGAACGGCTCGTGCCACAGGAAAATGATCTGGTTCTACACCATACCGTGCCAAATCGTCGGGAAATATAAGCATTTTTCCGTCAGTGACATCAGAAGCGACAACTTTCAGCTTACCAGGAGGAAGATCTCCAAATGTTCGCACTCCTTTTCGCTGTAACAACTTCTCTATGAACAACTCGATTCGATCTGCTCGATAAACCCCTTCCCGCACGACTAGTTCATAGATTGGTCCGATGAGAGGGAGCCTGCCCAGCCCTGAGCGCTTGAGAAAGTGAAGGTAATCCAGCTCTTCAAAGATCGGTTTCAACTCATGGCTTGAATAGCCTGCGCCAAGCAAAGCTGCAACAATGGAGCCAGCCGAGGTACCAGCGAGCCTTTCCCATGTGTATCCATTCTCCTCCATGACTCGCAAGGCACCGATAAAAGCGATTCCTTTTACGCCGCCACCTTCAAAGACTGCATCCGCTTTCACTTTGTTTCCCCTCCCTAAAATTCCTCCCCATTTTCCATGTATAAGACGACAGCTTTTCCGTTACCACAAAGAAAAACGCAAGCCTGGTCGGCTTGCGCTATAATACGATGACGATATAGACTATTCCTCTTTTTGCTCATCTAACAAACGAATGTTACGAAGCTCTTCTATACGCTTTGGATCTGCCTCGAAGTACTGAACCAGATACTCCAGGCATGTAATCGATTCCCAGCTCAGGTGATGCTCGATTCCTTCCACATCCTGATAAATATGCTCTTCATCCAAGCCAATGATCCGCATAAATTCTTCTAGAAGACTGTGACGGTCCACTAGGCGTTTTCCGATTTTCTTCCCTTTTGGCGTCAAGACAAGCCCGCGGTATTTTTCATAAACGAGATACTTGTCTTTGTCTAGCTTCTGAACCATTTTCGTGACCGAAGAGGGATGTACTTCTAACGCTTCAGCAATATCGGAGACACGAGCATAGCCCTTTTCTTCAATTAAGTTGTAAATGCGTTCCAAATAGTCTTCCATACTCGGCGTCGGCGGCATTGTGAACCCCTCATTTCCAAACCGTTATTTCATCTAGCCAAAAAAGGCACGTAGAAATATCATACCGTGTAATGAGAACCATTTGCAAGAGAAAAGTACCTATCGCAGCTGTTTTTCTGGTGTTGGGTTCATCATTTGGACATATTGTACGAGTTGTTGACCCAACTGCTCCATGCGCGCCTGCAAACGCTCATCCTTCAGCTTGCCTTCTGGTGTAAAAGCATTGTACGCACTTGGGATGGAAGGGCTAGATGGCAACGGCCATGCATGCAGGTTGCGCATGATTAACTGTAAGGTGTTGACCGTGTTCGTAGCACCCATGCTTCCCCCAGCGACGCCAATGATGGCAACCTGCTTGTCACGCAAAATGCGCCCTTCCAGGAAGTCAATGGCGTTTTTCAAAGCACCTGTCATTGTGCCATGGTATTCAGGCGAACCGATCACAAGTCCATCCGCTTCAGAAACTGCTTTGACAAATTGATGGACAATTTCAGGGTACGTACTGGTATCATCACGATCATCATACAGCGGCAGCTTCCAGTCCGCGAGATGAATCATTTCAACATCGGCACCTGCAGCCTTCGCTGCTTCGAGTACAATATGAATCGCTTGTTTGGTCGTAGAATTGGCATTCATGCTTCCGGCTATTCCTACAATTTTCATGGTTTCACCCCATCGATAATCTAAATACTGGTATGATCATCATTATATTCCATTAAGTATAATTTGTAAACATTTATGTTTATTTAATATCGTCTGTTCTGAACAGACCTGTTTGTCACATACACTTGTACCAAGTTGCAAGTGAGGATGATGCCTATGGACAAAGTCGCTTGGCATATCGCCGTGCTTTTTGCAGGGTCTGCGTTAGGTGGATTCTACTTGGGTGGATATGAGTGGTTACGCTTTTTTACTTATTTCGGTTCCTGGGGGACAATCGGCATTGCACTTGCGGCTCTTGGCCTCGGATGGTTCGGCGTCCAGCTGTTGACCTTTTGCCATCGCAAGCAAATTGGCTCCCTGTACGAGCTGTACTACGTATTGTGTGGCGAAGCGTTCGCTTCTAGCCTATCTGTAATCACCCACATTCTGCTATTGGGCTATACAGGAGTCATGCTTGGCCAACAGGCAGATTTCCTCTTGGAGGAGCTCTCTCCTCTCTGGTTCATCCTTCTGACCATTGCAGCCATCTTCTTTATCATAAATCGTTGGAGATGGATTGTCACTGCAACAGCCATATCTCTATCCATCGGTTTATTATTGTTCGGATTGATTTTCAGCGCACAATCCCATGTCCCAATACCGAGCTTGGGTTATCAAATGAATGTGAACTGGCTGATTCACGCCGTATTTTTCCTTGCTTTGCATTTTCTTATCAGCTTGGCCACGACTCTACCTCTGGCAGTCCGTGCGTCCCATGAGCGTACAGTTCGGATGGGGGCAATCATCGGTGCTGGAATCTTCCTTTTGTTCACGTTTTTAGGTCAAGCTATCCTTCTTGCCCACTGGCATGATGCACACTCCTCTATATTGCCTATCAAACAAATTTTGGTTCAAATGATGACGGGTGGCGATTGGCTTCTCGCTATCCTCTCGCTGGTGCATGGTGGAGTCATTGTCGCAGCCCTACTCTACTCGTTGACACATCCAATTGCGACACGTCAACATCTACAAATGCTGCCATTGATTGTCGTCATGCTGCTTACCGTTTTGGTATTCTCTCTCCTCACACTCGTGGTTCCGTGGAGTATGTCTGCAATCGCCAGTGCAACGACCTATTGCGGCATGTTCTTAATGGGCTGGTACCTTTGGAAGCATCAGCATTGACCTGATTGTTTACTGGTAACTCCTGTGGTCAAGACAGAGTCTTGGCCACTTTTTTCGGCATGATAGGACCCATTTCAACGGACTCATCGTCACGTAGGCCTCCTCTACACATGGTTACTCTCCCTCATTTTACCACAAATGAAAAACGTCCCCCGAAGGAGACGTTTACTGCAAAGCCTCACTTTCCGCTTTCAGCTGTACCCCATTTGGAGTACCCAACGGATAAGCTGGCGTTGTTTGTGCCGTAATTTTGTGGATTGCTGAAAGGACCGCCTTAGTCGCCTTTGTAGTTTGTTCCCAATCCATTTGCGCCAAGGAGTCTTCTTTTGCTTGTCCTGTCTCTGCATTCGTCACAAGTGCCGTAGGAATACCTGCGGCGGCCAAAGAGCTCGCTGCACCGTTTCGTTCACGTGTACCATTCTTTTGGGAAGATGATGCCCCCGCTTCTCTCAGGAGTTGGATTGGCAGATTTTCGTTGCCCAGCGAATTGATTGCAACAAGCTCTGCCTTTTGGCTGCCCACACCATCGACATAGAAGGCTGCAATCATAGCTTGTCGTTCCTTGGCTGATAAGGCATTCGCATAAGCAATCGGTCCTCTGTTTCCCGATGTAACTGCACCAAAGCTGACAAACCTCACTTCCGTATCGATCGGCTTGTCAGCCATATTACGCGCGATTTCAAGTAAGGCTGCTACACCGGAGCCATTGTGATTAGCCCCAACCGATAACCCAGCGGAATCATGATGAGCGGATACCATGACGACCTGCCCGGTGTCGTTTTGATTGGACTTTCGACTTGCCACGATATTATACGAGGTTTGCTTGATGCTTACGGCTCCTTCCACCTTGACGCTTCCCTTTACGGGCCGCTTGTCCATGATGCGTTTTTGGAGCTTCGTGCCATCCGCCTTAGACAAAGCTATTACAGGCACAGCGATATCCAAAGGTTCGCCCAGCGAAGCATTCCAGCCTTCCTCTCGATCATTCCAGATGATAAGAGCAACGGCTCCGGCAGCTGCTGCTTGGCGTACTTTTTCTCCGAACGGAATCTCGCCTCGCTTGACCAAGGCAATCTTCCCCCGGGATGCATCATTCGCAAAATCAACCGCTCTTCCCAAGCCTGCATCCACCACTTCTGCTGTCGCGGTTCCATTGATCCCAAAAGAAAATCCACTTACTGTCCATTTTTGACCTGGCCATTCTTCTATCGTCAGTGATAGAGTAGCAGGCTTTCGGTACGTATAATAAGAAAAGGGATCGAGCTTGGTCTTGTACCCGTAAGATCGAAGTGTATTTTCCACATAGACAGCTGCCGCAAATTCCGTTTCAGTAGCAGGTGGACGAGCTGTTCTCGCCAATTGCTCGACATGGCTATACAAGCGTTCACTATCGATCCAATCTTGCGTTTCCTCTGCATGAGCACGATGTGAAAGGAAAGGTATCGGAAATATCGTTCCACAGACAAGCAAGGCACATAGCGCATAATGACGGACTGATCGCATGGCATTCTCCCTTTCCTTCGCTCTTTGCATTTATTATGGGCGGTTATGACAAATAGAGTCTAGTCAGAATAGTTAGTCAAATAACTTCATCCTGCGCCATCCCTGGACAGCTTTCGCTTTCTTCTGCCCAAAACGTCGATTTTTCGAGTGACTTCCCTCCATATGAATTCTTAATAGAAAGGTGCTTTTTTCTGTAAAATTATTGATAAAGAAAAGGCGACTTTCAAATTGACCTATGTCCTTCCCTTTTGCTAAGGTGGAATCAATAAAAAACCGTTTGAAAGAAACGGATTGGAATCCATTGAGGGGGAAGTACCATGCTGTATGTAGATGGAAAATGGGTAGAAGAAGGGCAAGTCGCAGTTCATCCAGAAGACCGCGGTTATAACTTTGGGGATGGCATATATGAGGTAGTACGCATTTATAAGGGACGCATGTATCAATGGGATGGACATCTTACCCGTTTGTTTCGAAGTGCCAAAGAAATAAAAATGGAGCTTCCATGGAGCGCAGAAGAGCTGACAGATTTAGCGAATCAGTTGATCGTCAAGAACAACATCACGGAGAATGATGACGCCAGCCTTTACCTGCAAGTATCTCGTGGCGCCTCACCGCGTGTTCACGATATTCCGTCTGGGATCAAGCCTGTGATCATGGGCTTTGTCCGTCACAAGGACCGCCCTGTCGCCGATATGAAAAAGGGCTGGACAGCACAACTCGTCGAAGATATCCGCTGGCTCCGTTGCGATATTAAAACGCTCAATCTGCTAGGAGCTGTCCTTGTCAAACAATACGCAAAGGATGCAGGTGCCCAAGAATCAATTTTGCACCGCAACGGCGTCATCACAGAGTGCAGCTCTTCCAATTTGTTCGTCGTAAAAAATGGCGAGCTGTATACGCATCAGGCTGACAATCTGATCCTGCACGGAATTACCCGCCAAGTGGTCATTGATTTGGCTCGGGACAATGGCATCACTGTACATGAAGAAGCATTTGACATGGCTTTCTTGAAGCAAGCCGATGAAGTCTTCCTCACCAGCACGACTGCGGAAATCATGCCGCTCATCTCGGTAGATGGCGTCGCTGTCGGCAACGGACAGCCAGGACCTGTCGTGCTTACGCTACAAGATTTGTTTGAACAGCATATCAACACAAGTGTACTCGTGTAATGAACAAAAGCTCTCCCGGTATGCATATACATCCGAGAGAGCTTTTCTTTATTGTTTAACGACGCAGATTCCATTCGTCTGTGGCATAGCGCGTCTTAACGAGTTCTTCTGCCAGCGCGAGTTCTTCGTCTGTAAGCGTTGAAGAGATCAGCTCCACTTCCAATCCAGATGCAAAGCCTTTCGAGAACGCCTCGATGGATTCTTGGAGACTGATTGGCCGTGGGCTTACTTCGTTGATCGTCACTGCTTTTTGTCGGAAACTATCGATCATCCGTTGTTTTACCCGCTCCGATGGGAAATGCAAGAGCGAGAATAGTAAATCTACGTCCATATCAAGCAGAATAGAGCCGTGCTGAAGAATAACGCCCTTTTGTCGGGTCTGAGCGCTTCCCGCTACTTTTTTCCCCTCTACCACGAGCTCATACCAAGAGGGCGAATCGAAGCAGGCGGATGACCCTGGCGAATTGTACTTTTCCTTCTCCTCTTCACTCGCTAAAGAGACCATTTCCGCCGAGAGTCCAAGGTTCTGGAATCCGTGCAGCAGTCCCAAGCTGATGATTTTGTATGCTTCCGTCACACTCGAAGGCATTTTCGGATGGTCTTCGGATACGATGACACTGTATGTCAGCTCCTGATCGTGGAGAACAGCACGCCCTCCCGTCGCTCTGCGAACAAAGCCCAGTCCTCTATTTTGTACTTCCTCCAGGTTTATTTCCTTGATGGCCTTTTGGAAATAACCAATCGACAGTGTCGCGGGGTCCCACGTGTAAAAACGAACGGTCGGGGGAACCTTGCCCTCACTGTGTAACTGCAAAATCGCTTCATCTACTGCCATATTCATCGCGGGTGACATTGCTTCCGTCACGATATAGCGCCACTGTTCCATCTATGTACCTCCTCATTCACAACGCCTTCATTGTACGCTTCTGGCATGAAGGACGGCAAGCTTCTGATGGGCTAATTGGAGCGAGCTGTTTCCTGCAAAATGGCCAAGACCTGCGCCAATGAATCTGTTTTCTTCTCAGTCTCTTCCCGCATTCGCCGCAAGATGGACTCCCTGTTGTTTTGCAAGTCATTCACCGCTTGAAAAAAGCGATCAGCCGTTAGCTCTTCTTCCAGCAAAACATGACAAAAGCCCTGCCTTTTAAAAGACTGTGCATTTAAAATCTGATCACCCCGACTTGCTTCACGTGACAACGGTATCAAGAGCATCGGCTTTTGCAGGGCTAAAAACTCATAAATCGCATTGGAGCCTGCTCGAGACACGACAAGATCAGCCATTGCCAGCAAATCGGGCAATTCCTCCTGTACATACTCAAATTGCTTGTAGCCATTCACCTGAATCGTTTCATCCACTTGATTTTTGCCACAAATATGTACAATGGAAAAATGTTCGAGCAAAGCAGTAAGCGAATGGCGTACCGCCTCGTTTATTCTCCGTGCTCCCAAACTTCCTCCCATGACGAGCATGACAGGTTTCTTTGTAGAAAAAGAGCAAGATAACAAGCCCGCTTCTCTTCTCCCCTGCTTCAGCTCATCTCGCACAACTGCGCCTACGTGAATCCCTTTGTTTTTCGGCACTTTCGAAAGCGTATCTGGAAATGTTACGCACACCTTGCTGGAAAAAGGGACAGCCAGCTTATTTGCGAGACCGGGTGTCAGATCAGATTCATGGATGACTACAGGAAGACGGTTTAGCCACCCCCCAAATACGACCGGCACGGAGACGAAGCCCCCTTTGGAAAAAATCACATCCGGCTTCCATTTGCCAAGAAATCGAGACGCCTGCCAAATGCCTTTGACGACTCGCAACGGATCACTCACGTTTTTCCAATCAAAGTACCGTCGCAGTTTGCCTGAAGAAATGCCAATATAGCGAACATCCGGATGGTTGGCGACTAGCTCTCGTTCAATTCCTGTCGCAGAACCAATATAGGCGACTTCCCAGCCCAGCTTGATAAAGTGGGGGATAAGCGCCAGATTCACAGTAACATGTCCTGCCGAACCACCACCGGTAAACACAATCTTTCTCTTCATTCGGCCCGAACCCTCCCCTGCCTCTTCTTCCCCCATGATAGCACCAATCGGAAAGAAAAGCCGCCCGTAACAACAGGCGACTTTTCCTGGAATCTAGAATTATGCTTGTGGTTGATAACGTAGAATTGGCTTTCTTGCCGCTGTCGCTTCATCCAAACGTTTGACCACAGTGGTATGAGGAGCTTCCTGAACGATTTCTGGCGTTTCCTCGCACTCGCGGGCAATTTGTATCATGACGTCGATGAACTCATCGAGCGTTTCCTTTGTCTCGGTTTCGGTCGGCTCGATCATAAGGCACTCGTCCACGATCAATGGGAAGTAGATCGTTGGCGGGTGATAGCCGAAGTCGAGCAAGCGTTTTGCGATATCGAGCGTGCGTACGCCCAGCTTCTTCTGGATTACGCCAGACAGGACGAACTCATGCTTGCAGACGCGATCAAATGGCAGATGATAAGCCGTTGCCAGACGACGCATCATGTAGTTGGCGGAGAGCACCGCATTTTGGGAAACTTGGAGCAAGCCTTCTGGACCCATGGTACGGATGTAGCTGTACGCACGAACGAGAATACCGAAGTTTCCGTTGTAGCCTTTTACGCGACCGATGGAAGCCGGACGATTGCTATCCCAGTAGAAGCTGCCGTCTTCCTTTTTCGCTACGATTGGAGTAGGCAGGAATGGCTCGAGAATTTTTTTCACGCCGACCGGACCTGCACCTGGACCACCACCGCCATGAGGCCCTGTAAACGTTTTGTGCAAGTTCAGATGCACCACGTCAAAGCCCATGTCACCTGGACGGGCAATGCCCAAAATCGCGTTCGCATTCGCACCATCGTAGTACAAGAGACCGCCTGCTTCATGGACGATTTTCGCCATTTCCACGATATCTTCTTCAAACAATCCGAGTGTGTTCGGGTTCGTCAGCATCAAGGCAGCTGTGTCAGGACCAACCGCATCACGCAGTGCTTGAATGTCAACCAATCCACGCTCGTCAGATGCAATGGTTACGGTATCCAAGCCAGCTACCGCAGCAGATGCCGGGTTCGTACCGTGTGCGGAGTTCGGCACGATTACTTTGGTACGATGTCCTTCCCCACGGCTCTCGTGGTAGGCACGGATCATCATCAGACCTGTCCACTCACCCGCAGCACCAGCAGCTGGTTGCAGTGTAACTGCGTCCATGCCAGTAATTTCACCCAGTTCTTCTTGCAGGTTGTACAACAGCTCCAAAGCGCCCTGTACGGTTTCTTCCGGTTGGTATGGATGTGTCTGCGCGAAGCCTGCGTAACGGGCAACATCTTCGTTGATTTTTGGGTTGTATTTCATCGTGCAAGAACCAAGCGGATAGAAGCCATTGTCTACCCCGTGGTTGCGACGAGACAGTTCTGTATAGTGACGAACCAATTGCAGCTCAGATACTTCTGGCAGCTCAGCCGGCGTTTCACGAATGAGGTGCTTTGGCAAAAGGCTTGCTACTTCTACTTCTGGAACATCCAATGCCGGCAAATTGTAGCCCACACGGCCTGGTTTGCTCATTTCAAAGATCAGTGCTTTCTCTTGGTCGTTACGCACGTGTGATCGCCTCCAATTCAGCCGCCAATGTGTCGATTTCTTCTTTGGTACGCAGCTCAGTTACTGCAAACAAGGTGTGATTGGAAAACTCTGGGTAGTCGAGTCCGAGATCATAGCCCCCGATGATTCCAGCAGCCAGCAGGCCTTTGTTCACTTCTGCAACTGGTTTGTTCAGCTTCACCACGAACTCGTTAAAAAACGGTGAGGTGAATACGATCTCCAAGCCTTTTGCTTGCAGGGCATTCTTCGCGTAATGAGCTTTTTGTAGGTTCATCATCGCCATTTCTTGTACACCCTGCTTGCCGAGTGCTGTCATGGCAATAGAAGCAGCCAAAGCGAGCAGCGCTTGGTTGGAGCAGATATTGGAAGTCGCTTTTTCACGACGAATATGCTGTTCACGCGCTTGCAGCGTCAATACGAAGCCGCGTTTGCCATTTTCGTCCTTCGTTTGACCAACGATACGACCTGGCATTTTGCGCATCAGTTTGGAGGTTGTAGCAAAATATCCGCAATGCGGTCCGCCAAAGGATGCTGGGATACCGAATGGCTGCATGTCGCCCACTACGATATCTACGCCTAATTTACCCGGCGCCTCCAGTACACCCAGAGCAAGCGGATTGGAGGATGTAATCAACAATGCGCCTTTTCCGTGTGCAATTGGTTCAATCGCTCCCAAATCCTCTACGTTTCCGAAGAAGTTTGGATACTGCACGATGACCGCTGCTGTATTTTCATCAACAAGCGCTTCCAGAGCCGCTGTATCTGTAACGCCATCGCTGTTGATACCTACTTCAACCAGCTCAACGTTTTGTCCATACGCATATGTTTTCAAAACACCACGCGCTTCCGGATGTACAGCGCGGGAAACGATTACGCGCTTTTTGCCAGTGTGACCTGCAGCCATCATCGCTGCCTCTGCCAAAGAAGTCGCGCCGTCATACATCGAGGAGTTAGCTACCTCCATGCCAGTCAGCTCACATACCATCGTTTGGAACTCAAAAATAGCTTGCAGCTCACCTTGGCTGATTTCTGGCTGGTAAGGTGTATAGGCGGTAAAGAATTCACCGCGGAGCAGCATATGATTGACTGTGCTCGGCGTGTAATGTTGATAAACACCCGCACCCAGAAAGTTAACATGCGTGCTGAAGTTTACGTTTTTATTTGCGAGGCGTGTAAAATACTTCACCAAATCTGGCTCGGAAAGTGCTTCTGGAATATTCAAAGCACCTTTGAAACGTACTTCTTCCGGAATATCAGCAAACAATTCTTCTATACTCGAAATGCCGAGGGTTTCCAGCATTTCGCGCTTGTCCTGATCAGTTTGGGGCAGGTAGCGGTATTTCACGGACGTTGTCCTCCTCTAAAAGGATGTATGTGGTGTATCGCTTAGTTTTTTGGGCGCTTATAAAATGGAGCGGCTACGATTTCTGCTTTCAGACGTTTTCCGCGAATTTCTACTTCTACTTGTGTACCTAACGCAGCATGCTCGGTTTTTACGAGAGCGAGACCGACGTTCTTCTTCAAGGTTGGAGATTGTGTTCCCGTCGTCACCTCGCCAATGAGCTCTTCTCCCATATAGACGGGGTAATGCGTGCGCGGAATCCCACGGTCGATCATTTCGATCCCTACCAGCTTGCGTGGAGCACCGTTTTCTTTTTGTGCCTTCAGCACTTCCTGACCGATGAACGGCACTTCTTTGTCTACCTTGACAGCAAAGCCAATGCCCGCTTCGATCGGAGTGATGTCTTTGCTGAGCTCTTGGCCGTACAGTGGCAGCTTCGCTTCAAAACGAAGCGTATCGCGCGCACCGAGACCGCACGGCAACAGACCTTCTTCTTTCCCAGCATCCAGCAAGATGTCCCACAGCTCTGCTGCACGATCGGCATCCAAATAAATCTCGAAGCCATCTTCGCCAGTATAGCCAGTGCGGGAGACCAATGCAGGAATACCACTCACTTGCACATCACGCCCAAAACGGAAAAAGCCGATTTGAGACAAGTCTGTCGTCGTCAGCTTTTGCAGAATGGATTCTGCCAAAGGACCTTGAATCGCGATTTGTGCTGTTTGTGGCGAAATATTCTTAATCGTTACACCTGGAATCAGATGTTCTTCTAGCCACGCATAGTCTTTGTCGATATTCCCTGCGTTGATGACGAGCAAGTAATGATCATCTGCATATTTGTAAACAAGCAGATCGTCTACCGTCCCCCCATCTGGGTAGCAAAGCACACTGTACTGCGCCTGTCCGACTGCCAGCTTCGACACGTCATTCGTAGTCACACGCTGGAGATAAGAAAGAGCGTTTTCCCCTTTTACGTCCACTTCTCCCATATGGGAAACATCAAACAGACCAGCTTTTGTCCGAACAGCTTCATGCTCTTGACCAATGCTTGTAAACTGCACCGGCAGATCCCAACCACCGAAGTCGATAGTTTTCGCGCCATACTTTGCATAAGAATCAAATAGTGGCGTACGTTTCAAATTGGACATGTGGCACCTCCTGTGAACAATAAGATCCAAAACAAAACAGAGGGGGAAAAACGGGTACACCAAAATAATGGTGCCCATTTCTCCTCCTCTGTCCTTGGTACCTGAGAGTTACCTTGCGAATCTCATGAGGATTCTTTCCCCATTTGCAAGTTTCCCCTTTGGTGGCTCGTGTGAGCTCTCTCCAGAGTTGCGTCCGGTAGAGGTACTTTTGCCTGAGAGATTCACCGTTACCGGCTTGCTCCTTCGGCGCTGCCAAACGTTCAAGCAGTCTCTCCCTACTACCATCATTCGCGGTTGTTTCATGGTCATACATAAGTTTTTGCTATCATTTCCATACTAATGGATGTACTACCTCCTTATCCTACCATGAGAGTCCAAAGTTGAAAATATACAAATTAACAGTCAGATTCAGAAAATCTTAACAAAACACATTGACAATAGATAAACGTTCAGTTTTTATACATTAACCATGAATGTTATGGTAGAGCTATGTAAAGGAGTATCTTATATGCCGAATGTTCCTATTTCATTTGATACGAGTTGGATCAATACGCTTACAGAACGCATGCAAGAAGATGGTCCCTGGGATAAGTGGGAGCTGTTCAAGCTCTCATTGGAAGCCGAGGAAGCGATGGCTGTTCACGAATTTGATCAATTGCAATGTCTGAAATACCTTCCACTCTTGTCACCATTTCCACACCAGTTAGAAACGGCGAAACGTGTCCTGTTAGAGATGCGCGGTCGTGCCATTCTCGCAGATGAGGTCGGTCTGGGAAAGACGATCGAAGCAGGTTTGATCATGAAGGAGTATATGGTCCGCGGCTTGGCTAAAAAAATTCTCGTCCTGGTTCCAGCCTCTCTCGTGATTCAATGGACAAAAGAGCTTCATCAAAAATTCGGCATAGCAGCAGTCGCGCAAAAAAAAGAATATATGTGGCGGCAGCACGAGGTCGTTGTCGCATCGATAGACACAGCAAAACGAGATCCTCACAGGCGTCACGTACTCGACATCGATTACGACATGCTCATCATCGACGAGGCCCATAAACTCAAAAATAAACGGACACGCAACTATCAGTTCGTCAAAGAAATCCGCAAAAAATATTGCCTGCTCCTTACCGCAACTCCTATTCAAAACGAGATGGACGAGCTGTACAACCTCATCAATTTGTTAAAGCCAGGTCACCTCGGCCATACTTCCACCTTCTCTACCAATTACGTAGAGGGCAAACGCCAATCCAAAAACAGCGAGAAATTGCGCGAGGAAATTGAAAAGGTCATGATTCGCAACAAACGAAGTGATGGTGGTATTCAATTCACCAGTCGACGCGTTCAGTCGATTCCGATTGACCTTTCTCCAGAGGAATTGACCTTGTACGAAGGTGTGACGCGCTTTGTTCGCGAGCAATACCAAACAGGATTTGGGGTTGGCGGCTTCAACTCTCTCGCTCTGATTACCTTGCAGCGTGAGGTCTGCTCAAGTAAGGAAGCTGCGTTTATGACACTGTATAACATGCACCAGCGCACCGGCGAGGACTCTCCCTTGCGCACACAAATTCTTGAGCTAGTCGAGATGATTAAACAAATTGAGACGCATTCCAAGGCTGCCAAAGCGGTCGAGCTCATTCAACAAATCAACGACAAAGTCATCATTTTTACAGAGTATCGGGCAACACAAAACTATCTACAAAAGTATTTGCACGACCACGGCATTACTTCTGTCCCCTTCCGCGGCGGATTTAAACGCAGTAAAAAGGACTGGATGACTGATCTGTTCCAAAATCGTGCACAAGTCCTGATCGCGACGGAAGCAGGCGGGGAAGGGATCAATTTGCAGTTCTGCAATCAGGTGATTAATTACGACATGCCGTGGAATCCCATGCGAGTGGAGCAACGAATCGGTCGCGTCCATCGTCTCGGACAAAAAAGGGATGTGCACATTTACAATTTATCGACAACAGGAACGATCGAGGAGCATATTCTCAAGCTGCTGTATGAAAAAATCGACCTGTTTGAAATGGTGATCGGTGAACTCGATGATATTGTGGAACGCCTGAATCTAAGTCACTCATTGGAAGATAATCTGATTCAAATCATTATGGATTCCCGCTCCTCCAAAGAAATGGCGCTGAAGCTCGATAACATTGGACACGCGATTCGGGCAAGCAAAGTAACCAAAGAAGCCGTCCCGCTTTCTGAGGCGGCTGACCAATAACTCTTGTTGGAAACGAAAAAGAAATGAGGTCTCCTGATGCAGCAACAACAGGTCAGACAATTTGTCGAGCGCTATTTGGCGACTTTTTCTGCCCATATCGTCGAGTCTCACCCAGATTATTTCACAGTCAAGCTCCCTGTCGAGGTGGACAAAGATATCGGCAATCGCCCTTTTTACTGGAGCTGGGTGGATAAGATGAATTTGGCTTATCAACCATTAGTACTCACCTTTACTTTTCATCCGGATTGCATGCCAGAGGGTTTGCGATCCGAGCATCTGCATCTAGGGGCTGCCCGCATGCAACAAATTTTCGCTTCAACCAAAAAGCATGGCAGCTTTGTCTGTATGTACGAGCAACAAGGGGGACTTTTAGGCAATGCCGGCAAGCGTCGGTCAACCCCTCTCGTGCCTTGGCTCGGGATGAACTTGAAGGTTTCTCTACTCTGTGACAAGCGACGTGACATTTTATTGTACCTGGGGATTAATTTGCATCAGCCACGGATGGTGGCGGATTTCACTTCGTTTTTATTTTCACTTTCCTTGACCCCTACCATCCCTGACTACTATTACACGTTGGATCGAAAGGTAACCATACAGGAAGCCCTCCAAATGGTACAACTGGAAGTCGAACATACATTGGAACAAGAAGATCAGCAGTGGGCAGAGGAAGCGCGCACACGTTTACGCGAAGAAATGGCCATCTTAGAAGCGTACTATGAAGAATTGGCACGGCGAGAACCACAAGATGAGCAGACAAGCGCAGACGAATCTGAAGATGAAGCAGAGCAACCAGTAGCTCAGTCGTCACTCGGGCAAGAGGCTCAGCAAACCGAGCCTGATCCAGCTGGAACAGCTTCTGTCGAACAGCCAATATCTTTTGACGAATACCGGGCTTCTGGCGGACGAATCCTCGACTTTTTACGTGCAAATGGAATCCAAACCACTCCACGCGAAGAGATTAATCAAGTGGAATGGAAAAAGAGCACGCCAGATGAGGAAAGACAACGCCGAAAGGACGAGCTGGCATGGCAATACGAGCCGCGGATCGAGGTTTCGTTCATCAACGGTGGCTTGTTCTATTTATCTTCCGCTCCTCCGCTCATGCGGTCATCGAAAGCAAAAAGTATGCGACATCTCCCCGCATCAGGGCGAATCATGTAAAAGATCAACGAGAAAATGTGAAACAGAAAAGACACGTTGCAACAAATCTTTTTGTCATAGCTGGTTACAATAGGAATAGGTTAAGCCTTTACAAAAGGTGGTGCATAGTTGTGACCAGACGATTTCTTCCTTTTATCGCTGCTCTTTTGTCTCTGATGCTGCTCTCCTTACCAGCTTTTGCGCAAGACGAAGCAAGCTGGGACAAGCAATTCCAAGCACAAATTCGAGAATGGATGGATGCAATCGCAAGCCGAGACCCTCAATTCAAGCAATGGCAGGACGCAAAGACGGACGTGCAAACACTTGGTGCAGGGCAGCATCAATGGCTGGTAAGTATAAAAAAAGCGGACAAGCAAGTAGGGTATTTGGTGATTGGAGAAGCACCTGATTCTACTTCCCATGAGAAATTTGTTCTGCTGGAATACGGTGTCGGGGAGTACATCTTGTTCGATGACGCTTTTGCTCCGAAAGAAATCGCGGCAGAGCCAGTTTATGACGGGTTTGCTTCCTACTGGCTGATCACCCAGAAGTCAGATACACAAATGGTCAATGCAAAAACGGGAGAAATGTATCCCACTTCCTTTCAAATTAGTGAGCGCGCTGTCGATGCTTTTGCAGGCGAGAAGCTCATACAAAATGGACAACGCCTGACTCAAATGAGAATTTTAAACGCAGCCGAGGCTGATCCTTTTGATCATATCGGGTGGGTCAGCCAAATGAGTACAACGGACACAGACGTGTCCTGGAATCAATTGTGGCAGCAAGATTATACCTCGCCGGTAACATTAGCCGTCCCGATTCATCAGTCACAGGTTTTGGCACCCTTTGTCGTGGGGTCCCTGCATTTATGGAACGACCAAAATGCTTATGTCGGCGTATGGGATGAGGGCCTGCGCTTTGTCCCGTATTCGTATGCCCATCGCGTCGGACGATTTTTTGTAAACGAAACAAGCTCTCCTGCCGAATAACCGGTTGGAGAGCTTGTTTTTTACGTTTTCTATTCACCGATGTTCTGTAGGAGAGAGACGTTCATGAACGGCATGAAAAATTTCATTGACCGTCATTCCCTCTGCATTAATGATGGGAGCACCTGTAATCGTTTTGTTTTCATCACCCAGTACGTTGATATCCTGTCCTGTAATGACAATCGCATCTACCACCTGCTGCCAGTTGCCCAAATCAACAACATCGTAACCATTTTGACGCAGCATCTTGCACAGTTCAGACAGGGAATTTTCTACCGCTACTCTCGCCATATGCACCCTCCGTCTTCGTTCATGATAGGTTTGCGAATTTTATTTGCGCCACAACAGTCGAATGGACATGGGAATGGCACCAAACCAGCGTGACGACCAAGACTCGCGTGGAGTCTTACGCAAACGGCGTTCATCTTTCGGGGTATCCATGTACTGAACAAACAGTTTCGTCAGGTACTTTAAATATTCCTGAAAGGACATCGCACTTGACCTCCTTCTTACTCACGGATTCACACCATGGCGCAAGCGCTGTCCCCTCTATTGTTCCCCGTCCTGCGTTCTTTCAACCACTTGGCTCGTAATTTCCATCACAATATCGGAAAGGCTCTTTCCTGTCGTATCCACCTGAATCGGGGCGAAATCGTATACACCAGCGCGCTCCGCCATTAAGGTTTTTACCCTTGTCGCTACGCCTCCTGCCAACAAGGGCCTGCCTGTATCATTTTCCAAACGCTTGATGAGCTCTTCTTCCGTGGCATACAGCGTGATTACGATGCCGTGCTCCATCATCATCTCTACGTTTTGCTTCCGTAATACAGCTCCTCCCCCAGTTGTTAGTACCTGATGCCCTGCTGCCAGTAATTGTGCAAGACGTTTCGTCTCGACGTCTCGGAAATACGCTTCGCCCTGATCAGTGAAGATTTCTGGAATGCTGCGACCTTCACTTTCCACAATCGCATCATCCAAGTCCGTATGCTTCATTCCCATAGAGGCAGCGAGTGCGGCGCCAACCGTGGTTTTTCCTGTTCCCATAAATCCGACTAACACCAGGTTTTTCATTTTGTTTCTGCCGCCTTTCCAATCGTTCGGTATGTATTGATCTTCACCGTTTTTTGTTGTTGATTGTACGATGTCTCATACCCTAATGCTTTTTCAAAAAATGACAGTGGAACCATCGTACGTTCTTTGATTTCGATTAACGGGCTGCCTAAATCTATTCGCTTCCCATCTACGACAGCAAAGCGCTCCCGTTCCTTTATAAATACTTCGCGTCCATTTCCTTTTACGCGGATCATTTGTTTCTTGTCGTCCCAGCTAATGGCTAATCCCATTTTCTCACCGAGCTCACGCAGTGGAATATACACCGTATTTTGGGTGACCCGAGCCGGAATCGATGGATAAAAACTCATGTTATTGATGATCGTGGTGATATAGGGCTCCAATTGCACGGCACCAAAGCCATTCTTATTTGCACTATTGGTATACAGGGTGAAATATTTCGCTTCCCCTTGCAAGGTTTGCCCAAGCGCCTGATCGAGATGCTCTGCACCAATGACACTGCCATGATAATTTTGCTGGACGCGCTGCAAGAATCGCTTATAGGCATCGTCACCGATTTTGCGGCGCAGGTTATCGAACAAGAGTGCTCCCCGGGAATACCAGGTCAGCTTAAACTCTTCTTCGGTGGCAAACTTCTGCAACGGCTTGTCCAGCTTTCCATTTGGATAGCGCTCTTGCAAACGTTTGACATCCCGGTTGTACTCATCTAACAGAGTCGTAGCTGATTGGGCACCATAACGCTTCTGCAAGTAATGAGACACACCGAGCTCCACCAGCCCCTCATCAAGCCACCCATGCGAGGACTCCAATGTAGCCACACTGTTGTACCACCAAAGATGCCCCACCTCATGCGGCAGCCAATGATCGATCAGATTGTTGTGATGCATGTCTCTTTTGAATACGGCGAGATTCGCGTATTCCATGGCGTACGTCGTTCCTGTACTCGTTTCCGCAATCGCCACGTGCGGATACGGCAACGGACCGTACATGTCGATGAAAGTAGGAAATACCGATTGGGCAATGCCCTTGATTCTTTCTATGTTCCCTTTATCAACGGAAGCAATATCAACCGTTAAATTCGGAGCAAATTGAATCGTTTCAATGTGATAAAGCGGACTTCCCACCAGTCCAAAGTTCAACAGATTTTTTGCTTGATAATGGACTTGTTGCTTACTGCCACCGATTGACTTCGTTTGTCCTCTACCCCATGAACTGACCCATTTGTAGCCTTGTGGAGAGGTAAATGACACATCGTAATCTCCATAGTGGTAAACGAATGGATCACCAAAATCAACGCGTTGCGGCGGGTTATACCAAACACCTTTTTGATTTTGGGCTCCCAGCATCGGGTACCATGTCGTCAACGTCCATATATCGTCTTTGACTCCAAATCGTGTACCCCTACGTGGAACCGGGTTCTCGAATTCAATGGTTAAGGCGCCACGAAGCTCCTTACCTAGAGGATTTGCCAGCTTCACCAGCGATTGGCCACGTTCAAAAGAAAGCGGCTTGTCCTTGTAGCGAATCGACTTCACCGTCATTTTATTCCAAAGGTAGTCGTAAATATACAGTCGTACATCTGGAGTTTTCGGGTTGTCGAACTCCAAGGTCATATTCCCGGTTATTTTTGCTTCGGACGTATGTAATTCTGCTTGAATCTTATAGACAGGGTTCAAATCCTTTACATAAGACGGCAGAGGCGGATCATAGGAAAATGGATCGACGAACTTTTGCTCCTCCTCAGGTGATTGATTCATGGCAATGATTTGAGAAATGGCTGGCCAATACGCGACGACCCCAACTGAGCCAAAAAAAATGAGGATCGTCACACATACTAGCAAGCTCGTTTTATGTAGTGATTTCATGACAGCCCCCAAATAATAAACCGCCCGGCGGCAGGCGCTAAATGTTTTTGTTTCATTGTAGCAAATATATGTCAAACTGAGTAGAAATTCAGGAGATTCTGTAGAGAATACGCCTTATTTGACAATGGTCTTTCCTGAGTGAAATAAAAAAGCCGCCACTCATTGTATCGTAATGATTGGCAGCTTTCTTTAGCCTTTACCAGGTTTCGTACATAATTTTTCCTGTCTGGCTAAGATCATAACCCCCGACCGCTTCCAATTCCTTTTGAAATGGACGTGAATCGAGAACATCAAGAACGGCCTGAATGAGCGGTTCATTGTCCTTATTTTTCAACAAGACAAGGTCATATCGCTCACGCACAGTTGGGACAAACTCCACTCCCACGAGTGAAGCTGCCTTTTCAATACCCACCCCTACGTCTGCCTCGCGCCGTGCTACTACCCCTGCGACTGCCAGGTGATTGGACTCTTCCCGTTCATAGCCAATCACGTCCTTCCCCGCTATTTTTTCCAGTCGAAACTGTTCTTCAATCAACGTGCGTGCACCAGACCCTTTTTCCCGATTGACCATTCGAATCCCCGGCTTCGTAAAATCGCTCCATGCATTGATCTGTTTCGGATTACCTGCCTGAACGTAGAATCCGGCCCAACGTGACAACATATTGATGACAACAAAACGATGCCCACACAAAATGCGACGAATATACGGGACATTGTATTCGTTGGTATCCCCATCGTACAAGTGTGTGCTGACGATATCAGCCTTACCTGTATACATCGCCACGAGGCTGTTCAGAGAGCCCACGTACGAGCGAAGCGGTCGGTATGCCTCATCCTTTTTCTCCAAATGCCCGGCTAGTAGGTCCAAGCTCACATCCTGTCCGCTAATAATAATATTGCGGCCTGTACCAGTCTGCTCATGTCGTGACGTCTGCTGAGCTTGTCCTGTCTGTGGGATGCTGACGGCTGAGGCTTGCCTGTATTCTCCCTTTGCCTTCGCCTTGTACGCTTCCAGATCGCTTTCGTCTACGCGCATTTGCCTCCCGACTCGATAAGCGGGCAGCTCTCCTTTTTTAATCAGATCGTAGACCGTCAGCTTAGAAATACGTAGAATTTTTGCTATCTCTTCGGTGGTATAAGAATTTTGTTGACTCATGTCCCGCCTCCGTTATCTCCTTTGCTCTATTTTCAAACAACTGTCGTAAAATCGCAATTGATTATTCATTACGAATCCATATAATCTAGTTATGTCCAGTTATAATTAATTATAACTAAATATAATTATGGAGGTCTTTTTTTATGAAGAAGCACTGGTTAGCCTTATTGACGGCATTTTGCTTGATGCTCACTGCTTGCTCGACAACACAAACAGCCCCACAAGCAAGTGAGCCAGCAAAAACCGAAGCAGCAAAGATAGAATTGATGATTTCTGCTGCTGCTAGCTTGACGGATGCCTTGAATGAGTTGAAAACGCAATATGAAACAGAACACCCGGGAACGACCCTCACCTTTAACTTCGGTGGCTCGGGAAAACTCGCCACACAAATTACGCAAGGCGCTCCGTCTGACGTATTTTTGTCGGCGAGTAAAAAAGACATGGACGGTCTAGAGGAACAGCAGCTGATCGCCAAAGACACTCGCCAAGACTTCACGAAAAACTCGCTTGTTCTCATCGCAGGTAACACAAGTGCTGTCGCAGTCTCTTCTTTTGAAGAGCTGAGCAACGCAACGATCAAGCACATTGCCGTCGGTGAGCCTGAGACAGTCCCTGCTGGACGATATGCGAAAGAAACATTGGATACGCTGAAAATGTGGGATTCTCTTTCGGCACAAATGGTATTTGGCAGCGATGTTCGCCAAGTTTTGACCTTCGTAGAATCCGGTAACGCAGAAGTCGGTATTGTCTATTCCAGTGATGCCGCCGCTTCGAAAAATGTAAAGGTACTGGCAACAGCCAAGCCTGAATGGCACAAACCGATCGTTTATCCAGGTGCGGTCGTCAGCGCATCGAAGAACCCAGATGCAGCAAAAGCTTTTCTTGCCTACTTGACAAGCGACAAAGGAAAAGCGATCTTACAGAAGTATGGGTTTCAATAAATAAACCAACCGAATCCAAATTGGAGGTGGCAAGCGTGATCGAAACGAATCTTACTCCTTTGATGCTTTCCCTTAAAGTAGCTGCGCTCTCCACCTCCTTTGTATTTGTCCTTGGGATGGTTTTTGCAAGGTGGATGACACAAAAGGATTTTTGGGGGAAGAATGTGTTGGAGTCCTTCTTTTTGCTTCCGCTTGTTCTCCCTCCCACTGTTGTTGGCTTCGGCTTGTTGATGCTTTTCGGAAAAAACGGCTTTCTCGGCCAGTTACTGCATGAATGGTTCAATATTACCGTCGTCTTTACGCTGACAGGAGCCGTCATTGCCTCGATTGTCGTTTCTTTTCCATTGATGTATCAGAGTGCAGTCGCTGCCTTTACAGGAGTAGATCAACGTTTGGAGAATGCAGCACGCACGATGGGCGCTTCCGAATGGCGATTATTCTGGACCGTTACCTTTCCGTTGGCCTGGCCTGGCCTGTTGGCTGGGTTTGTTCTTTCTTTTGCCCGTGGTTTAGGGGAGTTTGGTGCTACGCTGATGCTCGCAGGCTACATCCCTGGGAAAACCGATACGATTCCCGTCGCCATTTATTTTGCTGTAGAGGCTGGTCAAATGGATAAGGCATTGTTTTGGGTCATCATTATTGTTTCCTTAGGTATGGGTACGACTCTCTGGCTGAATTGGTGGAGTCGTCGAAACGTGCGCAGGTACGCCAATCAAAAGTAAGGCAGGTGAATGGTAAATGCTCTTTGTCAACATACAGAAGCGTTTGCCTGATTTTATTTTGGATGTGTCCTTTTCGGTGCAGAAGGAAATTGTCGTGCTGTTCGGACCATCCGGCTCTGGCAAAACAACGATATTGAACAGTATTGCAGGTCTGGTTCATCCCGATACCGGCGTGATCCAATTAAACGAGAACGTCTTTTATCGCGAAGGACAGAAGCCGCTTCCCGTACAAAAACGCAACATCGGGTATTTATTTCAAGATTATGCGCTGTTCCCTCACATGACAGTCGAGCAAAATGTTCGATACGGCTTGAAAAAAGAGCATGAGTTAAATTTGGCTCCATTGTTGTCCACAGTGGGAATCGATCATCTGCTGCAAAAATATCCTCACCAATTATCCGGAGGACAAAAACAACGGGTGGCACTCGTACGTGCACTTGCTACTGAACCAGACATTCTGCTCCTTGATGAGCCTTTATCTGCGCTGGATGCGGATACGCGTAAACAATGTCAGGATGAGTTGCTTCGCCTTCACGCTATGTGGAACATCCCGTTTCTACTGGTCACCCATGATCGTGAAGAAGCCGAGAAGCTCGCAGATGTCATTTTCCTGATTGATAACGGCACAATCAAAGAACGGAAACATGAAAAAAGCCATTCAGCAACGTCCATTTCCCGATAATGGGATGGCATTGCTGGATGGCTTTTTACTATCGAGCTGTGATTGGTTCAATTTTCACATCGTTTTGCTTTGCCCACTTATGTACTTCGACAAGGAATTGAAGTACGTCATGGCTCTCGTGATGGACACAAAGGGTATCGGCCGCCAAGTCAATGTGCTCGCCATTGACCGTCATTACTCTTTGTTTTAAAACGAGCTGACGTGTCTGCTCCATGCGTTCTTCCTTGCTGATCAGCACGCTTCCTTCCAACTCACGCGGGGCCAATCGACCATTCGGCAAATAAGCCCGCTCTGCAAATACTTCCTCTGCCACTTGAAGGCCGTGTTCCAAGCCTGCCTCTACTAGCTTACTGCCAGACAACGCATAGAGGATCAATTCCTCATCAATATCCGCAATGGCTTGGACAACCGCTTCGGCGAGCTCTGGGCGTTCAGCTGCTTCGTTATACAACGCGCCATGCAATTTCACATGGTGCAGCTCCCCACCGAGTGCTTTTGTAGTCCCAGCCAAGGCTGCAATTTGATACAACACCAGCTCATACACTTCATTGACAGACAAGTTCATCGAACGACGTCCGAAGCCTTGAATATCTGCATATCCGGGATGTGCCCCGATTTTCACATCATGCTTGAGTGCAGCTTCGATTGTTCTGCAAATAATATGCGGATCCCCTGCATGCAATCCGCAAGCAATATTAACGGAGGTGATCCATTTCATAATCCCCAAATCCTCAGATTGTCGACCTCTGCTGAAGCCCTCTGCCATATCGCAGTTAATATCCAGATGAATCATGATGCTCACCTTTCTTTCGCTAATCTATCTCTTGAAAACGCATTCATTCGCGTGGCTTCTCGTTTTCTTCCACTTTAGCATACCATGTACGCTCGTTTAACAAAAGCGAAAAAGCTGCCGAAAATTGGCAGCTTATGAACAACTTATGTCGAACCAACGGTTGCTTGGCTGCTTTCTTCTGTCTGTAAGGTCTCTGCTAGTGCCATTACCTGGTTCTTCTCTTGTTTATAATCGTATTCCTTTGCCTTATCCGGTCTGGCATTGTTGTACTCTACCGGAATCTCATGGCGATGGGAGCGTTCAATTTTTGTTACGAAGTGCAGCTTTTCCATAATGCGAATCGTTTCATCCAACAAATTGGCATCCACATACATCGAAACGTAATTTAAGCGTTTGGAGATGTAATGAATGGTGCCAAATTTGCGTAAATTTTTGGCGGCACGCGTGTTTTTCACCCACACGGCGACCCCCAGACGTCGCTCTCTCATGTTTTGCCGTCGGTCTCCTTCCCAATCGTGGTATACTTACTGGTGAAAGCTTATTACAGAAAGGAATCGTGGTCCTATGCTGGCTACGTTTTATCATCAATTCGAGGAAGCGCTTCACCGCGAAAAAATCGTGACCCATAGCAGTTGGCGAACATATGCAGGCCAGCTCTTTTTCTATGTATGCAGTACGCTCCCTGCTCCTATGCTGACAAAGCAGCTCATGGAAACAGGAGAGCGCCTGACCACTGATACCAAATTAAAGCCAGAATGCATTTACGTGCGCTCTGATGACGCGCAGCATGTGTATCGCTTCCGCTTTCGCGTACCTGACGAAAAGCAGTTTTGCTGTGGCAATCTTTGTGAAGACTGTTTTCTGCTGCGCCAAAATGAATCGGGAACAGCGTGAATTACGATGGCTTTTTCACACTGCAGCCGCAGCTTCCACCTGTCCCGCAACCACTGCCCTGCGCCTCTAAAAATGGATTGTTACTCGGTACTTTTATCGTTTCCGAGACGGAATGAGCAATGGTTCTACTCACCTGATACAAGAGCTCATCCAGAGCATCCTCTGCTCGCTTGAATGCCTGTACGGAATCCCTCAGTTCAATGTTGCGCTTCAGTTCCCGTACTTCTTTGGATATATGATTGTAATCCGGGTGATACTTCCCGAACCGTTGCACATCTTCGTACTGTTCCTTCTTAGCCTCGAACACGACGAGCAGACGTTGCACTTCCTCATCTGCTTCCATTTGGCGTTTGGCCTCCAGATAATCTGAGACCTCGCGCGAGTGGTTAATCATCGTGGACAGCTCATGAGACTCCATGATCAACTGTGTCATATCCACAGCTTCCAATGTTTCCATAAAGCGAGACCTCCTTTCGCCGTAAAGTGAAAACTTTACGTCATTCCTGATTGTATCACGATGCACACCCTTAGTACAGATATTCGGGCACGACAATGCGCACTCGCTCAATGTTGTCGAGACGGTAGCACTGTTTGCCGCCCTGTCCGGCAATCGTAACCATCCAGTACCCCATTTCCAGGCGTACTTCTGTCGGCAGCCCTCGCAGCTTTTCTTTGCCGCTTTGCTGGATCTCGACTTCCAGCTTCAGTTCTATTGCGCGCTTAAACAAATCCCGCATGGACTGTGGATGATACGATTGGAAATGCTTCGTCCACATTTTTGGTAGTGCGGCGATTTGCTCATTTTGCTCAGGGAACGTGTTTTCAATAGCATAACCGTCCCAAGGCCGTTCAATGAGAAGCAAGCCTTTATTCCCCGCTTGACTATTTTGATGCGGCTGGAGCTCTTTGCTTGCGCTAGCAACATGTGACAGCACTTGCGGCTCATAACCGAAGTGACGTAGTAAACGGATTAGTTCTTTTTCCTGCGAGTGTGGAATCAAAAACGCATTCGGCGATATCACTTGGGTAAGAAATGGGTGAAAGTCAGGAATTTCGCGCCATTCCTCCAGAAATCCAGCATGTGCTGTCCGCACGAGGAAGTACGGCTCCATTTGAATCTGCCTTGCTGTTCTCGCCCATTGGCTCACAACCTCAATCAAGCTCTCGGGCAACGGATGAACACAGGAGGCGCGGAGCTTTTCGATGACTTGCTCCTCCGTCCCTCCTTGAGCCAAATACGATTGCAACAGCCTTGCTTGCAATTCTCCCCGAATCAATTGCCCATCAAATTGGAGCTGGCAAAATCGGCTGATCTCCCATACATCCAGCAATGGAACAAGTGGAGGGATGGTAATGGCACCTGTGGGGTCCACAAACCAGCCTTCCTCCGGCGATAATCGCGGCAAGCTGCTCCAACGCCAAAAAATCCCTCGCTCCTCGTCCATCCCAAGCTGAATCCATCCCAGCCCTAACAGTACATGCATCCATTGCTCCACAATGAGCTCCTTTGCATTGTCGGGTAAAGGGAATCCTGCTTCGCTTAGCATGCGCAATTGCTCATGGATGGAACACCACTGCTCGACAGGAACCTGTCTCATCAATTGAATGAAAAATTCCCACCAGTCGCCATGCGGCAAAAATTGTTCCATGACGAGTTGGTACATCTCTTCCCAACGTACGAGCGGCAGTTGATGTAGCCATTGCTTCGTTCGATTGAGATCGAGTACGAGTTCTCGCTCTTCCCTATGCACCAAGCCCAGTCTGAGCGCAATATCAAGGACAACGGTCAAGGATAAGCCCTCTCTTTGTTCCTGATCGAGCGGTGGAATCACGATTCCTTTTACATGCTCGTCTGTAAACGAGAGCAGCGGCAGCATTTTTTGCGACATCCTGCGATGAATGCTTCCTTTTTGCGTAATGGGAATTTGGTTATCTCGAATAAACAACAAAAGCCCAAAAAGATCCAGCTGTATCCCTCTGCCTGCTGATATATAATAAGGGAGCGTTTTTGAAAGAGAAACAAAAGCCTGAGAGGCTTCCGGCAGCATTTGATTCGTCAACTGTTCTCGAACCTCTTGTGGCATCAAATAGCCGATCTCACTCCACATTTTCCGTACAGTCAATATCAGTCCAAGCCGTCGCAATTTCGTCAAGCCGACTGACAGATGCCTGTGCTCTTTTGCCGTTTCGCGTTCCCAAGCTCGTTTGCTAAAAAAACCTCTCGTCGCTTTGGTTACGAAAAGCCGGATAACGGCTCGTTCCAGCTCATCTGCCTGTTCCCATACTTGCCCAATAAAAGCGGGATCCAACAATCTCGCTGTTAATTCTTGCTCTTCGGCAATCTGATATCGTTTGGTCTGTTCATGTAGAATCGCTTGTCGCGTTGATTCGGACAGGTATTCCAGCGAATCCTTCACACGCACGCCTGTCACCTCAGTCTATATGATGTTCGATTCATTACTTTACCAATTGGAGGGATCTTGATGTTGCATGTATTTCCTAGTTTACTCTTAACAGCAACCTTGGCAGTAACGGGTACACAAGTCTTGTCACCTCAACATCCTACCGTATCTGAGCCTGTGGCGAAAGAGGCTGTACAAGCAGATGCTGCTTACGAGGCCGTTGCAGCTCCCTATCCGCCGGCTGTGCAGGAAGCTTTGAAGAAAGTTCGAAAAAATGGCGGACACACTATTGTTCGTGCCAATGGAAAATCCTATGTAGTCGTGGGTGCAGGACAGCGCCCTACAGGAGGATATCGTTTAATGGCGGACCAAGTCAAGCGGACTGGCCCTCATGCCTTTGCCGTACACGTGCGGGTACAAGCACCAGCTGCAGGTTCGATGAAAACACAAGTCATCAGCTATCCGACGTTGGTGATTGCCCTGCCAGACCAGCAAGCAAAAGTCAGTGTGCATATGCGCTAGTCTATCCACGAAAAAAGCCGACAGTTCGAATGCCACAAGGCGTATCGAAGTCGGCTTTTTTCCTTTTCCCAACAGTTACCCTTGCTTATTCAGGGCTTTACCTCAATGGAAAAGCTCTCTGCAACACCATACGACTCGTGGTTATTATGGGCCAATTCTACCTTGACCTCATGCTTCCCAGCCGGGATATCCTTCATGACATAGCTAGGCTCAAATACTTTGGCGATCTTTTTACCGTCGAGGTACAGATGAACATGACCTTCCCCGTGCTTGTTTTCTTTCCCCATGTTTTCGAGGGAAAAAGAGAAGTTCGTAACGGCCAATTTGAGTTGCAAATCATCTTTCTCAAGGGTATGCGTCACAGCAAGTGTCGGCGCTGCATGATGAGCGTGCGACTCGTCTGCTACCACTTCGGTTTGCGCTTGTTGGTTCGCGTACACAAACCATTCCACACCAGCCGCAATGGCAATCAAGAGAAACAAGCGGAAAAGAAATCGTTTGGTTTTCACCGGAGCTGCTCCCTTCCAAAATGAGTCTTACCCCAGTGTGCCCGACTCCTGATTGGTTCATTCATCCATTTTTGCTGATTGATCTAACCTGCTATCCATACATACTCAGCATTCTAATAGGTAAAAGTAACCACAAGATGCTTTGGGGAGGTCAGTGACTGCGTATGAATGCATGGAATGAAACTCTTTCTATTTTTGCTTTAGGAGGAGTATATGAAATCGGCAAAAACATGTACGGGATTCAATGCGGGGATGAAATCGTCCTCATCGATTGTGGCTCGAAGTTCCCGGATGAGAGTTATTTAGGAATTGATCTGATCATACCGGACATTAGTTATTTGCTGGAAAATCAGGAAAAAGTCCGAGCCTTGATTGTCACGCATGGTCATGAGGATCACATCGGGGGCATTCCCTATTTTTTAAAACAATTGAACGTCCCTGTTTACGGTACCCGCTTAACGTTAGGACTTATCGAATTGAAGCTGAAGGAGCATGATTTGCTTCATCAGTCCACCCTTATCTCCATCGATCGTCTCTCTACTATTTCATTAGGCTCGCTCACGATCAGCTTTTTTCAGACGAACCATAGCATTCCTGATTGCTTGGGTGTTGTATTTGAGACAAAAGCAGGCTCTATTGTGCATACGGGCGATTTTAAATTTGATTTAACGCCGGTGCATAAGCAATCCCCCGATTTGCACAGAATGGCCGAAATCGGTCAGAAAGGTGTATTAGCCTTGTTGTCGGAAAGTACCAATGCGGAGCGCCCAGGCTTCACTCCATCAGAAAAGAACGTGGGCGATCGTCTGTTAGAAGCATTCAGTAAGGCACGGCAGAAAATATTTGTCTCGACGTTCGCTTCCAATGTATACCGCCTGCAACAAGTCATTGATGCGGTAGAAGCGACGAATCGAAAGCTAGCTTTGCTGGGCCGAAGTATGGTCAATGTGGTCAAAATCGCATCAGAACAAGGCTATTTACATATACCAGAAGACATGTTGGTGGAAATAGAAGAAGTGAGCGAGCTCGATCCAGGCCGTGTCGCTGTCCTATGCACGGGAAGCCAAGGCGAACCGATGGCAGCCTTATCCCGGTTGTCGACCTCCGGGTATCGGCACGTTAAAGTAGAACGCGGCGATACCGTCATCCTCTCTTCTTCCCCCATTCCAGGAAACGAACGGAATGTAGCGCGCATCGTCGATAACTTGTTTATTATGGGTGCCAACGTAATCTATGGCTCTGGGACAGGCATGCATGTGTCCGGACATGGCTTCCAAGAAGAGTTGAAGCTCATGCTCACTCTCATGAAGCCAAAATACTTCATCCCCATTCATGGTGAGTATCGGATGCTCCATCAACATCGTTTGTTGGCTGAATCCGTCGGCGTTGATTTCGAGTCCATTTTCATTGTAAATAACGGAGATGTCGTGGATATTCAGGATGGTGTAGCTGTACAGGAAAGAAAAATCCCTGCCGGAAATACCTTGGTGGATGGTTTGGGAATCGGTGATGTAGGAAATGGGATATTACGGGATCGCAAGCATCTTTCGGAAGATGGCATTCTCGTGATCGTTGTGACGCGCAGTAAAACCGACGGCAAGATTTTGTCGGGTCCTGACCTTATTTCCCGCGGTTTCATCTATGCCCCGGAATCAGAGGGTCTCTTGGAAGAAGCCACTCGCATTGCATCCGAGGTGATCACCAATCTGCAGGAAGCGAATGTGAGTCAGTGGAACCGCTTGAAGCAAGGAATGCGGGAATCGATTGGGAAATTCGTATATGCCAAAACAAAGCGCAGACCCATGATCCTGCCGATTATTATGGATGTGTGAGGGAAAAGCCTTCTTTCTGGAGGGCTTTTCTATCATGAGATTACAATCTTGGGGTGATTTGAAATGGTGAAAATGCTTCGATTTTTTACGTGCCTTCTTTCGATCTTTTTTATTTTCTTTGCTTCGGTTCAAGTGTTTACACGATCATCATATCAGTTCCAATCTGCCCCGATTCTGCCATAATCCTGTTGTTTGTCCATGAAAACTCGAATCATACGATGGAGTGGCTTCCTCGACTCTTCACTGCGTCTCTTTTCAGTCAATCTTCGGTAGGAATGACAGTCGTATGCTCATCTTCGCTCCCACTTTTGAGATTGCCCCACGGTATTATTGCCTAACATATATACGGTTGCGGGCTTTTCATTTCGAAGTAGACTATATAAAATTAGAAAAAACTAGACGATTAGGTGATACGAATGAAAACGCTCTTCATTATGCTATCTTTCATTTTCGCAAGTCTTTCTTCCATCCAGCCTGACCAATCCACGAGTATCTTTGTTTCTGAAGGTGAGAGTATGGCCCCTACCTTGAACAGCAACGATCGATTTGTTGCTGATAAAACCTACTATGACTCCCATCCTATCCAACGTGGGGATATCGTTATTTTCCAAGCCGAGAAAGATCGACAATACGTGAAAAGGGTTATTGCGTTACCGGGAGAAACACTTGAATATAAAGATGATATTCTCTACATCAATAACAAAGCAGTCGACGAACCATACTTAGCTGCCGCTAAATATGTAGCCAAAAAAGAAAATCTCTATCTGACTGAGGATTTTGGGCCTATAACTATCCCCCAAGATACAATATTCGTTATAGGTGATAATCGTTTGAATAGTTTAGATAGTAGAATGATCGGTCCGATTCATGTCAATCAAATAGTAGGCAAGATGATTAACAAGTTACCCTCACATTAATTCGTTTTATTTTTCCACGCTCCGTTTAAAGAGCGTGGATTTTTAACTCCCGAAATATTTTTCTTTCACTCTTAAAATATCTTCTTCGAATCCCGCTCTTCCTTCAAAATCTCTACAGCCTCGCGAAAACGCATAGAGTGAACGATTTCCCGCTCCCGCAAAAACTTCAAGCTGTCCTGCAAATCAACATCATCGGTCATGTCAATCAGCCATTGATACGTCGCGCGGGCTTTTTCTTCGGCCGCGATATCCTCGTAAAGGTCCGCTATTGGATCGCCCTTGGCAGCAATATAGGCTGCCGTCCACGGCACACCGCTGGCATTGTTGTAAAAGAGCGCCCGATCATGGTTGGCGTAATGGTCACCCAGTCCCGCTTCCTTCAACTCTTCGACAGTCGCGTCTTTGGTTAGCTTATACACCATCGTGGCAATCATTTCGAGATGCGCAAACTCTTCGGTAGCGATATCTGTTAATAATCCGACCACTTTATTTGGGATCGTATACCGTTGGTTCATATAGCGCAGAGCGGCTGCCAACTCTCCATCCGCCCCTCCGTATTGCTCAATCAAATACTTCGCCATTCTTACATCGCACTTACTGACACGAACCGGATACTGCAGTTTTTTTTCATAGATCCACATCGGTTTCGTTATCCCTCTCTTCTAAACTTGCCAAGGCCATGGATCATCATTCCACTGCCACGGATACCCTGAATAGCTGCGACCAAGATTTTGCAATGGCCCGTACAATTTCTCATATTCGTTTGCCAAAACCCAGCGTTGCTCTGTTAAATCATTAAACTGCTGAAGCGCATTTTGATCGGTTGGATGCGTATCTAAATAAAGACTGAGCTCAACCAGTACAAAGTCGATCGCTTGCAGCTGTTCAAGCAATGCGTAATATTGTTCATCGCCAAATCTATTTTCAGCTGTCATGAGTGCCCCCTCCCCAAATGACTCAGTCTAGGATCATAGGGGCTAAAAAGTGCCGGCCATAACGTACCTAATCTCAACGCTTCCATCGGGCTGTACTGTGGCAAGTTCTCCGGCTGAAATGTCATGAACAGATGAGGGGGTACCTGGTATGTCTTCACCCGAATCGGCGGACAAGGATCATAGGGACCCACGTACGGATAATAGTCGCGTGTTTGCGAATGCAATGCCAAAATCCTCCTCCAGCTTGCAATGTCTGTTCCTTCATGACTACACTATGCAGCCCACCCAGTAGGCGTGATTGATCCCCCAAAACGAAGAAACCGCTCTCCTCCATAAAAAGAAAGCGGTCCAGCATTTACGACTCCACCTGACCAGTCCACCTAGCCATGCCACCGTCCAGATTCACAACATCTTTGTAGCCATTTTCTAGCAGGAGGTTTCCGCTCTCCACTCCCATCCTTCCGGTATGACAGACGAAGACGACTTTTTTGTCTGTGGGGATACTGGTAAACTTCTCATTGATTTCTGCAAAAGGAATATTGATGGCATTGGGGACTCTTCCCTCTTCAAATAATTCTGGCTCGCGCAGATCCACAATCACCATCTCTTGTTCATCCTATCCACCTCTTCGATTTCTATCTTGGCGCACCCTTACCAAAATGCCATAAAGTCCGAAATACCGAGCAGGACAAACACGATTCCAGCCAATTTTTGCGTGACCGTACCCCATTTCCTCGTTTTGTTCATGAGAGAAGGGCTATCACTTGGGACGGCAAGCAGCAGTAATACGATGAGCAATGGAAGCGCCGTGCCAAGTGCAAATACAGTGGGAATGATCGGGCCGAACGAGCTCGTGAACATCAAAGGCATCGTCAGTCCAAAATAGAGCCAAAAGGTTTGTGTCTTTCCCTCAAATCGCTCCAAAAAACGCTTGATTTTTTCCTCAAATGATTGCGTATGTAGAAATGGCAATCGAATCCATCCGATTAAGAACAATCCAATCAAAATAAACATCGGTTGCTCCCAAAGCGGAATACACGACTGCTTTGCCAAGGATGAACATCCAGACATGACTACGAAAGCCACCTCTAACGACGACATTCTTCCCGAACACAGTAAAAGCAGCCACATTCCCCGATAACTGGCACGGTGCAAATGCGCCAACGATCCCGAGCAACAACGCTCCAATCAACGGTGCTTGTTCGCCCATTCCGTAATACAAATCGGAAAAGGGCTTGCTCATCCATGCTCCATATTGATACAAGTACGAATACCAATCCATGCTTCTCCTCCGAGTGGGTCTTCCTTTTCGTTTATTTTACAGAAAAGTTGTGAGGAAACGATGAAGAAAAAAAGAAAGGCATGATTCGCCTCTCCTTTGCTTCATCCAGTCACTTGCAAGCGTCCTATCATGCCGCTTTCTTTGTGTCCAGGGATCGTACAATAAAATTCATAGGTTCCTTCCTCCAATGCCTTCCACACGGTTTCAACAGACTCTCCTGATTTGGCGTGCAAATGAACCACACCTTCAGCCATTGCTCCATGATGATGTTCGCTGTTTGATTCTGAAATCGTAACGATTTTTCCATGAGACACAACCTCGATATCGTGCTCTACATTGCCATCATTTTGAAAGAAAACTTTGATCTCCGTATCTTTTTTCACGGTAAATTGGTTTGGTTTATACGAAAAGTCGACGGCTGTGAGGGTGATTTCTGTCGCGCGATCGCCTGCATAAAGAGCCGGGGATGGAAACGGTAATGATTGAAACCAGAAGAAGACGGCAAGCAGCAACACAGCTGGAGTGCCTGGATGATGAAAAAAGGAGGACAACTTCGTTTCTTTTTTATTGAAATCAATCAGCTTGGCTACGAGCAGCATACATACCGTATAGAGCATGACGAAAACAAACAGAAGAGGCTCTACTTTTTCACTGGGAACCATCTCTCCTAGCATGGCGCCCATCATCCCGCCCATGACACCCGATAAAATTCCTTCTACAATACTCAGGATCGACAAAGGAACTCCTAGCAGAAAACCAGACAGTCCACCAGCCAGCATTCCCCACATGGTGGATACATAAAGGTCTCCCCTGTAAACATCGCCGAGGATCAACCCACCGATCAACCCAATCATCATACTGACAGACATCGTGCTCATCATGCCTTGCATATGATCGATCCCCTGCTTTCGTCGCCATATAAACCATGTAAAGCAAACGTAAGCGAAACCGACATAGATCAGGACCTGATACACCGCGTTCAAGATACCACCCCCGAGTATATTCTCCACATTGTAAAGTATGTCCTACGTCAACAAAATAGGACAAAACGAACAAGAAAACCCTCTGACTACTGTCGAGAGGGCTCACACCTTTTCTAGTTCGCATACCGATTGGCAGCCTTTGCGCTCTCAAATTCCCCCTGATGATGGATACATGAAACATAGTGGTCGGATGAGATTCGCTCTAGCATAGGTTTCATATTCTGGCAGTGGTCAACCTGATGGGGGCAGCGGGCAAGAAAAGGACATCCTCGTTGGATTCCTTCATTTTGTACTTCCCCATCTACTATCAGCCAGAGCTCCAAATATGTTTAGGAAGAATCGGCAAATCAGCGAGAGGTTGAATGAAGAAATCTGGTTCAGGCTTCTCAAGCTCCATGATCACAGTGGTTGGGTCGGGTGTTTGAATGGTTTTCACGAGTGCAGCTGGGGTTATAAAGCGGGATTTTTTATATTTTAACAGGTATTCGTAGGTGAACTTCACATCCTCTGAGGTCAAAGGCTTTCCGTCCTGCCACAAGATTTGGTCATGCAAGTTCATTTTGTATTGCTTGCCGTCTTCGGATACCGTGAATTCTTTAACCAGCCAAGGAATCGGTTTGTTGCCTTTATCGAGGATAAATAGCGGGTCGTAGAGAAGATTGACCAGCTCGAGTCCAGGAAAACCGGTATTGTATGTGTACAGATTCAAGGAGCGTTCATCCTGCGTGATCCCAAGCTTCACCTCCCTGTGATTCTCGGCACCAGCCGGAACAACGAACAATGTGGAAAACAGAGCGATGAGCAGCCATATGATCCTGATTCGATTATGCTTCATCCGACATCTCTCTCCTAGTAGTTAATCAGTTCTTTCAAATGGAAGTTCCCATCACGTTTATATGCTTCTGCTAATGCAAAATGACCATGCGTTGCCAAACCGTGATACACATGAATGGCTTGATCGAGTACCTTGTGCACGGCTCTTCCCTTTTCGTAGCCACTGAACTCCATCTGACTGTGCAAGACATCCATCGCTCGATTTTTTTGTTCCCACACCAACGAAATATCAACGACACAGTTGGGATGATGCGGAGTCATGTAATAGATCGTCGGGATCGGGTGAGCTTCCAAGCCAGGCAGTTCATCTAAAGCAAACTCCCGGCTGGCCAATGCGATACTTTCCAAAATCAAAATCATGGCTTGTCTACGGTCTGGGTCTAAGTCGTGAAAGGAATGCTCCGGGTCCTGCGTAATGATAATATCTGGCTTCACTTCTCGGATAATCCGTACGAGCTTTTTCTTAGACTCCGGACTGACATCTACATAACCGGATTGAAAACTAGGAAAATACATCTGAACCCCCAATACCGCTGCCGCCTCTGTAACCTGCGGGCGTGATTTTTCGCTAGACAGCATGATCGAGGCGTACGATTCCCCTCCATTGTTCACGTTAATGGCAAGGGCACCGCCACACTCCACCACTTCCATGCCGTACACACCTAACAGCAACATTTTCTTGCCCATTTTTTCATCTCCCTTATCATCCTGTTTGATTGATATTTTCTGTATTATTAAAATATTCTGACTTGATGATACAATACCCCACTAACCTATATTTCGCAATAATAAAAAAGCTTCATTTCTGAAGCTTTTTATTTCATCAGCTTATTCATCGTGGTTAAAAGCTCGTCAATGACTGCGCTGTCCCCTTCTTGGATGCGTTCAATCACACAGGATTTCATATGCCCTTCCAAAAGGATACGTCCCACTGAATTTAAGGCAGATTGTACCGCAGCAATTTGATTCAAGACATCATCACAGTAAGCATCCTTCTCCACCATGCCTTTAATCCCGCGAATCTGTCCCTCAATCCGATTGAGTCGCGCCTGCAAGTTTTGCTTGGTTTTTTCTGAATGATGACTGTTTCGATCAGATGTATGACAAGACTGTACAACGTTCAATTCTGCACTTGACAATGAGATTCCTCCTCTAATCATCCTAGCAAACATACGCTTCGATTATAATCTAAATTTTCAAAACGTAGCAAGTTCCATGTTCACATATCCATCAGGAAGACAGTCCCAATTCTTTTCGGACATTTTCCAATCCATATCGCTCAACAAACTTGAAAAACTTCTCTCTCTTTTTCCCTTGCGTCTGATACAAGGTAATCATGCTTTGAACGATGGAGGATAATTGTTCTTCCTTTACCTGCTCGACCAGGAGCTCGGCTGTTTTGGCCTCCATTGTTTTCGATTGACCTCCGACGTAGATTTCAAAGGTTTCTTTTCGCTTGACGATCCCAATATCTTTTACCAACGGCTCTCCACAGGCATTCGGGCAACCCGTATAACCGACTCTCATCGTAAAAGGAACGGCCATCCCTGCAATCGTATCATTCAAATTTCTCGCTGCCTCTAGCCCTTCAATCTCTGCTCCTTTGCAAAAAGAACAGACAGACAAATTCTTCACAACAGAGCCCGTTTCGTACACGCATAAGCCTTTTTCACGCAGCGCTTTTTTGGCATCGTCAGCCTTCTCTTCATTCATCTCGACAATAAGCTGCTGAAAGATTGAAAGTTCAATTTGTGCATCCTCGCCAACGATTTGACCGATCGCCACCATATCTGTTGGTGTAAACACAGAACCGCCGACACGAATTTCTGGACTTACGGCAAACTGTACACGCTTCAAAAGGCATTCCTCCTACACTATTTAAATTTGTAACATTCAGTCAACTGGAGACTTTATGAAAGGCTGCAATTTTATAATCACAGCCTTTCCCTCAACCTTTGCTTAAACGACATCGTATCCTTGATCTTCAATGGTCTCTTTCACATTTTCCAGCGAAACAACGGATTCATCAAAAGTCACACTTACCTGATTGTCAGCAAGGCTTACCGTTGCTTTGCTAACTCCGTCTACTTTTTGAAGAGCACCTTCTATGGAGATGACGCAGTGATTGCAGGACATTCCTTGTACGTTCAAAGTGACATTCATCTTACATCCTCCTTTGTTTTTGGGAAGCTTTATTTGATTTTATTTTACAATACCCCTGTATGGTATACAATACCCGATTTTACATTTTCCTGCTGTGTACCTACAAAAAAGCTCCCCATCTATAAAAGACGGGGAGTTTTTCCTTACGCTTCTTGGATGAGATGGTTTCTGGTGGGAACAAAAAACACTTGCTCCACCTCATTCGCGGATAATGGACGACTGTAATAGTACCCTTGTATTTCCTTGCAATGATTTTCTGTCAAAATATCTAACTGATCCTTCGTTTCAATGCCTTCTGCAATTACATCCAATTTCAGATGCTTCGCCATCGAAATAATAGTGGCCACAATGGCTTTATCGTTATCATTTCGAGACAGGTCTGTTATGAAGGAGCGGTCAATCTTTAGTTTGTGGATCGGGAACTTTTTCAAATAGCTCAAAGAGCTGTAACCGGTTCCAAAATCATCCAAGCTAATTCTCGTTCCAATTTTGTTTAACTCATGCAGGATACTGATCGATACTGCCGGGTCCATCATCATGCTCTCTGTGATTTCCAGTTCCAAAAAGTGTGGGCCAAGCTTAGTTTCCTCAAGGATATTTTTGATGTACTGGACTAGGTTCCGTTGGTGGAATTGATGGGAGGACAAATTGACGGAGACGGGTATCAATGGTCCCCCTCCATCATGCCACTGCTTCATTTGTCTGCACGCTTCGCGAAGCACCCACGTACCAATCTCATAGATCAGCCCTGTCTCTTCCGCAATAGGGATAAACACTCCTGGTGAAAGCATCCCTTTGGTCGGATGATTCCACCTGACGAGCGCCTCTACCCCGATCATGCGGTTACTTTCCGCATGAAATTGAGGTTGGTAGTACACTACCAGCTCATTACGTTCAATTGCTTTTCTGAGATCACTTTCTATCTCAATATTTTCCAGCAATTGCACATCAAACTCGGGCGTATAGAACAGGTGACCATTTTTCCCCTGTTTTTTCACCTCGTACATGGCCGTATCCGCTTTTTTGAGCAGCGCGACAGCATCCGTTCCGTGGTCTGGGAATATCGCTGTTCCAATACTTGCTGATATGTAAAATTCACTGTCTTTTAGCGAGAATGGCTGTTTCAACGCTTCAATGATCTTATCCGCTAAACTCGCCGCTTCCCGACGGTCCGCTCGTGTTTTGCAGAGGATGGTAAATTCATCTCCACCCATACGAGCAATTGTTGCATGGTACCCTTCCGCACTCTTTACGATTCTGTCGCTGACCCCCTGCAAAAAGATATCGCCGTAGGAGTGACCCAAGGAATCATTGATCATTTTGAAACGATCGATGTCGAGAACCATGACAGCAAAGCTGGTTGAATCTTGGCTGCTTTTTTCAATAGATTGATGGAGGACTTGATTAAACTTTCTTCGATTCGGTAAGTCGGTCAGCTCATCGTGATAAGCCAAATACCTGATTTTTTCTTTCACGCGATTCTCTTCGGTAATATCCTTCACAATGATGTGATTCCCAACAACTTCTCCCTCAATTTCAACCGGGACATTGAGTACACTCAGCTCTACGCGATTTCCGTTCGGATGAAAGATGGCCGTCTCAAAATTATTACGATTGGGCTGAAAAGACTGGGCAAAAGAATCTTTGGTGATGTCCCTTTTCTCCTCAACTATATGCATGCCAATTTTCGATACATGTTGATGGATGAATTCTTCCTCCCGCAGTCCACCAATCTTCGTGACAGCTGGGTTCATTTGGATAATACATCCACCTGTATCTAAGGAAATAATGCCGTACTCATTATTTTTATAAAGGGAACGATACCAGCTTTCACTTTCCTGAATGACCGTATCTTTTTGCGAGAGTCGCTTGTTAATAAACAAGCCGAACAATGTAATGCCCATCAGTAAAAAGGTGGCCAAGACAATGATATAGGCCAAGGTCTCCGGTTCGATCTGCGTTTCTATCTCGGTTGTCGGCACTTCCGTTACGTAGAAATGCGCTGCAACCATCCCGGTGTAATGCATACCCGCGATTGCAGCTCCCATAATGAGTGAGCTGCCCAATTTGTATAAATATGCGTATTTCGATTGATCACGGCGAAAGTAAAACAAGAGCCAAAGTGCCGCTGCCGAAGCAGTCGCTGCAATGATAATGGATAAAATAACGATCCACATATCGTATGTAATTTCGATAATCATCGCGGCCATTCCCACGTAGTGCATCCCAGATATTCCAGCAGCCATAAGAATTCCCGCGATACCTAGCTGTCTCGCATTGAGGTTGCTTTTCGTGACGGTAAACAAGGCTATGCTCGAGACAAAAATGGCAAGAATGACAGATAGGATGACATACTCCATGTCATAAAGAACCTTAATTGGGAGGGTAAGTGCCAGCATTCCGACAAAATGCATGGACCATATTCCGAGCCCCATCGTTGTGGCCCCAAAAATCAACCAGAGTAGCTGATGCTTCCCCTTACTTGTACTCACTCTGGCTGCCAGGTTGAGAGCAGAAAAAGAAGCTGCAACCGCGATTAAATAAGAGAGTATCACAAGGAAACTGTCGTACGTCCCATGTATCTGATGATCCAAGCTCCTTCACCGCCTTCCTTTTGTAAAATCTCGATGGTCTCATCTAAACCATGCTGCCTGATTCACCATAACGATTTACCTGCAAGAAGGAATCGATTTCTTTCGTGGGCAGCGGTTTACTGTAGAAGTACCCTTGGACTTCATTGCACATTTGTTCCTTTAGAAAATCAACATGTTCTTGTGTTTCTACACCCTCTGCAATAACAGCAATTTTCATGTTGTGTGCCATATCGATGATCGTTTTAATAATCGCTTGATTCCGTGGATTCAAATTCCGGACAAAGGATTGGTCGATTTTTAGCCGATCGATCGGAAATTGACTTAGATAGCTCAATGAACTGTAGCCCGTCCCGAAATCATCGATACTGATGCTAATCCCGAGACCTTTCAAACGATTCAAAATCCGAATTGTATAGTCTACATTTAGCGCCATGCTTTCCGTGATTTCCAGCTCCAAGTATTGCGGAGATAAGCCCGTCTCTTCAAGGATCGAGGTAATCATCTCAATGAGATTGTTTTGCATAAATTGGCGTAAGGATATATTCACCGCAACCGCCAGTTGAGTAAAGCCTGTTTCCTGCCATACTTTTATCTGTTGGCATGCCGTTCGCATTACCCATTCTCCAAGCGGTACGATTAAGCCTGTTTCTTCTGCGATCGGGATAAATTGAATAGGTGGAATGAGACCAAGGTCTGGATGTTCCCAACGAATCAACGCCTCCATACCGATAATCTGGCCCGTCTGTAAATGAATCTTCGGTTGGTAGTGCAGCGTAAATTGTTTCTCATCCAAAGCTTTTCGCAGCTCTCTTTCAAGCTGTAGCTTTTTGGCTAAAATCTGATGTAGCTCCTCCGAGAAAAATTGATAATTGTTTTTCCCTTGCTCTTTTGCCAAATACATGGCAGCGTCCGCATGCTTCAATAGCGCTTCAATAGCGCTTCAATATCGTCTCCATCTTCCGGATACATGCTGATGCCGATACTTGGTGTGATAAAGATTTCGATATGGTCTAACGTAATCGATTCGGACATGCTCGTGATGATTCGCTGCGCAATTTCACCAACTTCTTTGTGTGTGACATCTGTGAGAAAGATGGCGAACTCATCTCCGCCGAGTCGAGAAACAGAATCCCCTTTTCGCAAACACCCGATGAGACGATTGGCTACTGCTTGTAAAAGGACATCCCCTATGGAGTGACCCAGCGTATCATTGATGTTTTTAAATCGATCCAAATCGATGAACATGACGCCGATGTTCTCATCTTTTTGTTTTGCTTTGAGCATCGCCTCTGCCAGCTTTTCATGAAAAAGCGTTCGATTAGGCAGATTGGTTAAGGAATCGTAATGGGCCATGTAGCGAATCGTTTCTTCCGCCTTTTTTCTCTCGGTGATGTCAATCATGGAGCCTACCATCTCCACGATCTCCCCATTTTCCTCAATAGGTGACAACGTAATGTAATAATCATTTCCGGATAGTTTCAGTTCGAAGGTAACGGGCTCGCCAGCAAACGCTCTGCGAAAATAGCTTTCCATATGCTCTGCTACCTCATAAGGAAAGATTTCATACGACGTTTTTCTCAGCATCCTCTCAGAAGTTAGCCCGAGCTCTTCCGCCATTTTCCCTTCACACAAGGTATAGGTGATGTTCCCTTTCGGATCTGTCACGATCTTGAACACACAGTTTTGCAAGTTTTGGACCGTCCTGCGAAAATCGTTCTGCAATGCTTCTGCCAAAGCTGCCTCTGCTTCAATGCGGTCGGTAATATCCGTACGGATCGAAACATATTGATACGGAACTCCCCGGTCGTCTAGAAATGGCACGATGGTCGTATTCATCCAGTATTCATTGCCGTTTTTGGCGCGATTCTTCACTTCGCCCTTCCAAACACGTCCTTGCTTGATCGTTTCCCACATCAATTTAAAAAACGACTTGGAATGATAGCGAGAGTTAATGACCCGATGTGTATTTCCAACTAATTCATCCACTTCGTATCTGGAGATTTCACAAAACTTGTCATTTACATAGGTAATGACGCCTTTGTCGTCTGTAATCGCTACAATCGAAGATTCATCCAGTGCATTTTTGATATCGTGCAAGTCCTTCATCGTCTTTGATAGAGACTCTTCCATCTGCTTGCGTTTCGTGATGTCCGTCCCAATTGCCACGTACTGATAAAGGAATCCACTGTCGTTCATGAACGGCACTAGCGTCATGCTAAGCCAATATTCCGTACCGTCCTTTGCCCGATTTTTCATCTCGCCTTTCCATACTTTTCCTCTCGGCTGATGGTATCCCATAGAGATTTAAAATAGTCTCGCGGATGGAAACCGGAATCGACGATGTTATGGTTTTCACCGATTAATTCCTCTCTACTGAACTTGGATATTTCGCAGAAGTTGTGATTGACGTAGGTGATGATTCCTTTTTCATCTGTGATCGAAATAACAGATGACTCTTCCAATGCAGATAATGCATACTTTACCTCTCTGATTTGATTAAACACATGGCACCCCCGCCTGTTCTCGCCTTACAATTGAAACTTACGGATGGAATGCTGCAGCTCTTCTGCCATTTCGGCGAGTGTACTGGAAGCGGTTGTAATCTGTTCCATAGAAGCTGTTTGTTCTTGTACAGAAGCAACTACGCTTTGTGTGTTTTCCGCTGCCATCCTTGAAACATGCGCAATTCCCTCTATAAATTCCACTACGGAAACAGTTCCGTTATTGGCTTCATTGATTTGTCCTGACATTTCTTGTGTTCTTTTCGAGACTTCGTCTACTACACCCAAGATTTTGTAGAAGGCAACTCCAGCTTGTTCGATCATGATGACTCCTTCTTTAACAGCTACGTCCCCTTGACTCATGACGTGAATCGCCTTTTCCGTATCTCTTTGAATATCTCCGATGATGGAAGCGATCTGCGAAGCTGCTTGCGCGGATTGTTCTGCTAATTTGCGAACTTCATCTGCTACGACTGCGAATCCTCTTCCCTGTTCTCCCGCTCTCGCCGCTTCAATCGCTGCGTTTAACGCCAATAAATTCGTTTGACTCGCGATTTCCGTAATAATCGAAATGATGGAACCAACTTCTTTTGATTTTTCACCGAGCATATTGACCACTTCGGTAGAAGAGCTCACTCTTTGATTAATCTCATTCATTTGTTCGATTGATTTGGCAACCACTTCATTGCCTTCAGTTGCTGTTTTGTTCGCTTCAACGGATGAGCTGATCGCATGATCCATGCTCATTGATACTTGCTGCATGACTTGCGAGATGCTCACGGCAATCTGTGTGGCATTCTCCGCATCATTTACTTGCTGTTCAGCACCTGCTGCAATATCTTGGATCGATTGGGATACGTTCTCTGCTGTCTGGCGTGTTAATTCGGAGCTGGCTGTCAATTCCTCGGAGGAGGCGGCTACTTGTTGTGAATGGAAGGAGACTCGTTCTAATAAATCTTGCAGATTGTGCTTCATTTGGGAAAAATGGCGGGCTAGTTCACCGATTTCGTCGCGATTCTTGATTTGAATATCTGTTGATGCCAAGTTCCCTGCAGCAATTTGTTCTGCTGCATGCGTGATCAGTAAAACGGGACGAGAAATGGCACGTCCAATCATGAGGGCAATACCTACTCCTGTGAGAAGAGCAAGTAAGCTAAGCAAGATAACCAGGAGCTTCGTAGAGTGAATATTGCTATCCAGCTCGGCAATATCTTGTTCCAACAGTTTCTGTTCGAGAGCAACAAATTCTTGGGCTTTTTGTATAAACAATTCGCCGACTGGCGTACATTCATCTCTGACCAAGCGCGTGTACTCTTCTACTTTGTTTTGTTGCTTTAACGCTACAACCCGGTCAATAATTTCCTCGTGTTGGGCATGTAGCTCGTTCATCTCTGTTACAAGTTTTTCCCCTTCAGAATTCATACCCATTTTGGATAGTTCGGAAGTAAGCTCTTTATAGCTGTCATTTGCCTTCGTATACCCCGCCAGATAACTGTCATCGCCTACAATGACGTATCCTCGTGCATACTTTTGTCGTTCACTGACACTTGCAATAATGTCCTTGGATAGCATCTCCTTGTTAATTCGGTCTTCGATCATTGTCCGATAACGAGAATCGATGGATGCAATCTGAGAATAACCAATGCCTGCGACTGCCACTAAAAGTAATAACACTGCCAAAAATCCTAAAAAAAGCTTTTTCCTTACCGTCAACTTCATAATAGTTGTTTCCTCCATCGAAATTCTACGAAATATTCCTGCATTCTGTGAAATATGTAAGTTATTTAATAATCCCTTTCTCTTATGTAACGGCATTTTCTATAGGTCTTTTGAACTTTTTTATCATACAACATCGTTCTGTAACATTTATAGAATTCTTTTCGACAATGAAAAAGCCCCGACTGCCAAGGCGGACGAGGCTTACTTATACATTTATGCGGCTACTTTTTCTTACATGGCTTATCGTTTTGGCGCCCGAAAACCTGCTTGCTGCGCTTCTTCCTCCGTCGCAAACCACACCTCCGCTTTTGTTTGCTCGTAGCTAGCGGAGCCTGGAACGTGATAGATTTTCTCGCCTTTGCTGTTGATATTGCCCTTGATGGTTTTGCCTTCAGGTGGCGCGGTGTCAGCCGCCGTATTGTCCTTGGACTGTTTTTGGGGCTTGGCTTTTTCCTTAGGAGCCTCTGCCTGCTGCCCTTCTAAAGCCCACAGCCCGCGATTCTGCTCTCGTGCTTCCCGCTCCGCTGCCAGGAACAGTTCTGCTTGAGCTACATTCGGTGGGATCGTCATGATCCGGGCGTAGCCGTCACGAACGAGCTTTTCATTGACAAAGGTGCCGTCTTCCAAATATACGTAAGCAAGCAAACGCTTGTACTTGTCATAAGGCTCAACATCGAACTTCAGCTTGACCTTTTTGCCAGTTAAAAGCTCCTTGGAGTAATTGCTCGCTTCTTTTCCATACGGTTCGACCGGATGGTTGGGTTTTACTGTCTCTGGGGTATCTACGCCAATCATACGGACTTTTTCCCCGCTGTCCAACTCAAATGTATCGCCATCAACCACTCGTTTGATCACAGCATCTATCTCGCCGTTAGCTTCTGGCTGACCGGACGATCCACATGCCGATAGCAAAAGAACCAGTGCGAGCAGAAATACGGTTAATCGTTTCATAGACTTCCTTCTCCTCTTCTACGTTGCATTGTTTTCCAGCCTAGTGGATTTACCAACCCAGGTCAATAGGAGAGAAAAGCAGTCCGTTTTTTCCTAACGAAAAAAACGACCTTCACGCAAGGTCGTTTTGTCTATACGTCCAGATTTTAGTCACGATCGGCGCTAAACAAGAACAACAGGACGACCACGACAATAATAATCCATATAAATTCCTCGTTTTCGCGATCAAAAAAACCATCGAACAGACCCATGGCGGAGTCCTCCTTTCCTTCTCGCTACAGCCTATGCAAAAGGCTAGACGCGTGCCAGTAGTTGGAAGAGCCCAAAAGTAAAATGCGTGTTCAAAAGTCGACTTTTTGAAAAAACGTTTCAGGAATGAATTACTTACAAGTAGACAAGATCAAATGCGTATAGGTACCTAGCTGTTTTACTTCGTTCGTAAAACCAAGATTGGCAAGCTCCTGTAGCAATCGGGAGCGATCGGCATAACAGCGATCCTGAATATCTGCTATCACTCTCGTATGACCTGCCTCCCTTAGGGTGTCAAGATGAGCTTGTCTATGCGCCTGATCCTCAAACATTAAATCGGCAATGACCAACCGTCCCCCTGGTTTTAACACACGGCGACATTCCGCCAAGGCAAGCTGCTTCTGATCATCCGTCAAATGGTGCAAGGCGTAACTCGTAGCCACAAAGTCAAATCGATTTTCTAAAAATGGAAATGCGAAAAAGGTTCCCAGCTTCGTCTCGACCTCTGGGTGTTTCGCTCTGCATTGCTTCAGCATTTGCGGAGATTGGTCGAACCCGCTCATCCTGGCTCCTTTTTTCACGAGACGCCCTGCGAGGTTTCCTGTACCCGTTCCGGCATCCAGACCGCACTCTCCTGATTTAACCGCAACAGTCGCAACAACCTCATCCAGCACGTTTTCGTATGATTCATGACCATTCCCGCCATGTACCCATTCGTCATAGCGGTCCGCCCATTCATTAAAATTCCATCGATCCACCCAGTTATCCCGTGTCTGCTTCAATCGCTTGTTCGCTTCTGCCAATGTAAACAGCTCGCCTGGATCAATCGATTCTCTACCCTTTATCCGTTCAATCATCGCTTCTGTCGTTTGGATGACCTTGCTCATTTCTACCCATCTTGTATACATAAACGAACGCTGCAGCTCTAAATAATGGAGAAGACTGCCTTCCTGATCTTTCATTTGAATCAGGAGCTCTCGAATGTCTTCTACCGCCATCCCGACCTCGCGCAGTGTCATGATGGTTTGCAGCCTCCAGACATCTTCCTCTGTGAACTGGCGATACCCGGACGCATCTGCTTTCGATGGCTTGATCAGCCCTTTTTCTTCATAATATCGAATTGCACGTGGGGTTATTTGCAAGCGATGGGCCATGTCTTTGATTTGCATGGAACTCTCTCCCTGTATCATTCTTTTTCTATCATAAACCTTGACGCAGCGTGAATGTACAGAACGAATGAAAAAAAGCTGCCGGTTTCATTCCGACAGCTCGTTTCTATCTTATTAATGTGTCGCCGGCTCAGAAATTTGCTGGAGAGCGTCACTCGCCTCATCTTGGTGGAATTGACGAACAGCCATATCTGCCAACGCCACAATTCCGACCAGCTTGCCTTTCTCGACAACAGGCAATCGACGAATTTGATGCTGGGCCATGATCTTGGCTGCTTCATCGACAGTCGTTCCTGGTTGCCCAAGAATAATGTCCCGTGTCATGACGACCTCGGTGGCAGCCGATCCCTCATGCTTTTCAGCCAAACCGCGAATGACGATATCACGGTCCGTAATAATCCCGATCACATCATCTTTTTCATCCACAACCGGAATGACCCCTACATTCCAATCGCGCATTTTGCAAGCCACTTCATACACATTATCCTTAAGCGTCACAGTAGCGACATCTTTTGTCATTATTTCGCGCAGTGTGCGATTTTCCAGCTTCGCCATTTCATTCTCCTCCTTTTGCTAATCAACGATTGTAGTTTGTCCTCTCCCCTATCGTTTCATGCGCAAGAAAGAGTATGATATATTGCGCTTCTTCCAAAAACAGACTATGATTAATAAGTGAATATCTCACCCATTTTTAGGAGGAAAAAGAATGGTCATTAAGGACACGGGAATTGGCACGAAAGAAGTCTTTTTCGCCGATCTGGAGCACTACATGAGCGAACTCGGCTTTGATCGCGGCGCTTGGGATTACAAGCATGCTACATACGATTATAAAATCCACGATAAAGGCAATGTCTTCTACCTGCGTATCGAAGCGAACGTGACAGAAGGCAAACTTGAGGATACGCACGCCGTCCTGAAGCTCGAAGATCCTTATATGGGCAAACATCTTTTCCCACACGGTCTGGATTACGATTACCCAATGCCAGACTCCGTTGTAAAAACAGCGAAATTGAAGCTGCAATTGCTGGGAGAAAAGCTGTCCTCACACTAAAAAATGAAATGGCACGGTGTACAGAGAGGAATCCCCTCTCTGTTTCACGTAGAGGGGGGTATTTTTATGAAGACGAGGGGCGTACCTGACTTTTTGCTCCTGTTTTTGACCGCCCTACTTGTTGGGTTTGGCATAACCATGGTGCTCAGCTCCAGCTCCATTTTCGCGTTGACGAGCTTTACAAGCGGCGGCTGTAAATATTGTGGCGGGGATGAGCTCTATTTCGTAAAACGACAATCCATTTTCTTACTGGTGGGTGTCTTTGGAATGCTGGTCGCCATGAACATTCCCTTCTCCTTTTATAAAAGGAATTTCTTATTAATTGCGCTGGTCAGCTTCTTTTCCTTGCTCCTGGTGCTCATACCGGGGATCGGCCATGAAAATAACGGAGCTCAATCTTGGTTTAAGTTCGGTTCAGTTACCATTCAGCCTGCAGAGTTTGCCAAGCTTGGCCTCATCCTGTACTTGGCAGCAATCATCTCCAAAAAAGGGAACGGGATACTGAAGCTCAAATCTGGTTTAATGCCACCACTGATGGTAACGGGAATGTTTTTTATGCTGATCGTCGTCCAACCCGACCTCGGTTCTGCCGCCATCTTGCTCGGTTGCGCTTTGATCGTCATGATCTGTGGCGGTGCCAAAATCCGTCACCTCTTCGGACTTGGTGCCCCTGTTGTGACTGTTGCCTTATTGGCATACATCACAGCGAAGCCACATGCCTTGAACCGGATCTACTCCTTTCTCAACCCGTGGAGTGATACAGATGGCACTGGCTACCACATTATTCAATCCTGGATTGCCATTGCACATGGCGGTCTGACTGGGACAGGCTTTGGAAAAAGCATTCAAAAGTATTTGTATTTGCCAGAGATGCATACTGATTTTATTTTCGCGATCCTGACAGAAGAGCTTGGTTTTATCGGTGCCTCTGTGTTCCTCTTGATCTACTTGCTTTTCCTGCTGCGCGGCATCCATATTTGTCTGCGCGTAAAAGACACCTTTGCCAGTCTGGCAGGAATCGGTGTTGTCAGTATGTTCGCCATTCAGGCGATCCTAAACATTGGCGGAGTAACGGGTTTGATTCCATTGACAGGTGTACCATTGCCGTTTATCAGTTATGGTGGTTCCTCCTTACTCGTATGTCTGCTCGCCACTGGCTTTTTGCTCAGTATATCGCGGGAAGTCAGTCGCCAGAAGGTAGAAGAGCAATTACAAAAACAGCCATATGCCATGTAAGAAACAAATATAAGGGATACCGGATGCTTCCAGTATCCCTTTTTTCTTACTCATTTCGAAGGAGTTCGATTGTTTCCACCCGTACATTCACGGCTTCCACATAAAGACCTGTTAATGTTTCCACCGCTTCTTTTACTTTTTCCTGTAGGACGTGACAGACGTGATGGATCTGCGCCCCATAACGGACGGAGACACGCATGTCAATGGTGACTCTGTCTTCTATTACGGAAACGGTAATGCCTTTCGCGCCGCCATTCAGCTTTTTCGCCAAATCTTGATAGATTCCGCCTGAACGAACTGTGACTTCCATCACTTCTTCTACAGCAACTCCAGCAATGATCGCGATCACCTGATCTGCTACTCTGATTTCGCCAAGCCCATCAGCCATCAGGTCGCCCTCCTCTTCGCCCGTTTCGCACTTCCCCCACTGGTTTCATTTGCCTTTTCTTTCATTATAAACAAATCATGCTTGGGCTTGGAAGGAAATTTGTTTTTTTCTCTCCGTTAGTGTCGGAGACGTGCAATGAATGTCAACGAGTGTCAACTGATCTGCAGCAAGCACCTCCCGCAATACCGACTCCAGGGTATGTACCTCTTTGACAACCTTGCCACTGATTCCGCAAGCATTCGCCAATTGTTGAAAATCTGGATTACGCAATTTCACTCCAAAAGGGATCAAGCCCGCCTGACTCATTTTGACCTCTTCCAATCCTAATGTCCCATTGTTCACTACGAGAATCACAATCGGAAGTTGGAGCTCGGCCGCTGTCATAAGTTCTGCCAGATTCATTTGCAATCCCCCATCCCCAGCGACGCAGACGACCTGCTTCTCAGGATAGGTGAGCTTTGCAGCCACAGCCGCAGGCAACCCAAATCCCATCGTTCGCCACTTCCCGGAAAAGAGTGGGGTCTGTTTTTTCCCACGGAACGCTCGATTAAACCAGATCGTGTGCTCACCCGTATCTAGGACGATAATCGCATCTTCATTGACCACGCCCCCAAGCGTATGCATCAAGGTTTGTGGTTTTACTTGTTCACTCGCTTGTTGAATGACTGCTTGCTCTGTCTCCCTGCCAAACTCTCCATGCCACCTCTTGATCTGTTCCTGCCACGCATCGTCCTGTCTACGCGATTGCAAGCGTCTCATCCAGATCGGCAGAACATCGTCCAATTCAGCCGTGACGGACTGGAGGTAGGGATGTGCATGTATCGATCCAGGCTGATGATCTACTTGAATGACGGACAGTTTTTTTGGCAAAAAAGCGCGAGGGAACCAGCTCGCTCCCAAAATCAGCAACAAATCAGCTTCCACTAAGGCATGTAAAGCTGTTTCGCTGCCCCCCTCTCCCCATCCGCCGATCACCAGTGGATGAGATTCATCTACCGCCCCTTTTGCTCCTAGCGACAGGAACACGCCTGCCCCTAGCTGTTCCGCTAGCTTGACACACGAATCCGCCAACTTGCGGGCACCGATACCAAGTAGTATGAGAGGCTTTTGCGCTTTCGCAACCTGCTCACAAGCGAGCTCGATCTCCATTCGATCAGGATAAATGGCATGTGGAATGCGTGGAAGTGCTGGAAGGACAGCATCTGAAGTCGATTGCGTAAAGACGTCCTTGCAAATGGAGAGATGTGTCACTCCTTTTTGCTGCATAGCTGTGACAAATGCTTTGTGCAAAACACTTTGGATGGCATCTGGATGCGTAATCGTCGTCGAATAAAAACTGATGGGCCGTATCATGTCTTCTTGTGAGATAAACTGCTTGTACGCGCCACCCAGCTTGTATGTCTCCACTTGACCTGTAATTGCAAGGACAGGTGCGCGATCTGTATGCGCATCTGCAAGTCCATTCAGCAAATTCACAAAACCCGGCCCCATCGTCGCGGTACAAACAGCCGGAATTCCCGTCAGTTTTGCTTCCGCACTTGCCATCATAGCCGCAGCAGATTCATGCTTGCAGGCAATGTATTGAATGTCGGATTGCTTCGCGATCTGATCCAGCCAGGCAAAGATACCGTCACCTGCCACCCCGTATATTCGTTTTACTCCCCATCTGATCAGTTGTTCCGTCAAAAATTGCGCGACCTGCATCAAAATCTTCCCCTTCCAGAACTAAAGTGGAAATACATTACTCGTAGTCTACGCATTCTCCAATATTTTACTAAGGCCAAAATGACGGAAGTTGGAGAACCTAACAATAATCAACTGATATTCAAATCCATACCCGAAGGAGGGTAAGAAATGAAACAGCCTGTCAAATGGCTGCTAGCTGTAGTAGTATTCGCACTTCTGGTTACGACTGCGGTTATGGTATCTCCGTTGCACTCAGATGCATTCAGTAAGCAGATCGTCAAAGTAGGGGCAGAAGGCTCAGACGTGCGTGAAATGCAGTATCGCTTGAAGCACCTTGGATTTTATACAGGAAAAGTAGACGGCGTATTCGGGTGGCGTTCATATTGGGCGTTGCGTAACTTTCAGTATGAGTTTGGTATGACCGTAGATGGTGTCCTCGGCGCGCAAACGAAAGTAAAACTGTACAACGCAACGAAAAATTATAAGCCTACTGCTTCTGATCTCGGGGTTCCACAAACCGCAACACCTGCACCGTCGAAGCCTATTACGCCTTCTAAACCTACGTATCACGCAGCTGGAGTATCAGAGAACGACCTGCGCTTGATGGCGAATGCCGTGTACGGAGAATCGCGTGGAGAGCCTTACATTGGCCAAGTAGCAGTTGCTGCTGTTATTCTGAACCGGACGAAGAACGCATCCTTTCCCAATACACCAGCGGGCGTTATCTTCGAACCTCGTGCCTTTACAGCTGTTGCAGATGGTCAGATTTGGCTGGCACCGAACGAGCAGGCAAAAAAAGCAGTGAATGATGCGCTTAAAGGATGGGACCCAACAGGCGGAGCCATTTATTATTTCAACCCGGATACAGCTACATCCGGTTGGATTTGGAGCCGCCCTCAAATCAAAAAGATCGGCAGACACATTTTTTGCCGCTAGCATTCCATAAAAAAACAGGCACAACAGTAAGCTGCGTGCCTGTTTTCCTTTTTCGAGTTTCATTTCGAACGTTGTGATTGCATGTGCTGTGCCATTTTGACGAAACGCTCTTCCGGTTCTGTGGTCCCGCAAACTCCACATTGTATCATGTAGTTCTCACCTTTGTACGGCTGGTGAAACATATCGAGCTGTTCTTGATGGAGTTCCGCTACGACTTCACCTGACTGTGGGTCCAGTCTAATATAGCGAGGGGTCTGCTCGATGACAGTGAACCTCATCCGATTCGATTTACATGTCGGGCACAACAAAGGCTGGGTCATAAAAAAAAACACCTCACTTTTCTTGTTCATGGTTAGTTTTGTCCAGAACAGGAACTCTATACCTATGAGGTTTTAGGGATGAGTAAAAACTGCTGAGGTGATGATATGAACTTGAGACTCTTTTTCTCATTAGTAGGCGGGAGCATGCTGTTAGCTCTTTACGCCCACTATTTTTCCGGAAATGAAATGCTCCAATTCGTCACGGCTTCACTTGCCATCATTTTTTTGGCGGCTTGGCTCGGAAAATCGACAGAGAGCGTCGCCCATTATGCTGGGGACCGAATCGGCGGCTTTCTTAACGCTACCTTCGGAAATGCCGCAGAACTCATTATTGCTTTTTTCCTGGTGAAAGAAGGCTTGTTCGATATGGTCAAGGCCTCTATTACGGGTGCGATCATCGGAAATATGCTGTTGGTTCTTGGCTTGAGCACCTTACTGGGCGGTCTCAAGTACAAGGAACAAACCTTCAATAGCAGACTGGCAAGTCACAATGCTTCCCTGATGACACTCGCAATCGTCGCTTTGTTTATACCGGCAGTTTTCATGTTCGATCTGCCTATGATCAGGGTGGAGATCATCAGCATCGTTATCGCCAGCCTGCTCATTATTGCCTACATTTTGTGGCTTATCTTCTCGATGATTACCCACAGCGATTTTTTATCGGATATCGAGCCGCAAGAAAGTGATGCGGTATGGTCAAAGGGTGTCTCTCTCTTAATGCTTGCTGTATCCACTTTTTTCGTGGCCGTTGTCTCGGAATGGCTGGTAGAGGGTGTACAGCATGTCTCTGAATCGTTAGGGTGGTCGGAGTTATTCGTCGGTGCTTTTGTCATTGCGATCATCGGGAATGCCGCAGAGCACAGCGCTGCCTTGCTTTTGGCACTAAAAGGACGCATCGGTGCAGCAGTCGAGATCGCGATCGGCTCCAGCCTACAGATTGCCTTGTTCGTAGCCCCTACTCTCGTCATCATCAGTCTTTTGCTAGGCAATCCAATGGACATTGTGTTCACTACCTTTGAATTGGCTGCGATCGGAGTTGCTACCTTTATTACGATTTCCATCACACGGGATGGCGCTACGAACTGGTTTGAAGGCGTACTTCTGTTGACGGTGTATATTATTTTGGGTACGGTCTTTTTCTTCGCGTAGGGTGCAGGAACAAAACAAAGGCTCCGCCATCCTCTGTGGCGAAGCCTTTCGTTGTTTTACCAGATACCCAGCATTTGCAGGAAAACTGCCAGAATCGCGATAGGTGCTACATATTTAATCAGGAGAAGCCAAATGATAAACAGGCGTTTGCCCAGAGAAGTATGCACCCCCAGCTCGTTTATCAAGGTCTCGCGCTTCATTTTCAAAGGAACGAAGATCGAAATGAGCAGCGCTCCAAGCGGCATCAAGATATTGCTGACCAAAAAGTCCATCGCATCAAAGATAGACTTGCCGAACAGCGTAACCTCGCTCCATACGCCGAATGACAAAGCCGATGGTACACCGACGATAAAAATCAACAGACCAATCACCCAAGCGAGACGTTTGCGTTTCTTTTCATCTCCTTTTGCAAGAGAAGCAACGATAATTTCTAGCATGGAAAAAGCCGAAGTCAATGTAGCGAAAAGGAAAAGCGCCAAAAAGATTAACAGAAAAATGCTACCGAAGGCAATTTGTTCAAACACGGAAGGCAGTACGATAAACAGTAAGCCCGGCCCCGCTGTTGGTTCTACTCCAAGGGAGAAGACTGCTGGGAAAATCGCCAAACCGGCAAACAGCGATACGAGCAGATTCAAACTGACAATCGATCCAGCAGAACGAACCAGACTTTCGTTTTTGGCAAGATACGAGCTGTACGTAACCATGACGGACACCCCGACGCTCAGCGCGAAAAAGGATTGCCCCAATGCGTATAAGATCGATTCAGCACTCAGCTTGGAAAAATCAGGACGTAGAAAGAAGGAAACGCCATCCATCGCCCCATCCAACGTCAAGGAACGAACCATCAATACCATGAATAAAAGGAACAAACCAGGCATCATGTACTTGTTAGCGGACTCAATTCCACTCTGTACGCCTCTCGCGACTACCCACGCCGTAATGAGCATGAAAACCAACTGGGCAACTACTGCACTAACAGGATCACCGATAATGTCACCAAACACTTTGTCATAAGCTGGCCCTTGCAATTGACCAGTAAACCCACGAAGAAGATAACTAAGAATCCAGCCTCCTACCACACTGTAAAAGGACAAGAGCAAGAAGCAAGTGATCACCCCAAGGCGACCGATCCAATGCCAGAGTGACCCCGGTGCAATGGTTTTATACGCACTAATCGCCTCTTTTTGAGTACTGCGTCCGATTGTGAATTCTCCTAGCAACAACGGAAGACCAATTACTAGCGTAAAGATGATGAATAGCAGAAAGAATGCTCCACCACCGCTCGTTCCAACCATATAAGGAAATTTCCAAATGGCCCCCAGTCCAATCGCTGAGCCTGCCGCTGCCAAGATGAAGCCGAGCCTGCTCGTCCATTGTTCGGCTTGTTTCATAGTTTTCACCCTCCAAAGATCTTCTTTTTATGCTCAAAAATGGATACAAAAAAACCCGCCCCAAAAAGGGACGAGTTACTTATTTCTCGCGGTACCACCCTACTTAGACATCCCCTATTGGCGATGCCTCGCTTCGTCATTGATAACGGGTATGACCCGGACACTCCTACTGGCGGCGCCTGCGTTCAGAGGTCAGCTCAAGAGTGAATTCAACGGGGCTTACATCAGGCTGCTCTCAGTCTATGGCAGCCTTCCCTGTCATGCAGCAGGTCCGTTTACTAGTCTCTTTCCTTGCTTGTTTCTATGATTCGGTTGTTGGGCGTCTTGCGAGAATAAAAAAAACCCGTCCAAAAAAGGGACGAGTTATTCGCGGTACCACCCTGATTAAGTGCACGAGATACAGATTCCCTAGGCACTTCTCTCCATCATTGATAACGGGAATGACCCGATTCCTCCTACTAGGCAAATGCCATTAAGAGGGCTGCTCAGGAGGGAATTCTACGGGGCGCGCTTCAAAGCTGCTTTCAGTCTAAGGCAGCTTCTCCCTGACAAGCGGTGATTCCGCATACTAGTCTCCGTCATTGCATTTCAAAATTAATAAAAAATTATAGAGTTTAATTTAATATAAATATACGAAATAGGCAAGTGTTTTTTCTTTCAACAAAATGAAAAGCGAGGATAATCGCCGCTCTCCTCGCCTTACTTTTGATTAAACAGTTCATGAAGATGGGCCAATTTACGTTCCAATGACCCCATAATTTCTCGACCAATGTCTTCGCTAATCAGTCCTAAGCGGACCGCGTACTCTACTTCACGAGAAAGCCCGAACATTTGGGTATCCAGCACTTCTTCATACAGTGGGCACTGCGGCATGGTCAGGTTTTCCATCTGTACGTCGATCAGCTTGTAAATTTTGTCGGCGTCTGCTTGAAGCAACGCTAGCGCTTTTTGTTCCAGATCGGGAACCTTAATTTCTGTCAAAACCTATCCCTCCGTTTGCCTCCATCCTTATCATACATAGTACGCGATTCTGGGCCATTTGAAAAGGGGAGAAGACAGATCAACTGCAAGAAGCTAAAAGATACCAAGCTTCCACTCTTTTGAAAGCAGCTCCAACAGCTTGACACCGGCTACCGAATTTCCTTTTTCATCCAAGGATGGACCGAACACGCCAATCCCCATTCGCTGTGGCACTGTTGCCATAATACCGCCGGCAACCCCACTTTTCGCGGGGATTCCTACGTCAATCGCAAACTCACCAGAGGCATTGTACATCCCACAAGTCACCATGAAAGTCTTGCAGATTCGCGCTACTTCTTCTGGAATCACTCTCTCACCTGTATTCACGAGAATTCCGTCTGCTGCAAGCACCATCCCTAGTGTCGCTACTTCCTTCGCTGTCACTTCTATCGAGCAATGGCGAAAATACAGATCAAGCGTCTCTTCTACATCCGTTTCCAGAATGCCGCTGTCCTTTAGAAACCAAGCGAGGGCACGATTGCGATCAGCCGTTTTCTTTTCAGAACAATAAACAGCTTGATTAATAGAAAGATGAGGATTCCCCGTCATTTTCCGCATCAAAGCCATCACAGCATCTAGCCGCTCGTCCACGTTGGCACCGCGAATCATGCCCGCAACCGCAATGGCTCCTGCATTGATCATCGGGTTCAGTGGTTTATGGGATTCGGTCGTCTCCAGCTTAATAATCGAATTAAACGGGTCTCCAGTTGGTTCTTTCCCCACATGCCGAAACACGTATTCCTTTCCGTTCTGGCATAAGGCGACGATCAGAGAGAAAATCTTGGAGATACTTTGCATCGAAAAAGGCACGTCTGCATCCCCAGTAGAAAGGATCGTCCCATCGGGCAAGCATACAGCCACTCCCAATTGATGTGAATTGACTTTTGCCAATTCAGGGATGTAGGACGCTACACTCCCCTTGTTTGTATACGCAAGTGACTGGTTGCGTACTTGCTCCAATTGTTTGGACGCTTGTTTCAAATCCATCGAAAAACCCCTCAGTCTATTACGTCGATGTATATAGATTCGATTGTAGATTTCTACATGAGACATGTCAAATTATCCCTACTTCTGCATGGCGTGCTCCAATCGTTCCATCGCTTCGACTAGAATCGATCTCGGGCAAGCAAAATTGATTCGCATGAACCCTGCACCATCCTGTCCAAACGTTGTACCATCGTGCAAACCGAGCTTTGCATCCTCACGAATGAGCTTGTTCAACTCCGCCTGACTATGTCCTAGCTGTCTAAAATCCATCCACCCCAAGTATGTCGCTTCCGGAAGTGCCATGGATACCCCAGGAATACGAGTCAATAAAAACTCATGCACATAGGCTGCATTCTTACGTAAGTAGATCAACAGTTCTTCCAGCCATGCTTCTCCATGTTGGTAGGCAGCAATCGTTGCTTCCATTCCAAATAGATTCAGATTCTCGTAGCCCATTTTGGATGCCGTGATAGAAAAGTTCCGCAATAACTGCTGATTTTCTGTCATCAAATAGGAAGTATACAGACCGGCCAAATTAAACGTTTTGGCGGCTGATAGGAAGGTCACACTCTGGTTGGCCAATTCCGGTGCCAGCGAGTAGTAAGGCGTATGAACATTTGGCTCATAGACCAAATCCGAATGAATCTCATCGGCAACCACAATCACGCCATTTTCTACACACAATCTTCCCAAGCGCTCCAGCTCTTCTCTGGTCCATACTCGCCCGATTGGATTATGGGGTGTGCAGAGTAGCAAGAGCTTCACCCGCGGGTCGCTCAGCTTTTGTGTGAGGTCATCCCAATTCATTTCATAACGCCCGTCACGCTCCAAGAGTGGGCTGGTAACGACGTGACGTCCGCGATTTTCGACTGCATGATAAAAAGGGTGGTACACAGGCGTCTGGATCAAAACACCATCTCCCGGGGCTGTAAAAGCCTCTACGGCTACGTGTATGCCAGGAACGACCCCAGGTATACCTGTCATCCAGCTCACTTCTACCTCTACACCAAATCGCTTGTGTATCCACTCTTTCAAGCTCTGAAAAAGGGCATTTGACTTCAACGTGTATCCGTATATCGGGTGACTCGCGCGTTTGATCAGTGCCTCTGTGATTTCAGGAGCGCAAGCAAAATCCATATCCGCCACCCAGAGCGGAAGCATTCCTTCACCGTTTACTTTTGGATTCTGAATCTCCCATTTGACACTATCTGTCCCTCTGCGCTCGATGCGCTGATCAAAATCGTACACTTTCGTTTCCTCCCTTATTCCCTTCACATGCTTACACACAGCATAAACCGTCTTTTTCCAATTGTCCAAGCTTCAGGTGTACGAAAAAAAGAGCCGCCCAGTGAGCGGCTCTCTTCTTACTCTCAATAGATTAACGAGCGTATATGCCAGGACCAAATGGGAGGTCAAGGTAGTACCATAATGTCAATTGCAAGATCCAAACGACGAGGAAAACGATTGCAAATGGGGTCATGGTAGAGAAAATCGTTCCCATTCCCGCATTCTTATTATACTTCTGATAGAACGCCAGGAAGAGCGGGATGTACGGATTCACAGGTGAGATCGTATTGGTTGCAGAGTCCGCAATTCGATAAGCGGCCTGGATAAATGCCGGATTGTAATCCAACAGCATCAGCATTGGCATGAATACAGGTGCAAGGATCGCCCACAGTGCTGAACCACTCGTGATAAACAAGCTACAGATACCAGTGAAGAGTGTAAAGGCAATAATGATCGGCAAGCCAGTCAAGCCCATGTTTGTCATGAATTCTGCACCATTGACAGCCATCAAAATACCAATGTTGCTCCAGTTAAAGAACGCGATGAACTGTGCTGCTGTAAACGCTAACACAATAAAGCCGGACATATCCTTGATTGCTTCGGACATGTAATGCGGAATGTCCTTCGATGTTTTAATCAATCCCATTGCTCTACCATACACAAACGATACGGTCACAAAGAACAACAGGATGATGGGAATGATCCCTTTCAAAAACGGTGATGTCAAGAAGTCACCTGTCTTTGGATCGCGCAACAGTGAACCTTCTGGAACGACCAGCAATGCTACAATCACCACGAAAATCAGCGCTGCGATACCCGATTTGCGCAGTGCTTTGTTTTCTTTCGGAGTTACTGCTTCGAATTGTACATTTCGATCGCCGTGATACGTGCCAAGACGTGGTTCGATAATTTTATCGGTAATCCATCCTCCAAAGAAAGCGAGGATAACAACGGAAGCTGACATGAAGAACCAGTTATCTACTGGCGTAACCATTGCATTCGGATCAATCGTTTTCGCTACTTCCGTACTGATCCCTGCCAAGAGAGCATCTGTACCGGCAATGAAAAAGTTCGCTGTAAAACCGGAGGATACACCAGCCATACCAGCTGCAAAACCTGCAATCGGGTGGCGCCCCATTGCCAAGAACACAAGACCGCCAAGCGGAGGAATAATAACCATGGCTGCATCAGAAGCAAGATTTCCTAAAATACCGACAAAGACAATTGCATAACTGACAACCGATGCCGGAATACCTGCCATCATTTTGCGTAGAACTGTCGTCAAAAGACCGATTTTTTCTGCCAGTCCAATTCCAAGCGTCATCGCCAGAACGAGACCAAGTGCTGGAAATTCAATAAAGTTTTTCAGCATACTTGTTAAAATCCAATGAATACCTTCGACGCTAAGCAAACTCTTAACGGCAACCTCTTCGCCTTTTGCAGGATGCATAACCGAAAAGTCCATGGCTGCGAGGATTGCAGAGACTACCATCAATACACCACACAAAATAATGAACAATACAAATGGATGCGGGAGCTTATTCCCTACCGTTTCAATCCATTTTAGGATACCTTTTTGCTTCATCAGATCTACTTGCACATTCGTGCCTTTCGCCATAGTTTCGCCCCCTTATTCGTTTGAATTCCCTGAATGTTCTTGCGGATTTGCGATCATCCTCGGGATGAATGATGTGGTCTTCCTTCTCTAGCGCTCATCGCCGTTGATGGTTCAGCGGGAGAAAGACGAAGTGAGCTTCCCTTATTTCATGAAAGCCTTTCCAAGAATCGAAAGGCTTGTACACAATGCCTTTTATCTGACCTCAACTTTTAAGTAAAAGTTCAAATATAGCAGGCAAAGTTCACTCACACATAATAACTTGCTAATATGATTATATAATCTATAAAATCCATGTCAATAATTTTTAGACTATTTTATGAAATTTTCGCTTTTTGGATAATTGCTGTCATTTGCGAGTCTATAGTAATATAGAGATTGATTACGAATGATCACGGAGGAATGACGTATGTCTGATGTTATCGTGTTCAAAGGGGCCATTGCTTTCCCTATTACATTGGATCCAACCGTTTGGGTTTTTGATGAACGCAAATTCGATCTGAAAACATACGCGGGCGAAGATGATAGCTCGCTGGCTACACAAGCAAAGTATTTGGCTGGCACGGGGACGCAATGGGATAAGGAATTGCGCGAAGGGGCTACACTTCCTTCCGAACGAAAAAGCTTAGCCGAAGAACGTAAAGTGCTCGAAGGCGAGTACGGAATTCGTCTCGATCCCTTCATTACAAACGCTGAGCCCCTACCAGAGGTGACTCATGTCCGTCTTCACCGCGAGGATCAGGAAGCGATCGTTCTTCCACTTGCAGAGGCAAGAAGAGCCATCCTCCAATTCTCCAAAGACGGCAAGCCTATTAAAGAGGATGGTCCTGTGTACTTTTATTTGCCAGAAGTGTTGCTGGCAAATGAAGCGCCAATCAAAGGAATTACCGCTTTGGAGTTTATTACGGAGCAAGTGTAAGACAAGCCACTTAAGCTAATCCTCTCTTGGATAACAAAAGCCATCCTTCTTCGAAAAAAAGAGGATGGCTTTTGCCATATGTTACGTATGTGTGATGATTTTGCTCTTAGGCGCTGAACTGCGTGATACGGATATTCCGATGCTGTAGTTCTTCGCGAAGCAATTCGATAAAAGCTGCATCTAGTTGAAGGTCGACAGCGCGATGATATACTTCTATCAACATTTGGTCACTTAAGTATTTCACCTTTGCTCACCTCCATCGCTAATATGAGCCCATTGTAACAGAAGCCTTTGTATCGAACAACCGTTCGGATATCCACAAGCATTGTGGACATCTTGTTGGTAACATGTGGGCAAATTGTGTGTAACTTATAAGTATCCAAGCATTTCCTGTGTGGATGTTTTTTTCCCTTTATCCACAGTCAGTCGAAATTTGTCGAACGAATGATGTGACTATCCTGTCATAATGACCCCTTAAGAAAGAAAGCCACCCTGTACTGGATGGCTTTTTTCGTTGCTATTATGCGTTTGCTGCTTCTGTCACGTGCAGAACTTGCTTGATGCGATCAATTGCCCAATCCAGGTCTTCTTTGCTGATGACGAGTGGCGGTGCAAAGCGAATGGTTGTCTCATGTGTTTCTTTGCACAGGAGTCCCAGTTCTTTTAGTTTTTCGCAATATGGACGAGCCGCTGTTGTCAGCTCCAAACCAATGAACAGACCACGACCGCGAATTTCCTTGATGATCGGGTTGTTGATTTCTTTCAATTTCTCCATGAAGTATGCGCCCATTTCCAGGGAGCGCTGTACAAGACCTTCGTCAGCCAGTACATCCATAGCTGCGATGGCAACTGCGCATCCGAGTGGATTTCCGCCAAAGGTAGAACCGTGAGAGCCTGGCTCAAATACGCTCAAGATTTCTTTATTTGCTGCTACTGCGGAAATCGGGAACACGCCACCACCAAGAGCTTTCCCCATGATGTACATGTCTGGTACTACATCTTCCCAATCGCTGGCAAACATTTTACCTGTGCGACCGAAGCCTGTTTGAATCTCGTCGCTGACCAAGAGTACATTGTTTGCTTTACATACCTCTTGTGCCTGCTTCAAGAAGCCCTCTTGCGGAATGATGATCCCTGCTTCGCCTTGGATCGGCTCCAGCATGAATGCTGCTGTATTCGGTGTAATCGCTTGCTTAAGCGCTTCAATATCGCCATAAGGAATGATTTTGAACCCAGGTGTGAATGGTCCGAAGCCACGTCTGTACTCTTCAGCAGAAGAGAAGGAAGTTACTGTGACAGTACGACCATGGAAGTTGCCTTCACATACGATGATTTCTGCTTGGTTCTCTGGTACTTTTTTCACGTCATAAGCCCAGCGACGAACCGCTTTGAGTGCTGTCTCTACTGCTTCTGCACCAGTGTTCATTGGCAGGATCATTTCTTTTCTTGTCACCGCAGAGAGCTTTTCGTAGAATTCACCCAGTTGGTCATTGTAAAAAGCACGGGAAGTGAGCGTTACTTTATCTGCTTGATCTTTCAGAGCTTGGATGATACGTGGATGACGATGCCCTTGGTTCAGCGCAGAATATGCACTCAGCATATCCAGATATTTATTGCCTTCCGGATCGTGTACCCATACGCCTTCTGCTTTGGAAATAACGATCGGTAGCGGATGATAGTTATGCGCACCAAATTTTTCTGTTTGTTCAATAACCACGTTTGTTTTACTCATGTCGTTAGCCTCCTTCAAGATCACTTGCTAAAATTATCTAGCAAGAACGATGCCAAATAGGAAAACCTCACAAAGTCGATCCAATCCGATCAAATGAGCAAAAAAATTTTGCACCTCGCATTCATAATCTTTTGCAGTGCATAATGTTTTTGCACTCATTCCCTTTATGCTATGATACCCTCATAAGGAAAGGCTGGTGACCACGGTGTCGTCTTCTAGGCAAAATTCTTCAGCTGACACTCTCTTGCGCATTTATGAACATATTTTGGACAGAATGAATGAAGGTGTACATGTCATCGATTCGGACGGGACAACGATTGTCTACAATTCCAAAATGACCGAGCTGGAATCGATGACCAGACAAAACGTTTTGCACAAACCTTTGGCAGAGGTTTTTCAGTTCCCGTCTGGACAGGAAAGTACCTTGCTCACATGCTTGCGTACCGGAAATAGCATTCGCAATACACGCCAAACGTATTTCAATGACAAGCAAAAAGAAATTTCAACCATCAACCATACGTACCCCATCATTGAAAATGGCAAGATCATCGGCGCAATGGAAATCGCAAATGATGTTACCAAAATGGAACGATTGATCAGAGAAAACTTGCTGCAAAAAAACGGGTCACGCTACACATTCGAGCACATTATCGGGAGAAGCGGTCCTATTCTCGATGTCATAGAGAATGCCAAACGCGCAGCACGCACCTCCTCATCCGTATTGGTCGTGGGTGAAACGGGTGCCGGGAAAGAGCTGTTCGTGCAAAGCATTCATAATGCCAGTCTGCGTGCTTCTGGTCCCCTTATTTCACAAAACTGCGCTGCGCTTCCGGATAGCCTTATCGAAGGGCTTTTGTTTGGAACTGCTCGTGGAGCATTTACTGGCGCAGTGGAGCGACCTGGATTGTTTGAGCAAGCAGAAGGCGGAACCCTTTTTCTCGACGAAATCAACTCGCTTAGTATGCCACTACAGGCAAAATTGTTGCGTGCTCTGCAAGAGAAGTCGATTAGACGTATTGGTGACACAAAGGATCGATCGATCGATGTACGAATCATTGCAGCTATTAATGAAGATCCTGTTGAGGCAATCGCCCATTCGCATTTGCGAAAAGACTTGTACTATCGCCTCGGAGTCGTCACGTTATTTCTCCCCCCGCTTCGGGAACGCAAGGAAGATATTCCGATGCTGGTCAGCCATTTTATTGAGAAATACAATGAGCTCTTCCAAATGGAGGTAAGAGGCATCAGTGACGAGGTTCTGCAATTTTTTATCCAGCATGACTGGCCTGGTAATGTGCGTGAGCTTCAACACTTGATTGAGGGGGCCATGAATCTGATGATTGACGAATCAACCATCCGCTATGAACACTTGCCCTTACACTTTTTGCGTCGTACGCCAGCCGCTTCCGTAACAATCGAGCAACCCTCCCCTCACACGTTGCCTTTTGTGGACGAAGGAAAGCCGTTAAAGGAAACCATGCAAGAATTTGAAACAGCATATATTCACCATGTTGTGGAACGCTATAACGGAAATATTTCACGAGCAGCCAAGGAATTGCAAATTAGTCGTCAAAGCTTGCAGTATCGTTTGCGTAAGCTGGGGATTAAAGGATAAGGCATACTAATATAAATGTTCTGGTTTGAGTCAACATAGTGGTGGAGAAGAAAAAGCACAGTTCTCTTCGACTCTGACACTCCGGCAAGGGAGATTCACTGTCCGTCTTTCTCACCAGCTTAATTGGTTCATCGTTACCTTCTAAAAATTTACAAGTACATCTCTTAAGATGTTTTCTTTCAGTTCAGTTATTACCTTATCATTTTTAATAAACGCCAAGAAATTTGGCGTTTTTTTAATTATTTTGCATCAACTGCCAAATCATTTTGCACATTTTGGTAGTATATACCTCAAAAATAATATTTTCATAAATTATTTCTTTTGGTATCATTCTTGCAGAGCATATATCGCTATCGCGCCTGAAAACGCATACATCCATTGAACATACTCGCGTGAAGGAGAGGGTTATATGTCCACAAGCAACATGGAGCAGCACAATCAATTGAAACGCACGATGAACAGCAGACACCTCTTTATGATTTCTCTTGGCGGCGTAATCGGAACCGGGTTATTTCTCGGATCAGGTTATACAATTAGTCAGGCAGGACCAGTTGGTGCCATTCTCTCCTATTTAGTCGGCGGCTTTATCATGTACCTGACTATGCTATGTCTGGGCGAGCTGACAGTTGCCATGCCAGTGGCCGGTTCGTTCCAAACATATATGACCCGCTTTGTTAGCCCAGCACTTGGGTTTGGTGTAGGTTGGTTGTATTGGCTTGGTTGGGCCGTGACCGTTGCTTTAGAGTTGTTGTCATCAGGATTGCTGATGCAACGTTGGTTCCCTGACTCACCTGTTTGGATGTGGTGCGCGATCTTCGGTGTAGTGCTCTTCTTATTAAATGCTTTATCTGCTCGAGCGTTCGGTGAATCTGAGTTCTGGTTTTCCAGCATTAAAGTAAGCGCTATCATCTTGTTCATCATCTTGGGTGGAGCGGCGATGTTTGGTTTCATCGACCTGAAAAACGGTCAGCCTGCGCCAATGCTCTCCAACTTTACAGAAAGCCCGCTTCTCCCCTTTGGAATCACAGGCTTGCTGATGACGATGATCACCGTGAACTTCTCCTTCCAAGGTACCGAGCTAATCGGGATTGCCGCTGGAGAAAGTGAGGATCCAGAGAAGACGATTCCGAAGGCCATTCGTACGACGGTTTGGCGTACACTCGTTTTCTTCATTCTGGCGATTGCCATCGTGGCAGGGATGATTCCACACCAACAGGCAGGTGTGATTGAAAGTCCGTTTGTCGTCGTTTTTGACAGTATTGGGATTCCTTATGCCGCTGACATTATGAACTTCGTTGTCTTGACAGCACTTCTATCTGTAGCCAACTCTGGTTTGTACGCAGCAACTCGCATGCTTTACTCCCTGTCCAAAGAAGGAATGGCTTCGAAAAAGCTTGGGGCTGTAAATGGAAAAGGGATTCCGATGAACGCTTTGTTGATTACGTTTGCAATTGCTCTCTTGTCTCTTCTGTCCGGTATTTTTGCAGAAGATACAGTGTTCATGGTGCTGTTGTCTATCGCTGGTCTCGGCGCACAAGTGGGGTGGATCTCCATCTCCGCTTCGCAGCTCGCTTTCCGTCGCCATTACCTGAAAAATGGAGGCAAGCTGGAGGATCTGAAGTTCCGTACACCTTTGTATCCGATACTGCCTTTGATTTCCTTGATCTTGAACTTGCTCGTTCTCGTAAGCTTGGCATTCGATCCCGAACAGCGCATCGCCTTGTACTGCGGAGTTCCGTTCATGATCATTGCGATATGCGTGTATCAATTCCATTTTAAAAAGAAAATCGAAGCATAATCACAAAAAGAAAAGCTTGCAGCCCCCCTCTTTCAAGAAGGGACTGCAAGCTTTTCATGTTTTATATGCGATGCGATAGGCTTGGCAATACTACAATGAGATTCGGACAATTTCCGTAACGACTACCATGGCAAAGACTGCAAATCCAAGGGAACTCGTTACCAGCAACATGCGCTTCAGCTTTTTCATATCTTCCATAAAATTCCCTCACTTTCTTGCGCCAATCTTCTCTATCGTTATATACGTATGAACAATGGAAAATGTTTCATTTCGCCCAAAAATATTTACGATCGAGCTATTTTCTTAAGATCATTCCCGATTTGTCCGGTTTGTTGTTCCATGCGATATAGCATCCAGGCCACCCAAAACCCGATGACCAAACAAATGGTCCACGGCAGCCACGGCGTTTGCAAGCGCAGCCCTACATCGTACACCCATCCTCCTGCTATTTGTCCGAACGAACCCCCGATGGCAATCGAATACCCGTTGAAGCCGTAATAGGCGCCAACCAAGTCCTTGGGAGCAAAACGAGGAACGACATCCACCAGATTCGGAACAGCAATCATGGTACCCAGTGCAAAAAGGAACACATCCAAAAGAATGAGCCACAATGAATCGGCAAACGTGAACAAAAATAGTCCCACACTCATAAACAACGTTCCGATGCCAATCAAGGTAAGCCTTTGCTGATAACCCTCCAGCAATTGTGTCACTTTCATTTGAAATAAGATCACAAACAGCGAGAGAGCAGAAAGCACGATCCCTACATTCACCTTGCTATGCGTAACATTTTCAACAAACAGCGGAATCGTTAAAAACACCTGCATATTCAAGTAATAATACCCCATCAAAATAAAGGTATATCGTACAAACAGCTTGTCCTTCACTACCGTGGACATACTTTCCCATATGCTATGCCGTGTATTAGTGGCGCGAATTGGTGGGAATAAAAAGAAGATCACGATTGTATTCACTCCGAAAACGGCTCCTGCAAACAACGAAATGTACGTAAAATCAATAGCCGAGAGTGCTGTCCCCACGATTTGGGAACCGACAACCGCAATATTTCCAAGCACATTGCGAAGGGAGAATACTTCTTTTCGAATGGCCTCAGGTGTAATAATCGCATAGGCAGCAGAACAAGCAGGCTCAAACAACGCCCCACCCAATCCGGAAAGAATCGCGGCAACAAAAAAGTGCCAGGTCTCGGTACAAAAAGCGAACATCGCAAAACCACCGGCACGTACGCCCAATCCAAGGAACATCGCCCCTTTGTATCCGAAGGCATCCGCGATCACACCGCCTAAAAAAGCAAGACCTTGCTGGGAAAACTGTCTGACACTCAGGACAATCCCTGCCATCGCCAGTGTCCAGCCGATGCTGCCCGTCATATACAAAGTGAGGTACGGGATTAATGCATAAAAACCCATATTCATCATAAAAGATGTGCTTAACAAGAGCTTCACTGAAAAGGGCGTTTCTCGCCACCATTCCCACTTCATCCCAATACCCCTCGCTCTCCCGATAGCCCACATGAAATAAGGATATCCCCAGCTTAGCGAACAGGGTATAATTTGGGAAACGAACATTTTTGTATATGGTAATCAAATATTTAGATAAGAGGGATTCCAACTGTATGGACTTCGAACAATTACGCGCTTTCTACACATTGGCCCAAACGAAAAATTTCACCAAGGCTGCGGAAATGCTCCACTTAGTCCAGTCTACGGTGACAATGCGAATCAAGCAACTGGAAGAAAAAGTTGGCAAACCTCTTTTCATTCGTGATAAAAGAAGTGTTGAGATTACCCAAGCGGGCTTAACCCTTTTACCGTATGCAGAGAGAATCCTCAAACTGTCCCATGAAGCCCTAAATGAAGTCGCTTCACTCCAGCCTTATGAAGACTATTTATCGATCGGCAGCTTAAACGCGATCTGGACTTCCACCCTCGAGCCAATCTTGAAAGAATACCACTATCGGTATCCACAAATTGCGATCAGCACCAAGACAGGGCACTCGTCCGATGTCATCCAGTATTTGCTGGACAACGTGATTCAAATCGGAATCGTGTACGTTCCCCCATCCTTGCCCAACTTTGACGTTATACCAACGTGGGATGATGAAATTGTCTTGGTTTGCTGTCCAGAGAGCCCCATTGCCGCATCTACACACGTCGATTCGCGCGAGCTGCGCAATCTGCCGCTGCTGTACATGAATTGGGGCCCTCCTTTTAACGAGTGGATTAGACAGACATTGCCGCGTAATTACGTACCCAAGCTGACAGTAGACAAAGCGGAGCTCGCCATCGATCTGATCAAAGAAGGTCTCGGCGTGAGCTTGTTGACGCGCTCTACCGTCAAAGCAGAGCTTGCGGCAGGTACCTTGAAGGAACTGATCATAACAGGCAATAAACCTCCCAAACGATCGGCGTACATCGTCTTGCCAAAGGACAAAAAAAATAAACCCAGCGTAGAAAAATGGCTGAGTTTAATGAGTGAATTAGGGTATTCCACCTAGCTTGCTGATTACCTGGACTGCGGTATGGGGTCGACGACCGTGCTTCGTCTCCCCATCCATTCTTCATAGCCAAGACGAAGGAGAAAGTACCAGCACATCGACAGGAAAAAGCCGGTAAGCACATCGCTCAAATAATGAACCCCCAAGTACACACGGCTGAACGCGAGCAATGCCACGAAAATAAAAACCGCAGGCTGCACGAGCGACGACCATCTTTTCTCCGCAAACCACTGGGCAATCCAAAACGCGACCATGCAATAAAAGGCTGGTCCAATCATCGCATGACCACTCGGAAACGAAAACGACTCCGGCAGCTCAATCAGATTGACGCCACTCGGTCTAGGTCTCTCAAAGAACCGCTTTAAGAGCTCATTCGCTACTTCACTGGCACCGAGGGAAATGAGAACAAACATTGCCTCCACACGATATTTCTTTATGTATAGGACAACGAACATGATCACCGCTACAGGTACAAGAAACATGCCGCCGCCAAGATTGGTTACCAATCGAAAAAAAGCAGTCCCAACATCCGAGCGAATCGACTCTGCAAATGCCATGGCAGCTTGATCCATACCAGCCACTTTCCCTGCTACGTAGAGGGCAAACATGCTTGTGGCAAGTACCGCAAATGTAAGTGCTCCGCGTACATATCCATTTTTTCTAGTTGTCTGATTCATTGTTGATCTCCTCTTTCCATCAAAAAGCGCAAGGACTCAGCAAATCGTTGATCGTCTTCACGCGTGCGAGCAGCAGGCCCCTTTGTACGACCTCCCCCTCGCCGATATCTCGCTTTTTCATTTCGTTCTTCCAAATGAAATGTAATCCGTTCTGGGTCAAAAACCATCCCGTGGGGTGTCAGGGCATGGGCTCTCTTTCCTAGAATAAGCGCTGCCAGACCAATATCCTGCGTCACCACGACATCCCCTGAACTCGTTTCGTTCGCCAGCTTCATATCTACGGCTTGTGGACCGGCATCTACCGTTACATGATTGGCGTTGCCGATTTGATGATTATAACTGGCAAAGGTCAAACAAATCCAGTCGAGCTCCTTGCACAATGCTTGGGCAGTTAAGAGTGCCTGGCGCGGACAAGCATCCGCATCGATAAGAACACGTCCTTTTGACATAGTTGCTCCTTTCGTGTGTATTTCTCTCCCCGTACCGATTCATTTTTGGTATGATGGAAGTGGAGAGGAGTGAGTTCACCTTTGCGCTATCAATTTATCCATGATGAACGGCTAGGTATACGACTTCCCGTGCTGCATCTGGAATGGGAAGATTATTCGAAAGTAGAAAGAGCGGATATGTTGCTGGAATGGGAAGAAATCCGCGCGACCATTCCGGATAAAATACACCGGGTAGAGAAGGTCATTATCGAGAAAACCAAACTAATGTCCGAAGAAGAAAATTTCGTTAGATCTTGCGAATTGAACAGCGAGATCCACGAATTGGCCAGTGTTATTAATGATCTTAATATATGGTTCCGTGTCCAGCAAGACCATGACTCCAAACCCCATCAATAATTCGTTTATAAAAAGCAACAGCTCCTTGGCTTCTTTTTTAGCCTCGGAGCTGCTTTTTCGTAGGAACGCTATGCTTATTTTCGCTTGCGACCAATTTCTAACGCCTTCAGCCCTGCTACATGCGGGGCAGCCATCGAAGTGCCATTCAGCTTTTTAAACTGATTTCCCGGCCACGTAGATAAAATATCAACCCCGGGTGCCTTCATATTTACGCCCTTGCCTCTCGCACTGAACGTTGCCAATTTTCCCGTTTGATCAATCGCACTAACCCCTAATACACCATCGTACCGCGCTGGATACTCCGCTTCTCCCCCTCCGTTGCCTGCAGAAGCTACCAGTACGATTCCTTGCTGATAGGCCCGATCAACTGCTCTCGCCATTGCTTCGCTATATTGGGGCATACCAAAGCTCATGTTGATAACATCCATCTTATTGGCAATTGACCATTGCAGAGCTTGCAAAATGGTCGACAAAGATGATTGACCCTCATGATCAAAAGCACGGACGTCATACAAATGAGCCTCTGGAGAAACTCCGACAATTCCTCTTTGGTTCATCTCGGCTACGATGATCCCTGCGACATGCGTCCCGTGTCCATTTTGTTTGCCCCGCACTAGCTGGATGCCACCCTTTATTTGGCCCTTCAAATCAAAATGATCGCGGGAGATTCCCGTATCGATGACAGCGACCTTGACGCCTGCTCCTCGCCCCTTTCGCCACAATCTCTGTGCCCCCACATATCGCACTCCCCACGGGATTTCATCCTCTCCTTCCGCATGGACGCTTACGGTAATGTTCTCTTCCACCATCGCTTTATACCTTCGAAAAAGCTCCTCATGCTGCTCAAATATCTTTTGTTTGACACACAAGCAAGAAAGGTCATCATAGCATCGCCATGGAAGTCTCTCGGTTTTGGTCAGAACCTTGGTTTTCAAATCTGACAGAATCTCGGTAAACGGCGTATCCCGATGAAAGCTGACAATTTTCAATCCCACTAGCCTCCTGTCATGCATCGTTCTGACTCATCCTATGTCACGGCTCCCTCTGTGGGTTTGGGCCATTGCACAACGTTGACCAAAATAGGCGAATAGCCGCGTGAATCTGTCCAAGCGAACTCCCTTGCTTTTCCATATAACTGCATAGGGCAGGCGTATTCCTTTGAAAGGAGCGAAGCATCATGGCAAAAGCAAAAGGAAAAGTAAGGGCAAAGGTCAAGCAAAAAGCGAAGGGCAGTCCACGTGACTTACTGAAATCCATCAACAAGAAAAGCAAGAAAAAATGGACGATGGGCGATGTACGATCACTGGCCAGAGACTTCTCCATGAAAGACTTGAAGGATGACAAGAAATTAAGCGAGCTGATTAAAAAAGTCAGCAAGGCGGTCGGAGTCAAATTATCCGATCAGCAAATGTCCAGCGTAAAAAAACAAGTGCATGATCGCCTGGGATAGGAAATGCCTCCCTTTGGCTTCGCCCCTCTTTGGCGAAGCCTTTTTTTGCAAAACAAAAGAGAGAGCGAAAAATCGCTCTCCCTCCTGGCGAAGCTAATGACCAGTGTTTTCGTTAGTCGCAAGAGCAAGCAACGATTACGAGCAGTACGAACAACACCAGTATTAAAGCAAAGTCGTCAAATCCTCCGTTGAACAGACTCATTCGCTTTCCCTCCTTTGCCAGCAACTAGTCATACTGTATGTGCGAATGCTCAAAGATGATTGGACCATCGCCTATACAAGACTGTTTTTCCTGGTTTTTTACACAGTTACTGGCAAATGGAAAGGAGATTAGCTCGCTTGTCTTTCAATTGGCTCTGGCAGTCCATACTGCTTTTTCATGACTTGACGCCAAAACGGAATCGTACGTTGAATCATCGGTCCCGTTAACAATGCAATCAGTATCGTGCCGATTGACACAGGTCCACCCAACGCAGTACCTGCAAGCAGTACGGTAACTTCTATGATGAGACGGACTCGCTGGATACTCCAGCCAAGACGCTCGTTCATCGCCAGCATAAAGCTGTCGCGCGGTCCTGCCCCAAGAGAAGGAGATAAATACATCCCGATCCCGACAGTCAAAACAACAACACCTGTGAGAAACATCAAGAGCCTCGCCCAGATAGATTGTAGCTCAGGAATAAAATCTAACCATAAGATAAGATCGAGAAAAACACCAAAGCAAATCATATTTAAGAACATTCCAAAATTAGGCTTCATTTTTGCCACGAAATAAGTGGCGAAAATGACAACGACTCCTACGATCTGAGACCACAGGCCAATCGTTAATCCAAATGTCTTTTGCAGGCCGATGTGAAAGGTTTCCCAAGGTGCTACGCCGAGGTTTGCTTTAATGGCCAGTACCGTACCGAATGCACCGACGAACAAACCTAGTACAAACATCAAGTAGCGAACTGTGATCGACCTGTTGAACCCTCTGCCAGACACGTCTCTTTCATCTCCTGACGATGTGGTTTACTTCCAGCCTGCAATGACTTCGTAAAAAAGTCCGTCCTTACGGTAATACGCTTCGGATTTGGAGAAGTTCAGGTAGGTCTGTGCCTCTGCAAGCTGCTCTCCCGTCAAAATGACCTGACGTTGCTTGTTCACATCGTCTCGATATTCGACAACGAGGCTGACTTCTTCCGACTGACAGTGTTGAATGAGTTCTTCTGGTGTAGCAAAGGTAATCCGCTTCATGCTCCCCCACCTCCTCCATCGTGATCATTCATTATAGCAGGGATTATGGCTTTCTCCCATCGTTTCTCTCTCGTTTTACAGATATGCTGCCAAGATCATCAGCCAATTGGGTCGCCGAAAAAATTTGCTGCGCTTCTGCCAACAGATCCTCCATCGAAAAATCCCCGTCTTCATCTTCATAACGTGGACTAAAGTGAGTCAGACACAGTTCTTTCACGCCCGCGTCTTTGGCAATTTGAGCTGCCTCACGTGCTGTGGAATGCCCGCTTCTGGTCGCCAGCTCCTTGTCGTGATGGGCGTAGGTCGCTTCGTGGACGAGCAAATCCGCCCCTTTTGCCAGTTCCACAACCGCTTGGCTCGGCTCCGTATCTCCACTGAAGACGATTTTACGTCCTGGCTGCGGCTCTCCAACGAAGTCCTTTCCGTCCAGAACACGCCCATCCTCGAGTGTGACCTGTTCTCCTCTTTTCAAGGCTCCAAATAACGGTCCTGACGGCACCCCGGCCTGCTTTGCCAGTTCTACTTGAAATGCTCCTGTCTTTTCCTTTTCCATCACAGCATAAGCAAACGAAGGCACGCGATGTTTCGCCATTCGACAGCTCACCACGATTTCTTCGTCCTCGTAGATTACGCCCTCACTGACGATTTTTATTTCCAAGGGATATTGCAAATGAACCGGACTTGCCTCCATGATCGCTCGAAAATATCGGTCGAGCCCTGGTGGTCCGTACAGCTCTAACGGAGTCGGTTCTGTATTGCGCAAAGACCGGCTCGCAAGCAATCCGATCAGTCCGTACAGATGATCCCCATGCAGATGGGTGATAAAGATTTTATCCAACTGACTAATTTTCATCGGTGCTCGCAGTAGCTGGTGCTGAGTCCCCTCTCCGCAGTCAAACAACCACCACTTGCCTGCCTGTAAAAATCGCAAGCCGATCCCACTCACGTTTCTTCGCGTAGTAGGTGCACCTGATCCGGTGCCTAAAAATGTAACGATCACGCTATGTCCATCTCCTTTGTGGCCTTCCCTCATCATGTGCCTGTCTCTATCTCTAGGCATTCACCCTTTTTTGTCTGGGCGCATAGCCTACAACATACAAAGCCTAGCAAGGAGGGACTCCTAATCATGAAACGCTTTTTGGCGCTGGGGCTGGCCGCTTTTCTCGCTATGACGGCCGTCTTGACTGGCTGCACCAGCACTCCCGAAAAAATAAGAATTGGTGAAGTGACTCGTTCTTTGTTTTACGCCCCGCAATATGTCGCACTTGAAAAAGGATTTTTCAAGGAAGAAGGTCTGGAAGTAGAGCTCTCAACCATACCTGGCGGAGATAAAGTGATGGCAGCTCTGTTATCTGGCGGCATCGAAGTCGCGCTCGTTGGCTCCGAGACCAGCATCTACGTCTCTCAGCAAGGAGCTGCCGACCCAGTTGTCAACTTTGCGCAGCTCACGCAGACGGACGGTACCTTCCTTGTTTCCCGCGACAAAATGGATGACTTTACTTTCGACAAGCTAAAGGGCAGTGTCTTCTTGGGCCAACGTAAAGGCGGCATGCCGCAAATGGTCGGCGAGTATGTACTCAAAAAGCACAATATCAATCCGCAAGGCGACCTGGAACTCATTCAGAATATCGAATTCAAAAATATTGCGTCTTCCTTCGCATCTGGTACCGGAGCGTATGTACAGCTGTTTGAACCGGAAGCCTCCCGCTTTGAACAGGAAGGAATCGGCCATGTCGTCGCCTCTTTTGGCAAAGAGAGCGGAACCGTTCCTTACACAGCCTTTATGACAAAACAAAGCTATATCGACAGCAACGCAGCAGCTATTCAAAAGTTTACCAATGCGGTCTACAAAGGGCAACAGTGGGTTGCCAGCCACAGTGCAAAAGAAACGGCTGATGTGATTGGCAAGTACTTCGAGCAAATCGATCCAAAGATTCTGGAAATCGCTGTACAGCGTTACTTGGAGCAGGGCTCCTATGCTACCGATCCCATCCTGGACGAAAAGGAATGGAACCAGCTACAAGATATTATGGATTCCGCTGGTGAGTTAAAGCAACGTGCTGATTACACCAAGCTGGTAAACACCACATTTGCTACCCAATCCAAGGAAGGGAAATAGGCCGTCATGAAGCAGATTTCTTCTACGCCGGCAAAAATAGAACTCGGCCACGTGACCCATCTTTATTTATCCACGACCAGGGCGTTCATGGCGGTCCAAGACATTAACCTGCGCGTGGAGGAAGGCGATTTCATTTGTCTGGTTGGTCCCAGCGGTTGTGGAAAGACGACGTTGCTCTCCCTTATTGCAGGGCTTGAGAAGCCGACAGCAGGCAAGGTGTGGATCGACGGAAGAGAAGTCAGCGGAACGTCTAGGCAAGTTGGCTACATGCTTCAGCAAGATTATTTGTTCAATTGGCGCTCCATCGAAGATAACGTGTTTCTCGGACTCGATATCCAAGGCATCCGCTCCAAGGAAACAGAAGAGTACGCCCTGCATCTGCTGGATGAAATGGAACTGTCTGATGTGCGCAAATCCTCTCCCCTACAGCTGTCAGGCGGCATGCGACAACGGGTTGCACTCGTCCGAACACTCGCCTGTCAACCTGATGTGCTGTTGCTTGACGAACCATTTTCTGCATTAGACTACCAAACCAAACTCAAGCTCGAAGACTTGATCTTTTCAACACTACGCCGGCATAAAAAAACGGCAGTCCTTGTGACACATGATCTCTCGGAATCGATCGCGATGGGCGATCGCGTTTATATCTTTTCACGCAACCCGGGACGCATCAACAGCGAGATTGTCGTACCCAACCCGATCCGGGATGCTCTGCCGTTCGACGCCAGAAATCATGATGGATTCCAAGACTTGTTCCATCGCGTGTGGAAAGAGATGGAGGTAGTGTCTGATGCAGCCAAAGGAAATTGAATCCGTCCATCGTCGCTACTTGCAGCTTGAAAAGCGTATGAGCTTTTCCGTCTTTTCCACACAACTGTTCCTCTTTCTCGTTTTTCTCGGCTTATGGGAGCTCTTGGCTCGAACAAACACCATTAATGCACTCATCTTCAGCTATCCCTCCAAGATTTGGGCTCAATTTTGGTTGCAGCTGCAAGATGGCAGTCTTCTCCCGCATGTCGGCTTGACCGTATGGGAAACGATTATCGGCTTTCTCTTAGGCACGATTCTGGGAACCGTCATGGCAACGATTATATGGTGGTCCCCTTTTCTCTCCCGCGTACTAGAGCCTTATCTGGTTATTGCCAACAGTATGCCAAAGGTAGCCCTTGGTCCGGTTTTCATCGTCGGCTTTGGTCCAGGTTTGCTCTCCGTCATAGCCATGGGGTGCGCGATCTCGGTCATCATCACCACGATCAACGTCTACACCAGCTTCAAAGAAGTCAATCAAAATTACGTCAAAGTCGTGCAAACACTTGGAGGGAGCAAACGGCAAATCTTCACGCTCGTCATTTTGCCAGCTACCATCCCAACCCTTCTCGCAACGCTGAAAGTGAATGTCGGACTTTCGTGGGTGGGCGTCATCGTCGGAGAGTTTCTCGTATCCCAGCAAGGCTTGGGGTATTTGATCATATACGGCTTCCAAGTATTTAATTTCACCCTGGTCATGATGAGCTTAGCCATTATCGCGGTCATCGCTACCCTGATGTATCAAGGCGTAGCCTATATAGAGCGGCGGCTCACCAGCCAGTTCAAATAGATGGCTTCTAAAAAACGGTGCCAACCATCTACCGGGGATGATTGCACCGTTTTTTCATGGATCAATAGGTTCTTACGAGGTTAAGGGGCCACGATCTCGACCTTAATTCTATCTGGGTCCTCGAAAAACAAAGCATAATGTCCCTCGCCTCCAGCATGCGGATGCCGATCCTGATAGAGCAAAGAGATACCGCGACGAGCAGCTTCCTCCCGCAGCTTTTCCACATGTTCTCGATCCCGTGCGTAAAATGCCAGATGATTCAAACCGACTCGACACCGATGATACGGGGTATCGAGGAATCGCTCCTCGGCCTGAACGAATACCAGATAGGTACCATTCTGTTTCCAGCTTACCCCACTGGCCCATTCTTGATATCGCACATAGCCCAGCTCTTCCTCCAGCAACCAGCCCCAAAAATCTTTGGAGCGTGCCAAATTGGAGACGTACACTTCAACATGATGCAGCATCCCACAGTCCCCCTTTTTACAGAAAAACGCCCGACAGTGAAGTGCCGGGCGCTCTAGCTATCGATTTACTTCCAAAACTTCCACTTGCTCTTCTTCGCTGTCGGATCGTCCATGTGGCTCTCGACGACCTTCTGTTGGGCGGCTGCTTCCACTTCGAGCGCTCCAGGTACTCGATTCAGGAAGTGATCGACCATAGGCTTGTAGTTATCTGGCAAATGCTCTTGCATGCTACGCAGAATGACGATTGCCTTTTCCATTTGATCGGTTGCCAACAGAGCGTTGGCATAGTTGAAGCCAGCATACGGATACGGGAAATACGGCGTCCAGAACTTTTCACAAATCTGAATCAACTGATAGACATAACCCGCTTGTCCCAATTCACCTGTCACAGTCATGACGACCTCAAAGCGGTCTTTCGCTCCTTCAATCGCTACCGTGTACCATTTCATCGCATTCAGGAGATCCTCCTCCGTCAAAGCCAGACGAGCCAGCTGCAGCTGTGGTCTCCAAGCGCCTTCTTTACTTGCCAACGCCTCTAGCTGCCCTTTCAGTTCATCCTTTTTCCCTCTTTGCACGAAGCTCTCGACAAACATGTTCAAGCCATTTTCTTGATTCGGGTCTTTGTGCAAACCAGTATGTAGGGTCTCGAATGCTTTTGGCTCATCTCCCTCAAACGCGAAAATCTTTGCCAAATTGGTGCAAGCCGTACCCGATGACGGGAATCGTTCCAGACAATCTGTCAGGATTTTTTTAGCGCTTTCAAATTCTCTCGCCTGCATATGAACGACTGCACGGAAAATGAGAGCAGACTCGATTGGACCGTATAATTCGAGAAGCCTGTCAGCAGCGACAGCGGCTTGCTCATGAAATTGACCCTTCACCAACTCCATCGCAAAATCGCGAAGCTTATCTTTTTCATCCCAGTACTTATCCAGATTTTGCGGAATGATTGTTTTCTGGTAGTCCTCTCGGGACATATCGATGGTTTGACCAAACTCATTGGTAAACGTCACAAATTCAGACATGAAACAGCCTCGCTTTCATTTCCTCACAAAAGTTTCAAATTCTCCACACAAGGAAAACCGCCAATTAGATCCATGCTTTGATATTTACTTTACGGATAAATTCCTCCATTGATTCCTTCGCGGGTTCGTCATTTGCCTCTTCTGCATCTTCCATGCCCATCAGTTGTCGAAACAGTGCTTCGTTCCTTGTCGCCAATGCAAAATCAAGTAAAGCCTCATGCGAGATGCGATTGGCTTCTTCCTCCAGCAATTGCTCCTCCAAGGCGATATCCTCTTCTACAACAGCGATATGCTTATCAATTTTCGGTATGCGTAAAACCCAGGAAAATGCGCTGTCCGGATTGCGGTCACGAGCAATCAGGTAACCGTATTCACCCAAAGGCAAACCTTGCTCGAAGGAGTCGGCAACAATGACGACGCGTTGTCCAAGCTTGAACATGAGCGTCAACTCCCAATAAAGATTAATTCTAATCATACTAAATTGTATGTGTTCTTGGGAAGAGCAAACCCAAGGATAGGCAAACGCACAAAAAGTTTGTTGCTCGAACCAAAATAAGGTACAATTTTTACTAGTGAATGGATATTGGTAATGAGGTGTACAAGGTATGGGTGAAATGTCTACAGGGTTTTCCCTGTTTATCGTTGGCTGGACCATTGTTCTCGTAAGTCTTATGGCGATTGGCGGGTATTTCATGTTCCGCAAATTTCTCAAGTCCATGCCCAAGCAAGATGGAAAATCTGACTTGGATTGGCAAGATCATTACATTGATCAGACACGTGCACTCTGGACAGATGAGGGTCTGACCTTGCTCAATGAATTGGTTGATCCTGTGCCACAGTTGTTTCGTGATGTTGCGAGACGTTCCATTGCAGCGAGAATCGGCCAGATCGCACTGGAAGAGAAAGCAACCACCATTACAACAGATTTGATTGTAAAGGGGTACATCGTAGCAACCCCCAAGCGTGACCACAAATGGCTCATTGCTCACCTGAAATCCAAAGAAATCGACTACACTCCCTATGAGAAATATTTGAATGCCGAGGGATAATTGAAACTTCCTGTGGAGTGATCCGTAAAAAAGGGTAAGACCTTTTTGGCAAGGAGACGATGTGGATGTCAGTCCTACTCACGATTTTGGGGATCGGTTTCGTTATCTTGATTATTGCGATTGTCATAGTGGCGGTCCTCTTTAAGAAAGGCGCCCGGTTCTTGTGGAAAATGACCGGACGTGGCTATCACAAGTACAGCAGCAGTGATTACCGATATCGCCCTTTTTGGAAGATGGGGCATCGAACATACGGTCATCGTCACTATCGTCGCAAATATTCTAGCCATAGTGGATTTTTTAGCAGCTAATGTAATTGAAATGAGAGAACATGAAGGTAGTTCCCAAAACAAGCAACAAACCTCCAAAACCACTAGATTAGTGGCGCTGGAGGTTTGTTTTATTTAAGCATCGCTGCTTTTTTTGTTTACGTTTTGCGGCCCTCCGGATACCCCACCCGATACCAGGAATGCCATGACTTCTGAGCTTTCCGTATCAAGCAGTTGTACCTGATCGCTTGGGAACAACAGGAGATTCCCTGCAAAATTGTACGACTGTGGCAAATAGACCGCTACGTGGTCTGTGAGACCGAAAGAATCGAGGCTTTCCTTTGTAATAAACCCAATTGCCTTTGCATTTCCATCCTTAGATAGCGTCACGAGCACCGGCTTGTCGAAGCTCTTCTTCTCCCCTACAAACGCTCCGATCAAATCCTTGATGGATGTATAAATGAGTTTGATAAACGGCACTTTCTCGAAAACAGTGGACACGAGCGAAAGCACTCCGCGTGTCAGCACATTGGATGCAAGGAAGCCTACAATCGTGATGCCGAGTATGGTTAAGAGGAAGCCCAGTCCTGGAATTTGGAGGTTAAACCAGTTGTGGACCAGCTTATAGAACCAGCTATCCACTGTCGTGAAAATCCAGTACAAAATATAAATCGTCACTGCCAAAGGAATGACAAACAATAACCCCTCTAAAAAATAGCGAATGAAACGCTTCATCTCTCTTCTCCTTTCCCCTAACCACCTACCGTAATTATTGTACCTGATTGGGGTGCCATCTGCTATGATGAAGAAAAAAAAAGAGAAAGTAGGGAGATTCATGCAAGCACTTGTTACACCTCAATGGCTCAAGGATCATCTGAACGATGAAAATTTGGTGATCGTCGATTGTCGTTTTGCTTTAAGTGCTTCTGAAGCAGGTGCAGAGGAATACGGGAAAGATCATATCCCGCAAGCCCTCTACTTTCATCTGAACCGTGACCTTTCTGGTTCCAAAAGCGAGCATGGTGGACGTCATCCTCTACCAGATCCAGATCTGTTAGCTGCCCATTTTTCAAATGCGGGAATCGATGCCAACACGACTGTCATCGCCTATGATGATCAGGAAATGGCGATGGCAGGACGTCTATGGTGGCTGCTGCGATACCTTGGTCACGATCGGGTAGCTGTACTCGACGGCGGATACGCTGCTTGGAAAAAGGCTGGTTATGAGGTAACAGCAGAAGTACCTACTGTACAAGCTCGAGAGTTCGTCCCCCATGTCCGTCACGACATGCTGGTTGACATGGAAGGTGTCAAAAAACGCAGCGACCATACTGTATTGCTCGATTCTCGTGCGCCAGAACGCTACCGCGGTGAGAATGAACCGATCGACGCAAAAGCAGGTCACATACCTGGGGCGCACAATTTCTTTTATAAGGACAACCTCGCTGCTGATCAGACGATGCTTCCGGCAGACGAGCTGCAAAAGCGTCTCGCTCCTTACGCTGACAAAGAATTGATCGTCTATTGCGGCTCAGGCGTGACAGCTTGCTCCAATCTGCTTGCTTTCCATGCTGCTGGTCGAACAGATGTGAAATTGTATTTGGGCAGCTGGAGTGATTGGAGCTCGTACGAGGAAAATCCGGTTGCTACCGGTGAAGAGTAATTCCAAAAATGGAATGGCGGCGATCGCCTCCCTACGATACTGGGGAGCGGTCGCCTTATTGTTCAAAGAAAATAAAGTATTAGACTATGCAATCCGCCCATACAAACAAGCCAGTCAAAACACGAAAATAAAGTGTTAGACTGGCTTGTTTTTTGAACTATCGATACCTGTTAGCTTAGTCATTTCTAAGGTCTTCGAACTTCGGAATCGGATTCCTTTTTTCATGCTGTTTTTTTCGTTTCCAGCTATCGCAGTAAGTTTGCGTCATCAAATGAAGGTATTAGAAATTTATAGTCGATAGGCGATGACATCACGATCAGCGTTGTGTAGGTTCCGGTTTTATCAGATTGATTTCCGAATTCCTCGAGGGCTTGGATGGATTCGGTCATAACTTTTAAGAGGTAATTGTGTTCCCCACTGATACGATAACATTCCACAACATCGGGAGTGGAGCGGCAAAAATCAAGGAAAGCGTGACAATCTCTCGTATGAAACAGCATAAAGGCTACCGTATGCTTTCCCACTTTTTCAGGGGAAATGATGGTGCCTGCTGACCGAGAGGAAAATCGGCCCATGAGAGAAGAGACGTTATATCAAACCGTAAAGAGAGGTGCCTACGTCATGTACCATCATCCAACTACCTCGACAAAGAGTGTCTCCGGTGCTCTCCAATCCGACAGTCTTCCCTGGTCCGGCTTACTGGCCCTTGCTATGGCTGGATTCGTCTGTATTCTCACCGAAACGATTCCGGCTGGCTTGCTGCTTCAGATAAGCGAGGGGCTTGGAGTATCGGAGGTCCTGGCGGGTCAGCTTGTCACCTTATACGCCCTTGGCTCACTATCGGCTGCGATTCCATTGACAGCAGCGACACGCGGATGGCGACGGCGACCGCTTTTACTAATGTGCATCCTTGGATTTTTCATTTTCAACTCGATCACCACTCTGTCTTCCAGCTATACGCTGACGCTGGTTGCTCGATTTTTCGCGGGTGTTTCCGCGGGTGTTTCCGCTGGCGTATTGTGGGGGATGATTACAGGCTATGCTCGTCGGATGGTGCAAGAATCGCTGAAAGAGCGGGCTATGGCGGTGGCTATGGTAGGGACCCCTCTCGCTCTGGCGCTTGGTGTCCCTGCTGGAACATTTCTCGGTGCTCTTATTGGCTGGCGCTTTGTGTTCGGTATCATGTCACTACTGGCTTTGATGCTGGTTGTATGGGTACTTTGGAAGCTGCCAGACTATCCCGGAGAGAATGTGGATAAACGGCTCCCCCTCCACCAGATCTTTGTTATCCCCGGGGTGAGGCCGGTACTGTTTGTCGTAATTACCTGGGTTCTAGCCCATAACATTCTCTATACTTATATTGCACCATATCTTGCTCAGGCTGGATTATCAGAGCGTATTGATTGGGTATTACTCATTTTTGGAATGACTTCGCTGGTTGGGATCTGGGGTATTGGTGTGTTGATTGGTCGAAAATTACGACCTCTGGTTCTGATCAGCCTCACCGTATTCGCCATGGCGTCTGTTATTCTTGGTATAGGTAGCGGCCATCCCATCGTGATTTATCTAATGGTAGCCCTGCGGGGATTGACGTTTGGAGGGGCAGCGACTTTGCTACAGACTGCACTAGCTGATGCTGCGGGCAAGAGTGCAAATGTGGCCCAGTCCATGCTCGTGACGGCGTGGAACCTGGCCATCGGTGGAGGCGGGATGTTGGGCGGAGTCCTTATCGAAATAATGGATCCCAGCTCCTTACCCTGGGCTTTGTTTATTTTGCTCATCCTTGCGCTTCTAGTAGCTTGGCGTGCAAGCAAGCACGGATTTCCTTCAAAATGAAGACCTAGCTCTAGACAGGACAGGATGCCTTCTATCCTATTTGCGCCTACACTTAATAAAAACGGTGATAGATAATCCAGGTGTTCGTAGAAAATAAAGTACTAGACTATTCAATACTTCCGTACAAAAAGCCAGTCCAGATTGTCTCCAAACGTAACGCAGACGCTATGGCGTTAACACCGTATTTGGTAGCGCTGGCAATCACTTCCTTGCCGGCAATGAGGGAGATGATGATGACATCTCCCTTGCCCTGACCCAGCATCGGCGGAAGCCCGTAGTGCAGCGTCAACATAAGACCGTGTACATTCGTCCTGTACAGCTCCTCCCATCTTTCCTGTACCTCTTCAGCCTTTTGAATATCAGCAGGTACTGCCATAACCTCGTACAATCCCTCTTTATGCAATTCCTGAACCAGCTCATCCAATCGATGCCCCGATGCCACTGCTAGCGCCTGTCACCAAGGCCACTTTGCCGATCAGACTCTCCTTCTCATTCCAAGATAGCTCCAAATCATCCAGATTCATTTCGCACCCTACCAAATTCCAACATTATTTTGTTAAAAGCACGCGATGAACACCCTTGCTGCCTCCCGGTGCCGTTCCTATATATAAATATCCGTTATGGCTTACAGCCGTAGTTACGCCATACAGTTTACCTTCCGGATCATGCCAGCTTCCGATAAGCTCTCCCTGCGGGCTGAGCTCCATAGCAAGCCCATGCTTCGCCGGTGCGCTTGCGCCGCTAAGCAGCGACTCCGGCATTTTGGCCATGGTACTGGCTAACCAAGGGTTGCTATGCATCTGATCTACAAAGGAAATGCGAGTCGTGAAGATACCGACCCAGAAATGACCTTGATCATCACGCGTAATGTTATCTGGAAAACCTGCGAGATTGTCTACGAAAATATCAGATGTACCCTTCTTCGGTCCTTTAAGCCAGTATCTAGTCAATTGATAATGATACGATTCCGCCACAAGCACAAAATCTTCATCCGCAGACAAGGCGACTCCGTTTGCAAAATAAAGGCCTTCTAACAGGACGGTCGTTTGCTTGGTCTTTGGATCGTACTTCAGCAAACGTCCATGCGGCTTGTTCTCGGCAATTTCCTTGAAGGTCACACTACCATAATTCGAAGTATCAGAAAAATAAATGGAGCCGTCCTTGGCAATATCAAGCTCGTTAGCTAGATAGATCGGCTTACCGTCCACTTGATCAGCCAATACCTCTATGCTCCCGGATGGGTTAATAGACAGCAGTCCCCTCTTGACATCAGTAACGATCAAATCGCCTTTGGCATCGAATATAAGCCCATTAGGAGTTCCTTTGGTGTCTGCAAACATTTGGGCTTTTTGCGGATTTCCCTCTGCATCGAAAGGAACCTTGTAAATCTTCCCATCTGAATCTCCTGTATATAGCTGACCTTCTTTATCGAATGTAATGAATTCAGGGAATTGAGGGGCATCAGTCACAAGCTGAGCCGAGCTGAGTTTATTGTTTTGTTTCCACGGACCCGCTTCCTCAAAAGAGGGGGCCGTCGGTGCTGACCATTTTGCCGGTTTGATCGGTGAAGGTACAAGCAAGAAAACGAGTATTCCTAGAACGAGCACCGCGAGCAGCGATAGCCCCCATCTGTATATCCTAGCACGTAGTGAGCGTTTAGGACGATTCACGCCTTCAGTAGATTTAACGGATCGAACTTGTGTATTAGGCATTAGTGTGTCTCCTTTTTCATATAAGCGAGATTTTAGATTTGGACTACGATTTTACAGAAATATTGCTTTCCTTCAGCCAAGAGCGCGAATGCTTCTCCAATTCGGGCCAGCGGGAATACATGGTCGATGACGGGATATAAACGATGATGGGCAATCGCCCGATTCATCTTTTCGAAGTGATCTCGGTTGCCGACTTGACTGCCGCGAACAGTTGCGGGTTTCTGCAAAATGCTGGAGACATCGTATTCCGGAATGGTCAAGCCCGATAAGAACCCGACCATACTCAAGGTCCCTCCAGTGCGAAGCGCATTTATGGATTTCCCCATCGTTGCCGCTCGACGTGATGATGGCTCGTGCTCCGGCCATAAGCGAGAATTGAAGCCCGAAGATGGATACCCCGCCCGTTCCTTGCAGCAGCACGGTATCACCCGCTTGCAAACCGCCATATTCGATTAGCATGCTCCATGCGGTTAATGCCGCGATCGGTAAGGTTGAGGCCTCCTCATAGTTGAGGTGATCGGGAATAGGGACGACTCCGCCTTCATGTAGAACGACATATCGGGCCTATTCCGTTCAACGGCCCCCAGGCTTTCTTCTAACACCCCAGGTCTTGGGCTGCCGGCAATGAATCGCTGTTGAAAATTACCCGCTACTCAGTGTCTGACCTGGAACCTTGTTACTCCTTGGACAACGGCTACAATTTCTCCCGCTCCGTCTGATAATGGAATGAAGGGAAATTTGACTTCGATCGGCATTAATCCGCTGAGGACCACTAGATCACGGTAATTGAGAGAAGCTGCCCTCATGCGGATCAGTACCTCCTTAGGTCCTGGCGTTGGTGTCTAGTTCCGTTATGATTAATTCCTCGAAGCCGAAGCCGTTTTTCAGCTGTATAGCTTTCATCGAATTGTCCTCCCTGCAAGATCAGATTGATTACCCGGATTCTTATTATTGCTGCTGGATCCTTCACGCGGACGAATCATGCTTCCAACAAGCCGAAGACTTTGTTTTCGTGTAATGAATCGCGATAACTGCGCCCCGAGATAATTCTGCACACCCGGAACGACGTATACTTTCCCTTCCTTCAACGCACGAAGTGCAACCTCGACGACTCTTTCCGGAGTATCTTTCTTTCCGACGGAGGCTTCTTCCGCTCCTACGACATTAAAGAAACTCGTGTCCGTCGCACCGGGACAAAGTGCGAAGAATTTAATGCCGCGGTTGCGGTTTTCAAACCATAACGCTTGAGTAAACGACAGGACGAAAGCTTTCGTTGCCCCATATACGGCCATATAGGGAAGTGGTTGAAATCCGGCGGTTGAAGCAACATTGATAACTGTACCTGAGCTTTTGCGCAACATATCCGGCAAAAACAAGTGGGTCATATCTACAACAGCGGCGACATTGAGCATAACTTCTTCATGTTGACGCTCGCCTGACACTTGTTCAAACAAACCATGCGTAGCAAAGCCTGCATTGTTGACCAGCAGTTCGATATCCACTTTCAAAAGTCGACATTGCTGATATAACTCGCTGGGTGCGCCCTCTTTCGCAAGATCCATAGCGATAACCTCGGCTTTGATGCTATACATCTTTCTGAGCTCTGATGCCAGACTCTCAAGCTTGCCCTTCGATCGGGCTACGAGTACTAAATGGCTGCCTTGTTTGGCCAGTTGTCTCGCGAATTGCTCTCCAATACCGGAAGAAGCTCCCGTGATGAGCGCCCATTTACCTTGAATCGTCATATCGCTACTCCCCTTCTAGAAACTATGTTATAATGTAGAAACATCGTTACCGAATGAGCAAAAGTAATTATTCCCGATTCTCAAGGAATGTGATAATCATCATACCATTTGGTAACAGTGTTTCCGAACGAGTTCATTGTATCCCGGCTTTTCTAGAAAGTCAATCTTTGAATATCCTTGAACATCTATCGTCTCATTGACAACCGCTTAACAACTGTATAAAATTCCTTGCAAGAGCGTCAGAAACTTTGTTTCCTGACGATAACTTGATATCCGAAGGTGATGATTATGAGCGATCAAGATATCTCCTCCAATGCAAACTCACGAGTGTTGAAAACCTACCAAGAAGCCCGCTTGCAAAATATTGAAAATCTCCGCAAGCTCGTTGTTGACGCTGCGGCAACGCTCTTGCAAGAAGAGGGTCCGGAAGCCGTTACGGTGCGTAAAGTATCGCAGAAAATGGGTTGCTCGACAAAAATCATTTATAACTTGTTTGTCAATAAAGAGGGCTTGGCTCAGCAGCTGTATCTGGACGGTTGTAAGCTTCTCGCTAACGAATTCGAGGGGACGCCGCAAGCTGCTGATCCGGCGCAGCATTTGCATAATTTAGGCGAAGCCTTTTGGCAATTCGGGCAGCGTTACTCCAGTTATTATAAACTGATGTTCGGAGGCGCATTCGCGGATTTCAAACCGGACGAGGAAAGCCTAAATGGTACCGTAACGGCCATGCGGCAATTATTGACGGTGATCAGCAATGCGCAAAAGCAAGGTCTCATCCCTGGCCAGTATGACACTGAATTAGTTATCCGCGTATTCTGGGCTTCGCTCCATGGCGTCATTCATCTTTACATGGGAGGACACTTAGGAGATGTACAATCGGCGCATGCGGTATACAGGCAAACGTTGTCTTTAATTGTCAGCTCGTTATTGCCGGATAAAGCTTAAAAGACGGCAAGCTCTTCCCGGTTTAGGGGAAGAGCTTATCTTTTTTCACACTGCAAGGATACCTTCAATACTAATCTCTACTTCAATTCTTTGCTTTACCACTATTTGTGATACGCTTCTCCGCGCTTGATCTTAAACTAATCTGCCCGTTAGTTGAATAACTTGCCGTCAGTCTAACACTTTATTTTGCAGTCTAGTGCTTTATTTTGCAGTCTACAACTTTATTTTCATGGAACACTTATTTTTTTCTTCCTCTATCATTTTCGCTATCATTAATAGATAATAATTATCATTATCAATAGCTATTGCACTTGCCTGAAAAAGGTGGATGGATTCATGAAGCCTAACGAAGAATACGAGCCTAGACGTCAAATGTCACTCCACGAGGTTCGCACCTATATGATCTGTAACTTCGATCGTCCGTTAAACGTAACTACGTTGGCAGCGATGGCGAACTTAAGTCCGAGCTATTTTGGTGATTCGTTCAAGAAGGCTTACGGACAAAGTGTCATGGACTATGTAACGAGTCTGCGTATCAATCACGCCAAGCGATTGTTACGCGAGACGGATATGAAGCTGCGGGAGATTGCGAAAACAATCGGGTATAGCGATGAGTTTTACTTTAGTCGGAAGTTCAAGAAGGAAGTGGGTGTATCCCCCTCCTCGTATGAAAGAGTTTCCGAGCGCAAAGTTGCCGTCTACTCCCCTTCCCTACTGGGACATCTAATGGTACTGGGAATTGTACCAGTCGCTGCTCCTTTGGATGCGAAGTGGACCCCGTATTACTATCAGCAGTATCAGCAACAGATTGCGGTTCATCTAAAAGCGGTCGAAACACCATGGAACGATGACGATCAGGAAATGATGCTTCTGGCTGCCAAGCCTGATATTGTCATCAGCCACATAGTACTTCCCGAAACTACCAGGCAACGCTTGTCTGCACATGGCATAGACGTCTTGACCCTTCAATCTTCTGGCTGGAGAGAACAATTACGTGAAGTTGCCAGTTACACGGGCAAAGAAGCAGCTTGTGACTCCTGGATTGCTTTTTATGAAGCGAAGGCTGCTGCCGTTCGCGCAGACCTGCAGTCCGTGCTCAAACAAGATAAATTTGCGATCATTCGACTTTATCGGGATGGCATCCATCTCTACAACAACAAGGGGATGAAGGAGCTTCTGTGCGATGATTTGCAGCTTTCTCTTGTGGAAGAGGAAACGGAACCTTGCAATCGGCCAATTTCGCTTGAGCAGCTTGTGAGCTTAGACCCGGAGCGAATCCTGTTGTTCGTTTGTCTGGATGAGTCGACACGTATAAACTGGCTGACGCTACAGCATCATTCGCTTTGGAGAGGACTTCGCGCTGTTCAAGATGGGTATCTCTATTCCTTGCCTTCTAATCCGTGGTACGAGTATTCACCCGTTGCCATGAATCGGATGCTGGATGAAATGCTACTGATGGTAACGGGGAAAAGTCCAAATGCGATTCAAGGTGTTGTCCATGGAGCCCCTTTCTTGTGTGAATTATAATGTTATCCAGTGAGAAACATTATCAACGAGAGGGGATTCCACTTGTATGACAAAGAAAACTAGCCTTGCCCTGATGCTGACCACGACGATGCTCGTTGCTGGACTTACGGCAGGCTGCGGGAGCAATACAAGCAGTGAGTCAGTGACGCAGAAGGTCGATTCGTCCGCGACTGGGAGTGTCGAAGGATCGGCAAAGAGCTCATCTGATCAGCCTGCCTACCCGCGGGTACTAAAAGATGAAATGGGTAACGAGGTGACATTGCCTGCCGCACCTGCCAAAATATTCGCTCCCAATCTGGAAGATACATTGGTCGCATTAGGCGTTGCTCCGGTCGTGCAGTGGTCAACGGGCTCAAGACCAAAAATGTATTTGCAAGATAAGCTAAAAGATGTGCCGTCCATTACCTTCGCAGGTGGATTGCCTCCAGAGCCGGAAGCGGTTATGGCCCATGAGCCAGATCTCATCCTCTTGCACAATGCCAACCATATCGAAAGCGGCGTGTACGATAAATATAAGATGATGGCTCCGACATATGTGTTCAAACAGGCAAATTCTGATCTTGAATCTTCCGTACGCGTGGTTGGCGATCTGTTGGGCAAGTCGACGGAAGCTGAAAAAGCTTTGCAGACATATAAGGAGCATGTCGAGTCAGCCAAAAAGGAGTTGGCCCCTCATATCCAAGGCAAAAAAGCCGCAATCATTCGCTTCAATGGCAGAGGGATGTTCTTCATCAAATACGATTTCTTCAGTGGATACGTACTTACCAAAGAACTAGGCTTTTTGCCAAGCCAGGTCGTATCCAGCGGTGAGATTCATTTATCACTAGAGAGCTTACCTGATTTGGATGCGGACTATATTTTCCTCATCAATGACGCTGGTACGGGGGATGCGTTTGAGAAAGACTTGACAGAGAGTGCTGTTTGGAAAAGCATGGAGGCTGTGAAGAACGGTCGTACGTTTAAAGTTGACGGAGATCACTGGTTAAGTGGTGGTCTGATCGCACATATGAAAGTCATTGACGATGTGAAAGGATTGATTGCAAAATGAGAATCATAGAGAAAAACGGCTACTCCCCTAGTAATTGTGTAGAGTGGACACTGCAATCAAGCCAAGGTCGTTCCTATCGGATTATGATTTCGATTCCGGAAGCTGAGGCCCCTCCTGAAGGGTATGCGGTTATTTATGCCGTGGATGGCGATGCGATGTTCGGAACGATTGCCGAGACAGTGAAGGTCCAAACCCGTAAGCCCAAGGGCTTCAACCCAGCCATTGTTGTAGGAATCGGCTATCCATCACGTCTGCCATTTGACATGGACCGCCGTTGTTATGATCTGACCATGCCTGTGGACGCAGCTACGCTTCCTGACCGACCAAACGGGCAGCCTTGGCCAGAGTATGGCGGAGTTGATTTGTTCCTCGATTTCCTTGAACAGCAGCTGATGCCAGCTATTTCTTCCGAGTGGCAAATAAATCCGAACAAACAGGCGATTTTCGGCCACTCCTTGGGCGGCCATTTCACACTGTATACGATGTTCTCGCGTCCGAAGCTATTCTCTCACGTCATATCAGGCAGTCCTTCCGTTTGGTGGGGCAATGACGAAGTATTGAGGGAGCAAGAGCGCTTCATTGCCCAATGGAAAGGGGAACACGAAGTAAAGCTTCTTGTCATTGTTGGCGGTGATGAACTCTCCTTCATGGTCGAGGGTGCACAACGGGTCGTCGAGCGCATGGAACCACTCGCTACCAAAGGTATTCAAGTGAGCTACATCAAATTCGAAGATGAGGGCCACGTAAGCGTGCTGCCTTCCGCGATCAATAGACTGGTGCGGTTTGTGCTTACGGATTAACTCTCTGAAACTACTTTCAGAACGTAAAGGACAGACAAATGATACGATATATTCGTTTATTGCTTCATTTCGGCTATCAAGAAGCCATGTCATGCTTGTTTCCGGTCTTTATTTTTGCTTCGCTGGCCTTATCCAAATTCGTCACCATTCCTGGTTTGCCGAGGTATGACCTCCTGCTTTTGCTTTGCCTACTCTTCCAAATCTTCATGGTGAAAAGTGGCTTGGAGTCTCGGGACGAATTGAAGGTCATCACGGTCTTTCACGTGATCGGGCTGTGCTTGGAAATATTCAAGGTGCATATGGGATCTTGGAGCTATCCAGAAGATGCGTACAGCAAGGTGTTTGGCGTTCCTCTTTACAGTGGGTTCATGTACGCCAGTGTCGCGAGCTACTTATGTCAAGCTTGGCGCCGACTAGAGGTCTCTCTCTCTGGCTGGCCGCATCAGATTATCGCCACCATTTTGGGCGCCATGATCTATCTGAACTTTTTCACCCACCATTATATTTGGGATTTGCGTTGGGTGCTGATGGCAGCTATTTTCATTGTCTTCTGGAAAACCCGTGTTTATTTTAGCGTCGCGAACGAGCGATTTTTCATGCCCATCCCTCTTAGTTACTTTTTGATCGGTTTTTTCATTTGGATTGCGGAAAATATAGCGACGTTCCTCGGTGCTTGGAATTATCCGAATCAAAGAGCAGGCTGGGAGCTCGTGCATCTCAGTAAAATCAGTTCGTGGTTTTTACTTGTCATCGTGAGCTTTATTATCGTGGCGGAATTGAAGCACGTAAAATCCAGAAGATCCCAGTCCCATGATAACAAGAGACACATATAAAAAGCCTATCCACTCTTTCGATCGAAACGTCAAAGGGTGGATAGGCTTTTTCTTCTTATTTGATTACGTTGCTCAGTACATTCTCAATCATTTGGCGGTTAGCGATGACGCCTGTGTACAGCCAACTGGAATCTTTCGCAAACGTATAGGCATTTCCATTCTTCACAGCAGGGATATTCGCCCATACGGGGTCCTTTTGCAGCTGTTCCAAACCAGTTGGATTACTGTTTACGATAAACAAGTACTCGGCATCGAGTTCAGCCAATTTCTCCATGGAAATCGAATTCCAGTTTGCTTCTCCTGACTTGGAGATTTCCTGGACGATTGCAGGAACCTTAAAACCGAGGTCCTTGTAGAGCACATCGCCGCTAGACAAGTCCTGACGTGCTACGTACACATTTTTCCCCGTCATCCAGAGTGCTGCCGCTGATTTTTCTCCGATCGCTTGCTGCAACTTTTGTTTGGATTCGACTGCAAATGTCTCATAAGCCGCCAGCACTTTCTTCGCTTCTTCCCCCTTGTTAAGGACTTCTCCTACTGTCAGGAGTTCTTTGCGCCAATCGCTGTTCTTTTCTTTTCCGATTGTATAGGTTGGCGCAATTTTTTCGTACTGACTATACCTGTCGCCTTGGATCAAGGTCGCGCTATCCAAAATAATCAGGTCAGGACTGTGGCTCATCACAACTTCTGGTGGCAGATCATAAGGAATCGCTGGAATACCCGCCAGCTCCTTTTGCAGGTAGCCCTGTACCTCACTGTTCCCTACAGACCATTGGGCGACTGGCTTCACTCCCAACGCTACTAAATGATCCTCCAGATAAGAAGCGATCACGCGCTGCGGTCGGGCTGGGACTGTTACTTCATTTCCCATCGCATCCTTCAGTACTCGTGGAGCTTCAGCCCCCGGCGTCGCAGTCTGACTGTCACCCGCTTGAGTCTCTGGATTCGCTGCGTTCGGCTGGCCAGAACAAGCGCTCACGATTGTAACTAGGCTTGCCAATACGACACTGGTTATCGAAAGTTTGGCTGTTTTCTTCATTGGTGTATTCCTCCATCTGCGTCATGCCATCAAGCAGCGGCAATTGCCAACTCGACCACATTTTCATTGAGAATAATTATCAAAATCACAATGGGTATTATATCGGATTATGGCACGATGCTCAACTTTTTGTTTATGGAAACGAAAAAAGACCCCCTGCTTACTAAGCAGAAAGTCCTTCTACTCTCTATTTTTAATCCGCTTAGCGTGGAACCCCACTTAACAAGAATCGATGTAGTCCCCCGATCAGACACACGCCAGCTGTTACAAAAAACGCAATGAAGTAGGAATGGTGCCAATTCCCCAGCAAGCCTGCCAATATTGGGCTCAATACCGCTCCGATCGACAATACCGCTGAGTAAATACTAAACACACTCCCGTATTGCTCTCGGGGTGAATGTACCGTCAAAATGGTCGCAAAAGCTGGGAACAGCATCCCAAAGCACGCCCCGAAGAAAAACATCATGACGTGAATCGGAATCGCCAAGCCGATTGCGAGGGCGTACAGAAGAAGGCTAAGCACACCCAATCCAGCAAACGTTCTCGTCTCTACGGGGACGCGATGCAGCCAAAACTGGCACAGAATCGCTAGTGCCCCCAAACCTTTCAAACTGAACAAGATGCCAGTAACTGCGGGGGACAGCCCTTGTTTTTGGATGAGCAAAGGCACTTCATAGATGATTGTTCCTTGGGCGTAAATGATCGCAAATCCTCCAAGAAACGCAGGGTACAGCATACGATTTTCCAGGATAGCGGTAAGGCTCTGCTTGCCCCCACCTTTGATCCGTGGCGTGGACGGCGTGCTTCCCTCTACTCTTTGGGGCAACATCATCCAAGCGAAAACGCCAGCAATGATCATCATGTAGCCGAGAATCACGAATGATTGACCATAGCCGAACTGCACCGCCAAAAAGCTACCGACTGCCGGGGATACGATACCTGCCGAGGTAAGGACCAATCCCTTTTTACCCATGATTTCGCCCTGCTCAAGTGCCGTCTTCCCTGTTTCTCCGAGCAAGGCAGAACAAGCAGGGGATACAAACGCCATCAAAAACCCGAGCATCAGCCGAAAGGTAAAAAAACCTGCGGTATTTTGCACGATGCCTTGGCCAATTAGCATCACACCAGCCAAAATCAATCCACCTGCGATAAACCATTTTTTCGGATAGCGATCGAGAAAAGGTCCTGCGAGCAGATTGCCTGTCAAATTGCTGATCGCATATCCGCCGAGCACGAAGCCGATCATCGCAGCGGATACACCTAATACATTTAAATACGGCGCAAGAAGTGGCGTCTGCGCGTGCATGTCAAAGGCAACAAGAAACAAAACCACTAACAGGAGAGCCCTCAAAGCATTCCCTTCCTCTCTAACGGCCTATCTTTGTCCCAGTATATGAAGGGAATGGTACAAGTAGGATAAGAAAAGAATATAGAAAATTCGGAATAAATGTAGCGTTTATTTTCGTATTACCGTAATATTTACTGTAATACGGTAATTGTTTTTGGTCAGGAGGTGACTTTTTGGAGCACGTTTACAAAAAAATACGAGCGCTTCGTATACAGCAGGAGCTTACTTTAAAGGATTTAAGTGAGAAATCAGGATTCTCCGTCAGTTTCTTATCACAAGTAGAGCGTGGTAACAGTTCGCTCGCGATTACTTCTCTGCAAAAAATTGCGGAATGTCTGGGTGTCCCCATTACGTACTTCTTTGAAGTAGAAAAAGATATCACGTACCACACTCCCATTGAAAAGCGTCAAACGTTACAGATTGAAGGTTCACCTGTGAAGTACGTTCGAATCGGTGGGAATTTCCCCGATAGGGCGCTTGAACCCCTCCTCAACGTGTTGCCACCCGGACAGATGAAGCATGTCGCCTTTCAGCATCCAGGTGAAGAGTTTTATTACGTCGTAAAAGGATGTGTCACCATCGTCGTCGACGGAACAGAATACCATCTCGAACAAGGAGACACGATCCACTTCCCTTCCTCTCTCCTTCATACGTGGTACAATCCTTCCACTGTTGAAGAAGCCGAGATCCTGTCCGTTTTGACGCCTGTCATTTTTAGAACCTAACATTGTCTACCAATAAAAAAGGGTGATCTGGATGCAAGAAAGACTGGAAAAGCTGCACGCGTATATGGAAAGCAGGAAACTGGACGCGTTGATTATTACGCATCCCAAAAACGTGTATTACTTTACCGGATTTTTGACAGAGCCACATGAACGTTTCATGGGCCTCATTTTGGTGAGAGGCGAGTCCCCCTTCCTCTTCGTTCCACTTCTGGACGGTGAAAAAGCACGAGAGGCTTGTCCTGCCATTATGATTTACACCCATGACGATTCACAGAATGCACTAACTGTGCTTCAGGATTTGCTGCCGACTCCCCTCTCTCACATTGGTGTGGAGAAGAACCATTTGACAGCGAAAACATATGAGGCACTCGTATCGATCGTGCAAGCTACAGAAGCAGTGGATGTCGGAGAATTGCTGGGCAATATACGTGTGGCTAAGGATGCATCTGAAATCGCGACTATCAAGCGAGCTATTTGGGTGATGGAGGAATCCCTACGCCGTACGCTCCCTCTGATATCCATAGGGATGACGGAACTGGACGTCGTCGCAGAGCTCGAATACCAGATGAAAAAGCTAAAAGCCCAAGGCCCATCCTTTTCAACGATTGTACTAGCTGGAGAAAAAGCAGCACTGCCCCATGGCGACCCGGGGACACGTGTGATTCAGGCGGGTGAAGTTTTGTTGATTGACGCAGGGGTGTATGTCGATGGGTATGTATCGGACCTGACTCGTACTTTTGCAGTTGGTCAACTGGGTGCAGAATTGCTAGACATGTACGATACGGTCTTGCAAGCGAATCTGGCTGGGATACAAGCCGTTCGACCAGGAGCTCTGATCGCAGAGGTTGACCTAGCTGCACGAGGTGTCATTGCGGACCGGGGCTATGGAGAATTTTTCATCAATCGTGTAGGGCACGGAATCGGATTGGAGCTTCATGAGGCCCCGTACGTTCACAGCCAGGCAGTTGGAGAACTCATCCCAGGCATGGTTTTCACGATTGAACCGGGCATTTATAACACGAAGATCGGTGGCATCCGCATTGAAGACAATGTGCTCGTCACGAAGGATGGCGTAGAAGTATTGACGTCTTTTCCCAAAGAGCTGCAAATCATCGGATAAATGAAAAAAGAAAAGGCTGGTGTCGTTCCTTTGAAAGTGCTAGAAACAGATCGTCTCATCCTCCGCTGGCAAACTGCCGAAGACGCTAATTTTGTCTTGAAACTGATGAATGAGCCTTCTTGGATTCGATTTATTGGCGATCGTGGTCTTCGTACGCCAGAAGACGCCCGCAACTATATTTTGAATGGTGCTGTCGCGATGTACGCGAGTCATGGCTTTGGTCTGTATTTGGCAGAGCTGAAGGAAGGAAATGTTCCGATCGGTTTATGTGGACTGATCAAGAGAGATTCGCTGGAGGATGTCGATATCGGCTTTGCCTTATTGCCCGCATACTGGGGCACAGGCTACGCGTTTGAGGCAGCCTCTGCCGTTCTTACCCACGGAAAAGAAGTTGTCGGCTTAAAGCGCATCGTAGCAATCACTAACCCCGATAATACATCTTCTGCCAATCTTTTAAAGAAAATCGGCCTGCAAGATAAAGGGATGATTACCCTTCCAAATACTACGGAGGAAGTCAAGTTTTTTGCCATCGAGTTTTAGTCCATGCTGTCCAAATGAGTCGTGGAAATGGTGAAATGGATTAGACTTCCGTTGTCAAAAGAAAATAAAGTATTAGACACTAGTCAATATTACATCGAGAAAACTTGGAAAAGATACCAAAAGGGATTTTATCCTCCATACTGAGAATTATTATAGACAAATATTCGGATATTTGACTTTAAACATTCCAGGAAAGGCAGTGAATGAAATGGCTATACATACGTTTCAACCGCAACTGTATTATAACAATATCGGCTCTTATGAACCGGCGCTGGTTATAAACGACGGCGACACGGTTATCACCTCTACCATCGATGCAAGAGGATGGGATCACATGGGAGAAAGCGTTGCCCCCAGAGGAAATCCGATGACGGGTCCCTTCTACGTGGAAGGCGCACAACCCGGTGATGTGTTGGAGGTTAAGCTGGAATCGATGACGCCAAACCGGGACTGGGGATGGACATGCAATGTGCTTGCGCCTAACGTAGTCGATCCGTTGACAGCTACAACATTGCCCACTCTGGAAATAGTCCGCTGGCAGGTGGATGCTGCGCAGGGTATAGCGCGGTTAGAGAAGCCGACACCCGGTTTAGAATACCTGAACCTGCCGATTCGTCCGTTTCTCGGCTGTTTCGGCGTAGCCCCGTCCCAAGGTCAGGTCATATCAACGGCGACAAGCGGCAATTACGGCGGTAATATGGACTACAAAGCGTTAGTTGCCGGTGTCTCTGTCTATTTTCCAGTGTTTGCGGAAGGCGCGCTTTTACATCTTGGCGATGGACATGCGACACAGGGATGCGGTGAAATTGTCGGCACGGGTATAGAAATATCTTTAGACGTCCGTTTTTCCGTCCGTGTGCATAAGGGCAAGACGATAAAATGGCCTAGGGTGGAGTCTGACACTCACTTGTCTTGCATCGGCAACGTCAGACCGCTCGAACAAGCGCTTCAGCACGCAACTACTGAAATGCTCTCCTTGCTAGTTGAAGACTATGGGCTCTCGGTAAATGAAGCAAGCCTGCTGCTCGGCCAAGTCGTCGAATATGAGGTGGCCAACGTGTTCAATCCTGCTTACAGTGTCGCCTGTAAAATTCCAAAAGCATATTTACCTGTTCGCAAATCCTAGCCCGCTCAATCAATAACACCAGTCTACTACTTTATTTTCTTTGAACATCCGTATTCGTTGTACTTAAACAAGTGGATACCTGTGTCGCCTTTGCCAAAGTAAATGTCGTGCAAGACAGGCAACTGCAAAGAGGGCCTCACCGTAATCGGGAGGCCCTGCATTTCTTTTTTCAATTAAGAATGAACGGATTTCAAACCAAGAGAACTCTCGTGGAACTTGATATTCGAGTACTTATCCATCGCAACACGCAGCTGGTACTCGCTCTCAAACAGCATAACGGGACGGCCATAACGGTCAGAAACGGTTCTGTTCTTCACAGCATCGAGGTCTGCTTTCTCCCCTTCGAGCCAGCGAGCGATTTGATACGGCATACGAGTCAACATGATGTCTACCCCGTACTCGGCTTTCAAACGGTATTCCAGTACCTCGAACTGAAGCACACCTACCACGCCAAGAATCAGCTCTTCCATCGGATGAGTACGGAATAACTGCACCGTTCCTTCCTCGGTCAACTGCATGATCCCTTTTTGGAATTGCTTGTGCTTCATCGCGTCCTTCACCATCACCTTGGAGAAAAACTCTGGCGAGAAGTGCGGCATTTCTTCGTACTCAAACGTTTTTCCAACACAGAGTGTATCACCGATCTGGAAAATGCCCGGGTCAAAAAGACCGATGACATCTCCCGCGAACGATTCATCGACTATTTCGCGGTCCTGTGCCATAAACTGTACTGGCTGCGCCAATTTGATGTCTTTGCCAAGACGGACGTGCTTGACTGACATTCCCCGCTCAAACTTTCCGGAGCAAATACGCAAGAAAGCGATGCGATCTCGGTGAGCTGGATTCATATTGGCTTGGATTTTGAAGATGAAGCCGGAGAACGCGTTCGTATACGGATCGATCAAGCCTTCTGTACTTTTCTTCGCAGAAGGTGCTGGCGCCATTTGCAGGAAGTTATCCAGGAATGTTTGTACACCGAAGTTGTTGATGGCACTACCGAAGAAAACAGGTGTCAGTTGTCCTTTGTTGATCAGTTCAGGATCGTATTCATCTCCCGCAACATCCAGCAGGGAGATTTCGTCCTGCAATTGCTGCCACAGTTCTTGACCGACACGATCACCGATTAGTGGATCTTCTGCTCCTTCTACAGGGAAAAAGGAAATATCCTCGTGCTGTGTATTGTTTTGATACAGCTCGACACGAGACTTCATGCGGTCAAATACACCGCTGAAATAGCTACCCATCCCAATCGGCCAGTTCATCGGATAAGAACGAATACCCAATACGCGCTCAATTTCTTCCAAGAGCTCGAATGGATCTTTACCGTGACGGTCCAGCTTGTTCACGAACGTAAAGATCGGAATACCCCGCATCCGACAGACCTTGAACAGCTTGATCGTCTGTGCCTCTACCCCTTTTGCTACGTCGATAATCATCACAGCAGCGTCAGCAGCCGTCAGCGTACGGTACGTATCTTCACTGAAGTCCTGGTGACCAGGTGTATCCAAAATGTTGATGTGGTGTCCGTTGTATTCGAAATCCATCGCACTGGACGTTACGGAGATTCCACGCTTTTTCTCGATCTCCATCCAGTCGGAGGTAGCGTGCTTGGAATTTTTGCGCCCTTTGACCATCCCTGCTTCACGGATGGCTCCGCCGTAGTAGAGCAGCTTTTCCGTCATTGTCGTTTTACCCGCATCCGGGTGGGAGATGATGGCGAAGGTACGGCGTTTTGCTATCTCATTTTCCCATTGGGGATTGGATTGACTCATCTTCATTCTCCTGTCATCGCAAATAAGTAACACATTCGTTTCCTCTACGATTATACCGACAAATGCTTGTCGCATCCACCTAGTAATTTTTGATCAAACCGTTATAATATTCAGTAGTAAAAATTTTTTGACTGCATGACATACATATTAATTACCAGAATATTACAATTTTACAGGAGGAACCCTATGTCAACGACTGTGGAAACACGTACGGCCGAATTCCGTGACTATGTGAAGAAAATAACCAGCTACACGCAAGCACTGAACGTTCTTTATTGGGACAAGGCTACACAAGCGCCTCGCAATGGAATGGATGCCCGTTCTGAAATCATCGGGACTTTGGCTGGCGAGCAATTCAAGCTGGCGACGTCTAAAGAAATGGAAGCGCTTTTGACGGAACTGAGTGAGCCATCTGTCCTCGAAACATTGGATGAAATTACCCGTCACAGTGTGCTGGAATGCAAAAAGGAATTTGACCGCAACAAAAAAATACCTGCTGACAGGCATCAGGAGTACGTCGTGCTGACCGCCAAAGCAGAAACGGTGTGGGAAGAAGCTCGTGCCAACAACGATTTTTCCATGTTCCAACCGTACCTTGAGAAAATCGTGAACTTTCAGCTCGAGTTCATCGAGTATTGGGGTCATGACGGTAAAAACAAGTACAACACCCTCTTGGACATGTATGAGCCTGGCATGACTGTCGACCAGCTCGATCCGATCTTCGCCACCTTGCGCGAGAAAACTGTCAAGCTGGTAAAAGCAATCGCCGACTCCCCGAACAAGCCAGACACATCATTTTTGACGAAAAACTTCCCTGTGGCAGACCAAGAAGCATTCAGCCGTTATATCCTCGAGAAAATCGGGTACGACTTCAAGTCTGGCCGCATGGATCGCAGTGCGCATCCGTTCTGCACCACCTTCAATCCTGGTGATGTCCGCATTACGACGCGCTACGCTGAAAATGATTTCAACTCTGCGCTCTTCAGTTGTATTCACGAGGCTGGCCACGCGATGTACGAGCAGAACATCAATCCTGACCTGCTGTTCACTCCTCTGTGCGATGGTACCTCCATGGGGATTCACGAATCTCAATCCCGCTACTGGGAAAACATGGTCGGACGCAGTCTGCCGTTCTGGAATCACTTTTTCGCGGACTTGCAAAAAGTGTTCCCTACTCAATTCGAAGGTGTGTCTGTAGAAGACCTGCATCGTGCGGTTAACGCTGTTACTCCTTCCTTTATCCGTACGGAAGCAGATGAGTTGACGTACAACCTGCATGTCATGATCCGTTACGAAATCGAGAAAGGCTTGATCAATCAAACCATTCAAGTGGCTGATCTGCCAAAAATTTGGAACGAAAAAATGAAAGAATACCTGGGTGTCGAGCCACCGACAGATGCACTGGGTGTGCTTCAGGATGTACACTGGTCAGGTGGAATGATCGGCTACTTCCCTACTTACTCGCTGGGTAATGTGTATGCGGCACAATTCGTCCACGTTATGGAGAGTGAGATCAACGGCTACGAAGAACTGATCGCAAAAGGCGATTTCGCTCCAATACGTGAGTGGCTCAAGGAAAAAATCCATCAGTACGGTAAAATGAAGAGTCCTCGTGAACTCGTTCAAGCGATTACAGGCGAAGGTACAAATGCGACTTACTTGATGAATTACCTTGAGAAAAAATACACAGACGTATACAAGCTGTAAACAGTTATCCCCTTGCTATCCAATGTTCTCCCTGCTCAGGGAGGACATTTTTATTTTGTAAAGTTACCTTTCGTAACCTACGTACATAAAAGTGCATCCTTCCCCTCGAGGATAAATGCTAGTACACTGCACAATATACATGAGATTCCTATTGTCTTGAAAAAGGAGTGTTATCGATTGGCTATCGATCTAAAAGGAAAAACCGCAATCATTACAGGAGCAGGTAAAGGCATCGGGCGCGCTACTGCAATTGCTTTGGCAAAAGAAGGCGTGAATCTTGGACTCTTGGCTCGCTCTGAGGAAAATTTGAAGCAAGTAGCGAAGGAAATAGAAGCATACGGCGTGAAGGTCGCGATTGCGACAGCAGACGTTTCCAACTATGATGACGTCACGACAGCCGTTACCTCTATCAAAAATGAATTGGGTCACATTGATATCCTGCTCAACAATGCTGGCGTGGCTAAATTCGGTAAATTCCTGGAGCTTGAAACGAGCGAATGGGAACAAATCATCCAAGTCAATCTGATGGGTGTGTACTACGTCACTCGCGCTGTACTCCCTGGCATGATTGACCAAAACTCTGGTGACATTATCAACATCTCCTCCACTGCTGGACAAAAAGGAGCTCCTGTCACCAGCGCGTATAGTGCATCCAAGTTTGGTGTTCTTGGCCTGACTGAATCGTTGGCTCTCGAAGTGCGCAAACACAACATTCGCGTAACGGCGCTTACGCCTAGCACAGTAGCAACCGATATGGCCATTGACTTGGGTCTGACCGACGGAAATCCTGAAAAGACCATGCAGCCAGAGGATATTGCTGAGTTCGTGGTTAGCCAGCTGAAGCTGAACAAGCGCATCTTCGTGAAATCCGCTGGACTGTGGTCCACCAATCCATAGAAATGGCACGGCAAAAAAGCGAAAAGAGTCCGTTCGTACAGGCGGATTTCTTTACGCTTTTTTTCGAAGCTCTGTGAAATCGCTTCCTTTTTGTTCACGTTCTATCCACGATTTCTTCACGCCTTATTCACACCTGCCCAACCAAAAATGCCCTCACCTGGAGTATGATGAACATGTAAAACATTTCCACAAAGTGGAGGGTATCCTTATGATACAAATGCTGTCGAATTGGTTGTGGGGGAATGAAGAACAAGAAGTCGTTCCATTCGAGACGAAAAGATACGTCCGAAATGAAATGGAGCAATTCACGTTCAATGAGCCACAGCAAGTGCTGCCGTATCCGCTTCCCCAGTTATAAGATCCAATACTTGATCGAATATAACCTGAAGCTGCCGAATCTGGCAGCTTTTTTTGCTCCTTTCTGAAAGCGCTCACTGATGTGCTACAATGTGGTAAACAGGAGGGGTTCGCTTTTGGTCGAGTTCACAGAAAAATGGTTGCCCACATACATTCGCCGCGATTTGGCGGTCTTATTTTGCGGTATCAATCCAGGGCGTATATCAGCTGCGACGGGTTTCCACTACGCCAATCCAGCCAACCTGTTTTGGCGTGGATTGTACGAAGGCGGCCTGACACCTCACAAGCTCTTGCCCGAGGAAACCGCTACCCTCTTAGACTACAACTACGGTATTACCGATCTGGTATCACGCCCTACCCGCTCCGCAACAGACCTGCGCAACGAGGATTATGCCACAGGGGCAGAGCTGTTCGTCCAAATGATTCAGACTTACCGGCCTCGTGTCATTTGTTTTAACGGCATTACTGCTTTTCGTCACGCGACTGGACAAAAAAAAGAAGCCATTTCACTGGGGCTGCAGCCAATCAGGTACTTTGGGACAGAAGATTGGTCTGGCAGCTATGTGTTTGTCGTCCCGTCTACCAGTGGGGCTAACGCATCTTTTACACGTGAGGAACGAATCGCCAAGTTTAGTGAGTTGAGTCATTTTTTACGCGAGATGAATTGGCACCCTCTTCCCGCGCCTAAGTAGATCCTTTCGTGTCAACCACTCCTCTTCTTCCATACAATACTTGTAGCTCTGTACGCAAGGAGGGGCATCAGCAGTGGACGACCTCATCAAAAAAATCCAGAACAGATACGCCATGACTGTTCTGCATCACAAAACCATTCGGGATACATCCAAATCATTCGTCATTTACTTGGAAACAACCAATGGCAAATTCATCGGAAAAGCTTTCCCTCTGCAAAAGGAACGTTTACATTTCATTCTGAATGCAGAAGCGCATTTGCGCAAAAACGGCGTACTCATCCCCGACATTCAACGAACCAAAAATAATAAGCGTTACATCACTCATAAAGAAAATCTTTTCGTTCTTCACCAAAGACTATCCTGGCCAAATATTGCGTATAACTCCCCTATTCGAATGGAACGGATCGGCATGGTATTAGGCAAATTTCATGCGAGGTCGCTCGGTTTTTCCTCCAACCATAGCATCCTTTACAATGGCGCAGAAAAATGGTCAGTAGAGTACAAAACAGATTTAGCTGCCATTGAGAAGTGGGAGCTTCGACACGCCAGGAAGAATGATCAAAAATACGCTGCGCTCACGGAATATCTTCCTTTTTTTAAACAAGCCGGGATCACAGCCAAGGAACATTTGATATCCTCTCCATACTTCTCGAAATGGAAAAAGGAACCCCTAAGCAATCACTATCTCTGTCATGGAGATTTTAACAATGGGAATTTGCTCGTCAGTAATCAAAGAATTGCAATCATTGACTGGGAGGACGTTCGTTACGATTTTCCGTCCAAAGACATTGCTCGTGTTCTATCCCTTGCGATGCGAAAAAATGAGCAGTGGAACGAAGAATGGTTCTCTCATATATTGCGTGGCTATCTCCAAGAAAATCCCTTATCGATTGAGCAACTGCATTTGCTCTTTGTCGATCTCTCTTTCCCGCATATCATTGAACGTTTTTTACGCAAGAAGCTGTATGCCCAGATGAGCCTTGCTGAGATTCAACAGTTTTGCAATCGGGAAGCTCTCAAGACCGCCTATATGTTAGACGAAATGAAGGCCCATGTATATTAGACGCAAGGCTATAGCCTGTCTATACACATAGGCCTTCCCTATTTTACTGATGTATACCGCTAAGTCTGAGCCAGCTTCACCAATGAGCTTTGCTGACGAGTATATTGAATGAGCTCTGCCGCCATCTCGTAATAATTGAAGGGTGTAATCAGATAGATGCCATTGAAGTAACGAACGGCCGTGTCGACCAATTCCTTCGCGATTGCGATCCCTTCCTGGCGGGCAGCCTCTCCCTGTACCTTTTTCATCCGTTCCAGAGCTTCTGTCGACAGCTTGATTCCCGGCACTTCATTATGCAGGAACTCCGCATTGCGCGAGCTGGTCAACGGCATGATCCCGATAAAGACAGGAATGCCGATATGCTTCGTCGCCTCGTATACATTCCGAATGGACTCTGCATCGTACACAGGTTGTGTCATAATGTAGTCCGCGCCTGCCTCGACCTTTTTTTCCAAGCGGGCAACGGCAGCATCCATATTTCGGACATTCGGATTAAAGGCCGCGCCCACGATGAACTGGGCTTTTTGCTTTAACGGACGTCCTGAGAACGAAACTCCTTCGTTTAACTGCTTCACCATGCGAATCAGATCAAAAGAGGTCACATCAAATACCGAGCTGGCACCTGGCAAATCCCCAAAGCGCGATGGATCCCCAGTAATCACCAATATTTGGTCGATCCCCAAAGCGTGCAGCCCCATTAAGTGCGATTGCTGCCCAATCAGATTGCGGTCCCGGCAAGCGATGTGTAAGAGCGGATCGATTCCATGTCTGCTCTTCATGAGTGCTCCGAGAGCCATGTTGCTCATCCGCACTGTCGCCAACGAGTTATCCGCCAACGTAATGGCGTCCGCTCCGGATTTGTGTAGCTCGCAGCATCCGTGGAGAAACTGGTCTGCATCCAGATCACGCGGCGGATCAAACTCGACAATGATCGTCGTTGCTGTTTTTACGCGCTCGACAATGCTTGGTTTCTCCCTCTCCCTCGTGTACTGCACAGAAATCGAAGGACGATCACCAGCTACGATGGTCGGGTTCACACGCGCTTGCGGCTCAAGTGACTCAAGTGCATCCGCAATCGCCTTCACATGTGCAGGTGTGGTTCCGCAGCACCCGCCAATCAACCGTATCCCCTGCTCACGCAAGCGAAGCGCACTCTGTCCAAAATATTCAGGTGACGATTTAAAAGCGTATTCGCCGTCAGTCATCCCCAGACGCCCCGCATTCGGGAATACGGATAAAAGTGCATCTTCTGGAATCACTGTATTTTCAAACGAGCGTAGCAATTCAGCAGGACCAAGGCGACAGTTTAGACCGATCACGTCAGCGCCTGCGGCTTTTAGCTCGGAAAAAGCATCTGTCAAAGCGTAGCCATCACGTGTGCGTCCTACTTCCAGAGTGGCTAACTGCGCGATTACAGGGACATCTGTGAGCGGACGGATTACCTCGATCGCCAGAAGCAGCTCCTCCAAGTCCACGAACGTCTCCAGAATCAGTCCATCTACGCCCGCATGCAACAGAGCAATCGCCTGTTCCTCATACTGGTCACGGTATTCGTCCAAAACCTTTTTCTTCACCCGTCCAGCCAAAATCGATCCGATGCTCCCAGCCACATAAGCATCATCCTGTGCGGCTTCCCGTGCAATGGCGACTGCTAGCCGGTTAATCCGCGCTACCTTATGCTCCAGACCGTAACGGCTCAATGCATCTCGGTTGGCAGAATACGTATTTGTCTCTAGGAAACGTGCACCGGCCTGATAGTAAGACGTATGAACTTCATGTACCAAACGCGGGTTGGATAAACACAGCTCTTCAAAGCTGACGCCAACCGGGACGCCCAGCCCGTGCAGCTGGGTCGCCATCGCACCATCTCCGACTAGCAGGTGGTCTTTCAAATAGGCTCGTAAATCTTTCTTTCTCGTCGTCAACTCAATCCCTTCTCTCCCAGTTTCATTTATCTTTACTACTTTCCTTACACTTCAAAAATAGATGGACCTGCGTTGAAATAACGTGCTTCAGGATGTGCAAATACCATCGCGGATACGGAAGCTTCTGGCTCCATCATGAAGCCCTCTGTCAGCTGAACGCCGATATCCTCTGGACGCAGCAGACGGAACAACTGCGCCTGATCTTCCAGGTTCGGGCAAGCAGGGTAACCGAAGGAGACACGAATGCCCTGATATCTAGCACCAAAGCGCTCGAGCATCGTCATCTCAACCGGATCAGGAATGCCCCACACGTCGCGCATGACGTGGTGAATTCGCTCTGCAAATGCCTCTGCCAGCTCCAATGCCAAGGATTGGAGGACATGAGAGCGCAAGTAGTCACCACGCTCTTTTAGCTCTGTAGATTTTTCGCGAATCCCTCCCCCAGCCGTTACGGTCAGGAATCCGACATAATCCATTTCCTTGCTCTCCACTGGTCGCAAGAAGTCGGACAGGCAAAGATGAGGTTCTTCCAGCTGACGCGGGAACGAGAAGCGCTCCAGCAGCTTGCTGTGGTCTTTTGGATCATAAACCAAAATATCGTTGCCATCTGACTGAGCCGGGAAGAACTGATACACGCCGTGTGTCGTAATGGTTCCTTTTTGCTTCGCTTCATTTAATAGCTCTTCCACAATGCCGTACAGTTCCAGTACCTTCTCGTCGCCTGCCTCTATCAATCTATCTACATTTCCGCGAACACCGAGGTGTTTTCCGAGGAGCATCCGCAGGTTCAAATACGGTTGCAGATGGCTGAGCGGGTATTGTCGCAGAACATGTCGTTCACAATCTGGTGGCAGATGGATCGGAACCGTTCTGCTGACGGCTGAGCGAGCTGGCAAAGGTGCTTTTTTCTCCTCGATGACAGGTTGAGCCGTTGCAACTGCTTCCAGCAGATGTTGCTGTTCCTCTACCAAGCGATCACGTTCTTCCGGATTTTGCAGACGATTTACGAGATCCAGACCATCCATGGCATCTTTTGCGTATAAAACAATTCCACGGTATTCCGGTGCGATCCGGTTCGATGTGAACTTGCGCGTCAACGCCGCACCGCCAACCATCATCGGGATATCAATGCCTGCATCACGCAGGTCTTGTGCTGTAATGACCATTTGCTGTGCGGATTTTACCAAGAGTCCAGACAGACCGATGGCATCCGGCTTTTCTTCTCTGCATGCGGCAATCAGTTGCTCTGGCGGTACCTTGATCCCTAGGTTCACGACATTGTAGCCGTTGTTTGACAAAATAATTTCCACGAGGTTTTTTCCGATGTCGTGTACATCGCCCTTGACTGTCGCCAGCAAGATTTTCCCCTTGGCAGCGGCATCGCTTTTTTCCATGAATGGCTCTAAAAACGAAACGGATGCCTTCATCACTTCCGCGCTCTGCAATACTTCTGCCACGATCAGCTGGTTGCCGTTGAACAGGCGACCGACCTCTTCCATCCCAGCCATCAACGGACCGTTGATGATCTCGAGCGGTGTGTATTTATCCAGAGCCAGCTTCAAGTCTTCCACCAGGCCATCCTTGGAGCCTTCGACTACATAACGGGCCAAACGTTCCTCGAGCGTTAACGAGGAGACTTCCACACTGACTTCCTTTTTCTTTTGGCGATAAAATTCGGTGAAGGCCGCCAATGTCTCATCATTTGTCTCGAATAGAAGAGCTTCTGCCAGCTTTTTCTCGTCTTCTGGGATCGAAGCATAGCGCTCCAGCTTTTCCGTGTTGACGATGGCGTAATCAAGCCCTGCGAGAGTTGTGTGGTACAAGAAGACTGCATTCAGCACTTCCCGACCCGCAGGAGGCAAGCCGAAGGAAACGTTACTGACACCCAGGATCGTCTTGCAAGCAGGCATTACCTGTTTGATCAAACGAATTCCTTCTACGGTTTCCTTGGCAGAGCCGATGTATTGTTCATCCCCTGTCCCTACTGGAAAGACGAGTGGATCGAATATAATATCCTGTGGCTTTATGCCATACTGGTTGACAAGAATGTCGTACGAGCGTTGCGCGACCTCCAGCTTCTTTTCGCGAGTGATAGCCATACCTGCTTCCTCAATCGTTCCAACGACAACGGAGGCACCGAATTTGTGAATAAGCGGAACGACTTCCTCAAATCGCTCCAACCCGTCTTCCAAGTTGATCGAGTTGAGAATGGCCTTCCCTTGCGAATAGCGAAGTCCCAGTTCCATGACCTTGGCATCTGTCGAGTCGATCATGAGGGGCGCTTTTACTTTTTTCACGATGAACTGTAGGAATTTTTCCATATCTTCGTATTCATCACGGTCGGGGTCAGCCAAGCATATATCGATGACATGTGCGCCGCGCTTCACTTGTGCTCGGGCAATATCAGATGCTTCTTCATAATGACCAGCTGCAATCATTTCACGGAATTTTTTGGAACCGATGACATTGGTCCTCTCCCCTACTAGCAAGGGACGATTGTCATCTTCGACGTAAACAACCTCGATCCCGGAGACTGCGCTCAGCGGTTCCACAGCTGCACTGCGCGGCTTGCAGTCTTTCAACGCTTCTGCCATCGCTTGAATATGGTCAGGCGTTGTTCCGCAGCAACCGCCAGCGACGTTTATCCAGCCCTGATCAGCGAATGCCCGCATTTTCGAAGCAAGTCCCTGTGGCGTTTCATGGTAATGGCCGTTCTCGTCTGGCAAGCCTGCGTTCGGATAACAGCTAACCGCACATTGGGCAATTCCTGACAGTGTCCGCAGATGATCACGCATGAACTCTGGTCCTGTCGCACAGTTCAAACCAATGGAGACTGGCTGTAAATGCTCCAAGGAGATGTAAAACGCCTCGATGTTTTGGCCCGCCAGCGTTGTGCCCATCGGCTCAATCGTACCTGACAGCATCACCGGGAGCTCCTGTCCAAGCTCTTCAAAAGCTTTGCGAATCCCGATTCCGCCAGCCTTGACGTTTAACGTGTCTTGCGAGGTTTCCAATAGAAGAACATCGGAGCCGCCAAGAATCAGACCTTTTGCCTGACGATAATACGCCTCGACCAGTTCTTCGAAAGTGACACCGCCTGTCAACGCAAGGGTTTTGGTCGTAGGTCCCATTGCACCTGCTACAAAACGCGGCCACTCCTCCGTAGAATAGGCATCCACCGCTTCTCTGGCCAAGCGGGCTGCGGCTATATTGATCTCAAGGTCTTTTTCTGGCACATCGTACTCAGCCAAAACGATGGAAGCAGCACCAAACGTATTTGTCTCGACGATGTCTGCGCCCGCCGCTAAATATTTCTCGTGAATGGAACGGATCACATCTGGTCTGGTCAGGTTCAGGAGTTCATTACAGCCATCATAGGCTTCACCGCCGAAATCATCAGCAGTCAGGTTTGCCTGTTGAAGCATGGTGCCCATTGCACCGTCCAGAATCAGAATTTTCCGGGAAAGTTGTTCGCGAAAAGTTGGTTTCATTGACGTGCCCCTTTTCTACCTTGCATCGGCTTATTCTCCGTAATTGGGTAAATAAAAAAATCCTCTTCTTTGAAAGAAGAGGATTTGTCAGCAGATACGAAAACGCCTGAGACATCCTCTTATCTTTCAAAGCACGTAGCTTTGCTGGAATTGGCACCGGATTTTTACCGGTTGCCGAGGCTTCATCAGGCCAGTCCCTCTGCCTCTCTGGATAAGAGTCGTACACTTGTCATTTAGTTGTTTGGCGAAATGTCTTGAATGTTTGCAAGTATCTTAACACCCCCTTTGTCTCCCCGTCAATTGTGAATTGTCTATTTTTTACTGAGCCTCTCCTCTTACGCGCCCATTTTTGCCTAAGCTGGGCATCCGCCCAGTCCAATATCGGCATTCGTGTATAGACTGGAGTATAACGGAAAGGAGGGGAAACAAAGATGAGTACATCATTCTGCGGAAACGGATTCTTCGGTGACTGCTTCGCAATCGTGCTCGTGCTGTTTATCCTGTTGGTAATTATCGGGTGTTCGTGTGACGACTGTTAGATAAGCGTTTAAAAAAGGCTATCCCAAAAGCCATCAGGAATGGCTGCGGGATAGCTTTTTTTCTTGTTATTTGGTGATGATCTTGCCTGTCACGGCATCCAGAGTAATATATTTGAACGCCAGCTTTTCGTCACTCCACGGCACATACGCCAGCTTTGGTTGCGCTAATTTTTGCCCATCCACATCTCTCATCAAATAGACCAGCTTCAAAGGCATGACGCGTAAATACTCCTCAACAGCCTTGTCTTTTGAGACTATCTCGTCGGATGCTGGAAGCTCCACCAGCTCGTGTGTCTCTCTGTAGTTTTCAAACTTTGTCACTTTGCCAGAAGACGGATCGACTGTTACTGAATAAGCCACTTTTGGCCAGCGATCCTGTACTGGAATGCCATCCTTGCTCATGAGATATCTGAATTCCCATTCGCCCGATGACACAGGATTCGCTTCGTCTGGCTGTATGACTTTCGCCAATTGCACTTCTTTTATGCCTGGATCAACGTATTTAGGCAGAAAGGCAAGTGCAGCCTCTTCCGCTTGCTCGCGTTTGACTGTCACTGCTGTATCGGAACGCGGTGTCCCCAGCCCGACGACACTGCCTGTTTCTGCGAGAACTTCTACGCCGATATACTTGTCATTTTTATCATTCCAGACGTATTCCTTGCGTCCGTCACGGTTACTCTCTCTATAGGTCGAGTCATCCACTTGTATGCCGAATTCCGCTTGCAGCAACGCTTTTGCCTCATCCTTGGAGCGAACCTTGACGTATTCCTTTGGAGATTCGATCGGATGTGCTTCCTTCGTATTCAACTGATCATAAGCAAGCCCGTTATCTCCCGTTCCATACACCATCTTGCCATTGGTCGCGTCGATATACCACTCCTGACCATCTTCACGTCCTCTTTGCATGAAGGAAACAGCTGGTGTGTACTCCAGAATGGGCTGCCACATATCCCCTTGTTTTGATTGTGGCTGTATTCTCGGATTCTGCACGTATCGAAGCTTCATATGCTCGCTCAGCTCTTTGATGGCTACCTCTTCTGACACAGCAGTCGATACATCCGGGTACTGCGACGGCTCAAATGATTCGAGCCCCTTATTGAAATATTCGAGGTGGCCAGAGTCGGTTGTTTCGATGCTTATTTCATCAGACAACACCGGCATCCCGTTATAGTATCTCAGGTACAATCCCGGATGGTTGGCGTCCAACAACCGATAGTTCTCGCTATCAGCCCCGAGCAGCTTGTTCAGGAACTGTCGCTCTTGCTCCAATGCTTTTGCTCCTTCTGCTCTTTTCTGGCTCTTTGCTTCCTTTTCATCCTTAAACAGAAGCCTATAATGTTCCAATGCTTGACCATTGCCAGTGATCACAAGGGAAACCTGATGTCCCTCTTTGTTCGTTTTCCCCAAAATGAATGACATGCCATCGTGGTTCTTTTCTTTATCCAAAAGAAGAAGGGATGGGCTCAAATCGGGCATGGCATCTGTCAGCTTGGTGAAAAAGGCTTGTTCGCTCTTGTTCAATCGCCCGAAAAACGCGACTTGCTCACGTTGGTCAATTCCAACCGACATTACGTCGAACGGGACGGGCTGGCCGTTTTCGATCCGTTGATAATTCACGCTCATCCATGGGTCTTTTACCATATGCTCGTCGGAATAGATCTGAGTCTCGACGAGCTGATAGGTCTTACTTTCCTCCCCCAAAAAAGCTTGAAGAAATGCGCTTGCTGCATTCTCAGCAGTCTTGGCTGATGGCAATTTCCCTTCCTTCTGTTCTCCCCGATCACCATTGATTGTAAAGCTCTCAATTTGTCCTGTCTGTATATCATAAGCAACCTTGGCACGCTCATTATCGCCTTCCAGTAACATGAGATCACTGATTCCATAGCTTGTACGATCCACTCTTATTGTCATCTTGCTCAAGGCTGGAATCACTTTTTTCAATGGTAAGACGGCCTCTTCCGCCGACACCATTACACTGTTCTGATTTGCCTCTTTATTATTTGTTTTCGTAGCAGTCGTTGCAATCGCATTCGTTACATTCTTGCCACTTGGCAACTGTGGAAACCAGCCTTGCTGGTGCATTCCCACAGCAGTAACCGCCAAGCAAGCTGCCAGCGAACCCGCCACGAAAATTCTGTTTCGATTCTTGTGTTTATTCTTTGCAATCGCACCTCTAATCCGCAATTCCATCTCTTTTGTAAACCTCACGTCTTCTACAGATTCTTGACTCCCATTCCGTACCGCTTCGCGCATTTGCTTATCTACGTCCATTCCAATCCCTCCTTTTCACACAATGCCTTAAAATGTTTTCGGGCCCGGGACAATTGGGTTCGTACGGCATCTTCTGAAATATCCAACACTTGCGCAATCTCTTTTATCGACAAATCTTCATAGTAATGGAGTACCATGACTTTTCGGTACAGCGGCGAGAGCTTCATCACCTGCTCCGCTACTTGTACCTTGCTCATTCGTCCGATGACTGCCGATTCAACATTTGCCGTGTCTACTTTTTCCGGGGGTGCTTCCTCTTTGGAGAGGTATGTAGAAAAAATTTGGCGAAAGGACCACGAACGCAAATATTTGCGGGACTCGTTGATCGCAATTCGGTAAAGCCACGTTTTCACGCTACTCTGATGGCGGAACTGATCCAGACCCCGATACGCCTTCAGGAACACTTCCTGGGTAATGTCTTCCGCGATTCCCCGGTCCTTGACGATCAAGTAGGCGAGCTGCACGATGTTGTCTCCGTACTCACTCATGAGTCTCGTCAGCTTCTCCTCGTTGGTCAGTTGCAGCGTCCAGTCCGCTTCGCTACTTTTGGCACTTGCATTCACGCGTTGTTCACCTCCTTGTTTCGTGTTGATATGTATTTGATCCAGCTGGCTTATTTTTGTGACAAGATTATCCAACTATTTTATCTATCATCCTTTTCCCTTCTTCCACTGCTGCACTCCGTTGCGTTGCTTTCATTGTCAGCGCACATTGCTTTTGCTATCATGAGGCTTATTGTAGAGCGAAAGGAACGAGATGACATGGCTGACTTGCAAGCACGTGAAAAAGACAAATTTCTGTCCTGTTTGGAGACCATAAAAGAACTATCCAAATCCGAGTTTGAAACCTATTCCATCGTTAAGAATACCGAAACCGGGGAACATTATCTCCACTATTTTTTGTCCCACATTAATTTATCCGAGGGAGGCAGAAGAGACGATTACGATCACTTCCTGCTGATTGAATCTGACGATATTTTAGCGATTATGTTTGGCGAACAGCCATACCAGTTTCCGGAGAACTGGCGCTCCGCTTATTTGCGCAGTGGTAATGACAATCGATTGATCCCGTTCGATCCATCGGAAAATTACGATCTGGACGATGCCGCTGCTGCCGAGCTGGCCATGCTCGAAAAGCTGGAACAGTACAAAGAGCAAATGATGAACGCGGATAACCTCAGCGCGGAAGAAAGAGAAGAGCTGACCAAACAATATTTCGCGGAATTAGATAAGATTTTGCAAAAACCGGAACAGTGAGTTGCATCCTGACGGTTAAAACAGCTATAATTCTAGAGAAACAAACGAATCGTTGATGAGGAAAGTACTCCTTGTGCGAGGCTGTAGCGAGTCGGGGACAGTGTGAGCCCGATGCCAAACCATGTGAGGAAACGCCCCTCGGAGATGCGGCCTGAACATCCTACGCCAGTCAATATGGGCAACGGATCGTGTAGGGCTATGCCGGGACTGCCCGTTACAGCAGGTCAAGCGGTTTTTGTCTTCCAAGTTTACTGGAAGGGAAAAACAACAAGAGTGGCACCGCGGGAGTATAACCTCTCGTCTCTTTTTCACAGGAGACGTAGAGGTTTTTTTATTTGAAAGGAGTAGAAATTTTAGATGAGCTACAAACACCAAGTCGCTGAAAAGATTGCCGCTACGCTCTCCTCGATGGGCGTAGACACACTGACAAAAGAAGCCGTATACGGCATGCTGGAAACACCACCAAACCCTGCAATGGGCGATGTGGCCTTCCCTTGCTTCCAATTGGCAAAAGCATTGCGCAAAGCCCCACCGATGATCGCAGCAGAGCTGGCTGGACAGCTCTCCGGTGCACCATTGCGCGAATCACAAGCAGTTGGACCGTATGTGAACCTGTTCCTGGACCAAGAAAATGTAGCAGAGCAAGTAATCGGAACAATCATTACGCAAGGCAGCACATATGGAAGCAGCAATGTCGGTCAAGGACGCAAAGTACCAATCGACCTCTCCTCACCGAATATCGCCAAGCCGTTTTCCATGGGGCATCTGCGCTCTACTGTAATCGGAAACGCGATTGCCAACATCATGGAAAAGCAAGGCTACGAGCCAGTGCGCATCAATCACTTGGGTGACTGGGGTACGCAGTTCGGTAAACTGATCGTTGCGTACCGCCTCTGGGGTGACGAAGCAAAGGTAAAAGCAGAACCAATCAAGGAGCTGCTCAGCCTCTACGTACGCTTCCACGAAGAAGTCGAAAACGATTCTACGCTGGAAGACCAAGGCCGTGAATGGTTCAAAAAGCTCGAGGATGGCGACGAAGAAGCACAGCATCTGTGGAAATGGTTCCGTGATGAGTCCCTCAAGGAATTCATGAAGATTTACGACCTGATGAACGTAGCCTTCGACTCCACGCACGGGGAAGCATTCTACAACGACAAAATGGATCGCGTTGTAACGTTGCTCGAGGAAAAAGGTTTGTTGACTGAATCCGACGGTGCGATGGTTGTGAACCTCGATGAATATAACATGCCGCCATGCCTGATCAAAAAATCAGACGGCGCTACCCTGTACGCAACGCGTGATTTGGCTGCTGCCCTCTTCCGCCACGAATCGTATGATTTTGCAAAAGCACTCTATGTCGTAGGGAACGAGCAACGCCTCCACTTCCAGCAGCTCTATAAAGTGTTGGAAAAAATGGGCTATGCGTGGTCCGCAAATATGCACCACATCCCATTCGGCATGATGCTCAAGGACGGCAAGAAAATGTCCACGCGTAAAGGCAAAGTGGTTCTCTTGGAAGAAGTGTTGGCACAAGCCATTTCTGATGTCCAAAAAGTCATCGAAGAGAAAAACCCTACGCTATCCAATAAAGAAGAGGTGGCTCGTCAAGTTGGGGTAGGCGCAGTTATTTTCCATGACTTGAAAAACTTCCGCCTGAATGATGTCAACTTCTCCTGGGAAGAGATGCTGACCTTCGAAGGGGAAACTGGACCATACGTGCAATACGCACACGCTCGTGCATGCTCGCTCTTGCGCAGAGGTGGCTACCAGTCAGCAACGACAGTGAACCTGGCTGCCGGTGCACTCGACAGCAAAGAGGCTTGGGCAGTGATTACCCTCTTGAACGCGTTCCCAGAGGTAATCGAACGTGCTGCCGATAACTTCGATCCGTCGCAAATCGGCAAGTATGTAATCGACCTGGCGCAAACGTTCAACAAGTTCTATGCGAATGTACGCATCCTGGCTGAAGAAGAAGATGTGAAAGCATCCCGTCTCCAGCTCGTAGCAGCAGTCGTTGCTGTACTAAAGGAAGGTCTGCGTCTGCTCGGTTTGGCTGCTCCAGAAGAAATGTAAGAAAGAATACGAAAAGCCGGTTGCCTTCCTCTTGCGGGGAAGCTCCGGCTTTTTTGATAGTCCCGTGTCATCATCATTCATCTGTGAGATAATGAAACGATGGCAGATGAATGAGGTGATCAACGATGGGAAGACGTGTACATTTTGGAAAGACGGATTTTACCTTGCGTCTCACTGGCTTACATACCTTCTTAGCCTTGAAGAGTACCATCACGTTACCGTATCAATCGATCAAGCATGTCGAGGTCGGTTCTTTTGTTCCGCCAAAATGGATGTTGCGCATGCCAGGAACGTCTATAGCTCCATTGAACATATATGAAGGAAGCTTTCAGCACGGAAATGAGTGGTACTTCCTTTCTTTTGCCCAGACTGATTCGTTGTTGATTCTAAAAGTAGAGGGTCATGTTAAATATCAGCATGTCATTGTACAGCTGGAAAACCCAACAGAAGTAGCGGCCACATTGCGAAAATACTTACACGAACAATAGGTCCCCTAATAAGCGATCACACTTTCATGGCAAAAAGCCCCGACATATCAAGGTTCGGGGCTTTTTCATATGCACATGAGAATTTTACATCGTCAAATTTTCATAGATCACTGACATCCCCATGCCACCTGCCATGCACAGCGTCACCATGCCATACTTCTCTCGTCTGCGCATCATTTCGTTCATCAACGTCACTGTCAGTTTAGCACCAGTAGCTCCCACAGGGTGACCCAAGGCAATCGCGCCTCCATTGACATTCACCTTGCTCGTGTCCAGCTCCAGGCATTTGATTACAGACAAAGCCTGGGCGGCAAATGCCTCGTTCAATTCGATGAGTCCAATGTCACCCTGCGTCAATCCCGCTTTCTCCAGAACCTTCTGCGTGGCGGGCACTGGTCCGATCCCCATCACGCCAGGTTCGACGCCTGCGCTGGCAAAAGCCTTGATTTTCACGAGCGGAGTCAAACCCGCTTCCTCCGCCTTTTCACGAGACATCATCAATACAGCGGCTGCGCCGTCATTCATCGGACACGCATTTCCGGCAGTGATGGTTCCTTCTTTTTGAAAAACACTTTTCAGCTTAGCCAGCTCTTCCAGCTTGATATCATGGCGAACGGATTCATCTTGCGCAAATACGCGGTTGCCTTTGCGATCCTTGATTTCAATCGGAACGATCTCACTCTCGAACGTACCCGCTTCGATTGCTGCCGCTGCTTTTACGTGACTCTCGTAGGCATATCTATCCTGCTCCTCACGGGAAATACCGTACTGTACAGCCAGCCGTTCAGCGGTCATCCCCATATGCTCATCAGTCAGCGAGCAGATCAAGCCATCGGACAAGAGGGCGTCCTCCATAGACAAATTGCCGAATTTGCTGCCCCAGCGGTTCTTCACGAGGTAGGGAACATTGCTCATGGACTCCACTCCCCCCGCAATCACCACATCCTCTTGACCTGCTGCTATGGCTAGCGCACCGTTGCCAATCGCCTTCAATCCTGAACCACATGCTTTGATGACGATGTGACCATAGACATTGCGTGGAAATCCCGCCAGCTGCGAGCTGATACGTGCAGCATTGAGTCCTCCCCCATGTACGTAACCATTGCCAAAAATCACTTCATTGACTTGTTCCTTCGGCAAATCAACCTTATTCATCAAGCCTTCCAATACTTGCCGCCCCAGCTCTGTTGCCGGTATGTCACGCAGGCTTTTCCCGAATGCACCCACTGCACTGCGCACACCCGCGACTATGACCACGTCTCTCATGCCACAGCTCCCTTTCGTTTTTACGCCATTACAGTACACGGTTCAAAAATTCTCTCGTGCGCTCTTCTTTCGGGTTGTTGAAAATTTCTTGGGGTCTAGCCATCTCGATGATCTTGCCTTGATTCATAAACGCAACCCAATCGGCGACTTCCTTGGCGAACCCCATTTCGTGCGTCACAATAATCATCGTCATTCCTTCTTGCGCGAGCTGCTTCATTGTCTCTAGCACTTCCCCTACCAGCTCTGGGTCAAGCGCTGAGGTTGGTTCGTCGAAAAGCATGATCTCAGGCTTCATCGCCAGCGAACGAGCAATTGCCACGCGTTGCTTTTGTCCACCGGAGAGGCTGGACGGGTAGGCGTCTGCTTTTTCAGAAAGACCTACCTTTTGCAACAGCCGGAGCGCTTCCTGCTTCGTTTCTTCCTTATCCGCTTTCTTTGCAATCAGCGGTGCCTCCATGATGTTTTCCAGTACCGTTTTATGCGGAAACAGATTGAAGTGCTGGAACACCATGCCTACCTTTTGCCGTACTTTGGTCAGATCCTTTTTCGGGTCGATGCTTTTCCCTTCGATATAGATCTCTCCGCCGTCCTTGATCTCCAGAAAATTAATGCAGCGAATCAATGTGCTTTTCCCCGATCCACTGGCACCGATCAAGACGACGACCTCGCCCTTTCCGACTTGCAAGGTAACATCCTTGAGAACTTCCACTTTTCCAAAGCTTTTCTTCAAATTTTGCACGCGTATCATTTCTCTTTGCTTTTCCATCGTCTTTCCCCTCCGCTTTACGCCTCTCCTTTTGCCAGACGCTTCTCCATGATGTGGACCACATACGTAAACGCCATGACAATAACCAAGTAATAGAGCGCCACAATCAAAAAGTACGTCATTTCATCAAAGGTTTCCGCAGACAAGCGGCGGGCCAGTGAGAACAACTCATCCATGGCAATGAAAGCGGCCAGAGACGATTCCTTCAAAGACAAAATAAACTGGTTGCCAAGTGGCGGGATCGATCGTTTCATCGCTTGCGGCAAAATGATCCGACGCATAGTCTGACGGGTGGACATGCCCAAAGACAGCCCTGCCTCCATTTGTCCTTTATCAATCGACTGAATAGAGCCCCGGAAAATCTCTGCGATATAGGCTCCGCTGTGAATCGCCAGAGCAAGCGCTGCAGACCAAAATTGACCCAGGTCAATGACTTTGTAAAAGCCGAAATACAAAACAAAAATTTGCACGACTAACGGCGTACCGCGAATGATCATGATGTACGCATTGGCTATGAAACGTGCAACTGGAAGCTTGGACACCTTTAACAAGGCGACAAACAATCCGATAATCGAGCCTACGATAACAGAAGCGATCGTCAGCTGAAATGTCAGCAGCAACGGCTTCCAAAAAAACGGCAATGTCCGGAGAAACTCTTCTGTCAGATGGGCAATACTGGGCACTTGATGCCACCCCTCACTCGTAATGGAATATGCTTGTTATATCAACTACTATTCGGCTTTGCTGATGTCGCGATTAAAATACTTTTCGCTCAATTTGACGTAGGTACCATCTTCCATCATTTGCTTGAGCACTTCGTTGATCTTGTTCAGCAATTCCGTATTTCCTTTGCGCACTGCGATTCCATGCTTGACTTCCGAGAGTGGCGACCCGCTTTTCTTGAGCTTCAAGCCTTGCCCAATGGCAATCTCCCCTACGACGCTATCTGTAATCACGACATCATGTTTTCCCTGCTCCAAGGCACGCAGAGCCGTTACATCACTGTCATACGTTTTGATGTTATCCGTATACTCCCGCGCCATCTTTTCATGTGTAGTGCCGAGTGCAACTGCCACTTCCTTGCCTTTTAATCCTTCTAGCGTGCTAATGGTCCCATCCGGGCGAACGAACAGTTGACCACCGGACAAGTAGTACGGGTCTGCGAAATCAACCTGCTGCTTCCGCTCTTCTGTAATCGCATGGCTGGCAATCGCCGCATCGTAGCGTCCTTCCTTTACCCCTGCGATAATACCGGAAAAAGGCGACGTGACTGGCTTTGGCTCAAGCCCCAAGCGCTTGGCGATCTCATTACCGATCTCGACATCAAAGCCGGTCAATTGACCATCCTTGAAGTAGCTGAATGGCTGATATTCACCTGATGCCGCGTATACAAATACGCCTGCCTCTTTTGTCATGGACGATGCATTTCCAGCAGTAGCCCCACCCGCTTGACCTACCGCGCTGTTAGTGGAAGCGCCTTGGCTACATCCGCTTACAAGTAGTGACAACGAAAATACGACTCCTGCGATTGTTTTCCATGTTTTTTTCATCTGTTCCATCCCCCAATTCTTTATGTTCGCGCTTACAATTCTCATTACTCTACTATTTGTAAATTTTCTGAAATTATTAGCGGTGCTCCGGTATGCGTGATGACATTTTCCAAGGTGTACGGGTACATGACCTCTGTCAAAAGCAAGCCTCTTTGCGTGACCTCGATAACGGCCCTCTCGGTGATAATGAGATCAACGCAGCCCTTCGCCGTCAGTGGCAATGTGCACTCCCTGCGAATTTTGGGCTCGCCTGTCTGATTGACATGGCTCATGAGCACGATTACTTTCTTCGCGTAATAGGCTAGCTCTGCTCCTCCACCAATTCCGTGAACGCGTGAGCCAGGAACAATCCAGTTTGCCAGATCTCCTCGGCGATTCACCTGCAACGCCCCGATAAACGCTGCATCCAGCTTTCTTCTTCGGATCATGCCATACGCTATGGTACTGTCGAAATACGATGCCCCCGGTACAACGGTAACAGGTGCTCCACCTGCGTTGGAAATATGCTCGTCCTCTTCTCCCTTTAACGGCGTAGGGCCGACTCCCAAGATTCCATTCACCGAGTGAAACATGACTTGCCATTCATGCGGGATAAAATCAGCGACGAGCTCAGGTATCCCAATCCCCAAGTTCACTGCCATTCCGGGAGCGACCTCTTTGGCTGCACGCCACGCAACCATATTTCGCTGATCCATTTCCAATCCCATTAGCTGTTCCCTCCGCCACGAACCACGATATAATCCACAAAAATGCCAGGCGTCACGATTTTATCCGGGTCCAGCTCTCCTACAGGAACGATCTCCTCCACTTCAGCGATCGTGATATCTGCGGCCATCGCTACTAGCGGATTCAGATTTCTTGCCGCCTTGTCATAAATGAGGTTTCCGTAAGTATCCGCCTGTTTCGCATAGACGATCCCTACCTCCGCTGTAAGGGCAGCTTCAATCTGACAAGTTCTTCCGGCAAAAGCAAATGGCTCTGCTCCTTCCATTCGCTCTCCTCTCACATGCGCATCTACAACGATTCCCGGAATGCCAACACCTCCTGCCCGAATCTTTTCTGCGAAAATTCCTTGTGGACAAAATGTCACTTCCAGCATCCCGTCCATCATTCGTTGACCTGCTTCGGGATTGGAGCCAATATGTGTGGTTATCAGCCGCCTCACCCGTCCATGACTAATCAGCTTTCCGATTCCGATTTCCGGATACCCCGCATCAATTCCGATGAGTGTCAAGTTTTGCACGCCTTTGTGCAAGATCGCATCAATCAAGTGTGCTGGGGAACCAATCGTGCCGAATCCGCCATACATCAGCCGGGTGCCATCCAGAACATGCTCCACTGCTTGTTCGTGCGTCACCAGTTTTGATAACATCGCATGCTTTTCCTTATCTCTTATTCTTGGGTCAATCGCTTACGTCCAACTATGTAATAGCAATTCTTGTGCCAAGCCTTAAAAGGGCAAGAAAACGCAATCAAGCTAAAAGCATTCCTTTCCGGTTGAGTCGAAGTAGATTCACTTTCGAATCGAAAAGTAGGAAAAGTCTAACTTTTTTCTTGAATCTATTTCGACTCAACTATTTTTAATTTCGATTCACTATACAACGATCAATTTGATCTTGTACAATCAGTTGAAAAACCAGGGAGCTACTCAACATGGAAAAAGCTGCGGAGATACTAGCACTGTCTTCTGTTGATCGTTTTATTGACATCTTGAACACACTGGCAGATGGCATATTCATTGCTGATGCGCAGGGAACTACTTTATGGTTAAACAATGCGAGTGAAAACCTGTGTGGCTTACCAAAAGCTGAACTCATCGGGCAAAACGTATCCGACCTCGAAGAAATGGGGATTTTCAGTCCTTCAGTCACCCGCTTGGTTTTGGAAACGGGAAAACCGACCACAACCATTCAGCTCGTCAATAATAAGGGAAAATTCCTGGTGACTGGACATATCATCCCGGATGAGGACGGGAGACCGGAGCTGATTGTTTCCCACTCGCGCGATATCACCGAGGCAGCCCGTGCCAGTTCACAGCTGGAAGAGACAGTCGCTTTGCTAAAGCGGTACAGCGAAGAGATTCAGCTCATGAAATGGGAAGCGAGCCAGAGCTCCTCCCAAACCTTGATTGGCAACAGCCGTTCCTATCTAGCCCTGCTAGAATTAATGAAAAAAGCAGCCCCTGTCGACACGACCGTGTTTATTACGGGTGAAACAGGTGTAGGAAAAAGCTATCTTGCGGAGCAAATCCACCAGTTGAGCGAACGAAGAAGCGGGCCGTTCGTCCACGTCAACTGTAGCGCCATTCCTGAAACCTTGATCGAGTCAGAGCTGTTCGGCTACCACAAAGGGGCATTTACGGGGGCGAGTCACTCGGGGAAAATCGGATTAGTGAAAATGGCGGACAAAGGGACGCTTTTCTTGGATGAAATCAGCGAGCTTCCCTACCACTTGCAATCGAAATTACTGCTGCTTTTGCAAAACAAAACATTTATGCCGATCGGCGGCACCAAAACATACACAGCTGACATCCGCATCATAACGGCAACGAATGCCAACCTTCAGGAACTCGTGCGGTTGGGCAAATTCAGGCACGACCTGTACTATCGCCTAAATATTTTGCCAATCAATGTTCCGCCATTACGGGAGAGAAAGGACGATATTTTCCCTTTACTCCACCACAATTTACAGCGATTCAATAGCAAGCATAACCAGAAACGTCGTTTTTCCCCGGAAGCGCTGGATGTTTTGCATCAATACGAATGGCCTGGGAATGTGCGGGAGTTGGAAAATTTGGTAGAGCGGATCGTGATTACGTCCAAGCTTGATGAAATCCAAGTCAGTGATTTGCCAGAAGAACTGCGGAGTATTCGTGAGCTGGAGGAAGGGATTCTTTCACTCGGTTCTCTTTCTCTTACAGAGCGGATGGAGAAAATTGAGATGGAATTTATTCTGCAAGCATTGCGCACACACAAAACGACTCGCAAAACAGCAGCAGCCCTCGGCATTACCCAGTCTCTTCTCATGCGACGGATTAAAAAGTATGGGATTCAACTGGATTTTGAGGACGAGTGAGTCAACATAGTGGAGGAGAAGAAAAAGCGCAGTTCTCTTCGACTCTGACACGCCCTCAAGGGGGATTGACTGTCCGTCTCCACTTAAAAAAGGGGACC
>NZ_PXZO01000040.1 GCF_003013475.1 Brevibacillus porteri
CAAACTCTCCAATAAAGTTTGAAGATGAATCTGACTTCAAGTAAAACACAAGCTAATTTTCACAGATTAATTCTATTCCGGTTTTCAAGGAGCATTTATTCCATTTGTGCCTCAAGCAGAGGCGACGTTTTTTAATATAGCATAGACTAAAACCTAATGCAATAGGGAAAACTAAATAAGTTAAAAAAATGACGTCTAACAAAGGAAGTGAACGAGGGTGCGTGTAGTCAGCTACAACATTCATAGCGGCCGTGACCTCTGGTGGCGAAAACGTTTGAACGAAATGACTCTGACTTTAAAGGACTTGCAACCAGACATCATCGGTCTTCAGGAAGTCCACCAAAACGGGAAGTATGGGTATCAAGCGAGCTACATCGCCGATCAATTACAGTATCACCTAGCCTTCTCCCCTTCAATTGCGATAGGAGATGGGTATTACGGCAATGCACTGCTATCGAAGTACGCGCTTGAAAATGTCGACGCCATCGTTTTGCCAGCCAGAAAAGAGCAACGAACCCTCCTTTATGCATCCTTCCAAGGGTACGGTCGTACGATTACGCTTTGCGTTACACACTGTAGCTTAAATCAAGTAAGCAGACTGGCCCAACTACAGCTCATGTCGACATTAATACAGCAACACGCAAAAGCCCCATTACTCCTAATGGGGGATTTCAACGCGAGTAATGTGTCCTTTAATCCACACCTGATGGACTGTGCTCTTGTCTCAGGTCAGGAAAAAAGACCAACTCTTCCAGCCTTCCGCCGACGTCTGGACTATATTTTTGCTTCTCATCACTGGAATATTGAGCACTACGAGCTGCTACCTGTCAATTGGTCCGATCATGTCCCGCTCATTGCCGATTTGAGACTGACGGAATCCCCAGCTCTCGAAGAATAAAATCTTTGACATCAACCAGTCTTGCTGGGAGTGGAAACATCTCCGAAGCACCTGCAATCACTAACGGAATCAGCGAATCTTGCTTATGCAGTGAGCCGTGACTTCCTCCACCTAAATGCGTGGGAGCACATTCCGATAAAAATTCATAGCTCTTGGCAGCAGTAACGACTACCACGTCAACGGTCTGCGAGAACAGCGACCCGTATAGTCGAGAAAAAGCATCCGGGTATGTATCAAAAGAAAGACACTCTCCATCATATTGCACATCCAGCACGGAAACGTCCCCTTCAATGGACCAAGAAGAACCATACGCATCATGATACTCCCCATTGCGCCAAAAACACATTTCCTGTTGTGTTCCACCACGACGCACCTTTATCTTCTCGCCCTCTTTCCAAGCAATCAAATCAATTCTTTCTTCCACACTAACCGCTTCTACAATAGAAAATGGATCCATTCCATTCACTGGATACAAAAAAGTCATACGCTCATTATTGCAAATGACCACTTCCACTTCTGATGTCACGTCAGTGCCAAGCGCATGGATCGAAAAATTCGCCAGGAGATGATCCAGCGGAATATTGTGGTCTTCACTTTCTCCGATGACGGTTTGTCCATGATCACTAATCAAAATGCATACGTTTCTCTCCAGCATTTGCTCCCATGACGCGAAGCTATCCAGCAAACGAGCCAATTGCTTGTCCACATCTGCCAAGTGCTGTACGGCATCCTCCGGGGAATTGTGGAGTTTATGATCATTCTCTGGCAAATAGACCAGCGTAAAATGCGGCTGCTGACCGCTGCGTATCACTTCGATCAAAACATCGATTGCATAGGCATCATTAATCCCGTAGCCTTCTAAAGCGGATTGGGCGAAATCCCACGGGACAGAGCGAAACAGTGCAGGACGGACCAGCGTGCCCATACTCATGATCGTTGGACCACTCACCTTTTCTCGCAAGGAAAAAGATGTGATTGTATCAAGCAAGGTCGGCATTTTCACCTTATGCTGCTTATGTCCGCGATGGGCGATCACATTGATGGAACCCGATACGAGATTGTTTTCTTCCAGTACCTCATGAATGGTTTTGACATCCTTGCTAAGATGACGTTCATTCAAATCAAAAAGAACATTTCCGCCACAGCTCGAAATGCCTATTTTTCGGATAGAAGCGGCCCCATTTATATAATTCACCATCTTTTTCTGCTCTGCATCATACCAAACTAGCCCCGGTACTTTGTGCTGATCGGGGTACACCCCCGTTATGAGGGAGCAGTCTATCGAAGCCGTCATCGTAGGGAAAACAGTCACACAATCTGGTATGTACTGGCTATGCTCCATGAAAAACCGAAGTGCCGGTGCTTTATTGGCAGCAATGCATCGCTCCAAAACATCAGGCATCATGGAGTCGATCAGGAAAAGTATGACCTTTTTCATCCGGCTGCCACCCTTCTTGTCGTAGTAAACGTAGTAGTCATAGTCGCACCTGATAGTGTTCGATTTTTCATTACCGAGTATACGCTTGAAAAAGAAAAAGCCCCTGCTCGCCAAATGGTCAAGACCCCATTTAG